>CAWHJT010000004.1:0-220728 GCA_963829735.1 uncultured Actinomycetes bacterium
TTGACCTCGGGGCGCTCCCCGGTGAGGACCAGCAGCTCCTTCGCGTTGCGACGGACCGCCGCGTCGAGTCGCTCCTCGACCTCTTCGGGGCCGTAGAGATGCGCTTGGTGCGTCGCGAAGGCGCAGTACTTGCAGTAGCAGCGGCACGTGCGCGAGAGCGACAGCGTGTAATTGCGCGAGAAGGTGACGCGCCGCACGGCGCGCACGCTACAGCAGTGGCCTGGCGGGGACTACCTGCGGCGGGAACGCGCGGCCGTGCCGACGTCGTCGGCGACGTTCTCGACCACCTCGCCAGGGCCGGTGGGTGGCTCAGAACCGAGTGCGTACTGGCCGCCGGCGATCACGAATCGGTAGACCAGGGCCGCCAGGATCGCCCCCACGATCGGGCCGACCAGATACGGCCAGGTGCCGCCGTAGAAATTTCCGATCAGAGCGGGGCCGAACCACCGCGCCGGGTTGATCGCACCGCCCGTGAGCGGGACGAAGATGAAGCCGTCGATGGCGAGCGCCAGGCCGATCGCGAGCGGTGCCCATTCGCGACGCGCGCGTGGGTTGAGCGCGACCGCACAAACCGCCAGCACCAAGATGAACGCACCAAGCCCTTCGACGATCGCGCCCAGATACTCGTGACCCAGGATCGGGCTGACCGACACAGCCCCGTAGTGGCTGGCACGCCCCTCGTCGAGGAAGAGCCCCTTCACGAGCAGGGCCCCGAGGACACCGCCGGAGAGCTGGGCGAGGATGTAGACGGCCGCGTCAACGGGGTCGATCCGCCTGAGGATCGCGGCGGCGAGGGTGATGACTGGGTTGAAGTGCCCGCCACTTGCCGCGCCGAAGGTGATGATGAGCGCGAAGAGGAGGAATCCGTAGAGCAGGCCCACCACCGCGAAGTCAGAACCGGTCTGCGCGCTCGCGCTCGTCGCGATGTAGAGCACCCCCACCGTGCAGATGCCGAAGACAAGAAGCAGGGTGCCTAGCAACTCGGCGATGTAGGCGGCTAGTCCTCGATCCTGCACTCTCGAACCTCCTGGTTGATGTGGGGTTTCTCGTGGTCCCGACCCCACCGCGCCGCGCCTCGGCGCCGGCAGCGGGCTAATACAAGCGCGGCAGTCTACTCAGCTTCGAGGTCGGCCTGCTCCTGTAGGCGCCTGGCGTCCGCGATCACCTCGAGAGCCTCCTCGCGCGACCGCCACCCCTCCACGTCCACATTCTTGTCCTCCAGCTCCTTGTAGATCGAGAAGAAATGCGTGATCTCACGCTGGAGCGGCTGGGGAATGTCGTCCAGCGTCTCCGCCTGGTTCCACCCGGGGTCGTTGAGCGGGACGCAGACGACCTTGTCGTCCTCCCCCTTCTCGTCCCACATCTTGAACAGCGCGATCGGCTTCACCCGGATCACGCACCCGGGGAAGGTCGGCTCCGAGACGCAGACCATGGCGTCGAGCGGATCCCCGTCGCGACCGCGGTGCCCGATCAGGTAGCCGTAGTCCGTCGGGTAGACGGTGGACGAGGAGAGGAAGCGGTCGAGGACGAGCTCGCCGAGCCCCTCGTCGTACTCGTACTTGTTGCGACTCCCCTTGGGGATCTCGACATAGGCGAGGAGATGATCGTCGTCGTCGCCCATTGCCATCGGCTCGAAGGCTATCCTCCGCCGGCCGATGAAGAGGGTCGCTGCGCTGCTGGCGACCGCCCTCGCCGTCACCTCGCTGGTGGCGTGCGGCGGCGGTGCTGAACCGGGCGCTCCCAAGAGAGCGACGCTCGTCCTCGACTTCCAGCCGAACGCCGTCCACACGGGCATCTACACCGCCCTCCAGGAGGGCCTGTACCGTCGCGCGGGCGTCGACCTGAGCGTCCAGCAGCCATCCGCGTCGACCGACGCCCCGAAGCTGCTGGAGGCCGGCAGGGCGCAGTTCGCGATCCTGGACATCCACGACCTCGCGATCGCGCGGGAGCGCGGCTTCGACCTGGTCGGTGTGATGCCGATCGTTCAGCGCCCGCTGGCGTCGGTGATCGCCGGCGACCCCAGCGCGGTGAAACGGCCCCGTGACCTCGAGGGCAGGACGGCGGGTGTCACGGGCCTGCCCTCCGACGACGCAGTCCTCGACTCGGTCGTGTCCGCCGACGGCGGCGACCCGCAAAGGGTCCACCGGGTCACGATCGGCTTCAACGCCGTGGCATCGCTGGCCGCCGGGCGGGTCGACGCGGCCACGGCCTTCTGGAACGCCGAGGGCGTGACGCTCAAGCGGCAGGGCGTGCCGACCCGGATCTTCCGGGTGGACGACTACGGAGCTCCCCGCTACCCCGAGCTCGTCCTCGTCACGACGAGCAAGACCCTCAACGAAGAGCCCACACTGGTCCACGAGGTCGTCGACGCCACCGCGCGCGGGTACTCCCTGGCGACCAGCGATCCCAATCGTGGGCTCGACGACCTGCTGGCCGCCGATCCGAGCCTCGACCGTGCAGACCAGGCCGCCGAGCTGCGAGCGCTCGAATCCGCGAACGCGTTCCGAGACCCCGGCAAGTTCGACTGGCCCGCGCTGCGGAGCTGGGCGCGGTGGGAGGCCCGGCACGGAATCGTCGACCAGCCACCTCCGGTGAGCGGGACCTTCGCGGCGGTCAAGTAGCGAGCAGGCGCTCGACCAGCTCCGGCATTTCCCGGGCCATTCGCGAGCGCGGGACGACCAGGTCGACCCCTGCCGCCTCAGCGCTCTCGCGGGTCTCGGTGTTGAGGTGCGCGTAGAACCCGAGCACCGGGATTCCGAGGGCCACCGCCGCGGCGGCCGGCTCGTGGTCGAGGTCAACGACCAGGAGATCGACGCCGTCGAGGCCGGGCGCCTCCCCGAGCTGGCTCGCGAGCTCGACGGTGTGCCCGGCTGCGCCGAGGGTCGCGTCGATCCGGCTTCCGAACATCAGGTCGGGTGCGACCGCGAAGATGCGCGCCACGGCTCAGGCGCTGTCGAGGTCGCGGTCGATCATAGGCTCCGGCGGCGGCGAAAGTCCTGGCGCACGCTCTCCGGCCGGCCCCACATCTGCACGATCTCGGCACGCCCCTCGTGAATGTCGCGGACGACCATCTCGCCCTCGATCCCCTCCCGATCGAGGAGCGCGAGGGTGCCCTTCACCGTCTCCGCGGCGGCCGCGTGACCGAAGCGGTGGGCGACCAGCAGCCGGAAGTGCCAGTCGGCCTTCGAGTACGGCTGCGCGTTGACCTGCGTGAGCAGCACCGCAGCGTCGATGTAGCGCTCCTCGTCGAAGATGCGAAGGTCGAGCTCCAGGTCCGTCCAGTCGTCCGGGAGCGAATCGAGGACTTCCTGAAACGAGTTGGCGAGCTCCATCCGGCCGAAGCCTAATCCCTAGCTGCTCTAACCGAAGAAGACCTGCTGGAGCAGGAACAGGTTGAGCGCGATGATCAGCGCGCCCAGCACCGACGCGATCGCGGTCAGCCAGCCCGGGTTCGCCAGGCTTCCCATGACATCGCGGCGCCGGGCGATGAGGACCAGCGGGATCAGGGCGAACGGGATTCCGAAGGAGAGCACCACCTGGCTCAAGACGAGCGCGTCGGTGGGGTTGAGCCCGATGGCCAGCACCACCAAGGCCGGGGCCAGGGTGATCGCGCGGCGGAGAAAGATCGGGATGCGGCGCTGGATGAAGCCCTGCATCACGACCTGCCCCGACATGGTGCCCACCGAGGACGATGCGAATCCGGACGCGAGCAGGGCGATGCCGAACACGGTTGCGGCGTTGCCGGAGACCGTTTGACGGAGTCCGTCGAAGGCGCCCTCGATGCTGTCGACGCCGGTCAGCCCGCCCCCGTGGAAGAGGGCAGCCGCCATGACCATCATCGAGATGTTCACCACCCCGGCAAGGGCCATGGCGATGACCACGTCGATGCGCTCGAAGCCGAGGATGCGGCGGCGCTCGGAATCGTTCCGTCCCACGATCCGGCGCTGAGTGAGCGCGGAGTGCAGGTAGACCACGTGTGGCATGACCGTCGCCCCGATGATCCCGGTGGCGAGCAGGACGCTCTCCGTGCCGCCGAAGCCCGGAACCACGAGGTGCTTCGCCACCTGACCGCCGTCAGGGTTGGAGGCCAAGATCTCGAACCCGAACGCGAGCACGATGACCCCGACGAGCCCCGAGATCGCGGCCTCGAGCCGGCGGAAGCCCGCCTGTTGAAGCGCCAGGATCGTGAACGCGCCCACGCCGGCGATGAGCGCGGCCGGGAACAGCGGGATCCCGAAGAGCAGGTTCAGGCCGAGCGCCGCGCCGACGACTTCGGCGACGTCGGTGGACATCGCCACGATCTCCGCCTGCACCCACAGGCCACGCGAGGTGGGCTTCGAGAAGTTCTCGCGACAGAGCTCCGGCAGGTTCTTCCCGGTTGCGATGCCGAGCTTCGCGGACTGGGTCTGGACGAGCATCGCGATCAGGTTCGCGGCGAGGACGACCCACAGCAGGAGGTATCCGTACTTCGCCCCGCCGGCGATGTTGGTCGCGAAGTTGCCGGGGTCCACGTATGCGACCGCGGCGATGAAGGCGGGGCCGAGGAACGGCCAGATCCGCCCCACTCCCCGCGCGCGCCCCTCGAGCGACTCGCGGGCTGCGCGGGCGACCGCGGCCTCGCCGGGGAGAACGTCCTCGACTCCGATGTCGTCACCGTTGGCAGGGGCGCCGGGCGGAGCCTCGACGGTCGTCTCCATCGTGCGGCTCACCCGCCGTCCGCCGGCTCGACTCGCATCTTCTCCGCCAGCTCCCCTCCCAGGGCATGCTCCTTCCCGTCGACCTCGACGAAGACGGGGCCACCGAACGGCTGCACGTCGGTGACTCGCAGCACGACGCCTGGACCAATCCCGCGATCGGCCAGGTAGCGCAGCATCGTCGGATCGGAGTCCGAGACGCGCGCGAAGGTCGCGACGCCTCCCGCGTCGAGCTCGCCGAGCGCCATGGTGCGGTCCACCGCCATGGCGAGCTCGGGCGTGGGTATCGGGTCGCCGTGCGGGTCCAGCTCGGGGTTGCCGAGCTTCTCGGCGATGCGCCGCTCGAGGTCCTCGGAGATGTAGTGCTCGAGGACCTCGGCCTCATCGTGGACGCGGTCCCAGGGCATCTCCAGGGCATCCGCCAGGAACGCCTCGATCAGGCGGTGGTGACGGATCACCTCCAGTGCGACCCGCTCACCCGCGGGCGTCAGCGTGACGCCGTGGTACGGCTCGTAGCGCACCAGCCCGAGCTCGTCCAGGCGCTTGAGCATCGCGGTCACCGAAGACGGAGCCACTCCCAGCCGGTCGGCGAGCGCGGACGTTGTGATCGGCCCCTCCTCCTGGCGCTGCAGGCCGTAGATCGCCTTGGCGTAGTCCTCGACGGCCTCAGTGGCCGGAGCGCTCTGGCGCTCGGCGAGGCTCGCCTTGCTGGATGTCCTGGTATGCGCCATAGCGAAATCCGGATTTAGCCTAGCCTAAATCACTCGCCGGCGGAAGGCCGCTCCCTACAATCGGTCAGGTGAGCACGGAAGTCGCGGTTGAGATCGATGGCCAGTACCGAGCGATGAAGGAGGGGGCCGGGGTGCTGCACCGCTCATCGCGGGGGATGCTCCTCGTGCGCGGACCGGACGCGGCGGACTTCCTCCAGGGACAGCTCACCAACGAGATCGAGGCGCTCGAGCCCGGGACCGGCTGCTACGCGGCGTTGCTGGACCGCAAGGGCCACATGCAGGCGGACATGCGCGTGCTCCGGCTGGAGACCGGCGACCTTTGGCTCGACACCGAGCACGAGGCCCTGGGAGCGGTGGAACGCCACCTGCGGATGTACAGCATCGGTCGCGAGGTGGAGATCGAGGACGTCGGCGAGGCGTGGGCGATGCTCTCGGTGATCGGGCCGGCGGCGGCGGAGGTGACCGCGACCGGGCCGCTCTCCCCCGAGCACGCCCAGCGCGAGCAGGAGCGGGATGGTGTCGAGATCCGGGCCGTCGCCACCGACCTGGGCATCGACCTGATCGTGCGCGCTGACAAAGCAGAACAGGCGCGGCAACTGCTCGCATCAACGGACGCCGTCGAAGTCAGCGAGGACGCTGCCGAGATCTTGCGCGTCGAGTCCGGGCGGCCGCGATTCGGGCGTGAGATGACTACGGCTACTATCCCGCAGGAGGCGGGGATCGACGACCGCGCCGTGAGCTTTACCAAGGGCTGCTACATCGGCCAGGAGACGGTCGCGCGCCTCCACTACAGGGGCAAGCCGAACCGCCACCTGCGTGGGCTGCGGCTCGAGGCCCCGGTGGGCGACGGGGACGAGATCCGCCTCGGCGACCGCGAGGTCGGCCGCGTCGGGACGGCGGTCCTGTCACCGGCGCATGGCCCGATTGCGCTCGCCATCGTCAGGCGAGAGGCGGAGCCGGGCGCGCGGGTGGAGGTCGGCGAGGCCTCCGTGGAGGCCGGGATCGTCGATCCGCCGTTTTAGGCGTCCCGTGCCGCGGCCCCGAACTTGCGCTTCGAGCAGGGGCTTCGGTTAACGTTGCATCGATGGTTACGAGGGGTCGGCGGAGAGCCTCCCGGAGCGGTCGCATGGCAGTGCTCGCAGTCGTTGCGGGCCTCGTCGCGACCGCGGTCGCGGGCTGCGGGGCCAGCAGCAACCCCAACGATCCGCGTCCGCCCGTCCAGCTGGAAGTCAGTGCGAGCGTCAACCCGCAGAAGGTCCAGATCTCACCCGACAAGTTCGGTGCGGGTGTCGTCAACTTCACGGTCGCGAACCTCTCCGGCTCGCCGATCACCTTCAGCGTGAACGGCCCGAAGAAGGCGTCGACGGTCCAGATTCAGCCGGGCTCGCCCGACTACCTAAAGATGAACCTCCCCGAGGGCACCTACAAGGCGACCGTCGGCACCTCGAAGATCAAGCCGGCGACGATCAAGGTCGGGCCCGAGCGGCCCAGCTCCCAGAACCAGCTGCTCTTGCCCTAACAGGCGAGTTCTGGTGAGGGTTTTGCCCCGAGGTGCGTGTGCGGTTCGCCGAGCCCGTCCCCACAGCGAGCGGCCGATTATCCACCGCAGAGGTGGATTTGCTGCCGGTCGCGGATGTGAGTCCGGGTCTGCTTCGGCGGAAGCGGAGTGCCTGATGGGACCGGGTATGCACGAGCCCCGAGACTGGCAGGTGCCGTAATGGGTGTCAGTCGCTCTCTGCTTCGGCGATCAGCGAGTCGATGCGCTGGAGCTTCGCCTCGACGGCCGCGACCATCGCGTCCAGGTTGGCTCGGGCCTTGTCCGAGCTCGTCTTGATCCCGGTGAGTGTCGAGCGAATCGCCTGAGCCTGCTTGAGCATCGAGATCGCCTCCTCCGCCGCGTCCCGGACCGCCGGCGCATCCACCTGCAGATCGGTGTCGCGGGCGAGCCGTACCCGCGCCGCGGCCAGGCGGTAAGCCGTCTCGAGCGCCAAGCCTTCGGGCTCGTCGCGATCGACGGCCACGATGAGCTTGTTGCCCTCGTACTCGTGGAGCTGCTCGCGCCCGGCCGGGGCCCGATCCTCCCCGGCGACGACCAGCACCGCGTAGCCGGCGGCCCGGGCCGCCATGCCCTCGTTGAGCTCGGTCCAGGCCTGGTTCTTGGAGAGCTTCTTATCCTTGGCCTCGAAGACGATGCGGCCTGCCGACGGCCCTTCGGCGGCATCGAGCTCCACCAGCGTGTCGCCCTTGCGGCCGCCGCCCTCAGCCTGCTCGCCGCCCGTATGGGTCGCGCAGTCGCCGCGCTTGCCGGCGATGCGCTCGATGGCCTCGTGCACGCGCTCCTCGAAGCTGAAGCCCTTGGCCGTCCCGCGGGCCTGCTCGGCCGCGAGCTCCTCGCGGCCGCCGAAGCGCTCGCGGAGTGCCACGAGCTCGCGGTTGAGCTCCTCGATCTGCTGGCGATCGGCCTCTCGCGCGCGCTCGCGCCTGGCATCGAGCTCCTTCAGCCCGCGAACGATCGCCGCCTTGAAGTCGGAGAGCGGGTTTGCGCCCTCCTCGGCCGAGAACAGGCGCGCGATCGCCAGCCGCTGCTCCTCGTTCGCCTTGCCGATGAGCTCGACGATCTGACGCTGCACGGAGTCGCTGCGATCGGCGCCGAAGGCGGCCGCGATGCGCTCGGCGAGCTCCTCGTTGCCGGCCTCGATCGTCCCCGCGAGCTCCTGGTTCAGCTTGCCCACACCCCGCTCGAGCTCGGCGCGCACGTAATCCACGTTCGCCGCCGTCTCCTCGCTGTCGAGGACCCGGGCGCCGATCTCGATCGCCTTGGTCACGGTCTCCGTCCGCGCCTGACCCGCCTCGGCGCGCTCGCGCACGACGCGCGCGGCGCGCTCGTCCGCGACCGTCAGCCGCTCGATCACCAGGCGGTCGTCGAGCGCCCTGACGACGCCGTCGCCGCCGCCGGGCACGTCGAGGGGGAGTTGTGGCTTCTCAGAGGCCTCCATCGGACCTTCGAAGGTAGTCGGCGGCTCCGACGGAAAGCTGACGTTGCAGCGGCCCAGCGGCGCTGCGTCGTTAGGATGCCCGCGGTTTCCGTCCCTGTCCGATCCCGAGAGGAGAAGCGTGGCTGTAGACGTATCCGAGGTCTCCAAGCTCGACGTCGAGCCCGGTGAGGTGCCCCAGACGATGGCGGCGTGGGTGATCCGCGCCGAGCGCGAGGGGGAACCGAAGGACGCGTTCCAGCTGGAGGAGATCGAGCTTCCGGAGCCGGGCGCGTTCGAGGTGATCGTGCGCGTGATGGCGGCGGGAGTGAACTTCAACAACGTCTGGGCCGCCCTGGGCAAGCCCGTCTCCGTCTTCAACTACGGGGACCACCCCGAGTGGGGACACCACATCGGCGGCTCCGATGCCTCGGGCGTCGTCTGGTCGGTCGGCCCCGGCGTCACGAAGTGGAAGCCGGGCGACGAGGTGGTAATCCACTGCAACCAGGCCTCCTATGAGGACGTCGAGGTCCACGGCCTCGACCCGCTTGCCGCTCCGAGCCAGCAGATCTGGGGATACGAGACCACCTGGGGCTCGTTCGCCCAGTTCACCAAGGTTCAGGCGCAGCAGCTCTTGCCCAAGCCGCCCAACCTGTCATGGGTCGAGTCGTCGGCCTACGGGCTCACTTACTTCACCGCCTACCGGATGCTGGTAGACCGGTGCAAGATCCAGGCCGGGCACAACGTCCTGATCTGGGGGGCCGCCGGCGGGCTCGGCGTCTTCGCCACGCAGCTGTGCAAGGCAGCCGGCGCCAATGCGGTCGGCGTCGTCTCCTCCGCGGAGAAGGGCGAGCTGGTGAAGCAGCTCGGCGCCGTCGACTACATCGACCGCAACGAGTTCGCCGGCATGATGCGAAGGGGCGGCGAGTCGCCCGAGGAGGAGAAGGAGCGATTCAAGGTCTCCCGCGGCTTCGCGAAACGCGTGAAGGAGATCCTGGGCGACGCCCCCGACATCGTCTTCGAGCACGTCGGCCAGGCGACGTTCCCGACCTCGGTGCTGGTCGTGAAGCCCTTCGGCAAGGTCGTGATCTGCGGCGCCACCTCCGGATACACCCTGGATTTCGACGTCCGCTACCTCTGGATGCGCCAGAAGGAGATCCTCGGCTCGCATTTCGCGAACGCGTACGAGTGCATGCGCGCCAACCAGCTGATGGCCGAGAGCAAGATCCGCCCGGTCCTCTGGCAGGCGATGAGCTTCGAGGGGGTGCCCGAGGCGCACCAGCTCCTGCACGAGAACAAGCATTTGGGCAAGATCTCGATCATGGTCGGCGCCACCGACCGCGACGAGGGCAAGCGCACCGAGGGCCCCGGGGCGATCTGGGCGGAGGTCGGCACCTAACGGCGCCCGCCCGCGATCCCAATGCCCGACGTCAACTACATCGACTGGCACGTCCACCCGTTCCGCGCGGATCGCTGGTTGGAGATCTGGCGGCCGGCCCTCGATCGGGCGATGGCATTCGGGGCCCGGTCTTGCTACCTCAGCCGCGACATCGACGACCCCCTTCACTTCCGCCAGGTCTCGGTGTGGGACGACCACGCCGACTTCGAGCGCTACTGGTACTCGGACGAGATCTCGGTGCTGCGGGAGGAGGCGCTGAACTACTTCAACAAGCCGCTGCTGCCGAGCTGGCACACGACGACGTTCGACGCGTCGCCGGTCCCCGCCGAGTAACGCGCGCTCAGGCTCAATGCTGCTCGAGCGGGGCCATGGTCAGTCCCGCGTCCTTGAGCAGCTCCCAGTAGAGCTCGGCGGTCTCCTTGACCCCAGTCCAGACGATCGCCTGACCCGAGTTGTGGATCCGGTCGGCGATGCCGGTATCCGTCGTCGATCGACAGGCCGGGAATCACGTTTGACAGCGCCTTGGCGACGTGGTCGAACGTGTTGTGGTCGTCGTTCAGCACGATCACGAGCCAGTTGCCGCCGACGCCCGATCCCGGTCCGCCCGTGCGGGGACGCTCGAGCGTCTCCGTCGCCAATGACCGGGCCCTCTACGGGTTGGGGACCTGCAGCTTGAGGTCGTCGAGGGTCATCGACACCGTCTTTGAGCGGTGCTTCTTGTAGCCGAGCATGACCTCGAGCTTGCGCCCGTCGACCTGTCCCGCGTTGCGGTCCACGGTCTTCGCGAGGCGCTTGCCGTTGACCTTGGCGATGACCTTCGACCCGACTGCCTTCAGCCCGAGATGGTTCGCCTTGCCCCTGCCCTTGATGGCCTTGTTGCCGCCCTTGGCGAGGAAGGTCGGCTTGCTCCCGCCGGCAAGGCGCGCGAGCTTGAACTTGCGCTGGGTCGGGAACACCCACAGCCCGTAGCCGACGTCCTTCGCCGACCGCACCGCGATCCCGAGGTACACGTGGTCGCGAACGCTCTTCGGCGTGCTCTTGGCGAGCTTCTCGGTCGCCTGAAGGTAGTGGTCCGGCGCATCGGAGTCGCCCTCGACCGGCGGCCGGTACCCGCACACGGTCTTCCCCTTCTTGGCCTTGACGACGACCTTCTTGGCCTTCTGCCGCCAGCCCTTGTCGCAGTGCTTGCCCTCGGCGTGCCGGAGCTCCTTGGCCCCGCCCTTGCTCGAGAAGTTGTTGGTGTACACGGTCACCCCCGCGACCGCGGCCGCGGACGTGAGCACCGCGGCCACCGCCACGAGCGCCAGGGCCGGGATTCTGGCTTTGCGCATTCGGGTTCCCATCCGGGGTCCGTGCAGGGTAGCCAGTCCCGGGGAGGCGAGCGGGTGTCCCGCCCAATCAAAAGGCCTCGCTCGCCGCGCTTTCGCCAGTAGCGCTCGAGCCCCAGCCAAAGCTGCTCGGGCGGCGCCGCCTGCCGGTGCCGCAACGCCACGTCCTCGTCGGCCACGTCGTCGATCTCGGCGGCGGCCTGCCGCATGAACTCCCCACGGTCGCCCTCGCGCGCGAGCTCGGCCATCCACCTCAGGCGCCGCCGTGCCCGCTCGAGCTGCGCGGGCGGGTCCTCAACGGGCCCGAAGTGCGTGAGGCAGAGGCGCCCGGGGTCCCACCCCGCGACCGCGTCCAGCGAGCGCTCCCACGCCTCGACGTCGATGTCGGGTGGAGGCGTCGGCGCCATCGTGAACTCGAGCGGTGGAATCCGCACACCCGCGACGTCGCCCACGTAAGCGTCGCCGCTCGCCTCGTGGAGGTAGACGACGTGGTGGCTCGCGTGTCCGGGGGCGTAGGCGACTCGAAATCCCTCGACCGACTCACCGCCCTCGAGCGCGACGATGCTCTCGGCCGGAACCGGCAGGACGTCGCCCCAGAGGCGCTCCATGTCGTCCCCGTAGAGTCGGGCGGCGCTCTTCAGCAGCTTGGCCGGGTCGGCGAGGTGTGGAGCGCCCGTCTCGTGCACGTAGACGCGCAGGCCGGGGAAGCGCTCGACGAGCGATCCGCTCGCCCCAGCGTGGTCCAGATGGATGTGCGTGAGCAGGAGGGCGCGAGGCTCATCGGCGAGACCCGCCAGCAGCGTGTCCATCGAGCTCGTGGGCCCCGGATCGACGATCAGCCGGTCGACCTCGTAGGCCCCGATGACCCGGTCGTGGCCGAGATGCATGACGTCGATCAGCCGGCTCATCGGGCCGCTGAACTTACAATGCCCGCATGGCCGAACACCGTCTGCCGGAGCGCGACCGGCCGTGGGTCATGCGCACATACGCCGGGCCACTCGGACGCGAGGCGCTCCAACGAGCTCTACCGAAAGAACCTCGCCAAGGGCCAGACCGGCCTCTCGGTGGCATTCGACCTGCCCACTCAGACGGGATACGACCCGGACCACGTCCTCGCTCGCGGCGAGGTCGGCAAGGTCGGGGTCTCGATCGCCCACAAGGGCGACATGCACGCGCTCCTCGACGGCATCCCGCTCGACGAGATGAACACGTCAATGACGATCAACGCCACCGCGGCCTGGCTGCTCGCCCTCTACGTAACCGTCGCCGAGGAGAACGGGGTCGACCGTGCGAAGCTCAAGGGCACGACCCAGAACGACATCATCAAGGAGTACCTCTCGCGCGGCACCTACGCGTTCCCGCCCGAGCCCTCGATGCGGCTGATCGCCGACACGGTGGCCTTCACCGTGAACGAGGTGCCCAATTGGAACCCGATCAACGTCTGCAGCTACCACCTGCAGGAGGCGGGCGCCACCCCGGTCCAGGAGATCGCGTACGCGCTCTCGACCGCGATCGCGGTCCTCGACGAGACCAGGGCCCGCGGCCAGGTGGCCGAAGAGGACTTCCCGAAGGTCTTCGGGCGGATCTCGTTCTTCGTCAACGCCGGCGTCCGGTTCATCGAGGAGCACGCCAAGCTCCGCGCGATGAGCCAGCTCTGGGAGCAGATCGGGCGCGAGCGCTACGGCGTCACCGAGCCCAAGTATCTGCGCATGCGGTATGGCGTCCAGGTGAACTCACTCGGGCTCACGGAGTCCCAGCCCGAGAACAACGTCCCCCGGATCGTGCTGGAGGCACTGGCCGTCACGCTCGGCCGCGATGCGCGCGCGCGTGCGATCCAGCTGCCCGCCTGGAACGAGGCGCTCGGCCTGCCCCGCCCATGGGACCAACAGTGGAGCCTGCGGATCCAGCAGATTCTCGCCAGCGAGACCGACCTCCTCGACTACCCCGACATCTTCGAAGGCTCGCATGTGGTGGAGGCGCTCACCGACGAGCTCGCCGAGGGCGCACGCGAGGAGATGCGCGCCGTCGAGGAGCACGGCGGCGCGGTCGAGGCGGTCCCGTATATGAAGGCCCGGCTGGTCGAGTCCCACCGCGAGCGGGTCGCCCGCATCGAGGAGGGCGAGATCACCGTGGTCGGCCAGAACAGCTTCATCGAGACCGAGGACTCACCGCTCACCGCCGGCGCCGACGGCGGCATCCTCACCCCGGATCCCGAAGTCGAGCGGGAGTGCCAAGAGGCGCTCGAGCGCTGGAAGGCGGAGCGCGACAACGACGCCGTCGATCGCGCCCTGGGGAAGCTCGCCGAGGTCGCCGCGGACGAGGGGGCGAACATCATGCCCGCGACGATCGAGGCCGCCAAGGCGGGCGCCACGACCGGCGAGTGGGCCGGCGCGCTCCGCGATGTGTTCGGCGACTACCGTGCGCCCACCGGGGTTGGCGCCGCCGCCGAATCCGCCGACGGCGACCTGCTGGCTGCGGCCCGCGAGCGGATCTCCGAGCTCGCCCAGACCCTCGGACACCGACCGCGCATCCTCGTCGGCAAGCCGGGCCTGGACGGCCACTCGAACGGCGCGGAGCAGATCGCCGTCCGGGCCCGCGACGTCGGCATGGAGGTCATCTACCAGGGCATCCGCCTGACGCCGGAGCAGATCGCCGCCTCGGCCCGCGACGAGGACGTGGACGTGATCGGGCTCTCGATCCTCTCCGGCTCCCACCGCCAGCTCGTCCCCGAAACCGTCCGCCTGTTGCGCGAGGAGGGCGTCGACGCCCCGGTCGTGGTCGGCGGGATCATCCCGCCCGCCGACGCCAACGCCCTGCGCGACGCGGGCGTCGCGCGCGTCTACACGCCCAAGGACTTCGACCTCAACCGGATCATGGAGGAGATCGCGGATCTCCTGGCGGAGCGCGCCGCAACGGCCGCCGCGCCGGCGGCGTAGGCCGCAGCGTCCGTGACCGGGACGCCCCGCACCCGTTACGCCCTCAGCGGCGACGCCCACATCGCCTACCAGGTGTTCGGGGAGGGCGACGTCGACCTGGTCTTCGTGCCCGGATTCGTCTCGAACATCGAGCACTACTGGGAGATGGCGGGCGTGCCCGCGATCCTCAACCGGCTGGGGTCGTTCGCGCGGGTCGTCATCTTCGACAAGCGGGGAACCGGGCTATCCGACCCCGTCCCCGATGTGCCGTCGCTCGAGCAGCGAATGGACGACATGCAGGCGGTGATGGATGCGGTGGGACTCGAGCGCGCCTCGCTCTTCGGGATCTCCGAGGGAGGTCCAGCGAGCGTGCTCTTCGCCGCGACCTATCCCAAGCGCACTAACGCCCTGGTCCTGTACGGCTCGACGCCGCGCTTTCGCACCGATGACGACATCGCGTGGGGGGCTACCGACGAGCAGATGGACCTGGTTCTCAACGAGGCGTCGAACCGGTGGGGCGAGGGCGCCCTCCTCGAGGCCTTTGCTCCAAGTGGCGCCGGCGACCCGGCGATGCGGGAGGTCTGGGGCCGCTTTCAGCGTGCCGGCGCGAGTCCCGCGATGGGCGTTGCGGTGCTCGCCGCGCTGTTCGAGATCGACGTCCGCGAAATCCTGCCGACCATCCAGGTGCCGACCCTGATCCTCCACCGTACCGGCGACCTCATCGCGCCGGTGGAGGGTGCCCGGCTGATGGCGGAGAAGATCCCGAACGCGCGATACGTCGAGTTCGAGGGCGACGACCACATCCCGTTCACGGGCGACTTCGGTCCCGTCCTCGACGAGATGGAGGAGTTCCTGACCGGCACCCGCCGGCCTCGGCAGCTCGACCGCGTCCTCGCGACGGTGATGTTCACCGACATCGTCGACTCGACCAAGCGCGCCGCCGCGGCCGGCGACCGGCGCTGGCGGGAGCTGCTCCACCGGCACGACGAGTTCGACCAGGCGACAACTCGACCGCTTTCGTGGCCGCGAGATCAAGACCCTGGGCGATGGCTTCCTTGCCACGTTCGACGGCCCGGCGCGCGCCATCGAGTGCGCGTGCGCGATCCGCGACGGGGTCAACCCGCTCGGCCTCGAGGTCCGCGCCGGTCTTCACACGGGCGAGTGCGAGCTCGCCGGCGGACGACGTTCGCGGAATGGCGGTCAACATCGGCGCGCGCATCGGCGCCCTCGCCGGGCCGAACGAGGTTCTCGTCTCCGGCACCGTGAAGGATCTCGTCGTGGGCGCCGACCTCGAGTTCGCGGACCGCGGCGAGCACGAGCTGAAGGGTGTGCCCGGCACGTGGCGCCTCTTCGCCGCGTCGCCGTGAGCGACACGATCGAGTTCCCGGTCGAGGGGATTGCAGACGAGGCGATCCGCCTCCGGCTGCGGGCCGAGTCCGACGAGCCGGCGATGATCGCCGCCCTCCAGGATCCGGAGATCCCGCGCTGGACCCGTGTTCCCGAGAACTACGACGAGCGCGCGGCCGCCGAATGGACCCTTGAGCGCCGGCGCCAGCAGGAGACGGGCGAGGGCCTTCACCTCGTGATCGCCGACGCCGAGAACGACCGGTTCCTCGGCTCGATCGGGATCCACGACATCGACCGGGCGGAGGGCCGCTGCAACATCGGCTACTACCTGGCGCGCGAGGCGCGCGGTCGGGGGTTGATGACGCGCGCCGTGAGGATGCTCAGCCGCTGGGCGTTCGAGAACCTCCCAGTCGATCGCATCGAGATCCCGGTCATGGCCGGGAACGGAGCGTCGCGGAGCGTCGCCGAGCGCGCCGGATACACCTTCGAGGGCATTCTCCGATCCCACACGGTGATCAAGGAGAGGCGGCACGACATGGCAATGCACTCCCTGCTGCGGGGAGAGTTGCAATGAGCCGGACTTCGGATTGCACCTAGCTACGCTGGGGGGCGTATGAACGAAGGCTTTCCCGAGGAGCGGGGTGCCTGGCTGCGGTGCTATCGCTGCTGGTCCCAACGCCTCGAAGCCCAAGTCCATTACGACGCGATCCTCAAAGTCGACCCGGAGACCGGCGAGGCCGCCGACCGCGTGGAGGAGATCCAGGAGGCCGTGGTGCAGTGCCTCGACTGCATGCATGACCAGCCGCACCTGACGGTGGCCGACGGACGCGTCGTGCCGGTCGAGGAGCGGTGGGAGCGCATGGTCGCGGGCAAGCCGTACGTGGCCTCGTGCACCGTCACGATCGACCAGGACCAGGTGGAAACGTGCTCCGGCCCGGAAGCCGCCGACAGCCTAACCTTCGGCTCGCTCGGGGATTCGGGCACCCGCGAGTTCTTCACCCACGTGCGCTTCCACAAGCACGACGAAGAGCTGATCGTCGTCCACCTCCTGGTCGAGCTCTACGCGCGCACCGAAGAGGAGGCGATCGACGTCCTCGAGAACGCCTCCCGCGGCACGCTCGAGATCACGTCACTGGCCGAGGAGTCGCGCCCGCCGGCGCACGCGGCCGACGAAGCGCACTAGGCTGGATGACGGAAGCCTGGCGACAGGGCTGCATCCCGCGGCGATATAACCCGGGGCGATGTCCGGCATCGGTGCCTTCGTCTCCCCCGGACGCTCCCTCGACTCAGCCCTCGATCGCGTGCGGCTCGCCGACGAGCTCGGGTTCGACAGCGTCTACACGACGCATATCGCCGGTCGCGACTCGCTGACGGTCCTCGCCCTGTACGCGTCGGTCAGCGAGCACGTGCGACTCGGCACCGGCGTTGTGCCGATCTTCTCCCGCACGCCCGCCGCGATGGCCCAGACCACCGCGACGATCGACGAGTTCTCCGGCGGGCGCATGGTGCTCGGCCTCGGCGTCTCCCACAAGATCACGGTGGAGAACTGGTACGGCGCCAAGATCGAAAAGCCGGTCAGGCAGATGCGCGAGTACGCCGGGATCGTCAGGGCGATCTTCCAGGGAGAGGCGCCGCCCGAGGGCGAGTTCTTTGCCACCCACTTCCAGTTCATGGGTTACTCCGCGCGACCCGACCTGCCGATCTACATCGCCGCCCTCTCCCCCAACATGCTCCGCCTGGCGGGCGAGATCGGCGACGGCGTGCTGCTCTGGCTGTGCAACCCCGACTACATCCGCGACGTCGTGGTCCCCGCCGTGCGCGAGGGCCGGGAGCGCGCGGGCAAGACGCTCGACGGCTTCGACATCGTCCCGGCGGTCACGGTGGCCCTCACCGACGACCCGGATGCCGCCCGGGCGGCGATGCGCCAGGAGCTCGTCACCTACGCGTCGCTGCCGTTCTACCGCGCGATGCTCGAGAGCTCCGGCTTCGGCGACGACCTGGCCGCGTTCGACGAGGGCATGCGGGCCGGCGACGTCGAGAAGGCAAAGGCCGGGCTGTCGGACCGGCTCCTCGAGGCGCTGGCCGGCATCGGCTCGCCCGAGGAGGTCCGCGAAGCAGTCGGGCGCTACCGGGATGCCGGAGCCACCTCGCCCAGCATCGGCGGGCTTCCGGGCAGCGACTTCGAGGCCGCGATGCGCGCCGTCGCCGAGCTGGAGCGACGTCATGAGTAGCTACACCTAGCGGTCGAATTGCGCCACGAGGCCCCGGTAGACGCCGAACGCCGGCTTCGGTGAGTAGTCGTCCCGAAGCACACCGTAGTGCTGCTGGAAGTCGAGGCCCGAGCTGTTGTGGTCGCGGAGATCGAACCAGCGGTAGTCGGTGACGTTGTAGGTGCCGCGGAAGTCGTTCACCGCACCCACCATCTGCTCCATCGAGCGAACCTGCTGGCGCTCGGATCGCCCCGGGCCGGTGGGCCAGCCATTCTCCTCGACGTGGATCGGCACGTCCCGGCCCAGGTGGGCGACCGGCATGAAGCACTCGCGCAGCACGCTCATCGCGTTGACCATCCCGTCGCGGTACCCAGAGCCCGTCGGGGGCTCGGTCGGCGGGAACACCGTGCCAGGGTAGGCATCGAGGCCGACCCAGTCGACCGAGCGGGCGAAACGCTTGCCGCCATGATCACGCAGGTAGCCCCAGAAGTCGGCCTCGCGGGACGGGTCGGTCCGGTAGGCCCAGTTGAAGCCGACGTGGAGGTGGTCGAAGCCACGGCGCATCACGGTGCGGTGCGCTGCCTCGACCCCGTGGATCAGGGCCACACGGGCGCGCTCGTACGCACTGTCGGAGGCGTCGGGGGCGATGGGGTAGAAGTTGACCTCGTTGGTGACCTGCAGCCCGATCACGCGGGGGTTGGGACCGAACCGCCGCACGACCTCGCGGACGAATCGCACCCACGCGTGGATGTGCCCCTCCTGCGGGGGCGTCGGGTGGTAGCGGAGTTGGAGCTCCACCCGGTAGCCCCGCCTGGTATAGAGCCTGGTCAGCTTGACAAAGTGGCGGATGCCCTTCTGGCCGTCGGACCAGAAGAACCGGTTCAGCCGCAGGACGAACGGCCCCTGTTTCGGGCGAAGATCGCGAAGCGCCGCGAGCGTCTTCGAGTAGTCGATCGGCGTCAACGGCACGGGCTTGCCGATCGCCCCGGCACGCCCGGCGGGGTTGATCCCCATGCGCAGATGCCGCCCGGGGAGCCGCGGCACTCCGGCTGCGGTCGTGTCGCCCGTGCACGGAGCTGACACCCCACCGGAGCCGTCACCCGCGGCGAGCGTGGGCACCGCTACGGCGGCGACTGCCAGGACGGTAACCGCGGAGAGAGCCAGTCGCGAACGGGTGTACTTCACGGAGAAGTTGTAGCCGGATGGCGATCTCCTCGACGCGATGTGGCTAGTAGACTCCCGCCAGCAGGCTCCGGTGCAGGGACTCACGCGGAGAGGAAAGCAAGTTCAAGGAAGGCGTTCGCATGCGATTTAAAGTGTTGACCGCGGTCGGCGGGGCTGCGCTGGTAGCCGCTCTACTGATCCCGAGTCTTGTGATTGCCAGCGGCTCGGCTAACGAGCTCAAGGCGAGGATGACGGGGGCTCAGGTCGTGCCTTCGGGGAGTGGCGCGCCCCATGGCACGGGCCACGCACGGATCACGCTCCGGCCCAAGAAGGGACAGGTGTGTTACAGGCTCACATGGACCAGGGTGGGTTCGAAGAAGGCTACGGGCGCCGGCATCTTCGCCGGCAAGCCGGGCTCGAACGGTGATCTCGCCGCCACGCTGTTCAGCAGCAAGAAGGCGAGTCCCGCCACGGGTTGCGCGCCCATCTCGGCCGCGAACTCGAAGGACATCCGTAAGCATCCGGGGCGGTTCAATGTCATCGTGACGACCCACAAGTACCCCCATCACGGCGCGATCCGCGGGCAGCTGAAGCGGCGCGGTTAGGCCACAGCCGCAAGGCTGAATTCGTCAGCGGCCGGCCGCGAGAGCGGCCGGCCGCTTTCTTCGCGCATCGGCTTCCGGGGGTGCATCTCATGTCCCGAGAAGCAGCGGCGAGTGCGGGGTCGAGCAAAATGCACTTGGTGGTCAGGCAACCCGACAGGAATGTGGTTGGCGGCGAGCTCTTGGAGTGCTCGGCCGAGCCCCTCACCGGCTTCTTCCGCGACGGCTGCTGCGCGACGGGGCCTGAGGACATCGGCAGCCACACCGTCTGCACCATCGTCACCGAGGAGTTCCTCAGCTTCAGTCGCGGGGTCGGAAACGACCTCTCCACGCCACAGTCGCAGCTCGGCTTCCCGGGACTGGAGCCTGGCGACCGCTGGTGTGTGTGCGCGGCACGCTGGCTCGAAGCGCACGAATCCGGCTGTGCCCCGCCGGTGCTGCTCGCGGCGACGCATGAGCGCGCCCTCGAGCTGATCGAGATCGACATCCTTCTTGCCTACGCGGTCGAGCCCGAGAGCGCCGCGGGATAGGCGTTAGCCGCCTGCGAACTGACGACTCAGGTCACTAGTCGACGTTGCCCTCGGCGCCGGCGGCCTCGCCGCCCGACGCCTCGGGGTCGCGCGCGACGAGCACGGTGCGCTTGAACTCCGCGACCAGGGTCCCCTCCTGGTTGTAGGCCCGCGTGTGGACCTTGACCACGCCCCGGTCCGGCTTCGAGCTCGACGGCCTGACCTCCAGCACCTCGGACTCGGCGAACAGCGTGTCGCCGTGGAACACCGGGTTCGGGTGGCTCAACTCCTCCGTCGCCAGGTTGGCGATCGCCTTGCCCGAGACGTCGGAGACGGTCATGCCGAAGACGAGCGAGTACACGTACGGCCCCGCGACGACGTTACGCCCCTGCTGCGACTGCGACGCGTAGACGTCGTTCACGTGCAGCGGATGGTGGTTCATCGTCAGCAGGCAGAAGAGGTGGTCCTCCGCCTCGGTCACCGTCTTCGCCGGCCAGTGCCTGTAGGTGTCGCCCACTTGGAACTCCTCGAGGTAGCGCCCATACTTGTGCGCGCCTGACGCCTCGCGGCCGGACTGGTCGGTGATCAGCTCGTGATTCGTATCGGTGTCGCTCATGCTCCCTCTTGGTCTGGCTCGTCCGTTTTCGGGCAGGGCAGTATGCCTAACCGCGGCGGGAGTGAGACTCGAGCAGTGCGCCCGCGCCCAAGACGAGTGCGTCCATCCCGGGCCGGCCGATGACCTGCACGGAGGCCGGCAGGCCGTCCTCGGCCGCGCCGCAGGGGACGGCGAGCGCGGGAGCTCCGACCGCGTCGAGCGGGTAGGTGAACCGCGTAAGCCGGCTGCGCAGCTTCAGATCGCCGATCCCCACCGGTGGGGCGACGATCGGCTGCGTCGGCGTGAGGACGACGTCGATGCCTCTCATCAGCTCCGCGAATCGGTCCCGGTAGCGCTCGCGCGTCTCGAGCCCCGCCTCGTACTCGCGGTCGGTGACCTCCAGGCAGCGGTCGAGCTTCTCCGCCACGTCGTGGCCGTAGCGGTCGCGGTACTCGGAGAGGAGCTTCACGTGCGTCTCCGCCGTCTCGCGCATCCGGACGTGCTTGATGCCCTCCGGCATGGCCGGCAGCGTGATGTCGCGGCAATTGGGGAAGACGGCGGCCGCCTCCTCCACCCGGGCGCGAACGAGCGGGTCGGCCTCGGCGACCCACGCGAGCCCCACCTGGACGTCGCCCGGCGAGATCGTCGGCACCGGATCCATCTCGGGCGCCAGCGCACCCATCATCCGCGCGCAGTCGGCAACTGTGCGCGCCATCGGCCCAACGTGGTCGAACGAGGGCGCGAGCGGGAAGCACCCGTCGGTCGGGACCAGCGCGTAGGTGGGCTTGAACCCGACGACGCCGCAGAGCGCTGCGGGGCAGCGGATCGAGCCGGCGGTGTCCGAGCCCAGCGCGGCGTCCGCCATACCAGCGGCGAGCGCGGCCGCCGAACCTCCGCTCGAGCCCCCCGCGATCCGGCCCGGCGCGACCGGGTTGGGAACCGTTCCGTAGTGCGGGTTCTCGGATGTCATTCCGAACGCGAACTCGTGCAGGTTCGCCTTGCCCACGTCGGCGTAGCCCGCCTGCTCGAGCCGCAGCACGGCCTCGGCGCTCCTCTCAGGTACGTGGTCCTCGAAGATCAGCGACCCGTACGTGGTGCGGATGCCGGCCGTGTCGAGGATGTCCTTGACCGCGAGCCGGATCCCCGGCCGGGGGTCGTCAACCATCGTGATGAAGACGCCTTCGAGCGCTTTCGGCTCGGCGGACAAGCTCAGTGGGCGCGCTTAAGGCGCGCGCGGGCCACCTGACGCTCGATCACCTTCGAGAGGAGCTGCTGGATCTCGCGGTCGCCGGAAACCTTGATGTGGCCATGGTCGTACGCGTCGCGCCAGTCGACGAGCCTGCCGCGCTCCGCGAGCTCGTTGAACTCGGCGCGAGGGATCGCCAGCTGCAGACGGGCATCCTCCGGCTCGCCCTTGGTGATGATCGGCCCGGGCAGTCGCACTCCGAAGACCTGGACGTCGCCCCTGCCACGGAGCTCCAGGCGGATGGTGAGCTTGAGGTTGCCAAGGGCCGGGACCTCGCCCGCGAACCGCTGATAGGCGGCCGAGATCAACTCCTGTGCTCGAGCCATCTGGCTCGCTAGGCCTTGTTCCGTTCGAGGAGTTTCTTGCCGATCACCATCTTCTGGATCTCGGATGTGCCCTCGCCGATCAGGAGCAGCGGCGCGTCGCGGTAGATGCGCTCGATCTCGTACTCCTTGGAATATCCGTAGCCGCCATGGATGCGCAGCGCCTCCTCGGCGTTCTCCTTCGCCGCCTCCGACGCGAAGAGCTTGGCCATTCCCGCCTCGAGGTCCGACCTCTCCCCCGCGTCCTTCATGCGCGCCGCCTTCAGGGTCAAGAGGCGCGCCGCCTCGAGCCGCGTGCCCATCTCGGCGAGCTTGAATGTGATCGCCTGGTGCTGGGCGATCGGCTTCCCGAAGGTCTTGCGCTCCTGGCTGTAACGGAGGGCGAGCTCCATGGCGCGCTGCGCCACCCCCACTCCGCGGGCGGCGACGTTAACCCGGCCGACCTCGAGCGCATCCATCATCTGGACGAACCCCTGGCCCAGCCCCTCCGGGCCGCCCAGAATCCGATCGTCGGAGACCTCGAAGCCGTCGAAGACGAGCTCCGTGGACTCGACACCCTTGTAGCCCATCTTCTTGATCTTCGGGGGAACGGTGAGACCCGGCACCTTGGCCGCCCCGGGCTCCTTCTCGCAGATGAAGCACGTCATGCCCTTGTATCGCGGGTCGGCCTTGGTGTCGGTCTTGACGAGCACGAACACGACGCCGGACAGCAGGCCGTTGGTGACCCACATCTTCTGGCCGTTGATCTCCCACTCGCCGTCCACCTGCTTGGCAGTCGATTTGATGCTCTGAACGTCGGACCCGACCTCGGGCTCCGAAAGCGAGAACGCGGCGCGGATCTCGCCGGTCGCCATCTTCGGAAGGAAGTAGTCCTTCTGCTCGTCGGTCCCGAACTTCATCAGCAGGTAGGAGCCAATGAAGTGGGTGTTCACCACGCCGGAGATCGAGATCCAGCCGCGCGAGAGCTCCTCGACGATCATCGCGTAGGTCGTGAGGTCGAGCCCCATCCCGCCGTACTCCTCGGGGATGGTGACGCCGAACAGCCCGAGCTCCTTCATCTGCTCGACGATGGGCTCGGGGAACTTGTCCTCGTGGTCGTATTCCTCGGCGACCGGGATGATCTCGTTGTCGGCGAACTGGCGGACCATCTCGGTGATCGCCTTCTGCTCGTCGGTCTTCTCGGTGAACGTGTCGGTGGCTACGGCCATGGCTCCTATCTCGTGGGGGATCCGCGCGACTCGGGAGGATACTTTGAGACGATGGCTCAACAGGACGTTCGGGAGGCGGCGCGAGAGATGCTGACGAGCTTCCTTCGCGAGGGAAACGACCTCGGATCGATGGACGACGCGCTCCCTGCCATAACCAGGTTCTTGTCCCAGGTGGCGGCCCCCGACTTCATTTGTGTAATGGAGGGCGGGCCGTCGTCATTCGATATCTCCTATCCAGGCATTGATGGCGTGGCGAAGGCGTGGGCGGAGTGGGGCGAGGCGTTCGCAACCGTCCGCGCGGAGCTTGAAGGGGTGCGCGAGACCGAGCGCCACTTCGTCATCCTCGTGAATCAGATCGCGACTACGCGACACGATGGCGTCGAGATCAGCCAGCCGAGCGCATTGGTCTTCGAATTCAACGAGCACCACCAGGTGACTCGCGCCGAGTTTCACCTCGACCAAGCGGCGGCACTTCGGACCGCGAGTCTCTAGAGCTCCCAGCCGAAGCAGACCGAGCGCCAGCTGGGCCCCTCGCGCTCGTAGAAGCGGTGCGCGTCGGCGCGGGTCTCGGCGCTGTCCAGTTCGAGATGCGTGGCGCCGCGCTCGCGCGCCCACGCCTTGGCGGCGTCGAGGATCGCCTTGCCGACCCCCTGGGACCGGCTCCCGGGGTCCACCGCCAGGTCCTCCACCCAGACGCGGTAGCCGAAGCGGACGGAGTGCATGTCCTGGTAGCCGGTGCAGAAGCCGATGAGCTCGCCCGAGTCGTCCTCCGCGAGGATCACGACGCAGTCGTGCGAGTCGATGGCCTCACGCAGCGCGACTGTGGCGCGCCGCTCGTCCCAGGAGGGTGGCTTCGATCCGGGAGGGACGAACAGCCACTCGTACAGCGGGACGACCCTGCCCTCCTCGCCGGGCTCGGCGGCTCTGATCGTGAAGCTCACCCGGCCAGGCTAACCGGACGGTTGAAAATGAACCCGTCGTCGCCTCGCACGGGTGGCTGTCTGCCCTCGCAGCCCCGGGCGCTGAAATGCGTGAACGGGCGGCGACCCGAGACGTTCTGAGGCCTTCTGAGCGTGACATCACAACGCCCGTCGGCTGCGCGGGCGAGACCCCTAGCCTGCGAGCGCGCGGTCGTCGTGGCATCGGTCGATAGATTTCGCGCCCCCTCGACCCGGAAGGAACAGTGCGAAACCCACGTCAGTTCAACCATCCACTCGCGATCGGCGCTCCGGAGCCGCCGCTCGAGATCCCGTTCAAGCCCTCACGGATGATCCATTTCCTCGACTTCTCGAACGAGAAGATGGCCGCGAAGGCGCCCGAACTCGCCACGCAGTCCGACATCCTGCTCGGGAACCTGGAGGACGCCATCCCGGCCGACAAGAAGGAGGTTGCGCGCGAGGGGCTGATCAAGGCGGCGAAGGAGAACGACTTCGGCGACTGCGCTCTGTGGACGCGGGTCAACTCGCTCGAGAGCCCCTGGGTGCTCGACGACCTGACTCAGCTCGTCACTGAGATCGGCGACAAGCTCGAGGTGATCATGGTCCCGAAGGTCGAGGGTCCGTGGGACATCCACTACGTGGACCGACTCCTCGCCCAGCTCGAGGCGAAGGCCGGGCTGACACGAGCCCTGCTGATCCACGCGATCCTCGAGACGTCGCTCGGCGTCGTCAACCTCGAGGAGATCGCGACTGCCAGCCCGCGGATGCAGGGCATGAGCTTCGGGCCGGCAGATTTGGCGGCGTTCCGGAGGATGAAGACGACCCGCGTTGGCGGCGGCCATCCCGCCTACCGCGTGATCGAGGACCCGGACCCCGACGACCCCGATGCCCCGCGCGCCACGGCACAGCAGGACCCGTGGCACTACTCCATCGCCCGCATGGTGGACGCCTGCACGTCGGCCGGGATCCTGCCCTTCTACGGGCCCTACGGCGACATCAAGGACGTCCAGGGTTGCGAGACTCAGTTCCGCGCCGCATTCCTGCTCGGCTGCGTCGGCGCCTGGTCGCTTCACCCGGTGCAGATCGAGATCGCCAAGAAGGTCTTCAGCCCGCCCCCCGAGGAGGTCAAGTTCGCGAAGAAGGTCCTGGAGGCGATCCCGGACGGCCGCGGCGTCCACATGATCGACGGCAAGATGCAGGACGACGCCACCTGGAAGCAGTGCAAGGTGATGGTGACCCTCGCCGAGATGCTGGCGAAGAAGGACCCGCAGCTCGCCGAGGCATACGAGCTCGAGGCCTAGCGCGAGAAGCTTGTTGCTCGTCTAAGTAGAGCATTGGTGCTCTACTCTTTAGAGCATCAATCCCTTTCGCTACACGGAGCCCGTCCCGCCCGAGGAGCTGATCGACCGCGATGAGGAAGCGCAGACCCTCATGCGGACGGCCGTCGCCGGCAACAACAGCCGGCTGATCGCGCCCCGCCGATACGGGAAGACGTCCCTCCTCCGGCGCGTGATGGGCGACGCCCGCGCGGAAGGCTGGGCCGCCGTCTACGTCGACTTCTTCGGCGTGCTCACGCTTGCCGACGTCGCGGCGCGCATCGAGCGGGCCTACGCCGCGCAGCTCGAGGGCCGCTTGGCGTCGTGGTTCGCTGGATTTCGCCGCCGCCTCCGCCCCACCCTGCGGTTCGGCGAGCAGCCGATTCCGGCCGAGCTCGAGCTGTCGCTCGACCCCCAGGCGGAGCCGCCGCTGCTCGAGCGGCTGGCGCTTCCCCGCCGCATTCTCGAGCGGACCGGCCAGCGCACGCTGGTGGTCCTCGACGAGTTCCAGGACGTCCTGGCCGCCAAGGACCGTGCCGACGCGATCATCCGCAGCGAGATCCAGCACCATGGCGATGCCGCGAGCTACGTGTTCGCCGGGTCTCAGCTCGGCATGATGCGCCGGCTGTTCGCCGACAGGCGGCGAGCGCTCTACGGCCAGGCGCGCGCGGTCGACCTCACGCCTCTGGCGCCTGACGACGTAGCCGAGGACGTCGCTCGCCGCTTCACGAAGACGAACCGCGACGTGGGGTCGACGCTCGACCTCCTACTCGACGCAGGCGAGGGCCACCCGCAGCGGACGATGCTCCTCGCCAACGCGCTCTGGGACGAGGTCGAACCTGGCCAGATTGCCGCCGAGGAGCATTGGTTCGCGGCCTATGACCGCGCGGTGACCGAGGTGCGCGACGAGCTCCGGGCAATCTGGATCGGACTCAGCACCGGTCAGCGTCGGGTGCTCGCGGCTGTGGCGGAGAATCGGGAGGGGCTCTACGCGGGCGGCCGCCGCCACGGCGGATCGCGGGGTGGCGCCGTGAAGTCCGCGATTCGGGCGCTCGCCGAAGCCGGGGAGGTCATCGAGGACCGGCACGCGGCGACCGGCTATCGGGTCACGGACCCCATGCTGCGCCAGTGGATCGCCGCGGGAACCCCGGGCGCCTGACGGGCGCGCTAGGGAGACTCGGTGGCGGTAGCAGCAGGCTCGAGCACGACGACCGGGATCTTGCGGGCACCGGCGCGCCGCTGGTAGACGTCGTAGCCGGGATAGCGGCGAGCGCAGAGCTCCCACATCCGCGGGCGCTCATCGCCCGTGGCAGTCCGCGCGTGGTAGGAGCGCTCCTCGCCGTCCCTGGCGAAGCGGACGTCGGGATTCGCGACCACGTTGCGGTACCAGGCCGGGTGCTTCACATCGCCACCCCGTGAGGCGACCAGCAGGAGGTTGTCGCCGTCCCGGGTCCACACGAGCGGTGTGACGTGCTCCTTCCCCGTGCGCGCGCCACGCACCTTCAGGAAGCCCACGCGGCCCTTGCCGGCGGTCGTCCAGCGCCCATCGGTCAGGCGCAGGAGACCGCGGTCGAGGTGCGGCGCGACGTTGACGTAGAACCACGATCCAGCTCGCGAGGCCACGAGCGGGGTCGCAATCCGCTCATAGAGGGGCGCGTCTCGGGGTCGGCTCAGTCGGCATCCAGCCGCTGCTTCAGCGCATCGAGCTGCGCCTGGAGCTCGACCGGCAGGCGATCCCCGAACCGGGCCAGGTGCTCCTCGACCTGCGGGAACTGCTGGCCGAGCTCGTCGAGGTCCACCTCGAGCAAATGCTCGAGCTCGCCCTCCGCGAGTTGGAGGCCGTCGGTGTTGATGTCCTCGATCCGGGGCACGCGGCCGATGGCGCTGTCCACCGCGTCGACGTCGCCGTCGCAGCGGCGGAACACCCACTCCAGCACGCGGCTGTTCTCGCCGAATCCGGGCCAGATGAAGTTGCCCTCGGCGTCCTTGCGGAACCAGTTGACCAGGAAGACCCGCGGCATCTCGTTCGGATGCTCCCGTCCGAGCTTCAGCCAGTGCTCGAAGTAGTCGGCCATGTTGTAGCCGCAGAACGGCAGCATGGCCATCGGGTCGAAGCGCAGCCTGCCGACGTCGCCGGCGGCGGCCGCGGTGGTCTCAACCGACATCGTCGCGCCGAGGAACACGCCGTGCTCCCAGTCGAACGCCTCCGTCACCAGCGGCACGACGGTCGCGCGGCGGCCGCCGAACAGGAACGCCGAGATCGGCACGCCGTTCGGGTCCTCCCACTCGGGCGCGATCGACGGGCACTGCGCCGCCGGGCGTCGTGAAGCGGGCGTTCGGATGGGCGGCCGGCTCATCCGAGTCCGGCGTCCAGTCCCGCCCCTTCCAGTCGATCGCGTGCGCGGGCGGCTCGCCGGTCATCCCCTCCCACCAGATGTCGCCGTCGTCGGTGAGCGCGCAGTTGGTGAAGATCGAGTTGCGCTCGATCGTCCCCATCGCGTTCGGGTTGGTCTTGTGGCTGGTGTTCGGGGCGACGCCGAAGAAGCCGGCCTCGGGGTTGACCGCGTAGAGGCGGCCGTCTGCAGCCGAACTTCATCCAGGCGATGTCGTCGCCCACCGTCTCCGCGGTCCAGCCCTCGAGGGTCGGGATCAGCATCGACAGGTTCGTCTTGCCGGAGGCCGACGGGAACGCGCCCGCCGATGTACTTGACGTCGCCCTGCGGCGAGGTGAGCTTGAGGATGAGCATGTGCTCGGCCATCCAGCCCTCGTCGCGGGCCATCGCCGAGGCGATCCGCAGCGCGAAGCACTTCTTGCCGAGCAGGGCGTTGCCGCCGTAGCCCGAGCCGTACGAGAAGATCTCGCGGGTCTCGGGGAAGTGGACGATGTACTTGTTGTCGGCGTCGCAGGGCCACGGCACGTCCTCCTGGCCGTCCTCCAGCGGCGCGCCCGACCGAGTGCAGGCACGGCACGAAGTCGCCGTCGTCACCGAGGACGTCGAGCGCGCCCTTGCCCATGCGGGTCATGATCCGCATCGACGCCGCCACGTAGGCGGAGTCGGTCAGCTGGACGCCGATGTGGGCGATGTGCGAGCCGAGCGGGCCCATCGAGAACGGGCACCACATAGAGCGTGCGGCCGCGCATCGAGCCCTTGAACAGCCGGTTCAGGACGTCGCGCATCTCCTTGGGGTCGCGCCAGTTGTTGGTCGGGCCGGCGTCCTCCTCCCTGCCGGAGCAGATGAAGGTCCGGTCCTCGACGCGAGCGACGTCGCCGGGGTCCGAGCGGGCGAGATAGGAGTTGGGGCGCTTGGCGTCGGAGAGGCGCTCGAAGGTGCCGGCGTCGACCAGCTCCTGGCAGAGGCGGTCGTACTCCTCGGCCGAACCGTCGCACCAGTGGATGGAGTCGGGCTGGGTCAGCTCTGCGAACTCCTCCACCCAGGAGATCAGCTTCTGGTTCTTGGTCGCGGCGGTCGCGGCGGCCGTCGTCTCGTTCAAGGGAACGATCAACTCCTTTCTCGGTCTCTAAACGGCAAACGTCCAGGCTGCCTCCCGGACGTGGGCGAACATTCTTTCGCATGCGGAGGTCATTTGGCGTTATGTAGGGTTCCCGCGCCCTCATGAGGTTCTACGAGTTCGAATCGCGCCGGATCGTCGAGCGGGCCGGGATCCCGGTCACGAAATACGGGTTCTGCACGACCCCCGACGAAGCCCGCAAGGCAGCCGAGGATATCGGCGGGCCGGTCGTCATCAAGTCCCAGGTGCTCACCGGAGGGCGGATGAAGGCCGGCGGCGTCAAGTTCGCCGACACGCCTGAGGAGGCCGCCGAGCACGCCGCGGCGATCCTCGAGCTCGAGATCAACGGGCACATGCCCGAGGGCGTCCTCGTGGACCCCAAGGCGGAGATCGCGCAGGAGTACTACGCAGGCGTCGTCTGGGACGGCACCCGCAAGTGCCCGCTGATGCTGTTCTCCGACATGGGCGGCATCGACATCGAGGAGGTCGCCGAAAAGCATCCGGACCACGTCGGCCGCGGCCATCTTTCGAACCTGATCGAGCCGCCCGACTTCCGCGCCAAGGAGGTCATCTCCCACACCGGCGTCACCGGCTCCGCGCTCACCCGGGCGACTCCGATCCTGGCCCGGCTCGCCCGCCTCATGCGCGACTACGACATGACCCTGGCCGAGATCAACCCGCTCGCCCAGCTCGCCGACGGCAGCTTCGTCGCCCTCGACGCGCACATGGAGATGGAGAACGAGGCCCGGCCGCGCCAGAAGGCGCTGCTCGACGACCTCGGGATCGATCCGACCGACACCCGCGACCCGTACGAGCCCAGCGCATTCGAGCGCAACGTCAAGGCGATCGACTCCGCCGACCACCGGGGCGTTATCCAGGGCAAGGACCACGGCTTCTCCGGCAACCTCGGGCTCGTGATCGGGGCTGGCGGCGGCTCGCTGACGCTGACCGATGCCGTCCGCAGCCAGGGCGGCAAGCCGGCCAACTACACCGAGATCGGCGGCAACCCCTCGGTCGCCAAGGCGTGCGGCCTCGCCAAGGAGGTCCTGAAGAAGGACGGTGTCGAGAAGATCGCGGTGATGATGTCGATCGTCTCCAACACCCGGGTCGACATCGTCGCCCGCGGCGTGATCAAGGCCTGCCTGGAGCTCGGCAAGGACCCGGGCGAGACCATCGCCATCTTCCGCATTCCCGGCGCCTGGGAGGAGGAGGGCTTCAAGATCCTCGAGCGCTACGGCGTGGAGAGCTGCGACCGCTCCGTCTCGATGTGGGAGGCGGCGGGCCGGGCCGTGGCGAAGATCCAGGGCGCCGCCGACCCCGACACCCCCGGACGCCAAGCAGAGGAGGTGGCGGGATAGATGTCTGTTCTGTTGTCCGAAGACTTCACCTTCATCGTCCAGGGCATCACCGGGCGCGAGGCCGTGAACCTCACCCGCGAGTGCCTGGACTACGGGTCCAAGGTCGTCGGCGGCGTCACCCCGGGCCGCAAGGGCCGCGACGTGCACGGCGTGCCCGTCTTCGACACCGTCGAGCAGGTGGTCGACTCGCTCGGCTACGTGCCCGACGGGTCGGTCGTCACCGTCCCCCCCGCGTTCACCAAGGACGCGGTCTTCGAGGCGATCATCCGCGGGATCAAGCTCATCGTGATCGTCACCGAGCGGATCCCGCGGCGCGACGTAGCCCAGATGGTCGACCTCGCCGGCCCGCAACGGCGCGCGGATCATCGGGCCGAACTGCCTCGGCCTCATCGTCCCCGAGGTGTGCAAGATGGGCGGCATCGGCGGCCCCGCGAAGGACGCCGCCAAGGCCTACACCCCCGGCCCGATCGGGGTCATGTCCCGCAGCGGCGGCATGACGACCGAGATCTCGTCCACGCTCACGGCCGCCGGCCTGGGTCAGTCGACCGCGATCTCGATCGGCGGCGACGCGATCATCGGCTCCACCTACGCGGAGCTGATGCCACTCTTCGAGGCCGACGAGCAGACCGAGGGCATCGTGATCTACACGGAGCCCGGCGGGCGGATGGAGGCGCAGCTCTCCGAGTGGGTGCAGAGAACGACTCGCGGCTTCCGATCGTCGCCTTCATGGCCGGCCGCTTCATGGACGACGAGGAGATGCAGGGAATGAGCTTCGGCCACGCGGGCACGATCGTCGAGGGCAAGGAGGACACCGCCACCGAGAAGATCGCCCGCCTCGAGGCCGCCGGGATCCCGGTGGTCGAGCGGATCGACGAGATCCCCGACGCCGTCAAGGACAAGCTGGGAGCGAAGGTCTGATGGAAGCCGCGGGCAAGCAGCTGGAGGCCGTCTTCATCGAGGTCGAGGTCGACGAGTCGATCGCGAACGACGCCGAGCTCGCGAAGAAGCTCGAGGAGGTCTGCCCCGTCGACATCTTCGCCGACGACGGACGGCCGCGTCGCGATCGTCCGCTCGAACCTGGACGAGTGCGTGCTGTGCGAGCTCTGCCTGGAGGCGGCGCCCGACGGCGCGGTGCGGATCAAGAAGCTCTACGACGGCACCGAGCTGGTTCGGTAGGTGCGGGCTGGGCGTTCACACCGTCCGTTGGCGCGAAATGCACCTATACGGTCGATTTTGCGCCATCCGCTGCGGACTCATCGCCCTCGGTACCCCGTTTTTGCGGTCCAACGGGCCTCCGGGCTCGCGCCGCTAGTCCTCCAGCTCGCCCTCCCAGATCGCGAAGATCGCGCCCTGCGGGTCGCGAATCCCGCCGATCTGGCCGCCCGGGAACTCCATCGGCCCGAAGAGCTTCGCCCCGCCCAGCTCGTCGCACCGCTCGAACGTCGCTGTCCAGGGACTCCACCGCGAAGTACGGGAACCAATACGGCGACATGCCGCGCCTGCTCCTCCTGAGGTGAGAGCGACCTGATGCCGCCGTTGCCCCGCTCGCCCACCCGGACGACGTTGTACTCGGGGCCGACGCCGGTACTCCATCGGCTGGGTGGACCAGCCGAAGAGCGCCTCGTAGAAGGCGATTGCGGTCGCCGGTGTCGTTCGTGGCGAGCTCGTTCCAGGTCAGGAAGCCCGGCTCGTTGACGCGCTCGGCGCCGGCGTAGGTCCCGGCCTGCCACACCGCCACGCCGCTCCCGGTCGGGTCCTTGATCGCAGTCATTCGTCCCACGTCCAGGATGTCGAAGGGCTCCTCGACGGCCTCGCCGCCGAGCTCGGCCGCGCGGCGCGCCGCCTCGTCGGCGCTCTCGACGCTCACGTAGCTGATCCAGTGCGGACCGCCGGCCTCCTCCAGCCCCTCGCGCTCGAACAGTCCACCGACGGCGTCTCCGTTCAGGCGCAGGATCGTGTAGGTCATGCCCTCGGCGGGATGGACGTCCTCGCCCTCCCAACCGAACAGTCCGCCATAGAAGGCCGTCGCGCCGTCCGCATCCGTGGTCGCGAGGTCGACTGAGCAGAACGTTCCCGGTGCGTAGCTTGACCGCTTGCCCATCCCGTCTCCTCCTCTCGCCGCGCGCCCGGCGACCCGGGCCCCGAATCGTGCGACAGACTACGCCGCCGTGAACTTCGTCGAGGACGTGCTCGAGAGCTTCGTTGCCTCCAAGCCGGCGCTGGTGACGATCGGTCGCGAGGGTGAGCGCGGCGTGTGGCACTTCGGAGAGCTCATCGCCCGCTCGGGTGGCCTCTCCGGGGCCTTTGCCGCGCGCGGCGTGAGGCGGGGCGACGTCGTGATGACGCTGGTCGGCAACCGGATCGAGTGGGTGCTGTCGATGCTCGCCTGCTGGCGGATGGGAGCGATCGCGATGCCCTGCAACACGCAGCTTCGCCGTCACGATCTCGAAACCCGCATGCGAGTCGCGAACCCCGTCCTGTGCGTCGGCGAGGACGGGCCACTGGGCGAGCTGCCCGACGGCATCGCCTACATGACGATGGAGGAGGTCGGTGCGGTGATGGACGAGGATCGCCCGCAGGAACCGCCCGTCGAGCCCGTGGACCTGGATCCGGAGGACGGTGCCCTGGTGATCTTCACCTCCGGCACGACCGGCGAGCCGCGCGGAGCCCTGCACGTCCAGCGCAACCTGCCGGGCCAGCGGGTCCAGGCCGTTCACTGGTTCGGCTCCATGGAGGGCGAGCTCGCCTGGTGCACCGCGGCAACCGGATGGTCGAAGTCGTCACGCAACGCGTTCGTCGCGCCCTGGCTGACCGGTGCCGCGGCGCTCATGCACGACGGGCGCTTCGACCCGACCGAGCGGCTCCGGATACTGGAGAGCGAGCGGGTCAACGTCCTCTGCCAGGCGCCGACCGAGTACCGGATGATCGCCAAGCGCGCGACCGTCCGGCCAATGCCGTCGATGCGACGCATGGTCTCCGCCGGTGAGGCCTTGAACCCCGAGGTGATCGCCGAGTTTCGCCACCGGGCGGGCCTCGAGATCTGCGACGGCTACGGCCAGACGGAGACTGGCGCCCTCACTGCCGTCCAGCCGGGCGACGAGCTGAAGCCGGGCTCCATGGGCCGCGCGCTGCCGGGGATCGACTTGCGAATCGAGGGCGGGGAGCTTCAGTTGCGAGCGAGGAGCTGCCCTACCTTCTTCGCCGGCTACCTGGGGGCCGAGGGCGGCCCTGACCTGATCGACGGCGAGTGGTGGTCCACGGGCGACTACGTTCGCGAGGACGGGGACGGCACCCTCTGGTTCGAGGGCCGGGGCGACGACATCATCGTGTCGGCGGGCTACCGCATCGGCCCGTACGAAGTGGAGTCCGCGCTTGTAAGCCACCCGGCGGTCGCCGAGGCTGCCGCCGTCTCGGCGCCGGACCCCGAGCGCGGATCGGTGGTCCGGGCGATCGTCGTCCTGCGCGAGGGCGACCCTTCCGACGGCCTCGCCCGGGAGCTGCAGGACCACGTGAAGCGGGTCACGGCTCCCTACAAGTACCCCCGGATCGTGGAGTTCGCCGACGAGCTGCCGAAGACCGCCAGCGGGAAGATCAAGCGCACGGAGCTCCGCGGAGACGGCTCCCCGTAGCGGTGGCTCGCTCCCCCTACCGCGCGTTCGCGGGCATCTTCGCCGCGACGCTCTTCACGCTGATGGCCGTCGGGGCCGTCCTCCCGGTGCTGCCCCACTACGTGAAGGGCCCGCTCGATTACGGCAACCTGGCCGTTGGCTTCGCGATCGGCGCATTCGCCTTCACCGCCCTGGCGAGCCGGCCCGTCGCGGGCCACATCGCCGATTCGCGCGGCCGCCGGCCCGTCGTCGCCGTCGGCGCGGCGCTCGCCGCGGTGGCCGGCGGGCTCTACTTCGTGCCGGCGGGCCTTCCGGGGCTGATCGTCGCCCGCCTCGTGCTCGGCGCCGGGGAGGGCACCGTGTTCACCGCCGGGGCGACCTGGGTGGTCGATCTGGCACCGCTCGACCGGCGCGCTCGCGTGATCGGCCTCTACGGCCTCGCCGTCTGGGGCGGGCTGAGCCTCGGGCCGCTGATCGGGTCGGCCCTGTTCGAGGCCGGCCACTTCAACGCCGTGTGGGCCTTCTGCGCGATCTCGCCGGCGATCGGGGCGCTCGTGGCCCTCGCGATCCCGGACCCGTTCCGGCCGACGGAGAGCTCTCGCAAGCGGCAGCTGATCGTCCCCGAGGCCGTGCGTCCCGGCCTCGCGCTCGCCATGGCGACGGTCGGCTACGCGGCAATGGCCTCGTTCATCGTCCTCGACCTCAACTCCAAGCACGTCGGCCACGGTGCCGCCGCGTTCGCGGCGTTCGCGTTCACGGTCGTCATCACCCGCGCAATCGGCGGGGACCTGCCGGATCGCCTCGGGCCGATTCGCTGCGCCGCCGGAGCGGCCGCGGTGTCCGCGGTCGGGCTGGCGCTGATCGCGCTCGCCCATTCGCTCGCCCTCGCCCTCGCGGGCGCGATCGGGATGGGCCTCGCCTTCGCGCTGATCTACCCGTCGCTTTCGCTCGTGGTGGTGAACAGCGTCCCGGGCTCCCGCCGCGGCTCGGCGCTCGGAACATTCACCGCCTTCTTCGACATCGGCTTCGCCGTGGGCGGGCCGCTGACCGGCCTCGCCGCGTCGCTCGGCGGCTACTCGGCCGCCTTCTGGCTCGGCTCGGCGTTCGCGCTGGCGACGATCGCCGTCGTGGGGTCACTCAGAACGACCCGCACCTTCCCGACTCCGGCACCGGGCTGAACTCCTCAGGCTCAGGCCCTGGTGCGGTAGAGGTGCGTGGTCAGCGGCGCGAACACCGCCGTGAGCGCCGCGGCCACACCAAGTACCAGGCCGATGTCGCCCGCGTGCACGGTCCCGTCCATCAGCCCGCGCGACGCCGTGACCAGGTGCGAGATCGGATTGGCGTCGACGAATGCCTTCAGCCACCCGGGAAGGGTGTCGGGCTCCACGAACACGTTGCTCAGGAAGGTGATCGGAAAGAGGGCCATGAAGCCCGCGTTCATGACGGCATTGGGCGCGCGCATCACCAGCCCGACGCTGGTGAAGACCCAGGCCAGCGAGAAGGCGAACAGGACCACGAGCAGCATCGCCGCGATCACCCCGGGCGGTGACTCCGGCCGGAAGCCAAGGGCCAGGCCGAGGAGGACGACGATCGTGGCCGCCACGAGATAGCGGACACTGTCGCCCAGGACCGCACCCACGAGCGGCGCCGCCCGCCAGATCGGCAGCGAGCGGAAGCGGTCCACGACACCACGGGTGACGTCGGTGTTCAGGGAGACGCCGGAGTAGACCGTTGTGAACAGCACCGACATCACGAGGACCCCGGGCAGGATGAAGTGGAGGTACTCGCCGGTCGACCCCGCAATCGCCCCGCCGAACAGATACGTGAACATCAACAGGAAGAGGACCGGGGTCACGGTCACGTCGAGCAGCTGCTCGGGGATGTGCTTGATCTTCAGGATTCCCCGCCACCCGAACGTCATGCACGCCGCCAGGGCGCTCGGGCGCGTCGGGCGCCGAGTCGACGCGACGGCGGCGAGAAGCGCGTCGTCGGCGAGCGGTTTCGCCCCGTCGGAGGTCGCGGGAGTCCCTGTCACGCGGCGACCTCCTCCTCGTCCGACGCCCCTCCACCGTTCTCGGCCGCCGCCTCCTCGGCCGGACGGCCGGTGAGCGCGAGGAAGACCTCGTCGAGGCTCGGCTGCCCGAGGGAGAAGCCGGCGATCGCGATGCCGTTGCGCGAGAGCTCGGCGATCGCCTCCGCCGCCCGCTCGGGATCGGGCGGGCACGCGGCGGAGAGGGCAGCAGGATCCGCCTCCTGGTGAACCCCGGTGCCCAGGGCCCGCGCGAGCACCTGCTCCGCCCGCGGTCGATGCTCGGGATCCAGGAGGCGCACGTGGAGCGCCCCACGGCCCACCGACGCCTTGAGCTGGCTCGGCGTGCCCTCGGCGATCACCTTGCCGCGGTCGATCACCGCGATCCCGTCGGCGAGCTGATCGGCCTCGTCCAGGTACTGCGTGCAGAGCAGCACCGTAGTGCCCTGGCCGGCGAGGGTCCGGATGATGTCCCAGACCTGGTTGCGAGAACGCGGATCGAGCCCGGTCGTCGGCTCGTCGAGAAACATGAGCTCAGGCGTCACCACGATGCTGGCGGCGATGTCGAGCCGCCTGCGCATGCCGCCTGAGTAGTTCTTCACCAACCGCCCGGCCGCGTCGGTCAGGCCGAAGGCCTCTAGCAGCTCGGCTGCCCTGGCCTTGGCCTGCGCCCGCGAGTAGCCGAGCAGGCGTCCCACCAGGACGAGGTTCTCGCCACCGCTGAGGTCCTCGTCGACCGAGGCGAGCTGGCCGGTCAGGCTCACCAGTCCTCGAACGGCGTCGGCCTCGTTCACGATGTCGCGCCCCAGGACGCGGGCCATGCCCGAGTCGGGCCGCAGCAGCGTCGCCAGCATCCGGATCGTAGTCGTCTTGCCGGCCCCGTTTGGGCCGAGCATCCCGTAGACCGCGCCCGTACGCACCGAAAGGCTCACGCCGTCGACGGCCCGGGTCTCCCCAAACGACTTGACTAGATCGGAGGCCTCGATCGCAAGCATGCGTCCAACTTAGCGAGGGCGATCCTGGCGCTCAGAACAGGCTCGACTGGCCCGGCGGCTCAGCGGCTCGCTCGTGGCCCCTCTCGTTCCGTGCCGCCGGCTGAATCCCACGCCGGGGACCGGTCCGGCCCGGGCGCCTTACCAGCGCGCTCAGCCGGCTCGCCTCGTCCTTTCGCATGTAGGCCCCGCGCTCGTACAGCTCCTTGTAGCGAGGCACCAGATCGGGGCGCCGCTCCCGCAGCCAGTCGAACCAGATGTCGCGCACCTCGCCGCGCAGGTGCAGCGCGATGCCGCCAATCGAGTCGGGCCTCGCCTCGTCAAGCAGCTCGAGCAGCGGCTCGACCTGATGCGGCGCGTCGTTGACGCCTGGGATCAGCGGCGCGATGAGAACGCCAGTGCGGAGCCCGGCGCGCTTCAGCTCGGCGACGGCCTCGATCCGCTTGCGCGGGTGCGGCGTGTGCGGCTCGGTGTCGCGCCAGGCCTTCTCGTCGAGAGTGGGGATCGAGAGGTTCGCCGTAAAGTCCGTGCGCTCGGCGATCTCCTTCATCAGGTCGACGTCACGCAGGAGAAGCGGCGACTTGGTCAGCACCGAGCACGGGTTCGCGAAGTCGCGCATCGCCTCCCAGATCCCCCGCATGAGCTTGTAACGGCCCTCGACCCACTGGTAGGGGTCGGTGTTGGTACCGAGCGCGACGTGCTCGCCCTTCCAGGACGGCCGCGCGAGCTCTGCACGCACGAGCTCCGGCACGTTGACCTTGACGACGATCTCGCGCTCGAAGTCCTCGCGGGCGTTCAGGTCCAGGTATGTGTGGGTCGGCCGGGCAAAGCAGTAGGCAAAGTGCAGGCGTGGGTGCATCCGCGAAATGGATTTATCGTCCAGCGGAACGGCATCCGCGAGCGCTTCGGCACCTGGTTCAGCGCCGATCGCGCCTGCACCTCGTAGAAGCGGATGCCGAGCGCCTCAGGGGCGTCGAACGTCCGCACCACGGCGGGCTCGCGGAAGCCGGGCAACCGCGCCCCGGCCTCCTCCTTTCCGACCTCGAGATTTTCCCAACGCACGAACACATGTTCGCAGACGGCCCGGACGGACTCAGGGCTCGGGCGGCCCGGCCGGGCCGCAGCGTACAATCGAACGCAACGGCGCCGGAGGCGTCAAGAGACTTGACCAAAGCAGTACCTGTAGAAGAGAAAGAGCGGGTCGTCGTCCGATTCGCCGGCGATTCGGGCGACGGTATACAGCTAGCCGGTAACCGCTTCGCCGCAGCCACTGCGCTGATCGGCAACGACCTCGTCACCCTCCCGGACTTCCCCGCCGAGATTCGCGCCCCGGCCGGGACGCTCGCCGGCGTCTCCGCGTTCCAGATCCACTTCGCCTCGCGGCACATCCTCACCCCCGGCGGGCAGCCGAACGTACTCGTGGCGATGAACCCCGCGGCGCTCAAGATGAACCTGCCGGAGCTCGAGCGGGGTGGCATCGTGATTGCCAACGACGACGGGTTCGGCGATCACAACCTGCGCAAGGCGGAGTACGAGGCGAACCCGCTCGAGGACAGGACGCTCGACGACTACCGCTTGTTCCGCGTCCCGATGACTTCGATGACGGTCCGCGCGACCGAGGGGATCGACGGCATCACCGCCCGTGACGCGGCGCGCTCCAAGAACTTCTTCGCGCTCGGCCTGGTCTCGTGGATGTACAGCCGCCCCACCGACGTGACCACCGAGTGGATCGAGGAGAAGTTCGGCTCAAACGAGGCAATCATGCAGGCCAATCTCGCGGCGTTCCGGGCGGGCTACAACTTCGGCGAGACCGCGGAGCTCATGCAGGTGCACTACGAGGTCAAGGCGGCACCCGCCGACCCCGGCACCTACCGCAGCGTCAACGGGACCGAAGCGACAGCGCTTGGCCTGATCGCGGCCAGCGTCCGCAGCGGCCTGCCGCTCTTCCTCGCGAGCTACCCGATCACTCCCGCCTCCGAGCTCCTGCACGAGCTGTCGCGCCACAAGCGCTTCGGCGTGCGGACGGTCCAGGCCGAGGACGAGATCGCCGCGGCCAACATGGCCCTCGGAGCGGCCTTCGGTGGCCACCTCGGCGTCACCGCCTCCAGTGGCCCGGGCATGGACCTGAAGCAGGAAACGATCGGCCTCGCGGTGATGCTGGAGCTGCCGATGCTGATCATCGACGTCCAGCGGGCCGGGCCCTCGACGGGGATGCCGACGAAGACCGAGGCCGCCGACCTGCTCATGGCGATCCACGGCCGCCACGGCGAGTCGCCGCTTCCGGTGGTCGCCGCCTCGACCCCGGCCCAGTGCTTCCGCGCGGCCATGGAGGCCGCGCGGATCGCGGTCACCTACCGCACCCCGGTGATCCTGCTGACCGACACCTTCCTCGCCAACTCCTCGGAGCCGTGGATGCTCCCCGACGCGGCCGACCTGCCCGAGATCGAGCCGCGTTTCGCCACCGAGTCCAACCGCGACGGCGAGTTCTGGCCCTACCTCCGCGACGACCGGCTCGCTCGGCCCTGGGCGGTGCCCGGCACGGAGGGGCTCCAGCACGTGATCGGCGGCTTGGAGAAGGAGGACGGCACCGGGCACATCAGCTACGAGGCCGAAAACCACGCCCGGATGACCCGCCTCCGGGCCGAGAAGGTCGCGGGCATCGCCGACGATGTGGACAAGCTGGAGGTCGACCACGTCGACGGCGCCGACATGCTTGTCCTCGGGTGGGGCTCCACCTACGGCGCCGTCAAGGGCGCGGTCAGGAGGGTACGGCTCCGTGGGAAGAGGGTCGCCAGGGCGCATCTGCAGCACCTCAACCCGCTGCCGCGTAACACTGGAGAGGTCGTCCGCCGCTACTCCAAGGTGCTGATCCCGGAGACCAACACCGGGCAGCTCGTGCAGATCATCCGCAGCGAGTTCTTGGTCGATGCGGAGGCCTACAGCAAGGTGGAGGGTCTGCCGATCTTCGCCGAGGAGCTCGACGAGGTGATCACGGAGCGGCTATGACGCAGGCGAACGGAAACGGCAACGGCTCCGCCCCCCTCGGGCTGACCAAGAAGGACTTCTCGTCCGACCAGGAGACCCGCTGGTGCCCGGGATGCGGCGACTACGCGATCCTCGCCACCGTCCAGCAGTTCCTCCCCGAGCTGGGGCTGCCACCGGAGCGCATCGTCTTCGTCGCCGGGATCGGCTGCGCGGGACGGTTCGCCTATTACATGAACACCTACGGCGTCCACGGCATCCACGGCCGCGCGCCGGCGCTCGCGACCGGGCTCGCACTCGCTCGCGACGACCTCTCGATCTGGGTGGTGAGTGGCGATGGCGACGCCCTTTCGATCGGCGGCAACCACCTGATCCACGCCCTGCGCCGCAACGTCCCGATCAAGATCCTGCTGTTCAACAATCAGATCTACGGGCTGACGAAGGGCCAGTACTCGCCGACCAGCGAGGAGGGCAAGGTCACGAAGTCGACCCCGTTCGGCTCCCTGGACCACCCGTTCAACCCCGTTGCGCTGGCGCTCGGGGCCGAGGCGAGCTTCGTCGCGAGAACCGTGGACACCGACCGCGGACACGAGGCCGAGGTCCTACGCGCAGCTGCCGACCACGAGGGCTCAGCGCTGATCGAGATCTACCAGAACTGCAACGTGTTCAACGACGGCGCCTTCGACGCGGTCCGCGCGAAGGGCAAGGAGGCGAACCAGATCCGCCTCGAGCACGGCAGCCCGATCCGCTTCGGCGCCGAGGGCGAGCGGGGCGTGGTCCGGGATGCCAACGGTGCCCTCCGCATCGCGGACGTCGCCGAGGTGGGAGAGGACGCGCTGCTCGTCCACGACGCCCACGATCCGGACCCGAGCAACGCGTTCGCGCTCGCCCACCTCGCCCCGCGGCCCAGCGGGCCGACGCCGATCGGCGTCTTTCGCGCCGTCGAGCGCCCGGTCTACGGCGAGACCGTGGGCGCCGAGCTCGAGGCGGCGCGTGAGGGACTCGGAGCGCAGGAGCTCGACGAGCTCCTGCGCTCCGGAGATACCTGGACCGTTTCCTAGGGGCTCTACCCCGCCTCGCCCTCGCCGGTCGCCGCCCGACCGGGGAGCGAAGGCTCGACGCGCAGCAGACGTGCCGGCATGCCGGGCAGGATCCAGTTCCAGCGCCCGAACAGCGACACCGCGGCGGGCACGAGGAGCGCCCGGATCACGGTCGCGTCGAGCAGGATCCCCGCGGCGAGTCCGGTGGCGAACATCTTCAGGTCCGTGCCCGGACCCGACGCCAGTGAGACGAACGCCAGGAACAGGATCAACGCGGCGCTCGTCACCAGGCGGCCGGTGCGGCCGATCCCGTTCACCACGGCCGTGCGCGTGTCACCCGACTTGTCGTACTCCTCCCGCATCCGGGTCATGATGAAAACCTCGTAGTCCATCGAGAGCCCGTAGAGGAACGCGAACACCATCAGCGGGATCCACGCGGGCACCGATCCGGTTGCCTCGATGCCCCACAGCAGGTCGGAACCGTGCCCGTGCTGCCACATGATCGCCAGCACGCCCCATGCCGCCGCGACGCTGGCGACGTTCAGCACCACCGCCTTCAGGGGCAGCAGCAGCGACCTGAACGCCCGCGCGAGCAGGATGAAGGTGACGATGGCGATCAGCGCGATCATCAGCGGGAAGTTGCCGTAGACCGCGTCGATGAAGTCGGCGTTCTGCGCCGGCAGGCCGCCCACCTGGACATCCGGGCCGGCCGCGTGTGCGGCCGTTCGGACCCGATCGAGCGTGTCCTTTCCGGCCTGCGTGGAGTCGTCGTCGGTCGGGAACGCGAGCACCTCGGCCACGCCGCCGGGCCGCCACGCGGATCCCTGTGGCGCGACCGCGCCGTGGACGCCCTGCACCGAGTCGACGTCCGTGGCGACCTTGTCCGGGCTCGTGCCCTGCGTGAGGATCTCGTACGGGAGCAGGGCTCCGGAGCCGATGCCGCCGTCCTCGAGCGCCGATCAGGCCCTGCTTCGCGTCGCCCTGCTTGGCGATTGTGTTCGGGCTCGCGTCGCCGAGCGTCAGCCCGGTCGCGGCATAGATCAGGACACCGAGGATCACGACGGCCGTTCCCGCGGCGATCCAGCGGCGGCGGACGACGAGCTCGGCCCACCGCGTCCACGCTCGGCTCGCTCGATCGTCCGTGCGCCTGTGCGGCCAGTCCAGCCGCTGCCCGAACTTCGACAGCATCACGGGCAGCAGGGTGATCGCGACGAGCGTCGAGACCAGCGGGATGATCAACCCGCCGATGCCCATGCTTCGCAGGAATGGAACGGGCAGGGCGACCATCGCCAGCAACCCGATTGCCACCGTGGTGCCGCTGAAGACGACCGCGCGGCCCGCTGTCTGCATCGCCCGCTGCACCGCCTCGTCACCGCTGCGGCCGTGGGCGCGCTCCTCGCGCCACCGGGATACCACTAGCAGCGAGTAGTCGATCGCGATGCCGAGTCCGACAAGGGCGATCAGGAACTGGACGACCGGCGACACGTCGGTGAACGCCGTCAGGCCCCACACCAGAAGGAAGCTGGTCATGATCGAGACGATCGCCATCGCCATCGGCAGCAGCGCCAGGAACGACGCGAAGACGAAGGCGAGGACGATCAGCGCGCCGGCGCCGCCGAGCACGGACTCCAGCAGCACACCGGTCCCGCTGTCGCCGCCCGATTCGTTCTGAAGCGCGTCGAAGCCGCTGACGTGGACGGGCGCGCCGGCGACCGCCGTCTTGCTCATCGCCGCTCGCGCGGCCTTGGCGGCATCGGGGTTCTCTCCGAACGACGAGTTCGGGTCCGGCTGCGGATAGACGATCGCGAAGGTGGTGCGCCCGTCCTTCGACACGAAGGCGCGGTCGCCGGTGGATGCGAAGGAGGCGATCCGCGCGCCCGGCAGCGCCTGCTCGAGCCTGTTGTCCATCTGCGTGAGCTGCCCGTCGACGCCCGACGAGTCGACGGTCTTGCCCTGTGGCAACGTGACCACGGGCACGATCGGCGCCGTGTCCCCTCCGGTGCCGTGGAAGTGCTGGGTGATCGACACGTTCGTCTCCCAGCCCTCCTTGCCGGGGACCGAGAACTTTTGGTCCATCGCCTTGGTGGCCTGGTTCACCGTCGCGATTCCCACGACCGTGAGGACGACCCAGAACAACGCCACCAATCGCTTGTGAGCGAGGACGAAACGAGTGATTGCTGCCACGACTACCTCCGAAGCTCGTTGAGAGATTGAACTTTGTGTATCACAAATGATCCGCTGGGCGTAGGATGATGTGGCCATGAGTGCTCAGGCTCACAGTGGCACCGCCAACGACATTCACTTGGACCCCGGCGCGACCGGAAACTAATCGGTGTCCGCAGCGCCCATGGCCTTCGATCGTCCGCCTCCGGAGCCGCTCGCGAGCGCACCCGGCTTCCTCTTGTCGTGGAACGGCAGAAGGACCGCCCACATGTTCGCAAAGGTCCTCGAGCCGCTCGGGCTCCGGCCCCCCCACTTCGGGGTTATGCAGCTGATCGCCTCCGACCCCGGGATCACGCAGCAGGAGCTGGCCGACCGCTCCTTGATCGACGCCAGCTCGATGGTGGCCGTCGTCGACGAGCTCGAGGAGCTGGGGTACGCGGAGCGCCGGCCCCACCCGGGCGACCGGCGAAAGCACTCGGTGCACCTGACGGCGAGCGGGAAGCGAACCCTCGAGCGCGCCCGTGGGGTGGCCATCAAGCTGGCGCAGGAGATCCTCGCCCCGCTCGAGAGCGGCGAGGTCGCCACGCTCACGCGGTTGCTGCGCAAGCTGGCGGGTGTCGAGAACCCGTAGCGGGCCCCTCACGCCCCCAAGTGGGCTCACGATCCCGGTGGTCGTACGCGTTGAGTGGGATTCCGGCGATCGATGGCCCACCGAGGAACGAGCGGCGGTCAGGCCTGAGGTTGGTCCGGGCTCGAGGCTGGAGTCTGTTTACGTATGCGTGTCAAAGTCCAGCCTCGACCCCTCGCCACGGTCGAGAATGCAGTTGGTACCGCCAGGTGAGACAAACTGCATTCTCGGCCGCCGAGCCTCGACTGTGTCGAGCCATGGCCGACGCTCGCGGCGACGCCGGCGCGGTCTAAAGCGCCCCGGCGTCGCCGAGCCGCCGGCCGGCGTTGGATAGGCCAATGAGGGCGGCGGTCGCGGCAGGGCCATGGGGGTGACCGACTTTCCGTGCGCTATTTGCACGGAAGCTCGATCACCCCCCAGCGGTGGCGCTGATGGCAAGGGGGTGATCGACTCTTGGTCCACATCCGGACCAAACTCGAACACCCCCGGCCCGCGGGGCGAGATGCGCGCCAAGGCGCACGAAATGCTCGCGCGACCGTGACCGTTCGGCTCACTGCCCTTGGGCGCCGGCGGTGGCGAGCCGCCGCGGTGGGCTACCGACCACGCGTACTCAGCACTGGAGTTTGTTTCGTATGCGTGTCAAAGTCCAGCTTCGATTCCTAGCCACGGGCCGAGCCTGGACTTTGTCGAGCCATGGCCGACAAACTCCAGGATCGACAGCCCGGCCAGGGACGGCGATGGATGAGCCAACGCGAAGCGTGGGGGTAACTGGGGCTAACTGCCCGTCGCGACCTGCCGCGGATTAGTGATCGGGCGAACCCGCGCCTCGATCTCGGGGCGCAGGTGCTCAATGAACGGTGGCAGGGAGAGCTTCTCTCCCAGGTGCTCGACCGGCTCGTCGATCGCGAAGCCGGGGCCTCCAAGCGTCGCGATCTCGAACAGGACCCCGCTGGGCTCGCGGTAGTAGACGGAGCGGAAGTAGAAGCGGTCGATCACCGGCGTCGCATGCATCCCGGCCGCAAGGACGCGGTCGCGCCAGGCCTCGTGCTCTGAAGCCGGCGACGCCCAGGCGACATGGTGAACGCTGCCGGCGCCCTGGACCCCGACCTGATCGAGGGGCTCGTCGTAGGCGTACGTGGAGCCCCGGACCTCGCCACGCGACTCCCACAGATCGCCCCGCTGCTCGAAGCCCATCGTCTCCTCGAGAAGTGACAGGCTCGCGTCTGGGTCCGATGAATAGGCCCGCACGCCATCGAATCCCTGGAGAGCGTGCTCGGCCGGGATCTCCGGATGCTCGGCGGTCAACGGCTCGTCGTCTGTGTCCGGGATGAGCAGCTCGTGCTCGAGGCCCTCCGGGTCCAGGAAGCGAAGGCGATCGCCGTCGACCTCCTCGGTCTCGACGCCGTGCTCGCCCAGGCGCCGAGCCCAGAACTCGAGCGCACCGGTCGACGCCACCCGCCACAGGATGCGGTGCACCATCCCGTCGCCTGGACGGCCGGGGCCGATCCCCGGATACTCGAAGAACGTGATGTCCGAGCCCGGTTCGCCCTTCTCGTCGGCGTAGAAGAGGTGGTAGACGGTCGGGTTGTCCTGGTTGACCGTCTTCTTCACCATCCGCAGACCGAGAACCCCGGCGTAGAAGTCCACGTTCGGCTGCGCCTCGCCGGTGATCGCGGTGACGTGGTGGATTCCTTCAAGCTGCATGTTTGTCCACCTTAGCGACGGGGGTCCGGCTAGGCTGGTCGCCATGACCACTCGAGACCGGCACCACCGCGAAGACCGTCGAGCCCGGGCGCATCGCGGAGCTCACCGAGGCCGAGCAGGCGAAGTTCAGGGAGCGGACCCACGCTTCGGCGGAGCGCTTCGAGCGCGCACTGAAGGTCATGCCCGGCGGCGTCCCCTCCTCCTTCCAGCAGAACGATCCGTGGCCCACCTACATCGAGCGGGGCGAGGGCTCCCGGGTCTGGGACGTCGACGGCAACGAGTACGCCGATTTCCACAACGGGTTCGGCGTCATGTGCATCGGCCACGCGAACCCCAAGGTCGGCGATGCGGTCAAGGCCCGCGTCGATCTGGGCACCCACTTCGCGGCGCCGACCGACGGCTCGATCGTCGTCGCCGAGGAGTTGACGCGGCGCTTCGGGCTGCCGCAGTGGAGATTCACCAACTCCGGCACCGAGTCCACGATGGACGCCGTGCATCTCGCTCGCGGAGCGACCGGGCGGGACATGATCCTCAAGATCGAGGGCTCCTACCACGGCCACCACGACGCGGTGATGGTGTCCGTGTACCCGTCGCTGGAGGACCTGGGCGATCGTGACGACCCGCGGTCGGTCCCGTACGGCGCCGGCTATCCGCGGGCGCTCACCGATCTCACCGGCGCCGTGCCGTTCAACGACGCCGACGCGCTCGAGTCGGTCCTGAACAAGCTCGAGGGCAAGGTCGCCGGCCTGATCATGGAACCGGCGATGATGAACATCAACATCATCCCGCCGGTCCCCGGATACCTGGAGCAGGTCCGGGAGCTCACCTCGAAGCACGGCGTGAAGCTGATCTTCGACGAGGTGAAGACCGGCGCCACGATCTCGTACGGCGGCGCCACCAAGCGCTTCGGGGTGCAGCCGGACATGATCACTCTGGCCAAGGCGGTCTGCGGTGGCTATCCGGGCGGTGCGATCGGGATGACCGACGACTTGGCCGAGCTGGTGGCGAGCGGCGACATCCACCAGTACGGCACCTTCAACGGCAATCCGCTGGTGATGGCGGCCTCGGAGGCGGCGCTGACCGAGGTGCTCACCGAGGACGCCTATCCGAAGCTCGAGGAGACCAACGAGCGGTTGAAGGCCGCGTGCCAGGACGTCATCGACCGGTACGGCCTGCCCGCCTACACCGAGGGCATGGGCGCCAAGGGCTGTGTGATCTTCTCGGCGGAGCCGCTGCGCGAGTACCGCGACTACCTGACCAAGGTGGACGACGAGCTGTCAACCCTGGCGTGGCTCTACCACATGAACCACGGGATCTTCATGACCCCGGGCGTCGAGGAGGAGTGGACACTCTCGATCGCTCACTCCGAAGACGACGTCCAGCGCTACCTGAACGCGTTCGAGACGTTCGCCAAGGACGTCACCAGCGCCGGCTGAGACGGAATCAGTCGCGGTGGAGCATCCGCCGCAGCCGGTGGCGGAACTTCTTCGTGTCGGAACGCAGCCAATCGGTGTGGTCGTTTCGCCAGCCTTCGAGGTCCTTGAAGTACGGGCTGTCGTTGGCCATCGCGTGGCCGATGATGTCTCGCATCTTGATCCCGTAGCGCTGCTTCAGCCACCCGACGAGGCGCAGCGCCCGGTGGATCTGGGGCCCGCGGTGGAGGATCTGGCTGTCCGCCCAGTGGGACCCTGAACCGGCCTCCTGGACCATCTCGACGCCGATCGCCGTGTAGTTGAGCCCGATGGCGTGCCGGCAGCGGATCGTGGGCTTGACCGCTCGGTGGATCTGGCCGCCTTTCGAGACGATGAAGTGCGCGCACGTGCCCGGCAGCTCGCCCATGTTGGGGGCGTTGGACGCGAAGGCGTTCCAGGCCGCGCTGTAGCTCGGCCCGGCGGTGAAGTGCAGGACGATCGCCTTCGGGTTGCGAAGACGCCACTCCCGCTTTCCATAGTGACGCTTGGAGTAGGCGGCCATCTCGCGCTTTCGCTTGTGGCCGTACGGGATCGGGTCGCGCTTGATCGGCGGCGGCTTCGGCTTGGCCGCGCGCGTCACCTCCGCCAAACGCGCACGGGATTGCCGAGGACCCGCGCCGCTCCTGGCGACCTTCACCGCCGCACGAGCGTGACGGCGGGCCTGGGCATTGGGAAGCGCGCCGGCGCGCAGCTCGACCACGAACGCGCGGCCGCTGAAACGGTGATTCTGCCAGTTCATCGCCGTGCCATGGAGGTGCGCGCCCCGGCAGCGAATGGCTGGGAAGTGCGCGATCTGTGCGTAGCGCCTCTGCACCCTGGCCGGGCCGTGGCACGGCAGCAGCACGCCACCCCACGGCTGGTGGTACCAGATCGTCACGTCCGGCCTGATGCGCTTCACCAGCCGGCGGACGGCGCGACTCTCGGGCTCCGAGAATGGATGCGGGCCCGGGTAGTAGCCGCTCGAGTGGGGAACTCCATCCCGCCAGCGGTAGGAGAAGTTTCGGTTCAGGTCGACACCGTGCGCGTTCTTGCGGGTGTCGGCGGCGACGCCGTCCGGGTTGACCGTCTTGACGACCCAGAGGCTCACACCCCGGGCATGTCGATACCGGTGGCGAAGGATGTGCACGATCTCGTGTCCTGCGGTCTCGTTCCCGTGGATCGAGCCCACAACCAGGCCGGTGCGCCTGGCATTCGGATCGCCGATCCGAACGGCCACCAGCTGCCTTCCGTCGACGGAGTGACCGAACTTCAGGCGGTGCCCTGCCGCGCCGGCGTCGGGAGCGAGCACCGCAGCGAGAGGCGCCGCCAGCGCTAGGGTGACGATGGCGAGCGAGCCCGCGCGCACAGGTGGGTCCCCTAGTCGAGCGCTGCCCGGGCGCTGTCGATGTCGTCGGTCGCGATCACGAGCTTGATGCCGCCGAAGGTGGTGTAGGCGAGCTCGATGTTCACGTTCGCCTCGCCGAGCGCGCGTGCGAGGCCGCCGAGCGTGCCGGGCTTGTCGGCGACATCGATCACCAGGACCTCGCGATCGTCGGCGACACCCATGCCGGCCCCCTCGAGAGCGCTCCGGCCCGCTGCCGCCGCATCGTCGTCGAGCAGCAGGTGGATCACGCCGTGCCCCTCCCCCGTGAACGCGCACATCCCCTGGATGTTCACCCCAGTCTGGCCGGTGGCCTCGCCCAGCCGCGCAAGCTCGCCAGGCCGATCCTGAAGCACCACCGTGAGGTCCCGAGCCATCTCTCTCCTCTCCGCCGCGGGGTATATCAGTGGGCGGGCCGCTCTGTCACACGACGGGTAGCCTCAAGACAGATGGCCAACCGTCTCGCCCAGGAGACAAGCCCCTACCTCCTCCAGCACCAGGACAACCCGGTCGACTGGTACGCGTGGGGGCCCGACGCGCTCGAGCGGGCTCGCGAGACCGACCGGCCCATCCTGCTCTCGATCGGCTACTCGGCCTGCCACTGGTGCCACGTAATGGCGCACGAGTCATTCGAGGATCCGGAGACCGCGAACTACATGAACGAGCACTTCATCCCGATCAAGGTCGATCGCGAAGAGCGCCCGGACGTGGACGCCATCTACATGGAAGCCGTCCAGGGAATGACCGGGGCGGGCGGCTGGCCGCTGACGGTCTTCCTCGATCCGGACGCGGTTCCCTTCTACGGCGGGACGTACTTCCCGCCCGAGCCGCGGCATGGGATGCCGAGCTTCCGCATGGTGATGGAGGCCGTGGTCGAGTCGTGGACCACGCAGCGCGATCAGATCCAGGCGTCTGCCGACCGCATTCGCGAACAGCTCGGCGCGATCGGGCGCATCGAGCCGAGCGAGGACGATCCGCGGCCCGAGATCCTCGACGCCGCGACCCGAAAGCTTCACCAGATGGCCGACATGCGCCACGGTGGATTCGGGTCGGCCCCGAAGTTCCCACCGGCCTCCGCGCTCGAGCTGCTGCTCGCCCGCGGGGTGACCGACGTGGTCTCCACCACGCTCGACGCGATGGCCCACGGTGGGATCTACGACCAGCTCGGCGGCGGCTTCGCCCGCTATTCGGTCGACGACGTCTGGCTCGTTCCCCACTTCGAGAAGATGCTGTACGACAACGCCCTGCTCGCCCGGACCTATCTGCACGCCTGGCAGTCACTCGGGCACGAGCGTTACCGGCGCGTCTGCGAGGAGACGCTCGTGTGGGCGCTGCGCGAGATGCGAGGCGCCGAGGGCGGCTTTCACTCGGCGCTCGACGCGGACTCCGAGGGCGAGGAGGGGCGCTTCTACCTGTGGACCCCGGACCAGGTCCGCGAGGCCCTCGAGGAGGTCGACCCGCCGGATCTCGCCGACGCGGTCATCGCTTATTACGGGGTCACGGAGGGGGGCAACTTCGAGGACCGCAGCATCCTTCACATCCCCGGCGGCCCTGGGGCCGAACCGCCCGCGGGGCTCGAGGAGGCGCGTCGGGCCATGTACACGTACCGGTCGCGGCGGGTGTGGCCAGGAAAGGACGACAAGCGACTGTGCTCGTGGAACGCGCTGATGATCGGCGCTCTGGCGGAGGCCGGCGCGGCGATCCCCTGCGACGAGTACCTCGACGCCGCGGTGGCGTGCGCCGAGTTCGTCTGGCGGGACCTGCGAGACGATCGCGGCCGGCTCCTTCGCACGTACAAGGACGGGCGGGCCCACCTGGCGGCGTACCTCGAGGACCACGCCTACCTGCTCGAGGCCCTCCTCACGCTCTATGAGGCGACCCTCGACGTCCGCTGGTTCGCCGCCGCCCGCGGGACTGCGGACCAGATGATCGAGCACTTCGCCGACACGGAGCGCGGCGGCTTCTTCACCACCGCGCACGACCACGAGGAGCTCGTCGTCAGGCGCAAGGACCTCGACGACCATCCAATCCCGTCCGGCAACTCGGCGGCCGCGTTCGGCCTCCTGCGCCTCGCCGCCGTGACCGGGGAGCACGAGTACGAGCGCCACGCAGTCGGGGTCTTCAAGCTGCTCCACCGCGCCTCGGCGAGCCATCCCGAGGCGCTTGCGCATCTGCTGGGCGCGATGGACTTTCACTTCGCGGCGGTGAAGGAGGTGGCGCTCGTCGGCTCGCTGTCCGAGGATCGACTGGGCGAGCTGGCCGCGGTCGTCCACTCCAGCTTCCGGCCGCACCTGGTCCTTGCCGGCGGCCCCGAGGGCATCGAGCGCCCGGAGCTGATGCGCGACCGGACGGCGGTGGACGGCCGAGCAGCCGCGTATGTATGCGAGAACTTCGCCTGCCGCCAGCCAGTCACCGAGCCCGCCGCGCTGGCTGCGGCGCTCGACGACGGGGCGTAGGCGCCAGCCGATCTACGCGGCACAGCGCCGCGCCGCTCCGCGCCGCTCCGCGCCGGGCGCGCGTAGCGCTTTCTCCACCCTCCCGGCGCACCCGACGCTTTCGCCACCCTCCCGTCGCGCGTGACGCTTTCGCGACCCTCCCGGCCCACTCTCAGCACGAAAGGGTGTTGAAACGGGCAATGAGGGAGGGCACCATCGGCCACATGGCCGGGTCAAGTGAATCCACGCCCCACGGGTGGGCGCAGATCCACTTGACCCGGGTGGGGCGGCTCGCCGAGCGCCAGTGGGGAGTCGTTGCCCGCTGGCAGCTACTGGAGAGCGGCATCGGCGGGACGACGATCTCCAGGTGGGCGACGGCCGGCAGGCTGCACCGGGTCCATCCCGGTGTCTACGCCGTCGGCCATAAGGCGCTGAGCACCGAGGCAATGCTCCTGGCCGCGATCCTCTACGCCGGCCCCGGGGCGGCGCTGAGCCACGCGATCGCTGCGCACTGGTGGGAGCTTCTGTCCTCATTGCCCTACACCGTCGATGTCACAAGCCCACGCCAACGGAGATCGCTGCCCGGCGTCCGGGTCCACCGAGCGACGAGCGTCGAGCGGGTCATCCATCGCGGCCTGCCGGTCACTCCAGTGGCCCGCACCCTGCTCGACTTCGCCTCGGTGGCCCCACTCGGCCAGGTGCGCAAGGCGGTCGCCAAGGCGGACTTCAAGCGCCGCATCGAGCTCGAGGCGATCGACGCGGTCACCGGCGTCGGCCGCGCCGGCTCGGCGAGGCTGAAGCGTGCCCTCGCCCTACACCGCCCCGAGTACGCCCGCACCCTGAGCCCGGCCGAGGACCTCCTCCTCGACCTCTGCCGCCGCCACCGGCTGCCGTTTCCGGAGGTGAACGTCGCGATCGGCCCCTACAAGGTCGACGCCCTGTGGCGCGAGGAGCGACTGGTGGTCGAAGTGGACGGTGGCGACGGTCACGGCACGGTCGCTCAGATGCGCAGCGATCGCGAGCGCGATCTGTGGCTACGCGACGCCGGCTTCGCCGTCAATCGCTACAGCGGGGTGCAGGTCACGGAAAGCCGTCGCGCGGTCGCCGCCGACATCCGGCGGGCGCTGCTCAAGCGCCGCTGGGCGCGGGCCGCGGACACCCCTGAGCGTGAGCCCCGCTCTGGCGTTCGGAGGGGCATATGAGCTCGCCATGGGGTTGTTCATCCGTAACCCGACCGAGGAGGAGTGACCATGGCTCAGGACTTCAGGCGCGGCGATCGCGTTGAGTGGAACTTTCGCGGTAGGAGGGTTGTCGGCAACGTGCGAAAGCGGCTCATCTCGCGCACCGAGGTCGGCGGACAGGTGGTCGCCGCCTCGAAGGACGATCCCCGCTATCTCGTGCGGAGCGAGAAGAGCGGCAAGGAGACCGCGCGCCGGGGAGCCGCGCTGACGCGCGTGAGTTGAGCGCGGCCGCTCAGCGCTGGAACAGCGGCGCCGAGCGGGACTCGTAGCGCCGTGGAGCTCTGACGGTTAGCCACCAGACGCCGATCGCGATCACCATCTCCACGACGAAGCCTCCGAGGCTCCAGACGTTGTCGCTCGTCGAGTAGTGGTCGGTGGTGGTCAGGTGGTAGACGAAGTGCGGGATGGTCCCGAGCAGGAACGCCACCACGGCGACCTGTACGAGCCGCCGCTCGCAGAAGATGGCAGCCCCGAGGAGCACGATGGCGATTGTCAGGTTCGCCGCGGCGAAGTCTCGCAGCAAATGCTCGTTGTACGGCGGGAGGGCTGACACCCAATGCCTTCCGAGGCCCGGAAAGTCCCGGTAGAAGCCGCGCGGAGACAGCAGTCCCCAGATGGCGATGATCCCGGACGGGATCGCCAGAAGGACCAGTCCGATGCGAATGAGACCCGGAGACCGCAGCTCGCCTTGGGCGCGAGACATCAGAGCACCGGGAGGAACCTGTCGATCTCCCACGGAGTCACCTGGACCCGGTACTCCGCCCACTCGGCCCGCTTGATCTCGATGAAGCGGTTGAATGTGTGCTCGCCGAGGATCCGGAGCACGAGCTCGGAGTGGGCAGCGATGTCGATCGCCTCCCCGAGCGTCTCCGGCAGCTCCTCGATGCCGCGCTTCTCCCGCTCCTCGGGGGCCAGGTGGTACAGGTTCTGCTCCATCGGCTCCGGCAGCTCGTACCCCTTCTCGATCCCCTCGAGGCCGGCGTGAAGCATGCCGGCAAAGCACAGGTACGGGTTGCAGGCGGGGTCGGGGCAGCGCAGCTCGGCCCGGGTGGCCTGCTCCTTCCCTGGGTGGTAGAGCGGCACGCGGATCAGGGCTGACCGGTTGCGCCGCGACCAGGCCAGGTAGGTCGGCGCCTCGAACCCGGGCACCAACCGCTTGTATGAGTTGACCCACTGCGCGAACAGCGGCGCGATCTCGCGCGCGTGCTTGAGCTGGCCGGCGATGAACGCCTTCGCCGTAGCCGACAGGTAGTACTGATCGTCGGTGTCGTAGAAGGCGTTCTTGCCGTCGCGCATGAGCGACTGGTGCACGTGCATCCCCGAGCCGTTCTCCCCGTACAGCGGCTTCGGCATGAAGGTCGCGTGCCAGCCGTACTTCATCGCGTACTCCTTGACGACGATCCGGTACGTCATGCAATCGTCCGACATCGACAGCGCGTCCTTGTAGCGCATGTCGACCTCGTGCTGGGACGGGCCGACCTCGTGGTGCGCGTACTCGACGTGGATCCCGAGCTGCTCGAGCGCGAGTATCGTCTCCCGCCGCACATCGGAGCCGGCGTCGAGGGTCGTGAGGTCGAAATAACCGCCCTCGTCGAGGATCTCCGGCGGACCCTCCTGCGGCTTGGCCGACCTGAAGTAGAAGTACTCGAGCTCGGGACCGATGTTGTAGACGTCGAATCCCATGTCGGACGCCCGCTTCAGCGCCCGGCGGAGGATCCAGCGCGGATCGCCCTCGTAGGGGTCGCCACCGGGCACCCGGACGTCGCAGAACATCCGGCCGGTCGCCTTCTCAGCGGGGCGCCACGGCAGGATCGCGAACGTCGAGGGGTCGGGCATCGCGATCATGTCCGACTCCTCGATCGGGTTGAAGCCCGTGATCGACGAGCCGTCGAAGCCCATGCCGCCCTCGAACGCGTCCTCCAGCTCGGCGGCGTTGATGGAGAAGCTCTTCAGCTGTCCCAGCACGTCGGTGAACCAAAGCCGGATGAACCGAACGTCGCGGTCCTTGACGACCTTCATCACGTCGTCGGGGGTCTCGGTTCGCACGGCGCTCGGGCTGTCGGCCATCTGATCCTCCGGTCGTGTGGTCGGCGTTTGCGGGCGAGGCGACTGGGCGCCCAGATGGCGAACCATATCGGCGGCGCGCCGGAGTGAACCGGGGGGACCGTCAGCCACGTACTCAGTACGAAAGACGTTGCGAATCCGCCCCTTCTGCGGTATAACTTACGCGGAGTAAGTAACCCGCTAAAAGTAAAGTAAAGGGGCCGTTAACTGCACGTAAACCGGGCGTCGCCGGACCCCCGATAGACAGGCACCATGACCGTCAAGACCGACTACAGCCGCTTCGACATCCACGACGAGCTCACCGCGCCCGAGGAGACTGCGCGGCTCCTGCGCGGGATGTCGGATGCCGGCGGCTCGGTCTCCAAGTTCGTGGGCGTGCTGGCCGGCTCCCCGGCCGCGATGCGCGCCTTCGCCAAGATGCGGCACGAGCTCCGCGGCGGGGCCCTCCCCCGCCCCAGCACCGAGCGCATCGCGCTCGCGGTCGCCGAGCGGCGCGGCGACACCTATTCGGTGGCGCAGCACGCACGCACCGCGAAGGCCGCCGGACTGGGGCTCGACGAGATCTCACGCGCGCGCAGTTGGGACTCGACCGACCCCCGCGAGGCTGCGCTGCTCGCCTTCCTGCAGGCGCTCTTCGACACCGAGGGGAGGCCCGCCCATCACCTCCTCGAGGAGGCGCGCGAGGCGGACTGGACCGACGAGCAGCTGCTCGAGGCGGTGGCTCAGCTGGCGCTGAACGAATTCCAGAGCCTGATCTCGAACGCCGCTGCCCTGCCCCAGGACCAGACGGACCCGAGGATTCTCCCGGCTGCGGCCTAGGGCCCTATCCCGATAAGGGATGGCACCCGTGGCTGAGGGGCGCTACTTCTTGATCGCGGCGGCGCGGATCTCGTCGCTGCCCGTGAAGTGGAGCGCCTTCGCCGCGCCCCTGGTGAGGTCCCAGCGAACGCCCTTCGTGTACGGGCCGCGGTCGACTACGCGGGCGAGCACGTAGCGATTCCCGTACTTCAGGGAAACCTTCGTCCCGCACGGCAGGTTGCGATGCGCGACGCCGATCGTGCCCCGGCGAAGCGTGACTCCGCACGCCGTCTGGCTGTGCAGCATCCCGTACCAGGTCGCCCGGCTCTTGGGCATCGTCTTGACGAGCTGCTTGCGGGTGCGCTTGCCGACCACGCCGTTCTGGTTGAGGTCGGTCTGCTTCTGGAAGGCCTGGACCTCTCCCTGCGTGGAATCGTCGAAGTCCTTGTTCAGCGAGACGCCGTAGGAATCGGCCTTCATGATCCAGTGGAGCGTCTTCACGTCGTTGCCGCAGTCGCCCAGGCGAAGGGTGCGCGACCCAAAGCCCGCGTCACTGCAGGAGGGACTGACTCCGATGCCCCCCGAGTCCGCGTGGGCGCTGGCGGCCGCGGCGACCATCGCGACGATCGCCATCCCCACCGCCCAGAGGGCGATGCGATCGGGTCGTCTGATGACTCGCGACTCGGCCTGGCGCCGGCGATATTCGGTTTCAGCCCCATCCCGGGGCAAGCCCTCGTACATCTGCTCTTTCGTCGCTTACGGGGTTAGCTGACGGGCTCGCGCCGAAAGAGATGGCGCTACACAGCGAGCGGCTGCGATTCGCCCCAGTGACTGGGTCCCCCGATCCCCGCGATATGTGGCGAGGATTCAGCCGGAAGGTCGCGGCATCCTAGCAAGGCCCCATGCGCCATCTTGCGGTAGATGCGGCTCCGCTGATCCGGTTTTTCGCTGGTCGCATGGTTTTCTCGCCGCCGTCCGAGGCTCCTCCCCGTCTATGCTGGCGCGGTGCCTGCGGCTCTTGTAACCGGGGCCGGCCGGGGGCTCGGCGCAGAGATCGCGCGCGCCCTGGCCGCGCGAGGCCTCACCGTCCACGTCACCGACGTCGACGAGAGCGCCGCCGCTGCAGTCGCCGACGGGATCGGCGGGACGGCCTTCTCCTCGGCGCTCGACGTCCGGGACCGCGATGCCTGCGAGGCGGCGGCCGCGGCGACCATCGAGCGGGCAGGATCGCTCGACGTCTGGGTGAACAACGCGGGCGTGCTGGTCACCGGGCACGTCTGGGACCACGACCCCGACACGTGCCGCCTGCTGTTCGAGGTGAACACGCTGGGGACGATCAACGGGACGCTGGCCGCGCTCGGGCCGATGCGCAAGGCGGGCCGCGGTCACGTGATCAACATCGTCTCCCTCGCCGGACTCGGCGCACCCCCCGGCGAGGCGCTCTACGGAGCCACCAAGCACGGGGCGCTCGCCTTCAGCCTCGGCACCCTGGGGGACCTGCGCCGGGAGGGCATCGAGGACGTGCACGTCTCGTGCGTCTGCCCGGACGGCATCCTCACCCCGATGATCGCCGACAAGCTCGACGATCCCGACGCGGCACCCTCGTTCTCCGGTCAGTTGCTGCGCGCCGAGGACGTCGCGCCTCATGTCGCCGGTCTCCTCGACCGGCCGCGGCCGGTGCTCGCGGTGCCGCGCTGGCGTGGCGTTCAGGTCCGCATCCTGGACGCCTTCCCCGGCCTGTTCCTGCGGCTTGTGCCGCTGTTCATGGCCGACGCGCGCCGCCGCCAGCGCCGGTGGAAGGAGCGGATCGAAGCCGGGCGCAGCCCTGGGAAAGGGCGCCGCGCTCTATAGGTGCCGACCGCAAAGGCGTCCGGTCGTGGATTCGGGATTGACTCGGCGCGTTCGGTGGCTTCAGCGCCGAGGTCGAGAGGTGGATCGATGCCGGCGGATCTGGTGGCCTTGACCGGATCGGCAATCTCGGTTAACGTCACACTTCGGGGGAGAAGGACCACCCATCAGAATCGTCAAACACGGACGTGGGACGCGGCGACGCTGGTTGGCGGTGGCGGGCGCATCGGCGACGCTACTCGCCATCCTCCTAGCCATCGAGACCGCAGCGGGTTCCGATGCGGCCTCGCGCGCTTTCGTTTACCCCTCGGAGGCCAAGGCGGTGCCAAGTCAGCCATCGCGCCTCAACCACACCGCGGCCCTGAGTTTTTGCCCCGACAGCCATCCCCACCTCACCGGTGGCGGGGTCAAGATCCGTGGCGACGACAGCGGCTTCGACCTCGAGGTGGCCTCGACAACAGGGGTGGAGCATGGGGGTTGGGCCGGCGCGGCGAACAACAGCTCCGGCTCCCAAGCGCAGATGACCACCACCGCGGTCTGCGCGAAGTCCGGCCATTTCAGGTATCCGCAGATCGACAAGACAATCCACCCGAGCGCTCAGGCCACGGCGAGGGCCAGATGCCCCGCCGGAACCAAGGTCACCGGCGGTGGAGTCACGACCGACTCATCAGGGACCTCGAAGGTCACCGTCGCCGCGAGCGAGCCCTTCGACGGCGCGGACCGGGGATCCAGGCCAGACGACGGTTGGCTTGCCAGCTCCAACAACGGCACGACTCGTTCTCAAGACATGGCCGTAACCGCAATCTGCGCGGAGTCCGGCCACTTTGACTACCGCCACTCTGCCCGCAAGCCGCTGCCGAACGACACCGAGGCCTCTGCCACTGCCGGCTGTCCGGTCGGGACGTCAGTCACGGGAGGAGGGGTCGACAACTCCGGAACCGATCTCGGCGCCGAGATCGAGAGCACGTTTCCCGACCCCGATGAGGATTGGGTGGGTCGCGCGAACAACGACTCCACGGGCCAGGCGGCGACGATGCAGACCTTCGCGATCTGCGAGGTAACCCAAACCGACTTCGCCGGCACCTTCCGCGAGTTCGACCCGAGCGTCGGTCCGGCGACGATGACGTTCTCACTCACGCACAACCACACGGAGGTGCACCACTGGTCATGGGTGCACATGCCGATCAAGTGCGCCGAGGGGTCGGACGTGGTCAGCTCCAGTTACGGCAACCGCGACGTCAGGGTGGTGGACGACCACTTTCACGCCGAGGACGTCAAGAGCCCGGAGGGCTTCAAGACGACCCTCGACGGCACGCTGACGGACCACGACACCGAGGCCCACGGCACCCTCTCCATGAGCGGCCCAGAGCCGCCGAACAGCACCCACTGCCACGGTACGGGGCACTGGAGCGCGACCGCGCGGTGAGCGTCCAGTAAGCAGGCAGTCACGCGGTTCTGACTCAGTGCCTTGCTTCTATGCATGCCCGGCTAAGCCGACCGGTTGACTCTGCCTGAGCCCCCACAATCGGTCATCCAGATTCGCTGGAGATCGGCCCATCGTGGTGCGATTCCGCTCAGCGGAACTGCGTAGTTCAGTCCGCCCATCTGCCCGGCGCGGTTGCGGCACTGTGTCGCCAGCGCTTCTCGCTGCGGTCTTAGACACGATGCGCTGGCGAGCCGTGCCGAGTGAGCTGGACCTGTGGCTTTCCCACCCGCGTACTAGGAACGATGCGAGTCTTTCTCGCTGCCTCACTCAGCGCCCTCCTCGTCGGCTGCGGCTCCGGATCGGCTGGTCCGCCGACGCATTCCACAACTCAGGCCCGCACGAACAAGCCGGTGACCCTCGCCAGTGAACGGGCCTCGAAAGCACCGGCGCCAAAGCCTGCTCCGCCCCAGGCCGTGATCACCGCCGAAACCGAAAATCGCCTGGCCCTGATTGATCTTGGCGCGGGACAGTCGCCCAAAGTCGTCGGGAAGGTGGCGTCGCCCCGAGACCCGGAGTTCGTGGCTGCTGGCGCGCACAGACTCATCGTCACAAGCCCCGCTGCTGGAGCCGTCACCGTGCTCCAGCGGCCCACGCTTCGCCGAGTCAAGGTCCTTCGCGGCTTCGGTGCCCCGCACATTGCCGAGATCTCGGCGGATGGCCGCTACGCCTACGTGACCGATGACGCCCGCGGCCAGCTCGACGTCGTCAGTCTGCGCGCCTCGCGCGTGGTCGCGCGGGTCGCGGTCGGCGCCGAGGCCCATCACATGGCCGTCAGCGCCGACGGGCGGCAACTGTGGATCGCACTGAGCGAATCCGCGCAGACGATCGTCATCGTCGACGTCTCCGATCCCACACGGCCCCGGGTGGTCGGGCACCTCGAGCCCGGATTCGCCGTCCACGATCTGCGCTTTTCCCCCGACGGCAAGCGAGTGTGGATGACCGGCGCCGACGGCGATCGGGTCTCGGTCTTCGACGCTGCGACGCACAAACTGGCGTTCACCGTCCCCGGGGGAACTGGTCCGCAGCACGTGGCCTTCGCCCGCGATCGCGCATACATCGCCAGTGGCTACGGGAGCCAGCTTGAGGCCGTGAGCGTGAGCAGCGGCACGGTGACGAAGCGCGTCAGCGCGCCATACGCCTCGTTCAACCTGGACGCCCGCGGGCCCTTTGTCGTGACTTCGTCGCTGTCGCGCGGCGTGGCCTCGGTCTATGACCATCAGCTTCACCTCGAGCGGACTCTGCGAATCGCCCCCGAGGCTCGCGACGTAGCGATCTTGCCGCCTGCGCAATGAGGACTCGGGCGCAGCGTTCGCAGCGAATGTGCTCGTGATGCTCCGCGGCGGCCGCGAACCGCGACGGCGTTGATGTCCTGGGCGCTAATGAGAACGGGTCTCATTATCGTGCTAGCCTCGTGGTCGTCCGCGCTCGCCGCACACCCGATGCCAGCGACCAGATCCTGCGACTCGCACAGTTCCTGACACCACTCCCTATCGCCGCGGCCCTGGCGCTCGCCGCGCTTGTCGGCGGCTGCGGGCAAGGGGCGCCGGCGGACACTTCCGGCAAGCTTCAAGTTGTCGCGGCCGAGAACTCCTGGGGGAGCATCGCCGCCCAGCTCGGCGGCGATCGGGTTGAGGTGACGAGCATCATCACCAACCCGGCGACCGATCCCCACGACTACGAGCCGACCAGCGACAACGCTCGCACCATGGCGGGCGCCCAGATGGCGATCGTCAACGGAATCGGATACGACACCTGGGCCTCAAAGCTCCTCGACGCAAATCCCTCCTCGGGCCGCGTGGTCCTGAACGTCGGCGACCTGCTCGGGCTGAAGACCGGTGACAACCCCCACCAGTGGTACTCGCCGCACTCGGTCCGCCGCGTCATCGGTCGGATCACCGCCGATTACGTACGCACCGATCCCACCGACCGCGCCTACTTCGAGGCGCAGCGAAACGATTTCGAGAACAAGTCGCTCGCCGATTACGAGCGCCTCATCCGGCAGATCAAGAACCGCTACTCCGGTGTACCCGTCGGCGCGTCGGAGAGCATCTTCGCGCCCCTCGCACCCGCGCTCGGTCTCAGGCTCATCACCCCGTCTGGCTTCCTCGACGCGATCTCGGAGGGAACGGAGCCGACTCCGGCTGAGAAGGCGACGACGGACCAGCAGATCACCGATCACCAGCTCACGGTCTGGGTCTACAACAGCCAGAACGCCACCCCGGACGTTCAGCGTCTGAACGACGAGGCAAAGGCCGCCGGGATCCCGATCGCGACCGTCACCGAGACACTGGTGCCGGCAGGAGCCACCTTCGAGGACTGGCAGGTACGCGAGCTCGAGAGCATGCGCGCCGCGCTGGCCAAGGCCACCGGGCGATGACGCAAGAGTCCGCCGCCGGCGCTACCCCGCAGGCCGCCGAGCCCTCGCGCGAGGCCGGCGACGCTCTAGTCCTTGCCGGCGCAGAGGCGAGGCGAGGCGGACGCGTCGTCTGGAGCGAGGTCGGCCTCCGGGTCGGGCGCGGGGAGTTCGTCGCCGTCTTGGGCCCGAACGGCGCCGGGAAATCGACCCTCCTCGACGTCATCCTCGGGCTTCAGCCCCTGAGCGCCGGCTCGGTCAGTGTCCTCGGGCAGCCAGCGGGTCAGGTTCGCTCGGCGATCGGTTATCTGCCCCAGCGCCGCAGCTTCGACTCCTCGACCCGAGTCCGCGGTCGCGACGTCGTGCGGCTGGGCCTCGACGGCACGCGCTGGGGACTACCGATGCCGCCCTGGCTGAGCCGTTCAGCGGCCATGGCGCGAAGACGCCTCGACGAGGTAATCGACCTGGTGGGCGCGACTCCCTACGCCGATCGTCCGATCGGTGAGCTTTCCGGCGGTGAGCAACAGCGCCTCTTGATCGCACAGGCCCTGGTCCTCGGCCCGCAGATGCTTCTGCTGGACGAGCCCCTCGACAGCCTGGACCTGCCGAACCAGAGGGTGGTGGCGGCGCTCGTCGAGCGGATCTGTCGCACCGAGGGAGTGACGGTGTTCTTGGTGGCCCACGACGTCAACCCGATCCTCGGGTATCTCGATCGCGTCGTCTACCTCGCCGGCGGTCACGGCGTCGCCGGCCCGCCCCGCGAGGTGATCACGAGCGAGACCCTGAGCCGTCTGTACGGGACTCCGATCGAGGTCCTCGAGACCTCCGATGGGCGGCTTGTGGTTGTCGGCACGCCCGAGCCTCCGGCCATCCACAGCTCCCGCCACCAGCACTGAGATGACCGCGGTATCGCTCGACCTGATCTCCGACTGGAACCAGCTGACGACCTATCCGTTCATGGTCCAGGCGCTCGAGGCCGGGACGATCGTCGCGGTGATGGCGGGAGCGATCGGGTGGTTCATGGTCCTTCGCCGCCAGACCTTCGCCGGTCACACGCTGGCGGTGGTGGCGTTTCCAGGCGCCGCCGCGGCAGCCCTCGCCGGCCTCTCGGTCGCGGTCGGCTACTACGGGTTCTGCGCCCTCGGAGCACTGATGCTTGCGGCCGCATCGGGCGCTGGGGTGCGCGGGCAGAGCAGCGAGTCGGCGGCGATCGGCACTCTGCAGGCGTTTGCCCTTGCCCTTGGCTTCCTGTTCGTCAGTCTCTACCACGGTCAGTTGAGTGATCTCGAGACGCTCCTGTTCGGCACCTTCCTCGGGATCACCGCGGCGCAGGTCCAGACTCTGCTTTGGATCGCCATCGCAGCGGTCGCGATCCTGGTGCTCAGCGCCCGCCCGCTTCTGTTCGCCTCGATTGACGGCGCCGTCGCCCGAGCTCGAGGCGTTCCCACCGGCGCCGTTGACCTGGGGTTCCTGCTCCTCCTGGGACTGGCGGTCGCCTCCACTGCGCAGATCACCGGCGCCCTACTCGTCTTCGCGCTCCTGGTCACACCGGCGGCGACAGCGCAACAGCTGACGGCGCGCCCGGCCCTCGGACTGGCCCTCTCTGTGCTGGTCGCGCTCTTGGTCACCTGGATCGGACTTGCCATCGCCTACTTCTCGCCCTATCCCGTCGGCTTCTGGGTCACCTCGATCTCGTTTGGGCTCTACGTGGTCGTGCGCGTCGCAACCGGCGTTCTCGGCAACCCGGCGCGGAGCGCCCCAGCCTGATGCTGGCTCACGAGTTCATGCGAAACGCGTTTATCGCGGGTACGGCGATCGCGCTCGCCTGCGGCCTGGTGGGGTACTTCGTAGTCCTCCGAAGCCAGGTGTTCGCCGGCGATGCCTTCAGTCACGTCGCCTTCACCGGTGCCCTCGCCGCCGCGGCCGCCGGCGTCGATATTCGTCTGGGACTGTTCGCGGCGACGATCCTGGTGGCGGTTGGGCTCGGTCTGCTCGGCGAGCGCTCGCGCGCGGACGACGTCGTCATCGGCTCGGCCTTCGCCTGGATCCTCGGCCTCGGCGTTCTCTTCCTCTCGATCTTCACCGCCACCGCGAGTGGATCGAACGGCACCGTGGCGGTGCGAGTGCTGTTCGGCTCCATCTTCGGCCTTGCCGCGTCCGACGCCCGCATCGCCGCCGCGATCGCGGTCGTCGCCTCGCTTGTCTTGCTGGCGATCGCGCGCCCGCTTCTCTTCTCCTCCATCGACCCCGGGGTCGCGCGCGGCCGCGGGGTCGCGGTGCGAGGCCTCGGGATCGCCTTCTTGGTCCTGCTCGCCGTCGTCGCCGCCGAGGCGACCCAGGCGGTCGGCGCACTTCTGCTCCTCGGGCTCCTGGCGGCGCCCGCGGGGGCGGCGAGGCTGATCACGAGCCGACCCTGGAGAGGTCTCGCACTATCGGCTGGCCTGGCGGTGGGAGCGATGTGGGGCGGTCTCGCGCTGAGCTACAACGTCTCGTCGTTGCCACCGAGCACGGCCGTGATCGCCGTCGCCACGGCCCCTTACCTTGTGGCCGTGATCCGGCGCAGGCTCATCGACCGGGACGCCGTCGTGTTCGCGCGGCCAGCTGAAGCGAGCGCCGGTGGTCGGGATGGCTGACCGCGGGGCGAAGACCAGGCGCCGGCCCAGGCGACGGGAATGGGTCGACCATGCTCTAGCCGGCCTCAACGAAGCGGGCTACCAGAAGGGCGCGGCCAGGCGGGCGGTGATCGAATGCCTGGGACGCCAGGACTGCGCGCTGAGCGCCCAGGCGATCGAGGAGCAGCTTCGAGACGCCGGCAACGGGGTCGGGCGGGCCAGCATCTACCGCACCCTGGAGCAGCTCGCCGAGCTCGGGCTAGTGCACCGACTCGATCTCGGCACCGGAATCGCGACCTACGAGCCAGCCGAGCCAAGCGGAGAGCATCACCACCACCTGCTCTGCGATCGCTGCGGGCGCGTCGTGCCCTTTCACGACACCGAGCTCGAGCGCGCGATCGCCAAGGTCACGCGCCGTAGCAACTTTGACGTCTCGGCCCACGACGTCACCCTCCACGGGCTCTGCCCGCGCTGCTCTTAGTCGGAATTCCGGCGATGGATGGGCCAACGAGAAGCGAGAGGGGGGTCGCGGCTAATTAGCCGCCAGCGGGCGAACTCGAGCCACTGACGAAAAGGCCCGAGACCAGAACCGCCAAGGCGAAGAGCCCGATCGTGATCAAGCGCAGGCGCCGCGGCGTAAGGAACGACCCAACGCGGTGGCCAAGCCATGCCCTGATCCCGCTGGCGGTGGAGACGCTCGCGGCCGCGGTCATCATGCACTGGAGGCACATACCGAGGAAGATACGCCTTGACCGTCAGCGGCTCGACGCGCCAGCCGTACCCTCGTCATTTCGGCACGGCAGGAAGAACACGCCAACGCAATCCCTGATATTGGACTCGTCCAGCCGCCCGCGAGGGCAGCTGCTGGCCGCCACGTCGGTCGCGGTCGCCACGCTTTTCACGGTCGGCGTGCCGAGCTGTCTCGCCTCGGCACCAGACCACGGGCTGAAGATCACGAGCGCTGCGGTGACGAGGCAGGCGGCCAAGCGCAACACAGGCCTGGGGACGCTGAGCATCGCTGCGAGACGAGCTCTGCGCCACGGCTACCTGGTGCCCCACGCGGCGCGCTATCGGCAGCAGAAGGAGCGTCTCACTCGCCAGGCGGAGGCCCGTCAAGCGCTCGCCGCGCCGTCGACCGGATCGCTCGCGCCCTCGATCATTTCCGGCAAGTCGTGGCGGGGGATCAACGACACGCAGGCCGCGCCCCCGGACGAGACCAGCGCCGTGGGCACCAGCCGCTATGTCGAGCTCGTCAACAGCAAATTCGCGATCTACGGCAAGGCCGGCAACACGCCGATCGGCACCGGCTCCCTCGGTGCCCTGAGCGGCCTGCCCGGCTCGCACTTCGATGTCCAAGTGATCTGGGATCCGACCACGAGCCGCTTCTACTACGCGATGGACGACATCCTCGGCAGGAAGGACAACCGGGTCGCCTTCGGTTTCAGCAAGGGCGCGTCCCCGAGCAGCGCGGCGGACTGGTGCAAGTACAGCGTTGGCTTCGGCCGTCGGTTCCCCGACTTCCCGAAGCTCGGCGACAGCCGCAACTTCGAGATCATCGGGTCGAACCTTTTCAAGGGAAGGACGGGCTACCGGGGCCCCGACTTGTTGGCGATCTCAAAGCCTCGTGAGGGAGCCAGATGTCCGGCCGGCAAGTCCTTTAAGCGCGACAGCAAGGTCCTTGCGAAGTCCACATTCACTCCGGTCCCGGCAAACGAGATCGACACCAACGCCACCGGGTGGGCGGTTGCGATCGCGGGCAAGCTGCCTTCGGACAAGCTCCGACTGTTGAAGGTGACGCGAAGCCCCACGGGGAGTCCGATCATCAAGGGCACGGGAACGGCAGTGCACGTCCCGGAGTACCGGATGCCGCCGAGCGCCCCCGAGAAGGGATCGGCCAACAAGCTCGATACGTCGGACGCCCGAAACACCCAGGCTGTAGCGGCGGTCGATCCGCGCGCGGGCAAGCTCGCGATCTGGACGCAGCACGCGGTCAGGGGCGGCGCCGGAGCCGAGGAGCGCTGGTATGAGATCGACCCGGTAGCCCGCTCGGTGCTGCAGCGGGGCACCGTCGCGAGCTCCTCTCTATTCGTGTTCAACGGGGCGATCTCGCCAAACCGCGGGGTCGACGGCGCCACGCGCACGGGGGGCGGCGCGATGATCATGAACTTCAACACCTCGTCGAGGTCGACGTTTCCGTCGATCAAGATGGTCTCGAAGGTCGGAGGCGGCGCGCAATCGGGCCCCGTCAACGTGCGGACCGGCACCAAGCCGCTCGGCGGGTTCGACTGCAACAGCCGTCACTTCTGCCGCTGGGGCGATTACGCGGCCGCAACTCCCGACCCGTCGGCGAACCGGATCTGGCAGGTGAGCCAGTACGCCGTCGGTCCGGTTCGCTCGTTCAAGGCGACATCTCGGACGCAGAACTTCGTCGCCGTGCCGTAGCGGTCTGATCGAAGGGCTCCGGTTACGTACAGCGCCATCCGCGCGGCTACTGACACCAGGGCGAGGGCTGGGGTCGTAAGCGCGCCGCTGCGTCAGCGCCGCGGCAAGCCCATTAGCCAGCTGCGGATCGCCGCTCCCGCAGTCATGTCTCCCGGCGGCCAGGCCCCGATCTCAAAGCCTCCCGGTGTGGTCGAGTTTCCCCAGGTCCCGGTGTGTGCGGTCGCTATCGGCTGTCCGATGGAGACCGTCGCTCCGTCGGCGACCGTAGGCACGCAGTGGCCGTAGTAGAAGTCGCCGAAGGACGTGTGGATGATCGGATAGGAGTCGCCGAATCCGGCGGGGTCGTGTCCGATCGTGACCGTGCCCGACCCCATCGCAAGCAGTTGCGACCCCGGCGTGGTGGTGCCATCGATTCCCTGATCAGTTCTCCCCCAGGTGATCGGCGAGGAGGCCGGGAACGGCGAAATCGCCTGACCGGGCGGCACCGGACCGAGCGGGGACGACGCGGGCGGAGTCGTGGGCGCGGTAAGAGCTGGGGGGGAAGTCGTCCCCGTTGGAGCCGGCTGCGCCTGCTGGGCAGCCTGCGCCGCCGCCTGTCGTGCGGCGGCGCGTCGCGCTGCCGCTGCCTGCGCGATCCGGCCCTGAATGTCACTGATCTCCCCTTGAAGCTGGCGGCTGTTGGCCTGCGCCTCAGAGAGCGCGGCCTGCTTTTGATCGCGTGCGCTCGTCAGCGCGCTCTGGCGGGCCTGTAGCTGGGCCTCGGTTCGCGCCAGCTCTGCGCGCTTGGCCGCCAGGCGGTCGCGGGCCGAATGGATGCGGTCGACGGTATCGCGGACGTCGTTGCGAAGCTTGCGGACGCTGGCCACGATCGAGGCATCCTGGTGCTCGATCGACTGCAGGTACGCGTATCGCGAGTTCAGCTGATTGAACCCGTGCGAGCTGAGAATCACGTTCAAGATGTCGGGCTGATTGGACTCATAGGTCGCGACCAGGCGCTGCCGTAGGACCTTCAGGGACTTGTGAAGGTGGACGCGGACCCTGGCGAGCCTTGCCTTTGCCTGGCGGAGCTGAGCCGCTTTGGCATCGAGTTGCCCTTGGACGGTCGCTTCACGGTCGCGCAGCGCCGTTACCTGGCCGGATAGCTGATCGATCTCGCTGGAGTAATGCTCGAGCGTGCTGCTGAGGGCAGTTTGCTGGGCCTGATCGGCCTGGAGTTGGCCTCGCTTCGCCGACAGCTGTCCCTTGAGGTCACCTGCGGCGGCCCCACTTGCGCCCCACAGCGCGAGCACGATCGCGACGACGGCCACGCTTGCAGGCGCAGTCGCACGAGGAAGAGCAAATGAAGTTGTCGGCTTCGTCATCGCTGGTCGCCGACGGGGTTAGCTGACGGGCTCGCGCGTACGAACTCGCGCTTGGCCATGGACGCTGGATCCGCCAGCTGGCCGTTCGCCCCAACTGCTTGGGTCCCCCGCTCCGCTCGAATGCAGCGAGCGGATTAGGCGTAGTCGTCTCTCGCCACGCTACTGGCGACCGCCCATTTCCGCCAACCCCTGATGCGGAAACTGCAACGGCCCTTGCAGCGCACCGTCGGCGCGTGCCAGACCGGCCAGGCAGAGAACGGTGGCGACATAGAAGTTCAGCCGCAGCCCGAACTGGTGCTGGGCGGGGTCGACACGCAGGAGCTCCTCGAAGATCCGAAAGCCCGAGTATCCGGCGACGTAGAGCGCGAATAGTCCTGGGCTCGTACCTTCGCGCGCTTGCCCAGCCAGACGAGAAATCCGGCGAGCGCCAGGTTCCAGACGATTTCGTAGACGAAGGCCGGCTGGAAGGTGGTGAAGCCCTCATACCCCGCTGGGCGATGAGCCGGGTTGATTGCGAGCCCCCACGGCAGCGAGGTGGGTCCGCCGAAGAGCTCCTGGTTGAAGTAGTTGCTCGATCCCACCCCAGATCCCGAGCCCGCCGTCCCAGACTGCAAGCGGCCCCCACCAGTGATCCGGGACCTGATCCCAGCTGGTGGCCAGAAAGCAGAGCCGGCCCCCGATGAGGCCGGCCGGGAAGCCCCACAGGGCGACCTCGTAGACGAGTTGGCGGTCGCCGCCCAGGCGCTCCCACCTTCTCGTGGTGATCGCGACCGCGGCAATCACCGCGGCGACGTACGCCAGCCCGTAAGCGTGGAAGAAGAACGGGCCGAGGTGGAAGCCGGTGAGCGGCGGACTCGGGATCGACGCCGTCACTGGGAGCAGGATGGCAAAGTCGTGCGCTCTTCAGACGGCGGCCGACGAGGCGAGCAGCAACGCGTGTCAAGGATTGCCCGCTGTCGATCTGGCTCCCTCGGCGAGGAGCGACGCGGGCCGCCACGGACGGGATCTCGGCGTAAGTTGTCTCCTCTCACGCGGAGGCGTCCCCGGCATCGGCGTCCCACGCCTGGGTCGCTCCCCCTGTCGAGTCGTACGCTGGTGCCGTGCCGCTAGATGCCGCCGGTGCGCGCCGCTTCTACGATCGCGTGGGGCGCTGGCAAGACTCCCAGCGCTTCTACGAGGATGCGGCCAGCGCTCGCCTGAGCCGCTTCGCCAACTTCGCGGAGGCCAACGCGGTATTCGAGCTGGGCTGTGGCACCGGGCGCCTCGCGGCGGCACTGCTCGCCGCCGAGCTTCCGGACTCGGCTCGCTACCTCGGCGTCGATGTCAGTCCGGAAATAGTGCGGATCGCAGGCTCGCGCCTTGCTCGATGGGCGTCCCGCGCCGAGCCTCTGCTGCTCGAGCCGCCAGCCCTGACGCTTCCCGGTGCCGACGGGTCCTTCGACCGCTTCGTCGCCACCTATGTCTTCGATCTACTGTCGCAGGCCGATGCGCGCGCGCTGATCGACGAGGCCCACCGCATGCTCGCGCCGGGCGGGTTGCTCGCCCTGGTCAGCTTGACCCACGGAACAACGCCCACAAGCCGGCTGATCGCCGGCTGCTGGGACGCAGTCGCCAGCCGCTGGCCCGGCCTCGTCGGCGGTTGTCGCCCGATCGAACTCGGCGACCTGCTCGAACCAGAGATGTGGCAAGTCACAGAGCGCGACGTCGTGACCAGCTGGGGAGTTCCCTCCGAGGTCGTTGTCGCCGCGCGCGAGGACTGCCGATGACGGGGAGAGGCCGCTACTCGACCGAGCCCGCGAACCCGCGCGTCGAGCTCAACGAGAAGATGCTCCAGATCGCCACTGCAGGCTGCGACGACGGGGGCTCGCGGGGCGGCTCTCTCTCGCAAGCGTCGAAGCATTGCCATATCCAGATGAGGAATTCGACACGGTCGTCAACACGATGGCCTTCACCGCCTATCCCGACGCCTATGCGGCGATGGCCGAGCTCGGCCGCGTGCTGAAGCCCGGCGGTCGGCTGGTGATGATCGACCTGAATCACCCGCAGGACGGCAATCGGATGGCCACCGCGCACCAAATGAGCGTGATCAGGCAGTCCGGCTCTCGGCTGCCAAACAGGAGGGCCGCTCACTCCTCGTCGTGCACCGAGCAGTGCGCGGCCTTGCCGTTGCATTACTTGTTGTGGCGATTCCCCTCGCCAGCAGCGGCTAACTCAGCCGACCGCTGCCGCCTTCACGCGAGCAGAAGCGCCCGCCCCACGTCCGCGTCGGAGCGGAGATACTGCGCAGTTGGTGGCAGGGTCCTTCTCACGGACGCGACGGATTGACGTCGACCGTCCGGCATAGCCTCGGCGCGGCGGCGGGCTGACCCGATACTGCGCTGTCGCCTGCGGGCTGACCGGACATCGTTCTGTCGCCCGTCGCCACCGAGGAACGCCGGCGTGACCCGATAGGAGCTTGGCAATGAAGCCCCCACCAAGGCATGTCCGCCGACGGTCCGCCCTTCTGCCACTACAACCGAAAGGGGACCGAATGATCGTAATTGGGATCGACCCCCACAAGCGAACCCACACCGCCGTCGTCGTCAATCAAACCACCGGTGAGCACCGAGGCGAGCTGACGGTGGACGCTCGCCAAGGAGGCCATGAGGAGCTACTTCGTTGGGCTCGAGAGCTCCACCCCGAGCGTCTCTTCGCGCTCGAGGACTGCCGCCATGTCTCCGGCGCCCTGGAGCGCTTCCTGGTCGCTCATGGCGAGCGCGTGGTCCGGGTGGCTCCGAAGCTCATGGGTCAAAGCCGGCGCAGCTCGCGCAGCTACGGGAAGTCCGACGGAATCGACGCTCTCGCGGTAGCCCGAGCGGCGCTTCGTGAGCCCGACCTGCCCGAGGCCCGCCTCGCGGGGCCCGAGCTTGAGGTGAAGCTCCTGCTCGACCATCGCGATGACCTCGTGGGCGAGGCAAACCGGGCCGTCAACCGTCTGCGCTGGCACCTGCATGACATCGCCCCGACGCTCGAGGTTCCGCGGGGGCGTCTCGATCGCTGCAGCTGGATGGAGCGGCTGGCGAGGCGGCTCGCCGGCTTGGAGCAGACGACTCGGGTGAGGATCTGCCGCCAGCAGCTTCGCCGCATGCGTTCGCTGGCCCGCGAGATCAGGGCGGCCGAGCACGAGCTCTCGGGTTTGCTTCGCAGCCACGTTCCCGAGCTCCTGGCGCTGCCTGGGTGCGGGGTCCTGACCGCCGCCAAGGTGGTCGCCGAGGTTGCCGGAGTGGAGCGCTTTCGCGGTGACGCCAGTCTGGCGATGATGGCTGGAGCAGCGCCCCTGGATGCCTCCTCTGGTCGCCACCAGCGCCACCGCCTCAACCGCAAGGGCAACCGGCAGCTGAACCTGGCGCTGCATCGGATCGCGGTCACCCAGGCCCGGGTCCACGCCCCCGCCAGGGCCTATCTGGAGCGCAAGCGAGCGGAGGGCAAGAGCCGCAGGGAGGCGTTGCGCTGCTTGAAGCGCCACCTAGCCCGAGCCGTCTGGCGCCGACTTCGTCTTGCCTCCTCAGAGAGAATGATCTCGATCTCTCCCAATTTGCAAGAGATTGAGTTGCCAGCTTCGTCGGTGGCGTTGACATAGGAGCAACGATGTCGCAGGAGAACGTGGAGGTTGTCCGGGCTGCGCACGAGCGGTTCAACGTCGGCGATATCGACGGCTTTCTCGAACTCTGCGCTCCGGATATCGAGTTCCGTGACCTTCCAAGTCTTCCTGGCTCCGGGGTCTTCATCGGCCACGACGCGATGCGCGCGTGGTGGGCCCAGCTCTATGACGCGTTCGACGACCTGCGGTTCGATCCAAAGGACTTCTTGGATGCGGGTGAGCGCGTCGTCGTCGTCTATCACGCGAGCGCTCGCGGTAAGGGCAGTGGCGCTTTGGTCGAGATGTCGTTCTCGAACGTCTGGACGCTGAGCGATCGGGCGATCATCAGGGTCGTCAGCTACGCCGATCATGCGGACGCCCTCGAAGCCGCCGGGCTGCGGGACGGGAGTAGGTGATGTCGCACCAGAACGTCGATTGGGTCAAGGCCGCGCTCGACCATTTCGCGCGAACCGACGAGCCGTACCTGGAGGGAATCGACCCCACCGTCGAGGTCTTTGACCACGACATCCCAGACGCCAGAAATCCCTATCGAGGCGCCGAGGGAATCTCCGCGTGGCTGGCGGACTTCGCCGAAAGCTGGGACAGCTACGAGATGAGCGTCGAGCGAATCCTTGACGCGGGCGATCGCGTCGTATCGCTCTTTCGGATCCGTGCGGTGGGCGCCGGCAGCGGAGTGCCCGTTGAGCGCGACGATGGAATCGTGTGGACTTTCAGCGGCGGAAGGCTGATCCGCATCGACTACTTCAACGACCAAGACCAGGCGCTCGACGCCGCTGGACTCGATGAGTAGCGGCACTGTCGCTGTGCGCCACAAGGAGCACTAGATGGGCCTGCCGTTACACGATTCGCTGAACGAAGCGGTTGATGACTCGCGCCAGATCCGCATTCAGGACGCTGCCCGGTTGTGCGCGCGGACGCTCCGAGTGGCCCCGTGCCGGTGGTGGCCGGGGCGACGGAGGATTGATGAACGTGCTGCCGTGCGGTCCGGCTCGCACCGCCTCGTGCAGCGCGCTGCCGCGCACCCACTTCTTCCATGGCAGGAACCACATCGTCCAGCCGTTGTCCCAGGTGCCGGCCCGTGGGCTGCCGGTGATCTTCACCGGGTCGCCCGGGACCGCCATCTTGTAGTAGGTCTCGGCGTCGGCGGGCGACATGTTCACGCAGCCGTGGCTGACGTTGGTGAATCCCTGCTCGCCCACCGACCAGTAGGCGTCGTGCAGGTAGTCGCCGCTCCAGGTGAACCGCACTGACCAAGGCACCTCGATGTCGTAGCCGGGGCCCTTCATCTCGACCGGGTTTCCCTTCTCGATCGTCAGGTAGGTCCCGTTCGGGGTGTCATCCCCGGGCCGTCCGCTGCTGATCGGCCAGTGCGCGAACAGCTTCCCGTCGCGGTAGACGTTCATGTAGTGGTCGGCCGTGTTCACCACCGTCGTCAGCGAGGGGCCGATCGTGAACGTCTGGGTGAGGGTGTGGTCCCCGTAGACGCCGGGGCGAGCCTCCACCCCGTCCAGGTGGCCGGTGAAGCTCACCCGGGTGTGCGGCGGCCAGTAGCTCCGCGGCCGGAAATACAGGCAGACCGCGGCGAGGTTGCAGCGGCTGTCCCAGTACCAGGCGCCCACCACGGGCTTCGAGGTCCTGACCTCGAAGCGCCCGCTCGACCGCCGCCCTGTTTTTGACCGGCCGGCTGAAGTAGAGGATGATCGGCATTCCGACGCCGTAGGTCTGGCGATACCCCTCGATGATCTGGGTCGAGAAGGTCTCCCTCGGCGTCAACGTGCGAAACGAGCTCCTGCGCTTGACCCGCCCGCCGGAGCTCCCGGCAGCGGTCGCGGTCACCGTATAGCGCTGCGAGACGTTCAGCGCCCACCGACTGCGCCACACCGTCCCCGCCGCATTCAGCCTCCCGGTGACCGGGTCGCCGCTCGGTGCGGACGCTCACCTTGCCGATCCTGCCTCCAACCGCCCTCACCGTGATCCCCTGGGCAGGGGCCGTATCGGTGCCGCCGCCGGGGCGTGATCGACAGCCTCACACCGCCTGCCGCCGGCGCCGCCGCCGCCGGCCCGCGACGAAGCGCCCGAGCAGCCGGCGGCCAGCAAGCCGAGCGTCGCGCAGATCGCCACGGTCGCGACGCCGTGCCGAGACAGCCCCGGTAGCCGAAATGTGGTGGCGTCTGGGACGGCGGATGGGTGCAACTTCGAACCTCCGGACTGCGGTGAGGACAGCTTACGCCGTGCCTGGCGCCGGACACCGGTCACGCCTCGAACCCGGCGCGAACGACGTCGACGCCCTGCTGCGCGCCGGGGCTAGTGGGCTAGTGACGTCCTGCGGGTCCGGGCGAGCTCGGCGCGGACCCAGCTCACCTCGCTGCGGCGGATGCCACGCGTGATCGTCGCCGCGTCGGGACGAGCTGCTGGCCGAGGCCGGAGGTCGCTGAACAGGCGCCAAGGCTCGCGTGGCACGTACCGGGTGTGCCGGGGCACATGGCGGTCGCGTCTCTTGGTCTGCATGCTTCACCTCTCGTGTGGTTGGGAGAGCATCATCGCGCTCCCACATTGGCCGCGGCTCAAGGGCGGATAAGGGTTCGCTTAGCCGATCCCGTGGTCCCGCTTCGCCTGCTGCTCCATCGCCTCGAGCCGCGTGTAGTAGTCGGGAAACTCGTTCAGGTGCGCGAGGGCGATCTTGCCGGTGGTGGTGGGGTCATCCCCGGTCACGTCGGTGGCGGAATCGTGAGTCCCGTGCTCGAGCTCGACGTCGAGCCCGGCGCGGAACTGCTCGACGTCGAACGGCGCCGATGACCAGTCGATGCCGATCCTTTCGCCGATTCGGCGCGCCTCCTCGGCCGTGAACCCGCGCTCCAGCCGCCATCGCGCGCTACCGACCTCCCTCGACCCGCCGGTAGTGGTCGCGCCAGATCAACCGGTGGACGCCGAGATAGCGCGGCAGGCTTCGAACCCCGGGGATGAATGGAATGCAGACGAAGGCCAGGCTGAGCACCATCATGATCAGCCAGATCTCCGCGTCCGCGTTGTCCGAGGTGTTGAAGGGGGAGATCTGGTACCAGAACGTGTAGAGCCAGAGCCATACCTGCCCCGGGTAGCTGCCGGTCTCGTTCATCATCCCCCACTGGTCGCCGAGCAGATGCTGCGCGTCGGCCTTGTCCTCGAAGAACGCACCGCCGGAGAGGAAGCAGCAGCGGCTTGGTGTAGTTGGTCTGGTAGAACTGATTCGTCGTCAGCAGGGCGCCGTCGAGCCCGCCGCTCTGCGCCAGGCCCGTCAGCGAGAGCATCATCGGGGCGACGGGTCCGTAGTGGCCGGGAGGCACCACCGGCAGCCCACTCGGATAGCGAGCCTTCTTGAGCGCAGCCGTGTACGCGTCCGTCCACCGCTTCTGCAGACTCGGCGGAGCCGACTCGTACGCCGCCAGCGCCGCCTTGAGCCTCGCGTTCCCGGGGATGTCCCCCAGCGGATCGAGGACGAAGTCGCTAGCCGTGTCGATCCGGTAGTGGACCCCCGGCCAGGTCTGGGTGTTCACCCCGAAGACCTTCTGGCCGGCGCCCGGGGTGTCGTTGTAGGGCGGGCCGTAGGTGGCGATCTCGCTGCTTCCGTCCAGCTCCGTGACCGCGGTGCCGACGAAGTCGGCGGGGTCCGCGCGCGCCCACTGGGCGATCGTCACCGGCTTGTCGTCCGGGCGAGGAGAACAGCACCGCCAGGATCACGATCAGCGCGGTGACCAGCGCGAGCGCGACGACGAACTCCTTGATCAGGTCGTAGCGGACGTACTCGCCCCGCCACTCGCGCTCATCCGGCTCGGGAGCCGGCGCACCGACGTTCACGGTGAGCTCCTCGTCGGCCTGGGCTGCCGGTGCGCGGGCGCACGAGCCGGGCCCCTCGCCGGGTACGGAGGCACGACGCCGTGGCGGCGCACGAGGAGCACGTGCCAGACCACCAGCGCCACGACTGCGACCGGAAGCAGGATGACGTGGAAGGTGTACATCTGGCCGAAGTCCGCGACGTTGAAGTACGCGCCGATCCCGACCGAGTTCAGGCCGTCCTTGCCCTCGCTGGCGATCCACTGCGCGTCGAAGTTCTGCTGCGAGAGGTAGCCGGTGAAGGCGGTCCCGATCCCGACCAGGAAGACGACCGCGCCGGTGACCCAGGTGAGACTCCTCCCGCCGCGCCACGCGCCCATGAAGTACTTCCCCCACAGGTGGACGACCATGACGAAGAAGAAGACCTCGACAGCCCAGAGGTGGACGCTGTTGAAGAACTTCCCGACGCTCGACACGTGCCACCAGGCCGGTCCCTTGAGCCCGAGGATGATCCCGGAGAGCACGACCACGATCAGGGCCGCAATCGAGGCAACGCCGAACACGTAGATCCACGAGGAGACGTACGCGGGCTGGCGGTCGGGGAGGAGCTTCTCCGGCGGCAGAGCGCGAACCGCCCGCTCGCGGACCCGCTCGGTCCACATGCGCGATTCGCGGTCGGCGCTCATCGCTCTCGCTCCCGGCGCGGGAACGGCAACAGGATCGCAGCCACGAACACGGCGATCATCAGGAGGATGACGACCACATTGGCGACCGACATCTGGAAGAAGTGCCAGTGGACGTAGTGAGCCGGGTTGTTGAGGTCGAAGATCGCCGGGGCCGGAGCGAGCGGCCAGCGCCACGACCTCAGGGCGCGTCCCAGCTCGTGCCTCGCGCTGGGCGCGCTCCTGCACGACGACCGTCCGGAAGAACCTGAGCTGATCGCCACTGAATCTCCTCCGCGGTCCGTCCGCGAAGCTCGATTGCCTCGCGTCCGTCCCGGCATCGAAGCCGACGTTGCCGATCCCGGCCTGAACTCGGTTGCCAAGCGGCCCCCGCGTTCACGCTTCTCGGCCGACTGCGGGCAGTCTAACTCCGGGGGAGGCGCGTGACGAATCTCTCGGAATTGCGAGCAGCGATACTCCACGTAGGGGTGTGCTGGTAGACGATCAATTCCACGGCCTCAGGCGATGAACGGGCGGCGTCCCACGATGGTGTCTGGTCCCGAAGCCGATGCGTCACTTGTCACCGGGACGGGAGCTGAGGCTGCGCACATGCGCCTACTTAAAGTTCGGCTACCTGGCCGAGCCGCCGCTGATCCGCCGATCACCGAAACAGGATCGAGCGATCGTGAATGATGTCGCTGTACGAGGGCCCTGACCCCGTGTGCGGGTTGAGATAGGCCCGATAGCCGATCGTCAGCGGGTACTTGAGGCCGATGCCGTCGGCCGACGGTGGGCGGTACGGGCGCGGCGCAGACGGCCGTGGCACCTTGACGCAGTAGCGGTCGTCGCGTCCGGCGGGGCACTCGCGCTTGCTGCGCACCACGGTGACGGCGTAGAGATAGCGCGCGAGGGGGCTGTGGGGCAGGTAGCGCTTCGCGCTGCCGCTGAACTTGTGGCTGGTCATCGAGGCGACCCCGTTCCAGATCGGATCGCCGCAGCCATAGAGGTAGGACGGCATCGGGTGCTCGCAGGTGTTGATCCTCCAGTCGCCGTAGACCCCAAAACTGGAGTAGGTGGCGAGCCCGGTGGCGGCGTGGTTGACGCCGTAGACGACGGCCCTGTCGTGGCGGCCGAGCTTGAAGTGGACGGGATCGCCGTTGCTCGACGTCCGCAGGTACGGCGTGTCGGAGCTCTCCCCGGCGACGAACTGGCGATAGGCGGGGGAGCTTGGATCGTCGCGCAGCACGGCCCTGGAGTCATAGAACCAGCGCGTTGAGCCGAACGTCCGCGCACTCGTATGAGGTGTCTTGGCGACGATCGCCTTCCGGAGCCGGTTGAGGGCGTCTTTGACGCCGGGTACGACCCTTTCCTCGGGGCGCCAGTCGCGCTTGCGCCGCGGGGGCCGCGGCAGCGGATCGAGTTTCGGCGCCGTGCGCGGGGTGATCAGGAATACGTTTGCCCAGTTGGGATCGTTGAGGTAGCGCGTGCCCGCCGCCTCGTCCTTGAAGTTCTTCGTCCGGATGGCGATCGTGAACCTGTCGTCTTGGAGTCTCGTGCCCATGTGAAGGACGCTCGAGGGGAACGGGTAGAGGTTCAGCATCGACTTCGGGTACCCCGCCGCGTTGGCGGCCGCCACGACGCGCTCATAGATGCCGCGGTCGGCGGTGAAGATCACCATCGTGTTGGCGTTGAAGGGATCGCCGCCGCCCTCGGTCTTGATCCCGGCGTTGTTGAGCGGGTCGCCGAGCGATGCGAGCAGCCAGTCGCGGACCGGCGGCGTGCTGTAGTGGCGCAGCCACAGGAAGGGCACGAAGCTGAAGTAATCGGCGCGCGGCGGGGTCGGCCCCAGGTAGACGATCGCCTGATCGGGCTGAAGCCAGAAGGGGCCCGTGACGGGGTGGACGTAGATCGCCTTGTAGGGCTGGCCGTGCTCGTTGCCCGCCGCGGAGTCGATGATTCCGGCATCGACCATGCCGGTCAGGTCGACGGGGCCCGTCGTCCCGGCGCCCACGGTAAAGCCATCGGACTGAAGCGCCGAGCGAAAGGCGTCGACCCGGCCGGCTCCCGCACTTGCTCGAGCCTCCGTCGGAGAGCTCGCGCTCAGATCACCCCGGGGGCTCGACGCCGCGCCATCAGCGGCCGTGACCCCGTAGGCGCTGCCGCCGACGGCGAGGACGAGCATGAGCCCCAGCCCGAGGACGTTTGAGCAAGTCTTGTGGATGGCACGAGTCCGCACGCCTGTATCCCTTTCCTCTGCGAGTAGGCGCCCATCGCATTCCTGCTTGCCACCGTAGGTTGCAATCGGCCGGACCGCATCGGTGAATCGCCGAACTGTCCCGCGGTGAACTACGGAGTGCGGCAGCCCCTCGGTTGCGACCGCCACGGCGCTGTGCGCCAAGCTCGCACTGGACGAGGACCAGACGCGCCGCTCCGACTTCGCGGGGGCTTCCGCACCGCGCCGATTGACCGCCCGGAGACCCGATCCGGTTCGCTTTGTGCGAGGCCCTCCGCGAGAAGGAGCACTACGCGGGCTTGCCGTTGCACTATTTGTTTGCCGCGATTCCCATGGGCGACAGAGCCCAGCCCGTCCCCCCTCTCGCTGCCGGCGGAGGACCGTTACGGCCTCCGCCCACGGGACGGGATGGCCCAACCGGATGCGAGAGGGGGGGCGTCCTAACCGCGAGATGTGACGACAACTCGGGGTTGGGACGTACTAGGAGCTCAGTGCCGGTCCTCGCGCAAGGGTGCAGCGCATCCGCACGGGCACGTAACCCCTCGTCCCGTCGCTCGAAACGCTAGGCCGATCTTCCCGAATCCCGGCGCGGCGTCGAGGGGGAAGACCGGTCAGGCCAGCCGCGACCAGACTGGCGGCGCCTGCATGGGTGGGAACGCTTGGATCAGGGGGGTGTCAGCCGGCACAGCTCGATGTCTTTTTCGAAGCCTTTGAGCTGGTGCTGGCCCAAAGGCTCCGCCGCGAGTCCCGCGGCCGTGGCGACGGCCAGGGGCGTCACGACCTCACCGGCTGCGGCCACCTTGACAGCGCGCGCGGCCAGGTTGACGACGGGGCCGAAGACGTCGCCGTCGCGCAAAAGCACGTCCCCACTCGCAACCCCCGCCCGCACCTGGGGGACGACGGGATGATCCGTGAAGGTTGCCGCGAGGCTCAGGGCGATCGCGCAGGCAGACGACTCGTCGCCGGCGGTGTAGAGGATCTCGTCGCCAATCAGCTTCACGACTCGTCCACCGCTCGAGGTGACGGAATCAGCCGCGAGATGCTCGAACGCGGTCAGCACCGCCCCGAGCTTACGAGTGGGCAGGCGTTGCGCCAGCGCGGTCGATCCAACCAAGTCGACGAACCCCACGGACATGCGCCGCGTCTCATACCCCGCCTCGGCCGCGTCGCCGAAAACCGCGCGCCGTGCCCCGATGAGGTGCTGACGCAACAGCATGTCGAGGGTGGCGCTTACCGTCGGCACGAGCGCCGACGCCTCGGCGTTAGCGCGGGCAACGCCGAGGCCAACAGGATCCGCATCCCGCACCGCCGGCTCGACATTGACTAGGAACGCGGACACGATCGCATCCGCGAGGCGAGCCATCGCCGAGCCCATCACCCGCACGAGCTGGAGAACGGCGTCTTCGCCGAAGACCACCTCCGCCGCTGCCATGCTGGCGACGACTTCGGCGAACCGCTGGCTGATCACGCGATCGTCGGGCTCCGGCTCCGGGAAGCCCGCGGCCCTAACTATCTGCAGCAGCCTCTCCCTGGGGATCCCCGCGCGCTCCACGGCCTCAGACACGCTCAGCCCCCGACCGCCGCGGATCGCCACGACCGAGGCCAGGCCCGGCAGCTGATCGCGGTATGCGACCAGGTCGTCGACCGTGGCGCCGAGGCTCATGAGGTATTCGAGTAGCTGGAGTCGCTGCGGTGCGTGCGGGGCGCTGGCGTCGTAGACCCCGAGCGCCTCAAATTCGGCAGCCGTCAGCTTGGGCACCTCGACAATCATGCCGACAATCCAGAAGGGAGAACCCACGCGTCTTCGCGACGTCGCGCGTGAACACGATCGCGTGAACGCCGGTGACCATCCCGCGCCAGGCTATCGCCACCGAGACTCGGGCTCAGTGGATTGTGCCTGCAGCGGCTCCGGACGCCAGGGCATGGCGGTGTCGCGCGCCCGTGCGTAGGCACGACGCAGAAACCGCCGCTCGCGCCCCGGCCGGTGCGCGCGCTGCGCGCTCGTGAAGCGCCTCCAGAGCGTGACCGCGCGGCTTGCATCTTGCGAGTCGCTCCGCTGGCAGCGGCGAAGCAGGCACGGCTCCTCTCGTCCGACCGGCGCGTTGCAGCCCTGGCCTGGGGGACAACAGGGCTTCATTGGATCTCGGCCCAGATATCGCGACGTGCGCCTCCTCCCATGCCCCAGCGATCAGCCAACCTGTCAAGGATGAACCGCCCCCAATCGGCCAGCGGGTCATCAGGGCCCATGTCGTAGTAGGCGGTCGTTTCGATCGTTGGCGTAACCGGCCCTGTCGCCTCGATGCGTACGGCATCCCGTTCGCAGCTGAATAGTGAGTGCAACAGGCTGGCTGTTCCAACCCGGCGCCCGGCCAACGACCTGGGCGATCAGCTCGGTCGCCAGGAGGCCGCCGCTGCGACGAGTGTCCTCGTCCAAGCCCCCGAGCAGTGCCTCAACGTCGCCGGTGATCGCCTTCATGCTGCGGGGCGGTTGAACCCGCACCCGGTGCGTCACCACCTGAGTAACGCGGCCCCCGCCGGTCGACCAGGTGAGCTCCGACATGACTGTGTACCTCCTGCGCGGCCCGTTCCACGCCCGAGAGGACGCAGTCCGTTCCACATCGAGTGCAGGCCAACTACTCGCACGGACTCGCTTCAAGCGCGCCACCGCGGAGCGGTCGGTCTACTGAAGCAGACTACGCCGATGTTCCCGCTGCCGCGGCACGCCTCCCTCCCGGCGCCCCAATCCCCGCAAGATGCGGCATAACGCCCCCGGCACTGGCCAGATTCCTCACAGCCCCAAGGCCGAGGTGCTAGAGCTTGCGGTCCGGTACATGGCTCCAACCAGGAAGGAGGGAAGCCATGGGCCTCATGGAAGCGCAGCGCGAGGTGACTGGAATGGTCCACTCGGGCACTCCGTTCGATGCGATCGAGGACCGGATCCAGGTCATCCCCGGCCTTGTCGACGACGAGCGATCCGGATTGTGGTTGTACGCGTGGTCGCGGCAGGGCAGCGTCTGGCAGCGGAACGCATCCGCGCAGCTCCTGCAGTGGCTCGCCAATGGAGTGGACCGAGCGCGAATCGACCCGCGATAGGCCGCCCCCGATGAACACCCGACGCACTCACGCGGGGGTGGAAACGGCGCTACGCTGCATCTTGGTGTGGCGGTGCTGCGAATGGACGTTCTTCGGACAGCCGGAGGCGAGACGGACGCGGACCCGCCGCACCCTAGACCCACGTCGGCGTGGCGCACGCCCCCACCACGGCGCCGCGACGAGGAAGGAGCGCTGATGGGAGACGAGGAGCTACATCATGAGGGTGCCGGGGATATGCACGAGTCCGGTGAGGGGCAAAACGGCGCGCTGCGCCAGGACATCTCGAACGAGATCGTTCGCCTCTACAAGGAGCACTTCGGCAAGGGCCCGACCCGCTGCCGGACCTATCTGCAGCCCGAACTGGTGATCGTCGTCCTGGGGGAGGGCTACACGGCGGCCGAGCAAACGCTCTTCGAGGGGGGCAGGTGGTACGAGGTCCGCCAGGCGAGGCAGATCTGGCAGGACACGATGAGGGAGCGGTTCGTCGAGACGATCGAACGGCTGACGGGAGGCACAGTCACGGCGTTCATGAGCGCCAACCACCAGGACCCAGATCTCGCGGTGGAGATGTTCGTGCTCGCTCCCGAGCACACGACGTAGAACCCGAGGGGCTCGAGATCGCCGGAGATGCGGTGGTACCGCGGGAAACGACGGCGTCCGCGAGTTTCTTCAGGACCTCGATGAGGCTTTCTCCGAGGCTCGCATCGAGCTGAGGGAAATTCGAGATCTCGAAACGAGGCGCTCGAAGCCGCCGGGGTGTCGGAGTAGCTCTCCCCGCTTCTCCTCAGCCCGAAACGGAACGCTGAGCCGGCTTGTCGTTGCATATAGGAAAACCCCGCCGAAGCGGGGTTTTCCCTTAGCAGGCCTGTAAGCCGGATACTCGTCATGTCCTTCGCGACAGGGGCCCGCGGGCTGCCCGAAGGGGGACTCCGTGGTAGAGAGAGCTCGAGGACTTCCTCATTCACTGCCGCCTCGAGCGGCGCCTCGCGCCGCTCACCTGCTCCGCCTATGAGCGCGACGTGCGGCGCCTGCGAGGCGTTCCTTAGCCGGCGAGGGGATCGACGATATGGCCGACGTGCGGCCGCCCGATCTGCGCGCCTTCCTCGTCCGAGGAGGCGACCCGCCGCCCCGCCCCGTGGGCGGACCTCGATCTCAACCAACCCCATCCGTCGCTACTCGTTCGATCCGGCAAGGGCGGCAAGCCGCGCCGCCAGCCACTCGCTCCGGCTCTGGCCGCTGAGCTCGCCCGCGAGCAGGCGGCGACCAAATCGGGGGCCGCCGAGCCGGTCTTTCGCGGCCTGCGCGGCGGCCGCCTGCAGCCGACGATCCTCGCCGGGATCATCCGCCGCGCCGCCCAGCGCGCCGGCATCGAGAAGCGCGTGACGGCGCACACGCTTCGCCACAGCGCCGCGACCTGGCTTCGCCACGCCACGGGCGATGCGCGCCTGGTCGCCGAGTACCTGGCCCACGCGGACCTCTCGACCGTCCACCGCTACGCCCACGTCGAGCGCGAGGAGCTCCACCAGGCGGCCGCCGCGATCGCCGCCGAGGCCGGCCTGGATGGAGCCTGAGGCTTCCCTCCCCGCGGCGAGTGTGGCGTCAGCCGGTCGGCGCCAGGCGCCTGACGACCACGACCCCCGTCTCCTCGGGCTCGCGGTCGCCGTGCAGGACGAGCGGGTCGGGATCGAGGCCGTTCGGCCACGCAATCGTGCCGGCGTCGGGGTCGATGCGAACCCGGCGGAAGTACGCGGGATCGCGAAGCGGCTCGCCCAGCTCCCCCGTCAGCATCCCGGAGAAGTCGGCCTCGCACACGAGCCCATCGTCAAACGTGAGCCGAAGCCGATATCCGTCAAGCGGATCGACCGCTGTCACTCGTGGCATCACGGCATCGATCTTAGGGCAGGGGGTCGATGGGCAGTAGCGGTATGTGGCGACGCGCACGCGACCAGTTCTCGCGCAGCTCGCCGAGGTGCAGGCGCGCCCATTCTGAGACCAGCCGCCGCGCGCGTGGTGGAAGCTCACCGCGGATCACCTCGAGCGACTCGATCGCGACCAGCGCCTCGTGCTCACCGTAGCGGGCGTGAAAGTGCGGCGGCGGATGGTCCGGCCAGTACATGCGGATCACGATCCCGTAGAAGGCGCTGATCCGAGGCATCGCTCGCTGCGAGCGCAGACGGCTCGATCCTCGCCTTGCGCTCCGCCGCTGACGGTGATAGCTTCGCGCCCGCGGTGAGGAGCGATGCCGGCAGGCCCGAGGGCGAAAGCCGGGCGCCCGCGCCGAGCGATTCCAAAGAGATCGCCCAGGGTCGCCTGTTTTGACGAAAACGTGACGAGTCCCTAGCGAAAGGTCACATAGGAAAACCCCGCCTAAGCGGGGCTTTCCCTTAGCAGGCCTGTAAGCCGGATTCTGTCTTGTGCGGCCATCTGTCTCACGGGGCCTAGGCCCCCGCGGGTCCCGTTGCCGGGATCCTGCGACCTACCTGGACCTCGCCGGGCTGGGTCGACGGTCCTGCTTGGCCTTGCACCGGACGGGGTTTGCCCTGACGCGCCTCGTCACCGAGGCACCGGTGCGCTCTTACCGCACCTTTTCACCTTTGCCTGTACGCGACTCACGTGTGGCCGCGCCATCGGCTGTGTCGTTTCTGCGGCACTTTCCCGCGGCTTTCGCCGGGTCGGGATTACCGACCGTCCTTGCCCTGTGGTGTCCGGACTTTCCTCGAGGTATCACCCCCGCGACCGCATGGCCTGCGAAATCAAGTGTAAGGGGGTAGCGCGCCGCGACGGGCGACTCGCTACGGCTGCAACCCCGCGACCTCGAGCGCCTGTCGCCTCTCGCCGAAGACGCCCTGGCGCCCGGCGTCCGCGAGCTCGGGCGGCCCCGCGGGGCCGTTTGCTCAGGCGAGCTGCGAGCCGCAGCCGCTGCACCCGCCCGAGCGGGTCATCTCTCCCGAGCACACGGGGCAGGTCGCCTCCGCGCTCGCGAGCTCCTGCCAGAGCGCGAGGATCGCGTCCTCGAGGGTCGGGCCCTTCGGTTCGAAGAGCCGCTGAGCCGGTGGCTCCGCGGAGCCGCATTCCAGGCCGGCGAGCTCTCGCTCGGGTGTGGCGACCGCGCTCATGTGACCCTCCGAAACACCCCCACGACCCGCCCGAGCACCTTCGCGTCGCGGGTGCGGATGGCCTTGAAGTCCTTGTTCGCGGGCTGGAGGCGCACACGGTCCTTCTCGCGGAAGAACCGCTTCACCGTTGCCTCGTCCTCGATCAGCGCGACGACGATCTCACCGTTTCGCGCCGACTCGGCCTGCTGGACGACCACATAGTCGCGGTCGAGAATGCCGGCGTCCTTCATCGAATCGCCCTTGACCTGGAGGATGAAGTCGCCCTCGTCGCCGCCGATCACCGACGGGAGCTCCAGGTACTCCTCGATGTTCTCCTCCGCGAGGACGGGCTCACCCGCGGCGACCTGGCCGACCACGGGGACGCTGGACGCCTGCACCGCCCGCTTCGCCTTGCCGACCAGCAGCTCGATCGCTCGCGGCTTGGTGGGATCGCGCCGAAGAAGGCCCACCTTCTCCAGGTTCGCCAGGTGCGCGTGCACCGTCGACGACGAATGGAGCCCGACCGCCTTGCCGATCTCCCGGACGGTCGGCGGGTAGCCGGTCTTCGACGCGTAGCTGCGGATGAAGTCGAAGATCTCCTTCTGGCGCTTGGTCAGATCCACGGGGTCAACTCCTTGTCGCCTCGTTCACGGGAACACATGTTCGTAGAGTAACCCCTGCCGCGGACGGAAGCAACCCCTCTAGAATCGAGGCCCCTCAAGCGCCTGTGGCGGAACTGGTAGACGCGCAAGGTTGAGGGCCTTGTGAGCTGAACAGGCTCGTGGAGGTTCGACTCCTCTCAGGCGCATTAGAAAATCGCTGCACATGTGCCACACGCCTGGGGTACCGGTCGTACCGGCGCCACCGGAGATCGCAGGCGCGTGCGGCTGATGGTGAGACCCGGTCCGACCTCCCCGCTCTGGGATCCTCCGAATTGCGGCCCGAGTGCGATGGGAAGGATCGACCCGCGCGCGCAGTTCACTGACCCGTTCTCGGAGATCGATGAGATCCCAGAGCTGCACGTCCCGCTGACGCGCTGCTGAAAGGCCGCGGGGCTCAAGCCACTGAGCTCGTCGGAGTTGGCCGCGTGGTCTGCGCTTGGCACGTCCCCAGACTGGACTCGTCGACGTCGGCACCCGTCAGCACTCGAGGCCGTCGGGCTGGCGTCTATCAGGAGCTTCGGGAGGTGCTCGAGGCCGTGGGACTATCGGGGTAGGCGGTGTCGCAGTAGAACCGTCTCGCTCCTCCAATCGCGATAAGGCGAATCGATGTTTCGATTGGATCAGGTTGGGTAGGAGGGACGCGGTCATCCGGGTAGGGACGCACCGGTAATCCCGATACGGAGGAGGCACTGTGAAACGACTGCTCCTGTTGGCAGTTGCGGCGGCGTTCGTGGCGCTCGTGCCGCTCGCTGGATCCGCTTCGGCGGCCACCAACGGCGGCGGGTGCCAGCTGCACGGCACCGCCAACTTCTCACCTGGGTTGACGAACACGGCCCAGAACTTCAACTATTCGTTCACCGGCAACCTGACGAACTGCCAGTCCTCATCGGGCGGGCCGGCGAGCGGAACCGTGTTCGCGGGGACCAACGGACTACCCGTACCGAGCGGCAACGGCAGCTGCGCGACCAGCAAGACCAGTGGGATCGCGGTGGTTCAGTGGGCGGACGGAACGACCACGGTGATCCAGTACTCGACCAACGGGGCGCTGGCCGCCGTCGCCCTGCAGGGCAGCGTGATCGCGTCGGTGACCTCATCGACGGGGACCACGTACACGACCACGCGCTACGCCGGGGACAGCGCCGTAGGCACCCTGGCGTTCCAGCCGGCGGACCCGACCGCGTGCGCGGGCGCCGGCGTCACCATAGCCGGCATCGACGGCACCGTCGGAATGGGCAGCAGCTAGCACGGAGGTCAACAACCGTCGATGAGAGGCGGGGCCGCAAGGCCCCGCCTCTCCAGTGCCGTCATTGATCCACTGTCGGGAAGCTGCGCTCGCTCCCTCGCGGTGAGCGGTGCGTCTGCGGGTGACGCGGCGCTCACGCAAGGCTACGTCGGTCACGGCGGCGATGGCCGTGTCCGTCGGTCGCCAGCAAGTCGGCGGAACTCAGCGGACCTGCGATTGCTGTGGTCGCGCTTACCGGTCCTCTAATCCGGGGGTTTGGCGGTCGCCGGCGGCGGCCCTGGAACGCGCCTCCGCCGTGCGGCCGCGAAGATCGCGGCTCGCGCGGTCGGCGCGCTCGTCGCGCGGGCCGAGGAGCAAATAGGTGGTCATCGGCCCTTTGCCCTTGACCTCGATCGTGCCGCGCGGGCGTAGCTCGTAGGACGCTCGCAGATGTTCATACGCCCGGTCCGTGATGTGGATGGTGCCGGGCAGCGCGTGGGATTCCATGCGGCTGGCGGTGTTGACGGTGTCGCCCCAAAGGTCGTAGATGAACTTCGACCGGCCGATGACGCCGGCGACGACTGGACCCGTGTCTATGCCGATCCGCACCTCTAGCGCCAACCCCAGCTCCGCAGCGCAGCGCGCGATCTCGGATTGCATGCCGAGCGCCACCTCGGCGATGGCCTCGGCGTGATCAGCCCGTGGTAACGGAATTCCGGCGGCGGCCATGTAGGCGTCTCCGATCGTTTTGATCTTTTCCACGTCGTGACTCGCCGCGAGCGCATCCCAGCGCGCGAACACTCGATCGAGCAGCGCCACCACATCCGGCGCAGACAGCCGCTCAGAGAGCGGCGTGAAGCCGACGATGTCCGCGAACAGCACGGTGACGCTCGCATGAGCGTCCGCGATGATTCCCTCCTCCTCCTTCAGACGCGCAGCCACGGGTTCGGGTAGGACGTTGAGGAGCAGGCGCTCGGACTTGGCCTGTTCGCGCTCCAGTGCGCGGTGTTCGTGGGCCAGTTCAGCGAGTGCCCGCTCCCGTGCCCGCACGAAGTACTGAAGCAGCACGTACGCGGTTGTCGCAGGGCCGAGAATGTTGAGTGCGAAGAATGTGACGACGACGCCGTTGGGAATGCCGGGCGCGCCAGCGGTCAAGGTGGGGTCGATCCCGGCGGAAACCGCCACGAGCCCGACGAAGGCGGCGAACCACGGGACCGACTGGCGCGCGCCCACGAACAGCAGAGCACCCAACGGCGACGTGATCGCCCACAGGGATACGGCCGAGGAGGCTTCGAAGCCGCCCAGGCTCCACTGGAGGGCGAAGGGCAGCAGGAGGCTCATCCAAAGCTGGCTCGTTCGGAATAGCCGGTAGCGGTGGGTCCTTGCAAACGTGTAGATGCTGAGCGCCGAGGCCAGCTGATAGGCGAGGGGAATCGCGGCCGACACCCACAGGCCGAGCACGGCGTACGTCGCGACCCAGACGAATGCGAGGCTCGCCATAAGTGTCGAGGACAAGACGAGCACTGCCTTGCGAATTCGAAGGTCCTCCGGGTCCGACGGCAAGACGCCGATCTCCGCCAGTCGCCGCAGCCAGCCGGGAAGCGCACGCCACACTCGGCGAACCCGAAGCTCCGTCACACGGCGAGCATAGACTCACTATTCACCCAGCGCGAGCACACCGCGACCCCGACCGGATTCGCAATCGCCTCCAATCTCGGGCTGCTGGGAGCAAGCGCGCCGAGAAATCGACCCCGGTCATCGGCGTGATGAACCTTTGAGGGTGACCGAGGTATCAGAGTAGATATGAGGCGGAGCGCGCCACGTTCAGAGGCGGTCGCCCCGAGAGGGGTGAACCAGGTGAGGAAGGGGGGCAGCCGAGCGCTGGGCCGTACCCAGTCGATCTGCCCGCGCTGCAAGGCGGTGCTTGACGCGGAGCTCGTCGCCCGCGATGGCCGCGTCGTGCTCGTCCGCGAGTGCCCCGACCACGGGCCCTTCGAGGCCGTCGTCTACGGCGACGCCGACCGCTACCTGGAGATCCAAGGCTTCGACAAGCCCGGCGACAGCCCGCTCGAGCGCCAGACCGAGGTCGAGCGCGGTTGCCCGCACGATTGCGGCATCTGCCCCGAGCACGTACAGCACACCTGCCTGGCGATCATCGAGGTGAACACCGCCTGCAACCTCGATTGCCCGATCTGCTTCGCCGAGTCGGGGACGGGATTGAACGGACACGGGTTTTCCCTGAGCCTGGATCAGGTCGAGTCGATGCTCGATTCCTTCATCCGCGCCGAGGGCGAGCCCGAAGCGGTGCAGCTCTCTGGGGGCGAGCCCTCGATCCACCCCGAGATCCTCGAGATGCTCGCCGCCGCGAAACGGCGTGGGATCCCCGTGGTGATGCTGAACACCAACGGCATCCGGCTCGCACGCGATCCCCGCTTCGCGCCGGCACTTGCGGAGCTCGGCGTTCACGTCTACCTGCAGTTCGACGGCTTCGATGAGGCAACGCAGCTTTCGATCCGCGGCAAGCCGCTGACGGAGGAGAAGCTCCGCGCGCTCGAGCGCTGTGCCGATGCGGGGGTCAGCGTCTCGCTGGCCGCCGCGATCGAGCGCGGAGTGAACGAGCACGAGGTCGGCGCGATCGTTCGCTTCGGGATCGAGCACCCGGCGGTCACCGGCATCTTCTTCCAGCCGGTTACCCACTCCGGGCGCTTCCGAGTCGACGCGGACCCCCTGGACAAGCTGACGAACTCGGACGTGATCGAGACGATCGCGGGCCAGCTTCCCGAGTGGTTTCGCGCCGACGACTTCGTGCCCGTTCCCTGCTGCTCGCCGACCTGTCGCTCGGCGACCTTCGCCCTCTATGACGGCAGCGACGTCGTTCCCCTGACGCGGCTGGTCGACGTCGAGGACTACCTCGACTACGTCACCAACAGGGCGGTTCCCGATCTGGACGTCAGGGAAGCGCTCGAGGGGCTTTGGTCGGCGAAGGCGGCCGGCGGCAGCGCTCCGGTCATCGAGCGGCTCGAATGCATCGCTTGCGCGACCTCGATCCCGGCGGAGCTGCGGGACGTCGCGGCGCGTGGATTCATGATCGTCGTGCAGGACTTCCAGGACCCCTACACGCTCGACCTCGGCAAGCTTCGCAAGTGCTGTGTCGCCGAGATCGTGCCCGACGGGCGGCTGATCCCGTTTTGCGCCTACAACTCGGTCGGCTACCGCGAACAGGTGAGGAGGGAGCTATCGAGCTCGACCTGAAAGACGCCTGCGCGACCGCCTACTCCAACCCCGCGATCCAGTGGCTGCTCGGAGGCGAGCTGCATCCCGGGGGCGAGCGGACGACGCGCCGAGCCTTGGAGCTGATCGAGCTGCGCCCGGGCGAGCAGTTGCTCGACGTCGCCTCGGGCAGCGGATCATCCGCGATCCTGGCGGCGCGGGAGTTCGACTGCGTCGCGGCGGGACTCGAGTACTCGCCGCGGTCGGTTCGCGCCGCCCAGGAGGCCGCCGATGCCGCCGGACTGTGCGATCTGGTGGGATTCGTCGAGGGCGACGCCGAGGAGCTGCCGTTCGCCGACGGCTCGTTCGATGCCATTCTCTGTGAGTGCTCGCTGTGCACGTTCCCCGACAAGCTCGGAGCGCTGCGAGAGATCCGCCGGGTGCTCCGGGCGGGCGGGCGGCTCGCGCTCGGTGACGTGGTCGCCGATCGACGGCGTCTGCCCCCCGAGCTCGACGGGGCGCTTGCAACCATCGCCTGCGTCGGAGAGGCCCTCTCGCCAGAGGGGTACATGGACCTGCTCGCCGCCGTGGGCCTCCGCGTCGGGGCGATCGAGTCACGTGACGCCGATGCGGACGCGCTCGCCGAGCGGGTGCACGACCGCTTACGGGCTTCACGCATCCTCGGCCTCGATTCCCCGGCCGACGCGCCGATCGGGATCGACGATGCTGTGGAGCTCCTTGCCGCGGCCCGACGCGCGATCGCCGACGGCGCCCTCGGCTACTCGATCTTCATCGCCACCGGTTGACGCCGGCAAGGAGGGAGCGGTGACGGGGCTTTGGATAGCGGTCGGCGCCCTCGTCGTCGTCCTGCTGGCGTCGCTCGCCGGCGGGTTCCTGCTGCTGGCGATGGGGCGCCTTCACCTCGACCTGGGCTGGGGTCGCAGCGTCCACCGGCTCGGCCCGATCACTACGAGCATCGCGGCTCCACGCGAGCTCGTCTTCGAGATGATCGCGGCCCCGTACCTCGGTCGGACGCCAGGCGAATCGGGGATCGAGGTCCTGGTGAGAGGCGAGGACCTCGTCGTCGCGGCGCACGACACCCGGGTTCACTTCTACACGGCGCGGACCGTGGAGGCGGTCGGCTTCGAGCGGCCCGAGCGCGTCGGCTTCACCCACCTCACCGGCCCCGTTCCGCATGCGGTCGAGGAGTTCGTGCTCACACAGGTCGCAGGTGAGACCGAGCTTCATTATGAGGGAGAGATAGGCATCGACTTCTTCGCGCTCGGGAGGATCGCCGCCCGGCATTGGGTGCGGCCGCAGTGGGAGCGGGTCGTGCGCGAGCACCTCGACGATCTCAAACGGCGGGCCGAACAGAGAGCCTCCTACCACTCCCCTTAGGCACGTGCCGCGAGGGCTCTATCGTCTCGCGTCGATGGCGTCCACTGGCAGCGGCTATCGCACGCATCTCAAGGGAGCGGTGGCGGCGAGCGCCGCCCCGTATGGATACACGCTGACGATCTGGACATCAGGGGCCGTCGCCACCCACGGCCACGGCATTCCAACGGCGTGGGAGGCACTCCTGTTTCTCGGCGGCGCGGTCGTTGGCTTCGCGGTCACTGCGGCGATTGCTCACGGAAGTCACTCGGCGACCTTCGCCCGCGACCAGTACCTCCCGGTGCGCGTGTGGGGCGGCTTTCACCTGGTTTCGGTCGGCGCCGCCATCGGTCTCTCGGCCGTGGCGTCAAAGTTCGTCCAGAGCCCCGAGGTCTGGCTGGTCGTCGGCTTCGTCGCGACCGCCGTGTACCTGACCGCGGTTGCGGCCCAGTTCACGATCGCCGAACGGCACGAACCTGAGCCGGCCAATCAAGAACCATCCGGGCGGCAGGGCGCGAGCAGGCGATGAGCCTCGCCTCGCCGATCAGCTTGTAGGGTGCCGCAATGGCCCAGGATCCGACAGCGACCGATCCTGACAAGTACAAGGTGGTCTTCGAGAACGAGCGAGTGCGGGTGCTCGAGTACAGGGACAAGCCGGGCGATCGGACCTCGCCACACCATCACCCCGACAGCGTCATGTACACGCTGAGCTCGTTCGAGCGCCGCCTGGTCCAGCGCGGCCACGAACGCGATGTTCAGCTCGAGGCCGGAAGGGCGACCTGGCTTGCGGCGCAGGACCACCACGGCGAGAACATCGGGACGACGGACACGCACGTGCTGTTCGTGGAGCTCAAGGAGCCGGCCCCGGACACCGGGGCCGAGGCCGCATCGCAACTCGGTCCCTCGTCGGGGTCATAGCTCGGTCCGGGTCTGGCTACAGCTCGGAGCGGCCCGATCCACTTGTCGGACCTGCGCAGCGCTTCGAGCGCCTCCTCGCGACTGTGGCAGTCCCACTTCAGCGGTTAGTGGTGAACCGGCCAGGAGGGGGGCCAACGAACTCGGCACGGATCAGGCGCGCCGGCAGGCGGCAACGTGCTCGGCGTTGTCCTCCAGCAGCGAGCGGGCCAACGCGACCACCTCGCTCACCCTTGAATCAGCGATTCGATTGAAGACCGTGCGGTGCTCGCGGCGCGCGGCAACGAAACCACACCAGCGAAGGCAGGCGAGGTGGTTGGAGACGCTGGGCTGCGGAACCCCGAGACGCTCCACGAGCTCGCCGACTGAGAGCTCGCCGTCGGCGTCGAGCGCCTCGAGTATCCGCACCCGCGTCGGCTCGGCGAGCACACGGAAGTACTTGCCGATCAGCTCGGGCTCGGTCGGCGCCTCGCTGAACTCAAAGGGTGCGCCCGCCAATGTCTTCTGCATTACATTTTCCTTCACTGATATGTTGCTAGCGTGATGTGATGGTAGCCGATGAGACGGCGACCGGAGCGTCCGCCAGCGGGGTGCCAGCGACGAGGCTAGGAGGCAGATGTGCAACGGCGAACTCGAGACCTGACCGAGGCCGACCTTCCCCGCAAACGATCGCCGATCGGGCCGATAGGCAGGGTGGCCCGGCTCGGCGTCGGCCTCGCGTTGATCTCATTGGCGCTTTTCTGGCGCGATCCCGACTGGACCGACGCCGTGCTGGGGCTCATTGTCGCGCCGGCCGTCGTGCTCGGCGCTATGGCGTGGCGCGCGCATCGCTACCCGGTGCCGCTGCGGGCGGTCGGGCCACTCGGTCACGCGATCAACTTGGCGATCGGCATTCCCCTGCTTGTCCTGCCGGCTACGGCCGGCGCCGCGTTTCTCTTCTACGGGGCCTCGATGCTGCTCGCGGCGGCGCGTGGCTTCGGCGGCTGTGAGGTAACGGCCGTCTCCAACGCCGTCCTCGGCCGCGACGACCAGGTGGGATGCGCGCTCTTTGCCCCCGTCGACCTCGCCGAACAGGCCACGGCCGAGCGCCGGCGAGCCGGGTCGACCGTCGCCGAGTAGATGACAGCGTTCTCCACATGACGGTCGAGCTCCTCTAGTTCGACCGTGCAGCCGCCTCCGGGTCACTCAATCCGGAGCTCGGCCGCCAATCCGCCGGCGCGGTCGAGGTCGTCCGCCGCCGCGTTCGCGATGCGGCGGGCGTCCGCGGGCCGGTATGCCTCCCCGTAGACGGATCCCTCGCGGCGCGGAGCCTCCATCAGGCCAACCTCCCGCCAACCGCCGATCCCGACCGGCTCGAACCCGCAACCGCGGATCAGCTCCTCGGCCGCGCTCGACGCGGCCTCCTCCTCGCCGGCGAAGAACATCGCCACCGGGCCTTCCACCAGCCCCTCGGCGACGTCGCGCTGGTATCCGGCGGTGAGCGTGTTGAACGCCTTCGCGAGCCGGGCCCCGGGCATGCGGCGAGCGTTGGTCTCGATCGCGGTCGTCGAGTCCGGGAGCGATTCGAGTCCTTGCGGCCCGAACTGATTCGTCGTGTCGATGACAACCTTGCCCGCCAGCGACCCGGCCTGTGCGAGCGCGCCGTCGATCGCCGTCCAGGGCACGGAGAGAACTACGGCGTCCGCGAATGCGCTCACGTCGGCCGGATCGCCTGCGGAGGCGCCCGGAACGCCCTCGGCGAGAGCCTCGAGTGACCGCCGGTCACGCGAGAAACTGAACATCACGTCGTGACCCGCTCGCCCCAGCTGGGTGCCAATGTTCCCGCCGATCCGCCCGGCGCCGATGATCCCGACCCTCATGGTTGACCCTCGGCCTCCCCGGCCGAGATGATCTCGGGTGCCGGGTCGGGCGTCTCCCACGCAACCTCGATCTTGCGCACGACCAGCTCGAGGTAGGGCATCTGGAAGGTGGTGTCGCCGACGATCTGCTCGTGGATGCGACCGTCGCGGATCCGGACCGTGTGCGTCTCGGTCTGGGTACCCCGCATGCCGCTGGGCTCGTGGCCGTAGAACTCACCGGTGTTGTGCCAGTGGTTCACAAACCGGAAGGCACCACGGGAGCCGTCCGCGGAATAGAACTCGTCGTGGAGGGCCACGCGCATTCCCGGGTAGCCCTTGTGGAATTCGCTCACGAAGTCCAGCATCGCCTGCTTACCCGAAACGCCCCAGCCGATCGGGCTGTAGAGGACCACGTCGTCGGCGTAGATCTCATCCAGGAGGCCGGGGTCGTTGGTGCCGAAGGCCCGGATGAAGCGCTGCGCAGGGGTGCTGGCCACGGCAGGGCATATTATTTGAATTCAAAGAAAATGGTCGTCCGACCAACATGACCCCAGAGCAGCCGGCGGCCACCCGCTCGCGACCGGCCGGCGAGTGCCGCGAGGACCGCATCGAGCTTGTACTCGCCGATTGGGAACGCGTCTGGCCGGAACTGCCGGTTGAGCCGGTTGCGATCGTCGCGCGCCTGCAGCGGGTGCGAGCCCACATGGAGCGGGAGCTCGAGGCGCTCTTCGCTCGCTACGGGCTCAGCCTGCCGACCTTCGAGGCGCTCGCGGCGATCCGGAGACGCGAGCCACCGTACGAGCTCACCCAGCGGGCCCTGGCACGGGAGCTCGGGTTGACGGCCGGAACGATCAGCGTGCGGATCGACCGCCTCGCAGAGCTCCGCCTCGCGCGGCGCAAACAGGATCCGACCGACACCCGGGGCGTCCTGGTGGCGCTGACCAGCCGCGGCAGGCACGTCTGCGAGGAGTTGTTCCCGGACCACCTGGCGAACGAGGAGCGCCTGCTGGCCCCGCTGTCCGTCGCTCAGCGCCGCGCGCTCGCAGAGTTGCTCCGGACGCTCCTGCTCGAATACGAGCGCTAGCTCGGACCCCCTCACGCATATCGGTGGGGTTGAAAGCCGTCACCGGTTCGGCACCGAGGAAGGGCGGCAAGTCTCGGGTCGCGCCCCCTTGGTCCCGGGGAGAATCGGTGCGTCCGGCGGATTTTCCACCGTATAGGTGGATTTGAGACCGCTCGCGCCCCCGCACGTGGGTTCTCTGCGCGGGCGGCTTGATTTCCACCGCATCGGTGGATTTGGGACCGTTCGCGCCAGGTCTACGCAACGAGATGCGTGAGGGGCACGTCAGGCGATGGCCTCCGTGCTCGCCTCGGAGGTGAGGCATCGACTCCCCCCTAAGGCGATCTGAGGTCGAGCACCATCTCGAGATAGAAGGGTGCAAAGCCCTGACGCTCGTAGAACCGCAGGCCGCCGTCGTTCGTGTGGGCGAGGCCGACGGCGATCGAGCCGGCGCCGCGCTCGAGTGCCCAGCGCCGACTGGCCTCCATCAACGCCGCGCCCACGCCCCCTCCCCGCTCGTCGGGAAGGACCGAGAGGGTTTCGACCTCGACGACCCTCTCCCCGAGGTCCCAAGTCGCGGCGCCCGGCCCGGCGGTGAGCATCGCGTACCCGACGACACGCCCGCCACCCTCGGCGAGTAAGAGGGCTGCCTCGCCATCGCCCTCGAGCCAGCCCTGATACTGACCGCGCCGCTGGCGCCACGTGTCCTCGAACGGGCGGACGCTGGCGACGCCCTCGGCGATCCCTCGATGGTGGTCGTAGAGCGCCCGCCACAGCGGCTCGACGTCCGCGATCCGCTCCGGCCCGGCCTCGACGATGCGGATGTCGCTCACGTACTCACTCCTGCTCTTGAGAGAAGAATCGAGTGAGCACCGCTGCCAGCGCCTGCCCGTCGGGAACGTGCCCCTGGTCGCGGAGGGTCAGCCGCTCTCCATGGGGGATGTGCGCGGCGGCCGGCCTCGGTCGGCAGCGCGGCGATGTCCCCGATCTCCCGCTCGACCGCATATGGCGGGGTATCGCCGCTCTCGCCTCGGCCACGGCGGGCATAGTTGTAGGTCGTGAAGCGCTCGGCGAGCGCGGCGGCGAGCCGCGCGTTCTCCGATCCGTCGTCGAGCCCGCCACCGACCAGGATCATCGCCGGCCCGCTGCCCCGCCGCTCGTAGGCGATGCTCGTGCCGTCTGTGGACCTCACCGCGCTCATCCGCTCACCTCGACGCGGCGTAGACAATCAGCTTCTGCCCGGTCGGCGAAGCGACCGGCTAGGTCCGGCTTGATGCTGCGTGCCGGACCTCGTGCATCCCCCAACCGAGGCCGGTCATCCCGATGCCGTTGACGATGAAGCCGATCCCGACCAGGATCGCCAGCGTCGTGTAGCCGATGCTGGGGACCGCGACGATCACGATCCCCGCGATCAGCTCGAGCGCCCCCGCCAAGGCGTGCCAGCCGCGGCGCTCCTCCTCCTCGAAGGCGGTGGCGAACCGGATCACGCCCACGGCGATCAGCCAGATCCCGATCAGCAGCGCGATCGCGGTGACGCCACCGACCGGGTGGCGAATCAGCAGCACCCCGACGACCGCGGTGATAACCCCGATCAGCGCGGCCAGGCCGCGGTTCGCGGTCCTCCGCAGGAACGAGCCGATGAGCTCGAGAATGCCGTCGATCAGCAGGAAGATGCCGGCGATCACCGCCAGCGTCGCGAGGCTGTCGCCCGGTTTGAAGATGATGATCACTCCGGCCGCCAAGCTGAATAGGCCGACCAGGAACACCAGCCACCAGCCCGATGTGAGCTGCTTCACGTCCGCTTCGTCGGCTCCCTGCATCGTCCTTGACCTCCGCTTGACAGGTTGACGGAACCCGCCAACCCTACCCCAGCCTCCAGAAGCAAACCAGCGCCGTCGTGCGGGCCGCTACCCTCGCCCGCGTGTCGACCGACAGTCCGCTCAGCCCCATCCTCTCCCCCGGACAGCTCGAGGCTCTGGCCTCCCGGGGCGAGGAGCGCACGGCGGCAGAGGGAGAGTTCCTATTCCGAATCGGTGACGCGCGCTACCCGTTCATCGTCATCCTCGAGGGCGAGGCGGCAATCCTCGACGGGGCCGGGAACGAGATCGCCCGCCAGGGTCCGGGGGGCTTCCTCGCCGAGCTGAACCTGCTCACGGGGCAGACCGTCTACGTCGACGGCGTCGCGACGCAGCCGATGCGCTACATCGCGGTCGACCGCGACGACCTTCGGCCGCTGCTGTTCGAGGACGGGGCGCTCGCCGACGTGCTTCTGCACACATTCATGCGCCGGCGCGAGATCCTCCAGGGACGCGAGGGTGTCGGCTTCGAGGTGATCGGGCCCCGGTCCTCGGGTCCAACGCGCCAGCTGATCGACTACGCGCGCCGCGTTCGACTCCCGCACATCTGGCGCGACACGGACCGAGGCGACACTGAGGCGACGGCAACCGTCGCCGATCTCGAGCCTGACGAGCTGCCACTCGTCCGGCTGCCTGGTGGTAGCGAGCTTCGCAACCCGAGCAACGGCGAGCTCATGCGTGCGCTCGGGATCGGCCTCGAGCTTGGCGCCTCGCGAGGAGGTCGACCTGGCGGTGATCGGAGGCGGCCCGGCGGGCCTCGGCGCAGCCGTCTACGGCGCCTCGGAGGGACTCGAGACCCTCGTCGTCGAGAGCACCGTGCTCGGCGGCCAGGCCGGAGCGTCACGCCGGATCGAAAACTACCTCGGCTTTCCGGGCGGGGTCAGCGGCTCCGAGCTCACCAGCCGCGCGATCACGCAGGCTCGCAAATTCGGCGCCCGGACCGCTACGCCCTATCGGGCGCTCGCGCTCCAGCCCGGCGACGGGGCGCACCGAATCGAACTCGAGGGCGGGCACGTGATCGTCGCCCGCGCGGTCGTCATCGCCACCGGCGCCGACTACAGGCGCCTTCCGGTCGCGGGCCTCGAGGACTACGAGGGCCTGAGCGTCTTCTACGCTGCCGGCCCACCCGAGGCCCGCGCGTGCGGGGGCACCCGCGTCGGCGTTGTCGGGGGCGGCAATTCCGCTGGCCAGGCGGCGGTCTGGCTCGCCCGCGGCGGCGCTCTCGTGACCGTTCTGCACCGGCGCGCCGACCTCCGCGAGACGATGTCCGATTACCTGATCGGCGAGCTCGATCGCTGCGGCGTCGCCGTGCGCGATCGCAGCGAGGTCGCCGAGCTGCACGGCGCCGACGGCGAGCTCGAGGCGGTGACCCTGAATGACGGTGAGCGTCTCGCGCTCGGCTCCCTCTTCTGCTTCCTGGGAGCCGATCCGTGCACCGACTGGGTCGGCGATGCCATCGCCAGGGACGAGCACGGGTTCATCCTCACCGGCGACGACGCCGGCGCGGCCGGACTGCTGGAGACAAGCGCCGCGGGCATCTATGCGGCAGGCGACGTCCGCGCGAGCTCGACCAAGCGCTGCGCGACCGCTGTCGGCGAGGGCGCGGCCGTGGTTGGCTACATCCACGAGCGCCTCGCCGCCGTTCCAGTCTGAGAGGAGGACCCGTGGTTCGTGCAGCGGCACGGGCACGTCGTTTACGAGGCGGTTCGGAAGGGTGAGCACGTTCGCCGCGCGAGCCTACGTGTGGGAAGGGGATCCCGCGTCCGGCGGCAGTCCGACCGCGGCGACCGCATCCGCGGGCTCGCGGTAGATGTCGAGGCGTCCGGCCCGGCCGCGGCGGATGGTAACGACGATGGCGATCGGGGTGTCCACGCTCAGGCCACTCCCCCGGCCGCGCGCCGACAGCCTCACGAAGACCACCATCGTGTCCGGGCGAACACCGACGAGGCGCTCGGGCTCCAGACGCACGGCATCGAACGCCTCGTGCACCTCGGCCATCAGCTCCAGCCAGCCCTCATGGCCCTGGAAGGTTCCGACGGTCCCCAGCACCTCGGCCGCCTGGTTCGTCACCGCGTCCCGGTCGAAGAAGGCAGCGGGCAGGGAGCCGGTGCGGTTGAAGTGGTCGAACGCGCACCGCACGACCCGCATCGCCTGGCGGATCACCGCGCGTCCCTTCGGCACCAGGCGCCAGGAGAGCTGCGGCAGGCCCGGAACGCCCGCGAGCGCGATGTAGAACCGCTGCCACGCCGGGCTGCTCGGCCCATGAGGCCTGAGGATCAACTCCCCCGCACCTTCCAGCTCGCGCCCAACGACCTCCGTCATCGCACGCGTTTCTACCACCGCGTCAGTCGGCGTCGAAGAACCCGTTGATCAATCCTGCGAGCGTCTCCGGGTGATCGGCCATGAACCCATGGCCCGAGTGCGGGAACCGGGCCAGCCAGGCTCCCGGGATCGCCTTCGCGAGGGCGGTCGCGGTCGCGGCCGGGAACACGAGCGTCCTCCTCGCCGGTCGCCACGAGCACTGGACAGGAGATCCGGGCCACGCCGGAAGCGTCGCGCCGCTCCCATCCCTCGAGCGCCTCCCACTGGCGCCCGAGGAGCTCCGGCGAGAGCCGGGACCTCGCCGCGGCGACCACCCGAGCTCGGCGTCACCGCCGCGGCCGCTCCGGGCCCCAGCGCGATCGATGGCCCCTACCCAGGCGTCGGCCGCGAGGTGCTCAATCGTGAACGGCAGCCCGTCGTCCGGCGACTCGCCCATGCCGCGGTTGTCGAGGAGGACCAACTCGTGCTCCCGGCCACGGCGTCGAGGAAAGCCGGATCCCAGTCGACCTTGGTCGCCGCGAAGCCGTCGACGACCACGACCGGTGGCCCAGCTCCGGTCCGCCGGTAGGCGAGCGTCCTCTCTCCTACGGTGCACGTCGCCACCGGCGTGACGGCCTAGGTCTCCGCCGGCCTCTCCGCGGGAACGGTCCTGGTCCTGCGCCAAGGCGCCCACCAGCGACGCCGCTTCTCCTTCGGCTCCGTCACCGCCTCCTCGTGACGCACGCTGAGATCCCAGAAGAGGAGCGTGCGGCCGATCGCCACGTACGGGACCAGCAGGGCGAACACGAGTGTCCCGACGATGTTGGCCCAGACGAGCGGCAGCGGCGTGAAGACGAGGGCGAAGCCGAGGATGGGCCCGGTGACGGTGCTGATCAGCCACAGGAGCCCGGCGACGCGAACGGTCCGCCACCAGTTGCCGCGGACGAGCCGGGTGCTGCCGTGGAACGCGGCCCGCATACCGGTGTCCTTGAACAGGATCTCCTGCTGCACGAACTGCCACTGGACGTACTTCCAGATCGCGAACGGGATGCCGATGATCGTCAGCGCGATCAGCAGCACGAGGATGGAGTTCAGGATCTGGCCGAGGACCACTCTCCGGAAGCGCTGGAGCATGCCGCGGAACGCGCTCGCGTAGCTCGCTCCCTCCTCCCGCTCGAGGTCACGCAGGAAGGCGATCGCGATCGCCGCGACAACGGCATAGCCGAGCGGGTTGGCGGCATCGCGTATCCAGGTCCCGGCACCCGTGTCGCCCGTGATGGCGACCGCCGCCTGCTCGAGCCCGTAGACCGCCGCGAGGATCGGAATCGAGGTCAGCCCCACCAGCACCATCGGCCGCCAGTGACGGCCGTACAGCTGCCTCGCGGCGCGTAACAGCTGGCCGACGGCCCGCTTCTGGCGCAGGGGCGTCAGCTCGACCGGGCGCCACTTCGTCAGCCTCAGGAGCACGACGATCAGCAGGATGAAGCCGACGACGACCGCGACCGCGGCGACGGTCGACTTGGCTTCGAGGTTCACGAGGTGGGACAGGGTGGCGACCGTCCCGCAGAAGACGCCGACGTCACCTGCGGGCCGAGGAAGAACCCGCTCGGGAGCTGGGGGCTTCGATCCCGCACGCCGGACATCCAGGTGAACGGCTCGTCCCACTGCAGCTTGTCCATCGCCCCGTGGGGGCCGTTGGCAGTAGCCCTTCTCCTTCTGGCCCCAGCGTCCCTCGAAGGTGAGCCACTTGAAGGGTCCGTTGACATGCGGGTTGGTAGGGATGAGCACCGGCTTGGGCTCCACGCGGCGGAGCGGCGAGGTCGTGTTGTCGCACCCCAGGCCGGAGCCGCGCTGCGCGTTCTCGACGTAGATGGCCGGCCCGAAGAAGGTCGCGTGGGAGCCCGCGGCCGGATAGACGACCGGGTGGGTTCCCTCCTTCTGGACCTTCGGGTCGTCCCAACTGCCCTTCTCACCTCCCTCGTGCTGGAACAGCGCGATCTCCGACGGGCCGGTGGCGAGGGCCTCGCGCGGCGTGCTGCCGTCGAAGGCGATCTGCATGCCCTCCCAGTCGCCCTCGTGGAGGTCGTTGAACTGGTTGAAGTAGTAGAAGAACCAGTACTGCACCACCAGCCCGGAGTGGCCCTCCTCGGTCGCGATCCGGGCGTAGGTGATCGCCGGGGCGTTGCCGGCGTCCTGGACCGCCTTGAAGGCCTTGGAGTAATTGCAGCCCGGGCTCAGCGGGTCGCCGGGAATGTTGAGGTGGTACCCATCCCCCAGCCCCGCGATGTCGGCGGCGGTCGGCGCCTTGGTCACGACCTTGCCGTTGGGCGAGTCGAGCACCGTTTGCGGGTTGTCGAGAAACACGCCGACCGTGGTCGGCTCGAACTGCTCCTGCGAGGGGTCGCAGATGTCCGACTGCGCCCGAAGCATCGTGATCGGCGAATAGGTATCGACGAGCTTCTGCGCCGCTCCGCCCGCCGCGTGCGCGTTCGGGATCGGCCATAGTCCGGTCGCGGCTGCCAGCAGCACCGCGAAGCACCAGCCGGGCCGGCGGCCGACCACCCCGCGTCTGGTTACCGATCCCGACGTCGCCGCCTCCCTTCGAATTGCTGCGCCTGCGCCCACCCTAACCCAGCGCCCGACGCCACGCGAGCGATGGCGCTCGAATCCGTCACGGGCCAAGTCTTACCGGAACCTAACCGATGCCTTGCAGTGCGTTTCCCGGTGGGCCCGCAGAATGAAAGCCGGACCAATGGCACGCGACCTGACAAACGTGAAGGCTCCCGCCCGCTCGACTGAACGTTTCGATCCACGCGTCCCGGGTAACAGCGAGCCTCGTCTCCGACACGAGGCGTCCCCGCACGCGGGCACGCGGGGAGTGGCCGCCTTAGGAAATTCTCAACCGAGTCTTACGTCGTCCCAAGGTCCGCTTGCGACCTTTGAGACACACCACACACAAAAATAGGAAAACAAGGAGTACCGATCATGACCTTGGCAATCGTCTTGAACGCCGTATTCGTAGTCGCGCTGCTAGCGCTGCTCGCAGCGACGATGCGTCTGCCCTTCCTGCTTCGCTCGGGTGACGTCGCTCAGGCCCGCCTGCGACACCGTCGCGTCAGACGTGCTCACGCGGCCGCAAGGGACCGCACCGCCGTTCGCGGTGGCCGAGGCATCCTCGCGAGCGACTGAGCCGACGCCCCAGCCCGATCTCACTCCGGGTGGCGTCGGCGAAGCGCCAGGAAGTACCAAACGAGGACGGCGAGAAATCCGACGAGCGGGATCGCCCACGTGAGGACTCCCTGGGCCTCGGTCGAGATGGCTAACTGCATCGTTCTCCTTTCCGCTCAGTCGGGCGTGCCCGGGATGGGGTGCCCGCGTGCGCCGGGGGTGGGCCGACTCGGCTGCAGCCATCGATAGACGATGAAGAGGATGCCGATCACGAGCGGGATCGACCCGGGCACCCACATCACGCCGGCTGCCAGTTGCTGGTCGGCGAGCGCCGTGAGCCCGCCGGGCCGGCTGGCCTCGGCCGCGTAGGGCGCGTACACCGGCGACGTCGAGACCGCGAACGTGATCGCGAGCACCCAGCTCACCACCATCGCCAGGCCCAGGTACGCGGCGCGGGGAACGTCGCTGAGCGGCGAGCGCCAGGGCGGTGAGTCGATCACGCGCGTCCAGAACAGCAGCGCAGTGCCGAAGAACATCGCGTGCTCGAGCGCGTGCACGAACGGGTGGTCCAGGGTCGCGTCGTAGGCGGCCGGAACATGCCAGACAACGAAGGTGACGTTGAAGGCGAGCCAGGCGACGACCGGGTCTTGGAGGACCCGACGCCGCGCCGCGGACCGGAGCAAGGCTGAGGGCTCTGCGCCACCGCGCCGGCGGTCCGGCGCCTGAAGGAGAGCGGCAGGCCGTGCCACATGCGGTTCCACGGGCGCGCGAGCGCAAGGAGCGGAGGGGCTACCACCAGCAGCATGATGTGCTGGACCATGTGAACCCAGAGCAGCTGTTCGGAGAGCTCGTCGATCGGGGAATCGAGCGCGGCGACGATCGTCGCGAGGCCCGCCACGAAGGAGGCGGTCCGCCAGCGACTCCCGTCAGCGCCGCGGGAAGTGCGCGGTGCGGCGGCCGCCCAGCCAATACAGGATCGCGGCCCCGACCACCCAGGCAAACGCGGGGCCGCCGGTCCAATCCAGCAGTGGATGCGAGGTCGAGCACGGTGGCTCCTCAGAGCAGGTAGAGGATCACCCAGGTGACGGCGCCGATGACCACCAGCAGCGTCCAGTAGAACGAGGCGGCGTCGAGCCCCTGCGGTACGTAGGCCTCCCGCGCTCGGCGATGGCGGAGGCCGGTCGCGAACGACGACCTCGAGCCAGTAGATCGCGAGCAGCGCGAAGACCGTGAACAGGAGCGTCCAGCCGAGGAAGACGCTCGCGTAGCCGCCCTTGGTGGGAGAGAACCCGAGGTTCGCCTACTCGAATCCCTGGACGATGCAGGCCGCGAGACCGAGCGGAGCGCCAGGCCGGCGACCGGCAGCCAGGTGCGCGCCCGCCGCGCGGCCCGGTTGGCGTGCGGCGAACAGAGCCGGCGCTCAGCGACGAACAGGATGATGATCACGTAGCCATACGTCTGCGGCGGATCGATCCCGGCGGGTCGCCAGCGCCCACCGTTGTTGAGCGAGCGCAGGTAGAAGTAGGCGAACACGAACGACAGGAAGAACATGATCGTGACGCCCGCCATCACCCGTACGCCGAGCCAGATGTTCCGCTCCTGAACCTCCGGCGGCTCAGCGAACGGGTCGGCGGTGGTGTCCACCGTGTCGTTCATTTCTTCTCCGGGTACGGCGCCACCCCGGTCGCGCCCGCCGGGACGGGACGCGGCACCGGGCGGCACGCCGTAGTCATACGGGATCGGCGTCGAAGGTCGGGATGCGGTCGAAGTTGTGCAGCGGAACTGGCGAGGGCACCTGCCACTCCAGCGACTTCGACCGCCACGGGTTCGCCTCGGCGGGCTTGCGGACGATGATCAGGGAGTAGCAGGACGTTCGCCAGGAAGACGAGCATCGAGGCGCCCAGCACGAACGCCGAGACGGAAACCCAGATGTTCAGCGGCTGCATGCTCGACGGATAGGTCGACCACCCGTCGCGGCATCCCCGCCAGGCCGAGGGCGAAGAGGGGCCCGAAGGTCGAGTTGAAGGCGACGAACATCGACCAGAAATGGATCTTCGCCAGGCGCTCGTTGAAGCGGAGCGCGGTCATCTTCGGGACCCAGTAGTAGATCGAGGCGAAGAAGGCGAAGATCAGACCGCCCATGATCGTGTAGTGGAAGTGCGCCATGACGAAGAAGCTGCCATGGGTGCTCACGTCACTGGGCGTATCCGACAGGAAAAAGCCCGATACGCCCCCGATGAAGAAGTTGAAGAACCAGGCGAGGCAGAACAGCATCGGCACCGTGTAGCGGATCTTCGCCCGCCAAAGCGTGGCCATTCCGCAGAGGAAGATGAACCCGGTCGGGATCGAGATCACCTCGGTGGACAGCATGTAGAAGGGGCGCAGCGCCGAGTTGATCCCGCTCACGAACAGGTGGTGCTGCCAGACGAAGAACGAGAGCAGCGCCACGCCGAGCATCCCGGCGACCGCCAGGCGGTAGCCCCAGAGCGGCTTCCGCGAGAACACGGGCAGAAGCTCGAGGATCACGCCGAACCCGGGTAACGCGAGTATGTAGACCTCCGGGTGCCCGAAGAACCAGAAGAGGTTCTCGAATAAGTACGGACTGCCGCCCGAGCTGGCGAGGAAGAACGAGGTCTGCAGGCTCCGGTCGAAGGCGACCATCAGGAGGGCGGCGATCAGGACCGGCGCCGCGAGCACCATCAGGCCGGCGGTGGTCAGGACGCCCCAGCCGAACATCGGCAGCCGGCTCCAGGTAAGCCCGGGCGCGCGCATGGTCGCGATGGTGACGATCAGGTTGAGCCCGAGCAGGATCATCGAGATGACCGACGAGGGCGAAGAAGAAGATGTAGGAGTCGAACCCCCAGTTCGACTCCAGTCGTTGAGCGGCCCGTAGCCGGTCCAGCCGGTGGGGAAGCCGCCGAAGAAGATCGTCGAGACGAAGATCGTGCCCGCCGCCATCAGCAGCCAGAAGCTGAGCGCCTCGATCCTCGGGAACGCCATCCTCCTCGCCCCGATCATCAGCGGGATGAAGTAGTTCGCGAACGGCCCGAGGATCCCCGAGCTCATCACCCCCATCATCATCGCGCCGTGCAGGCCGACGATCGTCAGGTAGTTGCCCGCCCCGAACAGCTGCGGTGAGGGGCGCAGCAGCTCGGCGCGGATCAGCATCGCGTTCAGCCCGCCGATGAAGAAGAAGACGCCGATCCCGACCATGTATTGCATGCCGACGACCTTGTGGTCGGTGCAGAGGCCGAAGTAGCGCCGGATGCCGGCCTCCTCGTTCTCGCGGTGCGACGGCTCCCGGCCGAGCAGCCGCATCAGCGGGTACTTCGCGAATCCGAGCCCGAGCAGGAAGCCGAGCACGAAGAACACGTAGCCGAGCATCAGGGCGACGTCGTTCTGGTTCGTGTCCTCGAAGAACGCAAGGCTCTTGGCGTGGATCTGGTGCCCCACCCACCAGCCCAGGTAGAAGCCGCCGACCCCGAGGACGATGCCGGTGAGCACGTTCGGTCCGAGCAGCGCTCCGCCAGGGCGAACGACGGGCGGTCGGCGGCGTTCATCCGGCCCTCCTCAACGGCTTGGGCAGGTAGGACGGGTTGTACGGGTTCAGCTTCTTGGTCGCCGGGGCGTAGATTCGCTGCTGCTGCTTGATCCAGGCCTGGAACTGGCTGTCGGTGACGACGTATCCGGTCTGGGTCATGTGCCCGTGGAAGAGGCCGCAGAGCTCGGCGCAGCGGATGTCGAAGCTCTCGAGCTTCGTCGGCCGCACGTAGGCGACGTTGTCGACGCCGGGGTTGGCGTCCGCCTTGACGCCGAGGTCATGGGCCCAGAACGAGTGGATCACGTCGAGGGACGTGACGTGGAGCGCCACGTCGGTGTTCACCGGAAGCTCCAGCTGCGGCGTCTCGACTCCCCCGTAGGACGGAAAGCGGTAGGTCCAGTTCCACTGCTGGCCGATCACCTGGACCTGAAGCTGGGTTGCCGCCCGGTTTCGCGAGCGGGCTCGAACCCTGACCGCCTCCCGCCCCGTTGTCCGCAAACAGACGCGCCGAGCCGTACGCGGACGCGAAGAGCACGATCACCCCGGTGACGATGAGCCAAACGACCACGATGCGGGAGTTCCCACGGACCGCCTCACCCTCATCGGGCTCCGACCCGCGGTGGCGGAAGGCGACGAGGGCGTAGGCGAAGTAGGCCACCATGAGCGCGGCGATCGGCGTCGCGATACCCAGCAGGACGGTGTTGTCGGTGACCTGGCCCGAGGCCGCGGTCGCTCCCGTTACCGGGCGGCAGGCCGGCGCGGCCAGGATGACCACGATCGGGGTCGCCACGACGCTCAGCACGATCCAGAGGATCAGGAAGCGTCGGAAGTGGCGGGGTTCTGACATACGCTTGTGGCTCAGATCACGTGGATGAAGCCGTCCATGTAGCCGATCGTCTGCATCGGTCCCGCGAACCCGTCGATGAACCCGGCCGCGCAGGGCACGAAGCACTGCCAGCGATACCGCCCCGGCTTCCCGGTGCGGAAGGTGAAGGTGATGGTCTCGTGGGCCTTGTCGAGCGGGCAGGGCATCTCCGCGCACTGGTGCGGCGCGTCGTCGGGCACGCCCTTCATGGGAACCGTGAGGCCGAACTGCGGCACGCTGAACGTGTGCGAGGAGTCGTCCGGCGGGATCACGTCGGTGGCCTTCCCGTTGATCCGCATCTTCGCCGCCAACCGTTCCCTGCACTTGGGACAGGAACGGGTTCCGAGCGCGCTGGCGCCGTCGAAGTTGTAGATCGTGACGTGGACCAGCGAATGAGCCGGGACGTCGAAAACGGTGGTCTGTTTCCAGCGACCCTGATCGCGGACCAGATACGAGACCCATGAGGGGTTGTGGCCCAGCTTCCCGATCGCGGGCGTCGTGCCCAGGGTCAGCCTCGCCTGATTCGGCCCCGTCTGCGCCGCGGCGAACGGCGTCGGGGACCGGAGGTATCTGGAGATATAGAAGCCGGCCGCCACCGCCACGAGCACGACCCCAACCAAGACGAGGAGCGCTCGCGCGGCGGGTGACCTCACTTCAGGCTGCCCCCCCAAACGCGGTAGCGCGATGCCGATGCCACGGCCTGCGTCTACTGGCCGCGTCATGAGCCGATAACGAATACCCCCGCACCACACGGTTCGCCATTCGCACCACTCTCCTCACCGCTCCTGTCTGGCCCCGCCCCGTGAGCGGGAGGGAACGGCTGCGGACCAAGTATAAATCAGCATTAGCCAAAATGAGTCTCCGGTCCCGGACGGCGATGGAGAGGCTGCGACGACGGGCGAACCTCTGAGCGATAGGACGATTGGCGGAGCGGGCCTCGCCGGAGGGGCGACGCCGGAGGTTGAGGTCGCACCCGGACCGCTACGCGACCGCGTAGCGCTCGCCACCGGCGTCGCGCGCGACTACCTGGCGCTGACCAAGCCGCGGATCATCGGGCTGCTGCTCGTGACGACCGTGGCGACGATGCTCGTCGCCGACCCATCCGGGCCGGGATGGGCTCCAATTCTGTGGACCGCGCTCGGTGGCTACCTCGCGGCCGGTGGCGCCGGCGCGGTCAACCACTATCTCGAGCGCGAGCGCGACGCGCAGATGGATCGCACCTGCGGTCGGCCCCTCGTCGCCGGCCGCATCGACCCGCGCCACGGCCTTTGGTTCGGAGTCCTCATGGTGGTCGCGGCCACGGTCGAGCTCGGGGTGACGGTGAACGACCTGGCCGCGGTCCTCGCCCTCTCCGGCTTCCTGGGCTACATCGTCGTCTATACCGTCTGGCTCAAGCCGCGAACCCCGCAGAACATCGTGATCGGCGGAGCCGCAGGGGCCGTGCCACCGCTGGTCGGGTGGGCGGCCGCCACGGGCAGCCTGAGCTGGGACGCGCTCTATCCATTCGCGATCGTGTTCCTGTGGACGCCCCCTCATTTCTGGGCGCTCGCCCTGCTGATCAAGGACGACTACGCGCGCGCACAGATCCCGATGCTCCCGGTGGTGCGCGGGGACGGAGCCACGCGCTTCCAGATCCTCGTCTACACGGGAGCGCTGGTTGCGTTCAGCGTCCTGCCGTACTTCACGGGACTCTTCCAGGGCGTCTACCTCGGCGCGGCGGTGATACTCGGCGGCGGCTTCCTGGCCCTCGTGTTGCGGCTCTGGCTCCGCCCCTCGCATCGCGCGGCCGTCTCCGTTCACCTGGCCTCGCTGGCCTACCTGGCGCTTCTGTTCTGCGCCATGGCGATCGACCGTGCCGTCGCTCGCTGAGCCGCGGATCTACACTCTCGCTATGGAGCTGGTCTGGCCGATTCTGTATCCGTCCCTGGTCGGCGTGGCCTGTCTCGCGTACCTCGGTTGGTGCGTGATTCGCGCCCGACCCGACGTGGACGCCGGTCCGTCCCGTCCCGAGGGGCACGACCCACGTAGGTGGCGCCGTGATCCACGGCCCCATCCGCCGCGTCGCGGACCGCACGGACCGGGCACCCAGCAGTCCAGGCGTCGCGTCGCACACCCCCGATAGTCGCGGCGGCTAGCGAATCGCCTCGCCGATTCCCAGCAGGTTGCCCTCGCTGTCGCGGAACCATGCGGCGCGCTCACCTGAGCTGCGCTTGCTGGGGTAGTTCCCCTCGACCTCGGCGATTCCGTCGACCGTGGTCAGCCCCGGCACGTCGTATTGCTCGAACGCCACTCCCCGCGCGCGCAGCTCGCGCACGGCCTCATCGAGATCATCGACCTCCCAGGCCATCTGGGTGTGCTCGCCCGACGGCGCGCCGGCCGACTGGAAGAGCGCGAACTCGCCGGCGGCCATCAGGTACCGAAGGCCGCCCGGACGCTCCTCGACGGGCTCCAGGCCGAGCTTCTCGGAGTAGAAGCGCCTGGCGCGCTCGAGGTCCTGGGCCGGTAGGCGGGTCGCCGAGCGGCCGCGGCCCAGTGATCCCGAGCCCGAGGACTTGCCCCCGCCAGTCGGCTCGAGCACCGGCTTCACGTCGAGCACGGGCGTCGCGTCCACGGCCTCGAGGTCACGGACCTGAACCCGCAGGCCGTCCACCGCGAGGACCTCAACCGTGTGCAGGCCGATCGGGTTGGGGCGATCCGCGGAGCGCGTGCTGAAGACGCCGCGCAGCGGATTCGAGGCGTCGTCGCGGGGGTGGACCCGCAGCACGTCTCGCCGAGCGCGGTCGAGCCACGTCACGACGACGAGCCGGTCCCCGACCGAGACGTCCGCAAGCGCGTCGACGACCGAGGGGTCGAAGGCCAGCCAGGCATCCGGGGCGCCTTCGTGGCCCTGCTTCGGCGCCGACGCCGGATCGGTCAGGGACGACTTGACCCTGCCGATCCGCGTCAGCTCCAGCGGACCCGGGACCGCGGCCATCAGTCCGCGGCGGCGGGCCGGTAGACGAGGATCGAAACGCCGTCGCCGACCGCTTTGGAGTCGACCAGCTCGAGCGCCTTCTTGTCACTCGTCTCTGCGAACAGCCGCTTGCCGTCGCCGAGGACGACCGGGAAGACCATCAGCCGCAGCTCGTCGACGAGGTCGTTCTCGAGCAGCGCCTGCACGAGGCTGGGGCTGCCGTGGACGACGAGGTCACCGTCGACCTCGTCCCTGACCCGAGCGACCTCCTGCGCGAGGTCCCCGCTGATCACCGTCGAGTTGTTCCACTCCGGGTCCGAGAGCGTCGACGAGACGACGTACTTCGGCATCTCGTTGAACTTGTCGGCGAACTCGCCCTCGCGCGAGGGCCAAGCGTCGGCGAAGCCCTCATAGGTGACCCGGCCGAGCAGGATCGCCTCGGACTCCATCGTCTCGTCGAGCTTGAACTGATCGCCCTCCTCGCCGCGGCTGAACTCGAAGGCCCATCCGCCGTGCTTGTAGTCCTCGGCTCCGCCGGGGTCCTCGGCCACTCCGTCGAGCGACACGAACTCGCTCACCACGATCCTTCCCATCTCCGTCCTCCTTACTGGTTGGTTTCCCGTAGGGACCGGCGAAGGACCCGAAACTAACCGGGAAACGGGCGCAACATCGCGTAGCCCAGCAGCCCCTGGTTTCGGTCAGTCGGCCGCCTGCAGCTCGACCTCGCCGAGACGAACCGCTCGCGCGCGAGCCTACGATCGCTCCGCCGCGGGCGTCAGCCTCGCGGCGTCGAGGATCCGATCGCCGCGTGCTTGATCAAATCTCCTCTCCTGCGGGTAGTTGCGATCCGTGCCATACCTGGCAAATTCCCTGCAGGGGCCAACATAGAGGCTGGAGGGACGGCGCGGCGATCGCGGGGGAGCGCGCGACCCCGCGTCAGATCTTGAGCAGGACGATCGTGTTGAGGACGAAGAGGATCCCGAAGACCACGGTCCACCGGTCCAGGTTGCGCTCGACCAGCGAACCGCCGCCGAACGAGCTGCCCGTCTGCCCGATTCCAAAGGCCCCGGAGAGCCCAGCGTCCTTCCCCGAGTGGAGCAGGATCAGGAAGATCAGCACGATCGAGATGATCACCTGGAACACGCCGAGCACGATTGCCATCGCCCGCGCAGTGTAGCCACCGTGCCGAGGCCGCCCGGCTAGCGCTTCGCGGGCACCCGCGTCTCGACGCCGGCCTTCGCCTCGTCGAGCTCCTTCAAGATCTGGATGGCGTCGCGCCGCAGTTCCGCGTCCTGCCGGCTCCAATCCTCCTGTGAGAGCTTGCCCTGCTCGCGGTCGAGCTCCGTGTCCCTGATCTCGCGGTACTTGGCCTCCTTGCGCGCCTCGAGCTCGGCGACGCGGGGATCCTCGATCCGTTGCGTCGCGGCCGCCTCCTCGTCCTTGGTGCGGCGAAGCGGCACGCTCACGAACCACACGACGGCGGCCACGATGAGGATGGCGAGGACGATCTCCACGCTGGTGCCGCTCTCAGGCGCGGCCGAGCTCGCGAGCGAGCCGGGCCGCGTAGACGTCGGAGACGCGCCTCCGCCTCGCCTCGGGGGCCGGCCAGATCGCCACCAGACCGCCGATCACGGCGATCGCTCCGCCCACCCAGATCCAGGTGACGAGCGGGTTCACGTTGACGCGGAAGGTCGCAGGCGGGGGATCCTGGAGGTACCGCTGCTCGATGTTCCGAACCGCGAGCCCCTGGAGCGCGCCGAGCGCCTGCTGCGCCCGCATGTTCGTCGGCGAGACGCCCTGGCCGATCCTCTCGAGCTTGCGGTCCGACTTGTTGATGACGGGGTTCAGCGGTCCGAGGTCGGGGATCATCGACGTCCAGACGTCGCCGCCGACGGTGGTCTTCCGCCCCACCTCGCTCGTGGCCTCGCCCTCGAAGAAGCTGCGGATCGGCCCGCCACCGGGCCCGCCGGTCGCCGGCGTCCCCCCGCCCACGCCCGAGTAGTAGTTGCGCGACGGATGGAGCGTCGCGTAGGACTTGCCGTCCTTCGTGACGTTGAGGACGGCGCCGAAGGTCAGCCGCTGCTCCGGCGCGCTGATCTCGGCGGTGGGGTTCTCGTAGGTGACCGTGTAGTGGTCCACCGTTGCCGACTGGCCCGGGCTGAGACGCAGGTCGCGGCTGGTCTGGAAGCTCGACGACGCGGCGACGGCGATCAGCAGGATGGCGATGCCCGCGTGGACCACGTAACCGCCGTAACGGCGGCGGTTGCGGGAGAACAGGCCGGCCAGCGCCCTCGGGTAGGAGCCGCCCTTGAGCGAGCGGTACGCGGCCGCCCCCTTCGCGAACTCCTGGACGAGGGCGGCCAGCGCGAAGGAGGCCAGGGCGAACATCACGAGGGCCAGCGGATGCGAGTCGGCGTCCGTGAACAGGATCAGTAGCCCGGTGACGACCGCCGCGGCAAGCGCCGGCCAGGCCAGGAGTCCGCCGCGCGGCCCCGAGGCTCACGCGCCGCCACGCGAACAGCGGCCCGATGCCCGTGAACAGGACGAGCAGGATCGCGAGTGGTGTCGTGTAGCGGTCGAACCAGGGCGCGGCCAGCGAGGCCTTGTTGCCCGTGAAGAGCTCCGAGATCAGCGGGAAGAACGTGCCCCAGAAGATCACCGCGGCGAGCCCGACCAGCAGTAGGTTGTTGACGAGGAAGATCGCCTCCCTCGAGACCAGCGACTCGATCCGCTTCTCGGACTTCAGCTCTGGGAGCCTCGAGACGATCAGCAGCGTCGAGCCGACGATCACAACCCCGATCAGCGCCAGGAGCGGCCCGCCGACCGTGGACTCGCCGAAGGCGTGGATCGACTGAAGGATTCCCGAGCGCACCAGGAAGGTCCCCAGCAGCGCAAGGGAGAACGTCATGCAGATCAGCGTGACGTTCCACACGCGCAGCATCCCCCGACGCTCCTGGACCATGATCGAGTGCAGGAACGCCGTACCCACCAGCCACGGCATGAGCGACGCGTTCTCCACCGGGTCCCACCCCCAGTAGCCGCCCCACCCTAGCTCCGAGTACGACCAGCGGGCGCCGAGCAGGATCCCGACACCCAGGCAGAGCCAGGCGATCAGCGCGAAGCGGCGCGTGGAGCGGATCCAGCTCGCGTCGAGGCGGCGGGTGATCAGCGCCGCGATCGCGAACGCGAACGGGATCGCGAAGAAGACATAGCCCGTGTAGAGCATCGGCGGGTGGATCGCCATCGCCGGGTGGCGGAGCAGCGGCTCGAGGCCGACTCCCTCCGGCGGCACCGGGCTGAGCCGGGCGAACGGGTTCGCCTCGAAGAGCATCAGGCCGGTGAAGAAGGCGCCCAGCCCCATGAGGATGGCGGTCGCCCATGGCGCCAGCTCGCGGTGCTTGTTGCGGGTCGCGAACAGCACCGCGGAGGAGGTGAGCGACAGCACCCACGCCCAGAGAAGCAACGAGCCCTCCTGGCTCGACCACATGGCGGTGAAGCGGTAGAAGGCCGGGGTCGTCGTGGACGAGTGGTCGGCGACCACCTGCAGCGAGAGGTCGGTCCGCGCGAATGCCGCCTCGATGATGATCACGCAGATCGTCAAGAGCGCCGCGAACGCGTAGACGGCCCGCCGCGAGGAGTCGACGAAGCGGCGGTCGCCACGGGTTCCGACCAACGCGGACAGCGCGGCGAAGATCGCCAGCGCGAAGGCGAGGATCAGACAGGCGGCCCCGAGGGTGATCACGGACGCTGCACCAGCGACCTCAATTCGTGATGATCACGTGCTGGGGATCCTGCTGGGCCTGGGTCGTGTACTTGGACGGGCACTTCGTGATCAGGCTGTCGCGCGTGGCCATGAAGGTGCCGTTCTCGACGCTGCCGGTGACCACGATCTCCCGGCCGTCGGTGAACGGGTCCGGGATCTCGCCCCGGTAGCGCACCGGGATCGACACCTTGGAGTTGTCGCGGTCGGCCACCCGGAAGTCGAGCAGCGATCCGTGGTGGTGGATCGATCCCGGCACGACGACGCCGGTCATCTCGTACGACTGTCCCGGGGAGGCGTTGATGAGCTGGGACGGCTCCTTGGCCTCGGACGAGGCGCTGAAGGACGTATAGATGAGCGCCACGGCCAGGAGAACCGCGGCACTCAGGGCGACAACCAGCCGGATCTTCCGTTTGAGGTTCGGATCCATACGTCGAGAGCGAAAACGCGGCGTCCGATTATGGCAGCGAGGCCTTAAGTGCTCTCAGCTGGCGCCAATACAATCACCCGCAATGTCTGAGGATCCGGTGCTTCTGATCACCGGCGCCTCGAGCGGGATCGGTGCGGCCACCGCCAGGCGCGCCTCGAAGGACGGGTACCGGCTGGTGCTGGGCGCCCGGCGCGAGGACAGGCTCAAGGACCTCACCGAGGAGCTCGGAGGCCCGGACCGCGTAGTTCCCGTGCGGTGCGACGTCGAAGAGTGGGACGACAACCAGGCCCTGGCGAAGGCCGCGCTCGACTCGTTCGGACGCATCGACGCCGTGTTCGCTAACGCCGGCTTCGGCGCCAAGCGCGGCTTTCTGGAGGAAACGCCCGAGCACTGGCGCTCGATGGTGCTCACCAACGTTCTCGGGGTGGCGCTAACGGTGCGGGCGACCCTCCCCCACATGCTCGACCGCGGGAGTGGGCACTATGTCCTGACGAGCTCGGTGGCCGGGCGCCGGACGCTGCCGGGATCGCTCTATTCCGCCACCAAGTGGGCGGTGAGCGCGATGGGCGAGGCGCTGCGCTCGGAGCTTCGCCAGATGCACGACAATTCCGGGATCCGAGTGACGCTGATCGAGCCCGGGATGACCGACACCGAGTTTTTCGAAGACCGGCCCGAGAACGCGCTCGCCGACGACGACATCGCCCGCACGGTGATGTTCGCGCTGTCCGAGGCCGACCACGTCGACATCAACGAGATCCTGATCCGCCCCGCGAGCCAGGCGGGATAGCCCCGGCCGGCCCCGCGGTTGCCCGCGCCCACTACGTGACCTCCGAGCCCGCGCTCGACTACGCCGCGGCCAGCGTGCTCCTCCTCGCCACGGTCCAGGGCGGCTGCTCGTCCTGATCGCCGCACCGCGGCCAGTCCTCCGGTTCGCCGGCGAAATACAGTGCCGCCAGGAGGTACCACTTGATGACGGACACGGAGGTTGCATTCGCCGGCCCGGCGAGGCAGGCAGAGATGGTGCGCGCCGGCGAGGTGTCGCCGCGCGAGCTCGTCACCCTGTACCTGAAGCGCATCGCGGAGCTCGACTCGAGGCTCAATTCGTTCCGCTTCGTGCGCGCCGAGCGCGCGCTGGAGGAGGCCGACGAGGCCGAGCGCCGCGGCTCCGCGGATGACGCGCCGCTGCTCGGAGTCCCGATCGCGGTGAAGGACACCCAGGACGTCGCCGGCGAGGTCACCACGCTCGGCACGGGCGCCGTCGACGAGCCGGCGCGCGAGGACTCCGAGGTCGTCAGGCGGCTGCGCGCGGCGGGCGCGATCGTGATCGGCAAGACCAACCTCCCCGAGCTGGCGTTCGCGATGTTCACCGAGTCGCCCACATGGGGCGTGACCCGCAACCCATGGGACGTCACCCGCGTCCCGGGGGGATCGTCCGGCGGCAGCGCGGCCGCCGTTGCGGCGGGCCTGGCCTCGGCGGCCACCGCGTCGGACGGCGCCGGCTCCATCCGCATCCCCGCCGCCTACTGCGGGCTCTTCGGTCTCAAGCCCCAGCGCGGCCGGGTGCCCCTCGACCCGCTTCGCGAGCACTGGCATGGGATGTCGGTCAACGGCTACGAGACCCGGAGCGTGCTCGACACGGCCCTGCTCCTGGACGCCACCGCCGGCGGCGGCCTCGCGCCCCAAAAGCCCCCGCCCCCCGAGCGGCCGTTCGCCGACGCCGCTCGAGAGCCTCCGGGGAAGCTCCGGATCGCCGTCTCGTCCAAGGTCGCCCGCGCGCTGGCGCCGCCGATGCTGGACGAGCGCTGCCGCCGCGCGCTGGACGAGACCGCCGACCTGCTCCGCTCGCTCGGCCACGATGTCGCCCCGCGCGATCCCGACTACGGCGGGGTCGGAAACCAGGTGTCGGTCCTCTACATGCGCGGCATCGCGGACGACGCCGCCTCGCTGCCCCACCCCGAGCGGCTCGGCAAGCACATCCGCCAGCTCGCGCGCCTCGGGCGGCTCTTTCCGGACGGCGCCGTCCGCCGGGCGCGCTCGGTGACGAAGAAGTACGCGGCGCGCATCAACGCGATCTTCGACCACTGCGACGTGATCTTGACGCCGACGATCGGCGAGCCGCCGGTCCCGGTGGGTAAGTGGGACTCGCGGCGCGGCCTGTGGACGCTCGCCGCGATGACCCGCCGGACGGGGTTCACGCCCCCCTGGAACTACCTGGGCAACCCGGCCGCGGCGGTGCCCGCCGGATTCACTCGGGAGGGCCTCCCCCTCTCGGTGCAGCTCGTCGGCCGCCCCGACGACGAGGCGACGCTGCTGTCGCTCGCCGCCCAGATCGAGGCCGAGCGGCCATGGGCGGATCGCCACCCGCCGGTGTCCTAGACGGTCCGCCCGCACGCTTCGCGTGCTCGCGAGCGGCAGATAATCCACTTGACCTCAACGGGTCAATGCACCACCCCTGACGTTTGTAATCGTCTCATGGAGATCCGAGCGCTGTCGAGCGAAGGCCGTAGGCCGAGCGAGATCAGCGCTCGGAGTCGGCCTCGACGAGCAGCTCGTCGAGCTTCTGCGCTGGGGTCATCCAGCCCAGGGTCTGCCGCGGGCGCCCGTTGAGCCGCGCGGCAATTCGGTCGAGCTCGTTCTGGCTCACCCCCGCGAGGCTTCGGCCCTTCGGGAAGTACTGGCGAAGGAGGCCGTTGGTGTTCTCGTTCGATCCCCGCTGCCAGGGGCTCTTGGGATCGCAGAAGTAGACCTCGACGCCGCTGTCAACCGTGAACCGGGCGTGCTCGGCCATCTCCAGGCCCTGGTCCCAGGTGAGCGAGCGGCGCAGCTGGGAGGGCAGGGTTTCGACGCTTCGGGCGAGCGCCGCCTTGACCTGGGCGGCGCCGAAGCCATCGGGCAGCGCCACCAGCTGGCAGTAGCGGGTGGAGCGCTCGACCAAGGTGGCGATCGCGTTCGTCTTCGTCCCCATCAGCAGGTCGCCCTCCCAGTGGCCGGGGACGGCCCGGTCTTCGACCTCCGGCGGGCGCGCGGAGATCGGAACCATGTCGCGGATCTTGCCCTGGCCCTGGCCGCGGCGACTTTGGGAGCGAGGCAGGCGCTTCTTGCGAGCGCTGCGCAGATGCCGGGTGAGCTCGCGCCTGAGCGACCCCCGCGACTGCACGTAAAGCGAGCGATAGATGGTCTCGTGCGATACCCGCATCCCCTCATTGTCGGGGTAGCGGAGGCGAAGCCAGCCCGCGATCTGCTGCGGGGAGTGGTCTTGGCGCAGGCGCTCGACCACGATCCGGGCGAGCTCGGGGCAGCGCTCGAGCTTTCCCCGCTTCGGCCGCCGGGCCCGGCGCCAGGCCTCCTCGTCGGCGAAGTGGGCGCGGTAGCGGCGCCGGCCGCCGCAGCGGTCGACCTCGCGCGAGATCGTGGTGTGGGAGCGCCGCAGCCGGCGGGCGATCCGGTGATAGGAATCGCCGCGGGCGATCCCGCGCGAGATCTCCTCGCGCTCGGCGAGCGTCAGGCAGCGCGGTGAGCGGCGACGCGGGCGGCGGGGGCGGATGCCCCCGCATGCGGTCAGGTAGTGGTTCACCTGCGAGCGGGTGAGGCCGAGCCGCCTGGCGATCTTCGGCTCGCTCAGCCCCTCGGCCCTCGCGCTCCAGATCCGATCCTGCTGGGCCTGGGTGAGGCCCTTGCGTCCCCTCTTCACTATGCACCTCCTCGATTTCGTCAGCCCCTGGCGGGGCTGACTCTCTCGGGTGGTGCGGCGGTGACTTGAGACCACCCACCTCTACGGTGGAAAATCGCCCGCTCGTGGGTCGAGCGCGATCCAGTTCTTGCGAGCGGCAGCTGATCCACCCATACGGTGGAAATCGGCCCGCTGGGCTGGGATCCCTGCTGGAGGAAGCCCACGCTCGCCGAGCTTCCCTCATTGCATGAGCCGAATGCGGTCTTCAACCCGACGATGTCCGTGAGGGTGCCCGGGCCCGTCCCAGCCTGGAGGTGATACCGTCCGTCGTGCGGTAATGGACCTGACAATCGAGGTCCGTCGTCAAGGATGACCAGGCTCGCAGCCAAGCGCGACACTCCCCTCACCCCCGCCGAGATCGCGGCGGAGGCCCTGCGGCAGTTCGACGCCGGTGGCGACGAGCCGAGCATCCGCAGCCTCGCCTCGGCGCTCAAGGTCGCGCCGTCCGCGATCTACCACCACTACGCCTCGCGGGCGGACATCGTTCACGCGGCCGTCGCGCTGGTGTGGGACCAGGCCACCACGGAGCTCTTGGAGCTCGTGCCGATGCCGTTCGACGCCGACCCGACCGAGGTCCTGGTTGCCGCCGGGATCGCCACGCGGCGCGGATGGCTCGCCCACTACCGCCTCGCCCCCTACATGGCCGCCACTCCGGAGTCGAACGAGTTCGTCACCAACGCGCTCGGCCTGCTCGCGAACGTCCTCGAGCGCATGGGGCTCGAGGGCGACCGGGCCGCCGCTGCACTGCACACCTATTCCTCGTTCATGATCGGCGCCGTCCTCTTCGCCGCCGCCCGCTGCGCCGCCAACGAGCAACTCGCCGCCAACGGCGACGGGCGTTCCACGCAGCGCTTCGAGGCCAGGTCCAGCGGCGTCGGGAACGCAAGCGACGGCACGAGGGCGTCCATCGCCACGGTGATGGACGTGTCCGTCACCGACCCCAAGCGCGACGAGAAGCTCTTCGCCGACGGGCTCGAGCGACTGGTCGTGAGCCTGCGGGTTTAGCCGGATTCCGAGGACGTCGGTGAGTCCGGGCCGCGCTCGTGGCCGCCCAGGCGCTCGCGGGGGAAGATCGCGAAGCTGCCGATCGCGGTGGCCAAGAGCCGGCCGTCCTCGTGGCGGACCTCGCTTCGCATCACCGCGATGCGGTCGTTGCGGCGATCGACGACCGACTCGCAGATCACGTCGCCCTCGCGAGCGGTCTGCACGTAGTTGATCGAGATGCCGATGGTCGCGATCCGCTCGCCCTTGTTGCGCTGCTGCCACAGCGCCGAGCCCATCGAGTAGTCCACCATCGCATAGCCCACGGGGCCCGAGAGCAGCCCGGCCGGGTTGATGAGCTCGGGGCGGATCGTCAGCCGGACCCGCTCGGCGCTCTCCCAGCGGAGGCCCAGCCATCGCGTGAGATCGTCGATCGGGTCGCCGGCGGGCATGGCGAGCCAGCGTATCCGGCCGAAAAGAGCCGCTACCTTCAGGTGCGGCACGTGTTGAGGCAGTTACAGGGGACGAAGGCGAGTAGCGAGGAGGGGATCGATTAGGCGCAAGTCCTGGCGTACGCGACGCGAATCATCCCTCCCGAGGCGGCGAGTGGTGGCGGGTGCGACGGCCTTGGGGCTCACCCTGATCGTCGCGCCGGCTGCCGATGCGCGGTCGGCGGGGGACCTCGACCCCTCGTTTGGTCATCACGGCCTGCGCATCCTGCGCAATACGAATGACGCCTCGGAGGCCGTCGCCATCGGGCGAAAGGGCAGAATCGTGGCCACCGGCGGCCGCACCGCGGCTCGGCTGCGTGGGAACGGCCGACTCGACCGCTCCTTTGCTGATGGCGGTATCGCGAGCATTGAAACCCCTGCGAGGATCTACGCGGCGGGTTACTCCTCGCTCGCCGTTGCTCCACACGGCGGTATCTACGCGGCCGCTGAGACCTGCAACACGGGCGAAACACGCTGCGGCTTTGCCGTGACTCATTTGAAGCGGGACGGGGCCGTGGACCGCTCGTTCGGGCAGCACGGCACGGCCAGTGTGGAATACCCGGGAGGGGAGTCCTTTTCGCCATCGATAGCGATCGCCCGCGGCGGCAAGCCGGTCGTCACCGGGCTCATCTGTCACTCGTACCTGCGGGACTGCAATTTCGGGCTCGCACGCCTGGATCGCCGTGGGCATCTGGACTCATCGTTCGGCAATCGCGGCAAGTTGATCGCGTCGGTGGGGCCCGGTGGGAGATGCCGTTCCGTCCGAGCGCAGCTCAGTCCAATGGCACTCGACTCCCGCGGCCGCATCGTGATGGGTGCCTTCTGCGGGCACACCGCCTCGCTCGCCCGGTTCATGCCGAGTGGCCACTTCGACCGCTCCTTCGGGACGCGCGGCAAGGTGAACCGAAGACATCTCGGCATCTCTTTCCTAACCGCCCTGACGGTCGACCCCAAGGATCGAATCTATGTCGTCGGGCCGCGCCACTCAAACGCCTACAGAGTCGTGCGATTCCAACGCAACGGCAAAGTCAACTCCTCGTTCGGCAACCATGGAACCGCGACGGTCAAGTTCCCCGAGAAGCAGGTCGACTCCGTCTATCCCACCTCTGCGGCAATCGATTCTCGCGGTCGCATAGTCGTGGCCGGCTTTGCCTTCGGCTTCAGCTTTGCGCGCTTCACAGCACAGGGTCATCTCGACCGCCACTTCGGTCGCCACGGTCACGCGGTCACCGGCCGCTCCGTGGGCGGGGGGAGCACTGGCCAGGGGCTGTACGGCGCCACATCCGTGGCGATCGACCGGCGCGACCGGATCGTGGCCTCCGGGTTTCAGAAGAAGAACGGCGAGGAGCATTTCGCCGTCGTGCGCCTGCTCGGCTGAGGCGGCCGCTCTCTGACTGCCGCCCCCGGCCCGTGCGGCGCCCCGGGGCGGAGGTCACTGTCACCGCTGCGCGCGGGGGGAGCCGGCAGCGGCGGGCAGTTGCTGTTCGCCATTGCCTTGCGGGCCGCCTCGATGTGCTTCTTGTCGAGCGGGGGCAGGAAGGCCGGCGGCGCCGGTGGAGTGCCGCATGCGCTCCTCATCTTCTTCATCTCGGCCTGCGACGGCGGCCGCGGCGGCTCCGGCGCTCGGCCCGAGGTCGGGTGGGCGGGAGCCGGGACATCGAACCCGTTGTCCTTCAGGCAGCTCGCGTACTTGTCGAGCTTCGCGCGCGACTCCTTCAGCTCGGCCGTGCCGGGGGCCTTTCCCCTGAACGAGAACGTGACGCCCGGCGGGGGCGGCAGCGGCGCGCCGCTGGACTCGGACTGGCTCTGCGTCTGACCGCTCGAGCCGCCACCGCCTGCTGCCCACGCCGGAATCGTGATGGCGGCGGCGGTGAGCGCGGCGGCGGCAAGGGCCGTCCAGAGGTACCGGAGGTTGAGCTTCCTCATCGCTGCTCCTTGGTCGGGATCAAGGGTGGCCAACCACACCACGCACCCCTGAGAAGAGCCTGAGAGCGCGCGCAGAATCCGGTGAGACCCGATCCGCGCCGGCGGCGGTCACACTTGTGGGAATGGGCCAAGCGGAGCTACTGATCGCCGGGCTGCTGGTCGCGGTGGCCGGCCTGAGCGCGCTCGCGCGGCGGCTGTCAATCCCGTATCCGATCGTGCTCGTCATCGGCGGCGCGCTGTTCGGCTTCGTCCCCGGCCTGCCGGAGGTGAACCTCGATCCGGACGTCGTGCTGGTCGTCTTCCTGCCGCCACTTCTCTACAGCGCCGCCTTCTTCGCCAACCTCGGCTGATCTGCGCCGGGACCTGCGGGCGATCTCGATCACCAGCATCGGTCTCGTCCTGGCGACGATGTGCGCGGTCGCGGCTGTCGCGCACGAGGTGATACCCGGGCATGACCTGGCAGGTGGCGTTCGTGCTCGGCGCGATCGTCTCCCCCACCGATCCGCTCGCCGGCGCGATGATCATGCGGAGGCTGGACGTCCCTCGCCGGCAGGTGAGCATCGTCGAGGGCGAGGGTCTCTTCAACGACGCAACCGCACTGGTCGCCTTCCGCGTTGCGGTGGCGGCGGTCGTCGGCGGCAGCTTCTCGCTCGCCGAGGCGGGCCTGGACTTCGTGCTGGCCGGCGCCGGCGGCGTGATCATCGGCCTCGCGATCGGATTGCTCGTCGCCGAGATCCGCAAGCGCACGGAGGACGCGCAGGTGAGCATCACCATCTCGCTGCTGACCGGTTACGCGGCCTTCATTCCCGCCAACGCGATCGGCGCCTCGGGGGTTCTCGCGGCGGTCACAGCCGGTATCTACATGGGCGTGCGCGGCCCGAGCATCATCCCTCCGCGCACCCGGCTGCAGGGAGTCTTCGTCTGGGACATTCTCGACTTCCTGATCAACGCCGTCCTGTTCGTGCTGGTCGGCCTCGAGCTTCGTACGGTGATCGACTCGCTCGGGGGCTACTCGGTCGGCGACCTGGCCGGGTACGCGCTGGCGATCAGCGGCGTCGTCGTCGGCACCCGCATCGTGTGGGCGATGACGGTGCCGTACATCATCCGCGCGCTCGACCGGCGTGAGCAGCCAGCGGGCGAGGCGCACCACCATCGCCTCGAGGCTGATGGTCGCGTGGAGCGGCATGCGCGGCGCGGTCTCGCTCGCGGCCGCGCTGGCGATACCGCTCACCACCGACGCCGGGGCGCCGTTCCCCAACCGCGACCTGATCATCTTCCTCACCTTCTCGGTGATCTTCTTCACCCTCGTCGTGCAGGGGCTGTCCCTGCCCGCGCTGATCCGCGCCGTACGGGTGACGAGCGACGGCATCGAGGAGACCGAGGAGATACGCGCCCGCCTGGTCGCGACCAAGGCGGCCCTCGCCCGGCTCGACGACCTGGAGGGTGAGGAATGGACGCGCGACGACACGATCGAGCGGATGCGCGCGCTGTACCAGTACCGAAAGCGCCGCTTCGCGGCCCGGGCGGGGAAGATCGAGGACGACGGCTACGAGAACCGCTCGCTCGCTTACCAGCAGACCGTGCAGGTGGTCCTCGCCGCCCAGCGGGAGGCGCTGATCCAGGCGCGAGGCGACGGCCACATCTCCAACGAGGTCATGAACCGCGTCATCCGCGAGCTCGACCTCGAGGAGTCCCGCCTGGAGATCTGAGCGCCGGCGGCTCAGCCTGCCGACGGGCGCCGGCAGTCCTTGCCCTCGACCCGGACCACCGACAGGGCCGAATCGAGGTCCTGGGCCTCCTCCCCCGGTGCAGGGAACAGCGCGCACTCGGCGGGTGTCGCGCAACCGCACTCCTTCGCAACCTCGAGCCATCCCTTCATCGCGCTGGTGCGCTCGAGGAGCTGCTCGACCTCCTCGAGCTTGGTGTCCGAGAGCGGCCGCATGCGCTCGCCGAGGCCGTCGGCGCCATCGACGCCCTCCATCAGCTGCTTGATCTCCCGCAGCTTGAACCGTGCGCCCTGGGCGACGCCGATGAACCCCAGCTTGCCGAGCACGTCCGGGTCATACCGGCGCTGGCCTTGAAGGCGATCGGGCTCGGGCAGCAGGCCGATCCGCTCGTAGTAGCGGATCGAGGAGGTTGGTACTCCGGCACGCCGTGCCACCTCGCCGATCGTCAGCTCTGGAAATCCCTCCATGTCAGACCAGGCCCAATGAGCTATCAGGGCGAGCGCAGCTGGATCGGGCCCGACAGCTCGCCGCCGATCAGCTGGCTGACGAGCGGCGAGTCGTCGGCGAACACTTCGCCGGCCTCGCCGCTCGCCACGATCCGGCCCTCGTGGATGACGGCCACGTAGTCGGCGAGCTTGCGCGCCGCGGTCATGTCGTGCGTCGTCACCAGGAACGTCCAGTCCATCTCGCGCTGGATCTCCTTGAGCAGGTCGCACAGGAGCGCCAGGCGGACGCTGTCGATCCCGCTGTCGAAGTCGTCGATGATCACGATCGGCGCCTCGAGCGCCAGCGCCCGGGCGATCGCCGCTCGCTTCGCCATCCCCGAGGAGAGCGTCTCGGGCATGTCGTTGACGTTCGCGGCGAGCCCGACCAGCTTGAGGCTCTCCATCGTCACCTCGTGGATCCGCTCGTCCGACCACCTGGGCCTTCGCTGCCGCAGCGGCGAGGCGACGTTCTCGTACACGTTGAGGGAGAAGAAGAGCCCGCAGGTGAACGGCATCGACCCCTGAAGCACGGCGGCCATGCCCCTGGCGCAGCTCGTTGAGCTCGGTGTCCGTGAGCATCCCGAGGTCCTTGCCGGCCACGCTGACGGTCCCCATCGTCGGGTCCATCAGACCGACGATGTGGTTGACGGTGACCGTCTTGCCCGCCCCGGACGGGCCGATGAGGACGGTGATCGAGCCGCTCGGCACCACGAGGTCCACGCCGTCGAGCACGCGGACCCCCTGGAAGTCCTTCACCACCCCCGTGAGCTCGATTGCGGCGTCCGCCGCCATGGCCCATCAAGCCTACCCCTGCCTAGCGCGGTGCGAGGAAGTTCCCAGGGCCGGCGGTTAACGGGGCGCTCTGCCGGGGAGTCCCCTAAGGTAAATCGCGTTGCTTAGGCGGGCACGGATCAGCCGGCGCAGACCTCGACTTGCGATTTCCCTTCTGGTGGCCTTCCTGGTCACCTGTCCGGCGGCGATCGCGCTTGCGGCGACCGAGCCTCAGGCCGCGATCCCGCGGCCCCGGACACCGCGATCGACAGCGGCCCGAGCGGCCCCGTCGCGAGCTCGAGCGCCACGGTTCTCGTTCTCCTCGCCGCAGGCGTCGGCCACCTTCTCCTGCCGCCTCGATTCCGCGCCCTTTGCCCCCTGCGCCTCGCCGCAGGCGCTCACCGGCCTGGCCGACGGCCCGCACACCTTCTACGCCCGCGCCCGCGACGCCGCGGGCTTCGACCCCACGCCCGCCTCCCGCACCTTCGTCGTCGACACCCAGGCTCCGCCGGTGACGATCGACTCCGGACCGAGCGGCCCGACGAACGATCGCGCGGCCCGCCTTCGCCTTCAGCTCCTCCGACGACACCGCGACCTTCACCTGCTCGATGGACACGGGGACCGAGACGTTCAGACCCTGCTCCGCCGACGGGACGGACCAGCCTGCAGCCGACCTCGCCGACGGCGCCTACACCTTCCGCGTGACCGCCACCGACGCAGCGGGCAACTCCACCACGGCGACCAGGGACTTCACCGTCGACACCCAGGCCCCCGAGGTCTCGGTGGACTCCGGCCCCACCGGCACGATCGGCGACTCCCGGCCCACGTTCGGGTTCTCCTCGACGGACCGCGCCGCCGAATTCGCGTGCTCGATCGACACCGGCACGCCGAGCTTCGGCCCGTGCTCGAGCGATGCGACCGACCAGCCGGCGCACGACCTCGCCGACGGCACCTACACCTTCCGCGTGCGGGCGAGCGACGCCGCCGGCAACACCGCCACGGCCACGCGCGAGTTCGAGGTCGCGGCGGGGAATCAGCCCGCGTCGGCGAAGCGGGGCCATCGCCGCAGCGCGCCGCACCCCGTGCCCGCCTGGTACATGACGGCGAAGGGCGCCAAGGACCTGCGGCGCCAGGCCCGCGGCAACGCCTGCGCGTTCGCGCGCCGCCAGTCCAACCAGACCCGCCTGCTGCTGATGGACTTCGGCAAGTCCGAGCGCAGAAACCACCACTGGGGAACGCAGCTCCGGACCGGCCCCCACTTCGCGAACCAGACCGTCCTCGCCGCGCTGAAGGCGGCCGCCCGCACCTACCGCAACCACAAGCGCTGCTACAGCCGCGGCTCGGTGCGGATCACCTACGGCAACACGAACAACTCTCCCGGCTGGATGAGGCCGCCGAACCTTCGCGAGGCCGGCCGCCGGCAGGCGAAGATGTCCAAGCGCCTCCAGCGCTACCAGCGCCGCCAGGGCTACGGGCACGAGGGCGTGGCGGTGGCCGGCGACATCGAGCCGCAGTGGAGCCGGCCCAAGGCCTCGAAGGCGCTGGTGAGCGGCGCCACGCGCGGGGGGAAGGGCGGCCTGTTCTTCAACTACGGCGCGGCGTCGGAGTGCCCCCCGGAGAGCAAGAGCTGCGCCAACCACTGGGACTACCGCGACCTCGCCAAGGTCTCCTTCGGCGGCATCAAGAAGCCGCTGCCCGAGATCTACCGGGCCGTCCACGTCAAGCAGTGGTCCAAGGTGCGCCGCCGCTGGGACCACGGGCACCACCACCACAAGTTCTGCTTCTACGGCGCCACGGCCACCAAGGGATTCCCGGTCTCGATCCGCCAGAGCTGGAAGCGCCTGCGCCACAAGAACGACTGCGTCGGGCGCGAGCTCGTCAACATCCAGGAGGGCTGAGGCTCCGAACATGCGACGCACCCGGCTGCCCATGACAATCGGCATCGCGGCGGCGGCCATCGCCGTCACCGTGGGCGTGTCGGCGTGCGGGTCCGGGGGCAGCAGCACGACCTCCACGACGACGACCAACGCCGGCGCGCCCCCCGGCGGTGGCGGTGGGGGCGGCGGCTCCAACAACCCGGGGGGCGGCGGCCCGGGCGCGCCGCCCAAGACGAGGACCAAGCATCCCGGCCCGCGCCACACCCACCAGGGCCCTCCCGGCACGAAGATGCAGCACACCTACGCCGCGCGGATCGTCGGCCACCAGCAGAGCGAAGGCGGGCCGATCCAGCCGGCGGAGCTGTGGCCGGTCACCAACAGCTGGCGGGTCTCCGACCACAAGACCTTCACCGCGGTCTACGCGGGAGCCAACCCGGACCACCACGACACCGGCCGCCTGGTCGTCTTCCGCCAGGACTTCGTCCACGTCAAGCAGACCGCCCAGGACGTCGACGTCAACGGCAGCGGCCCGGTCACGATCACGAGCGCGCCGACCGGCCGCAACGCCGGGACCTCGGCGCAGAAGACCGGCGAGATCCAGTTCCATGGGCGCCAACGGCGTCACCGGCACGCTCCACCTCAGCAACGACACGGTGAGCGTCGGCTCGGGCTAGCGCCAGAGCCTCGCCGCCGATAGGCCAGTCAAGCTCTCGTCTGCCACATGAGCACCGGGCGCACATGGTGGGTGCTTGTCGGGTCCTGCCTGGGGCTGTTCGTGCTCATGCTGGACTCGACCGAGGTCGTGCTCGCGCTGCCGGTGATCGACAAGGACCTCGGTCTCTCCGAAGCGGGCCTGCAGTGGGTGCAGAACGCCTACCTGCTGGTGCTGGCGGCGACGGTGATCACCTGCGGGCGGCTCGGCGACATCCTGGGGCGGCGCAGGGTCTTCATCGGCGGCGTCGTCGTGTTCGCCGTCGGGGCGGTGGTCGCGGCGCTCTCGACCGGCGAGGAGATGCTGATCGGGGCGCGGCTGATCCAGGGACTCGGCGGGTCCGCGATGTTCGCGCTCAGCCTTGCGATCGCCTCCAACGCCTTCCCGCCCGAGCGCCAGGCGACGGCGGTCGGCATCTGGGCCGCCATCTCCTCGATCGGCCTCGGCCTCGGGCCGCTCCTCGGCGGCGTGCTGGTCGACTCGATCGGCTGGCGGTGGATCTTCTGGACCTACCTGCCCTTCTGCGCGGCGGCGATCGTGATTCTGCGCATCTTCGCCGCCGAGACCCGCGACGAGGAGTCCAGCCAGCGCATCGACGTGCAGGGGCTCCTGACCGTGACGGCGGGGCTCGCGCTGGTCGTCCTCGCCCTGGTCGAGTCCGAGGCCTGGGGTGCCGTGGCGCTGCTCCCGTTCGCCGGGGGCATGGCTCTACTGGTCGCCTTCTGGGTGGTCGAGCACCGGGTCGGAGGAGCCGCTGGTCGACTTCTCGCTGTTCGACAACCGGGTCTTTCTGGGCGCCGTCCGTGGCGGCTCTCGCGCTGGTCGGCTCCTACTGGACGATCGATGTTCTACGAGCCCCAGTTCCTGCAGGGCTCGCTCGGCTACTCGGTGATCGCGGCGGGCGCTCTGATCCTGCCGATCACGCTGCCGATGGTCTTCATCTCGCCGTTCACCGGAAGGCTGATGGAGCGCGTCGGAGCCCGGCGGCTATTGGTGAGCGGCCTGCTCGTCTGCGCGGCGGCGACGGCGGCCATCGCCCTGCTGGGCAGCAACCACGGCTACGGCGCGGTCTTCGTCCCGTTCCTCGTCTACGGGATCTCCCTGGCGTTGCTCTACGCGCCGGTCTCGAGCGCGGCGATGGCGGCGCTGCCCAGGGCCAAGGCGGGGGTGGCCGCCGGCGTCCTCGGGATGGTGCGCCTGATGTCAGGTGCGCTCCTCCTCGCGGCGAGCGGCGCGATCTTCCAGAATCTGAACGACGGGCCGACGACCAGCGCGGGCGCGGTCTCGGCGGCCCTCATCGTCCCCCTGGTCGCGCTGCTCCTCGGCGCGGTGATCACCCTCCACTTCCTACCGGCGAGCGCCAGGCACGAGCATCCGCCGCGGATCGAGCACCACCGCTTCCACTTCTGAGCGGGAGCGTGCGACCGGTCTCGAACCCGCGACTCGAGCGCCCGTGACGCGCTGGTGATGCCGTGGTGACGTGCTCCTGGTAGGACGGCCGCATGGGTGAAGCCGGCCGAGGACGATCGGCGGAGGCCGCGTCGACGCGGCGCCTGCGATTCGTGCTCGCCGCGGCTTCCGCGATCGCGGTTCTGGCCGCCTGGGCGGCGCCCGCGAGCGGGCAGCGCGAACCGGCGCATCCGGCCCGGAGCTACGGGCCGGCCGATCGGGCCGCGGTGCGCGGTAGCGCGTTCGGCCACGGCGCCGTTACGGCGAGGCTGCCGAGCTTCGCGGCGGCGGCGAGGGTGTCGCGCCGCGAACCCGGCACGAGCCGGCCAGCCCCCATACGCCTGACCCATCGCGGCGAGCGGGACAAGGCGCGCGCTGAGCGCGGACTGAACCGCTCCGGGAAGCGCGCCGTGAAGCCGCCAAACCCGATCGAGAGCGCCCCTGCCGATTCGAGTTCGAGCTTCCCGGGGATCGGGTTCAACCAGTCCTTCTTCATCCCTCCGGACGTCCAGATGGCCGCCGGCCCACATCACATCGTCGAAGCCGTGAACGGCCGCATCACGGTCTTCAACAAGGGGGGCACGCAGGCGCAGACGGCGACGCCCCCGGCGTTCTTCGACTCCCTGGGGGTGGTCGCCGACGACAACATCTTCGATCCCCAGGTCGAATACAACGAGTACGTCAACAGGTTCTTCGTCGTGTACTCGACCCGAAACGACGCCGCGTCGCGCTCGTTCATGCTGATCGCCGTCTCGAACACGGACGACCCGACGCAGGGCTGGCACCTCTACGCGCTCGACGCCGGGCTCAACGGAGGGACGAACACCAACAACTGGTGCGACTACCCCCACCTCGGCTACTCGGCGCAGGGGACGATCATCACCTGCAACCAGTTCAGTCACTCGCCCCCTTCCAGCTTCCAGTACGCGAAGATCCGCGTCCTCGACACGTCGCAGCTCACCAGCGGGAGTTGCTGTTCCTGGTGGGATTTCTGGGACCTCCGTGAAGGCCCCGGCGGCACCTCGAAGGTCTTCACGATCCAGCCCGCGGCGATGCACTTTGCGATTGGCTCGGACGGCGCCTTTCTCGCCGCAGCGCAGGGCGGCGGCGGCAGCGGCAGCAACCTGCACGTCTACCGGGTCCCGAACGTGCTCGAGTGCTGCAACGGCGACGCCGTGGGCCCGGGCCTCAACGAGGCCCAGCGCAGCGTCGGCAGCTACAGCTCTCCGCCCGACGCAGAGCAGCCCGGCGGCGTGCAGGCGATCGACACGGGCGACTCCCGCCTGGAGTATGCGGTCTTCCACTATCCGCGCCTGTTCGTCGGACAGACCGTGGGGTCCGGCTCGGACTCGACCGTCTCATTCACCGAGTTCGCGATCAATCAGTACCCCAACAACCTGACGGTCGCGAACGACTGGCGCATAGCGCCGAGCGGGATGAACCGGTACTACCCCGCGGCCGATTCGCGACCAGGGGCGGAAAAGAGCGAGGTGTACTCGGCCTCGAATGCCTCCACCAACGCCGGCTCGCGGTGGATCGAGATCCCCGCAGCCGTCACGTGCACGACCTGCTTCAACGGCGAGTTCGTTCAGCAGAACGGCGCCGCCACCTATCGGCAGCTGGACACGATCAACCGAAACCGCTGGGGCGATTACATGGACGCCAGCCGCGATCCGAACGGGACGGGAATCTGGATCGGCGGCGAGTTCGTGAGCTCCCAGGACACCTGGGGAACGGAGCTCGGCCTGACCTATCAGGCGATCGACTCGACCGCCCCCTCGACCACGGCGAACCTCTCGCCGACGCCGAACGCGAACGGGTGGATCAACTCAAACGGCACCGTGTCGCTCAGCGCCACCGACGCCGGGCCGCCCGGGAACGTGAGCGGGGTCCGGGCACTCACGTACTCGGCATCCGGCGCGAACCCGATCTCCACGACGACGGTGAACGGCAACTCGGCGAGCATCCCCATCACGGCGGACGGGATCACGACGGTGTCCTACCGCGCGACCGACAACTGGGGGAACACCGAGTCGACCGGCTCCCTGACCGTGCGCAAGGACGCGACCGCGCCGACGATCACGCCCGGGCCGACGCAGACCTTCGAGGCCAACACCAAGGCGACCAAGAAGAAGAAGATCCCCGTGCGCATCGACTGGGCGGCGACGGACGCGGACTCCGGCGTCTGCTCGTACGGGCCGCTCTCGCGGCGAGACGCCGCCGCCGGACCGTTCGTCGACCAGCCGGGGCTACCGGCAACGCCGCTCATGACCACGGCGAGCCAGAAGCTCAAGCCCGGATTCCATGGGTACCGGATCGAGGCGACCGACTGTGCGGGAAACACCGCGGCTCAGAACGGGCCGCCGCAGCGGCTGCACGTCAAGCAGGAGAAGGCCGGGAAGATCGAGTTCTCCGACGGCTGGAAGCAGGTGGACGATCGGGCGGCGATGAAGCATGGGCTCAAGCGGACGCGGGAGAAGAAGCGCCGGGCGAAGTTCGAGTTCGACGGGACCAGCGTCGCCTGGGGGGCCAAGCTCACTTCCCACAGCGGCAAGGCGAAATACAAGTTCGACGGAGCTCGCGAGACCGTCAACCTTCGGAGCGCGGACACTCGCAATCGCTGGCTCGTGGCCGTGTCCAACTCGACCGCTGGATCGCACAAGGTCGTGATCAAGAACAAGGCCACGCACGGACACCCGAAGATCACGGTGGACTTCATCGCCTGGCTCGACTGAGCCGACGGCCTTCGACGTCCGCCCTGCTCAGCTCACGAGTCCGGCCAGCAGCCTCCGGGTCTCGCTTGACGGCTCGAGGCCCAGCCGGTCGCGAAGGAGGCCGCGAAGCAGGTCGTACTGATGCACGGCCTGCGCCCGGTTTCCCTCCGCGAGATGCAGCTTGATCAGGGCCCGGTGGGTGCTCTCCCGAAGTGGCTCGCCAGTCAGCGCCGCGAGACCGACCTCCACCGCCTGGCCGTAGCGACCGCTGGCGGTGAGGCGCTCGCACAGCGACTCGAGCGCGTGGATCCGGAGCTCCCGAAACCGCTCGCGCTCAAGGACCACCCAATCCTCATACCAGTCCGGGAGCAGATCGCCTGAGAGCAGTCCGTCGTTGAGGCTGATGCGCTCCAGGTCGCTCGCCGGATCGAGGAGCCGGCGGGCCGTGGCGACGGCCTCGCGATGGTCAACCGCCACATCCGGGGAGAGCCACATCCGGCGGTTCTGCGTTTCGACCAGCGTGTAGTCGAGCCGCCGAAGCCGCCACAGAGCCGAGCGCAGGCTGCCGGCCGCGCGGGCGTCGGTGGAGTCGAGCCACAACGTCGTGGCCACATGGCTTCGAAACGAAGGCCGATCCTGCAACGCGAGAAAGCCGACCAGCCGCTCCGCGGGCCGCGGCAACTCGACCGGCTCGCCGCCGTGGATCAGCCGAAAGCCGTTCAGTAGCTCGAGCCGCGCGTCCGAGCCCTCCGTGTTCGCCATGACCTTCCCCCTCCGTGATCTTGCGGGCCGAGCCTACCGGCCAACGCAGTGCCGTTTCAAGCGCTCGGCCGCGCGTGCACGGACATTGGAGGAGGAAGAGCGGACGACGGGTCTCGAACCCGCGACCTCGAGCTTGGGAAGCTCGCGCTCTACCAGCTGAGCTACGTCCGCAGCGGGGGGCAATTCTAGGCGCCCGCGCCGCCTCTTTACCCTTCCTGTCGTGAGCGCGCGAACGTTCGTGGTCGTCATGGCGGCTCTGGCCGTCGTCGGCCTGCTGACCTACGGCCTGGTGAAGAAGGGGAGCTCGTCGCTGGCGCTCGGCCAGATGGTGCCGGGCGCGACCACCTCCCTCCCCGAGCTCGACGGCAAGGGGACCGGCTCGGTGGCCGACTACCGCGGCCGCTGGGTGCTGGTGAACGTATGGGCATCGTGGTGTCCCCCGTGCCAGAGCGAGTCCCCCGACCTCGAGCGCTACTACGACGCGAATCGAGGCAAGGACTTCACCATTCTCGGCGTCGACACCAACGACCTCTCGACCGACGGCCTCAAGTTCGTGAAGAGCCACGACATCAGCTACCCGCAGCTCCACGACGGCAATGGCGACTTCGCCACCGCCGACCTGAAGACGACCGGCGTGCCCAGAGTCGTTCCTCGTCAGCCCCAGCGGCAGGCTCGTCCTCCACAGCCTCGGTCCGGTCACCGAGCGCTACCTGGACGCTAACGTGACGCCCTTCATCACCGGCAAGGCGAAGCAGTGAGGCTCGCTGGCGCGCACCGGGTTAGCCGCGCTTGCGATCGCCGCGGCCCTCCTCCTCCCCGCCACCGCGCTCGCCGACGGCAACACCCCGCCGCAGCCGGCGGCGAACCTTCCGGACATCGAGAGCAAGGTGATGTGCCCGGTCTGCGGAACCGCGCTGAATCTGTCGTTCTCCCCGCAGGCCGACCGCGAGCGCGCCTTCATCCGCCACGAGATCGATCAGGGCAAGACCGAGCAGCAGATCCTCGACGACCTGGTCGCCCAGTACGGCACGTCGGTTCTGGCCGAGCCCCCGAAGTCGGGCTTCGACCTGACCGCGTGGCTGGTCCCGGGCATCGCGATCATCCTCGCCGCGATCGCGATCGCCCTTGGCCTGCGCCGCTGGCGCCGCGCCGGGCGGAGGCGCGAGGAGACCGGCACGACCGACGGCAAGGCGCTCGACAACGCCGAGCGCGAGCGCCTCGACTCGGACCTGGCGCGCTACGACCTGTAGTGCTATCCCCGTCAGTGCATCGACGGGGTGAAGCAGATGCCCACGATCGCGCCCTCGTTCGACTGCAGCCGCGCCACGGTCTGGCCCCACGGCTCCTCGCGCGCCGGGTGGAGCAGCACGTGGCCCGCCGCCTCGAGCTCATCGCAGGCGGCCCCCACCGCCGCGACGTCGGCCAGCTCGAACTCGACGCTCACCTGCGGCACGGGCCGGTCGGCCGGCCACTCGCTCGTCCCGAAGCAGGCCTCCGCCGCCTGCGAGAGCGGCCACACCGCGAAGTGCTTGGCGCCCTCGAGCTTGTCGGTCCAAACGTAGTCACCACCGCTCTGGCTTTCGAGCGGCAGCCCCAATGCGTCCACGTATAGCCGGCGGCTGGCGGGTGGATCCGGGGCGATCACGGCCACGGTCGCGATGAACTCGATCATTCACGTCGGTCTCCTCTCGTCGCTCCTGCGGGCATGAAAGCACCGCTCGGCCGGGCGACGGCGAGGTGGACGGAATCACGAACGCTCGGAGGGCTGGGCAGGGGCCACCGAAGCGAGGCAAAGAGCCCCGCCAGCGCCACAAGCATCCCGCTCGCTGGCGCCTTTGTCCCGCCCGGGGCTCTTTGCCTGCTTTGCGTGTCCGCCGCCTGCCCCCTAAAACCTCCGTGGATGTGCAAGTTGCGCCGTTTGGCGATTGAGATCGGTCAGCCGCCGCGGTGGCCCTGCAGGATCAACGCAATCCACGATCCGAGGGGTGGACGCAGATTGCAGTGAACCGGGGAAAACAATCGCTGTGGTGCGTGGACCGAGGTGGCTCAGCCAGCGCCAACTGCAACGGCGGCGATGGTCGGGGAGTCGATGCGGACATTTCCGATCAACCGCTTACAAGACAAGCCGATCGTATGTTGACCAGCTGAAAGCCGGGTCGGCGATATGTACGTTCGGGCGAAGCCATTTGTGGCGGTGCTGGATGTGTTGTCCACAGTGAGCTCCCCGGGCGCAACAGCCAGCGCTTCTCCAACGCCGTCGATAGTCAGGCGACACGACGCCTCGGCTGGGGAGCCGAGGCTTTCCTCGTTGCCGGTTGCTATCACGAGCACTCGAGACGGGCGATCCAGGTTGAGAGAAGCGCGCGCACAGTTCGTCGGAGCAACAGTCGGAACGCATCGTCCGGTCTCACTTCCACCGATGCTGGCCATGCCGGTGCCCTGAAGGGTCCGTTCGTCAATCTGACGACCGGTGAGGCTGTTTCGTTTGACGTCGACGCCCCGTACCGCCTTGTGGTTCCTCAGATCAACAGATCGAACCGACCCGTTCACGATCTCGTGCGAGTTGATCCTGTCGACGGCATACGCCGCGCCTCCACCGACCGCAAAGAGGAGCGCCAGGGTCGCGGTGACATTGGCGTACGTGAGATGCCGTCTGATCTTCACGTCTCCCCCCTCAAGGCGACTCAGTGAGCCTTGACGACAAGCTTCCGGACCCGCGAGCTTACCGGGGCCTTGTACGGCCAGCCGCGCTCACGGATCACTTTGACGCGGAACCTGTAGTGGACGTCCGATGTGTAGAAGCGAGCGAAGCGATACCTGAGTCGATATTTGCCACTCGACCGCGTGTAGAAGGGATGGCGAACCGTGTGCCAGCTCCTGCCGTCCTTGACCTCGAGCTCGACCAGCTTCCCGCCGGGCGGAATCCGAGCCGCGAGATGTCCGATCCGACCCTTGAATGCGACCCGGTGTCCCTCGCGGACATGGTGGGTCGAGATGTGGAGATTGGCCTTCGTCTTCACTCGCAGGGCGCCTGCAGCAGTGGCATCCGGCAGATAGCGACGAGTCCCCGCAAAGCTCGCGCTCACGCTCCGTGATGGACCGCCCGGAAGGCGCTCTTTCCAGCGACCATGAGAGTTGGTGTGGATCGTCCGTACCCGAGTGTCGATCAGTGCACCCTCGCCGAAGTGCTCGGTGACCGTTACGTCCTGATTCGCCAACGGCTCGCCCGATGTGTCGCGCAGTACGCCGGAGACCTTTGAAGGGCGCCCATAGCCAACGGTCAGCCGGTGGGCTCCGCCGCGGAGGTTCGCCTGCAGCTGTACGCCCGACTTCAACGGGAACGCCAAGACCATCGGCTGGCCATTTGAGCGTCGGGTCGTGACCGTGGTATTGCCTGCATCGTCAGTCGCGCGTGCCATGAACTCATACCGACCGGGCGGATCCAGCGTGGAGTCGACGCGTGCCCGGAGCTGCCCGAATCGTCTCTGAGTGGGAAGCGGACGCCAATTACCCGTACCGACGCCTCGATAGTAGATCCGACCGAGGTCAACACCCGACGTCGAATCTGCAACCCCGACGCGAACCAGCTCCGGGTCATTCGGATCTTGAAAGCTTGTGAAAGCTGCGACCGGGGGCGTATTGTCGACGCCAACCACGCGCGAGTCACAGGCTCGGTTGGTCGCGAAGTCGTAGGCGCATACCGACACTGCGTTCCGACCATCGTGGAACGGCGCGCTAGTCGTTGCAGCTCGAATCTGAGCCAGGGCCTCCGGTTCGCACACGCTGAACTGCGTTGCCCAGTTTGTGCCCTGAATGCGCGCACAGGACCCGCCTTCGGCCGCTAGCACCCGTCCGTTGACTCTTGCGGTAACCCGAAACAACCCACTACCCACATCCATCGCGTGCGCGTCGATGGTCTGCGCACCTCGTAGCCAACCGGGTCGGAGCAGGCTCCCCTCAACCTCGTCGAGCCGCGGGTCCGCGTAGTCCGCAACCCGGAAGTGGATGTTTCGCAGCCAGGTCTTCGCGACGTCCGAGCGCTTGCAGCCGCTCCGGTGCTCGCAGCGAAGGTGAGCGATGAATCGCTCGGCTCGTGGGCCTGAGGAATGCCACCAGTAGTGGCGGAAGCCTGTTGCATTCTTGGTGCCGGTCGCGACGCGGGCCAGCTCGTGGCCATTGCCGTCAGCCATCAACAGTCGGGGTACGTGTCCGCGGTCTCGCCGGAGCCTGGCGTCCACCGACACGCCGACGAGTCCCAGGCTTGGGGATCGCGTGGACCAGCGGACTCGGCCGGACCGTCCGTGCTGGGCGAATCGGATGTTGTTGATCTTGATCGCGTGGTCTTCCTTGGGCTTGCCGCATCCCTGCTTGACGGCGTACGAGGGCGCATCTTCGAGAGCAGCACCTGGGACGCCGCGGTTGAGGGGATCGCACTGAACGACCTCATAGGTTCGCCCCGCCCCTGACGCCACAGGCGGCACGATCAGCGCCGCGAGGATCACCGCTCCGCTCACGGCCCGGCGCCAGTGCGCGACCGCGCGGGTCACGGTCCGAACTCCTTCGTCGCCGCCGAGCCACCGCCGCCCCCACTGGAGGACGAGCTTCCGCCGCCTGCGCTCGGCGCCGCCGAGGCCACGTCGAATTCCTGATCGCCCGGCGGAGCGGTCGGGACGATCGGCGTCGTGGTGGTGGTGTCGGGAGGCGGCGCGGTCGTAGTCGTTGGTGGCGGGGGCGGCGGCGGGGGCGGGGTGCTCGTAGTCGTGGTTGGGTCTGGAGCCGGCGGGGTCTCGGACGGGGTGGTTGCGTCAGGGGGAGGCCCGAGATGCGCCGTGTGCACCTTCGTGGCGTGGCCAATTGGCTTGACCGCTGCCGGTGCATGGTCCGGCTTCGAGTCGCCCCCACCGAGACCCGGAAGCGCCGCCGGCACGACCCCGGTGGCCAGGCACGCGGACGCGGCGATCCCGCCGCCGACACACAGGCTCGCCAGCTTGCCGGCGGTTCCAGCTCCCGCAATCTTGGCCAGGACGCCCGTGCCGGCCGCGCCCGCACCGCGAGCCCCGCCCGAGAGGCTGATCGTCTGAGTCGAGCTCTCCTGCGCGGCGTCACTCGATGCTCGGGAAACCGCACCCGCTCCCGACTCCTTCACCCGATGGGCGGCTTCGACTGCGCGATCCACCAGGGAGAAATGCCCGTTGCTGATGCCCTCTGCTGCGGCCGGGATCGCGGCTGCGCTTCCGATGTCGTGCAGGTGCCCGCTCAGGCGACCGACGAAGTCCGTGCAGTGGCGGCAGTGGGAGAGGTGCTGCTGCGCCTGCAGTCGCTGCTCATCGTCGGCGACGCCCGCGGCGTATGCCTTGAGCAGCGGCTCCCGGTCCGAGCACCAGTCGCCACTCTGGACCTGGCGAAGCTTCGCCGCGAGCTCGTCGACGCCGCGCGTTATCTCCTTGCGGTACGCCCGCGGCGACAGCCCCTTGACCAGGCCGCAGACCTGCTGTGGATCCAGCCCCCAGCCGTAGCGCAGGAGCATCACCGCGCGCCGCCGCGGCGGCAGGCTGGAGAGGACGTCCCGGGCGATCTGCGAGTCCTCCCGCTTCGCCGCCGTCTCGTCCGGGGTTAGGCCGCCGTCGGGCACCGCGTGGACGCCGTCGAGCGGGGAGACCGGCCGGCGCTTGCGGCGCCGCAGCTCCTTGCTCGCATGATGCGCGACGGCCGTGAGGACGTACTTGCGGATCTCTTCGTCCTCCAGATCTCGGTGGCGCCGCTCCAACGCGCGCAGCGTCCCGACCCAGGCATTGGCGTAGACGTCCTCGACCTCGTCGTCCGTGAACGCACCCCGGAATGCACGCCGCACCATCGCGCGCGCGGGCCGGCGGAGCTCCTCATACAGACGCGCCGATCGCTCGCGCCAGGCCGACGACTCCTCCGGGGGGACAGCGACGGAGCGGGCGGGAGTGGCCGTGGTCATACGAGAGTTCCACCGGTCAGAACCCCACCGAGTCGGCGCGCGCCCCCGGTCACCACATCTCCCCTCTGAATCACACGGATCGAGCGTCTTGATCCAAGCACGCGCCGCGAAACGGCGCGCCGGTGAAATCTGCAAATAGCGAGAACCGGGCGTGACGCAAGCCGCTTCCGCCCCTGCTTGCCGCCGAGTTGAAGGGGTAGTCCTAGGAGCAACTAGGGACCAACCCCTAGACCACGCGTCGGCCACGGAAAGGCCGCATTGAAGGGATTCAGCGAAACGGTCGATGGGTCCGCATACCTGGTGAACACCGGGAGGGACCCATCGTGAACTCACTTGATTCGAGCCCGGGGGCAGGGCACGGATCGGCTCTACCGTGCTCTGGTTGAGACCTCGACCGACCTGATCGTGCTGATCGGGGTCGATGGGCGCATCCGGTTCGTCAACGCGGCGTGCCGCGAGATCCTCGGCTTCGAGCCCGAGGAGATGGTCGACGGCCACGTCCGCGACTTCAACGCGAACCGGGAGCTCCCCGGGGCCGACGTGGCGTTCGAGCGGATCATCGCCGGCGAATCGCGTTCCCGCCGCCAAATGACCGCGCGCCGCAAGGACGGCTCCGAGGTCGAGCTGATGTTCAACGCCTCCCCGCTCCGCGCCGACGACGGCCGCGTGATCGGGGTGGTCGTGATCGCCACCGACATCACCGACCTGATCGGGGTCCAGGAGCGCCTGGAGGAGGCGGAGGGCCGCTACCGCAACCTGGTCGAGCAGCTCCCCGCCGTCAGCTACATCGCCGAGCCCGGACCGAAGGGCGCCTGGCGCTACGTCTCGCCGCAGCTCGAGCGCATGCTGGGCTTCTCGCAGGAGGAGTGGACGTCGGATCCCACGCTTTGGGCGCGGCGCATCCATCCCGAGGACCGCGACCGGGTGCTCGAGGAGGAGGAGCGCGACTCGATCGTCGGGGTGCCGCTCGCCTCCGAGTACCGGATGATCACCAAGGACGGGCGAGTCATCTGGATCCGGGATGAGGGCGTGCTGCGCGCGGAGCCGGGGGAGCGCGCCCACTACGAGGGGATGCTGACCAACGTCACCGAGCGCAAGTCGTTCGAGAGCCAGCTCCAATTCCTGGCCGACCACGATCCGCTCACCGGGCTCTTCAACCGGCGCCGCTTCGTCGAGGAGCTCGATCTGGAGATCAAGCTCATGCGCCGCGACGGCCACCCCAGCTCGCTGCTGATGCTCGACGTCGACGGCCTGAAGCGCGTGAACGACTCCATGGGTCACCAGGCCGGCGACGCGCTGGTACGCCAGACGGCGGAGCTCCTGCGCGATCGCTTGCGCGAGACCGATTCGGTGGGCCGGCTGGGCGGCGATGAGTTCGCGGTGCTCCTGCGCGGCACGCGCGTGAACGAGGCCTCGGCGGTCGCTCAGGACCTCCTGGAGCGCTTCCGCACCCGCGAGCGCGTGGCCTCCGCCGAGCCGATCCGGCCCACGATCAGCATCGGGCTCACCAGCCTGCGGCGCAACTTCACCGGGGCCGACGAGGCCGTCGGCGCGGCCGACCGGGCGATGTACGAGGCCAAGGGCACGGGTGGCGACCGGGTGGCGATGTACTCACGGCGCCTGCCGCGGCGCACGGAGGGCCGCAGCTCGTGGGCGGAGCAGATCCGCGACGCGCTCGACGAGGACCGGATCGTGCTCTACCGCCAGCCGATCATCCATCTCGCCAGCAGGGAGGTCCACCGCCACGAGGTGTTGATCCGGATGCAGAGCATCGAGGGCGACGTCCTGCCGCCCGACGCGTTCCTGCCGGCCGCGGAGCGGTTCGACCTCGTGCAGGCGCTCGACCGGCGCGCCGCGCACCGTGCGGTTGGCCTGATCGCAGCGGAGTCGGACGGCGAGCCGCTGCGCCTGGAGGTGAACGTCGCCGCCAAGACGATCGACGATCCCGCGTTCCTCGACGCGCTCGCCGAGGAGCTGCGTGAGACGGGAGCCGACCCCGCGAACCTGATCCTCGAGACGAGCGAGCAGGTCGCCGTGGCGGACCTGAAGCGGGCGCGCTCGTTCGCCGAGCGGGTGCGCGAGCTGGGCTGCGGCTTCGCGCTCGACAACTTCGGCTCGGGCTTCGGCTCCTTCTTCTACCTAAAGCACCTCCCCGTCGACCACATCAAGATCGACGGCGATCTGATCGGCGGCCTGGCGTCGAGCCGCGTGGACCGCGAGATCGTCAGCTCGATCGTGGACGTCGCGCGGTCGCTGCACCGGGAGACCGTCGGCGAGCGCGTGAACGACGAACGGACGCTGGAGCTGATGGAGGAGCTGGGCGTGGACTACGCCCAGGGCTTCCACCTGGGCACGCCGACGCCGGTCTCCTAGCTCTGGGCCTCAGGCCCCGCCGACAGCCATCTCGGCGATCAGGAGGGCCGGCGTCTTGACCGAGCCGCCGAACGGGACCCAGCGCGCCTCGCTCCCCGCAGCGGCGATCGCCTTCAGCATCGAGGTGAGATCGGAGGCGACGGTGAACTCGTCCGCCGCGGCGGCGAGCGCGCCGCCCTCGATCAGCCGGCCCGTGGCCCCGACTGAGAACGTGCCGGAGACCGGGTTCACGCCCGAGTGGAGGCCGGCGACGTCGGTGACGAAGACGCCACCCTCCGCCTCGGCCAGGAGCTCCTCGAACGACATTCTCCCCCGCCCCGACGACGAGGTTCGAGGTGGAGACGCGAGGGAGACGAGCGATAGCCCGAGCGCGATGCGTTGGCGGTCGTCCGGGTTCCATCGCCCTGGCGGCGGGCGGTGTAGGAGTCGTGCAGGTAGGCGGCGAGGGTCCCGGACTCGATCAGCGAGGTCGATCCCGCGCGGCGAGCCCTCGGCGTCGAGCGGCGAGGAGTTGAGCCCGGCGGGATCGATGCCGTCGTCGGTGAGGGTGAGCGCCGCGGAGCCGACCTCCTGGCCGAGCATCTCGGCGAACGGCGAGCGGCCGCGCTGGACGGCGTCCGCGCATAGCGTCCCGCCGATGAAGCCCACGAAGCTCGCCGCCACCATCGGGTCGAGCACGACGGGACAGGTGCGCGAGGACGGCTTGGTGGCGCCGAGGAGCGACGCCGCGCGCTCGCCGCCCTCGCGGCCGATCTCCTCCGGATCGAGCGCCTGCGGCGAGCGGCCCATGCCGAACCCGAGGCCGGTCTGCTTGTCGCCGTCGGCCTCGGCGATCGCCTGCAGGTAGGCGTAGGCGCTGGTCGCCTCCCAGGACCCGGAGACACCGCTCGAGGAGGCAAGCGCGACGCGCTCTTCCTCGTCGGCATAGACCGTGGTCTCGATGCCGACGATGCGCTCGTCCGCGGCGCGAGCGGCGCGCTCGACCGCCTGGGCGAGCTCGATCTTCTGCTCGGTGGTCCAGCTCGCGAGGCTCGGGTCCACGAGGCCTTCGATCCCCGGCGCCTCGCCGGCCGTGGCCTCGGGCGCCGCCGTGAACTCGTCCGGATCGGCGATCCGCGCGGCCTCGACCGCGCCGGCGGCGATCCCGCGCAGGCCGTCGTCGCTCAGGTCGGTGCCGTACGCGTAGCCGGAGCGGTGGTCGATCCAGCAGCGAACGCCCGAGCCCGCGCTGGCCCGCATCGGTGAGGCTCTCGACCTCGCCGTCGAAGACGCGAATCTCGCGGCCCACGGAGTCCTGCACGTAGGCCTCGGCGTCGGTCGCGCCGGCGGCCTGCGCCGCCTCGACGGCGCGCTGGGCGATCGTTGCGAGCTCCATCGCCCGCAATCTAGTCGGTGCGTGTACCTAACCGGGAATACGATCAAGGCATGGAAGGTTCGCCTGCCGAGTTCATGCTCAAGATCGAGCGCGTTCTCCCCGCGGCTCGATCGGTCGTCTTCGGGGCGTTCACCGATCCGGACGTGCTGGTGCAGTGGTGGGGGCCGGAGGGATTCAGGATCGCAAGCCTCGATTTCCGGCCCGACCCGGGCCGGGGCTACCGGATCCCGATGCTGCCGCCCGAGGGCGACGCCTTCAACCTGAGCGGCGAGTTCCGTGAGGTCGACCCGCCGGCGCGGCTCGCCTTCACCTTCGTCTGGGAGCCGGCGGACCCGGACGACGTCGAGACCCTCGCCGCACTCGAGTTCCGGGATGTGGGTGACTCAACCGAGGTCGCACTGACCCAGGGACCGTTCAAGACCGAGGGGCGTCTCGCCCTTCACCGGGATGGCTGGGGCGACTCGTTCGACAAGCTCGAACGGCTCCTCTCAGCTGTGGGGCGCCCGGGCTAGGCGCCGAGCTTGTCGGCGAGGCGTTCCACCAGCCACAGGTCGTAGACATAGCCCTGTGGATGGCTCTTCATCTTGATCGGCCGGCGCGCGAGGATGCCGTCCGGCCCGCCTTCGACCACGAGGTCACGCCACACCTTGGGGGACTCCGCCAGCCCGGCAAGGACCTCGTCGACCTCCGGAAGCGCCCCCGACTCCATGACCATGCGGCCACCGTCCGCGTGGACTTTGAATGGGGCCACCGGCGAGTCGATCTCAACCTCGGTGGCGGGCTGGTTCTTCCAGATCGAGGGCATCACGCCCAGCCGCAGCGTCACGCCGCGCCCGTGGCGCGTGCCGCTCATCTCGGTCGCGTAGCCCCCCACCTGCTTGGGGAGATTGAGCTCGCGCTCCTCGTCCAGTCCGAGCTCCTGGGCGATCGTGTTCGGGTCGTCGGCCGGCTCCTCGGTCTTCAGCGCCTCCCAAACGACCTCCCAGCCAAGCGCGCCCGGATCGGAGATCTCCGCGGCGCGTCCGTGCATCTCGGCTGGGGACGGCCCATCCGACGGAGCATCCTGCGATCGGCGGCGAAAGAGGGACAAGCTGTGTTCGACTCTACACGCGATCCGTGGCCCCTTGACGGCCGTGCGAACATGTGTTCGTGCGATGTGACTTCTGCGGCAGCCTTCGTCCTCGCTGGTCCTACCCGATCCAGGGCGGAGAGCGAAGAGCTTGCGACGAGTGCCGGAAGGCGATCGAGGCCGATGACCGCGAGGGCCTGCTCAACCGCTCCCTCCTGATCCCGCTACCGCGGACGGTTCACGACCGCTACGCCCCAAGGTTCCGGGCCGCCGCCAAGCGCCTGCATCTGGAGTTCTGGGAGTTGCGCGACGGCGGCGCCACCCCGCTCTGAGCGCTTGCCGCCTTCGATCCGGAGGAGTAGGCTCCCGACCGAAATGCGGCCGCGGAGGATCAGCGTGCGGCGCGCAGGAGTCGGGGCCGGCGCGATGGGAGTGGTCGCCGTCATGCTCATGGCGGGGCTCGCAGGCGGCGCCACGGCGCGGGTGCTGAGAGTCGGGACCTATCACGGGATGCGGGGGCAGTACCGCTCGATCCAGCAGGCGGTCAACGCCGCCGCACAACGGCGACTGGATCCTCGTGGCACCGGGCGACTACCACGAGCGCAACGACCTGAAGCACCCGCCCAAGGCCGGCAGCGACGTCCCGCCATCCGCTGTCCTCGTGAAGACCCCGACCTCCACATCCGCGGGATGAGCCGCAACCGGACGATCGTCGACGGCACCAAGGCCAAGGCGAGCAAGCCGTGCAGCGAGGCGAAGAAGTTCCAGGATTTCGGGGCCAAGCAGGGCGGGTCGCGAATGGGCCGCAACGGGATCGTCGTCTGGAAGACCGACGACGTCACGATCCAGAACCTCACCGCCTGCAACTTCCTGAGCGGCTCGGCGAGCAGCGGCAACGAGATCTGGTGGAACGGCGGCGACGGCAGCGGCAAGCTCGACCTCGGCAAGTTCCGGGGCGCGTACCTCAACACCACCACCACCTTCTACGACGCCAAGGACCCGAGCACGGCTGCCGCCTACGGCATCTTCTCCAGCAACTCGAACGGCCCGGGGATCTGGAAGCACACCTACGCGAGCAACTTCAACGACTCCAACTACTACATCGGCGCCTGCCGCAAGCTGTGCAACCAGGTAATCGACGACGCCTGGTCCGAGTACAGCGCCCTCGGCTACTCGGGGACCAACTCCGGCGGGCGCCTGATCGTCAAGAACTCCGAGTTCGACCACAACGAGGACGGGTTCAGCACCAACAGCCAGAACAACGACGACTGGCCCTCGCCCCAGAACGGCCACTGCGCGAAGAAGGGAAAGATCAGCCCGGTCACCCACACCGTCTCCTGCTGGGCGTTCATCCACAACTACGTGCACGACAACAACAACCCGAACGTGCCGAAGGCCGGGGCGGCGAGCCAGGGGCCCGTCGGCACCGGACTGTCGATCGCTGGCGGTCGCTTCGACACGGTCATGGACAACCGCATCGTCCACAACGGCGCCTGGGGCGTCCTGCTCGTTCCCTATCCCGATGACGAGACGCCGCCGCCGGGCGAGCACTGCCAGGGCGGCACGTCGGACACGATCCTCTCGACGTTCGGCTTCACCTGCACCTTCGACGACTGGGGAAACCAGCTGTTCGACAACAAGTTCTCCAAGAACGGCTTCTTCGGCAACGCCACGAACAGCGACATCGGCGAGCTGACGCTGATCGACGGCAAGCCGATCAACTGCTACCACGGCAACACGACGCCGGACGGCACCTCGCCGCCCGACGCTCCCAGAAGACCAACACCCACTGCGGCCAGACCGGGCACCGCCAACAACAACCTCCAGCTCCTCGCGGAGGCCGCGTGCGATTCCCAGGTCGACACGTCGCTCTGCACGCCCGCCGACAACTATCCGCGCCAGACCAAGGTGGTCATGCACAAGCTGCCGAAGAAGCAGCTGCCGAGCATGCCGAACCCGTGCTCGAACGTGCCGCGGAACCCCTGGTGCGGCAGCGGTAAGTCCGGGCGGGGCTAGACGGCTGTCCCGCCGACGGTCAGCTCGCGAATGCGCACGTGCCCCTGGCCCGTGCCCACCGGCACGCTCTGGCCGCCCTTGCCGCAGAAGCCCGTCTTCATGTCGAAGTCCGAGGCCACCGAGTCGATCTTGCCCAGCGCGTCGAGGCAGTTGCCGATGAGCGTTGCGCCCCGGCAGGGTTTGGTCTTCTCGCCGCCCTCGATCAGGTAGCCCTCCGACACGCCGAAGACGAAGTCGCCGGTGGTCGGGTCCACCTGGCCGCCGGCGAAGGACACCGCGTAGAAGCCCTTGTCGATCTCGGCGATCAATTCCTCGGGCCGCGCCTCGCCGGGGGCGATGTAGGTGTTGGTCATCCGCGGGATCGGCAGGTGGCGAAAGCTCTCGCGCCGGCCGTTGCCGGTGGACTCCGTTCCGTCCTTGCGGGCTCGCTCCAGGTCGTAGAGGTATGAGGTGATCCGACCCTGGTGGATGACCGCCGTGCGCTGGGTCGGGGTCCCTTCGTCGTCCATGCCATCCGTCCCCCACTCGCCGGGAAGGCGGCCATCGTCGTAGGCATCGAGGTGCGCCGCCGCGACGCTCTGGCCCAGCTTCCCGGTGTAGACGGATGCGCCCTTCTGGATGTGGTCCGCCTCGAGCCCGTGGCCGGTCATCTCGTGGAAGAGAACGCCGCCGAAGCCGCCGCCCACCACCACCGGCATCGCGCCCGCCGGGGCAGGATCGGCGTCGAGCAGCGTCAGCGCCACCTGCGCGGCGCGCTCGGCCGTGCGCTCGGCCGCGCCGGCCTCCACCAGCTCGTAGCCGCGATGGCCCCCGAGCGTCTCGAAGCCCGTCTCCACCGTCCCGTTGCGCCGCGCGACCACCTGGACGCCCAGGCGCACGCGAGTCCGGTCGTCGCTCGCAAAGCGCCCGCTCGAGTTGGCGACGGTGACGAGCCGCCGCCCCTCCGCGTAGCTGGCCATGACCTGGGCGATGTCCGCGCCCGCTGCCCTCGCCGTCTCGTCGCAGGTCCGGAGCAGGTCGGCCTTGCGCTCGGCGGGGACGTCGCCAGGCGGCGTCTCGATCTCCTGCGGGAGCGCGGCCTCGAGGGCCCGAAGCGCCTGCGGCTCGGAGCGCTCGCCACGCACCGCGGCCGCCACCGCGCCGGCCGCGCGCTCGAGGTCCTCCTCCCCCAGCCCGTCGACGTGGGCGAAGTAGGTCGTCTCGCCGCGGATTACGCGCACGCCGGCCCCGCGCTCCGAGCCGCGCTGCACACGCTCGACGCGCGACTCGTCAACGGCCAGGCCCAGACCGGCGCGCTGCTCGCAGAAGACCTCGGCGAAGTCGCCGCCGTGCTCCAGCGCGCGCTCGACAATCCGGGCGGCAAGCTCGGCGTCGATCAGCGGCGCTGCGTTCTCGGTCATCTCGTCCCCTGTCCTCTCACTCGCGTGCCGCGTCGATCACGTTCGCCGCAGCGCGAAACAGTGCCCGGCCCGCATCGGTGTCCGGCGGGTAGGCGACCACCCGGCCGCCCTGGTAGTGGACCCGGGCGGACGGAGTTCGCGTGATGCGCCGCCGGCGCATGTAGGCGGCGGCCTCCTCGGCGTAGCTCGACACCTTGCCGAGGAGCGACCGCTGCGGCTTCGGCACCATCAGGTGCTCTCCCGCGCAAGGTCGCGAAGCACTGCCCGCATGTCGAAGATCATGAGCGACGCGAGCGTCAAGCGCTCGGTGACGGCGACCATCGCGAGGTCGTCATGGCGCACGACGAAGGCCTCGCCGTCCTCGGTGGCGACGTGCACGTGGCTGGCGGGCTCGTCCCCGGCCGTATCCGCCGCCGACAGGAGGTCGGCTGCCGGCGGTCCCCACCGAACCGCGTCTCCGGTCGCCGCCAGCACCTCTCCGCCCGGGCCGATCAGCGCGCATCCGCGAAGGTCGGCCGACATCTGGCGAAGGCGGCCCACCGCCGCTTCGGCGGCCTCCGCTGGGACTCGCTCGGCATTGACGCTGCTCACTTCGCCAAGATACCTAGCCGTGTCGATCGAGCGAGCCTCCTGGCTGACGGTCGTGATCGTCTGCGCCATCGGCGCGCTGGTCCTGGCCGTGAACGGTTACGTCGGCTACCCGATCGTGGTCGGCGCGGTCGGCGCCTCGGCCGCCGTCAACCTGTTCTGAGAGGGGCTTCCCTGCCTCAGCCCGCCCGGTAGGGCTGGGCGTCGCGCGTCTTCGGATCCTGAACCGCGCCCTCGGGCTCGACGTGGATCAGGACGTCGGAGTCCGGAATCTCGGCCTCGATCGCATCGCGGAGGCGGTGGGCCAGGTCGTGCGCGGCCTCCAGCGTCGTGCCGTCGCGGAACTGGACGTGCATGTCGAAGTAGCGGCGGGCACCCGCCCGCCGGGCGCGCAGCTTGTGGTAGCCAACCATCTCGGGGGGCCGGGCGCGCGCGATCGCGGCCTCGACGCGGTCGAGCTCCTCGGGCGGCGGCGCCTCGTCCATCAGCACCCTCGAGGAGCGAGTGAGGATCCGGATCCCGGCCGCGACGATCGCCACCGCCACGCCGAGCGCCGCGATCGAGTCGAACGCGTCGACGCCCGTGATCACCACGAGGCCCAACCCCACGAAGACCCCGATCGAGGTCATCGCGTCCGTGCGCAGGTGAGCGGCGTCGCCCTCGAGCGCCGCGGAGCGCAGCGCCCGTGCGCGGCGACCGAGGTAGGCCGAGACGCCGAGGTTGGCCACCGCCGAGAAGCCGATCACCGCGAGACCCACCCCCAGGTGCTCGACCGAGGCGCCGACCACGAGGCGATGGGTCGCCTCGTAGACGATCACGCCGGCGCCGACGAGGATCAGCATCCCCTCGATCGCGGCTGCGAGGTTCTCCGCCTTCTCGTGACCGTAGGGATGGTCGCGATCGGGAGGCTCGTCGGCCTTGCGGACCGAGATCAGCGCGATCACCGACGCGACCAGGTCGATGGCCGAATGCGCGGCCTCGGTCAGGATCGCGATCGAGCCGGTGATCGCCCCCGCGGCGATCTTCAAGGCGATCAGGACCGAGTTGGAGACGATGCTGATGGTCGCCGCGCGCGATTTGGTGCCCCTCACCATGTCGCCTCCAGGAGATCGGCGAGCTTGCGCGCGGCGCGGCCACGGTGGCTGATCGCATGCTTCTCGTCGGGGTCGAGCTCCGCCATCGTGCGATTGTCCTCCGGGCCGGTGTCCACGGGGACGAATGCCGGGTCGTAGCCGAAGCCCCCACTCCCCCGGGGCGTCTCGGCCAGCGTTCCCTCGCAGCGTCCCTCGACCAGTCGCTCGCCTCCGCCCGCATCGACGTAGGCGAGCGCGCAGACATAGGCGACCGACCGATCCGCCTTGCCGGCGAGCTCGCTCAACAGGAGGTCCAGGTTCTCCTCGTCCGTGGCATCCGGCCCCGCGTAGCGCGCCGAACGGGGGCCCGGGCGGCCGTCGAGCGCCGCCGCCGCGATCCCGGAGTCGTCGGCGATCGCCGCCATTCCGGTGGCCGCATGGGCGGCCCGCGCCTTGTCGAGCGCGTTGTCGGCGAATGTCTCCGCGTCCTCCGGCGGCAGCTCGACGTCCGCGGGAAGCGGCAGCAGCTCGACCTCGGTGAGGATCTCCCGCAGCTCGCGCAGCTTGTGCTCGTTGCGCGTCGCAACGACAACGCGTCTCATCGGCATCAGTCGGCCGGGGCGGTGGCTACGGCCTCCTGGGCGTCGCGAAGGAGCTCGATCGCGGGCTCCGCGAGCGCGAGCAGGTCGTCGAGTGACGCGCGCGAGACCGGCATCCGCTCCGCGGTCGCCTGCACCTCGACCAGCCCGCCGTCGCCGCTCATCACGACGTTGGCGTCGACCTCCGCCCGCGAGTCCTCCGAGTAGTCCAGGTCCAGGAGGACCTCCCCGTCGACGATGCCGCAGCTGATGGCCGCGATCGACCCGGTCAGCGGGCTGCGATCCAGCCCACCGGCGGCGATCAGCTTCTCCATCGCGAGTTGCAGGGCCACGTATCCGCCAGTGATCGACGCGCAGCGCGTGCCGCCATCCGCCTGGAGCACGTCGCAGTCGACGTAGACGCTCCGCTCGCCGAGCGCCTCGAGATCGACGATGGCGCGAAGCGACCGGCCGATCAGGCGCTGGATCTCCACCGCACGGCCGTCGGGGCGACCCCTCTTGGTGTCGCGCTCCTTGCGCTCGCCGGTCGAGGCGGGCAGCATCGCGTACTCCGCCGTCACCCAGCCCCGCCCGGAGCCCTCCATCCAGCGCGGGACCGACTTGGTCACCGAGGCGGTGCAGATGATCCTGGTCTCACCCTGCGCGTAGAGCGCCGAGCCGTCCGCGGTGCGCACGAACCCGGGATCGATCTGTACGGGACGCAGGTCTGCGGCACCCCGTTCGTGGCTGCGTGAACCCGGCACGCCGCCAGTCTGTCAAAGCGCCGGCCGGCTACCGGCCTTTCAGGAGCCGCCCTCCTCGGTCTTCTCGCCGGTCGGGTGCAGTCCGGACCACTCCGCGCCGAACTGGCCGACGGCGTTGCCCTGGGCATCGCCGGGCTTCGTGTCGTCGGCGTAGAGGTAGAGGGAATGTCCGTCGAAGACGACCTGGGTGGTGCCGCCGTCGCGCTTCAGCGTGTCGTCGCTCTCGTCCTTCTCGAACAGGTACATGATCTGACCCTTCGAGTCGACCGCGCCGACGTTCCCGCTACTTGCTGACGCAGGAGAGGTGGGAGCTCGCGGCCATGGCGTTGTAGGGGGGCTTCCTCACGTAGGGGGGGACGAATGGATCGCTTGCCCGGTTGCGCATGAAGCCGATCCCCGAGAACTGCTTGCCGTTGTCGGGATCGACGATCCGAAACCAGTTGAGGAAGGTCACCGGTCGCACGGGATCGGCGCAGGCATGGAACCTGAGGCCGCGGATGATGGTCTGGACGTCCCTTGCCTGCGATTCGGCGGTGCACTTGACCAGCTTGCCGTGGCGGCGCTCGCTGGCGCCCTCGCTGCAGGGCAGGGCGCCGCTGATCCAGATCGGGACCCTGATCTTGGCGGCGCGAAGGGTGGAGCGGATCTCGTCCAGGTGCTCCTTCATCGACCCCGGGCAGCTGTTCCACGTCACCTTGACGCCGTCATCGCAGACGGTCACGTGAAGCGCGGCCACGTCCCAGTAGCGGCGCTTCAGGGAGCCCGACCAGGGATCGCCGGCGCTTCCGCCGCGCACCGCCTGGCGCAGGTAGAAGCTGCCGCCCACCGATCCGGTGCCCCAGCCCTTGCCGTTGCGGAGAAAGAGCGGCGCCCCGAGGATCACGTCGTCGCCGAAGGCAAGCGAGCCGTCGAGCTTGTAGGCGGCCCGGTTTGCCATGTCGCCGAAGAACCGCGCGTCCTTCCTTTGTATGTGGCTGATCGCACCGCTGTCCATCTCCCGCACTCCCGCTCGCCCGCAGTCCTTGCCCGGCGACTCATACCAAGGGACCCCCTCATAGCCGGAGTTCCTCGTGCAGATCCCCGTCTGCCAGCCGCCGTGCCAGTTGGCCTCCGCGCCCGCCTCGATCAGCACCCGCGAACGGACATCGGGGCCCGAGCAGTACGCCCCGCGCAGGCAATCGTCGAACTGCCCCACCGCCTTCGCGTAGTTGCGCAGAGCGCGCGTGGTCCGCTTCGGCGCCGGTTCACCGCCGGGGTAGATGCGGGGGTGGTCGCAACCGGCGTACGACGAGCTGAAACGCTTGCCCGTCTGATCGCGCTGCATCGCTGCCCGCCGCGCGAACACGGGCGCATGCGTAATCACGGTGATGAAGGCGTGCTTGCCGGACGCCGCCGCCCTGTCGACACGACTCTTGATCGCTTCGTAGATCGATCGGTCATAGACGCCGGCCTTCGGCTCCAGCCTGCACCACGGCACGTTCAGGTGCACCCAGCTCACGTGCATCTGGTTCAGGTAGCCGTCGACGTAATTGTCCCATCCCGAGTCGCCGAGATGCAGGATGTCTTTATTGTTCCCGCTGCCGAACCCCAGGGAGACTCCCATGCTGATCGTCAAATCTCGGTGCTCGGTGGCGGTGCCGACCGGTGAGCTCGACGTGGCGCCGGCCGTCGCGGCGGCGAGCAGGGCACCGCTCACCGTCAGGGCCACGGCGATCGAAGCCAGCCAGCGGACCGGGCGCTGCGAGGCTCGCCTGGCGGTTTCGCCCCGGCTACCGGTACAGATGGTCCGGGTCTCACCCTGCGCGTAGAGCGCCGAGCCGTCCGCCGTCCGGACGAAGCCGGGCTCGATCGTCACCGGCCGAAGGTCGGCGGAACCCCGGTCATAGCTGCGAGCGGCGTGCACGGCGCCAGTCTGCCAGAGGGCGGCACGGCGAGTGCTCGACGTCACTGTCGATTTCGAGGTTTCCGTTCGTCTTAGAGACGAAGTTCGGACCTGCTAAAGAGAGGGAGCCCGATGAAAACGGAGCAGCAATACCTGGAGCGTCGGTGGACCGCACTCATCCTGCTCTGCGTGGCGCAGTTCGTGGTGGTGCTGGACGCGTCGATCGTGAACGTCGCGCTGCCCAGCATCGGCAGGGGGCTCGACTTCTCCGAACAGGACCTTCCGTGGGTCGTCAACGCATACGTGATCGCGTTCGGCGGCTTCCTGCTGCTCGGCGGCCGCGCCGCGGACCTCCTCGGGCGCCGCCGGGTCTTCATGGCCGGCCTGCTCGTCGTCGCGGTGGCTTCCCTCGCCGCCGGGTTCGCGGCCAACCAGGGGCAGTTGATCGCGGCCAGGGCGGCCCAGGGCCTCGGAGCGGCGATCATCTCGCCCTCCGCGCTTTCCATCGTCACCGGGCTGTTCCAGGACGGGGCCGAGCGCAACAAGGCCCTCGGCGCGTGGGGTGCGGTGGCGGGCTCCGCGGGGGCGGTCGGCGTGCTCCTCGGCGGCATTCTCACCCAGGGCCTCGGGTGGGAGTGGGTGCTTTGGGTCAACGTCCCGGTGGCGCTGATCGCGCTTGCGTTCACGCCCGGACTGATCCCCGAGAGCCGGGCCGAGTCCGCGACCCGGCACTTCGACGCCGCCGGCGCGGCCAGCGTCACTGCCGGCCTGTCGGTGCTCGCCTACGCGTTTCTCGACGCGAGCAGCGCGGGCTGGGGCTCGGCCAAGATCATCGGGCTGCTTGCGCTCTCCGCGGTCCTGATCGCGACGTTCGTCGCCATCGAGCTGCGCTCGAAAGCTCCGCTGGTTCCGTTTCGCATCTTCCGGCTGAGAACCCTGACCGGCGCCAACGTCGTGGGGATCCTGCTCGGAGCCTCGCTCTTCTCGATGTTCTTCTTCATCTCGCTGTATATGCAGCAGGTGCTCGGATATAGCGCGATCCACGCCGGGCTCTCTTACCTGCCGCTGGCGGTGACCATCATCGTCGCGGCCGGCCTGGGAGGACAGCTGGTCACCCGATTCGGCTTCAAGCCGGTTCTCGCCGCGGGCATGGCGTTCGTGGCGCTGGGCCTGGCCTGGTTCAGCCAGGTATCCGTGGGTGGTGGCTTCACCGCCGACATCCTCGGACCGTCGCTGCTGGCGGCCATCGGACTCGGGTTCGGATTCGTCACCTCCACGATCGCCGCCGTCTCCGGGGTCGACCAACGGGAGCAGGGGTTGGCGAGCGGCCTGATCAACACCTCTCAGCAGATCGGCGGCGCGCTCGGTCTCGCGGTCCTATCGACGATCGCCACCTCGAAAACCAATGACGTCCTGGCGAGCGGCACCTCGAGCGTGCCCAACGCCCTCACCGAGGGATTCCAGAGCGCGTTCCTCGGCGGTGCGGTGATCGCGGCCCTCGGCCTGATCGCCACGCTCGTTCTGATCCGAACCCGAGACAGCCGGGCGCATCTCGAAATGGCCCGAGCCGAAGCGACGGTCGAGGCAAACGCCTAGATCAGGACTCGCCGCCAGACTCCGTCTTCTCGTCGCTCGGGTGCAGCCCGTACCACTCCGCGCCGAACTGGTCGAGGCCGTTGCCGTAGGCGTCCTCGGTGTCTTCGTCCTTCACGTACGTTGATCTTGTGGACCGTCAGGTCGGCGAGCTCGGTGCCCTGCTTGCCGTTCAGACTGTAATTAGATCCGGCAGTCAGCTCGCGTCGGGATCGCGCTCGGCGGCTCGCTGATCGTGTAGCCCGGCAGCGCGGCCTTCACGCTGCGCGCGCTGCTCAGCCTCCTCCGCCTGCCGTTCGCGCTCCTCAGCCGACTGCGCTTGCGCCTCGGCGACCTCGCGCTTTGCTTGTGCATCGTTGTATTCGACCTCGGCGCCCCGGTCTAGGCGTAGCGCGCGCTCAGCCGCCTCGGTCGCCCTTTCCTCACGCTCCCGGGCCCGCCTCGCGTGCTCCTGAGCAAGCTCGCGTTGACGTCTCGCGTCGTCTCGGTTTGATGCAGCGGTCTCCCGCTCACGCTCCGCGCGCTCTCGGCCCGCTGCCGCGCGGTGTTCACGCTCCTCGGCGGCCCGCCCGTGTTCTTCTGCGACGGCCGCACCTTGCACCGCGCGTTCACGTTCCTGCCTTGCCTCATCGCGCTTCTCCCTCGCCTTTGCCGCGTGGGCCTCGGCCTCCTGGCGATGTCCGGCGGCTTCTCTACGAAGTCGCTCGCGCTCGCGGCGTCGATTCTCCTGTTCCCGGCGGACGAGGAACACCGCCAGTGCGACCGCAACCACGGCCGCGACGACGATCAACACGATTGCGAGCGTGCTCATTGCGTTGCCTCCTCAACGCTGGCCGCTTGGGTCTCCTCCATGCCTAGTAGCGGGTAGTCCTGCCGTCCCGCGCGACGAAGACGTAGATCAGGATCGCCACGGCAATCAGGATGAGCAGGAATGGACTGATGGTGATACCGCCTGCAATCGCTGCAATCAGAAGCACCGCGATCAATATCCATAGCAACGGCGACATTTAGCCAACTCCCTTCGGTCTGATTGCCGGGCTGAATACCCCGAAGTCCCAGCAGGCAAACTTGACGTCTCGTCCCCAACGGTGCTCAGCGCTCCCGACTCACAGTCGGCGAGCTGCTCGTCGCCCTGCTTGCCGTTGAGTCTTTGTAATTAGTTCTCCCGGCCTACTCCCGCAGCCCGGCGGCTTCGAGGGCTTCGGCCGGATCCGCGTAGGACTTGCAGTAGACGACCTTTTCGTCTGCGAACCGCCATACGTAGGCATAACGGATCTCGGCTTCTACTCCGCTTCCCTTGCCACGCATTCGCGACCAGTGGCAGGACACGACCTCATCTCCGGCGTCGCGCGTCCATTCCAGGCGCGCCTCAATGGCCTCCCACGGCTCGATCGCGCGCGCCCATGCCTTTCGGAAACCGTCGCGCCCTCGATAGGTCTCGCCTACGTGGTCAGGGAGGATCTCGTCCTCGTAGACGATTTCGGGATCCAGGAAGGACAGGTCGCCCAGGTCCGCGATGTCCCCCCGGAGCACGTCTTCCACCCAGGCCCGCACGATCTCGACGTTCTCCTCCGACATCCCCTACTCCGAGAGTCCGGCGGCTTCGAGGGCTTCGGCCTTCGTCCGATGCACTTCCAACCGGGTCACCTTCCCGTCCCGGAAAGTGATCAGGTGGACAAACGCGAACTCAACCGGAAGTCCGGTGTGCCGGGCGCGTCCGCCGAACCGATACGGAACGATCAGGTAGTCGCCGTGGTCGATGAACTCCGTCGCCTCCAGCCATCCCTCGCTGAACGCCTCCATCTGACCGCCAATGAACGCGAGCACGCCGTCCCATCCCTTGTGCGGGCGCCGGGTGCTATCCGGGAGCACCCCGGCCGGTTCGAAGACGGCATCCTGATTCCAGTACTCCTCCAGGATCGGCCGGAAGATCGACGGGTCACCGGCTCGATACGCCTCGTTCAGGGTCGCATAGCTGCGGCGGGCGTTCTCGACGTTCTCCTGCGACATCCCCCTACTCCCGCAGCCCGGCGGCATCGAGGGCCAGCCACGCTTCCCCGTGGTCCTTCCAGCGCCAGAGCAGCCCGTCGCGGTACTCCGCGATGCCCGCCGTTGGGATGTCGATCTCGACGCCGCTTCCCCGGCCGCGCACCCGGATCGATCCGATGGCGAGCACGCGATCGCCGAGGTCGCGGATGTCGGCGTAGGCGGGTCGAAAAGCTCGAAGGTTTCCGCCGTGTCGGCCAGAAACCGCCTAACGCCTGCGTGACCGACGAACGCGCCTTCGGTCGCTGCCCGCAGAGGCTCGAAGACCACATCGGGATGAGTGAGCCTCGGGACCGCTTCAACATCCCCGGGCTGGATCGCCTCAGCTTCGCGCCCGAAGGTCTCCACGTTCTCCTGCGACATCGCGTTGCTCCTATGTCAACGCCCTCATGGGCGGTGATGTCTTCATTTCTTGCATTTTGGGAGAGATTGAGATTGGCAACTCTTGGTCGCGCGCGCGAAGCAGCGCGAAGGCGCGGCGAACGAGGTGGCGCTTCAAGCACCGAAGAGCCCCCGTCCTCGCGGCTGGTCGAGCCGCTTCCCGAGCTGTTTCGCATCAGGCTGCGCGTGCTGGCAAAGAACCCGAGACCGGCGAAGCGGTTCCCCGATGAGGAAATGCCCAGCAGGCGGGTGTGGCGTGCCTCCCCGACGAGGACGCCAACGTCGAACTCGCGCACGGAGCCGTGCACCACGGTGATCCCGTCGTGGCCGTCGTTGAGCACCCCTGCATCACAGAACTCGTTTTGAGCGCAAGCGGCAAAGGGCGTGCCGTCGCCATCGATCGTGTGGTAGTTGAGGTCGAGCGTGACGTCGTCGGCGCCGATGACGATGCCGTTGTTGGGGCAGTTGACGAGGTCGTGGTGGAGGGTCGTATCGGTGGTGATCGTGTCGCCGCACTTCGGCTGCTTGGCGGCCGCCCCGGCGCTTCGTGCTGTCCGAGATGGTCTCGACCGCGCCGTAGAAGCGCTGCTCGACGTCACGAGGCCAGCCGCAGACAAGGCCAGGATCACCGCAAGGGAAACGACCGTCACGGGGGCGGGGTGAAGGCGAAGCTCGGTCGGCATCCTTGTCCTTCCTTGATGGGCCCAAGCCCGGTCGGCGCGTGCTCCGGTGAACGTTTACCCGGTGACTGGGCCGTGCAGGCTGACTGCATGCGACCGCCGCCCGCTCTCCTCCCGCCGCAATTCGGCGGGATCGGGGCGGGCGGCGACGTTCCTGAGCGGCTCCGCGGAGCCGCCTACTTGAACGTGATCGCGTTCACCGCCTGCGTGATCTTGTGGACGATCAGGTCGGCGAGCTCGGTGCCCTGCTTGCCGTTGAATCCCTTCATCGCGGCCACCATGCCGATCATCAGTAGCGAGACGAGCAGGATCAGGCCGACGTACTCGACCGTTCCCTGCCCGCGCTCGCCCTCGAGCGCGGCGAGGATGCCGCGGGTGCGGCGCAGGAACTGCATCTGGATGTATGCGGCGAGCTTTGCGAGCATCGATTCCTCCCGTTCGGATTTGGCTCGATGCTCACGAGGAAGGTGTGACGGGTCCAGACCAAAACGCGCCGAATCCTCAGCGCGCTCGTGCCGTTACCTGCTTCACCGGTTCGAGTTCGACCTCCGGGGAGGCGTTACCGTACGCTTGACATCGCCGTGGCAGGGTGCGGCCCGGGGACGTGGAGTGACAAGGACGAAGGCCCAAGCTCAGGGACGCGTGGCACGCACGGTGACGGCGGTGCTCGCGGTCTCGTTGGTGCTCGCCGTTGCGGCGGCAACGGCCAACGCGGGCGGCAGAGGATTCGTCGGGGCCGTCGACCCGTTCGCGCTTCCGTGTCACTCGGGCCCCGCGAAGAACGGCAACTGCCTCAGCGACCGCGACCTGCAGCGGATGCAGAACAGCCGGATCAAGACCGTCCGTTGGGGCTTTCGCTGGTCGGAGGTCGAGAAGGTCAGGGGCACCTTCAACTGGCAGATCACCGACGAGACGATCGGGGCGCTCGCCAGCCGCGGCATCTGGGTCCTGCCGGTGGTCGCCGGCTCTCCCGCATGGGCCGCGCGCACCTATGGCACGGCGCCGGTGAAGACGAAGGCTGCGCGAAGAGGCTGGCGGATATTCCTGAAGGCCGCGGTCAAGCGTTACGGACCCGGCGGCAGGTACTGGAGGAGCCCAACCCTTTACCGACACGCGTACCCGAACGCCAAGCCGCAGCCGATCACGGCCTGGCAGATCTGGAACGAGCAGAACATCAAGCGGGGCGCCCAGTACGTGAAGCCCCGCAAGTACCGGTTGCTCGTGCGACTCGCTCACCACGCGATCATGAAGGCGGATCCCCAGGCCAAGATCGTGCTCGGCGGGATGCCTGGATATGTGCGCACCCACGCGTGGGTCTATCTCAAGCACCTCTACAAGCACAAGCGGTTCCGGCACAAGTTCGACGCCGTGGCGCTCCATCCGTACTCGCCCAACGTGGGGCAGGTCCTGGTCCAGATCGACCGCATGCGGCGGGTGATGAGGCGCCACCACGACGGGCACTCATCCCTCTGGATCACCGAGCTCGGCTGGGGCTCGAAGCCCCCGCGCAAGAGCCAGCCGCTCAACCAGGGGCCGGAGGGACAGAAACTGCTTCTCAAGGCGACCTTCCCGCTACTGAAGAAGTACAGGCATCGCTGGCACGTCGGGCACGCCTACTGGTATCGCTGGCGCGATCCGCCGCCGGGAACCCCCGGGTGCACCTTCTGCTCGAGCTCCGGGCTCTTCCAGAGCAACCAGGACCCAAAGCCGTCCTGGTATGCGTTCAAGCGGGTCGTCAGGCCGCACCGCTGACCTGAAGGCGCCTCTGGCGGCCCGAGGCGCGGATACGCTGGCCGCCGTGCGCGTCCTGGTGGTCACCAACATCACCCCCGACGAGCAGGCCCCGTGGCGCGGGCAGTTCGTCCGCGACCAGGTCGACGCGCTGCGACGAGCCGGTGTGGACGTAGAGCTCTACTCCTTCCCCGCCGGCGCCCGCAACTATCCGCGGGCGCCGCGGGCAATCAGGCGGATCCTCAGAGGCGAGGGCTTCGACCTGGTCCACGCGCACTTCGGACTCGCCGGCTGGTGCGCGGCCCTGGCCGGCGCGCGACCACTGGTCGTGACCTTCCACGGCACCGACGTCCGCCATCCCGTGACCGGATTCCTGTCGCGCCGCCTCGTCGGCAGGCTGGACCTGATCGCCGCCGCATCGCGGGCGCTGTTCAGCCCCGAGGCTGGGCGCCCGGCGCTGCCGCGGCGCCTCGGGGTGAACGCGGTGCTCCCATGCGGCGCGGATCTCGAACGCTTCCGCCCGGCGCCGCGCGCCGAGGCCCGCGAGCGGCTCGGGCTCGATCCGGACGGCCGCTATCTGCTGTTTCCCGCCTCACCATCGCGGCGGGTCAAGCGCTACGACCGCGCGCAGGAGGTCGCCGCGCGACTCGACGCCGAGCTCCTTTCCGGCGACGGCGTCGCCTCGGGGGAGATGCCAGCCTGGATGAACGCCGCGAACGCCGTGGTGGTGACCTCCGACAACGAGGGCTTCGGCATGGTGGCGGTGGAGGCCCTGGCCTGCGACGTACCGGTGTTCTCGACTCCGGTGGGAATCGCGCCGCTTCTCCTCCAGGGCGTGGACGGCTGCCTGGCCGCGCCATTCGACGCCGGCGCGTGGGCGGAGGCGATCCGGCCACACTTCGCAGCGGCCGATCCGCGAATCGCCGGCCGCGACCGCGCCGCATGGTTCTCGGCCGAGCTCATGGCAAAGCGCGTGATCGAGGCGTACGACGAAGTGCTCGAACGCAGCCCGGGCCCTTCGTAGATTGCGTGGCACGTGCCGCGCCGCCGAGGAATCTTCGGGAGCCAGCTTCGACGACCTTCGCGGGCTCGGCCTCTCGGCCACCCAGGCCAAGCGGATCCTGGACTTCCGGGAGCGCCTCGGACCGGGTGGCGCTCTAGCAACTCGCCGCGAGCGCCGGCCACCGCTCCCGGTGGCGCTCGGCGTACGGTCGCGCGGGCTCGGCCGGCGCGGTCGCGGGCTCGGCGTCACCCTCGAGCGCCTCGACCGTCGCGAGCACGGACTCCGCGAGGGCGTCCGGCGCATAGCCGCCCTCCAGGCAGACGAGCACCGGGACGTTCAGCTCTGCGGCGAGGTCCCGCATCGACGCGGCCATGTCCGCAAAGCCCTGCGTGTCCACGGAGCACTCCGCCAGCGGGTCCCGGCGGTGGGCGTCGTAACCAGCGGAGATCGCGACGAAGCCCGGGCGGAAGTCGCGCCCGATCGGCACGACCACGTGCTGCACCAGCGCGAGGAACTCATCCGCCCCCGAGCCGGGCGACACCGGGAGGTTGACGGTGTAGCCCTCACCGGCCCCGGTCCCCACGTACTCGGCCGGGCCCGTGCCGGGATACAGAGGCCACTGATGGATGCTCGCGTAGAGCACCTCCTGGGAGTCGGCGAAGATCGCCTCCGTCCCGTTGCCATGATGGACGTCCCAGTCGAGCACCAGAACCCGCTCGGCACCCCCGGCCTCGATCGCGTGCGCGGACGCCACGGCCACGTTGTTGAAGAGGCAAAACCCCATCGCGCGGGCGCGCCTCCGCGTGGTGCCCGGGCGGGCGCAGGCCGCAGAACGCGAAGGTGTCCTCGCCCGCGAGCAAGCGGTCGACCGCGTTGACCGCGCCGCCGGCAGCGTGCAGCGCCGCCTCGAAGGAGCCCTCGCTGGCGATTGTGTCGACGTCGATCATGCCGCCGCCGCGCGCCGAGAAGTCCTCGATCGCCTCGATGTGATCCGTGCTGTGGACCCGCGCGAGCTGCTCGCGAGTCGCGGCCGGCGCCTCGATCCGCTCGAGCCCGGGCCAGCCTGACTCCTCGAGCTTCGCCTCGATCGCGCGAATCCGGGAGGCGTTCTCGGGATGGGCGCCGGTGTCGTGCTCCAGCGAGCTCGGATGGGAGAGGTAGAGCCCCACAGTCGCGGATACCGTATCCACGCCTTGAGCGGCCGAGCGGAAAGCGACGGCGAACGAGACGAAACCGACGTGGTCGTGGTCGGGGGCGGGGCCGCCGGCCTCTACGTCGCGCTGCGCGCGGCCGAGCAGCGCGCCGCCGTGACCCTGGTCTCGCGAAAGCCGCTCGCAGAGAGCGCGAGCTTCTGGGCCCAGGGCGGGCTGGCGGCGGCGCTTTCGGCCGACGATTCGCCCGCGCGGCACGCCCAGGACACGCTCAACGCCGGCCGCGGCCTCTGCCGCTCGGAGGCCGTAGAGGTCCTCACCCGGGAGGCGCCGTCGGCCGTCGCCGAGCTTCGCGAGCGCGGGGTCCGCTTCGACGAGGACCCGAGCGGAGGTCTCGCCCTCGCCCTGGAGGGCGGGCACTCGGCGCGGCGCATAGTCCACGCGGGCGGAGCCCAGACGGGCCGGGCGATCACCGGCCGGCTCGCCGAGATCGTGGGCGCCGACGATCGGATTCGCGTACTCGAGCAGACCTCGGTGCTCGCCCTATGGAGCGACGGCAACGTCTGCGCCGGCGTGGTCACCGATGCGGGACGGGTCTCTGCCCGGGCCACGGTCTTGGCGACCGGCGGCGGCGCGGCGCTGTGGCAGCGGACGACGAACCCGTGGGGGGCGATCGGCGCCGGCGCGGTGCTCGCCCATGCCTCCGGGGCGGCGCTCGCGGACCTGGAGTTCTGCCAGTTCCACCCGACGGCTCTCGCCCTTCCGGGCGCCGAGCACGACGGAACCCTGCTCACGGAGGCGCTGCGCGGCGAGGGAGCCGAGCTGCTCGACGCCTCAGGCAGGCGGTTCACGGACGAGCTCGCGCCCCGCGATCAGGTGACGGCCGCCATCCTCGACCGGATGGAGGCCGATGCCTCCGACCACGTGGCGCTCGACCTGCGCTCGATCTCCGAGGAGCGCTTCCCGAACGTCTTCGCAGCCTGTCGCGCGGCGGGCCTCGACCCGCGGGCCGAGCCGGTCCCGGTCGCCCCCGCCGCCCACTACCTCATGGGCGGCGTGGCCTGCGACATAAACGGCGCGACGACGCTCCCAGGCCTCTACGCCGTCGGCGAGTGTGCCTGCAGCGGCGTTCACGGAGCCAACCGCCTGGCCTCCAACTCGCTGAGCGAATGCTTCGTGTTCGGAGCTCGGGCGGCGAGCGCAGCCGCCGCCGCGGCCCCATCCGCCAAGGGGCCGCCGCCGGCGCCCGCCTGGCGCTTCGAGCCGCCCACCGCCGAGACCCGCGAATCCGTCTGGCGGCATGCCGGGCCGCAGCGCAATGCCTCCTCGCTCGAACCGCTGCTGGGCGACCCCTATCCGCTCGCGCGGCTCATCGCGCGCGCGGCCCTCGAGCGCCGCGAGTCGCGAGGGCCCCATCGCCGCACCGACCACCCCCTTCAGGATTCCGACCTGGACGGCGTGCACGTGGTGATCGACGCTGACGAGTCGCTCCAAACGGAGCGCTGGACGTAACGTCTGGATCCAGCCGGACATGATCTGTTGATGGGACGAGGAAGGAGTGACGTAATGCGCAAACTCATGTTGGCCACAGTCGTGGCGGGGGTGGGCGCGGCCCTGCTCGCAACTTCGGCCTTCGCGTTTGACCCTCACTTCTACGTGCACCAGAAGTACAGGTCGGGGCATGACATAGGGCAGAACCGGTTTGTGCGACAGGACACGCTCCGGGATCCCCACGACCGCCAGAGCCGGGTCGGTCGGGACCATTTTCGGTGCCGTGCCAAGCATCAGGGGGGAACGCTCAAATGCCGGGCGCTGGTTCACTTGAACGGGAAGATCGGTGGCAAGGGATACATCCGCGTGAGGGGCGAGGTGCATCACGGGGACAAGTACATGAAGGTCGTCGGCGGCTCCCGCCAGTTCAACGGCGTCCGGGGCAGGATGTTCTGGAACGGCGCCCGGCTTCAATTCGACCTGCGTTAGCGCCTCGCCGCCGCCGCTGGTCCCGCGAGGCAATTGCAGCTCACCGGCCTAAGCCGATGAAGGCGCTCGCCCTGGGACTCGGCCTGGCAATTCTCGGCGCGGCTTTCTACGGTTGCGGGCGGTAGCTCCCCGGAATCGAACCATCCGACCGAGGTCAGCACGACGACCACCTCGCCGGTTCTCATGCACCTGGATTGCGGGTCAGATCAAGCGGGCGGTGAGCGCGCCCTGAGACAGTTCTCCGCAGTCCTCCGGAGTGGAAACCGACCTGCAATCCGCTCGCTGCTGATCGACCGACCTCGCTTCTTCGCCGTGAGTGCGCACGGGCACCCCGGCCCGAACATTGACGTTCGCGACGATCCCGGCCAGGCTGCGAAGGCTGTGGCTATGGGCGGCGGCTTCCCAGGGCGCCGCGCTCGATTAGTAGCAAGCGCCGCCTTCGACTTAGCCGAATCATCAAAACAGGCGCAGCCATGCCGGCGAAGGCCGAAAAGGCGGTAGCGTCGGGCGATCCCCAAGGGGGGCGAAAGAGCCGGTTTGGGGCACGTCCGACCAGGACCTGACTTCCTCCGGCTGGACAAGGAGGTGGAGATGAAGCGGGTATTCGCACTCGCCCTGCTCGCGGCCTCGGTGGTGCTCGTACTTGTAGTCACTGCGAGCGCGCGCCACGGCCAGCGTCAGGCCGATGAAAAGATCACGGTGGTCGAGCACGCGACCACCGACGCCGTCACCAACGGAACGAAGAGGGACCACGCCGGAAACATCCTCACGTTTGCGAACAAGGTGTTCAACGCCGCCGATAAGAAGAAGGTGGGCAGCGATCAGGGGTCGTGCACCCGCATCGTCGTCGGCAAGTCGTGGGAGTGCATGTGGACCACGTTCCTGAAGCAGGGGCAGATCACAGTCGAGGGTCCGTTCTACGACACGAGCAACAGCGTCCTCGCGATCACCGGGGGCACGGGCGCGTACAAGGACGCGCGCGGACAGATGAAGCTCAAGTACCACAACGAGGCCGGCACGAAGTTCGACTTCGTCTTCAAGCTGAGTCACTGAGTGGTCGGGCGCCGGGCTGATCAGCCCGGCGCCCCTCCGCTCCACACCGAACAACGGACCGGGCGATATACGCGATCGCCGCCCGCCCCCATGCCTACGCTGTTGTCCGAACCGGCGAGCGCGGACGATCTGCCGCTCCTTCCGGTCGAAGGCGCTTAACAAGCGCTTAATCCGAGGCCCCTTGCGCTTAAACGCGCGTTGGGATAGTGCCGCCCGCCTCAAAGGACGTCAGTAGCGCAGGGAACGCCCGAGGCATGGAAACGGAACGGAAAACCACAGGGGGTCGAGTAGAGGATGTATCGATTCAGCCGCTCTATGTACCGGGAGTTGGGCCCGCGGGTCGTCGAGGATGACTGGGATCCGACGGAGTGCCGGAACAAGCAGAAGGTTCTGGACGCCTGTGAGGCCGCGATTCGCCGCCTGACCTATGACCGGCGCTACTTCGCCCGTCCGGCGCGCTCGCTCTTCAACGAGGTGCGTCCGTATTTCACGATGCAGGACCAGCTGTTCGTCTGGCGCGTGATCGAGTCGAACCTCCGTCTCGCGACTGAGTTCCTCGAGCAGCTGCCCGAGGGTGTCGGCCTCGACGGCCGGCCTCGGCAGTGCAATGCGCACACGCGCAAGGGCACGCCCTGCCAGCGCACTCCGCTGCCGGGACGTGACTACTGCCCGTCGCACAAGCACCTCGAGGAAACCTTCGAGAGCGCGGAGATTCCTGACAGCGCCGTGCGAGACGGTCGACAGCGAGCTCGGCTCGTTCGCCGCGGCGTAGGCAAGAGCGCACAGCGGAGAGATACCGACGTTGGAGGGCCCCGATCATCGGGGCCCTTCCTCGTGCGAGGGCCGGTTCGCATTCTGAGAGGCTGCGCGCATGCTTCTCGGAGTCGACGTCGGCGGAACGTTTACCGACGCGGTCGTCTTCGACGGCACGGATCTTCATACGGCCAAGTCGCCTTCGACGCCCGACGACGTCGCCCGCGGTGTGCTGGCCGCCGTGGACGCCGTGCTGGAGCGCGTAGGCGCCGACTCGGGCGACGTAGAGGTCTTCGCGCACGGGATGACGGTGGGCACCAATGCGCTCCTGACCGAGAGCGGCGCCCGGACTGCCCTTGTCGCGACGGAGGGATTCACGGACGTCCTCGAGGTGGCGCGCCAGAATCGGCCCGACCTGTACCGGTTGTGCGCTCCGAAGCCCGCGCCGCTCGTCCCGCGCGAGCTGCGCTTCGGCGCCGCCGGGCGAATCGGGCCGCAGGGCGAGATCGATCCGCTTCCCGGCGGCGAGGTCGACCGGATCGCGAAGGCGATCCGCGAGGCGGAGGCGGAGTCCGTGGCCGTATGCCTCCTCTTCTCCTACCTCGACCCGGGTCACGAGCAGGCGATCGCGGAGCGCCTGCGGGCGGCGCTGCCGGGCGTGCACGTATCGGCCTCCCACGAGGTCCTGCCGCAGTTCCGCGAGTACGAGCGGGCCTCGACCACTGTCGTCGACGCCTACCTCTCCCCCCTTCTCGGCCGCTACATCGACAGTCTGTCCCGATCGTGCGGCGAGCGGGGACTGCCGACGCCGCTGATCATGAAGTCGTCCGGCGGCGTGGCGCCCGCCGAGGAGGCGGCGAGCGCAGGCGCCTGGAGCGTCCTGTCGGGGCCGGCCGGCGGGGCGGTCGGGGCAGCGCTTCTCGCCCGGCTCTCCGGCAACGGCGACGCCGTGGGCATCGACATGGGCGGCACGTCCTGCGACGTGTGCGTCGTGGAGGGAGGGGGCGTCCGGCGCACCGACTCCCGTGAGATCTCGGGCCGGGTCATCCAGCTACCGATGGTCGACGTCCATACCGTGGGCGCCGGCGGCGGCTCGATCGGCTGGCGAGACCACGGGGGCGCGCTGCGGGTGGGGCCGCGGTCCGCCGGGGCCGACCCGGGGCCCGCCTCGTACGGCCGCGGCGGCACGGAGCCCACGGTCACCGACGCCAACCTCCTGCTCGGCTATCTCGACGCGTCATCAACGCTGGCCGGCGGCGTCGACCTGGACGTGGACGCCGCCGCGGCCGCGGTCGAGACGCTCGGCTCGCAGCTCGGCCTCGAGACGCTTGAGGCGGCGGAAGGGATCATCCGAGTTGCCAATCAAGAGATGATCCGCGCGCTCAGGGTGGTGACGGTCGACCGCGGCATCGACCCACGGGAGTTCGCGCTGATGCCGTTCGGCGGCGCGGGGCCGATGCACGCCGCCGCGCTGGCGGACGAGCTCGGCATGAAGCGGCTCCTGTGCCCCCGTGCGAGCGGGGTCCTCTCGGCGCTCGGCCTGATCGCGTCCGATCGCCGGCGCGACACCGCCCGGACGGTGATGCTCGCCGGCGACGACCTTACCGAGGAGCGCATCGCCGCTGAGGTCGGCGCGCTCAGGGACTCCCTCGCCGCTGGGCTCGATGCCGCGACCGTCGAGGTCACATACGAGCTCCGCTACGCGGGCCAGGCCTTCGAGCTGCCAGTCCCGGGCTCCGAGCGCCCGCCTCCGGAGGAGCTCGCGGCCGGCTTCGCGGACGAGCACGAGCGCCGCTACGGGTACCGCGACCCCGGCGCTCCGGTGGAGCTCGTGAACATCCGCGTCGCCGTGGCCGTGCCGGGGCCCTCGCCGGAACCGCGGGCGGCGGTCTCCCGCGCGCTCGAGCGCCGGACCCGGAGGGCGCGATTCGTCGGGGAATGGACCGATGCGGCCGTCCTTCGCGGGGAGCCCGAGGCCGGCGCCGAGGCGGAGGGACCGTGCATCTTCGAGCTTCCGGAGGCGACTCTGGTACTGCCGCCGGGCTGGCACGCCCGCGTCGACGACCGCGGGACGATCACTGCGGAGCGGACGGGATGAGCGCCGGCCCACAGGCCGGACGACGGCTCGACCCGGTCAGCCTCCAGGTGCTCGTGGGAGCGCTACGCGCTGCCTGCGACGAGATGGGCGCCGTGCTGATCCGCTCCGCCCACTCGGCCAACATCAAGGAGCGTCACGACTGCTCGACCGCGCTCTTCGACTCGGCGGGCGAACTGGTCATGCAGGCCGAGCACATCCCGGTCCATCTGGGGTCGATGCCCGACGCGGTCGCCGCGGTCCTGGGCGAGGACCACGGGCCCGGCGACCTGTGGATCCTCAACGACCCTTACCGCGGCGGCACGCACCTGCCGGACATCACGTTGATCTCGCCCATCTTCCCCCCGGACGAGGCCGGCGCCGGCGGCCCGCTCGGCTTCGCCGCGAGCCGAGCGCACCACGCGGACATCGGCGGCCCCACTCCGGGCGGCATGCCGGCCGACTCGGTGCGGCTCGAGGACGAGGGCGTCGTGATCACGCCCAAGCGCGCAAGCGACGAGGTGCTGCAGGAGCTGGCGCACCAGATGCGGAACCCACCCCAGCGCCTTGCCGACCTGCGGGCGCAGCGGGCCGCCAACCTCACCGGCGAGCGGCGGCTGCTGGAGCTCCTCGAGCGGGAGGGCTCAGACGTCCTACGCACCGCAATGGCCGAGATCCTCGACTACGCCGAGCGTCGCACCCGCGCCCGGCTCAGCGAGCTGCCGGACGGCACCTATGAGGCCGAGGACGTGCTGGAGGACGACGCGGCCGGCGCCGAGAGGGAGATCCGCCTGCGAGTGGCGGCCCGCATCGAGGGGGACCGACTCATGCTCGACTTCACCGGCACGGACGACCAGGTCGAGGGCAATCTCAACTGCCCGCTGTCGGTGACGAAGTCGGCGGCGTTCTTCTCCGTGCGCGTGATGACCGATCCGGACGCGCCGCCGTCGGCGGGCGCATTCCGGCCCATCGAGGTCATCGCGCCCGAGGGCTGCCTGCTGAACGCCCGGTTCCCCGCCGCGGTGGTAGCCGGCAACGTCGAGACGTCGAGCCGCGTGGCCGACCTGGTGCTATCGGCGCTGGGCGGCGCCACCGAAGTGCCCGCCCAAGGACAGGGGACCATGAACAACCTGACCTTTGCGGGCGAGAACTTCACCTACTACGAGACCCTTGGGGGCGGGCAGGGAGCGTGCCCGAACGCCGACGGCCCGGATGCGATCCACGTCGCGATGTCCAACACGCTGAACACGCCCACCGAGGCGCTCGAGACCGAGTTCCCCGTGCGGGTGCGAGAGCACAGCGTTCGCCGCGGCAGCGGCGGCGAGGGCGGGCATCACGGCGGCGACGGGCTCGTCCGCGAGCTCGAGGTGCTCGCGCCGCTCAGCTTCACCCTGATCACCGAGCGCCGAACGCATCCCCCTCGCGGCCGCGAGGGAGGCGCCGACGGAGCGCGCGGGCGAAACCTCCTGAACGGCGAGCCGCTGCCGTCCAAGGCGGCCGGCGACCTGCGTCCCGGCGACCGCCTGCGGCTCGAGACTCCCGGCGGCGGCGGCTACGGCACTCCCGACTGACCCCGCAACCAGCCGCCCAAGCCAGATCTGGGCTCAGGCGGTGCCCTCGCGCCAGTCGCGGAATGCGGCCACGAGCTCGGTCTCGGCCTCGGGCGAGACGGACTCGGCCGGGATGTGTCCGAGCGCGACGATCGTCATCCGCATCTGCTCGATGTAGAGGGTGCAGGCGCCGCACTCGGCGACGTGCTCCTCGAACCGTCCCCGGGTGGCGTCGTCCATCCGGCCCTCGAGATAGTCGGTCACGAGCTCGACCATCTCCTGGCAGGTCAGCATGTCCTTGCGTCGGTTCATCGAGTGGCTTCCTCGGGCTGCGGTTTCAGGTACTCCTCGAGCGCCTCGCGCACCTTCGAGCGCGCGCGGTGCAGGAGCACTCGTTGGTTTGTCTCGCTGAGGTCCATCGCGTTGCGCACCTCCTCGGCGTCCCAACCGCTGATGTCGCGCAGGGTGATGACCTCTCGCTGCCGCGGCGGGAGGTCCCTGATCGCCTTCAGGAGCACGTCGCGCGTCTCGATCGCCTCCAGCTGGCTCTGCGGGTCCTCCCAGGCGACCGGCGGGCTTGCCCACCAGCCAGGGCGCTCGCCGCGCCTGCCCTGAAACCGCTCCGGGTCGAGGGCGGGGCCTCCCCCCTCCTCGTAGCGCCGCCGCAGCAACGCGAACGGCACGATCCGCCCCTCGCGCGTGCCGCGAGTTCGCGCCTTGTTAAGCGCGATGCTGGCGAGCCAGGTGCGAAGCATCGAGCGGCCCTCGAAGCGGTCGAGGCCATTCAGCGCGGCCAGCCAGGTGTCCTGGACCACCTCTTCGGCGATCGCCCGGCTCGGCACGTGCGCCATCACCAGGCGCATCAGGAACGGCCCGTGCTCTGCCACCAGGGCCCGGAAGGAGTCCTCGTCGCCGTCGCGCAGCCTGGCGAGCAGCGCCGCGTCCGGGTCGGCCGGTGCTCCCGCGCCCCGGGCCTCCGAGCTCCCGCCTTCCTCCTCCGGCATCGCCGCGATTCTCTCACGTGCCCGGTGAGGCGTAGGCTCCGCGAATGGCGGAGCGGATGGAGCTCGACGGGGTCACCCTCGCCTACGAGCAGCGGTCGGGCGCTCCGAACTCGGCCACGGTGGTCTTCGTCCACGGCCTCGGCGGGTCGATCAACTCGTGGTGGGCGCAGCTCGCGGCCTGCGACAAGCGCGGCTATCCGTGCATGGCATACGACCAGCGCGGCGCCGGGCTGAGCGCGAAGCCGGAGGGGCCCTACTCGGTCGAGCAGTGGGCGGAGGACCTGATGGCGCTGCTGGACGCCCTTGATGTGGAGCGGCCGATCCTGGTCGGACACTCGGTCGGCTGCATGGTCGCCGAGCACGCGTGCGTCCAGCTCGGTAAGCGGATCGCCGGGCTCGTGACCATTGGCGGCGCGCTTCGCTGGCGGCCCGAGGCGGCGCCCGTCTTCGAGGAGCGGGTCAAGCTCGCTCGTGCTGGCCGGATGGACGAGATCGCGACCACGGTGGTCGGCACGGGGCTGAGCGAGGGCCGCAGGGGCTCCGACCCGGTCCTGGTGGGCCTGTTTCGGGACCTGATCGCCTCGAACGAGCCCCAGGCATACGCGGAGTGCAGCGCGGCAACCGCGGTGGGGCACATGGTGGACACCGACCGGGTCGCATGCCCGGCTCTCGCCTGCTGCGGCGAGCACGATCCGGTCACGCCCCCGGCGTTCGCCGAGGCGATCGCGGCCGCGGTCCCGGACGGACGCACCGCGGTGGTCGCCGGCGCGGCGCACTGGTGCCATCTGGAGGCCCCCGAGCGTCTGAACGAGATCGTGCTCGGATTCGCTGACGAACTCGCAACATAAAACACAAATTTTGAGATTTGTCGAACGTCCTCTAAAATGACGCGCCTTAGCCGGTCAGCCAGTTTTCGATGAGCACGGCGCCGGCGACGTCCAAGCTCGCTTTACCGACGATCTGAACGACTTAAGCAATGCCTATTGCCTTCAAAGAGTGGGCCGTAACGGTGCGCGCCCTGGCCGAGGGTGAGCAACTCGTAACCCTCCGCAAGGGCGGAATCCGCGAGGAGGAGAAGCACTTCGAGGTCGAGTACGACCGCTTCTTCCTCTACCCCACCTTCGATCACCAGCGCAACGACCTGGTGCGCGAGTCGCACCACCCGGAGCTTCGCCGTGCGCTCGAGGAGGGCGTGTGGCCCGACGAGGAGCCGCCGCCCCGGGCCCTGATCCAGGACGGCGGGATCGCGCAGCCCGATCGCGTGCGCATCCGCTCCTGGGCGGAGGTGACCGACCACTTCGAGACGAGCGACCCGCGCATCGTCGACAGCCTCTCGCCGTTCCACGTCTGGACGCAGGACTACGCGCACAAGCGGCTGCGGTGGAAGCGCCGCCATCCGCTGCACGTCCTGCTCCTCCGGGTCTACCGGATCCCGCGCCCCGTCACCGTGCGCGTTCGGGACGAGTACCACGGCTGCCGCTCGTGGGTCGAGATCGATCGAGAGCTTCCCTTCGAGGGAACCCCGGTGATGGCGGACGAGGAGTTCGACCGCGCCGCCGCGGAGATCCGCGACATCTGCGGCGAGGCCGAGCCGGTCCCCGCGTAGCCTGCCGGTGAGGGGCTTTAGCCCCGAAACTGGCTGGCGTATTTGCTGGTGCGGCTGATCGAGCGGATCAAAGCCGCCCGCAGGGCGCTCGTCCTCGGGATCGGAGGCGGTGGCGACGTCGTCGGTGCCCTGGCCGTCGCTCGCTTGTGCGAGTCGCTCGGCACGCCGTTCGGGCTCGGCGGTGTCGCCTGGGAGCGGTTCGCGATCGACCCGAGGCCTGGCCCGCGCCCGCTCGCGGAGATCCGCGGCGGCGAACGGCTCGACGGGGACGCGGTGCTTGCCGACGCAGCCACGAGGACCGACGACGGCGTGGCGTTCGCCGAGGCAGGGATCGCCGACTTCATCGGTACCCAGACCGCGCTCATCGACATCACCCGTGGCGCGGCCGGGGCCTCCGGGGGAATTGCCGCCGTCATGGAGCGCCTCGACTGCGACCTGCTGCTGGGGGTCGACGTCGGCGGGGACGTTCTCGGGCACGGCGACGAGGAGGGGCTCGCGAGCCCCCTGTGCGACGCGGTGATGGTGGCCGCGATGATCGAGGCCGCCGGCACCGGCGACGCGGTCATGGCCGTGATCGGTGCCGGCTGCGACGGTGAGCTCGCGCCCGCTCAGGTCCTCGAGCGAGTGGCGGCCCTGGGGCGCGCCGGTGCCTGGCTCGGGACCTGGGGAGTGCCGCCCGAGATCGCGGCGGAGCTCGAGCGGGCGGCCGACCGCGTGCCGACGGAGGCGAGCCTCATGGTCGCCCGGTGCGCCCGCGGCGAGACCGGCGTGGTGCCGATTCGAAGGGGCCTGCGGCAGGTCGAGCTCGGGCCTGCCGGGGCCCTCGCGTTCTTCTTCGATCCGGCCGCGGCCCTCGCCGAGCTCCCGCTCGCGCGGGCGGTGCACGGCACCGAGAGCATCGACGGGGCCCGCGACGCGTTGGCGGCTCTGGGGGTGCGAACGGAGCTCGATTACGAGCGCGACCGGGCGGCCGAACAAGAGGCAAGTAGGGGCGGCCTGAGGCGAAATCGGCAGCGATGGATCGATTTCGGCGACATGGGCGCCGGATCGATCCATCGTCCAGGGCGCGCGCCCCCTCGGTGCTGTCGTTGCTGGAGGAACCGGCGCATGGCGTCGCTGCGATGTCTACATTCGGCAGCGCAGTGAGGAGACAGGAGGAGGCTCTCTTCAGATCTGGCCAGCCGCCGCGCATCGCGCGGCGGCTGTCATGTGGGGTCGTCGCCGCACTGGCTCTCGCCCTGCCGACGGGCGCGATGGCCGCGGCGCCCGTGGAGCCCTACGGCAAGCATGACGCGGGTGGCTTTCGCAACGTGCTCCCTCCGGCCCAGGGCACCAACGCCAACATCAACCAGATCGCCCAATTCGAAACGAGCGGCAAGATGCCCCCGCACACCCAGGATCAGCTCGCTATGTACGCGAACCTCGTGAACGCGGCGCCCGGACTGAAGCGATCCTCGATCTCCAAGTACTACAAGGACGCAACCTTCGGGGTGAAGCCGGGCGACGTGGAGAAGACCGAGCACCCGCGCGGCGACGTCACCATCGTTCGCGACGGGTACGGCGTCCCGCACATCTATGGGTCGACCCGACCAGGCGCGATGTTCGGCGCCGGGTACGCGGCCGCCGAGGACCGGCTCTTCTTCATGGACGTGCTGCGCCACGCCGGGCGCGCCGACCTCTCGTCGTTCGCGGGCGGCTCCAACGCCGCCATGGACGCCTCGGTGTGGGCCGACACTCCTTACAACGAGGCGGACCTCCGCGAGCAGTACGACCGCGCGCCGACGATGTACGGGTCGCGAGGGGTACAGATCCAGCACGACGTGCAGAACTACGTCGCCGGGGTCAACCAGTTCATCGCCGAGGCGTGCGTCAACCAGACGCGGCTTCCGGGCGAGTACGACCTGATCTCCCCGAACCAGAACATCTGCCTACCCGGGCACCAGTGGACCGTCAACGACGTGATCTCGACGGCGTCGCTCGTCGCCGGGATCTTCGGCAAGGGCGGCGGCGGCGAGCTCGGCAACGCGCTCATGCTCCAGGCCGCACAGAAGCGCTTCGGCGAGCGGCAGGGCAAGAAGGTCTACTCGGACTTCCTCTCGGCCAACGACCCCGAGGCCCCCACCACGGTCCACGGCAGGAGCTTCCCCTACGGCCAGCCGCCCAAGCACCCGCGCGGCGTCGCGATGCCGGACCCGGGCACGGTCCAGTTCGCCGACCCGAGCGCGCCGGGCGGGTTCGCGGCGTCGGGCAGCCCACCGGAGGGCATCTCACAATCGACGACCTCGGCGAGCGGCAGGTTCCCCAACCTCCTGGCGCCCCTGTCGGCGCCGCGCGACGCCTCCAACGCCCTGCTCGTCTCCGGCCGCGAGACCAAGGGCGGTCACCCGGTGGCGGTGTTCGGCCCGCAGGTCGCCTACTTCTCGCCCGAGATCCTGATGGAGGAGGACATCCACGCCCCGGCCAAGGGCGGCCCGCCGCTCGACGCGCGCGGCGCGGCCTTCCCGGGCACCAACCTCTACGTGCAGCTCGGCCACGGGCGCAACTACGCGTGGAGCGCCACCTCGGCCGGCCAGGACATCATCGACAGCTACGCGGTCAAGCTGTGCAACCCGAGCGGCGGCAAGCCCACGCTCAACTCGCGCTACTACGAGTTCGAGGGCAGGTGCCTCCCGTTCGAGGTCCTGACGCGCACGAACTCCTGGGTCCCGACCGCGGCCGACCAGACCCCGCCCGGCTCACAGACGCTGACATCGTTCCGCACCAAGGTCGGCATCGTGAACGCGCGGGCGACGATCGACGGCAAGCCCTACGCGTACACCCAGCTTGCGTGACACCTACTTCCACGAGGTGGACCCATCCGTGCTCGGGTTCTCGCAGTTCAACAACCCTCAGAAGATGCGCAACCCGAAGGGCTTCTTCCGGGCCGCCTGCCACATCTCCTACACCTTCAACTGGTTCTACATCAACCACAACCACATCGCCTACTTCAACTCCGGCCAGAACCCGGCGCGCCCGAAGGGCGTCGATCCCAACCTCCCCACCCTCGCCCGCAAGAAGTACATGTGGAAGAACTTCGACCCGAACAGCCTCACCGAGGACGCGACCACCTGCCGCCAGCACCCGCACGTGATCGACCAGCGCTACCTGACGAGTTGGAACAACAGGCAGGCGCCGGACTACAACGTGGGCTTCTCGGACATCTTCCGCTCGCAGATGCTGGACGAGCGGATCAAGCCCGACATCAAGGGCAAGAAGAAGATCAAGCTGCAGCAGCTGATCAGCGACATGGAGGACGCCGGGACGGTTGACCTGCGAGGCGACCGTGTCCTGCCCTGGCTCCTGAAGGTGATCCGGACCAAGCCGATCACGCAGCCCGCGTTGCTGAACGCGGTGCAGGTCCTCACCAAGTGGGAGGAGTCCGGCGCCCACCGCATCGACCGCAACGGCGACGGCGTCTACGACGACTCCGAGGCGATCAGGATCATGGACGCCTGGTGGCCGCGCCTGGTCCAGGCTCAGTTCGAGCCCAGGCTCGGCAAGGCGCTCTACGGCGCACGTGGCGGGTGAGCTGGCCGAGGACGCCGACCGCACCGACCACCTCGGCTCGGCCTTCGACACGAGCGCCTACGGGTTCGTGCAGAAGGACCTCCGCGATCTGATGGGCGCGCATGTGGACGGGCCCTACTCACGCGTCTATTGCGGCGACGGCAAGCTCAGCAAGTGCCGCAATGCGCTGCTCGCGTCGTTGAACGACGCCCTCCAGCACTCGAGCGACGCCCAGCTCTATCCGGACGGGCCATGCCAGCTCGGCCTCGACCAGCACCAGGCGAGCGCCCAGGAATGCGCGGACTCGATCAACTACCGCGCCGTCGGGGCGATCACCCAGCCGCGGATGCCGTGGGTCAACCGGCCGACGTTCCAGCAGGCGGTCCACATCAAGTAGCCGGCGGCCATCGCCCCGCGCTCGGGGCGAACCCGCAATTTCGGTCTTTAGCTTCGGTGGCGGGGCCGGCGTCATCTAACCTCGTCTGCGGTGGCGTGGATCGAAACGGAGTCGATGAGCTTCATCGCTCGGCATGAGGCCGACGACATCGACTACGCGCAGCGCACGCTCGACGCGCTCGAGGACCTCCGCCTCCGGCTCGAGGAGCGCTTCGACGACGTGCCCGGGCGGGATCACGGTCATCATCCACCCGACCCCGGGCTGGCTCGACGCCGCGCACCCGTTCCTGCCTTTGGCGCGGCTGGCCGCGGCGCCGGCGGGCCGCCGCTATCTGGCGGGCTGGGCGATGGCGACCGAGCTCCACGTCCTCAACGGCACCTACCTCGACCGCCGTGCCGCCGGCGACGATTCGCTCGCGGCGCTGCGGGGCACGCCGGAGCGGCTCTACGTGCAGGTGGTCCTGGGCGCCAACAACAAGCGCCTCCCTCCGCCGTGGGGGCCGCGGCGCTTCCTGCGCTACCTGCAGTGGACCTGGCTGATCGAGGGGGCGGCGCAGTACTACGCGAACCAGGTGCTGCTGTTCCGCGCGGCGGTGAGCACGCGGCTTCGGGACAAGCGGCCGCCGGCGTTTCCGCCCTCCGCGCGCGACGCGATCATCCTCGGCGGCACGATCTTCGACCTGCTCGAGCGCGAGCGCGGCCCGGACGCCTGCGACGTGCTCGCGTCGCGCCTGCGCCGCGACGGTCCCCGCGGAGCCCTGGAGCTGGCCTTCGACGGTCGCTTCCGCGACATCGAGCACGAGTGGCGCAGCTACCTGCGCAAGCTCACCGAGCGCCGCCTCGACCTCGCCGACGAGGTCGCGGCGCTCGACCTGGGCGACGAGCTGTCCGCATAGCCGTCGGTAGCGTTCGCCGCCGTGCTCACACCCATCCTGGTCGATCACACGGGTCGCGACGGCAGCACGCTCTTGATGCGGCTGCTCGCGACCTCGCCCAACGTCGCGATTCCGGGCCCGTACCCGTTCGAGAAGAAGTACTTCGCCTATCTCTGGCGATGGTCGCGATTGCTGGAGCGTCGCGACAACAGCGAGTGGTGGACATACATCGACCTGTCCTCGCTCACGTTCGAGTCGATGAAGTCTCTGATCGGGCCGCCGCCATGGTCGTCGGACCTGATCCACGGTCGGGAGCGACTCGATGTCCCGGCACATGTTCGAGGCCGCCTGGACCGAGTTCTCGCGGCGCGCCGCCGAGCAGGTGCGGGCTGAGCACGGCGACCCGGAGGCGGACGTCCGCTACTACGCCGAGAAGCACCAGGACACGCGCCTGATCGATCTCGACGAGCTCCCTCCCGACCTGCGGGTGCTCGTCCTCGTCCGCGACCCCCGGGACATGTACGTGTCGTTCCTCGCCTTCGACGCCAAGCGCCAGAGCGAGGGCCGGGCGGAGTTCGAGGCGGCAAAACCGGCGCCGGGGGAGTCGGAGGACGAGCGCCTCGGCCGCTTCATCGACCGGGAGCGCACCCGCATGCGCTGGATCGCCGAGGTCGAGGGCGCCGGGACCTTCCCGGTCGTTCCGCTACGAGGACCTCGTCACGGACCTCGCGGGGCAGGCGCGCCGGCTCGAGGACTGGCTCTCCATCGGCGCTCGATGCCGACGCGGCCGCGGCCGACGCGGAGCTGCGCGAAGCTGCATGTGAGCGCACGGACGCCGGAGGCATCCGTGGGCCGGTGGCGCACGGAGCTGGACCCGGGGCTGGCCGAGCGCTTCTCGCATGGAGTTCCGCGACGAGCTGGCAGCGCTCGGCTACCCGAGTCGAGGCGACCGGCGGAGCTAGCTGCCGAGCTGGAACAGGAGCCAGGCGAGGCCGACGCCGACCGCCATCGCCCCGACGATGCCGGCCAGGAGCATCAGCGGCCGAGTCCCGTCGCCGCCCCCGGCTGCCGTGTCGGCTCCTCGCCGACCGGCGTCTGGGCCAGCACCTCACGGGCGGCCTCGAGGCCGGCCTCGGGCACGAGGATGTCCCGCGGCCCGGCGGCGAGGAAGTCCGGCACGTCGAAGCCCCGGCTGCGGCGCTGGAAGCTCGGGATGCCCTCCTCCAGGAGGATCCCCTGGATCAGCTCCGCCTCGGCGAGGTTGGACGCGCTCGCCACCCGACCTGGCGCCCGCCGGTGTACTGGGGCTTGATCTTGCGCGCCCGCTCGTGCGCCTCGGTGATCGGCTGCTCCTCGCCGCGGCCCACGTAGACGAGCGGCATCCCGCAGTCGGCGCAGAAGCGCTCGTCGAGCGGGTACTTGCGCGCGCAGCGGGGGCAGGCGAGCGGGAGAACCGGCGCCTCGTCTTCCTCAGTCGACATCGAGGCCGACTTCCTCGACCTTCCCGTCGCGGATCGCCCATGCCCGCACGTCCGGCTGAGTCGTCGTCGGCGAGCGAGCAGATCAGGTAGAGGGGCTCCGGCCAGTTCTCCGGCGAGGTTGATGTCGGTCTGCGACGGCTCCGCCGGGCTCTTCGTGTGCGAGTGGTAGATCGCCGCGATCTCCTCGCCCCGGTCCTCGATCTCCATCGTGATCTTGAACTGGTCCTGCGGGTGGATCGTGTAGCGGAACGGGCTCTCCTCGGCGTTTCGCGCCCGATAGACGCGGGTCGCCTGCCCGTCCGTAGCCGGCGACCATCCCGCAGCACTCGTTCGGGACGTCATCGCGGGCGTGGGCGACGATCTCGTCGAGCAGCGAGCCGGGCGATCCTCACGGTCGGCTGAGGCTAGCAACGCGCTCCTGCGGGTCCAGGTCCGGCGGCATTTGACGCTCAGATGGGAGTGCTAGTGTGCTAGCGCAATGGCACAGTCGCCCGAGCCCACGCCCGCCCCGGCCGGCCTGGCGCCGGACCTGGCTCGTGCCGACGACCTGCCGGTCGGCGCCCAGCTCGCGTGGCGGCTGCGGGTGCTGATCGCGAGCGGGCAGCTCGCTCCCGGTGACCGCCTCCCCGGCGTCCGCGAGCTCGCGAGCGGGACCGGCGTGAACGTCAACACCGCCCGCGCGGTGTACCGCCGGCTGATGGACGACGGGCTGATCGCGTCACGCCACGGCCTGGGGACGTTCGTCGCCGAGGACGCCCCGCGCTCCCCCGACCTGGAGCGCCTTGCTGCCGACGCGGTGGAGGAGCGCCCGGAGACAACGGCGTCGATCCGCGCGACCTGGCGCGGGCGATCTACGCGGCCAGCCGGCCGCCGGCGAGCTCGGCGACGGGCTCGGTTCCGCAGCCGCCGGAGGTGCCCGACGTCGCGACGGACGAGCGGTCCGGGCGGCAGGAGCTCCGCCGCCAGATCGCCCGCCTGGAGGCGCAGCTCGCCTCCTATCCGGGCGACACCCGCAAGCCCGGCGAGCCCACCCATCCCCTGCTTCGCCCAAAGGGTCACGTCCCCGACATGGCCGAGCTCGAGGGGATCCGTGACGAGCTGATCGAGCGCCTGAATCGGGCCCGAGCGGCCGCCGAGCGGCGCGGCGAGGGGCAGCGGCGGGCGCGAACGAGGCTCGAGGAGATGGCGGCCGATCCCGCCGCGCACAAGTGGGAGACGGTCGCGAGCGAGGACCTCGGGGAGCCCGGGCTGCGGGACCTGGGAGGTCCAGCCGAAGTGGGGCCCGGTCGGCGCGCTCATGAACTGGTGGCGCGTGAAGGTCTCGTCCGGATGTCCGTTACCCGGGCCGCGTGAGGCGGCACTAGGAGGAGGCAACAGTGGTCCGAGCTACGGCAGACAGGGCGTTCCTTCCCGCCAAGAGCCTGTTCGAGCAGGTGGGGAACATGATGGTCCTCACCGGCAAGACGATCACGGCCACCATCCGCCCTCCCTACCCCTACGGCGGCGAGTTCATCAGCCAGTTCATCTTCGCGCTGCAGCTGTGCTGGTTTCCGTTGCTCATCAGCACGGTTGCGTTCGGCTTCGGGGCGCCCGGGCTTCAGGCCGCCAATTTCCTGACGCTGTTCGGGGCCCTTGATCGCCTCGGTGGGTTCTTCGTCCTGGCGTCGATTCGCGAGTTCGCGCCGTTCGTGACCGCGGTCGTGGTCGCCGGGGTCGCCGGCACGGCGATCACGGCGGACCTGGGCGCCCGCAAGATCCGCGAGGAGCTCGACGCGCTGCAGGTCCTCGGCGTCGACCCGATCAAGAATCTCGTCGTTCCCCGCTTCCTTTCCCTGATGCTGATCACCGGCCTCCTCGACGTGTATGCGCTTCTGTTCGGGATCGCCGGCGGGATCTTCGCCGAGCTCGCCTACCACGCCCCGTTGGGCGGCTTCTTCGCCACCCTTCTCAACAACGCGAGCGTGACCGAGCTCTGGGGCTCGATCCTCAAGTGCACCCTGTTCGGGGCGATCATCGCGATCGTCTGCTCGTACAAGGGCATGAACGCATCAGGTGGCGCGGCAGGCGTGGGTAGGGCCGTCAACGAGGCGGTGGTGATCGCCTTCCTAGGGCGTGTTCGCCTTCAACTACGTCTTCACCCAGACGCTCCTGGCCACCCATCCCGAGCTCAACATCATCAAGTAGATGCCCGGGTGGCTGGCAGTCCCCAGGGATTGGCTCGCCTCGCTCGGCGAGATCGGCCGCTTCTGCGGGCGGACGATGGGAATCGTCTACTCCGGCCGGGTATTCATCTTCTTCGGCGAGGCGCTTCGGCAGGCGGGGATCCTGATCCTCGGCTCCGCCCTCGTGATCTGGGGCCTCGTGTTCATCCTGGGCCTGTCGTCGTGCGGCATCGAGGCGGCGTATCTCAATCGCTCTCTCGGCGCCCCGGCGTACGCGGGCGTGTTCTCCGCCTGGTGCGACCTGAGGGAGGTCGTCCCCTACGCGTTCGGGTACATGCTCTCGGCCAAGGTCGGCACCGGGATCGTCGCCGAGCTCGGCGCGATGCGGATCTCCGACGAGATCGACGCGCTCGAGGTCATGGGCGTCCCCCCGATGGTGTTCCTCGCGGGGACGCGCCTGCTCGCAGCGTGGATGGTGTTCCCCTTTCTCTTCCTTTCCAGCGTCGGGATCGCCTTCTTCGCCAGCTGGCTCGCGGTCGTCAAGCAGATCGGCGACGTGTCCTCCGGTGGCTATTTCCTGATCTTCTGGATGTTCCAGAACCCACCCGATCTCTTGTTCAGTCTGATCAAGGGCATGTGCATATCCACCGCCGTGGTGCTGGTGGGCTGCTACTACGGCTACACGGCCTCAGGGGGGCCGGTCGGGGTGGGTACGGCGACGGCGAAGTCGATGGTGCTTAACATCGTCCTCGTTCACGTCATCTCGATGATGGGGACGCTGGTGTTCTGGGGCGCGAACCCCAGGGCGCCGATCGGAGGATGAGGAGATGGAGTTGAAGGAGAGATCACCGACTCCGATGCGCAGGCCCGTCGGCCTGGGCCGTCTGACCCTCCTGCTGCTCGGATCGATCCTCGGTATCGCGGGTTTCTTTCACCTCATGTACGGCGTGAGCCTGCTCGCGGCTATCGCGGTGGTTGCCGAGATCGGCGTGATGCTGGTGCCTGGCCTTCGCCTACGCATGGAGGTCGTCCGATGAGCGCCCGGGCCGATGGCGTGGAGCGTAGGCCGGTGGTGCGGGTGCGTGGACCGCCTCGCGGCCGCCTTCATCCTCGTTCTCCTCGGCGTCGGCAGCGTGTTTCTCTGGGTCGGCATCCCGTACGGCCTGCTCTGGTTCTTCGCGCGGGTGACGGACTCCTGGAACGGGCACTTCCTGATGAGCCTCGTGCTCATACCCATCGCGATGGCCCTGTTCGCACCCGTGCTGTTCTGGCTGAACGGGCTCTACCTGCGGGTCACGGGGGTGCTCAGGCCGGAGGACCAGGAGGAGGACCCCGACCGCCACCTGCGCGGGCCGCTGGAGCTCTTCCTCTACGTCGGGATGTTCATGGCCGTTGTCGCACTCTGCGTGTGGTTCTTCGGATACGCGAAGAACCCGCCGGAGACCATCTGGTAGGCGCGTCGTCAGTACCAGTGCGAGTCGGGATCACGCGGTGGCTCGCGCAGGTCGCCGGCCTCGGCGCCGACCAGGTCCGGGTGCTCGCGGCCGAGCTCCCACAGCAGGTCGTCGAGCACCGGCGGCGGCTCGCCCGAGCGCTCCGCCACCAGCTTGAACGCGGCGCGGGTCGCCACCCGAACCTCGGCGAGCGACCCGGGCTGGACGAGCCCAGAGCGAAGCGCGAGTCGCATCAGCACGTTGTCCGCGCACACCTCCCAGCGCTCCGGGTCCGTGACGTCGAAGCCAGCCCCTGCGCTCGCAGATCTTCGCGAACAGGAACGACTTCTTGCCGAGCGGGTCCGAGTACGCCTCGTACGGCGCGAGGAGCGCCAGCAGCCCGCCGTCGCCACCGAGTCGGCCGTCCGTTGCGTCGAGCAGCGCCCGCGCCTCTCCCCCGTGGTCTCGCTCGATCCCTGCCGCGAGGTCCCGCCACAGCATCGCCCGCCGGTCGGGGTCCGCGACGGTCTCGCCATCGATCCGCAGCAGCTCCGCCACCTCTGCGCCGCTCACATCCCGCAGGCGGGCCGCCGTGAGAGCGCCGGGGTCGCGCCCGCGCCGCGTCAAGTGCCACCGCCCACAGCAGAGCGCTGCCCGCCAAGGGGCCCTCCCCCGCCACCATGTGGTCCTCGCGGTAGCCGGTGCGGTGGTCGGCCGCGCACAGGAACAGCGCGGAATCGGGATCGGGGACGTGGTCGAACGTGGGCGGGTCGTAGCCGGCGGCGAGCTCGCGTACCCGCTCCGCGACCGCGTCCAGTCGGTCGTCGGCCACCGTCACTGGCTCAGCCCGGTGCCTGGTCCGGCGCCGAGGCGAGCTCGCGCCTGTAGGCGGCGATCGCGTTCCGAAGCCTCGGGACCTGCGCATGAAAGGCGTCGATCTCCAGCTGGCTCATCTCCTCCTCTGTCAGCGCCTCCTTTCGGCGGTCGACGAGCACGTAGCGGGTCGTGTAGAGGTCGACGTCCGGGAGACAGTCGTTGGCCGCCTCCCACAGCGCCGCCTGCATCTCGCCCTCCGCGGCGTCGGACAAAGCTGCCGTCCTCGCGCACGAGCGCGCCCACGTCCCGCAGGCGCCGCACCGCGGACTCCAGGCCGGAGCCCGCTCGGGCCGCCTCCCGCTGCGTGCCCGTCCGCCGATCGACGATCTCGACGACCAGCGGGGCGAGCTCCCGCCATAGCCGAGCGGCCTCGTCGGCGCGCTCGTCGAGGAGGTCGCCATACCCCAGTCCCGAGCCGAACGACGAGATCTCGGGGCGCTGAAGGTCGATCGCCATGTACGGCGGGCCGCCGGCGATCTCGAGGCCGCCGCCGAAGTAGGCGCCGATCACGCAGGCGTTGCGAAGCGCCTCGGCGCGAAGGCCCACCGCGTCGGCGGGGAGGTCCAGGAGCGCGGCGCCCACGTCGACGAGCTGGAGGTGCTGGCGCGCGCGCTCCAGGCTGGTCTCGATCGTGATGCCGCCGGGATGGCGACGCCAGGACGCAACCGGGTGCTCGACCCGGATCACGCTGCCCGCGAGGCCGACCCGCATCCACAGGATCAGGTCGCCCATCCAGTGCCAGTCAGGGTCCCAGCCGCCCGTGGCCTCCAGGACCTCTCGCTTCACGAGCCCGCCCGGGCCGATGATCGTGTCGTGCAGGCGGAACGCCTCGACCGGGGAGTACTCGATCGGCCGCACCGTGTCGACGATCTCACCGTCGGCGTCGATCATGCGGTAGCCGGGATAGACGGCCACCGCATCGGGGTGCTCACGCAGCTCTTCGATGAGACGGGCCACCGCCCCCCGCGCGAGGAGGTCGTCGTCAGACAGGTAGCCGAGGACCTCGCCGCGCGCCATCTGATAGCCGCGGTTGAGCGTGCGGGCCTGGCCCATGTTCTCGTGCCGGCTGTACCGGAAGCGCTCCGGCGGATTGCTGCGCGAGTACTCCTCCAGGAGCTCGGGTGTACCGTCGGTCGAGCCGTCGTCCATCACCAGGAGCTCGAGGTTCGGATAGCTCTGGTCGAGGACGCTGTCGATCGCCAGGCGCAGCCAGTCCCGCCGGTTGTAGGTGGCGAGGACGATCGACACGGCTGGCTGGTTCGCGGGTCTCACGGTGCGGGGAATCTAGTGCGGCCGGAACGGCTCACGCCGCGGCGCGAGCCCCGGCCGCGGCCTGCTCGCGGCGGCCGAACCGGTGTGCCCAGCGCCTGACCGGCCGCTCGAGGAAGCGCGCCGACAGGTAGCCGTAGGCGAGCGAGGCCGGGAACAGGATCACCGACCAGACGATCACCGCCCAGACCGACCGGTCGTGAGGGAGCGAGAACTCGTGCAGGGCGAAGAAGATCACTGCGAAGTGGATCAGGTACACGCCGTAGCTGATGTCGGCGATCCGCCGGATGCCGCCGTTCGCGACCGGCCACTGCATCCACGCCGGCGAAAGCGCCAGCGCGACCATCGTCGTCGCAAGGGCCGCCGGATACCCGAAGGTGACCCACAACGACTCGTGCGCGTAGATGCCCTGCGAGCCGCCGACTGCCTCGTGCCAGGCCAGGTACACGAACGGCGCGAACGCCACCAGTCCGAGAACCGTCGCGATCGCCGCCCTCCTTTCGATCAGGTCGGCCGGCCAGCGGTCCCTGATGCGCACATACGCCCAGGCGCCGAGCATGCCCATCGCGAAGGCGAAGACCCAGTTCGGGAACTGGCTCGCGTAATAGACGTCGATCCGGTCCTGGGATGCCTGGCTCAGACTGCCGCCGAACACCCCCGCCACACCGTCCGCGTTGTGCGCCAGCGCGTGCCACAGAAGCACGACCACGACTGCCCCAGCGACGGCCCAGAACGGCCGGCGGAAGAAGAACGTCGCCACGAACGGGAGCACGATGTAGAAGGTGATCTCCGGCGAGAGCGTCCAGACAGGGGCGATCACGCGCAGCCCGAGCGGGAAGCCCTGATCCCACAGCAGCGCCGGTGTCTGCAGCATCGTGAAGTGCTCGACGATCGGGCCGATACCCGGGACGCCGGGTGAGTCGCTCACTACGGCGAGGAGCAGCAGGGCGACGACGAGCGCCAGCCAGTAGGCGGGGAGAATCCGCGCGCCGCGCCTGACCGCGTAGGCGCCGACCCGTCCGAACTCGCCGTCGCGCGCGATCGTGGGCAGGTAGACGACGAACCCGCTGACGATGAAGAGCACCTCGATGCCCCGCGGCAGGATCGCCCACGTGAACAGCCCCCACGCCGGGTGAAGCGACGTGAGGAGGACCCCACTGACCAAGAGGACGTGGAAGAGGACGATCCCGAGGATGGCCCAGGCGCGGTAGCCATCAAAGGCCGGCACCACGGGAAGGCCCTGGCCGCGGCGCCAGGCCTTGCCAGGGTCAGACGCCTTGAATCGTGCCTCCGAGCCTCCCTGCTCCTCCTGCGCCGGCGTCGTCTCGGTCACAGCAAGATGTTCGCGACCGTCGAGCTCACGTCGTCCACCAGGTACTCGGGCGGTGCCTCCCAGCGCCTGGATTCATCCAGCATCAGGTCCAGGCACCTCCGGATGCCTTCCGGCTCGACCCCGCTCAACACGTTGCTTCCGCATTCGACCGTCTCCGGCCGCTCGGTGGTGTCGCGCACGGTCACGGTAGGGACGCCGATGATGCAGCACTCCTCCTGGACCGTGCCGCTGTCGGTGAGGACGCAACGGGCATTCCGCTCGAAGGCGACGAAGTCGAAGAACCCGAACGGCTCGTAGGGGCGGACCACGTCCTCGTCCGGCGTCAGCCCGAAGGCGTCCAGGCGGCTGCGGGTGCGCGGGTGCACGCTGAAGACCAGCGGGATCCCGAGCTTGCGGCGCCCTCCACCGCGCCCTGCAGCAGCGACCGCAGGCGCTGCTCGACGTCGACCGTCTCCTGGCGGTGCACGGTCAGCAGGAGATAGCCGGCGGCCTCAACGCCGAGGTCGTCCAGGGCCCCGGACGCCGCGATGCCGTCCGCGTGGCTGGTCCATCACCTCCTTGATCGGGTTGCCCGTGACCAGGATCCGGCTCTGATGGAAGCCCTCGCGCAGCAGGTTGTCGCGGCTTCTGTTCGTGTACGGCATGAGCACGTCGCTCGAGTGGTCGATGACGCGCCGGTTGACCTCCTCGGGCACGCGGTCGTCGAAGCAGCGGTTGCCGGCCTCCATGTGGAACACGGGCATCCCCCGCCGCTTGGCGACGTAGGCGGAGAGCCCGCTGTCCGTGTCGCCGAGCACCAGCAGCCGGTCGGGCTCGAGCTCGGTGAGCACGGGTCGACGCCGGCGAGGATCCGTCCCACCCGGTCCGCGAACCCGTCGCCCTCGACCTCAGATAGTCGATCGGGCGCCCGCACGCCGAGCTCGTCGAAGAAGACATCGCTCAGCGACGGGTCGAAGTTCTGGCCGGTGTGGACGAGGGTCAGGTCGCAGTGGCGTCGACGCGCTCGATCACTCGCGACTAGCCGGATGATCTCGGGCCTGGTCCCGAGGACGATCAGGACCTTCATCGCGCGGGCTGCGGCTGGGCGCCCGGGAGCATGCCGTGGCGTTCGAGCAGCTCGCGCACGCCGTCCGCGCCCACGAGGTCGTCCGCGGAGCTGTACTCGCGGCCCCCGATAGGGCTCGCCCTCGACCTCCCCGGCCGCAGCTCGGGCAGGATCGGCTGCGATCGCGAGGTAGTCGCCACGGTCGTAGGTCCGCGGCGCCTCCTCCTCGGAGACCAGCACCTCGTGGAGTCTTCTCGCCGGGGCGAATCCCCGTGAACTCGATCTCGATCGCCGCGATCACCGATCATCGCCTCGGCGACGTCGACCACCGGGCCGCGGCACCCGCGGGACGTAGGTCTCGCCGGCTGCGCGTCCGCGCAGCGCCGCGAAGACCGTGTCGACCGCCTCGTCGAGGCTCAGCAGGAAGCGGGTCATCTCCGGCGTCGTGACGGTCACCGGGCCGCCGTGCTCGATCTGCTCGCGGAAGACGGGGATCACCGAGCCCCGCGACGCGAGCACGTTGCCGTAGCGGGCGACGACGAAGCGGGTGCTCGGGCGACGTGCGAGGTTCGGCCTCGAGCAGGATCCGCTCCTGAAGCGCCTTCGTCATGCCCATCACGTTCACGGGCTTGCAGGCCTTGTCGGTGGAGATCCCCGACGACCGTCTCGACGGCGAGCCGCTGCTCGCGGATCGCCCGCACGATGTTCTGCGCCCCGATGGCGTTGGTCATGAACGCCTCGATCGGGTGGTACTCGCAGGTCGGGACCTGCTTCATCGCCGCGGCGTGGAAGACCACGTCGGCGCCCCTCAGCACGGGCGGAAACCGCGGCGTAGTCGCGGATGTCGCCGATGCGGAAGTGCAGCCGCTGGTGGCGTCCTCGTCGTAGACGATGTCGTCGGTGGCCACGCGGCGGTGCTGGAACGCGAGCCGCATCTCGTGCTGAAGCGCCTCGCTTCGCGAGAAGACGACCACTTCCTCCGGCACGCCGACGCTCACCCTCGAGCAGCCGCCGCACCAGGACCTGCCCGAGCGAGCCGGTCCCGCCGGTGACGAGACGCGCTTACCGTCGAGCAAGGCCCTGCCTCGACGTGTGTCGTAGTCGTCGGCCGAGGCGGCCAGCTCGGCACCATCTCCGGCCAGCTCGGGGGCTGCCAGCCCGGTGGCCTCGCGGAAGCGGCTCGAGTCGAGGCTGCGGTCGATACGACCGAGTCGTCCGGCTCGATCACGACGTCGAGCTCGAAGGCGTCACGAACCTGCAGCAGCAGGTCGTGCTTGGAGATCGGCTCGGCGCTCACGTGCCAGAGGCCCTCAGCTCTCGAGTGGCGCTCGACGATGCCCGCGATCGCGCGGGAGCAGGACTTGGTGTCGTCGGTCCGCTGAACACGGCGGCCGTGAATCCGCTCACCGTGCCGCCGGATCTGAGCCAGAAACCACTCGAGCAGGCCGTGGCTGCGTGGCGAGCTCGCGCCCGATCATCGAGGTCGCGGATCGTCAGGGCCCCGGGCCGTTCCGGCTCGCCCAGGCAGCTTCGAGCGGCCGTAGGGTCGACCGGGTCGGGCAGGTCGCCCTCGGTATAGCCGCCCCTCTCGCCGGAGAACACGCAATCGGTTGAGACGTGGATCAGGCGGGCGCCGCGCTCCCGGCACGCCGCGGCGAGCCGGTGCGGGAAGAGGGCGTTGACGCGCGATCGCCTGCCGGGATCCTGGACGCGCCTGCTTGACGATGCCGATGCAGTTGACGACGGCGTCTGCCTGCGTCTCGTCGAGGGCCCGGGCAATGGTTCGAGGCTCCTCCGCCTTGACGCCGGTCAGGATGCGGTCGGGGTCCAGCACCTCGGTCACGGGCCCGCTCGGCTCGTCGGACCGGACGGTCGCGTAGGCGTCGAAGCGCTCCGCGCACGTCCGCCACAGCTCGTGGCCGAGCATGCCACTACCACCGAGCACCAGTACCGCCACCATTGCGCGCGAAGCTTAGGTCCTTGAAGGTCGGGGGCTTGGGCGGCGGCTGTCGGCCGCTACCACCAGACGGTGGAGTCGATGCCCTCGAGCTCCTCGATCGGCTTCGTGTAGACGCCGGAGGAGAGGTACTTCCAGCCGTCGTCGGGCGCCACGAAGACGACGTTGCCCTCGTCGAGCTCTGACGCGATCCGCACCGCGATCGCCGCGATCGCCCCGGTCGACACGCCCGCGAACATGCCCTCGTCGCTGAGCAGGCGCTTGGTCCACACGATCGCGTCGCGGTTGGAGACCATGATCTTCCGGTCGAGCACATTGAGATCGATGATCGGCGGGATGAAGCCGTCGTCCAGGGAGCGCAGGCCCTGCACCAGCTCGCCCTGCATCGGCTCGGCCGCGACGATCTTCGTCTCGGGGTCGTGCTCCTTCAGCCGCCGGCCGACGCCCATCAGCGTCCCCCCGGTCCCGAGCCCGCCGATGAATGCCGACACGGTGTCCAGCTCCTCGAGGATCTCGGGCGCGGTGCCCTCGTAGTGGGCGCGGGGGTTCGCCTCGTTGCCGTACTGGTAGGGCATGTAGTAGGAGGGGTCGGCCTCGGCCATCTCGAGCGCGAGCTCCACGGCGCCATTGGATCCCTTGGCGCCCTCCGAGTAGACGATCTCGGCGCCGTACATCTCGAGGAGCTGGGTGCGCTCCCCGGTCACGTTGTCGGGCATCACGACCTTGAGCGGGTAGCCCTTGCGCCGGCAGATCATCGCCAGCGAGATGCCGGTGTTCCCCGAGGTGGGCTCGAGGATCGTCTGCCCGGGGGCGATCGCGCCCTCGGCCTCGGCCCCCTCGATCATCGCCTTCGCGACGCGGTCCTTGACCGAGCCGGTGGGGTTGCGGCCCTCGAGCTTGGCGAAGATGCGAACGCCCGGCGTCGGCGAGAGCCGCGGCAGCTCGACCAGCGGCGTGTTGCCGACGGCCTCGAGGACGTTGCCGTAGCGGCCGCCGCACGGGCGGTTGAGGGTCTCCTCGAGCATCGCTTCAGGAAGTGTAGTAAGGAAGCGGATATGTTCCCCCGGCAGCGCTCAAACGCACGAGGAGAGGAAAGCAAGCATGTTCAGGGGCACCAGGATGAGATTTGTCACCGCGCTCGTCGCGGCGGTGGCGGTGGCCGGAATCGCCGCGGGATGCGGCAGCAGCAGCTCCAGCACCAGCACGAGCGGCAGCAGCAGCGGCAGCGACCTCGGGCTCATCACACCCGGCACGCTGACCATCGGCTCCGACATCCCCTATCCCGCCGTTCGAGCAGGGCAAGCCGCCCGACTACACGGGCTTCGACGTCGACACGATGGACGCGATCGCCAAGAAGCTCAACCTGCAGCCGAAGTGGGTCGACACGGCCTTCGGGACGATCTTCTCCGACCAGCAGGCCGGCAAGTTCGACATCGTCGCCTCGTCCACGACGATCACGCCGGCACGGCAGCAGAAGGTCACCTTCTCCGATCCGTACTTCGACGCCGACCAATCGCTGATGGTCCAGAAGGGCAGCGACCTGCAGTCGACGTCCGACATCACCAGCGGCACCCGGATCGGCGTCCAGCAGGGCACCACCGGCGCGGACTACGCAACCAACAAGACCGACGCCCAGGTCCAGTCCTACCCGGAGATCGGGAACGCGTTCAACGCTCTCCAGGCCGGCCAGGTCGACGGAGTCATCAACGACTTCGCCGTCTCGGCCTTCGCGCTGAAGAAGTATCCGCAGCTCGACGTCGTCCAGACGATCAAGACGGGCGAGCAGTACGGATTCCCGATGCAGCCGCAGAACACAGCACTGCAAGACGCCGTGAACGGGGCCCTGAAGAGCGTGATCGCCGACGGGACGTACCAGAAGATCTACGAGCACTGGTTCACCAACCCGCCGCCGAAGGAGTTCCAGCCTTCGAGCTGACGAGGGGACCAGCAAGCAGCAATTGGGAAGGCGCCGTCGTTCAGGCGCCTTTTCCTATTGACGGAACATAGGCCAGGCGCCTGACCAAGGAGACGAGATGAGCCAGTTCATAAGCCAGTACTTCGACGTCAACTTCATGGCGGACCACTTCGGCACGGTCTTCAAAGCGTTCACGACGATGACGCTCGAGCTGTTCCTGATCAGCGGGATCCTGTCGTTGATCTGGGGGCTCATCCTGTCACTGCTGCGACAGGTCCCGGGGAAGCTCGGCGCTCCTATCCGGTTCCTGTCGATCGCCTATATCGACGTCTTCCGCGGCATCCCGCTCCTGCTCGTGATCCTGCTGATCTACGGGGGGTTCGGGGCGCTGTCCTCGACGAATGCGACGCCCGGGCCGCTCCCGGAGTTCATCGCGATCCCCAGTTTCTTCGGCAAACCGGCGGCATTCTGGTACGGAGTCGGGGCGATCACCGTCACCTACGGCGCCTACATGGCCGAGGTCTACCGCGCCGGCATCGAGTCGGTGCCGCGCGGACAGATGGAGGCCGCGCGGTCGCTGGGCATGAGCCATGGCCAGGCGATGCGGTACGTGGTCGTCCCGCAGGCGGTGCGCACCGTGGTCCCGCCGCTCCTGAACGACCTCGTCGCCCTGATGAAGGACACCTCGCTGGTGAGCATCATCTCCCTGCCGGAGGCCGTCCAGGTGTCGTTCGACATTCAGTCGAACACGTTCAACAGCTCGGCGCTCACCCTGGCCGCGCTCATGTACCTGGTGGTCACGCTTCCGATGGCGCGGCTTGTCGACTGGCTGATTCACCGGCAGCAGAAGCGAACGCAACGTGGCCCGGCCACGGGCGGAGACGATGGGAGCGAGCCGGAGCCGGTTGCCGGGGCGCCCCTGGGTGCCGGCATCTAGCATGGCAACGATGGAACAAGGCCAGGCACCGGTGCCCACGGACGGCACCATCCTCCGCCTGGATGGAGTGACGAAGCGCTTCGGGAACCTCGAGGTCCTGCGCGGCGTGGACATGGAGATGCAAAGGGGCGAGGTCGTGTGCGTGGTCGGGCCGTCGGGCTCGGGCAAGTCGACCCTGCTCCGGTGCATCAATCTGCTCGAGCCGCCGAACTCCGGCCGGATCTTCCTGGAGGGCAAGGAGATCACCGGGAAGGGCGCCGAGGAGGGCGTCGACTACGTGCGCCGGCGCGTGGGAATGGTGTTCCAGTCGTTCAACCTCTTTCCGCACAAGTGCGCGATGGACAACGTCTGCCTTGCGCAGCAGACGGTCCTCGGGCGGCCGGACAAGGAGGCGAAGGCGAAGGCCCAGGAGCTCCTCGAGCGCGTCGGGCTGGGCGAGAAGTTCGGCGAGTATCCGGACCGGCTCTCGGGCGGCCAGCAGCAGCGGGTGGCGATCGCGCGGGCCCTCGCGATGGACCCGCACGTGATGCTCTTCGACGAGGTCACGAGCGCGCTCGACCCGGAGCTCGTCAAGGAGGTGCTCGACGTGATGCGCGAGCTCGCCGAGGAGGGGATGACGATGATCGTCGTGACCCACGAGATGGGGTTCGCGCGAGAGGTGGCCAACCGCCTGATCTTCATCGACCAGGGCGTGATCATGGAGCAGGGCAAGCCGGCCGAGGTGCTCGACAACCCCCGCGAGGAGCGGACCAAGCGGTTCCTGGGCCTAGTGCTCGAGCACTGATGGCGGATCCCATGGCGGGCATCCGCTCCCGCCACCCCGGCCTGCGTGAGGCGGTCGTCGCCGACGCCCGCATCACGGCGCAGCACCGCTTCGAGCGGCACGAGTTCCACGGATCGCTCGACACCGTGGTCCAGGTCCTGCGGCTGATGTGGGTGAGCGACGCGTTTCTGGCGCACGCCCTGTACCGCCTGAAGGCGTGGCTCCAGTCGCGGGGAGTGCCGGTTCTGCCACGTCTCGCTCACAAGCTCGCGATGGCGACCGGCCAGGTCTCGATCGGCGACCCGGCGGTGATGGAGCCGGGCGTCTACATCGTGCACGGCCAGGTCGTGATCGACGGGCTGACCGAGGTGAATCGGGGCACGGTCATCAGCCCGTGGGTGACGATCGGGCTCCGCGGCGGCGACCTCACCGGGCCGACGATCGGGCCAAACGTGAGCATCGGCACCGGGGCCAAGATCCTGGGCAACGTGACCGTGGGCGCGGGCGCGCGGATCGGCGCGAATGCCGTCGTCGTCGGCGACGTGCCCGAGGGCGCCACGGCCGTGGGGATACCAGCGCGGACGCTTGAATCGACGCAGCCGGCCGCTGGCAGCGGGCAGTGACCTGGCATAGTTCTCCGCCGGAAATGTGGGAGCGGGAATGATCGCCTTCGGGGTCTCCGTAACGGACCCGGAGGTCTATGAGCGCTGTGCGGAGCCGGGGATCCGGCTCGTCGCCGAGCCTGATACCGAGGTGATGGCGCACGGGAGCACCGGCTCCGTGTTCCGCTCCTACAACATGCTGATGGACCGGGCCAGGAAGCTGGACGGCCTGGAGGCACTGGTCCTGATTCATCAGGACGCCGAGATCACCGATCCAGACTTCCTGGCGAAGATCCGCGAGGCGCTAAGCGTTCCGGACGTGGCGATCGTCGGCTGCGCGGGGGCGATCGGAGTCCGCAACATCGCCTGGTGGGACGGCTCCGTCACCTGGGCCTCGTTCACCCACCGCTACGAGGAGCTTGGCGGCGGCGAGGTCCCCGCGCTCGCCTGGACCCCCGAGGAGACACCCACCTACGCCGAGACCGGCGAGGTCGAGACCGTCGACGGCTTCGTCCTCGGACTGTCGCCATGGGCGCTCGAGGAGCTCCGCTTCGACGAGTCCCTCGGCCAGGCCATCCACGGCTACGACTTCGATCTCTGCCTCCAGGCACGCGAGAAGGGCAAGAAGGTGGTGACCGCCGACTTGAAGGTTGTCCACCACCACGACCTGAAGCTGATCCGCGACGTCGGCAACTGGATCGAGGCGCACATCAAGGTCGCCGAGAAGTGGGACGGCCGCATGCCGCTCGTCGGCAAGGAGGGCGACCCGGAGGACTGGAAGGCGCGCGCCCGTCGGGCCGAGGCCCAGGCGTCGGCCGAGCGCATGATCGCCCTGTCAGCGCGGCTCTACCGCGACGCCCGGATCGATCTGCTGCTGCGCCAGCGCGAGGAGATGGAGGAGGAGGCCAACCGCCTGCGGGAGGCGAAGGACCGGCTCGCCGCCGAGCTGCAAGCCGAGCGCGCCAACAAGCCGCCTCACGAGGGACGGCTGCGCAGGTTGGTCACGCAGCCCCGGCGCACGATTGGCGGCTACCTGCGCCGGCGCCGCTCCGGCGGCGCGCCCGGCGGCGAGCTGAAGAGCTCCTAGTCCGGCCTCGATTCCTCGCCACGGGTCGAGAACGCGGTCAGTACCGCCAGACAACACAAACTGGGGCAATTCGAGTGCGATCCAGTTCTTGCGAGCCGCAGCTGATCCACCCATCTTCAACCCAACGACATGCGTGAGGGGGGACGTCCTAAGGCTTGCGCCGCTCGGCGTCGCCATCGCCCGCGTCCTCGCCCAGGACCCGCCTGATCTCCTCGCGACTGACGACCGGCTCGCGCCGCCGCAGGCGCGCGGCGCGCTCATAGAGCGCCAGTGCTCGCGAGCTGAGCAGCCTGCGGAGGACGGCCTGCTGGGGGCGCAGGCGCGCGTCGAGCTCCCGCATCCGGGCAGCCCGCTCGCGGATCTCCTCCTCCTTCTCGCGCAGGCGGTCGCCCTGAGCCTTCGAGCGCTCGGTGAGCTCGTCGTTGACCTTCCGGGCACGCACAAGGTCCCGGGAGCGCTCGACGATCTGGGAGACCCGGTTCGTCTCCAGGCGTTCGATCAGCGGGTTGCGGTCAAACGGGTCCAGCAGCGTCGCCACCGCGTCTGACCAGGGGGCGTCGGTGTGCCAGAGGGCGCCGAAGCCGAAGAACGCGGGCACGACCGCAAGGCGCAGGCCGTCCCTGCCCTCGACGAAGTCCTCGATCGCCGTCAGGGTCCCGTTCCGCGGTCCCCCTTCTCGCTCCGCGGCCCAGACGTAGGCCAGTCCACCATCCTCCGCCACGCCCGGCTCCGTGGGCGACAGGTAGACCTCGTGGGCGAGCGGCTGGCGGTGCTCGGACGGGATCCGCTCCGGCACGTAGTAGGTGTCGCGGCGGGCGTGCGGCCAGGCGACGTCGTGGAACATCAGCAGCGGGATCTCAGCCCCCGGAGCGCGCTCGCCAATGATGCGGAGCTCCTCGCGGAGCGTGAAGTAGTTGTGGTCGCCGTCGATGATGATCGCGTCCGGGAACTCGATCTCGGCCAGGGCGTCGTGGCTCGTCTTCAGCACCAGCTCGAGCTCGGGGCGCCGCCTGCCGAGCTCGAGCAGCTCGTCAGGCGGCTCGGGATCGAGGCCGGCGATGCTGGCACCCGACCCATCCGCCCAAGCGAGCAGGTCGCTGGTCAGCTCGCCCTTGTAGGAGCCGACCTCGAGCACCGATTTCGCCTCGATCGCGTCCAGGCACCCGAACAGGAGCTCGCGGAGATTGGCCAGGGAGTAGCCCCAGCCACTCGTGTCGGTTCCGGCGTTCTCGGTCGTCGTTGTCTCCCCGCCGTCCACGTCGCGGGCAGTGTAGGGCGATTTTGGCCTGCATCGAGGGCTCCCAGCACTCTTGCTACGGTTGTCGGGCCTTGGAGCAGGGAACGGCAAACGCGGTCGCGCTGAAGGATCCGCAGCGCTACTTCACCGAGATCGAACGCCTGACGGGCGACAACCTCACGGAGCGCGATCCGCACAACGAGCGGCGCCTCCTCAAGCTGCGTCACCGGGCCGGAATCTCCCTCCAGCATCACGCCGGGGCGGTACCCGACTTCCCCGAACCCGACTTCGACGCCCTCCCGGGCGACGGCCTCCCCGAGGCCACGGCGGACCGGCTCACGCCGGAGCTCCTGCGCGCGGCGATCCTGCGCAAGGGAGCGCTCCTGATCCGCGGGCTGATCAACCCCGACCAGGCCGCGGGCCTCATCGACGAGATCGATGTCGCCTTCGACGCGCGCGACAAGCGCGACGCCGGCCAGGAGCGCCCGCCCGCCTACTACGAGGAGTTCGGCCCTGACCCGCCCTACGAGCTCGCCGAGCGCGTGTGGGTCACCGACGCCTCCGGCCTGTGGCTCGCCGACTCCCCCAAGCTCATGTTCGACTTCGCGCAGACGCTCGAGAACACCGGGTTGCGGGAGGTCGCGACCGGATACCTCGGCGAGCGGCCGACGATCTCGATCAACAAGTGCACGCTGCGGAAGGTCCGGCCCGACGTGGTGAAGGGCCACACGGGCATCTCGTGGCATCAGGACGGCGCCTTCCTGGGCGATGTCCGGGCCCTCAACGTCTGGCTTACGCTCTCTCACTGCGGCGACACGGCCCCGGGCCTCGACATCGTCCCGAAGCGGATCGACCACGTCGTCCCCACCGGGACGGAGGGCGCGGCCTTCGACTGGTCCGTCTCGCCCACCGTCGTCGAGGAGGCCTCGGAGGGGACCGCGGTACAGCGGCCGATCTTCGAGCCCGGCGACGTGATGCTCTTCGACGAGCTGTTCCTGCACGCCACCGGCGCCGACGTCGACATGCCGAACACCCGCTACGCGATCGAGAGCTGGTTCTTCGGCCCCTCCAAGTTCCCCGAGGGCTACGCACCGGTCGCGTTCTAGACGGGTTCAACGCCTTGGAGCATTCGACCGCAAGCCCGGCAACGCAGCAGGACCTCCAGCGCTGCTTCGACGAGATCGAGCAGCTGACTGCGGACAACCTGGAGCGCCGCGATCCCGAGAAGGAACGGCGGATTCTGCAGCTTCGGCATCGAGCCGGCGTAGCGCTTGGCTCGCAGTCGCCGGGCGATGCGGGCTACCCGGAGCCGGATGTCGATGCACTCCCGGGCGGAGACCTTCCCGAGGTCGGCCGGGAGGACCTCACGCCAGAGCTCCTGCGCGCCGCGATCGTCGGCCACGGAGCGCTCCTCGTCCGTGAAATGCTCGACCCGGCCGAGGCGGAGGGCCTCGCTGGCGAGATCGAGCAGGCGTTCCAGGCGCACGAGGCCCACAAGGAGGGCGGTTCCGTGCCAGAGGCCTACTACGAGGAGTTCAACCCGGAGTCGGGGTTCCAGCTCGGCTCGCGGGCATGGGTGAACACGGCCTCCGGGCTGTGGGGAACCGACTCCCCGCGGGTCATGTTCTCGATGCTCGAGGCGATGGACCGGGCGGGCCTGCAGCGCGTGGCCACCGGCTATCTGGGCGAGCGCCCGGCGATCTCGGTCGAGAAGTGCACGCTGCGTCGCGTGAATCCCGACTTCCTGCCGGGCAACAACTACAGCGCCTGGCACCAGGACGGAGCGTTCCTCGGCGACGTGCGTGCGCTGAACGTATGGCTCACCCTGTCACGCTGCGGCGACGTCGCGCCCGGGCTGGACATCGTGCCGAAGCGGCTCGACTACATCGCCCCGACGGGTGGCGAGGGAACGGCCTTCAACTGGTCGGTCTCGCAGCAGGTCGCCGAGGAATGCGCCGGTGACCTGGGCATCAAGCGCCCGATCTTCCAGCCCGGCGATGTCATGCTCTTCGACGAGCTCTTCCTCCACTCGACCGCCGCGGACCCGGGGATGACCGAGACGCGCTACGCGATCGAGACCTGGTTCTTCGGCCCCTCGGCCTTCCCGGACGAGTACACGCCGCTCGCGTTCTGAGCCCAACGCCCGCGCGCGGGCGTCAGTCGATCGGGTGAAGGCTCTTCCAGTGGGCGCACGCGAGCTGCGCCGCTTCGAGGTGGGCCAGCGCCTGCCTCGCGTGCCTCAGGCCGATGTCGATCTTGCCGGTGGCGGCCTCGTCCGCCGCTCGCCGCAGCCCGGCGGCGGCCTCCTGGCGCAGCCGCTGACATTCCTGGTGGGCGTGGTCGAGGTCACGCTTGTGCTGCATGCCCTCTTTCTCGCGCCCGCCTCGCACGGCCCGGCAGTCTAGTCGAGCGATTCGAGGGAAATCCTCGCCGGACGCTTTCACCTCCGTTTCATCCGCGAAGCGTAGAACGCCGCTCGGTGTCGGGTGTCCCGACGAGAGGAGCGAGCATGTTCACAGGACACCCAGTACGGAATGCCGTCTCGGCCACGCTCGCGGTGGCAGCGCTCCTGGCCGGCGGCTGCGGCTCTTCCGGGAGCAGCACCACGACGAGGTCCGGCTCGGCGTCGGGCGGCCCATCGGCATCCACGCTGGCGCCGATTCACGGGAAGTACTCCCCGAAGATCAACCCATCGAACTTCGTCAGCTCGGTCGACAACCCCTACTGGCCCCTGAAGCCCGGGACCACCTACCACTACAAGGGGGTGCGCGGGACGACGCCCCAGACCGACGACGAGACCGTGACCACTCAGACGAAGGACATCCTCGGCATCCGGTCCACGGTCGTCGATGACGTCGTCTCCGAGCACGGAAAGGCGGTCGAGCGGACCCGCGACTACTACGCCCAGGACAAGTGGGGCAACGTCTGGTACATGGGCGAGGACTCATTCGAGACCAACAGCCAGGGCAAGATGGTCCGGGCGAGCGACTCGTGGCTCGCGGGCGTCAAGGGCGGCCAGCCCGGGGTCATCATGCCCGCCAACCCCAAGCCGGGCGACGCGTACCGGCAGGAGTATTACCCACCGGGCCAGGCGCTCGACGAGGCACGGGTCCTGAGCCTCCACGGGACGACCACGGTCCCCTACCACGGCAAGTACACGGGTGTGCTCGTCACCAGCGAGCGCAGCCCGCTGGAGCCGCAGACGGAGCAGAAGTACTACTCACCCGGCCTGGGCGAAGTGATGGAGAAGGTCGTCAAGGGCCACCACGAGGAGTTCCGCCTCGTTGGCGTAACCCACGAGTAGCTGCAAAGATGGCGGCCGCGACTCGGCGGCGGGATCTGCATCCCTTCTCATGGCCGTCGAACGCCGAGGCCCCAATCTAGACGTCGTAGCCGAGCTCGGCGAGCTTCGCACCCATGATCTCGTGCATGGTGCGCTGCTCGTCCTCCGTCAGGTTCTCGCGCCAGAGGCCAGGCTTGGCGGCCCGCATCGGCTTGCCGGGTCCGCGGCGGTCCTTCGGCGCCGACTCGAACGCCTGCCGCTTGACGATCGTCTCCAGGTTCTTCTCCTTCAACTCCAGCCCGAGCCAGTCGAAGATCCGCCGCAGCTGGTTCGCCGTGTCGCACAGGATCTCCTCGTACCGCACCAGCAGGCGCTGCTCCTCCGCAAGGGACTCGTACGCGCGCTGGCTCGCCATCGTGCGGCGGACCCAGAGCTGGGAGTTCTGGGCAACGAACGCCAGCCGCTCCTGGGGCGGTCGGCCGAGCTGGCGCGTGCGCTCCGCCCACCAGCTCTCGCTGCCCAGCATCGCGTCGACCAGCGAGTCGACCACGTCGCGGCCGTCGCGCAGCAGGAAGACCATGCGGGAGCGCGGGAGGAGCGAGACGATCGTGTCCGCCGCGTGAGAGCCATTGGGCTCCTTGATCACGACCCACTTCGGGACCGGGTCAAACCCCATGTGCCTGAGCTGGTTGTCAAAGCCGCGCAGGACCAGCTCGTGGAGCAGCGGGCGAAGCACCGGCATGTAATCGCGGGCGAAGAAGTAGCTCGCATCCCCGGCGCGCTCGCCGTGCTCGTAGTACTCGCCCGCCTCGACCTCGCCGCCGACCGGCACGAGGTGGGCGCCCACGTACGACTCGTTCACGGGCGCGATGTCAGGGTGCCCGGTGAGGAGCCGCAGCATCCACGAGCTCCCCGACCGCGGCGAGCCGAAGATCCAGACGAGCTTGGATTCCAGCGCCTCGAGCTCGGCATCGGTCGGGCCGGGGATCGCCGCCGCCGCGGAGCCGGACACGGCCCCCGGCCCGCCCTCGCTCAGGACTTGGCGGGCCAGTTCGTGCTCGTCCGCCGCAGCGCGGAGCACGTCTCGTGCGTCTTCCGTCCCCAGCACGGGCGCGCAGGGTACCGCCTCGCCGCTCAGACGCGGCGACCGGAGCGGGTGCGCAGGCGCCGCGCGAACGAGCGATAGGTGGCGCCCGCATCGCGCAAGGTGCGCGTCATCCGCCAGCTTCGCGAGTGCTCCAGGGACCTGAGCCAGCGCTCGGTCTCGGCCTGCTCGTGACGTGCCCCCTCGAGCTGGGCACGCAGGTCGGCCATCGCCGTCCGCAGCTGCGCACGGTCCTCGTTCGCCACCGCGAGGGCGTCGATCAGCTCTCGCTCCTGACTCATCCGCTCGTAGCCCTGCTCTCGGTGAGCGTTTCGTCGGGCGCGGGCACCGAGGTGTCGAATCCGAGCGCCTCGAGCTCCTTTCCGAGCTCGTCGTTGAACCTCTTGACGAGCTCGGGGTCCATCTCCCGGCGCCAGCGGCCAACCGAGGCCTCGGGCGTCGAGGCGCTCACGTGCGTCGCCCGCATCTTCTCGTCCGCGGCGACGGCGGCGGGATTGAGCTCGACGCCCAGGACCTCCTCGAGGCGCCGTGCCTCTGAGTCAAGATTCAGGACCAGGTCCTCGTAGCGGACCACCGGCAGCTCCCCGGAGTCCATCGCCTTGCGGAGCCACCGGAGCCGATCCCGCTGGCGAGCCAGGTGCCGCTTGAGCCACTTGTCGTGGGACTCCCCGGGCTGCTGCCCCATCGAGCGCTGCATTCCGGCGCGCTCGCGCTTCTTGGCGAAGGATGTGATTGACACGTAGGTGTCGCGCGGGTCCCGCAGGATCGCAATCAGCCTGAACGGCGGGAGATCGGTCAGGTCCACCTGCCACGTCGAGAGGTGCTTCTCGGCGTAGTAGCGGACGTCGGAATCCGGTCGCTGGTGCCGGCTGCGGGTTTGCTCCGTGGCCCTGCGGGAGAACTCCTCCCACAGCGCACGGAACGCGTAGTCGGAGAAGGGCTCCTCGCCCCTGGCCGGATCGAGCAGCTCTCGCTCCGTCCACGGCGGGGCACCCATGAGCGGCATCTGCTTCGCCTGGCTCAGCGTCGCGAGGGCACCTGGGTTCCAGACCTGCCGCGGCCACTCCGTCTTCTCGATCAGGTGAGACCAGCGGAAGATGTACGCGAAGTACTTGTGCTCATAGGGGTACCCCCCGCCGACGGCGATCTGTGGGGAGGAGGCGAGCAGGCGCATGGTCAGCGTGCTGCCGTCGCGCGTGAAGTAGTCGACCAAGAGGGGCTGGAGCGAATCCCCCCCGATCTCCCCCTGTGCCGGAAGATTCAATTTGCTCCTGCCCAGCATCGTGCCGTCAGCACCTTAGCGGGCACGGCTACACTTCCGGCGGTGGCTGGCGGGGCCACTCTTGAGGGGGGCATAGCTTTCAGAATGCACGCAGTCCGGCACCGGGACGATCCCTTTCTCTTCGCGAAGCTCGAGGCCGCTCGGCCCGAGCCACTGGCCGTGGGCCGGGGCAACGCGATGTTCGTCAGCGGCTGGTGCTTTCACCGCGAGCGCAGGATCATCGACCTCGGCATCCGCGCGAACGGCGCGATCTACCCGCTCCTCACGCACTCGATGCCCCGGGCGGACGTGTTCGTCGCCCACGACCGCCGGACTGACCCCCACGGCAACCGCTATCGAAGCGGGTTCTGGGCGATCCTGCCGTTCGCGAGCGCCAACGGGAGCGACGAGCTCGAGCTCGAGCTCGTCGCGACGCTCTCGACGGGCGAGGTGGCAACCAGGCGGATCGGGGGCGTGCGCCTGAAGGCACTGCGGGCCTCGAACGGCGACCTCGAACTCCCGGCCGAGCCGGCACCGGGTGAGCCGCTGGTCGCGGTCTGCATGACCACGTACAACCCGCCGCTCAACCTGTTTGCGGCACAGGTGGACTCACTCAGGGCACAGACCCACCGCAACTGGATCTGCCTCGTGAGCGACGACTCCTCGAGGCCCGACGTCTATGCCGCGATCCGCGAGGAGCTGGACGGCGACGAGCGCTTCGTCCTCTCGCGGACGGAGAGCCGGCTGGGCTACTACCGCAACTTCGAGCGCGTGCTCGGGCTTGTGGGAGCGGAGGCCGCGCTCGTGGCCCTATGCGATCAAGACGATCGGTGGCATCCGGACAAGCTCGAATCCCTCCGAGGCGCGATCGAGTCCGGGGTGACGCTCGCCTACAGCGACATGAACCTGATCGATGGCGAGGGCAACGTCATCTCCCCCACCTACTGGACCGACCGCCGGACCAACCATACGGACATGACCTCGCTGCTGGTCGCGAATACGATCACCGCCGCGGCGACGATGTTCCCCCGCGGGCTGCTCGACTATGCGCTCCCGTTCCCGGCGGCATTGGGCCACGCGTTCCACGACCACTGGCTTGCGATGGTCGCCCTGGCGACCGGCCGCATTGCCTACGTCGACCGCCCGCTCTACGACTACGTGCAGCACCCGGGCAACGCGTTCGGCAGCCAGGGCGCCAGCTGGAAGAAGCGTGACGCGGCGAGGGCGGACGACCCCCGATCGCGTCTGAAGGGCCGGGCGCGACTGTCCTGGCGCCTGCTGCGCTGGAGGCTCGACTACTTCTACAACGCCTGCGCGGCTCGCCTTCACGCCGAGATCCTGATGATGCGCTGCGGGGACGAGCTGACCGGCTCCAAGCGTCGCGCGGTCAGGCGCATGACCAAGGCCGACCGCTCGCTCCCGCTTGCCCTGCGGATGGCGGTGCGCTCGCTCGGCGCGAGGCGCCGCCGGTCCCCGACGATGGGGCAGGAGCGCCTGATCGCGCGGGGGATCGCGTGGCGGCGGTTCGTCGAGATCCAGGGCCGCATCCGGCGCCGGCGCCGTGAGAGCCACGGCCAGGCCCTGCCGACGCCGCCGCCCCCGTCCACGGTCAGCGCGCCGCCCGCGGACGCGCCCAAGCTGGTGCACCAGATCACGCGCAAGATCACCCCCCTCAGCCTGCGCGTCTCCTCGACCTGCGAGCCGCGCGTCAACGTGCTCGTGCCGTCGATCGACCTTGAGCACTTCTTCGGCGCCTACATCGGCAAGTTCAACCTCGCGCGCCGGCTCGCCGAGCACGGCCTGCGGGTGCGGATAGTCGCGGTGGACCCCACGCGGCTTCCGGACGCGTGGCGCGACCAGATACGGCGCTACGAGGGCCTCGACACCCTCCTCGACAAGGTCGAGATCGAGTTCGCGCCCGCCCGCGAGCTGCTCACGCTGGAGGTCAGCCCGCGGGACTGCTTCATCGCAACGACGTCCTGGACAGCACACCTGGCCCACCGTGCGACGCGGGAGCTCGACCGGGAGCGTTTCCTGTTCGTGATCCAAGAGTACGACCCGCTGACCTATCCGGTCGGGACGCTCGGCGCCGTGACCAGACAGGCGTACACCTTCCCCCACTTCGCCGTCTTCTCGACCGAGTTCCTGCGCGACTACTTCCGCAACCATTCGCTCGGGGTGTTCGCGGAGGGCCACGAGCAGGGGGACGAGCGCTCCGTCTCGTTTCGCAACGCGATCACGCCGGTCGAGCCGCCCTCGCCGGATGACATGCGCAGGCAGGCCGCGAGCCTGCTCTTCTACGCGCGGCCGGAGGAGCACGCCGAGCGCAACATGTTCGAGCTCGGCCTGATGGCGATCGCGGCGGCGATCGAGGACGGGATCCTGCCGGGCGGCTGGCGGTACTACGGCGTCGGCGCCATGGAGCCGAGCACGGTGCGCATAACCGGTGCCGCCTCGATGGAGGTCCTGCCTCGCCAGAGCCAGGACGAATACCGTTCCCTTTTGCGGGAGCACTCCGTTGGCCTCTCGCTGATGGACACACCGCATCCAAGCCTCGTTCCGCTGGAGATGGCATCGGCCGGCATGTTGGTTGTGACGAGCACATTCGAGAACAAGACCGCGGATTCGCTGCGCTCGATCTCGGAGAACCTGATCCCGGTCGAGCCGACGATCGAGGCGATCACGGCGGGCCTCACCGAGGCCGTGGAGGCCACCGGGGACAGCGAGCGACGGATTCGCGGCTCGCGGCTGGACTGGAGCCGGAGCTGGCAGGACTCTTTCGACGACCAGCTCATCGAGCGAGTCAAGGCATTCGTGGAGGCGGCGTGATCAATCTCGACGCCAGCCTCATCCGCGGACTCCCGGGTCGGATCGGCGTGGGCAAGGGGACCGTCCTGTTCCTGGAGGGAACGTGCGCCACGGAGGCCGGGCCCATCCGCGACCTGGCGGTCGTCGCCAACGGGACCCGGAATCCCGTGATCGCCCACAGCATGCCGCGACCGGGCACCGCTGTACGGGCTCGCGATTACTGGTGGGCTCTGGTGACGGTGCCGGCGGACTCGTCCGGCATGCTCCGGCTGAGGCTCCGTGCCAGGCTCGCCGGCCGCCGGGAGGCAACCGCCGCGCTGGGGGAGATCGAGCTCTCAGACGACGCACTCGGGGACGTCGCTCACGGACACAGCGCTGCGGTCCCGGGCCACGAGAGAGATGGGGCTCCGCGGCGGCCCAAGGGCGGGCCGCTGATCGCGATCGCGATGGCGAGCCATGAGCCTCCCCCGGAGCTGTTCAGGCAGCAGATCGAGTCGATCAAGCAGCAAACGCACGAGAACTGGGTATGCGTGATCAGCGACGACGCGAGCGATCCCGATCGGGTGGACGCCATGCGAGCAATCCTCGGCGAGGACCCCCGCTTTCGGCTGTTCCCGTCCCGGGGTCGTTTGGGCACCTACCGGAACTTCGAGCGCGCGCTCGAGTTGACACCCAGGGAAGCGGAATTCCTGGCGCTATGCGATCAAGACGACCGCTGGGATGCGGACAAGCTGGCCACGCTCGCCGAGGCGATCGGCCCCGACGACGCGCTCGCCTACAGCGACATGCGAATCGTCACGGCGGATGGCAAGCCGCTCTCTGACACGTACTGGACCAAGCGCAGGAACAACCACACGAACTACGCCTCGCTGCTGATCGCCAACACGGTCACCGGTGCGGCGGCGCTGTTCCGCCGCGATGTCCTGGACTACGCGCTGCCGTTCCCGCAGGAGGTCTCCGAGCAGAGGCATGATCACTGGATCGCAGTCGTCGGGATGGCGCTCGGCGGCATCCGGTATGTGCCCCGCCCGCTCTACGACTACGTTCAGCACGGCGATGCCGCCCTGGGACACGAGGCGGCCAACCAGGGAGCACCGTCGAGCCCCGGCCACCGCCTCGAAACCATCAAGCGCGGCAACGTGCTGGGCGAATGGCGCGCCCTCTACTTCCAGCACTACATCAGGCTCCTGCTGGCCGCGCGGATCGTCCGGCTACGCTGCCCGGATCAGCTTGCGCGGGACAAGCGAAAGGCAAGAGCCGTGAACAGGGTGCTCTCGAGCGACTCCGCCAGGGGCGCGGGCTGGCTGTGGCTGCGCTCCGTCCGCGCCCGGCTCTGGGCCAGCGAGACGATGCAGCGCGACCGCGCCTTGACCCGCGCCATCGCGTGGCTTCGCGTCTCGAGGATTCGTGCGCGGCTGGGGCGCCGGGCAGAAGCCCACGGGCGTGGTGTCGGTCGAGCGTCTCGATCTACAACCGGGCGCCGGCGCACCCCGCGGCAGGCCGCTCGCGGTGCAGGTCGAGGGCCTGTACAAGTCCTTCAAGGTGCCGCTGCGCGTCAACCAAACGGTGGCTACGCGCATCCGGCATCCGCGCGAGCGTCACGGGTACCGCATGCTGCCGGTACTGAAGGACATCTCATTCGAGATCGCGCAGGGGGAGTTCTTCGGCATCATCGGCCGCAACGGCTCCGGCAAGAGCACGCTCCTGAAGCTCCTGGCCAGCATCTATCGCGCCGACCAGGGAAGGATCCTCGTCGGCGGCCAGATCGCTCCCATCATCGAGCTCGGCCTGGGCTTCCACCCAGAGCTTGCGGCGCGAGACAACCTCGTGGTCCAGGGCGTGATGATGGGCCTCACGACCAAGCAGGCGGAGGCGCGGTTCGAACGAGCCATGTCATTCGCCGGGCTCGAGGGCTTCGAGACGATGAAGCTCAGGAACTACTCCTCCGGCATGAAGGTCCGCCTCGCCTTCGCGATCATGGTCGAGGTCGACGGCGACGTGATGATGATCGACGAGGTCCTCGCGGTCGGCGACAGTGCCTTCCAGCGGAAGAGCGGCGACGTCTTCCAGAGATACAAGGAGCAGGGCAAGACCGTGATCCTGGTCAGCCACCAGATGACCTCGATTCAGGAGCTGTGCGACCGGGTGCTGCTGCTCGAGGGGGGCGCATCGAGAGGATCGGCGACCCCGACGAGTGCGCGCGACGCTATTCCGAGCTGGCGGTCGCCGGGACGCCGTCCCGCGAGGAGAGATTCGCGAGCGCCGATGACGACCTTCACTACCCGGTCACCATCGCGGACCTGTGGGTGGGCGACCTGCAGGGAGACACCTCCCCGATCGTCGAGCAGGCTGACGAGATTCGGCTGCACGCCGTGATCGAGACTCAAGAGGAGATCGAGAACCCCTCCTTCCGCTTCGAGATCCGAAACCGGAACCGGGCGCGGATCTTCTCCCCGCTCCCCACCGACCTGAACGGCGGCGAGAGGCTCGCCGCGGGCGAGCGCCTGCATATCGAGGCGACGATCGAGAACCGGCTCACCCCCGACGTCTACATCCTGAGCTGCGCGGTAAACCAGCGCACCGATGGGGGCAACGACAAGGCCGTCTCTGATGCGAAGTCCATCGAGTTCGGGATCCCCGGCGATCGGTACCGCGGGCGAGGCCTTCTGCGGCTGGACCACGCGGTGAGGATGGAGGACCTGGGCAAGATCGGGCCCGCCCGCGGGGATGGGGGTGAGCGCTCATGACGAGCGTCTCCGAGACCCCGACGATCCCGCTTCAGGAGGTCCATGGCCCCTCCGCGTTCGGAGGCGAGGCGAGGCGCTTCCTCCAGCTTCTGATTTTGATCTCGAAGACCGAGCTCAAGACCCGCTACCAGGGGGCCGCGTTCGGCATGGCATGGTCCGTGATGGAGCCCCTCCTCATCTTCGGAGTCATGTATGCCGTGTTCTCCTCGGTCGGGCGATTCGGGGGCGCCGTTCCGCACTACCCGGCGATGCTGCTGATGAACATCATGCTCTACCGGGCGCTGTTCGCGGCGAGCACAAGCCGCGCCACGACGAGCGTGGTCGCGCGCGAGAGTCTCGTGCGCAAGACCCAGTTTCCGCGGATCATCATCCCGCTGTCGGTGGTCTGCACCTCCATCCTGCTGTTCATCGCCGACAGCGTCGTCCTCCTCATCTTCCTGTTCATCAACGGCGTCCCGCCGATGGCGACCTGGCTCCTGTTCCCAGTCATCGTCCTGTCGTTCCTGGTCCTCTCCATCGGCGCGTGCCTGCTGCTCTCCAGCCTCTACGTCCGCTTCCGCGATACGGCGCCGGTCTGGAGCGTCATCGCGCTGATCTTCTTCTATGGCTCACCCGTGATCTTCCCGGTCGACGTCGTGCCAAGCTCTCTGCGCGGCGTCCTGTTCGTGATGAACCCGTTCGTCCCGATGCTCGAGCAGGCGCGGATCTGGATCACCGATCCCGCCGCGCCCAAGATCACGAGCGTGGCGCCTGGTCCTCTCGACGGCCTGCTGATCCCCTGCCTGGTCTACGTGGGCGTGTGCGTGTTCGGGGCCTGGTACTTCATCCGCCGCGCGCCGAGCGTCGCCGAGGAGGTCTAGGCGCGCTCCGCTTCTCGCAGCTTGGCCTGAAGGCGTTCTGCCGCATCCTCCCTGGGGACGCCGGGCCCCCGTCGAGGTCTTCGGGCCCGGCCCGTTCGCGCGACGAGCTCGCGCGGTGGGATCGGAAGCTCGCTGCTCATTGGCTCAGCCCGAGCGCCTCGACCTCTCCACGCAGCTCGCGCTGGATCCTCTCGGCGATGCCCGGCGGGAGATCCGTCCGCCAGCGCTCGATCGATTCCCTGCTGCTCGGCGCCGTCCGGTGGACCCACCCCAGGCGCCGATCGCGCTGGCCACATCCTCGGCGTCGAGCTTCACCTCCAGCCACCCCTCCAGGCGTCGGGCGACGCCCGGCAGGTCGTGCACCAGCTCCTCGTAGCGAACGATCGCGGCATCGGGGCCCTCCTGGAGGCTGGAGATCCACCGCAGCCGATCGCGCTGGCGCTCGATGAACCGGCGCAAGTAGTCCTCCTCGTCCGCCGCCTCGCGCTGGCCCAGCTCCGCCTTCGTCGCCTCGCGGAAGGCGAGCAGGGACGCGTAGGTGTCACGCGGATCGCGCAGCAGCACCAGCAGGCGGAACGGCGGCAGCTCGCCACGGTCGAGGAGCCACGAGTTCATGTGCTTCTCGGCGTAGTAGCGGACGTCCGCCCCGGGATCGTGATGCTCGACCCGTGTTACGGCGGCGGCACGCCGCGAGAACTCGTGCCACGTGAAGTCGAAGGCCTGCCTCGAGATCGACGGCGCCCCGGCTTCGGTGCCCTCCATGAGGTCGCGGCGGCGCCAGGGCGGCGGGCCGAGCACCGACCGGTCGCGCTCCTGCAGGATCGATCCGAGGTCGTTGGTGTCCCACTCCGCATCGTCCCAGTCGGGCCGCGTGAGCAGGCGGGACCAGCGCCACAGGTAGGCGAAGAACTTGTGCTCGTACGGATAGGTGCCGCCCACGGCCACCTGGGGCGAGGAGCCGAGCAGGCGCATCGTGAGCGTGCTGCCGTCCCGGCTGTAGTAGTCGACGAGGACCGGCACAAGCGCTTCGCGGGCCGGATGGCTTGCGGCGGCGCGTCGCAGGCGGGGGGAGCCCCTTCGCAGCGCGTCGCGCGCGTACAGGAGCCTGCGGGCGGCCTTGCTCTGCCGCAGGGGGTGCCCGCCCCGTCCCGCCACGCTACGCGGCGCTCCGAGCGCGGGAGACGCCTGCGCGAAGCCCGGCCAGCAGGCGCCAGAGCAGGCCGGCGAGGAGGCCGCGCTCCATGCCCATCGTCTCGTTGCGCCCGACCAGCGGACGAAGCGTCCGCATGGCGAACCACGCGGCGCCGAGCGGCTGAGCCGTCGCAGCCCTGAATCCGGTGCAGTGCGCCCCGCTCGGTGGGGCTGAGCGCATCGCCAAGCCGCAAGTCGAGCGCTCGCGCCTGGAGCACCAGCCGGCAATAGTTCTCGAAGTAACGGACCTGGCCGACGGGGCGGAGCACCCGGGAGGCCAGCCGGAGCATGCGCAGCGTGACGTCCGCGAGCCATCCCCCCCACCGGCCGCGACCGGCGTTCGCCTTCGAGAAGCCCAGCGCCGCCGCCGAGTGCTGCACGTAGTCGTAGAGCGGGCGATCGACGTAGCGGATCTCCCCGGTCGCCAACGCCACCAGCGCCAGCCAGTGGTCGTGGAAGATGTCACCGTGCGGGGGCGGGAACGGCAGCGCCAGCTCGACGAGCTCCCGCCGGAACAGCGAGGCGGCGCCGGTGATCGCGTTGGTGATCACAAGGGAGGTGAAGTCCGTGTAGTTGTTGGCGCGGTAGCGCCAGTAGGTGTCCGACAGACACGCCGCGGCTCTCGTCCACGACCCGCGTATCGCTGTACGCGAGCACCGCCGCCATGCTCGAGCTCGCCGAGGAGCACCTCCAGCTTGTCGGGGTGCCAGCTGTCGTCCTGGTCGGCCAGAGCGAGGTAGCCCGCCTCGGCCGGGGCGAGCGCGAGCGCGCGCTCGAAGTTTCCGTAGAAGCCGCGGCGGACCTCGGACGGCACGAGCACGAAGCGCTCGTCGCTCGCCAGGATCTCGTGGATCCGCGGTGAGCAGCTCGGGCCGCGAGTGGTCGTCTGTGATCACGCAGACCCAGTTGCCGTGGGTCTGCGAGCGGATCGACTCGATCTGGCGCGAGAACAGCTCGAGCGGCGGGTCGAACGTCGCCATGCAGACGGCGACGAGCGGGCCGGTCGCCATGCCGGTCCCCGCGGGCAGGGGCACGGGCTGGACGTCGAGCGCCGGCAGCAGGCGCCAGGTCGCGAGCCGTGCCTCCGCGTTCAGTCCTCCCTCGAGCTCAGCCCGCAGCGCCAGGGGCACCTCGACCGGCTCGGCCACCGGCGACAGCGGCACGACTCCCCACCACATGTCGCCGGCGCCTCCAACGCGGCGATCGGAGATGCCCTGGCCCATCAGCGGGTGCTCTTCGCCTCCGAGGGCGATGGTCAGCCGCTCGATCCGGCGCCCGGCGGGCGGCGTGCACCGCCCCTTGACGAAGACGGCATTGCCCGCCCCGACCGCGACGTCGCTCAGAAGTGGTTCGTCGAGGCCCGCGTCGAGCCCGGGCACGCCGTCACTCCGTGCCTCCTCGACGGACGCCGACCTCGCGGCGCGGAGACTTTCAGTAGGCACCAGTGCCGCGGAAGATAGCCGGGAGCGTCTGCAGGAGGATCCTGAGGTCCCGGCTGAGGGAGAGATTCTCCACGTAGTCGAGCTCGACCGCCAGCCGCTCTGGGAAGCTGAGCGCACCACGCCCGAAGACCTGCATCGAGCCGGTGATGCCCGGCTTCACGGCGAGCCGGAAGCGGTGCTCGGGCCGGTAGCGCCGGACCAGGTCGATCTGCTCGGGACGCGGGCCGACGATGCTCATCTCGCCCTTCAGCACGTTCACGAGCTGCGGCAGCTCGTCGAGGCTCAGGCGCCGCAGCACCCGACCCACCCGGGTCACGCGCGGATCGCGCCTGAACTTGAAGACAGGCTCGGGCAGATCATCGATCCGGACCAGCTCGTCGAGCATCTGGTCGGCGCCGTCGCGCATCGTCCGGAACTTGTAGACCCGGAACGGAACCCCGCGCAGACCGGCGCGCGTCTGGACGAACAGAAGTGGCCCGCGGCTGTCGAGCTTGGTCGCGAGGGCGATGATCGGGAACAGCGGCGCGCAGACGATCAACGCGAAGGACGAGGCGAGCACGTCGAAGACGCGCTTGATCAGGATCGTCGATCGGGGCACGTCGCGGGTGTCGTACTCGAGGACGGGCAGGTCCGCCACCTCGGAGAGCCTGGGCAACGGGCCCGCACGACCGCGAAGCGGCGAGACCACGCTGAGCTTGACGCCGTGGGCCCGGCAGGCGACCGCAAGCTCGCCGATCCAGGGCACGTCCATGTGCTCGGTCGCGACGATGATCCGGTCGACCATCCTCACCAGCTCCTTGGCGTCCCCGTTCTCCCCTCCGTGCGGCAGGCGCTCGTCGACGTCGACGAGCTTCAGGTGCATGTCCTCGAACAGCTCGATCTTGCGGCGGGCGGCGCGCGCGAGGTCGCCCCCGCCGAGCACGCAGGTCAGCTCGGGCGGCGTGATCCGCCGCCACAGCCAGCGGGTTCCGCCGCGGAGAAACGCGCCCAGGGTCGTGATGCAGAACCAGATCAGGACCGCGTGCGCGACGGTGAATGCCGGGATCGGCACGATGTAGAGCAGCGCGCCCAGCGTCGCCGTGCCCGCTGCCGCCCAGGACGCGATCTGCGGCAGCTCGTCGACCGTGAGATGGCGGATCGACATCTGGTCGCGGTCATAGAGGCCGAAGAGCTTCGCCAGCACCACCCAGACCGGGAGGATCGCGAGCGACCAGACGAGCTCGGGGGTACTCGTGGCCGCCACCACGGTCACGAGGCCCGCGGCGACGACGTCCGCGCCGCCGAACATGCGCCGGCGCAGGGACTCGCGCCAGAACCGGCGGCGCCCGACCTCGCGGATCGTCGGCTCGACCTGCTCAGTGCGGAAGCGCCTTCGGACGTCGATGACATCCTGCGGGCTCGCGGAAACAGGCGCGGGCTCAGTCACGGCCCCGCCGCCCATCGCTCTATCCGCTGCCTGAGCCCAATCGGCGTCCAAAGTTCCCAGTACCCCCGTCGCACCATCATATGCCTATCCCTGTAACCCACGAAGTCCGCGAAACTACCGCTCGGGGGCCAACGTCACCCGGAGGGGCCTTGGGCTCAGGTGCTCCGCCGTGGCCAGCCCCGCCTCGGCAGCCTGGCGGTTCCCGGCAGCCGCCGCGACCTCCGCCGCGACCAGCCACGGCCGCCAGTCGTGAGACGCACGGTCGACGGCCTCACGCACGGCCGACGTCGCAGCGGCGAGATCGCCGTTCCCCTTCTCCGCCAGGGCCAGCTGCAGCTGCGCCTCGGACGACCAGGGCTGGATGGCCGACGCGTTGCGCGCGCTCTGCGCGGCGCTGTCGTAGTCCCCGTTCGCGATGGCGGAGCGGCTCGAGTCGAGCTGGATCGACGCGATGAGCTGGTCGCCCGCGACCCAGATGGCCACCCAGGCGCAGAGGAGCGCCGCCACGCCCAGCCCGTACTGCCCACCTCGCGCCCGCCACCTGGGCCTCAGCTCGGTGGCGCCGGGCTCCGCAACCACGGCGACCGGTTGGCTCGCCGGGCCGCTGAGCAGGGCCGCCATCACGATCACCGGCACGAAGGCAGCCGGCAGCTGCCAGGTCCAGTCGAACGCAGCGGACGTGAGCCCGGCGAGGAAGACCGCGAGTGCCGCGCCCATCACTTCGCCGCCGTCGCCCACGTCCGGACGCCGGACGACCGCGCGCCACCCGGCGTACAGGGCGGTGCCCAGGAACCCCAGGAGCAGCAGGATCCCGAGAATGCCCAGCTCGGCGAGCGTCTGTAGATAGAGCGAGTGCGCGTCGACCGTGACCACGCCGATCGTGTGATGCTGGTTCCACCAGAGCTCGTAGTTACCGGCACCGATGCCGACCGCGGGCTCGCTGTCGAACGCGTCGATGGCCTGGCCCCAGAACTGGGAGCGCCCGGTGCCGGAGAGGGAGCCGATGTGGCTGCCGCCGGTCGTCGAGCTCGCATTCCCGATGTCGCTGGAGTTCGAGAACTCGCGTAGCCGGTCGACCGGGTGCGAGAAGGCGAGCACGATCAGCCCCAGCACAACGACCGCCGCCAGGCCTCGCCGCGCCACCCTGCGCGGGAGGCGCACGCGCCCGAGCCAACCGTCGGCGGCGTAGCGCGCCGCCGCGGCGGCGAGCACACACAGCACCGTGGCCAGCGCCAGCCAGCGGCCCTGGACGTACGCGTCGTGCGTGGTGAGCGCATGCCGTACGTCGTCCCATTGCGAGCCGAGCCCCGCCAGCACCACGGTAGTCAGCGCGCCGATCACGAGAGTCCCGAGAATCCGCACCCAGTCGCGCGAGAAGACGAGGAGCGCGCAGACGCCGATCGCCGTGGCAGCGAGCCCGCCCCGCGAGGACGTCAGGTACATGGCCAGGCCCAATGCCGGCAGCGCCGCGGTGGCCGCCGCTCGCCATAGCCTGCTGCGGGCGAAAGAGCCGAACCAGGCCAGGAGCAGGATGCCGATGGCGAGGATCGCTCCAAGGCCGTTCCAGTACCCGACCGGATAGCTGAGCCGTCCATTGCTGGCCGGAAGGCTGGCGAAGATGCTGCGGTCCGCGCCGCCGAACAGGGACGGATCAAACCGGCTTAGGTCGGCGCCGACCACGATCACGACGATCCCGATCGCGATCCCGGCCAGCCAGGGGCGCGCGCCCGTCCTTGCGGACACCACCACGGTCAGCACGAAGAGGCCCAGGTAGCCGGCCACGCGCACGACCTCGGTGAACGTCCGGCCGGAATCGTTGGCCCAGATCATCGACAGCGCCGTCAGGCCTCCGAACGCCGCCAGGCACCCGCCCGTGACGATCGCGAGGGGCGGGATGGGGCACCGGGGAACCGCCCGCGTGATGAGCGCGAGGATCACCACCCACCAGACGCCGACCGTCACCGCTGCGATGACCTCGATCGAGTAGCCGCCGCTCGAGTACGCCAGCGCCGCGTAGGCGGCCGCGATCAGGACCGGCGCCGCCCACGCCGGATTGATCCGCCTGACGAACCCGTCTTGTGACTCTTTACTCAGCGCTTGCAAGGTCGGTGGGCGGGCACGAAGGCCGCGCAGTCTAGGCGGACCGAGCGCGAGGGCTAGCCTCGAACAGTGCGGCGCGCTCCCGGCACGCGCGAGGTCCCGCCTCGCGAGCCGCCCGTGGAAAATGACCCGCGCATTGTAGGCAGCGACTCGCCCCGTGACCTGCAGGGCGGCTTCCGTGCGACTATCATGCCGCGGGAGCGACGGCTGGGATACGACTCGAAGGAGGCGCTCTCAATGGATGATGCGCAGCTCAGGGAACTTCACATGCCGCGGTTCGCGGTGGCGGTCGCCGTGATCGCGCTCTTGGCGGCGGTGATCGTCCCGACGGCGGGAGCCACATCCCCCTCCCAGGACCAGTACGGGTCCGCTCTGCCCGGGGTGGGCGGCAGCAACGGTGGCGGAAGCAACAGCTCCCCGGGCTCCAGCGGCAGCTCGGAGTCGACGATCCCGGTCGCCCCTAGTTCCTCCTCGAGCCAAACGAGCGGCTCCAATACGAGCGCTTCGACCGCCTCCGGCGGGAACGGCGGCGGGAACGGCGGCGGGTCCGCCCACGACGGCTCGAAGGCCTTCCAGAAGGGCAATCACGCCAAGGGGACGCCCGCAAGCGAGTCCAACAACACGGGCACGCCCGCACAGACCGCGAACCAGTCCGTGCCGCACATCGCGGCTGACTCCGCGGGCGACAGCTGGGTTCCGTGGTTCATCGGCGGTCTGCTGGCACTCGGCGCGGCCGGGGCGGTGCTCGTTTACCGAAACCGCCGCCGCGCGGCGCAGTCCTAAGGCGCCTTTACGCGAGTTGACAGGCTGACCCGCACCGCAGAGGCTCTCGGCGACATGGGTCAAACCCGGCGCGAGACGCGCGCCGACGTATCGGTCGTGATTCCGGCGTTCAACTCGGCCGCCACAATCGAGGGCTGCCTCGCGGCGCTCGACGAGCAGACGGTGATGCCCGGCGAGGTGATCGTGGTCGACGACGGATCGACGGACTCGACGCCCGAGATCGCGCGCAGGATGGGCGCCCAGGTGATCACCCAGGATCGCGGAGGCGCCGGCGCAGCGCGCAACCGGGGGGCGAAGGCCGCGCGCGGTGCCCTTCTGCTGTTCACCGATGCGGACTGCGTGGCGGTTGGCGACTGGGTCGAGCGACTGGTCGAGACGCTGGGCGACAACGGAGTCGTCGCGGCGCGGGGCGTGACGACGAGCGCGCAGCACGAGCCGGCGGCCCGGTTCGCGCAGCTCGAGTACGACGAGAAGTACCGGGAGCTGGCCCGGCACGAGCGCGTCGAGCTCGTCGCCACCTATAGCGCCGCGTACCGCAGCGAGGCGTTCTGGCGCTTCGGCGGCTTCAACGAGGGCTTTCAGGGCGCCACCTCGGAGGACCAGGAGCTCTCGTTCCGGATCGCGGACGCCGGCCTGCGGATCGCGTTCGTGCCCAGCGCGGCCGTCAGGCACCACCATCACACGAGCCTGCGCGCCTATGTGCGCCGCAAGTTCAGAATCGGCTATGCGAAGGCGCGGATCGGCCGCCACCACCCGGACAAGCTGATCCAGGACACCTATACGCCGCTCGGCCTGAAGCTTCAGGTCGGGTTCGCCGGCCTGGTCGTCCTCGGCCTGGCCGTCGCCCCGGTCCACAGGAGCGGATTACGCCTCGCCGCCGCCGGCGCGGTCGGATTCGCGGCGAGCGCCATCCCCTTCCTCCGGTTCGGTCGCTCGCGCGAGCCGGGCCTCACGGGCCGGCTGCCGGGCTACCTCGTCGCGCGAGCGCTCGCGCTCGGCAGCGGGTTCGCGGCCGGCACGCTCGCCGAGCTTCGCAACACCGGCCGTTGAGCCGACGCGCGTCCGTCATCGTCCCGAGCCTGACGGGCACTCGCCTTGACGCACTGCTCGACTCGCTCGCTGCGCAGACGACGGAGCACCAGGTGATCGTCGTCGACAACGGCTGCCCGGACGGATCGGTTCAGCAAGCCTGTGAGCGCCATCCGGGAGTCGAGCGGATTCGCTTCGAGCGGAACCTCGGGTTCTCGCGTGCCGTGAACGCGGGGGCAGCGAGAGCAGACGGCGACGTGCTGCTGATGGTCAACGACGACGTGGTGTGCGATCCGCCCTTCGTCGAGGAGCTGTCGTCCGCCGTCGATCCGGGTGCCGGGGTCACCATGGCCACTGGGGTGCTCCGCGACGCGCAGGACCCGCACCTGATCGAGACGGCGGGGGTCCTGCTGGACCACACCCTCCTCGCCTTCGACTACCTGAACGGGGAGCCGCTGTCGGTCCTCGCGGGCGCCGCCGACCCACCGTGCCCGGTGGGCGCCGCGGCGGCGTTCGACCGGGAGGCATTCAACGCCGTCGGGGGCTTCGACGAGCGGATCTTCGCCTACTGGGAGGAGACCGAGCTCTCGCTGCGGCTGATCCGCGCCGGCGGGCGCTGCCGGCTCGCCCCTGGAGCGCAGGGAACCCACCGGCATGCCTCGACCCTCGGGGCCGGATCGGTCGCCAAGAACTACCTGACCGGCTTCGGGCGGGGCTATGTGTTGCGCAAGTGGAACGTGATCACCCCACGCCGCCTGCCGGCGATCCTCGTGCGCGAGCTGGGTGTCTGCGCGGCCCACGCGCTCGTCGACCGAAACCTCGCCGGCGTGCGGGGACGGGTCCAGGGGTTTCGCGCCGCCAGCCCCACCGAGCTCTACCCCGCTGAGCTGTTCGCCGATGGCGGCGGCCCGAGCGCGGTCGCGCAACTCCGCGGCCGGGTGCGAAGGCGCCTGACCCTGCGGCGTCAGCGGTCGGCGAACGGCGAACCTAGTGCGTGAACCTGCGGAACGCGTTCCAGGCGGGCTTCGGCGAGTAGTCGTAGTTCAGCAGGCCCGCCGAGCCGCAGTAGGCGCAGAACCGCGGGTTCCCGCTTCCCGCGAAGTCGCGGTAGTTGAACCACAGCACTCGCTTGATGTGCCACTTCTTGCGCTTTTTCTTCAGCGCCTTGAATGAGTGCTTGAGGATCTTCTTCTGGCCCTGTAGTCCCTTCGTCTGCCCGCCGTTGGCGGTGCTCTTCGGCGCCGAGCCCCATCCGATCTCGGCGATCCAGAGGGGCGCCTTGCCATCGCCGTTGTCGCTCATCACCCCTCTCATTTGACCGACATCCGAGAGCATCTGTTTGGTGGAGGGCGCGTAGGCGTGGATCGCTGCGACGTCAAAGCCATTCTTGACGCCGAGCGCGTCGAGCGCCTGGTAGGTCCGATCGAGAAAGTTCCAAGCCGTCGGGCCGGATGGCGAGTGGGCTAGCAGGCCCCCGAACATCACGTCGGCGTGCCGATCCACGCCCCTGATCGCGTTCTTGGAGAGCTTCAACAGGTTCGCGTAGAGCTGGGGAGCCGGCGGACTCATCGCGGTCGACAGGTTGGGCTCGTTCCAGATCTCCCATGTCTTGATCGGCCTCGGCTCCTTGTGGCGATGCTCTCGCTTGAAGCGCTTCCAGAACTTCCCATTGGGGCCATAGCGCTTCACGGTCGCCTGCAGGAAGTCCTTCCAGGCGTTCTTCGAGGTCTGCGAGGACATCGGTGGCCTGATGCTGCACCGCGCGGTACAGCTCTGCGCCCAGCCAGGAGTGCGCCACAGAATCGGCAGCACAGTGATCCCCTTCTTGGCGAGGTCGCCGACGATCTTGTCCTGCACGGACCAGTCGAAGTGCCCGGAGCTCGGCTCGATCTGCGGCCACTGCATCTGCCAGCGCACGGTCTTGGCGCCGCTCTTCTTCAACATGCGCGCGTCCTTGCCGTTTATCTCCTTGAACACGTAGTTCAGGCCGAAGAGGCTCTTGGCGCCCTTTGCCTCAGCCGCCGGCGCCACGAGGAGCAGCGCGACGACCGCTACGGCCACCAATCCCAGCAGTCTTCGCATCACAAACCCCTGTTCACACGCATCGTTCAGGCGACCCTCTGCGACCTGACCTCGTCCCTGGTCTCCGCGCTTGCATCGGGCTCCTTCCCTAAGCGTCGATCCCAGCCAGCGGGCAACATAGCACGGCTCTCGGCAGGGTCCGCCACCACTTTGTGAGCCTCCGGAATGCCCACCATAACGGGCTAGGTGTGGGTGAAGTGGCGGAACGCTTTCCAGGCCGGCTTGGGCTTGAAGTTGTTCTTGAGCAGACCTGCCGACGAGCAGAAGCTACAGGTCTTCACCCCGCCGCCCTTCCCGTCACGGAAGTTGAACCAGACCACTCGCTTGATGTCCCACGAGTGCCTCTTCTTCTTCAGCTCCTTGAAGGCGTGCCTGAGGATGCGCTTCTGGCCCTTCTTGCCCTTCGTCAGCCCGTACTGGGTGGCGCTCTTCGGCAGCGATCCCCACCCGATCTCGGTGATCCAGAGAGGCTTGTGGCCATCGCCGCCCTTGCGCATCGCCTTGCGGAACCGCTTGACCTCGCCCAGCATCTGGGTCACCGTCCGCGCGTATGGGTGCAGCGCGGCGATGTCGAAGTACCTGGCAGCGTGCTTCTTGTAGACGCCCCTGATGAAGTCCCAGGCGTTGACGTACCCCGAGTAGCCCGGCATGCCCGCGAACATGACCTTCGCCTTCCCGTCGGCGCTCGTGATCGCTTGGTGGGCGAGCTTCAGGACCCTTGCGTACAGGCCCGGCTTCGGCGGGCTCATGGCGCTCTTGAGGTTCGGCTCGTTCCAGACCTGCCAGGTGCCGATGGGGATCGTCGCCTTGCCTGGATGAGCGAGCTGGTAGGGACCCGTCCAGTAGACCCCGTTGGGACCGTAGCGCTTGACCGCCTCCGTGACGAAGCGCTTCCACGCGTCGCGCGCCTTCTTTGAGTCGACCGGGGGCTTGACCGCCTTGCTCTCCACCCAGTGCGGCGATCCGTACAGCGTCGGCATCACCTTGATGCCCTTGGCGGCGAGGTCGCCGACGAAGTTGTCCACCGGGGACCAGTCGAACTGGCCCTGCCTGCCCTCGATGCGAGGCCAGAAGAAGGTCCACCGCACGGTCTTCGTGCCGCTCTTCTTGAGCATCAACGGATCCCTGTCGCTCAGGAAGTGGAACGAGTAGTCCAGGCCGAAGAAGTTGGACCCCTTGGCCTCCGCCCCACTCGTCGCGAGCAGCATCACGAACGCCGCAACGACTGTTAGCCCGACCGCCCGGCGCGCCGGGTTTCCTGTGACCCTCTTGAGGATCCTCATCCCTGCGCTGTCCGACGCCGGTTCCGGAAGAACACCAGGGCCGCGGCTGCGCAGGCCAGCGCCACCATGCCGCCGATAAAGAACGGCAGCCAGCTGTCACCGGCCGAGTCCGCGGCGACCTGGGGAACCGAGTGGCCCGAGGGAGTGACGTTGACCGCGTCCGGGCTGCCCGGGCCGGAGCCCGACGCCTCGCGGGTGTCGGCCTTGTGCCCGTTGTGCGACGAGCCGGCGCCGTTGGATCCGGTGTCGTTGGCCTTGGCCCTGGTTGCGCTCGAGCCACTAGAGCCGCCCGTGGCCGTCTGGCTCGACGAGGAGTTGGGAGCCACCGGAATCGTCGTCGAGCCGCTGGGGCTCGAGCCGCTGTTGTTGCCACCGTTCCCGCCGCCCGGCAGCGCCGAGCCGTACTGGTCACCCGCCGGAGTGTTCGCGAGCGCAATCGGCGCCGCGATCAGTCCGACAACAGCCACGCAGGCGATCCCAAGCACCATGCGCAGCACAACGAAGTCCCTTCTCTGCCCGCCTTGCATTGAGGTTCCTCCTAGACGTTGTGGTCCCTAGCCCGCGGGACCATAGCATGGGGTATGAGGGCGGTCAGAGAATTCCCGCCGGCCATCGCCGGCAGGATCATCACGGTGTCGGAGTCCGCGACGGCGGTGTCGAGCCCCTCCAGCACCCGGACGTCCTCGTCGTTGAGGTAGACGTTGACGTAGCGGTTCAGATCGCCGCCGTCGGCGAAGATCTGCGAGCTCGTTCCGGGATGCGCCTCGGCGAGCGAGCGCAGGACCTCACCCACGGTGGAGCCCCGGGTCTGGAGCTCGGCCTCGCCCCCGGTCTGGGCGCGTAGCACTGGCGGAATCTTCACGGTCGGCATCGGGTGGGGATCCTATGCGGCGAGCGGTCAGGCGCGCACGACAGGCTCGCCGGCGCAGAAGGCCTCGTAGTCGGGGAACCTGCCCATCTCCGACTCGGGGATCTCGGGCGCGTGGTCGCCGCAGATCGGGCAATCCGGATCGCGCTTCACCTTGAGCTCGGTGAACCGCGTTCCGAGCGAGTCGTAGAGCAGCAGTCGCCCGATGAGCGGCTCGCCGATGCCGGCCACGAGCTTGATCACCTCGTTCCCCTGCAGGAGGCCCATGACCCCGGCCATCACGCCGAGCACGCCGGCGGCGCCGCAGCTGGGCGCCATCTCCGGCGGCGGCGGCACCGGGTAGAGGCATCGGTAGCACGGCCCCTCATACGGGACGAAGGTCGAGATCTGGCCGTCGAACGCCAGGATCGACGCGGAGACCACCGGCTTCCGCAACCTCACCGACGCATCGTTCAGGAGGTAGCGGGTCGGGAAGTTGTCAGCCCCGTCGACGAGGACGTCGTAGTCGGAGATGATGTCGAGGATGTTCTCGGCGTTCAGGCGGGTGCGGTGCTCGACCACCTTGACGTCGGGGTTGAGCGCCTCGATCGAAGCCTTCGCGGACGCCGTCTTGGGCATCCCGACGCGGTCGGTCGTGTGGATCACCTGGCGCTGGAGGTTCGACTCGTCGACGACGTCGTCGTCGACGATCCCGATGGTCCCGACGCCGGCCGCGGCGAGGTAGAACGCGGACGGGGCGCCAAGCCCGCCGGCGCCGATCAGCAGCACCTTCGAGTTCAGCAGCTTCATCTGGCCCTCGACTCCGACCTCGGGCAGCAGCGTGTGCCGGGAATACCGCATGCGCTGGTCGGGGCTCAGCCCGGCCGCGGCGACGACGGGGAGACCGTCTTCCTGCCAGGCGACGATCCCGCCCTCCATCACGGAGACGTTCTCGTAGCCGAGGTCCCGAAGCGCGTCGGCCGCGCGCGTGGAGCGGTTGTCGGTGCGGCAGTAGAGGACGATCCGCTCCGAATGATCGGGGGCGACCTCGCCGATCCGGTCTCCGAGCTCGGCCTGGGGAACGTGAACTGCGCCCTCGAGGTGCGCCTCGTCCCACTCGTGCGGCTCCCGCACGTCGATCAGCTTCGCGCCAGCCTCGACCTCCTCCCGCGCCTTCGTGTTCGCGATGAGGTCGATCCTCTCCTTGAGCCGCTCAATCGGCTCGGCCGCAGTCGCCATCAATACTCCTGAATCTCGATCCGGATTTACTTCAAAAAGTATAGCCCGCTATGCGGGTGGCGCTACGCCTAATGGTGGTGCCCGTGATGGCCGCCCATGCCCTGCAGCTTCGTGAAGTGCTTGAACTTCCTGTAGGAGGGCTTGGACTTCCCGTTGTTCTTAAGCAGGCCGGCGGAGGCGCAGAAGCTACAGCCCATCCCGCCACCCTTGGGAGGGTCGCGCCAGTCGAACCAGAACAGCCGACCGATCTCCCACTTGTGCCGCTTCTTGAGGGTCACCTTGAACGACTGCCTCAGCAGCTTCGCCTGGCCGCTCTTGCCCTTGTTCAGGCTGCCGTGCCCGCGCGCGGATCCCCACCCGACCTCGGTGAGCCAGATCGGCTTCTTCCTCGCGCCGTTCTTGTTCAGGGTCTTGCGGAACTTCGAGATCCGCGACTCGTACTTCGAGACCTTCGGCGCGTATGGGTGCAGGGCGGCCGCGTTGAAGCGCTTGGTGATCCTCTTGGCCTTGAGGAACTTCTTGATGAACGTGTTGGGCTCGAGCTTCTTCTTCTTCGCCTTGCTGCTGAGCCCGCCGAGGATGATCTTGGCGTGCTTGTCGGCCTTCCCGATCGCCTTGTCTGAGGATTTGACGAGCTTCGCATAGGTCTTGGCCGGCTTGGGCACCGACTTCCTTCCCCGATCGTCTTTGGCGAAGTACTTCGGCAGGTTCGGCTCGTTCCAGATCTGCCACGACTCGACCGGCTTCACCGGAACGTCCGGATGGGCCTTCCAGAACTGGCCGCCGCGCTTGTAGCGGTTGACCGCCGCCGTCAGAAATGAGCTCCATGCCCGCAGCTCCTTAGCGGTCCGCGGCGGGACGCCCGGGTTGCCGCTGCCGGTCACCCATTGAGGGGATCCCCAAACCATGACCACGGGGCTGATCCCGTTCCGCGCGAGCGCGCCGACCCTGGCGTCGAGGGACGACCAGCGGAAGACCCCTCGCCGCGGCTCCGCGGCCCTCCAGACGAGCGTCGGGCGGTAGGTCCGCACCTTGGCCTTGTGCATCCGCTCATAGTCCTTCAGAGCGAAGCTGCCACCCTCGGCGAGACCGAAGAAGCCCTTCGGCACCTTCTTCGCCGCACCGGCGGCCACCGGCGTCATAGCTGTCAGGAGGAGGGCGAGGAGCACCAGGATCCCCATCAACGCGCCGCGCCGCGGGGTCCTGGACACGGCCGGAGCAGTGCCATGGGGTGCGCGAGCGGGGGTCATCGGTGGGAGCGCCTCCTCGTGGTTGCGGCAGATCGCGTGCCTTCGAGCAGCCTCCGCATCCGTCTTCTTCTTCGACTTTGGCAACCGCGCACTTGAGGCGTCGAGGCGGCACCCAGGAGGCTGGGAGCGCGCGATGGTAGCTCATGACCGCGGGCCGCGCAGAGGTTCACGATGATGCCCGCCCCTCCATGAATCACACCCCGAATCGAACGCCGTCGCGGCGGCGCCGGAGGCTCACTCCCATTGCGGCCCTGGTCGCCTTGGGCGGTGGCATCGCTCTTGCACTGCTGCTCCGTGGCGGTGGGCAGCCGGCCTCATCCGGCCCCTCCCCGGCGCCGGTGACTCAATCCACCGCGCCGAGCGTGAGCTTGCCGAAACACAACCCGCTTCAGTCTCCGCCATGGGGCTTCACGGGAACCGGCTGGCGGGACATCTGCTACGGCCCGGTGGCCACCCCCGGGGCGAGCAAGGCGCCGCGGGTGCCTGAAGGGCAGCCGTGCCGCCCCGGCAGCACGCGGATCACCGGAGCCACCCAGATCGCGCTGACCGCGCGAGCCGGAGCGGACTCAGACCGGATCGAGGCACTCTGGGGCGCGATCGAGCCACTGCCCCCGTCCGAGGCGCAGACTCGCGGCGTGCCGCGCTTCAACTGGGGGCCCGTGGTCAGCCGGTACCGGACGATGATGCGCGATGGCATCCGGCCCGTCGTGGTCGCCTACAGCACCCCCGCATGGGCGCGATCGCCCGGCTGGGACCGGCCCGGCAGCTGTACCAGGTGCACGTTCCCGCCCTCGCCACGACATATTGCTGCCTGGCAGGCGTTCCTGCGGTCCCTCATGGCTCACCTGCCCAGGATGAGCGCGCTGGAGATCTGGAACGAGCCGAACTTCATCAGCTTCTTCGCCCCCCACCCCGACCCGGCCCTGTACGCGCGACTGCTCCTCGCCGCGGACAGGGCGGCAAGCGATGCCGACTTCCATCGGCCCATCCTGACCGGGGGGCTTTCGCCCAGCCCACCGTCTCGCGGAAAGATCGCGCCGTCCCAGTTCCTCGCCCGCGTCTACGAGATCGCGGGCAAGCGGTCGTTCGCTGGGATCGGGGCGCACCCCTACTCTGCGCAGGCGCCGTGGGTGGCGGGCATGACCAAGGACCTCGAGCAGCTCCGGAGAGTCAGTGAGCGGTTCAACGACGGCTCGAAGCCGCTGTGGATCACCGAGGTCGGGATCGGCGGCGTCGCCGGTGGCGGCGGGCACTTCAACGTTCCGCTTGACCAGCAGGGCCAGGTGCTCGCCCGCATGTACCGGGCCACCCGGGGACTGAACGTCCGATCGTTCCTGATCTATACGCTCTCCGATCTCGGCGGCGCCAGCCGCTTCGGCACCTACGGCGTCATGACCCCTTCGCTCAGGCCGAAGCCGGCGTACTGCTACCTCGCGCAGCACATCGGCGGCACCCGCGCGTGCCCGGTCCCTCGCCTGGCCCGCTCGCCCTAGGAGAGAGTCGGGCGCATCTGGCGGAGCCGGCGAACCCGCTCCTCGATCGGCGGATGCGTCGAGAAAAGGCTCGCGATGCCGCCGCCCGAGAACGGCTTCACGATGTAGAGCGGCTCGGTCGCCTGGTTGACCTGCATCGGCATGGTCTTCACGCCCTCCTCCAGGCGCAGGAGCGCCGAGGCGAGAGACTCCGGATTGCCGCAGATCTCGGCGCCGGTCGCGTCGGCCGAGTACTCGCGCTGGCGCGAGATCGCCAGCTGGATCAGGCTCGCCGAGATCGGGGCCAGCAGGAACAGCGCCAGGTTCGCGATCAGGCCGAGCGGTGAGTTGTCGTCGCCGCCGAACCACAGGAAGAGGTAGGCGATCCAGGTGATCATGGCGCCGATCGCCGAGGCGATCGACTGCGTGAGGATGTCCCGGTTGCGGACGTGGCCGAGCTCATGCGAGAGCACGCCGCGGAGCTCGTCCTCGGAGAGAAGCTTGGTGATGCCCGCGGTCACCGCGACCGCCGCGTGCTTGGGGTTGCGCCCGGTCGCGAACGCGTTCGCCTGCTCGGTCGGGATCACGTACAGGCGTGGCATCGGCAGCTCGGCGCGGGTGGTCAGGTCGCGCACCATCTGGTACAGCCGCGGCGCCTCCTGCTCGGAGACCGGCTTGGCGCCGGCGCTCGCAATCGCGATCTTGTCGCTGAACCAGTAGGCGACGAAGTTCATCGCCAGCGCGATGACCAGGAAGACGCTCGCGATCTTGATGCCGCCGATCGCGTACCCGATGACGACCAGAAGGCCTCCCAGCGCGGCCATGAGGATGACCGTGCGGAGGCCGGCGGCGAAGTTGGATTTGCGGGTGGTGGTCATTCGAGGGGCGAACTCCCGGGCGATGGAACTCGAACGGTCGTCCAATGGTGGCACAAAGGTGTCCCGATTCCGGTGGGGTCTGATCCCTGACTTGACTAGGGGCCAGCCCCTAGTTCCTAAATTCAAAGAAGCCGCCGATACTTACGAGTGATGCGTCGCAAGAACCTCCTCACTCAGGTCCTCGTCGGAAACCTCCTCGTGATCATCGCGGCGGTGGTGGTGACCGGCGTCGTCGGCAACCCGAACTTCAACGTCTCGGCAGCGGCCGGGTCTCGCGCTGATCCTTGCCCTCGCGGTGCTCCTGACGGTCCTCGTCAACGTGATCATGCTCCAGCGTCGTTTCCGCCCCCTCGAGCGCCTCGTGGACGAGATGGAGCGTGCCGACCTGTCCCGGCCGGGCGCCAACCTCCAGGCTCCGGCCGAGGCACGGGGCGAACCGGAGGAGGTGGAGCGGCTCAACCGCGCGTTCCGACGGATGCTCGAGCGCCTGGAAGCCGAGCGGCGGCGAACGTCGAGCACCGCGCTGGCCGCGCAGGAGGAGGAGCGCGCCCGGGTCGCTCGAGACCTCCACGACGAGGTGAATCAGTCGTTGACGGCCCTGCTTCTCCGCCTGGAGGCGGCGCGCGTAAAGGCGCCGGTCGAGCTCGCGCACGAGCTCGCCGAGACGAAGGCCCTCGCCAACCAGGCGATGGAGGAGCTCCTGATGCTCGCCCGCCAGCTGCGCCCCACCGCCCTCGACGACC
>CAWHJT010000005.1:0-185000 GCA_963829735.1 uncultured Actinomycetes bacterium
GGACAAGCGCGAGCTGTCGGGCTGGGGCCCGGAGCGGATTCGCGAGGCGCTGCTGGCGCGCGGCGTCACGATCGACACGATCGAGGCGGTCCTGGCGGTCGATTCGCGCGCCGACCAGCTCGCCCGCGCCCCGGGAGATCCTCATCCGGCGGGCTCGGCCACTGGACGACAACGCGGATCGCCGGCGGGCGGTCGACTACCTCGCTCGGCGCGGCTACGACTACGAGACCGCATACGAGGCGGTGCGGAGCGCGTCCGGCGGGCCCGGCGCTTAGGGCCCGAGCGACGACCGCACTGGAGGCCGGCCCGTTGCCCGACCGGGCACCCTGAAGCCAGCATTGAGGGGGTTATCGGCGCTATAGCCCCGTTGGTGCATATCCGGTTGGCTCAGGCTGACCGACGCGATTGGCACCAAACGTCAATCACCACCATTCCGACCGTGACGGGCTCGTTCCCGACGGCTCGCATGCGTGGCCTGACCTCCGAGTCGCACCGCGGGCCTCGCTTCCGGCGGCGAGTGGCAGATAATCGACCGTATAAGTGCATTCGCTGCCGCTCGCCGACCGAACCACGTGGCCCGGATGACGAGCGGCAGATAATGAACCGTATAGGTGGGTGGTCTCAAGTCACCGCCGCACCACCCGAGAGAGTCAGCCCCGCCAGGGGCTGACGAAATCGAGGAGGTGCATAGTGAAGAGGGGACGCAAGGGCCTCACCCAGGCCCAGCAGGATCGGATCTGGAGCGCGAGGGCCGAGGGGCTGAGCGAGCCGAAGATCGCCAGGCGGCTCGGCCTCACCCGCTCGCAGGTGAACCACTACCTGACCGCATGCGGGGGCATCCGCCCCCGCCGCCCGCGTCGCCGCTCACCGCGCTGCCTGACGCTCGCCGAGCGCGAGGAGATCTCGCGCGGGATCGCCCGCGGCGATTCCTATCACCGGATCGCCCGCCGGCTGCGGCGCTCCCACACCACGATCTCGCGCGAGGTCGACCGCTGCGGCGGCCGGCGCCGCTACCGCGCCCACTTCGCCGACGAGGAGGCCTGGCGCCGGGCCCGGCGGCCGAAGCGGGGAAAGCTCGACGCTGCCCCGAGCTCGCCCGGATCGTGGTCGAGCGCCTGCGCCAAGACCACTCCCCGCAGCAGATCGCGGGCTGGCTTCGCCTCCGCTACCCCGACAATGAGGGGATGCGGGTATCGCACGAGACCATCTATCGCTCGCTTTACGTGCAGTCGCGGGGGTCGCTCAGGCGCGAGCTCACCCGGCATCTGCGCAGCGCTCGCAAGAAGCGCCTGCCTCGCTCCCAAAGTCGCCGCGGCCAGGGCCAGGGCAAGATCCGCGACATGGTTCCGATCTCCGCGCGCCCGCCGGAGGTCGAAGACCGGGCCGTCCCCGGCCACTGGGAGGGCGACCTGCTGATGGGGACGAAGACGAACGCGATCGCCACCTTGGTCGAGCGCTCCACCCGCTACTGCCAGCTGGTGGCGCTGCCCGATGGCTTCGGCGCCGCCCAGGTCAAGGCGGCGCTCGCCCGAAGCGTCGAAACCCTGCCCTCCCAGCTGCGCCGCTCGCTCACCTGGGACCAGGGCCTGGAGATGGCCGAGCACGCCCGGTTCACGGTTGACAGCGGCGTCGAGGTCTACTTCTGCGATCCCAAGAGCCCCTGGCAGCGGGGATCGAACGAGAACACCAACGGCCTCCTTCGCCAGTACTTCCCGAAGGGCCGAAGCCTCGCGGGGGTGAGCCAGAACGAGTCGACCGAATTGCCGCGCGGCTCAACGGGCGCCCGCGGCAGACCCTGGGCTGGATGACCCCAGCGCAGAAGCTCGACGAGCTGCTCGTCGAGGCCGACTCCGAGCGCTGATCTCGCTCGGCCTACGGCCTTCGCTCGACAGCGCTCGGATCTCCATGAGACGATTACAAACGTCAGGGGTGGTGCATTGACCCGTTGAGGTCAAGTGGATTTGCTGCCGCTCGCGGGCTTGAGTTCTGATCGGCTCTGGCGGCCGAGGCGGGTGCCTGACGGAACCGGATACGCACGGGCCCCATTAACCCGGCCAACGTGATCAGCGCTGCCCCCTGGGTGCTGCCGTTTTGGTGACCGGGGGGTCAGGCTTGCCAGATCCGCCGCGCAGGACTACGATGCCTGACGCGACCGATGGTCGCGTGATGACGCGAATGACCAGCTATTTCAAGCTTTGACGACTACCGAGCGAATGAGACTTCAGCCGCAACCAGACATGGGGAGGCTTCGCACCTAGAGCGTCCGCCCTCGGGGCGATAGCGGACATGCGTTTCTCGCGCGCCGCCGGTCGAGGATGCGCCCTCCGCGCGTCCGATCGATAGGCAACCAGGTCGGCCGTACGTACGGCCGAGGGAAGGTGGCGATGGAGATACGCGCGCTGTTGCAACCCTGGCGGCGGCAGGCGCCCTCCGGCGATGATGGCGGCGAGCTGACCGCGGGGAGGGGTTCCGGCGACGAGCTGCCGGCTCGCCGCGCCGAGATCGCGCGCATGGAGGAGCGCGCCCTGCGGGAGTCCGAATCCCTGGAGGTCCAGCGGGCCGACCTCGAACGGCGGCTCCAAGCGATCGAGGATCGCGAGCGCAACGTGGAGCAGCAGTCCGAGGAGCTCAAGCGCGCCAAGCGTGTTCAGAGGCGGGAGCTGGAGCGGATCTCGGGCCTGAGCGCGGCGCAGGCCAAGCAGATCCTGGTGGCGGACATCGAGCAGGACGCGCGCCACCAGGCGGCGCTGCGGCTACAGGAGATCGAGCGGGAGACGCGACACGAGGCGGAGCGGCGGGCCCGCAACATCCTGTCCGTCGCCATGCAGCGGCTCGCGGCCCAGCACGCCGCGGACAACACGACCCGGCTCGTGGAGCTGCCAAGCGACGAGATGAAGGGGCGAATCATCGGCCGGGACGGGCGCAACATCCGGGCGCTGGAGAGGCTCACCGGCGTCGACGTGATCATCGACGAGACGCCATCGGCGGTGATGCTGTCGAGCTTCGACGGCGTCAGGCGCGAGGTTGCCCGCATCACGCTGGAGCGCCTGATCGCCGACGGCCGCATCCATCCGGCTCTGATCGAGGAGACCTATGAGCAGGCGAAGGCGCAGATCGACGAGCGGATCGTCGAGGAGGGGGAGCGGGCGATGCTCGAGGCACGGGTGCACGGGCTCGACCCCGAGCTGGTGACGCTGCTCGGCAAGCTCAAGTTCCGCACGAGCTACGGCCAGAACGTGCTCGACCACCTGATCGAGTGCTCTGAGCTCGCCGGGCTGATCGCCGCCGAGCTCGGCGCATCGGTCGAGACGGCGCGCCGCGCGGCCCTGCTTCACGACATCGGCAAGGCGGTGAGCCACGAGATCGAGGGCCCGCACGCCCTGGTCGGCGCGCGCATCGCGCAGCGCCACGGCGAGCCTGAGGCCGTCACCCACGCGATGGAGGCCCACCACAACGAGGTCGAGCCGCGAACGGTCGAGGCCGTGATCGTGCAGACCGCGGATTCGCTGTCCGGCGCGCGGCCGGGGGCCCGCGGGGACTCGCTGGAGGAGTACGTGGAGCGCTTGCGCGAGCTCGAGGAGATCGCCAGGCGCCAGGAGGGCGTCGAGCGGGTCTACGCGATGCGGGCCGGGCGCGAGATCCGGGTCATCGTGGACCCGGGCAAGGTGGACGACGAGCGCGCTGCGCTGATCTCCCACGAGATCGCCGCGACCATCGAGCGGGAGCTCGAATACCCCGGCCAGGTGAAGATCACGGTGATCCGCGAGAGCCGGGCGACGGCCTATGCGAGCTGAGCCGGACGCACACCGAGGGGCGAGCGCTTAGGATTCTCCGCCGCATGGACAAGACTCTCTTCTTCGTCTTCGGAATCGCCCTGGTCATCTCGGCTGTCGGGATCGCCGTCCTTGGCCTCAAATTCGAGAACTTTCCTGCCAACAGGGGTGTCCTCGCCGGCGTGGTGATGTACTTCGTCGCCCTGGTCGGCGCCACCGCCGTCTTCGCGGTGCTGAACGCGCGCGACGAGCAGCACCAGCAGCAGGCCGAGGCCGCCGCCGCGACGAGCACCACGACCGCAGCGCCGTCCGGAGGCCCGGTGCAGCTCGCGGCGGACCCGAGCTCGATCGCCTACACGACGACCTCCCTGCAGGCGAGCGCCGGGAACGTGACCATCGACTTCGACAACCCCAACCAGGCGATCCCGCACGACGTCTGCGTCGCAGACGACCGGCGGCCGAGCCTCGGCTGCTCGAAGCAGGTGACCGGGGCGAAGACCTCGCTGGACCTCAAGAACCTGAAACCCGGGAGCTACACCTTCTTCTGCAGCGTCGACTCGCACGAGCAGGCCGGGATGAAGGGAACCCTGACGGTCCACTAGCCCGGCCCTCACGCTTCTCGTTGCGTAGACGTGGGCGCGAACGGTCCCAAATCCACCGATACGGTGGATATCAACCCACCCGTGCAGGGAAATCGAGTTGCCGGGCCGCGAGCGGTCTCAAATCCACCTGGGAGCTCGGTCGGCGCCGCTTAAACTCTCGGGCGATGCCCGCGTACCACGTCACCACGTTCGGGTGCCAGATGAACGAGCACGACTCCGAGCGCATGAAGGGCATGCTCGAGTCGCTGGGCTACGAGGAGGCCGAGGGCCGGTCGGACGCCGACCTGATCCTGTTCAACACGTGCTCGATCCGCGAGTCCGCGGACAACCGGTTCATCGCCCACCTCGGCGAGGCCAAGCGCCTGAAGTCCGAGGACCCGGAGCGGGTGGTGGGCGTCGGCGGCTGCTGGGCGCAGTCGGTCAAGGACGAGGTGTTCGAGCGCTTCCCGTTCGTGGACGTCGCCTTTGGCCCGGGGCAGATCCACAGGCTGGCCGATTTCCTGACGCAGGACTCGCTGACGGCGCAGGGCTACTTCGACTTCGAGGACTTCTCGGGCCACCTGCCCGCCAAGCGGGAGCGGGAGTTCCAGGCCTGGGTGCAGATCTCGGTGGGCTGCAACTGCGTCTGCGCCTATTGCATCGTCCCCCAGACCCGCGGGCGCGAGGTGAGCCGCGATCCGGGCGAGCTGATCGCCGAGGTCGAGGCGCTCGCCGCCGACGGCGTGCGCGAGGTGACGTTGCTCGGCCAGAACGTGAACAGCTACGGGCGCGATCTGCCGAAGGCCAGCCGGATCACGTTTGCGGAGCTCCTGGGGCGCGTGGACGCAATCGACGGCGATCGAGCGGATCCGCTACACCAGCCCGCACCCGAAGGACATCCGCGAGGACGTGATCCGTGCTCACGCGGAGCTTCCCGCCCTCTGCCCGCACATCCACCTGCCGCTCCAGTCGGGCTCCAGCCGGATCCTCAAGGCGATGCGCCGCACGTATGACCGCGAGCGCTATCTGGATCGCGTGGCGCAGATCCGCGAGCACGTTCCCGATTGCGCGCTGACGACCGACATCATCGTCGGCTTTCCCGGCGAGACCGAGGAGGACTTCGCGCAGACGCTGGAGGTGGTCGACGCGGTCGGATACGACGGCGCGTTCACCTTCATCTTCTCGCCCCGGCGCGGCACCGAGGCCGCCGAGCTGCCGCGATCAGCTGCCGCATCCGTGAAGCGGGAGCGGATGGAGCGCCTCGTGGAGCTGGTCCAGCGCCGCGCTCGCGAGCGGGCGCAGCGCTTCGTCGGCCGGACCCTCGACGTCCTGGTGGAGGGTCCGAGCCGCAACGACCCGAGCCGTCTCCGCGGCCGTAGCCCCCACAACAAGACGGTGAACTTCGACGGCACCGCCGAGCCGGGGGAGCTCGTGGAGGTCGAGATCACGGGCGCGACCTCGACCACGCTCGCCGGCCACGAGAGCTGCTGAGTCGAGTCGACTGACGGTCCCGATCGACCGGGCCCTACGGGCAGTCCGAGCCCGCGCATCTCCGGGCTCGCCGTATCTTGCGGTCGAGCTTCGGTCGATCGGAGTTGTCGGCGTGTAGCTGCCAGGGATCGCGGCGGAGGTCGTAGTACTCGGTGAAGTCGTTGCTCCAGCGGATGTACTCGCGGTGCTGCGTTTGGTAGGCCCACCAGGGGGGGATCGAAACCACGGTCGTCTGTCCCTCCAGCAGGAGCCATCGTCGCGATGAGGGCTTCAGCAGCGAACGCCCGTCCACGGGGTAGTGCGGACGAATGCCGCTGGCGTCGTAGATCGTCGGTGCGATGTCGATGTTCGCGGCCAGCCGTCGGTCGACGGTGCCTCGGTGAATATGCCCAGGCCAGCGAGCGAAGAAGGGAACCTGCACGGACTCCGGATACGGCATGCCCTTGCCGAGCAGGCCGTGTTCGCCCCATGCGAAGCCGTTGTCGGACAGAAAGAATGCAAGCGTGTTGCTCGCCTCGCCATTGGCGCGCATGACCCGGAACACGTGCTGCAGCTCTGGATCCGCCTCCTGCACCTCCAGCTGCTGTCCGTGGTAAACGGCCCGAATCTGCGCATCCGGATGCGAGATCGCCTGGACCGCGGGGTCCTTGTCCGTGCGGTTGGCCTCTTGATAGGAGGGGGGCGGATCGAATGGCGGCACCGGAAGCGGGTTCGACGGGACCATCGTCCATGGCTTGTGCGGTGAGTAGGTCGCGACCTCGAGTGCCCAAGGGCGCTTGTCGTGGGTCTCCGCCTTTGCGAAGAAGTCGTTGACCTGTGGGTCGAATCTCGAGATCTCGTCTCCCGGCGGGCTCACGGCCGAGTTTCGGAAGTCGAAATGAGGCGCGTCGTCGGTCTCCACCCGTTCAGGTACTTGCCGATGATGCCTGTGTAGTAGCCGTGGGCGTGGAGCTTTCGCTCCCAGGTGTCCCTGGCGTTGAAGCCGGTGCCGTTGTTGTGGGTGATGCCGGTGTTGTGGGAGTACTCGCCGGAGAAGATGCTGGCCCGAGAGGGACAGCACTGCGGCGTAGTGACATACCCGTTCTTGAACTGGACTCCGCCGTCGCCGAAGATCCGCTCGGTGTGCGGCATCAGGGGCATCGACTGACCCTGGTGCGCCTGATCGTCGGTGAGGAAGATGAGGACGTTCGGTCGGGCCGCGTTCGCCGATGGACACACGATCAGGCAAAGGATCCCCGCCAGGAGCGCGCCGAAGGCTCGCATCCACCGGAGTCTAGATCGGCCTTAATATGCCCGCGGTGCCGTCCACCGGTGGGCCGGGAGCGCGGGATTGAACATCGAGGAGTCTCGGAAGAGACAATTGGCTTGGGCGCTGTTCGCGGTGGCAGCCGTTGCGTCGATGCTGCTCATCGGATACGAGGGGAGGCACCAGACGCTCATCGGAGACCAGTGGGGTTATGCGAATCGCCTCGCGACGCTCCCGCTCCTCCACGTTGTCTTCGAGCCGCCTCCGGGCAAGTACCTCCTCGTCCTGCCGATGTTCGCCTATAAGGCGGCCTTCGCGACGATCGGGGTCGCGCACTGGCTGCCCTACCGGCTGCTGAGCATCGGGCTCACGATTGCCGTCGCCGGGCTGTTCCTCATCCTGGCGGCGCGGCGCGTCGGGTACGTCGCCGCTCTGCCGGCCGCGGTGCTCATCATGTTCCTGGGGTCGGCGAGTGAGGTCACCGCGACGGCGATCCGCATGCCCGAGCAGGTCGCCCTGGTAGCCGGGTTGGGCATGCTCCTGGCCCTCGAGCGCCGCGATCTGCGGGGGGACGTCGTTGCGTGCCTGTTGCTTCTCGTCTCGGTCACGTCCCATCCCCTGGGAACTGCCTTCCTCGCGGCGGCCGCGGTGCTCATCGCTTGCGCGCCCGGCGCCGCAGCAATGGCAGCGCGCGTGGGTGTCTCGTCGTGCCCGGGGCCTTGTTCGCCGCTTGGTATCTGACCTTGCGTTCGCCCGTGCCCGGACCCTCGCTCGCCAGCGAGCTCCGCGCCCTCCCCCGGTTCGAGGCGCAGTCGTTGTCCGCGATGCTCGCCGGCATCACGGGGATCTTTCGGTCGCCGTCGAGCGGGCACCTTCAGTATCTGACGCCCCTGAGCTACCTCCTGGGGGCGTTGGCGTTGGTGGCAATCGGCCTCAAGGCGGTTACGAGCCGCCCCCGGGCGGAGTTCTGGGCCATCCTGGTTGCGGTCCTGGTGTTGTTCGCCGCCCCGGACTTCGCCCCCGGCCAGCTACGCGTCCCGCAGTCGTCGCGCTACATCCTGCCCGGAGCAGTCATGCTCCTCCTACTCCTGTCGGAGACCGCGCGGGGCCTGAGCATCAAGGACGGACGCGCGCGCCTCGCCGTGGCCACGGCCGCCGCGCTCGTCTTCGGGTTCTCGATCTACTCGAATGCGACGGTCCTCAAGCAGAGCGCCGCCACCTGGTCCAGCAGGGGCATCCAGGACCGTGCCGAGCTGACCGCACTCGACCTGGCACGCAGCACGGTGTCACCTGCGTTCCGGCCCGAGGACCCGGCCGGGCGACCTCCGATCCCGTCGACCCACCTGGTGATCGGTGCTTACAACTACTACGCCATCGAGCGTGAGTTCGGCTCTCCCGCCTACCAACCGAGCGAACTGGATGGACTCGCCCCGGCAATGCGACGGGTCGTGGACATCGTGCTCGCTCGCGCGCTACAGCTACACCTCGAGCCGACTGGGTCCCTGGCCCAGGGCACGGGCGATCAGCCTCGCGTCATCGCCACGACGGCCGCCAAGAGGAATGCGGGGCGAGGATGCGTGACGATGGTCCCGTCGCACGGCGCCGCGTCGAGCCAAATTGAGCTGCCGACGGGCGGTGTTGCGGTTGCCGCGTCATCGGGCCAGCCGGTCCAGTTGGTGCTGGCGAGGTTTGGGGAACAGTACGACTTCCCCTTGCAGCCATTGCAGCCGGGCAAGACGGCGATCCTTCGGATCCCGCCCGATGCTGTGAGCGATCGTCCATGGCGACTGCTCGTGGCAAACGCTCAGCAGCCGGTGCGCGTTTGTGGGTTGGCTGGAGCCGGCACCGCTGGATGAGCACGACAGCGCCGCGGGTCGGCAGCCGAACGCGAGCAGAGTGAACATCCTCGCGATCTTCGGGCCCACAGGGGTCGGCAAGACCGGCGTCGCGATCGCCGTCGCCGAGCTCCTGCGGGCCGCGGCGAGGACCCGGTCGCCGTCTCCTGCGACGCGATCCAGGTCTATCGGGGGCTCGAGACGCTCAGCGGCGCGGCGACGCCCGGGAGAGCGCGAACGGCTCGAGCACCGGCTGGTCGGCTTCGTCGATCCCGCCGGGCGAGTTCAGCGCCGGGCGCTTCGCGGCGCTGGCCCACGAGGAGATCGACCAGCTCCTCGCCGAGGGGCGCCGCCCGATCGTGGTCGGCGGCACGGGGCTCTACCTGAGGGCGGCCCTCGCGGACCTGGACCTGCGGCCGCCGGTGCCCGCCGGAGGTCCGGGCCGAGGTCGAGCGCGAGATCGCCGAGCGTGGGCCGGAGGCGCTCTGGGAGGAGCTCGACCCGGACGTCGCAGCGACGATCCATCCGAACGACCGCAAGCGCATCGCGCGGACCACCGAGTTGCAGCGAGCGGGCATCGAGCCCGCCGCGCTCGAGCGAGGGCCTGTGGACCGCGCGGCTGCGCCGCCCGACCCTGCTCGTGGGCCTGACGATGGATCGCGAGGAGCTCGCGGGGCCGGATCGACGCCCGCGTCGACGAGATGGTCGCCGCGGGCGCCGCGGAGGAGGCGCGCGCAGCCGCCGACGCGGGGGCGTCGCGCACTGCCCGCGCCGCGCTGGGCTTCGAGGAGCTTCTGGAGGGGGACGTGGACGCCGTCAAGCGCGCTCATCGTGCCTACGCGCGCCGCCAGCTCACCTGGATGCGCCGGATGGAGGGCGTGGAGCTGATCGACCGCACCGGACGCGACGACGCGAGCGTGGCCGAGGAGATCGTCTCCGCGCTCGGAGAGAATGGCGCAACTGACATGAGATTCGAGAAGTGGCAGGCGCTGGGGAACGACTACGCGATCGTCGAGAGCACCGACCTGCCCTGGGAGCTCACACCCGAGCGGATCCGAAGGCTGTGCGAGCCACACACGGGCTTCGGCGCCGACGGCATCCTGCTGCTCTCGAATGCCGATGATCCGGCCTATGTGGCGGAGCTTCGAATCTTCAATCCGGACGGGTCCGAGGCGGAGCTCTCCGGCAACGGCGCACGCGAGGCGGTGCTCTACCTGCGTCGCTCCGGCTGGACCGATGCGGATGAGTTCACGATCCTCACCAAGGCGGGCGAGATCCGGCCCAGGATCACCGGCCCGGACAGCGCGAGCATCGCGATGGGCCGTGCGGCGGTGACGTCGGCCGACTATCCGTCGGGCGGATCCGATGGAACCGGCACGGTTCGATCCGACGGACGCGACTGGGGCTTCCAGCACGTCTCGATCGGCAACCCGCAGTGCGTGATCGAGGTGGGAGACGAGGTCGAGGACCTCGACCTGGCTCGGATCGGCCCGGCGATCGAGGGTTCCGAGCTGTTTCCGAACCGGACCAACGTCTCGTTCATCGAGGTCGACGGGTCGACCGTGCGGGCCCGCATCTTCGAGCGCGGGGTGGGGGAGACGCTCTCGTCTGGCACCGGGGCGAGCGGCGCGGCCGTTGCGGCGGTCCTGCGTGGCGCGAGCCCTCCGATCACGGTCCGCCTCGACGGCGGGGAGCTCACGGTGGAGGTGAGCGAGGATCTCGACGTGCGACTGACGGGCACGGCCTCGCCCGTCTATCGAGGCGAGCTCTCCCAGGATCTCGCGGACGAGCTGTCGTCGCTCGAGTAGCCCGTAGTCTTCCGGCGCATGGCGCAGGATGTGAAACGCCGGCTCACGGAGCCCTCGAAGAGGCTCGAGGCCGTCCCCGCCTACATGTTCGCCGAGATCGAGCGGCGCGTCGCCGAGAAGCGCAAGGCGGGCATCGACGTGATCAGCCTCGGCATCGGGGATCCCGGATCGGCCGACCTACCCGCACATCGTCGAGGCGATGCAGGCGGCGGTCGCCGAGCGCGGGCAACCACCGCTACCCGACCAATCGCGGCCGCGAGGAGTTCCGGCAGGCGTTCGCGGACTTCTACGACCGGAGGTTCGGCGTCGCGATCGACCCCGAGACCGAGGTGATGCCCGCGATCGGCGCCAAGGAGTGCATCTACAACCTCTGCTTCGCGTTCATGGACCCGGGTGACGCCGCCCTGGCCGCCGATCCCGGCTATCCCGTCTACACCGGCGGGCCCACGCTCGCGGGCGCCGAGGCCGTGCTGATGCCGCTGCGTCCCGAGCTCGGGTTCGCGCCCGACCTCGACGCGATCGCGACGGAGGACCTGGAGCGAGCGCGGCTCATGTTCCTGAACTACCCGAACAACCCCACCGGGGCCGTGGTGCCGGACGGCCTCTTCGAGCGGGCGGTGGAGCTCGCGCGGGAGCACGAGATCCTGGTCGTCCACGACAACGCGTACTCGGAGACCACCTACGACGGCTACGTGGCCCCGAGCTTCCTGGCGACGCCCGGGGCCAGGGACGTCGGCGTGGAGGTCTTCTCGCTCTCGAAGGGCTTCAACATGACCGGCTGGCGGTGTGCGGCGATCCTCGGCAACGCCGACGCGATCGGCACGTACTGGCGCCTGAAGACCAACGTCGACTCGGGCCTCTTCGAGGCGCTCCAGCTGGCTGGCGCGGCGGCGCTGAACGGGCCGCGAGCCCCGATCGAGGAGATGAACGACGATCTACGCCCGGCGGCGGGATCTCGTGGTCGAAGCCCTGCGCGAGATCGGGGTCCGGGTCGAGTCCGCCGAAGGGGACGATCTACGTCTGGGCGCCGGTTCCCGATGGTCACACCTCGATCTCGTTCGCCGAGCTGGTGCTCGACGAGGCGTCGGTGGTGGTCTCGCCCGGATCCATGTACGGGCCGAGCGGCGAGGGGTTCTTCCGCATCAGCCTGACGACTCCCGACGACCGCATCGCCGAGGCGGTGAGCCGCCTGCGGGAGCACCTGGCGCCGGGCACCTAGTAAATTTGTCGGGTCCTTAACGGATTCTCAAAGGAATCTTTAAAGACGGCCGATACGGTCCCGCGCCGCTTCGAAGGATCTTCACGGATCGCTCGCAGGACCCCGCGGCCCGACAGCAAATTCACGGAGAGATGGTCCAACTCGGCATATTGCTTGCCCTCGCCAGCGCGTTCGTCGCGAACGTCGGCCTTCTCTGCAAGTACCGCGGCGCGATGGCGGCGCCCACCGTCGAGCTCAAGCACCCGCTTCGCAGCGGGCTTGGGCTCTTTCGGTCCCGCTGGTGGCTGATCGGGTTCGCGGTGGCAACCGTTGGCTGGAGCATCCACGTGGCGGCGCTGTCCGTCGCGCCGCTGTCGCTGGTGGAGACCACGCTGTCGGGCGGGATCCTGCTGCTGGCCTGGATCGCCGAGCGCTGGTTCGGCGTCAAGGTCGGGCCGCGCGAGTGGCTTGGCGTCGGCCTCTGCGCGATCGGCCTCGTGCTCCTCGCGCTCACCTCGGCCGGGCACGGCGGGGCCAGCGCCAGGTACTCAGCCGAGGCGATGGTCGCCTTCGAGGCCGCCGCCGTGGGTGTCGGCACGGCACTCCTGGTGTCCGGAAGCACCCGGGCGCCCGGTAGGGCAACCGGCCCCGCGCTCGGGATCGCCGCCGGCCTCATGCTCGGCGTCGCTAACGTCGCCGTGAAGGCGCTCACCGGCACCGTTCCGGGCGACCCGACCGCGATCGTGAGCCCCTGGGCCTTCACCGCACTCGCCGCGGGCGTGGGTGCCTTCCTGGCGCTCGGAAGGGGCCTGCAGACGGGTGGGGCCATCACGGTTATCACCCTGAGCTCCGTGACCGCGAACCTGGTCTCCGTGGCCGGCGGGATCGCCGTCTTCGGCGACCCGATGGGCACCGACCCGCTGGCGATCGCCGCCCGCAGCGTCGCGTTCGCCGCCGTGATCGCGGCCGCGGTCGTCCTGCCCGCGCCCGGCCAGACGGCCGCCGCTCGGGCCTAGGCTCGGGTCAGCGCCGCCGCCGAGCCGCAGTCGCTCAGTGCGTGACGCTGGTCTTGACCCGCTTGCGCTCGGACTCGCTCACCGGCCCCTTCTTCTCGAGGGTGGCGATCGCCGCGCCGATGTCCTCGTGCAGGGTGTCGACCAGTGAGCGGCTCAGGTTGAGCTTGACCAGGGCGCGCATCATCTTCACGTCCTGGGCGTTCGGCGGCATCGTGTAGGCGGGGAGCATCCAACCCCGCTCGGCGGCCAGCTGGAAGGCGATGTCGAACTCGTCGTAGGGGTGCTCGTAGGCGAGGTTGAAGGCGACCAGCGGCAGCGTCTCCTCGTCCTTGCCGATGATCTCGAAACTTGCCGATCCCCTCGATGTCGGCGGCGAGCGAGGCGGCGTTTTGCTGCATGATCTCCATGATCCTGCGGTAGCCCGACTTGCCGAAGCGAACGAAGTTGTAGTACTGGGCGAGGACCATCGACGAGCCGGTGGAGAAGTTGAGGGTGAACGTCGCATCCGTCTTGCCGAGGTAGTTCTCGTAGAAGACGAGATCCTCGGCGAGGTCGGACTTCTCCCTGAAGATGAGCCAACCGATCCCCGGATAGACGAGGCCGAACTTGTGGCCGGAGGCGTTGATCGAGCGCACCTGCTCGAGGCGAAAGTCCCACTTCGGAATCCGGATAGAGGAAGGGCCAGACGAAGGCGCCGCTGGCGCCGTCGATATGGAGCGGGACGTCCAGTCCCTTCTTCTCCTTCAGCTCGAGCAGCAGGTCGTTGATGCCGACGACGTCGTCGGCGTGCCCGGTGAAGGTGGTGCCGACGACGGCCGCGACGCCGATCGTGTTCTCGTCGACGTGTGGCTCCACGTCCTCGGGGCCGATCGTGTACTTGCCCGCCTGCAGGGGCACGATCCGCGGCTCGACGTCGAAGTAGCGGCAGAACTTCTCCCAGACGACGTGCACGTCGCCGCCGAAGACCAGGTTCGGCTTGTCGGTCGGCCTTGCCGGCCGCCTCGCGGCGCTGGCGCCACTTCCACTTCAGCGACAGGGCGCCGAGCATGATCGCCTCCGAGGAGCCCTGGGTGCTGGTGCCGGTGGTCTCGCCGGGCGCGTGAAAGAGCTCGGCCAGCATGCGGATGCAGCGCTGCTGGATCTCGAAGGTCATGCGGGTACTCGGCGTGGTCGATGAAGTTGCGATGGAGGTTGGCGTCGATCACCTCGCCGCGCCTCGGGCTCCATCCAGGTGGTGACGAAGGTGGCCAGGTTGCGCTCCGGGATGCCCTCGACCGCAAGCTCTTGCTCGACCAGGCGCATTGCGCCGATCGCCGGCATCGGCTCTTCCGGTATCGCGCGGTCGGGGGCGCCCCGTGTGATCCATTCGCCGACCTTCTCGAGAGCTACCTGTTCCAGGTCCGGGTTCATTCACATCCTCCTGACAGCCCGACCGACCAACGGCGGGTTTGCGCAGATCAAATCACGCCGGCCGTCGGCGCGCCTCGCCCGAATGGAGTGAAATCGTGAACCGTCCGCCGCGACGGCTATGAAACGGGTCCGATGGCCTGGGTCTTGCTGATCACCGCGGGCGCGTTCGAGACCGGCTTCGCGGTGATGCTCAAACAGAGCGACGGGTTCACCAAGATCCTGCCGACGATCCTCTTCGCGGTGTTCGCGCTCGTGAGCTTCGGTCTCCTGAATCTGGCGCTGAAGGACCTGCCCGTTGGGACCGCCTACGCGGTTTGGACGGGGATCGGCGCGGCCGGGACGGCCACCGTCGGGATCCTGGCGCTCGGTGAGCCGTCGAGCGCCCTGCGCATCGCCTGCATCTCGCTGATCGTGATCGGCGCGATCGGCCTACAGGCCGTCGAGAGCCACTAGGCGCCGCCGGGCGCCGCCGGTCCGGCTGGACGGTCGAGCGGGGGCGGATTGCCCCGGGTGCTCGCGGCACTACGCCGCCGCAGGCAGCTTGCCCTCGGCCTCGAGGGTGTCGCGCAGGCCCTGCTCCAGGCCGCGCGGCGAGTAGCCGAGGTCGGCCATCGCCTTGTCGTGCTTGGCCCAGAAGGTGACGTTGTCGGCCGAGTTGATCAGCTCGCGCAGGTTCGGGCCCTGGTTCATCACCTTGCCGACGACGGGCCCGAGCGGCGTCATCGCCTTCATCAGGCCGGTCGGAAGGGCGCGCTTCGGGGGCTTCTTGTCGGTCACCTGGGCGAGCGTGTCGATCAGCTCGCGCATCGTGGTGATCTGACCGCCGAGCACGTACGCCTCGCCGGCCTTGCCCGTGTCGAGGGCGAGGAGGACGCCATCGGCGACGTCGTCCACGTGGACCATGTTCATGCCGAGCTCCGGAAAGGCGATCAGCGGCATCTTGCCGGCCAGGAACTGGTTCATCTGCCGCCCGATGGCCGAGTGGTCGTCGGGTCCGTAGACGCCTCCGGGCTGGACGATGACGCAGGGCAGTCCCTCGTCCGCGATCAGCCGCTTGGCGATCCGGTGGGCCTCGACCTTCGTCTCCTCGTAGTAGGAGGTGTAGCCGCCGCCCGGGTGCTCATAGGTCTCGTCGACGACCTGGCCCCTCGTGTTGCCGAAGGCGCCCACCGTCGAGATGTAGACGACCTTTCCGACCTTGGCGTCCAGGGCGGCCCGCAGCACCGTCTCGGTGCCCACGACGTTCGCCTCGTACATCGCGCGGTGCTCGCTCTCGGGGATCCCGACCTCGTACACGGCGGCGCCGTGGATCACGGCATCGCAACCCTCCATCGCGGTGCGGATGGCGTCGGCGTCGGAGAGCGAGCCGGGGATGAGCTCGCAGCCGAGGTCCTCGAGGGCGGCGCCCTTCTCCGGACTGCGGACGAGGGCACGGACGTCGTCCCCGCGCTCGCGCAGCTTGCGCACGACGTGGCCGCCGATGAATCCCGTGCCCCCCGTGACGAAGACCTTCATCGGGGCAAGCCTATATGCCGCCCCGTCGCGCGCGCGTCGGCGATCCCTCCCCAGGGAGCCGAAGGTAGCCCGAGCCGGATGCTCGGGCCGCGCCTACACTGGAACCAGTGGAACGAACGGGCGGATTGGAGACAGCCGGCGAGAACGGCGCGAGCGGGATCCAGAACCCGCGCGCCCGTCAGCGCGCGCTGTGCGTGGGCGTCGTGCCCGCCTCGCCCGGCGACGGCGATCCTCTGGCGGAGCTGAAGGAGCTCCTGCGCACGGCGGGGGTCGCGAACGTCGGGGAGGTCGTCCAGGTTCGCCCGCGACCGGACCCGGACCGCTACCTGGGTCGCGGGAAGCTCGCCGAGGTCAAGGCCGAGATCGCGCGCTCGAACGCCAACCTCGTTGCGTGTGACGACGAGCTCGTTCCCCGGCAGGAGCGGAACCTCGAGCAGCAGCTGGGGGTGCCGGTGATCGACCGCACGGCCGTGATCCTCGACATCTTCGCCGACCATGCCCACAGCGCCGAGGGAAAGCTCCAGGTCGAGCTCGCCCAGCTCGAGTACAACCTCGCGCGGATGCGGGGCCTGTGGACGCACCTCGAGCGACTCGGAGGCGGGATCGGCACCAGAGGCCCCGGCGAGTCCCAGATCGAGACCGACCGCCGCCTGGCGCGCGACCGCATCGCGAACCTGCGCGCGCCGCCTGGAGCGCATGGAGCGAAACCGCGAGGTCATGCGCGCGCGCCGCAGCGGCTCGGCGCTTCCGATCGTGGCGCTCGCCGGCTATACGAACGCCGGCAAGTCGACGCTCCTGAACGCGATGACCGGCGCCGGGACCGGGGTGGGGGAGAGGCTCTTCCACACGCTCGACCCGACGACCCGCGCCTACCGCCATCACGGCCGCCGCTACCTCCTGACCGACACCGTCGGGTTCATCCGCAAGCTCCCGCACCAGCTGGTCGAGGCGTTCAAGGCGACGCTCGAGGAGACTGCGCTGGCCGATCTCATCGTCCACGTCGTGGACGCCTCCGAGCCCGAGGAGCAGCGCCGCGAGGCGATCGCCGCGGTCGACTCGGTGCTCGAGGAGATCGGTGCCGGCGAGGCGCCGCGGCTGCTCGTCTACAACAAGGCCGACCTGGTCTGGACCCGGCCGAGCGCGAACGAGCTGACCATCCGCGACCCGCGGTCGCTGGCGATCTCGGCGCTCGCCGGCGAGGGGCTGGAGGAGCTCCGGGACCGCATCGAGTCGACCTTCGAGGAGACGCTCTCCTCGCTGGACCTGCTGCTGCCCTACTCGGAGGGCGCCGTCCTCGCCGAGCTCCACGAGGTCGCCGGCGACCTCGAGCGCGAGGACCGCCCGGACGGCGTGCTCGTCCACGCGCGGGTGCCGGCCGCGCTCGCGCACCGATTCACGGACTTTGCGCTGAACGGCGCGGCCGCGTCGAGCGACGGGCGCGGAGGAGTCTGACTCCGGCTCTAGGGTTCCGGCCGTGGAGCTACCGACCACCCGGGTTCGAGACGACGCGCTGCTGCCGACCCGCGCGCACGACGGCGACGCGGGTCTCGACCTCTACGCCGCCGACGCCGCGACGATCGGCCCCGGCGAGCGCGCCGCGGTCGCCACCGGCATCGCCGTCGAGATCCCCGACGGGTATGCCGGGCTCGTCCTGCCGCGGTCGGGGCTCGCCGCCAGGCACGGCATCGCGCTCGTCAACGCGCCGGGGCTGATCGACTCCGGCTACCGGGGCGAGATCAGGGTGCTGCTCCTCAACACCGACCGCGTCGGAGCCCTTCGCGGTTTCTCCCGGCGACCGGATCGCCCAGCTGGTGCTGACCCCGGTCGCGGACGCGGAGCCGGTCGAGGTGTCGGAGCTCGCCGCGACCGCTCGCGGCGCGGGCGGCTTCGGCTCGAGCGGCCGCTAGGCGAAATCCCTGAGCCCGTGTTCGCGGTCATTGCCGCGATTGGCGACTTACTCGCGCATAGGACGGGTAAGGCGCCAATTGCCTAGCCGCGCATCGCGGCCTGGTGCGCCGACTCGTGGGCGGCGGCCTCGAGCGCGTCGTCCAGCGGCTCGAGCTCGGGCTCGGAGCCCTCGCGTCGCGCCAGCGCCAGCTGGATCAGCCGGTCCGCGAGCCATGCGTTCTTCGGGCAGGAGCGGGCCGTGCAGGTAGGTGCCGATGACGTTGCCCTGGTGGACGCCCTCGTGGCCGTCCTGGCCGTTGTTGCCGAAGCCGCGGATGACACGGCCCAGCGGGGTGGCGCCGGAGCCGAGGTAGGTCCGGCCGCCGTGGTTCTCGAACCCGGCGAGGCGGCGCGGGCCGCCGCCCAGGTCGACCTCGATCTCCACGTTGCCGATCAGCCTCGGGCCCGGCTCGCGCACCGTCTCCAGGTCGGCCAGGCCCAGGCCCTCGATCCGCTCGTCGCCCAGCTGGTAGGAGTGGCCGAGCAGCTGGTAGCCGCCGCAGACGGCGAGCAGCACCGTGCCATCGCCGGTTGCCGCGGCGATCGCGTCGCGCTTCGTCTCCAGGAGATCGGCGGCGACGATCTGCTGGTCGCGGTCCTGGCCGCCGCCGATGTAGAGGAAGTCGTGGGCCGCGGGGTCGAGGTCGTCGCCGGGGCCGGCCGCCGTGTACGTGAAGCCGATCCCCCTCCACTCGCAGCGGCGCTGGAGCAGCAGGATGTTGCCGCGGTCGGCGTAGATGTTCATCTGCTCCGGGTAGAGCGCGCAGAGTCGAAGCTCCATCAGAGCCGCTCCGTGACGACGACGACCGAGCCGATGTAGCCGTCGGCGGGCGGGACGACGATGCGGTCTGTGGCGCGCATCCCGGCGATCTCGGCCTCGGCCTCGAGTTCCGCGGCCCCCAGGAGCCAGATGGAGTCGATGTGCTCGGATTCGCTCAGATCCCCGTCGGGCGAGACCATCTGGCGCACTCGACGGAGGTCCAGGCGACCGTTGTCGGTCGCGAAGTCGACCGGGAGGCTCGAGTACACCCAGCCGTCGATCTCACGGACGTCGGGCAGCGGCGGCGACCCGGTCTCGAGGTCCTCCGGCATTCCGTCGACGATCGCCGCCGCGAACCGCCCGCCGGCTTCGAGGTGATCGGCCACGCCGCGGAGGACATCCGCTCGCACATCCGGGCCGCCGAGCATCTGGACGACGTGCATCGGCGCGATCACCAGGTCGAAGCTACGGTCGATCTGGAGCTCCCGGATGTCCCCGTAGAGTGCATGCACGCGCAGCGCCTCGGCCTTCGCTCTCGACTCGGTGGCGGCGACGAGCTCGGCGTCCGCGTCGACCGTCCACAGCTCGTGCCCGCGCCGACCGAGGTGAAGGCCCACGCGGCCGGTGCCGCCCCCGAGCTCGAGTATCGGGCCGTTGGCGGAGGCGGCGAGCCTCTCCCAGGCATCGAGGTCGGCGGAGTAGCCGCCGCATTCTGTGTCCTGCCAGGCGGCCGCGGCTGAGGTCATGCCCAGAACTCCTTTGCCAAGCCCGCGCTTCGAGAGCAGCGTCCGCAGCTCGATGAGGGCCGTGTAGGTGGGCAGGGCGAATAGGCGCCCGTCGGCGCGCGCGACCGCGTCGTCGATCGAAGCGGCGATCTCGGGAGCGACCTCGATCGACTCGGGGGCGATGCCCGCGTACTTGAGGCGCACGGCCATCTCGGAGGCGCGGGTGCCGGCGCAGGTCACCCGGCGAACATGCCCGGCGAGGAGCTCGAAGTCCGCGTCCCAGACCCAGGAGATGTCGCGCCCGTCCGCGATGCGGTCGTTGAGCGCGACCCAGAGGTCCAGCGCGGGCTCCCCGTTCGACCTCGACTCGAGCAGCAGCGTCCGGAGCACCTCGTTGGCACCGGCCGGGTTCTTGATCAGGAGGATGGACACGTCCTTGCCGGCGACGGGAACCGTCTCGACCCGCCCGAAGACCGCGCGCATCTGCTCCATCGCGCGGGCTGCGTCCGGCAGCGCCAGGCCCAGCCGCTGTGCCGCGGCCAGTGCGGCCAGCGCGTTGTAGACGTTGTAGAGGCCGGGGAGGGGGAGACGCAACTCGGCCTCGCCGTCGGGAGTGCGCACCTGAACTCGCGATCCGCGCATGCCCTCGAGCTCGATCCGGGTGGCGGCGACGTCCGGTTCGGGTCGATCCGCGCCGCACGAGGGGCAGCGGTAGTGCCCGAGGTGGCCCACGAACGCCCGCTCGTAGGTGTACGGAGCCCCGCAGCGGCGGCAGTGCTTGGCGTCGAAGGCGTGCTGGAGCTCGGGCAGCGCCTGGCTCGGATCCTCGATCCCGAAGTAGGTGACGCCGGGGCGCCGCGCGAGCTCCGCGTCGCGGCCGAGGTCGGCGATCAGCGGATCGTCGGCATTGAGAACGAACTCCGTGGCGCCGGCGTGCTTGGCGACGGCCGCCGCCCACTCGTCCGCCAGGTGCTCGAGCTCGCCGTAGCGGTCGAGCTGGTCGCGGAAGAGGTTCCCCAGAACCACGAGGCGCGGGTCGAGATCGTCCGCGACCCGTGGGAGCCAGGCCTCGTCCACCTCGAACAGGCCCTCCTCGCCGTGCTGCTCGAGCAGTGCCGTGGCCACGCCCCAGGTCATGTTCGACCCGGCGCGGTTGTGGACCGGCGGGCGCCCGGCCGCCCGCAGGGCGGCGGCGATCATGCCCGCGGTCGTGGTCTTGCCGTTGGTGGCGCTGACGATCGTGGCCCCATCGCGGAGCCGCGTACCGAGGCGGGCGATCGCGTCCGGGGCCATCCGGAGGAGCAGGCGACCCGGCAGGGTGGTCCCGCCGCCCCGCCCGCTGGCCCTGCTCAGCGCGCCCGCTGCTCTTGCTGCGGCGAGCTTCGGGCCGAAGAGGCGGCTCACTTGCCGGGTGGCCCCGCAGCGCCGTCCGGCGGCGCGATCACGTTGAGGGCGCGAGGAAGGACGCGGACCGTCGCCGGGAGGTCGGTGAGGTGGTCGCCGTCGGCGTAGACGGTGAAGGGGCGGTCGGCTTTGATCTCGACCTCCGCGGCGCGCACCACGTGGACGTCAGTCGCGCTCTATGTGGCTGCCGCTGAACACCTTCGGCAGGTTAGCCAGGGAGCGGAGCTTGGAAATATGGGTCGTGTAGACCACGTCGAGCCTGCCGTCGTCCAGCTCGGCGTCGGGGGCGAGGAACATGCCGCCGCCGTAGGCCTTGTTGTTGGCGGCGGCAACCGCGAACCCGGTGAACTCCCGTCGCTCGCCATCGAGCGTGACCTCGAAGCGCGCCGGCTTCCAGGCGGCCAGGGCACGGAGCGCCGCATACAGGTAGACGAGGTTGCCCTTGACCAGGCGCGTCTCGTTGGCGATCCGGTTGGCGTCGGAGTCGAACCCGCAGCTCGCGATGCACAGGAAGCGACGGCCGTTGACCTCGCCGACGTCAATCGAGCGCGTGGTTCCCGCCGCCAGGAGGTCGACCGCGCCGGGGATCTCCGTCGGGATGCCCACGACCCGCGCGAAGTCGTTGCCACGGCCACCCGGGATCACTCCCAGCGGTGCGTCGGTGTCCGCGAGGGCGCCGCCGATCTGGCCGACCAGGCCGTCGCCGCTCATGACCACCGGTATTTCGCCGTCGGCCGCCGCGCTCAGCGCCTCCTCGACCCCGTGGTCGAGACTGGTGGTCATGACGAGCCTGTAGGCGAGCCCGCGGTCGTGGAGCGCCCCTTCCAGCTGCGGCAGGAGATCGCGTGCGCGGCCGCCTCCGGCCGAGGGGTTGACCAGCACCAGATGGCGTCGGTCGGAGCTCATGCGACGGAGCTTGCGGCCGACCCAGTAGGTGCCCGCGCCGGCTTCCCCGGCCGCGTCCGGCTCGATCCCCCGCTTGGCAAACCCCCAGTCGAGAGCCGCCTTTGGCGTGTAGAACGGGGTCGCGCTGCCCCAGCTCGAGGCCACGATGACCTGGCCGCCGGGCCTCAGCACGCGTTCCACCTCCGCGATGAACGGCGGCATGTTCAGGTGCGTGACCAGGTCGAACGAGTCGTCCTCGTAGGGGAGGTCGGCCGCGTCGGCCACCCGGAACGCGATCCGCCCCTCCGGGTCGAGCCCAACCTTCGCCTTGGCGCTGCGGATCATCTCCTCCGAGAGGTCGACGCCGCGGACGCTCGCCTGCGGAAACTCGCGCGCGATGAGCAGGGCTCCCTCGCCGGTACCGGTTCCCACCTCGAGCGCGCGCTCGGGCGCCGGCTTGACGTGCAGCAGGGCGGCCGCCAGCGGCGCCAGATGATCGACCGAGCCGGCGCGGGTGCGCTGGTCCCAACCCGAGCGCCGCACGGGAGAAGAACCGCCGCATCGGCGCCCGCACGAGCGGCCATGCCCAGGGCGCGCGGACGACCAGCCGGTTGAGCATGCGGCCCATGATCAGGAGAACTCGGGTCGGCGATAGGTCGTTCCTCGCGGGCTCCGTGGCTCGGGCGTTCGCTGGTTGCCGGCATGCCCCAATCTTGCCTGCTCTCCGCGACGTGGCGCGGTCGCTAGTGTGCCGCGCCGATGCTGCGCCGCGCCGTTCCCCTCCTCGTCCTTGCCGGATCGAGCCTCGCCCTCGCCGCGTGCGGGGGCGGAGGCGGCGACGACATCCACCGGGGCATCGCTGCCGAACGGCTGCGAGCAGGTCTCGAAGCCACCGCCGAAGACATCGCCAGCTCTCCAAGCCAAAGCAGACGGTGACCCCGGGCGAGAAGCTCACCGCCACCGTCGACACGAGCTGCGGGCGGTTCGACATCGCGCTCGACACGTCGAGCTCGCCGAAGACCGTGAACTCCTTCGCCTACCTGGCGAAGAAGGGGCTCTACGACGCCACCACGTTCAACCGGATCGTCCCGGGCTTCGTGATCCAGGGTGGCGATCCGCTCCAGAACGGAATGGGTGGCCCCGGATACACGGTGGTGGAGACGCCGCCGCAAAACGCCACCTACAGGATGGGTACGGTCGCGATGGCCGCGCCGCCGGTCGCTCCGAAAGGGCAGTCCGGCAGCCAGTTCTTCGTCGTGACCGCCGCGGACGCGGGTCTACCGCCGGATTACGCCATCCTTGGGAAAGTGAGCTCCGGCTTCGACGTAGTGAAGAGGATCGGTACGCTCGGCGACCCGGCGAGCGGCGACAGGGGCACGCCGCTTGCGACCGTCCTCATCCGGCACATCAGCGTGAGCGGCGGATAGGCGCAATGGGACGGATCGGCTGCGGCGACCGGGCTCCCGACTTCGCGCTCACGGGGACCGGCGGCCGTACCTACAGGCTCTCCCACTGCCGCAGACGAGTGGCTCGTGCTCGCCTTCTATCCCGGCGACTTCACGCCGGTGTGCACCCGGCAGTTCTGCTCCTATCGCGACGCGGCGGACCGCCTCGATGAGCTGGACGCCACGGTCTGGGGAATCTCGCCGCAATCGGTCGACTCGCACGAGCGATTCCGCGCCAAGTACGGGCTGACCGTTCCGCTGCTCGCCGATCCCGATCGCGAGGTGATCCGCGCCTACGGCGTGGTGGGACCGGGAGGGCTGGTGCGGCGATCGATCTTCATCGTCGATCCCGAGGGGATCGTCCGCTACCGCCACCTGGCGCTGCTCGGCCTCCATTACCGCGACGTGGATTCGCTCGGCGGCACCCTGGACCGCGTTCGCTCCCAAGCTGCGGTCTGATCGCCGTGTCCGCCGTCCTGCCCGTGGAGATCACGGTGGATGGCCCCGCCGGAGGTCTCGCTGGGGAATCGATCGGCGAGGGCCCCCCGGTGGTCCTCCTTCACGGCGTCAGCGCGACCCGCCGCTACGTGGTGCACGGTTCGAAGGCGCTCGCCCGCGCGGGCTTCCACCAGGTGACCTACGACGCGCGTGGCCACGGCCGCTCCGATCCAGCTCCGCCCGATGGCGGGTACGGCTATCCGGAGCTCGTCGCGGACCTCGACGCCGTCGTCGCAGCCACGGTCCGCGACCGGCGCTTCGTCCTCGGGAGGCCATTCGATGGGCGCCCACACCGCCGTCTCGTACGCGATCGAGAACGCCGACCGCCTCGCCGGCCTGGTCGTCATCGGGCCTGCCTACATGGGCTTCGTCGACGACGAGGCGCTCGCCGGGTGGGACAGGCTGGCGGATGGCCTCGAGCGGGGGGGAGTGGACGGGTTCATGGAGGCGTACGACCACGGCCTCGATCCCGCCTGGCGGGAGACGGTGCTTCGATTCACCCGCGGGCGGATGAGGGAGCACCGTCACCCCGAGGCGGTCGCGCGGGCGCTGCGTGAGGTGCCGCGCTCGAAGCCGTTCGAGGCGATCTCGGAGCTCGAGTTCGTCGACGTCCCGTCCCTGGTCGTCGCGAGCCGCGACGATGCCGATCCGGGCCACCCGTATGCCGTGGCGGCGGCATACGCGGAGAGCCTGCCCAGGGCGCGGGTCGTCAGCGAGAACGAGGGCGCCTCGCCCCTCGCCTGGCAGGGAGGCCGGCTCTCACGAGAGATCGCCGACTTCAGCCAATCGGCGGAGGTCCATTCCCGATTCGACTAGATGGCTGACTCCGGGATCCGGCCCGTATGATTTTGCGGCGATGGTCGACGACGGTCCTGCGATCCACTACTCAGCAGTTCCGCGAGGAACTCCCGTGTACGATTCCGACGGGAACGAGATCGGAACCGTCGATCGGGTGCTCGACAACTACCGCGAGCACATCCTCGACGGGTTCGTGATCCGGATGCCCAAACACGGGCTCCGCTTCGTCGACGCGCCGGAGGTGGCACGCACCGCCGAGCGCGGCGTCACCTTGACCATCACCGCGGCGGAGGCAGAGGCCCTGCCGCTCCCGCCCGACGGCGGGACCGTGCTCCGCCCGAGCCTCGGGTCCAGCACGCTCGGACGCCTGTTCGGCGGCCGCAAGCGCCAGTAGCAGTCTGCGCTAGGGCGGATCGCCGCAGAGGATCCACTCGCCATTCGAACCCCGCTCGAGTAGGTCTCGATCGGCTAGCCCGCGGAGGGCGAGTGTGACGGTGGGGCGGCGTGCACCCACCAAATCGGCCAGCGTCTGGTGAGACAGCCGGAAGGGCAGCACGGCGCCCCCCTTGGCCTTCCGGCCCCACAGCTCGGTGAGCTGCCAGAGAAGCAGCAGCAATCGCTCCTCGACGCCGACCGTGTTAGCGATGGCGGCGCTTACGGCGATTCGTCGCGATCGGCTCAGCGCGCGCTCGGTGAGCGCTTCGAGCAGCTCCGGAAAGTGCCTGACCTGGGCGGTGAAGCCCTCGTCGAGAGCAGCGATCGAGCTTGGCTCGATTACGGTCCATACGACCTGGGAGAACGATGGCGAGTCCTCCTGCCACGGACTGAAGAGATCGCCGCGTCCCAGCAACTCCAGGCTGCGGCCGCGATCGGGCACGACGACGCGCCGGCCCACGAGTCCGTCGAGCACGATGTACCCGAGATGCGTTCCGGAGGGCTCCCCCGCTGGCTGCCACGGGCCACGCTGAAGCTTCAGAGCGGAGGCCCACAGGCGGCCCATCGGCCGGCCCTCGGCGGTGCGCACGAGCCGCGCGAACTCACTATCTCGCTCGAGAAGGTCGACGCGTTCACCGTTCACGCCGTTGACAGCGGTCTGGTATCTGCCTAGCTCCACCCGTAACACGTACCCACGATGTACGCTAGAAAACCGTTTGACGCGCAGGATTGGCGACGGCGCGCACGGAGAGCGTGGCTACAGCAGAAGAGACATCCAGGTCCGGCAGCCTCAATCGGGATATCTCCCGTGCGATGGTCGCTCTGTTCAAGGAGGCGACGGGTCGGGGCCCGGGCCGAGCTCGCACCTACATCGAGGACGGCCTCGTGGTGACGGTGCTGCACGACACCATGACGAAGGCGGAGCGCACGCTGAAGGACGAGAACCTCGAGGATCACGTCCGCAGCCTCCGCCGCATTTTCCAGGGGACGTTCAGGGACGAGGCGATCGCGGTGGTGGAGCGTCTCACCGAGAGGAAGGTGCTGGCCTTCCTCAGCGACCACGCTGTCGACCCGGATTACGCCGTTGAGGCCTTCATCCTGGAGCCGGGGCTCGAGAACGGGCGCCCCAACGGCGATGACGCCTGAGCGGGTTGTTTTGCTGACAGGGAGCGGGGTAGCAGTTCGCTAACATCGCACCCGGTCACGCGAGCTCGTCAAGGCCCCGTGATCCGAGAGCAGCGGATAAGCCGCGAGGGGCCCACATCACGCGCGTGGCGTGCGCCCAAGCACGCGGTTCCCCGCCCGTTCCAGTTGCTTCAGAGGCCTCTTTTCTGGAGGAGGAAAGGGCACATGTCGACCAGTTCACCCACCCAGCGCAGCGCTACAAAGGAGTCCGCGGAGCGCAACGGGCAGCCGCCGGCCGACAACGTGGACGTCACCAAGGCGATCAGGATGGACGAACACCTCGCTGACGAGAATGACCTGCTCCGCCGGTACGCGGAGACTCACGACCCCAGACTCAAGGAGGAGCTGGTCAAGCGCTTCCTGCCCCTCGCGCGGTCGCTGGCGTTGCGCTACCGGGGGGCTTCGGAGCAGCTCGAGGACCTGATCCAGGTTGCCAGCCTCGGGCTCGTCAAGGCCCTTGACGGCTTCGACCTCGAACGGGGACGCTCGTTCATCGCCTACGCCGCCCCCACTATTCTGGGCGAGCTCCGGCGGCACTTCCGTGACCGTGTCTGGGAGCTGCGCCTCCCGCGCGGCCTCCAGGAGCGGACGATGGCCGTCCAAGAGGCGGCGCAGAAGCTCGCCGAGGAGCTCGGCCACACGCCGACGGTGCCGCAGATCGCCGAGCGGCTGGAGCTGAGCGAGGAGGAGGTCTCCGAGGCTCTGCAGGCGGAGGAGGCCCGCCGAACGCTGTCACTCGACGTGCCGCGTAGTCGCGAGGACGCGGAGTCGGTGCCGATGGTGGAGACGGTGGGAGCCACCGAGAGCGGCTATGACCGCGTGGAGGCCCAGTTTGCCGCGGAGGGCGCTCCGCTGACCGAGCGCGAGCGCACCGTGCTCCGACTCCGGTTCGAGGAGGACCTGAATCAGTACGAGATCGGCCAGCGGCTCGGCGTCTCGCAGATGCAGATCTCGCGAATCATGCGCAAGGCGCTACGGAAGCTCCTCGACGCGGTCCAGGCTGACGGCCCTCCGGGCACGGGGGACACCAGCTCCTCGTAGACCGCGCGTTTTGCCGCCGCGGCCCGGGGTAACAACGCTCGGGAGGTGAAGTTCGATGAGCCTCATTGACAAGATCACCGGGCGAGCCAAGCAGGCCGCCGGTGACCTGACCGGCGAGGAATCGCTTCGCCGCGAGGGTCGCAAGGAAGAGGCCAAGGGCGAAAAGAAGGAAGAGCTGGACCGAGCCGAGGATCGGGTCGAGAAGAAGGCCCAGGAGGTCGGTGAGCTCGAGCGCCAAACCTGACTAGCTGGCTGCGCCCGGCAAGGATCGGGCGCAGCCAGTCCCTCTTCACTCGGCCTGCGTGGTTTACGTGTGAATGCCGCTGGGTAAAAAGCCAGCGTCGGCGAATAGAAACACGAGGCCGGAGATTTGAGGAAATTCCCATGGGTCGGAACCGGCCTTGTGGCGGTTCTATTCCTCGTCGGCTGTGGAAAGCAGTCGACGCTCTCGCCGCACAGCCCCGATGCGAACGGCATCACGGTTCTCTGGTGGTGGATGCTCGGGATCGGCGCGTTTGTGTTCTTCGGCGCCGTCGCCCTCTTGGTGCTCGGGTGGATCAGGCGCGATCGCCCTGGCCTGCCGTTCATCGGGGAGCGAGAAGGGGTCAATACGGGCCTGGTGATCACGTTCGGAATGGTCATCCCGGTGATCGTGCTCGTGGCCCTGTTCGGAGTCGCGGACCTCTGGCTCGTCCAGAAGACCGCGCCGCCGGCCGCCGGATCGACGGCGATGACGGTTCGAGTGATCGGCCACCAGTGGTTCTGGCAGGTGCGGTATCCGGGGGCCGGCGTGGTCACCGCGAACGAGATTCACATCCCGGCCCGCACCCGCGTGCAGGTAGTCGCCACGACGGATGACGTCATCCACTCCTTCTGGGTGCCGGAGCTGAATCGAAAGATCGACATGATCCCGGGACAGACGAACCGGGTCCTGCTCTACGCCAACCAGCCGGGCGTCTACCGGGGGCAGTGCGCGGAGTTCTGCGGCCTCCAGCACGCGCACATGGCGATGAAGGTGTACGCGGAGCCGCCCAAGGCGTTCCACGCGTGGCTCGCCGGTCAGGAGAAGCCCGCCGCGCAACCGGCGACCGCGGAGCAGCGTGACGGACAGCAGGTCTTCCTCGGCAACGCGTGCGCCAGCTGCCACACGATCCGCGGCACCTCAGCACGGGGCACGATCGGGCCCGACCTGACCCACGTGGCCAGCCGGGAGACGCTCGCGGCGGCGACGATCCCGAACACGCCGCGGGAGCTCCAGCGCTGGATCGAGAACCCGCAACACATCAAGCCCGGCAACAAGATGCCGGCGCTCGACCTCAGCAAGTCCGACTTCCGGGCCCTCCGCGCCTACCTCGACCACCTTCGCTAGGCATGGCCGTCGCAGTCCCGAAATCCGCCGAGCCCAGCATCGATCGCCTCGACCGGATCTGGAAGGAGCGCCCGGGGCTGATGGGGTGGCTCACGACGGTGGACCACAAGCGAATCGGCCTCATGTTCCTTTTCACCTCCCTGGCCTTCTTTGCGGCCGGCGGCGTCGAGGCGCTGCTGATCCGGACCCAGCTGCTGACGCCCGACAACACCGTGCTGGGGCCCAGCGGCTTCAACGAGGCCATGACCATGCATGGGGTCACGATGATCTTCCTGTTCGTAGTGCCGATCTCGATCGGGGCGTTCGGCAACTACCTGGTTCCCCTGATGATCGGGGCCCGGGACATGGCGTTCCCGCGGCTGAACGCGCTCTCCTACTGGATCTTCCTCGCGTCCGGGATCTTCATGTACGTGGGCGTGTTCTCGGGGAACGCACCATCGGCCGGCTGGTTCGACTACGTCCCGCTCGCGGAGCGGACCTTCAGCCCGGGACCGGGGATCGACTTCTATGCGCTCGGACTGATCTTCACGGGCCTCTCGTCGACGGCGACAGCGATCAACCTGATCGTCACGATCTTCAAGCTGCGGGCGCCCGGGATGGCGATCAACCGGATGCCGCTGTTCTGCTTCGCGTTCCTGGCCGTCGCGTTTGCCCTCGTGTTCGCGCTCCCGGCCCTGACCTGCGCGCTCGTGTTCCTGGAGTTCGACCGTCTCCTCGGCTTCCAGTTCTTCAACGTCGCCAACGGTGGCGACACGATCCTGTGGCAGAACCTCTTCTGGATCTTCGGCCACCCCGAGGTCTACATCATCATCCTGCCGGCATTCGGGATCGCGACCTCGATCATCCCGACGTTCGTTCGCCGCCGAATGGTGGCGTTCCCGCTGGTCGCCCTGGCGGAGATCCTGGTGGCCTTCATCGGCTTCGGCGTGTGGGCCCACCACATGTTCGCCGTCGGCCTCTCGCAGGTCACGACCATCTATTTCGCCGCCGCGAGTCTGATCATCGTCATCCCGAGCGGCATCCAGTTATTCGCCTGGATGACGACCATCCTGACCGGGACACCGCGGTACAAGACGCCGCTGCTCTGGATCGTCGGCTTCATCGTCCTGTTCATCATCGGCGGCCTGTCCGGGATCACGTTCGCGGCGATTCCGTTCGACCAGCAGCTCACGGACACCTACTACGTGGTGGCGCACTTCCACTACGTCATCTTCGGCGCCGCGGTGTTCCCGATCATCGGCGGCTTCTTCTACTGGTTCCCGAAGGTCACCGGGCGCATGTACGACGAGCGATGGGGGCAGGCGAGCTTCTGGATCACCTTCGTCGGGATGAACCTGACGTTCTTCCCGATGCACATCGTCGGCCTCCTGGGCATGCCGAGGAGGCAGTACACCTATCCGCCGGACCTGGGATGGACGGGCTATAACCTGATCGAGTCGATCGGGGCCTACGTGCTCGCCGCCGGGCTCCTCATGGTGGCGGCGAACCTCCTCGTCAGCTGCTTCCGGGGCGCGCGTGTCGGGAACGATCCCTGGGGGGGCGACACGCTCGAGTGGTCCACTAGCTCGCCGCCCCCGCCGTACAACTACGCGGTGATCCCCAAGGTCACGAGCCCGTACGCCATGTGGGATCGCGGGGATCGCGAGGCCGACGCTCGAAACCTGGCGGCGGGGGAGAAGGTTCTCGAGCAGGGCCACGAGACGCCTGCCGTCAGCGCTGTCGACGCCGAGTGGGACGAGATCCTGGAGATGCCCTCGTCCTCTCCCTGGCCACCCGTTCTCGCCGTGGCGATCAGCGGCATCTTCGCCATGGTCATCCTGAAGCAGTGGATCGCCGCCGGGCTGTTCCTCGTCGCTGCGTTCGCCGTTCTGGCCGCCTGGCACGGGAAGGAGCCGCAGGAGGCATGAACGACGTCACCCGCAGCATGGAGGCGACCCGGGCCGGCCTCGCCGCGCGGGTCGAGCGCAGTCGCCGCTCGGTGCCGAGCGGGTGGTGGGGGATGGCCCTCCTGATCGCCTCCGAGTTCACGCTCTTCGGGTCGCTGATCGCGTCGTACTTCTATCTCCGCTTCCAAGTCTCGGCTTGGCCCCCGGCCGGAGTCGAGCCTGCATCGGTCACGCTCCCGGCCGTCTTCACCGGGATGTTGGTCGCCGCTTGCATCCCGGTGTTCGGGGCCGTCAGGATGGCGCGGGCGGGGCGCCGGCCTGCGGCATGGGGGCTGCTGGTGGTCGCGTTTGCCGTGCAGGCGACCTACCTCGGGCTGCAGCTGTGGCTGTTCGTCGACGACCTGGGCGCCTTCAGCCCTACCGAGACCGCGTACGGATCCATCTACTTCGCGCTGCTGGGGATTCACCACGTCCACGTCGCGGTGGGGCTCCTCCTCGACGTGTGGCTGCTCGGAGTGCTCGCGTTTGGGCTTACGAACTACCGTCTCCTCGCGCTCCGGGTCATCGCGATGTACTGGTACTTCGTGGCGGGTGTCGCCGTGCTCGTCCTGCTGACTCAGCTCTACCCGTCGCTATGAGGCTCGCCCCACCCAGCTCGTCCGCGTCTCCCATCATGTGGTTCGCTGTGCTCGGTGCGCCCTTCGCCTGGGGCATGGAGTTCGCGGTCGGCTACTGGGTGACTCAAACCGGCTGCAGCGTGCCGGGGGAGCGGTGGGGAGTCAACGTGGACGCCTGGGGCATCGTCCTCATGGCCATGGCGTTCGTCGTCGCGGCAGCCGCCGGGTTGACCGCTCTGGCGATGTTTCGCGGCACCGTCGATGCCGACAAGGACGATCCCCCGCCGTCGGGGCGCGTGCACTTCCTGGCCATGGTGGGGATGACGGTCACCGTTCTGTTCCTGTTCATCATCGTCATGACCGGACTGGGGGTGGTGATCCTGCCGGACTGTCATCAGTCATGAGCGCTCTCGCAACAGCGAGCCCGCGAGAGGAACGCCGCCGCCGGCGCTGGATGTCCTGGGCCACGACGGCCGCCCTGACCGTTGCGCTCACCTTTACGGTGGTTGCCTTGGCGCAGCCGCCGAGCGGCATCGTGCGTCCGAGTGGCGAGGCCAAGATGTCAACGCATGAGCTCGGGGCGCAGCTCTTTGCAGGCAACTGCGCCTCGTGTCACGGCTCCCTCGGTCAGGGAATCTCCTCGCCGCGGCCCAACACCGGGGCCGGGGACATCACCGGGCTGGGGCCTGATCTGCGAGGGGTGGGCGCCCTCGCCCCCGATTTCTACTTGCGGACGGGGCGCATGCCGCTCAGCACGCCCTACGAGACGCCGGAGCGCCACCCACCCTTCTTCGGCAATCGCGAGATCAGGGCGATCGACTCCTATGTCGCGTCCTTGAAGAAGGGGCCGCCGATACCCCATCCGCATCCGGGCGGGAAGAACCTGGCGAACGGCCTCCACCTGTTCACCGAGAACTGCGCCGGATGTCACCAGGTCGCCGGCGAGGGCGGCTACGTGACGGACACGAAGGTCCCGGTGCTTCAACACGCCACTCCGCGCGAGATCGCGGAGGCGGTGCGAATTGGTCCGTACCTGATGCCGAGCTTCTCCAAGCACGACATCTCGAACCACGACCTGAACGCGATCGTCGCCTACGTGCGCCAGACCCGTCACCCGGACGACGCCGGCGGCGTCGGCATCGGGCACATCGGCCCGGTGCCGGAGGGGATGGTGGCGTGGGCGGTCGCCGGATTCGTTCTCGTGGGAATCTGCGCGCTGCTGGGCGCCCACCTGAGGAAGTCATGAGCGGAGCACCTCGATGAGCGCGGTCGGGCGAACGACCATCCGGGCGCTGAGGTGGGTCTGGCGCGTGGTCGTCGCCGGCGCGGTGCTGCTGGCCACCATCCGGCCGCGCCGGCGCGAGCGGATCGTCGCCGAGGGCGACCCGGCGCCGCGCGCGGAGCTCGTGGTGATCGCCCTGCTGCTCGGAGTGGCCGCGTTCGCGGTGATGTTCGTGGTCATCTACGCGGCCGATTGGGGAAACCAGACGCAGTTCCTCGGACTCGCCATCGGCGGCGCCTTCGCTCTGCTCGCCGCCGCGCTGACGGGCGCCTCGAAGCACCTCGTGGTCGACGAGGAGATCGAGGAGGACTATCCGCAGTCGGGGGACCGCTCCGAGCAGGAGAAGGTCATCCAGATCGTCGAGGAGAGCGGCAGCCGCTTCACCCGCAAGCGCCTTCTCCAGGGCGCCGCCGGAGCCGCGGGGGTCGCCCTCGGCGCCGCGCTCGCGGTCCCGGCGGTCTCGCTGGGTCCCGTGTTCGACACCGAGTCCCTCTACGACTCGCCGTGGAACCGCGGGCGCCGGGTGGTCGACGAGCAGGGCAAGCCGTACAGGGCCGACGACATCACGACGGAGGCTTTCTACACGGGGTACCCGGAGAACGTCGACCACGAGGTGCTCGCGGCGCCGATCGTGATCGTCCGCGTCGATCCCTCGCAACTGCGCCTGCCGGCGGGCCGCGGGGACTGGGCGCCGCGGGGGATCTCGGCCTATTCGAAGATCTGCACCCACGCGGCCTGCGCGATCTCCCTCTACCGGAAGCCGCTGTTCCCGCCCACCGCGCCCGATCGGGCGCTGGTCTGCCCGTGCCACTACTCCACCTTCGACCCGGCCACCGGCGGGACCGTCATCTTCGGCCCGGCCGGACGCGACCTACCCCAGCTGCCGCTGACGATCGACGAGGCGGGCGAGCTGCGCGCCGCCGGCGACTACTCCGGGCCGGTGGGCCCCTCGTTCTGGGGCGTTCGCTCGGGAGGGCCCACCTAGTGCTGCGTCGGACGGTTCGCTTCCTCGACGAGCGCGCCGGCGCGGCGCCCTTCGCCCGCAAGACCCTGCGGTACCTGTTCCCGGACCATTGGTCGTTCCTCCTGGGGGAGGTGGCGCTGTACGCGTTCATCGTCCTGGTTGGGACGGGCGTCTACCTGACGCTGTTCTTCCACCCGAGCACCGCGACCACGACCTACCACGGCTCGTACGCCCCACTCCAGGGGATGCAGATGACGGAGGCCTACAAGTCCGTCGTCGACATCTCGTTCGACGTCAAAGCCGGCCTCCTGATGCGCCAGACCCACCACTGGGCCGCCGACGTCTTCGTCGCGGCGATCGTCCTGCACCTGATGCGCATCTTCTTCACCGGGGCATTCCGAAAGCCGCGGGAGCTCACCTACGTGATCGGCGTGGTGATGCTCATGCTCGCTCTGCCCGAGGGATATCTGGGGTACTCGCTCGCCGACGACCTGCTCTCCGGGATGGGGCTCGCGATCGGCTATGCCGTGGCGCTTTCGGTCCCCCTCGTTGGGGCAAACCTCGCTCTTCTCCTGTGGGGGGCGCAGTTCCCGGGCGATCCGAGCTTCTGGTCGCGGATGTACATCACCCACGTGCTGATCCTCCCGGTCCTGATCGGGGGGCTCCTGGCCCTCCATCTCGCGCTGGTCGCCTCGCGGCACCACACCCAGTTCCGGAGCCGGAGGGAGCAGGGCGATCGAAAGCTGCTCGGCGTGCCGATGTTTCCGGGACAGGCCCCGCGCTCGCTCGCGCTCTTCTTCGCGGTGGCCGCAGCCCTCTTCCTGCTCGGCGGGCTGGTGCAGATCAACCCGATCTGGCTCTGGGGCCCGTACCACGTCGGGAGCAGCACCAACGGCGCCCAACCCGACTGGTATCTCGGCTGGCTGATCGGTGCGCTGCGCCTGATGCCCAGCTTCGACGTCGTGATCGGCAACCGCACCCTGGTCCCCAATCCGTTCTGGGGTGGAGCCCTGTTCCCGCTCGTCGTCTTCGTGGCGATCCTGGTCTGGCCGTGGCTTGAGCGGCGCGTGACCGGGGACCGGCGCGTGCACAACGCGCTCGACCGGCCCCGTGACGCGCCGTGGCGCACCGCGATCGGCGCCGGGTTCCTCACCTGGGTGTTCCTGATCTTCTTCACCGGCGCCGCGGACCGCATCTACGTCTTCCTGGGGATCAGCTACGTCTCGCAGATCTGGGCCTACCGTGGCCTGGTGTTCGTGCTACCGGTCGTCGTGACGCTGGTCACCCGCAAGGTCTGCTTGGCGCTTCAGCGCGCTGAGGAGATCGAGGCGGTACAGGAGGAGGCTGAGCACGAGGCCGAGGAGGCCGCGAAGGCGCAGACCGCCGCTACGTAGCTCCGGCCTCCCTCACGCTTCTCGTTGGACTGACCTCTGGACGAGGCGCCGAGCGCGGACGGCAGCAACCGCGGGCACGGTTGTCGGGTAGATGGCCTATAGGCCAACAAACCCGACAATCGCCGTCGCTGGTTGGTCAGCGAGCCGACAGACGAAACGTAATGAACGCGATTGCGGGTACTGCTGTTTTCAAGGTGGATCGGCGAAAGACGAGCGACGGGCGCGTGGTTGTGGTGACCGGAGCGACCTCCGGTATCGGGCGCGCGATCGCGAAGGAGTTCGCCGGCCGCGGCGACTCGGTTGCGCTGCTGGCAAGAGGCCGTGAGGGCCTCGACGGCGCGAAGCGCGATGTCGAGCGCGCCGGCGGGAGAGCACTCGCGCTGCCGACGGACGTGGCCAATCCCGACCAGGTCGAGTCCGCGGCGGAGGCGACCGAGGAGGCGCTCGGGCCGATCGACGTCTGGGTGAACGACGCGATGACGACCATCTTCGGCGAGTTCCTTGACGTCTCCACGGACGAGTTCCGGCGCGCGACCGAGGTCACCTACCTCGGGGCCGTCTGGGGGACCCGCGCGGCGCTTCGTCGCATGGTGGAGCGCGACCTGGGGACGATCGTCCTCGTCGGCTCCGCGATGGCCTACCGAGGGATTCCCCTCCAGGCCCCGTACTGCGGCGCCAAGCACGCGGAGAAGGGCTTCTTCGAGTCCCTGCGCTGCGAGCTGCGGCACCGGAAATCGAACGTCCACCTGACCATGGTCCAGCTGCCCGGCCTGAACACGCCCCAGTTCGATCACTGCGAGACCAAGATGCCCAACCAGCCCATGCCGGTGCCTCCCATCTACCAGCCCGAGGTCGCAGCGCGCGCGGTCGCGTGGGCGGCGGATCATCGGCGACGGGAGGTCTACGTGGGCTTCCCTTCCGTGTACACGATCCTCGGCAACAAGCTCGCGCCGTGGCTCGCGGAGCGCTACCTGGCGCGGACCGCCTATGACTCGCAGCAGGTGGACGGAGAGCCGGTGGGGGACAGGCCCAGCAACCTGTTCGCGCCACTCGCGGAGGATCCGGGCGCCCATGGACGCTTCGACCACCAGGCCCATTCGCACTCGCCGCAGCTCTTCCTGACGAAGCACCGGCGCTGGCTCGGCCTGGGGGCCGCCCTCATGGGCGCGGGCGCCGCCGCAGCCGGACTGCTCGCGCGCGATCGGGGCTAGGCGTTGGCCGCTTTCTCGCGCGCGCCTTTCGTTGCCACCCGCGACGATGGTCGAAAAACGTCCGCATAGGAGTCGTTTTCCGACCATCGCTGCCTGATCGGAGGCCCGATGACCACGCTCTCTCGAATCGGGGCGACGGGAGAGTTCGTGCTCATTCCGGCTCCGGCTCGCCCTCGAGCGCGACCCCGATGATCGTCGCGGCGTTGATCAGTGCCAGGTGCGACAGCGCCTGGGGAAAGTTCCCGAGCAGATCGCCCGTGCCGGGGTCCACCTCCTCGGACATCAGGCCGACGTCATTCGCGATCCCGATCGCGCGCTCCATCAGCTCGCATGCGCCGTCCAGGTCGCCGGACCGCGCCAATCCCTCCGCAACCCAGAACGAGCACGCGACGAAAGCGCCCTCCTCGTTCTCCATCCCGCTGTAGCGGTAGACATGCGGGCCGGTCATCAGCTCGCGCCGGATGGTCGCGAGCGTGCGATCGAAGCGTTCGCCCGCGACGTCCGCGTAGCCCATGCGACCCATGAGGAGCGTCGCGACGTCGACGTCCTCGGTGTCGGGATGCTGCGTGTAGGTCCCACGCTCCTCGGACCAGCAATGCTCCTCCACCCATCGAGCTACGCGGTCCCGCCGGTCCGCGTAGCGGGTCCGGCGGCCCTCGTCGGGCAGCTGTCCGTTGGCGACCAGACGGACCGCCCGGTCGAATGCCAGCCAGCACCCCATCTTCGATGCGGTGTAGTGCCTGCGGTCGGGCAGCTCCCAGATGCCCGAATCCTCGTTCGTCCAGATCTCGGCCAGTAGATCCACGCTCTCGGCCAGCCGCCGGCCAGTATTCGCGTCGAGCCGGTTTCCCAGCCGGGTATAGAGCCAGGCAGTGTGCAGCAGGTCGCCGTAAGCGCCGAGCTGGAGCTGGCCTGCGGCATCGTTGCCGTCCCGGACGGGCTGGCTTCCGAGGTAGCCGCGAAGCGGCAGCTCCAGCTCGTGCCGCAGGACCTCGCCGCTGAGGCGATAGATGGGCTGGACCCTCGGATGGGTGTCCTCGAGGGCATCCAGCAGCCAGGCGAGCGCTCCGTGAGCCGGCTCCCGGAGCCCGCAGTGAAGGAGGGCGTTCAGCATGAAGGCGGTGTCGCGCGGCCAGGCATGGCGGTAGTCGTAGTTTCGGTTGCCTCCGATTCGCTCCGGCAGGGATGTGGTTGGGGCGGCGATCAGAGCGCCCGACGGCGCGCTCAGCAGCCGCAGCGCCAGCAAGCTGCGCTCCACGGCCTCGCGCCAGGGGCCGACGTAGTCGTGAGCCCCAAGCCACTCGCGCCAGGCGGCCGCCGTCCTGTCGACCCGGTCCTCCACCTCGTCGCGCTCGGGACGAGGGAGCGGCTCACCCACCCGCGTGTACACGAGTGCGAAAGTTGCCGTCTCACCCTGGCGGAGGCGAGCCTTCCCGCTGACGGAGCTTTCGGAGTGAAGCGCCCGCCAGGGTTCCCACGCGAGTATTCCGAGCTGTCCGGCCGGCGAGGCCGCGTGAAAGAACCCTTCGTCGATGGCGTCGACCGAGTGGGCAGCGGTTCCGTATCCGAACCGTGGCGAGATCTCCCAGCCCATCTCTACGTTCCCGTCCAGGCACTCCACCCGCCGCACGAGCTCGTGCCAGGGGAGGAGCCGACCGCCGTCCGTAGTGATCGCATCCGTCACCCGGACGGAGCCATCGCTCGTCCGGAAAGTCGTCTCGAGGACATTCGTGTTCTCGACGTAGCGTTGCTCGGTCTCGAAGTCTTCGGCGGGCGCCAGGGTGAATCCGCCCGCGGAGTCCGGATCCAGCAGCGAGCCGAAGATGCTTCCCGAGTCGTGCGCGGGCCAGCACAACCAGTCGATGCCGCCGTCCCTCGCCACCAGGGCCACGGCTCGCCCGTCGCCGATCGCACCGTAGTCCTGAATGGGCGCGTAGCCATCTACCCTCACCGGAACCCGGAAGCCGCGGTCGTCGGACGCCAGCGCGACCACCTCAGCGCCGGCCAAGCCATGCGGCCGCGCCCGCCGTGGCGCCGGCGGCGGCCAAGGCGCCGGCGACGAGCCCGGCAAACCGCCTGCGTCGCAGCCCGGGCGGAGCCTCTGGGCGGGCCTCGTAATACGCGTCCTCGGGCTTGCCCGGCGCCCAGCCCTCCGGGCCGCGCTCGCGCGCCATCTTCATGACCTGAGAGACGTGGAGCGCTCGACGGCCCACCTGCGCCTGCTCGATCTGGGTCTTGCACGAGAAGCCGTCGGCCACCACGACCGTCTCATCCCCGGCCTTCCTCACGGCTGGCAGCAAAGCCTGCTCGCCGCACTGCATCGAGATCTCCCGCTTTCCGTCCTCGAAGCCCCATGAGCCGGCGAGCCCGCAGCAGCCACCCGCCACCTGTTCGACCTTCATCCCCATTCGCTCCAGCAACTTCTCCTCCGGGTCGAGCCCACCCGTGGCCTTGTGGTGACAATGGCCCCAGAGGAGTGCCTGGCGCGTGAGCTTCGGCATCTCGACGTCGTGCTCGGTGAGGAATTCGCTCCAGTGATAGGAGCATTCGCGCATTCGCGCGGCGTCATCGTCGTGGGGCAGCAGGTTGACCAGCTCGTCCTTGAACACGGCGAGGCAGCTCGGCTCCATGCCCACGATCGGCGTGCCGGCCCGGATCTCGTCGCGGAAAGTGTCGAGGACGTTTCTCAGATAGCGCTCGGCGAGGTCGAGGAAGCCATAGTCGTAGAGCGGGCGCCCACAGCAGATGTGCTTCTCCGGCATGACCACATGCCAGCCGGCGGCCTCGAGGGCCTCCACGCACGCCACGCCCACGTCGGTGTGGAAGTGGTTGTTGAAGGTGTCCGGGAAGAGGATCACCCGCGGGCCTTCGGAGTTCACGGTGCCGCGGCGAGCGAACCACTGCTGGAGCGTGATGGGAGCGAACTCCGGGATGTCGCGCCCCCGGTCCATCCCGGCAACGAGCTTCGCCAAGCGCGAGAGGCCGGGCGTTTGGGTGAAGAAGTTCACGACCTCCGGGATGCGCGATCCGATCCGCGCCGCCTGGTCGATGAGGCCGAAGGCGTATGCGTAGCGCGGGCGCCAGCGGCGCGCCGACTTGTAGTGGTGGTACAGGAACTCCGCCTTGTAGGTGGGCATGTCCACGTTCACCGGGCAGTCGTTCGTACAGCCCTTGCATGCCAGGCAGAGGTCGAGCGCCTCCTCGACCTCCTTGCTCTGCCAGCCGTCGGTGATGACCTCGCCGCGCAGCATCTCCCACAGCAGGCGTGCCCGTCCGCGGGTGGTGTGCTTCTCCTCGCGGGTGACCATGTAGCTCGGGCACATGACCTGCTCGGTGTCAGGCACGCGGCACTTGCCCACGCCGACGCAGCGCAGCGTCGCGTGGGCGAAGTCGCCGTCGTCCTGCTTGTAAGCGAACTTGACCGGCGGCCGCGCCGGGTTGTAATCGGGTCCGAGCTTCAGGTTGGCGTCGATGGGATACGGATCGACCACCTTGCCGGGATTCATCCTGCGATCCGGGTCCCAGATCTCCTTGAACTCGCGGAAGGCGTTCACGAGCTCGGACCCGTACTGCTTGACGAGGAACTCGGCCCGCTGCTGGCCGTCGCCGTGCTCGCCGGACAGCGACCCCCCATAGGAGATGCACAGGTCGGCGGCCTCGTTCATGAATCGCCGGTACTCGTCCAACCCACCGGCGTGCCGCAGGTCGAAGCTGATCCGCGAGTGGATACAGCCCTCGCCGAAGTGCCCGTAGGTCGAGCCGACCAACCCGTACCTGTCGTAGAGCTCGCGCAGGTCCTTCAGGTACGGCCCGACCTTCTCGGGCGGCACGGCCGAATCCTCCCACCCCGGCCAGTGATCCTTCCCGGAGGGGGGAAAGGCGGTGGCGCCGAGGCCGCCCTCGCGCAGCTGCCAGATCTGGCCGCTGTTGCCACCCTCCTGCTGGCTGCGAACGACGGCAATGCGGCTCGGGTCGTACTTCCTCTTCTTGGTGAGCCAATCGTGGAACTCCTGGGCCCTTTCCTCCGATTCCTCGGCAGTGTCGGTGCCGAACTGCACGAGTAGCCACGCGTCGCCATGGTCGGCCTCGGGCAGCTCGGAGATCGCGTCGACGTGCATGTCCTGCTCCTGCTCGTCGTGGATCAGCTGCTTGTCGAGCCCTTCGAGGCCGATCGGCCTGAACCGCTCGATGATCTCCTCGACGTCGTCTCCGGCGCGAGAGAGGTCGTCGTACTCGACTATCACCAGGGTGCGCATGTACATCCCCGGCATCAGGATCAGCTCGACCTCCGTGCAGGTGACGCAGGTGCTCTCGGTGCCGACGAGCGCTCGTGCGACGTTGAAGCCCCGCTCGGGCAGCAGCTCGTCGAGATTGAAGCCCGAGACGCGGCGGGGGAGCTCGCTGACCGGCTTCATCCGCTCCCGGATCACGTCCGCGTAGCGGTCGCGGAGGTCGCGGAGCTTCGCGTAGATCTCGCCCTTGGGCCCGCCCTCGGCGACGATCCGCTCGAGGTCGTCCTCCTCGCCGACGCCGACCGTGAAGCGGTCGCCGCGATACGTCACGACCTCCATCGACCTCACGCAGTCGGACATCCGCGGCCCCGGCCCGTAGAGCTGCGCCTGGACCGAGTGGATGCCGCAGGAGTTGTTGCCGACGTTGCCGCCGATCGTGCAGCGAGAGTGAGAGGAGGGGTCGGGCCCGAAGATGAGACCCGCCTGCTCACCCGTCTTCTCGTTGACGTGCTCGTTGATCGCGCCCGGCTGGGTCCGGACCGTGCATTGGCCTCGGTCGACATCTCCGATCCGGGTCATGTACTTCGAGGTGTCGATGATCACTGCGTGGTTGACGGTCTCCCCCGACAGGCTGGTGCCGCCGCCGCGATTGGTGATCGGGGCGCCGAACTCGGCGCAGGCGCGATGGGTCGCGACGATGTCCTCGACGCTCTTCGGCAGCACGACCGCCAGTGGGACCTGACGGAAATTGGAGGCGTCGTTGGCGTACATGGCGAGCGTTCCCGCGTCGAAGCGAACCTCGCCGCTCACCCCCTCGCCGAGCTTTCGCTTCAACCCGACGAGGTCGATCTGTATCTCGTCCCTGGCCGGGCCGACCCCCGGATCCGTCTTGATGTCGATCGTCCGTACGCCGTCCTTGGTCAGTGGGGGAGAGGGCATCGTCACCTCACAGGCGGAAGCGCTCCGCCTCGGATCGCTTCAACGCCAGGCCCAGTCCCGGACGCGAACGGTCCGGCACCAGGCAGCCGTGATCGGGTTCGAGCGTGCCGTCGAAGAGCATCCGCTCGATGCGCACGTGGTCGTGGAAGTACTCGATGTGCTCGAGCGTCTCCATCGCGCAGCACACGTGCGCGGAGACGGCAGGGGCGCAATGCGCGGAGAACGGCATGCTGCGGCCCTTGCAGAGTGCGTCGGCGCGCAGCATGTTCGTGACCCCTCCGACGCGGGTCACGTCGGCCTGGAGGATGTCGACCGCTCCCGCTTCGAGCAACCCGTGGAGGTACGTGAGGTCCCAGGCATACTCGCCCGCGGCGACGGCCATCCCCGCGGGACCGCGGTCACGCAGGAGCCGCAGCCCCTCGAGATCCTCCGAGGTCAACGGCTCCTCCACGTAGGTGACGCCGAGCTCGGAGCCAAAGCGCTCCATCTCCGCGAGCGCCTGCTTACGGGTCCAGGCGCCATTAGCGTCGACCATCAACTCGACCTCCGGGCCGACCGCCTCGCGCACGATCTGCAGGCGTCCGAGGTCTTCGTCGGGGTGACGGCCGACCTTGATCTTCACGCCGCGGAAGCCGCTCCTGCACCAGGCCTCAGCCTGGCGTCGCAGCTCGTCCCGGCTGTAGGAGGTGAAACCGCCGCTGCCGTAGACCGGCGCGCCACGGTGAAAGCGCGGCAAGAGGTCGGCGAGCGAAAGGTCCAGGAGCTTCGCCTTCAGGTCCCAGAGAGCGACGTCCACGGCGGAGATCGCCATTGCGATCGCTCCAGGGCGCCCGGCGTTCCGGGTCTGCGTCTGCATCTCGACCCACGCTGCCCCGGGACGCAGAGGATCGGCGCCCTCGACCACGCCGGCCAGTTTCGACTCGATCGCGGCCGCCGTGGCCGCACTGGCGTACGTGTATCCGAGTCCGGTCTGGCCTCCGGCGTCGACCTCGACCACGACGATCGTGGTCGAATCCCACTCGAGGGTCCCGTCCGACTCCGGCTGCGTCTCCGTGGGGACCCGATAAGCCGAGACGGTCAGCCGATCGACTTCGACGCCGCTCGGCGCCTCCGTCTCCACAACTGTCATCGTCGGCTCCGAGTCAGCGCGTGGCGAACTCGTGGAGCTTGCCCTTCAGGGACTGGCGGATGATGCGTCCGGCGTTCGGGTCGCCACCGAGCAGTGCCTTGCTCATGCTCATTGCCTGATCCATCTTGATGTGGGGTGGAAGCGGGGGAACCTCCGGGTCCGTGACCGCCTCGTAGACGACCGGACGATCCGCCGCGAGCGCCTCGTCCCAGGCGTCTGCCACCTGATCGGCCGCCTCGACTCGAACTCCACGCAGGCCCAGAAGCTCCGCGTACCCCGCGTAGGGGAAGTCGGGGATTACTTGGGACGCCTCGAGCTTGGGGTCGCCCGACAGCACGCGCTGCTCCCAGGTCACCTGGTTCAGGTCGCGGTTGTTCAGGACCAGCACCACCAGCTGTCGGTTCGACCAGCGCTCGTACTTGTCCGCGATGTCGATGAGCGCGTTGATGCCGAGCATCTGCATCGCGCCGTCGCCGAGCGCCGCCACCACGGGTCGGTCCGGATGGGCGTACTTGGCCGCGAACGCGTACGGCACGCCGGGGCACATCGTCGCGAGCGTCCCCGAGAGCGCGGTCCGCATTCCCTCGCGGAGCTTCAGGTGCCGAGCCCACCAGTTCGTCGCTGACCCCGAGTCCGCGGTCAGGATGCAGCGATCCGGTAGCCGCTCGGACAGCTCGTGGAAGACGAGCTGCGGATTGATGAGGCCGTCGGATCCGGCGTCATGGGCGCGCTCGCCGAGGATGTTCCACCACCGCTCGACGCCCTCCTCGATCTGCTCGCGCCAGGAGCGGTCGTCCTTGCGCTCGAGCTGCGGGATCAGCTCGCGGAGCGTGTCGCGCGAGTCCCCGACCAGGCTGACCTCCATCGGATAGCGGATGCCGACCAGGCGACCGTCGATGTCGATCTGCACGCCGCGCGCCTGTCCCGGCTCGGGCAGCCACTCCGAATACGGAAACGAAGACCCGATCATCAGCAGGGTGTCGCAGTCGGAGATCATCTCGTGCGTCGGCTTGGAGCCGAGCAGGCCGATGGGGCCGGTCACGAACGGGAGATCGTCGGGGATCACGTCGCGACCGTTCAGGGCCTTCGCCACGCCTGCGCCCAGGCGGTCGGCCGTCTCGATCACCTCGTCGGCGGCGCCGCGAGCTCCCTGGCCGATGAGCATCGCCACCTTTTCGCCCTCGTTAAGGATCTGAGCGGCGTGCTGGATCTCGTGCTGCGCCGGAATGACGCGCGGGGAGAAGTCGTTCGTCGAGGAGTACACGACGCCGTGTTCGCGCGGCGGCTCCTCGAATTCCGCCTCCTGCACGTCCTCGGGGATGATCACGCAGGTGACGGATCGGGAGGCCTTCGCGACCTGGACAGCTCGGTCGATGAGGTGGCGGATCTGCGGCGGCGACATGCACATCTGCACGAATTCCGAGGCGACGTCCTTGAACAGCGTCTGTAGATCGACCTCCTGCTGGTAGTTGGAGCCGAGCGAAAAGGTCTTCTGCTGGCCGACAATCGCGACCACCGGCTGATGGTCGAGCTTGGCGTCGTACAGGCCGTTCAGCAGGTGGATGGCGCCAGGTCCCGAGGTCGCCAGACAGACGCCCACGTCGCCGGTGAGCTTGGCGTGGGCTGTCGCCGCGAAGGCGGCGATCTCCTCGTGCCGGGTCTGGACAAACTCGACGTCGTCACCGTGCTCGTGAAAGCCGCCGAGGATGCCGTTGATGCCGTCGCCCGGATAGCCAAACACGTGACGGATCCCGTGCTCGTGCAGGCGCCTGAGGATGAATGCTCCAACCGTCTCGGAAATTTTGGGCCTCCAATGTCGTCCTTCGTCTCCGAGCCGATTCCCTACGCGGCTCAGAGCGAAACCGCGCCGACGCTGAGCGATCCCGATTTGTCCGCTGGATGACATCCCGAAGCGAAGGCGGCCGGGCCGGTTCGCTTTCCTCGGTCCGGGTAGGCTCGGGTGGATGGAGCAGAGCGAGCGGACGAAGCTGCTTCGCCATCTGATCGAGTGGCGCGCCGAGCAGGGGATCCTCACCGTTTATGTTCAGCTGGCTCCGGGGGATCGCGGCAGCGCATGGCGAATCGCGCTGCGCGAGCAGCTGCGCGAACTGGAGGAGCGGACCGACCCGCACGCCGAGCGCCGCGCCTTCCAGGGGGCCGCCAACGAGATCCTCGAGCGGTTCCCGGAGAACGGCGCTCCACCGGAGGGGCGGGGCCACGTCGGCTTTATCGAGGTCGCCGAGAAACACCCGACAGCGGTCTGGCGCAGCATGCAGATGAGCGCGCGGCGGACCGAGGTGGTCCGCTCCGATCGACCGTACGTCCGGCCGCTCGTCGAGCTCTTCGCCGAGGGGCCGCATGTGGGCGTGGCGCTCGTGTCGGCCGATCGCGTGCGCCTCCTTGACTGGTCGCTCGGAGCGATGCGCGAGCTCGGAGACTGGGAGATCACGCTGTTTTCCCAAGACTGGCGCGAGCGGAAGGCGGAGCGCTCCATCCCCGGCCGCGGCACCCGGACGTCAGCCTCCGGGCGCGATCAATACGGCCAGCGGCTGGACGCGAACCGGCACCGCTTCCTTCGCGAGGTCGGCTCCCTGGTTGCGGAACAGGGCTCCAAGCGCGCCTGGCGCCATCTGATCGCGTTCGGGGTGGAGGGCTTCCCGGACGAGTTCGCCGAGGGGCTTGCCGGCCAGGCCTCCAATCTGCATGTAGTCCGGCACGACCTGGTGAGCTCCAAGGAAGCGCAGATCGCCGAGCGAGTGGATGCCGAGATTCAGAAGATCAACGCCAACCGGGCCGGGGAGCTCGTGGACCAGGTCGATGAGGCGGTCGGGGGGGAGCCGGGTGCCGCCCTGGGTCCGCAGGAGTCGCTCGAGGCGCTGTCGCAGGGACGCGTCCGCCACCTGATCTTCGATGCGAACCGCGACTACGAGGGCCGCCCGCTGGAGGCCGACCTCGCCTACGACGACGAGCGTGACGGCGTGGCCGTCGGTGAGCGCCTGGTCGAGCTCGCGGTTGCGACGGACGCCGAGGTGACGCCGCTGTTCGACGAGTCGGCGGCCCGACTCGCGCCGCACGACGGGGTCGCCGCGTTGCTCCGGTACTGACCTGAGCTCCCGGCGGTCGAACGCATAACGCCTCCGCTCCCTGGGTAATGGCAGCCGGCACCCGAGGAAAGGAGTGATCGTGGCCGAGGACCTACAGGGAAAGAAGATCGCGTTTGCGGTCGCGAATGAGGGAGTCGAGCAAGTCGAGTTGACCCGTCCTTGGGAGGCCGTGCGCGACGCCGGCGCCGAGACAGACCTGATCGCGCCCGAGGCGGGCACGGTCCAGGCCTTCAACCATCTCGACAAGGGCGACAGGTTCGACGTCGACCGGACGTTCGACGATGCCGACGCCGGGGACTACGACGGCCTGGTGCTGCCAGGTGGCGTCGCGAACCCGGATCAGCTCCGGACCGTCCCGGAGGCGGTTTCGTTCATCCGGGCGTTCTTCGAAGCCGGCACGCCCGTCGGCGTGATCTGTCACGGGCCGTGGACGCTCGTGGAGGCCGACGTCCTCGAAGGCCGGACGATCACGTCGTGGCCGAGCGTGCAGACGGACATCCGCAACGCGGGAGGCAACTGGGTCGACGAGGAGCTCGTGGTCGACGCCGGGCTCGTCTCGAGCCGCAAGCCGGACGATCTCGATGCGTTCTGCCCCAAGATCGTGGAGGAGTTCGCCGAGGGCGTCCACTCCGAGCAGCGGGAGGCGACAGTCGACGCCTCGTAGTAGAGCGGGGGGCGCTCAGCCGCCGTTGAGCTGCGCGGCCACCTTGCGAAGGTCGGCGGTGAGCTCGGCGCGCGCCGCTTGGCGCTCCTCCCGGTCCCGCAGGCGAAGGATTGCCGAGGGATGCACGGTCACGGTCACCGCTGGAGCCAGGTCGCTGTCGAGGAACCGTCCCCGATCGCGCGTCACGCGCACCTTGCTTCCCAGGAGCGCTCTGGCCGCTGTCGCCCCGAGGCACACGAGCACCTCCGGGTCCACGACTGCGAGCTCGGCGTCGAGCCATGGCCGGCACGCGCGTACCTCCTCGATGCTCGGTCGCTGATGAAGGCGGCGCTTGCCGCGTCTCTGGGTCCACTTGAAGTGCTTCACCGCGTTGGTGACGTACGCCTCTCGGCGGTCGATCCCGGCCTCCTCCAGGGACGTCGAGAGGACCTCCCCGGCGGGCCCGACGAACGGCTCACCCTCCTGGTCCTCACGGTCGCCGGGCTGCTCACCCACGAGCATCAGGCTCGCACCTGGTGACCCCTTGCCGAATACGGTCTGCGTGGCGTCGCGCCACAGGGGGCAGGCCTGGCATCCGCTCGCGGCCTCTCGGAGTCGAGTCAGTGAGGGTCGCGGGGGGATCAGCTCCTCGGCGGGCAGGTGTCCGTCGCGGGTCGTGCGCTTCGTTGCCACTCGTGCTGCGATACCCGGTTTCGCTGTCCGGACTCGGGGAAGCCGGGGGGCATGTACGGAAGGTGGTTCTTGATGGCCTTTGGATTCGGCCTCTTGCTTCTGTTCGTGGTCGGGATGATCGCAACGGCATACGCGCCGATCTTCGCTGTCGCGATCGCGCTGCTTGTCGCGGTGATGATCCTGGGCGGCGCGGCGTCTCGTCGCGCCTCGCAGGTCGGGTCTGAGCGCTCGTCGGCGGCGCAGGAGCGCCGCGAGGCGGGGCAGCGCCACCGTCCGAGCGCCGGCGCCGATCCCCGCGGCGGCGAGGGCCAGGCCGCAGAGGCGCATCGGGCGCGGGTCACCGGCCCGAACGCCGCTGGCTCGTCATAGATCGATGACCGCCGAAGCGCAGGATCCGGGGGATGAGGCACGGCGCGACGACGCGGCCACTGAACGGCCCGCGGACCGGCCGCCGGAGTCTCCGTCCGAGCACCATGATCGCTCGGAGGACGCCGGCGGGCCCTACGGCAACCCGGCCGTCGACGAGGAAAGCCTTCGAAAGCAGCAAGAGGAATCGAGCGAAAGGAGCGACTGATGCCCTGGGATGAGCTCAAGCCACGCCAGTTTCCGGCCTTCGACAAGGAGCTCGACGGAATCTCCAAGCAGACGATGGAGGACCACTACAAGCTCTATGAGGGCTACGCGAAGAAGGCTAACGAGTGCCGCAAGATCCTCAACGGGTTCGACTACTCGGAGATCGAGGGCAACCAGGTCTATTCAGAGCTTCGCGCGGTCTCCGTCGACTACACATTCGCGCTCCTCGGATACAAGAACCACGATCTCTACTTCGGCCACCTCGGCGGTGACGGAGGCGATCCGGATGGCCGCTTCGCCGAGCTCGCCGAGGAGGAGTTCAATGGCCTCGGCAAGTGGTTCGACGCGACGAAGAAGGCCGCCAGCGCGGCGCGCGGCTGGGTGATGGTCGGGTACGACCTGAACGACGGCTCGCTGTTCAACTACATCATGGACACGCAGAACCTGTGGGCCGTCTACAACATGGTCCCAGTGCTCGCCATCGATGTCTACGAGCACGCCTATGTGCGTGACTTCGGCGCGACGCCGGACGGGCGCAAGCAGTACGTCGAGGCGTTCTTCCGCAATGTCGACTGGGATCACGTGAACCGGCAGCTCACCCAGGCGGAGGCCGCCAAGCTGGGCGCGGACCAGAGCGGTGCTCGAGAGGGGGCCGAGCTCGCGCCCGCCGAGTAGCCGCAACCGCTGATCAGAGATCGGACCACGTGGAAGGTGGCGCCGCGACGAGCAAGGCGACTGCGCCGATCGCGAGAGCGGGCCGCTGTCGAGGGCGTCGATCAGGGCGCGCTCGACAGCCGGGTTGTCCAGCGCTCCGCGCATCGCCTCCTCGACCGCCGGCCCCTCGAGCACCCCCTCTCGCTTCTCGTTCGGCCGGCGATCGCACGTGGGAAGGGCCGGTCTCGGCGAGCCCGAGAACACGCGAAAGGCCTCAAATGCACCGTATGGGTGCATTTGAGGCCGCTCGCTGCCGAGCGGGGCCTCTCTCGCCCCCCCGCGCGGTCCACGCCCTCGGCCTGAGCGACTCGCCGCGCGCCGCGGGCGCCGCCGCCGAGCACTCGCGCCTGAAGTGGCGGCCGAGGTTTCTCCATGCGAGAAGTCTGGGAACGAATACGGTCGAGATCTGCGACACGCCTCGCCGCATGACAGTAGGCTCGACCCAACGAATCCGACTATCCGAGGAGCGTGTGCAATGCCCCCAGCCAAGAGGTCCACTTCCAAGCGCCGTACCGCTACGCGCAAGAGCTCGACTGCCCGCAAGAGCTCCGCGTCCAAGGAGCCGGCTGCGATCAAGCGCCTCAACAAGTCCCTCGACTCGGTGCAGGATGCGCTGACCGCGCTTCGCAAAGACCTCAGCAAGGACGTGGGCTCGGGCGCCAAGAGCCTGTACAAGGACGTCGAGAAGTACGTCCGCGACGCTCGCCGTGACAGTGGGAAGCTGGGCAAGGCCCTCCAGCGGGATCTCGAGAAGCTGCAGAAGCAGCTCGCCGACGCGGCCAAGCAGGCGCGACCCAGCAGTTCCTCGGGGCGGCGCAAGCCGGCAGCTCGCTCGACGGCGAAGCGCTCCACCGCGAAGCGGTCGACGGCAAAGCGGCCCTCGGCGCGCGGAAGCTCCCGCTCGCGCTCAGGCACCACCCCTCGGTCGCGCAGTGGGTCGCGCTCCCGCAGCCGCTAGGAGTGCCCGACAGGAACGTTGATGCATGCCGGGGCGGCGTGCGGCGCCGCCCGCGGGTCGGTGTTGCTGCACGCCGCGCGCCGACGGCCGTGACGCAAATCCTCCCTCGTTGGTGTGCCCGGCCTACCGTTAGGATTGGCCCGTCTGTCCCTCACGGATGATGCTCCCGCTCCCGAAACCCGTCGCCGCGATTGCGGCTGCCGCCGCGCTGGCCATCGCGGGCGCCGGTTGTGGCTCCAAGACGTCCGACTCGACGAACTCGACCGTCGCCGCCACCGACTGCACTCCGGACAAGATGCAGACCCATACCCCCGGGGAGCTGACGGTCGGAACGGACAAGCCGGCGTATCCGCCCTACTTTGAGGACAACGACCCCACCAACGGCAAGGGCTTCGAGAGCGCCACCGCATACGCGATCGCCGATCAGCTCGGCTACTCCAAGGAACAGGTGAAGTGGGTGACCGAACCCTTCAACTCGAGCTACGCGCCCGGGCCCAAGGACTTCGACTTCGACGTGAACCAGATCTCGATCACGGCGGCCCGCTCCCAGCACGTGGACTTCTCGACGCCGTACTACACGGCGAACCAGGCGGTCGTCGCCTCGAAGGGCTCGAGCGCGGCCAACGCAACGTCGCTTGCCGACCTGAAGGACGCCTCGATCGGCGTCCAGATCGGCACCACCAGCCTCGAGGCCGTGAACTCCGAGATCCAGCCGTCGAATCAGCCGAAGGTCTTCAACGACTCGAACGACGTGGTCACCGCCCTCAAGGAGGGGCAGGTGGACGCCGTGGTCGTCGACCTGCCCACGGCGCTTTATCTCACCGCCGCGCAGGTGCCCAGCGCGACGATCGTCGGCCAGTTCGCGGCCCCCGGCGGGGACAAGTGGGGAGCCCTGCTCGCCAAGGGTTCGTCGCTGACGGGCTGCGTCTCACACGCGATCGACGAACTGCGCTCCTCCGGTGAGCTCGGCAAGATCGAGAGCCGCTGGATGAGCACGGCCGCACAGGCGCCCACCCTGAACTGACGCTTCTGCCGCCGCTCGCGTTGCGAGCATCTCGCTCGTGGAGGCGAGCGCAGCCACGAGCGGGCGCCGCGCCGAGCGCGAGGCGGCCAAGCGACGTCGTGCCCGCAGGGGCCAGGCGATCGCGGCGGGCTCGTCGCTGATCGTCATCGGGGGACTGGTCGCGCTCGCGGTCACGAGCCCGGGCTGGCCGACCGTCCGCGACACCTTCTTTTCCTGGAGCGCGTTCAAGGACTCGTTCCCCGACGTTGCGAAGGCCTTCTGGCTCGACATCAAGATGTTCTGCGCAATTGAGGTGGCGGTGCTGGTTGTGGGGCTCGTGATCGCACTGATCCGGACCAGCCGCGCCGCTGCGCTCTTCCCGCTGCGGCTGCTGTCGGCGATCTTCGTGGACGTGTTCCGGGGCGTGCCGGTGATCATTCTCATCTACCTCGTGGGCTTCGGGATCCCCGCCCTGGAGCTGTCCGGCCTGCCGAGTGACCCGATCATCCTCGGCGGCATGGCCCTGACGCTGTCCTACAGCGCGTACGTGGCGGAGGTCTACCGGGCCGGGATCGGGTCGATCCACCGCGGCCAGCGCGACGCCGCCCTCGCAATCGGCCTGACCGAGGGGCAGGCGCTTCGCAGGGTGATCCTGCCGCAGGCGGTGCGGCGGGTCGGTCCGCCGCTCCTGAACGACTTCATCTCGCTGCAGAAAGATGTCGCGCTCGTCTCGATCCTCGGCGTTATCGAGGCGTTCCGGCAGGCGCAGATCATCACCTCCTTGAACTTCAATTTCACCCCGCTCGTGGGCGCGGCGCTTCTCTACATCTGCGTGACGATTCCTCTCTCCCGCATCGTCGACCGCTGGGGCGTCGGTGGCGTGACGCGAGGATGAGCGGATGAGCCGGCCAGTTCTGGAGATCAAGGGAGTCACGAAGGCGTTCGGCGCGAACGAGGTGCTCCACGGCGTCGACCTCTCCGTCGCGGAGCACCAGGCGGTCGCGCTGATCGGCGCATCCGGCTCCGGCAAGTCGACGCTCCTGCGCTGCATCGACCTGCTAGTGGAGATCGACGACGGGGACATCCTCCTCGACGGGGAGGTGATCACCGATCCGTCCGTGGACGCCGTCTCCATCAGGCGCCGGCTCGGCCTGGTCTTCCAGGCCTACAACCTGTTCCCGCATCTGACTGCGATCCAGAACATCATCCTCGGAGATCGCTACGCCCATGGGGCTTCGAAGGAGGAGGCGCGAGAGCGGGCACGAAGCCTGCTCGATCGCTTCGGCCTCGCCGGCCGCGAGGACGAGCGTCCCGACGACCTCTCCGGCGGACAGCAGCAGCGCGTGGCGCTCGCCCGCGCGTTCGCGGGTCGTCCGCGAGCGCTGCTCCTCGACGAGGTCACGAGCGCGCTGGACCCGGAGCTGGTGGGGGAGGTGCTCGAAGCGGTCCGCGACCTCAAGCAGGAGGGAGTGACGATGCTGATCGCCACCCACGAGATGAGCTTCGCGCGGGAGGTTGCGGATCTCGTCGCCTTCCTGCACGAGGGGCGCATCCTGGAGCTCGGCCCACCGGACCAGGTCCTCGTGGATCCGGAGCGCCCCGAGACGAAGCGCTTCCTGCGGCGCCTGCTGGAGGCCGGCCGGATCTAGTTCTAGCGGTTGGCCTCGTAGCTCATCGCCCGCGATTGCTCGGAGCGAGGTTGCCCCAGATGACCTGCGAAACGTTCTGAATGGTGTCGATCCCGTAGTTGAAGCCGTCGGTGCCGCCGCCACCGACCGGGTTGTGGGTCGTGAGCACGGTCAGCACGTAGTTGCGGCCGTTGCCCCGGACCCAGCCCGTGCTGTTGACCTGCCAGGGGCACTGGTCGACCGGCTTCGTGCAGGTCGGCAGGGTCTTCCACCCGTTCTTGAGGCGCACGGTGACGTCCGGGTCCGGCGGAGCGTAGTTCGGCGGGTAGCAGACTTTGCCCCAGGGACCGCAGCTGATGCCAAACCGTTGGTCGGGCTCGACCCCCTGCATGAGCTGGTTGCCGTAGTCCTGCGCGTCGGAGGAGAGGACGCCCTTTGGGCGGCCGTAGGCGTACAGCCGCATGAGCTGCACCTGGTCCGCGGCTGTAGTGGTGGTGTTACCCCACCCGTAGTAGCTCGGTGTCTGGCAACCCACCTTGGTGTCGTCCATCGGAATCAGGCGGTTGAACTTCGTCAGGGCGTCGCAACCACCGCCAAAGTAGAACAGCGAGGTCGCCGCAGCGTTGTCGCTGTTCTGGATCATGCGCTGCATCAGGTACTTGATCGAGTAGGGAATGTCGTCCGGGATCGCGTCACCCTGCTTGTCGTACTTGCGCAGCCAGTGGGCGAGGATGTCGACCTTCACGATGCTGGCGGTGTACTGGGTCGCGTCTCCGTTGGTCAGGCGGTAAAGGCGGCCCGCCCTCTGGTCCCAGAGCGCCACCTGCACGACGCCGTCACGGCCGTCGAGGTAGTTGCAGATCCCGCGCAGGGGCGAGGGCGCGTCCCGAAGCGCCGCCCGGTTGCTCGTGCAGTCCCGCTCGGCCTGCGCCGGGCCCGCAAGCACGGCGAACGCGATGGTGGAGGCGAGGAGCGCCAGGATCCACGGCGCGGCGCGGCGGACGTTTGGACGGCTTGCGGTGGGCACTGGACGACCTCCATGTCGGGTGAGCCTGCCTGAGAACCGCCCACCGTTCGGTATTTCCCTTGGCGTGAGCTTACACCGACGATGGCGGATTGCAAGGGCAGGTCGCTGACCACGACCGCCGATCGACGGAGCCGAGTACCGTCCCCGACGTGAACCGGCGCGTCGCGATCCCGATCGTCGCAGCCACGACGTTCCTGGCCGGCTTCGGAGTGGCGGAGCTGACCGGCGTCCGCGCGGTCGGGGGACTGGTGCTGCTGGCGGGAGGAGCATGGTGCGCCCGGGCCGCTCTGCGCGTCGCCGGCGCGGCGGCGACGACGGCGCTCGTCGCGATCGCGCTGGCGCTCTTCGTCGTCTCGCACCCCCTCGGCCACGTGATTGGCGCGTGGCCGGCCGTCCTCGTGACGTCGGGCGCCGTCGCACTCGCGGCGGCCCGGCTGGTTGGCGGACGGCGCCAGGTCAGCGAGGCACGAGGTTCCAGCCCAGCGGCGGAGCCGGCTCCCTCAGATCGCTGACGCGCTCGTCGCGTCGGCGATCGCGGTTTCGCGGTCGGGGTAGGTGACGAGCCGGATCGCCTTGCCTTCCCGGCCGAGCCATACCTGTACGAGCTCATAGGCGACTGGCTCGCCGCTCTCCCTGAGCCGTCCGTGCAGCCGCACCGGCACGATCACCCGGTCGCCGGCGTCGATGAACTCGTGCGGATCCGCGTCGAGGTCCTCGATCTGCTCGTCGAAGAAGTGAAAGACCTCGCGGACTCCGTCGTGCCCCTGGAACACCCGAGGGGTGTGGGTGAACGCGGCCGACATGTGCCATTCGATCGCGGGATCGAGGAACTCGAGGATCGCCTCGACGCCACCCGCCTTGAATGCCTTGTACCCACGGCGAACGACCTCGACGTTGTCGATCTCCATCAGGGCCAGTATGGCCCCCAGGCGTGCCTCCGAGCGCCGTCCGGACGCGCCTTAACGTGCGCTTAGGACGGGGTTCCACGATCCGACAATGCGTGTCTTTGTCGTGCTCGCCGCGGCTGCGGCGGTGGGCGCGATGTGCTTCTTCTTGATCAGTGACTTCCTCGGCAACGGCGCCGCCCTCGTGCTCACCGTGCCCGCGGTCCTCTTTACGGTCTTCGCGCTGGGCGTGGGGCTCCGCTAGCGTGGATCCCGTTCGGTCACCGCCTCTGGCCGGGCCGCCGACCCGGGACTCTGACACGCATACGGAAACAAACTCCAGTCTCGAGCCCGGACCGCCCTCAGCCCAGGCTGGGGCCGCTGGAGCGGGATCGGGCCCGCGCCAGCCGGCCACTCCCCTGATCGACGGATCGCAGCCCTACTTGAACGGGACGGTCACAGGACCGGGCCGGCGCCGGTAGACGGCGAAGAAGTCGCGGTCGTCGGGGGAGAGATAGCGCGTGGCGGGCTGCATCGGGTTCGATCCCACCTCCGCGGGGACGAGGCCGTGGTGGTGCGTGTAAGTGATCAGCGTGTGCCACTCGGGATTGATGTCGAACTCCATCGCCCGAACCGCACCGGCGCGCTTCAGGATCGCGGCCAGCGTGGTCACGGTCTGGCCGTCCGCGGCGGCGTAGATCAGGTTGCCGCGGCGGTCGATGCCGACGCCGGTGCGCCAGACGCGGACGGCGTTGCCGAGCGTGTAGCCCCACTGAGTGCTGTCGTTCAGTGCGGGACTGAGCTTTCCGTTCCAGATGATCGGCGGCAGGCTCTGGCGGCTCCACGCGACGTTTGGCCCCGCGTTCGGACCGCCGCTCCACTTCTTGATCGCGACGCGGCCGTCGCGATAGCCGATGAGGGTGGCGTTGCCGTCCGCGAGCGGCTCGTTCACCAGGCCATTGTCGGTCGAGCCGTTGTTGACGTCCGTATAGATGAAGCCGCTATTGAAGGTCGCAAGCAGCCGCGAGCGCTGATCGTAGGGAACCATCATCGGCCCACGTACGGCGGCGTTCGGAGGCTCGTAGCGACCCGGATAGAAGGCGAGCGACGTGCGCGTGTGGTCGAACCAGGCCAGGTAGGCGACGATGCTGGGGTAACTGGGCTCGGGACGAAAGGTCGTCGCCAGCACCGGGGGGCCGCCTCTCACCGGCAGGCCGGTCGGCTTCCAGATCCCCTCACCTGGCAGCGGATGCGCGAAGACCGGCTTGATCGGCGGCGGCCACGGAGCCGCCTTCTTGTCCTTCTTCGCGCTCGCGGCGGTCGCGGTCGTCGGCAGGCTCTTCAGCTGAGGCCCACCCTTCTTCGGGGCGTTCCAGCCGTAATAGACGTGCTCGACCTCGTCGACCACCTGGTTGCCGAACGGCACATCGGCTCGTACCCACTCGACGCTGCGAACGCCGAAGGGCAGGCTCGAGGGGCGCAGCATCCAGTGCGCGTACGAATAGATCAACGGCAGGAGCAAGACGAGGACGACGGCGAGCAGGATTCGGCGGCGTAACCGCCGACTGCGGCGCACCGGGTCACTGGCGCTACGCCGCCGCAGGCCGCCCATCCGAGGTATCCCGGGCTCGATCTAGAACGTCGCCCATCACCGTCAGGCGCGGGACATCGCGGCGGGTGACGGTCAGCTCTTGACTGCACTTCGTGCATTGCCATTTGTGCAGGGGGCCGGCGCCGCTTACCGCGTAGCGTCGGCCGCACGACGGGCACCACAGTAGATGCATCTCGCGCTCCTTCCGCGCGCCAACGGCTCCATACTCCGGGCGGTCGGCGGGCTGTCCGCGGCCGTCCTCGGCGCCATCGTCACTGCCCGACCTTGTGGGAGGATCAAGCCCCGACAAGGGTTTTCTTCGAGAGTCGCCGAGGTGAAGGAAGCAGCAGACGCGCTCGGGTACCAGGGAATGGGCACAGGGCGACGATCACGCGTGCCAGGAGTTCATGCCCGATAGGAGCGAGAGCGCCAGCGCGACCCCGCCGCCGAGCGATGCCGCCACCAGCATCGCGCGCCAGCCCGCGCCGGGCACGGCCTCGCGCCGCGCCCCGCGCCAGTCCGCTCGAAGCGAGCGCACCACGCGCGGAAGGTAGGCGAGGAAATGAACTCCGAACACCGTCAGCCACAGGATGAAGCTCACCTTGTGGATCTCGAGCAGCGTCCCGTCCTTGTGCCCCGCCGCGAGTAGGAGTACGCCGGTGGCGAGCACGGCGATCGTGGTCAGGACCAACACCGGCGCCAGCACCCGCATCGCCAGCCACGGCGGCCCCTTCGCGCGGTAGGCGCGCGATCGGGTGTAGTAGCGGCCGAATCGGTATCCGGTGCTAGCAAGCTTCAACAGCACGGGCGGGATGAGCACCATGCCGATGAACATGTGCGCGGTGCCGAGGCCACTCATGTGGATGACCGTGATGCCCTCAGCGATCAGGAGGACGGTGAGCACCACCGCGGTCGCGCTGGTCAGGACCTCGTTGCCCGAGACCCCGGGCGACAGATCGGCGCTCTCTTCGGGCCAAACCAACGACCGCAGCTGCTCGACCCCGGGACTTACCGCGCCTTCGCGCGACGTTGTGGCTATGCGCGGGCCCAAACCGCGGGCATGGTCGTGTCCAACGGTGAGCCATCCCTCAAGCCGAGGTAAGAGTTTTCATCGACGCCGCGGAGGCGTCGAAGCTCAGGGTCGTCTCCGTAGTTCGCCGCACCTATCGGCGCCGTTCCACGGATGACGGACGCGCACGCTTTGGGAACGCTTGAGAGGCCCCTGTCACCGTGAATTCGGACGGAGGTCGCCGGAGGCGATCGTATGAACCCGCTGAAGGAAGCACAGCAGACCGACACGAACGGAGTCGCGGCGCGTAGCGGACGGATTCTCTTCGTCGAAGACGAAGTCGCGATCTCGGAGCCGTTTTCGCGTGCTCTCGAGCGCGAAGGGTTCGAGGCGGTGGTCGCGCCAAGCGGTGAGCGGGCCCTGGCACTCGCCGACCAGTGGGAGCCCGACCTCGTCCTTCTCGATCTGAACCTGCCCGACCGCGATGGCCGGGACGTGTGTCGAGAGTTGCGCCGCGAGTCTGACGTCCCGATTGTGATGCTCACCGCGCGAGGAACGGAGACCGATCGGATCGTCGGCCTCGAGATGGGCGCCGACGACTACATCGTCAAGCCGTTCAGCTCCGCGGAGGTCATCTCGAGAATCCGAGCCGTCCTGCGGCGCGCGGGTGCCATGCGAGCGAAACCCACCCTGATCCAGCTCGGCGGCCTGCAGGTCGACGAGGGAGCGCGGTCGGTGACGCTCGACGGTGAGCCGGTCGCCTTGACGCGGAAGGAGTTCGATCTCCTGCTCGAGCTGGCGCGCCATCCCGGCGAGGTGGTCAAGCGGGAGGATCTGATGGCGCGGGTCTGGGACGTCAACTGGTTCGGCTCGACGAAGACGCTCGACGTCCACATCAGGTCCCTCCGTAAGAAGCTCGGCGACGACCCGACGCATCCACGATTCATCGATACGGTGCGCGGCGTCGGCTTCCGCTTCGCCGCCCCGGGGGTGAAGGAACCGTAAGCCTTCGAACGCGCCTGCTGCTCGCCGTCGCCTACGTGCTGTTGCTGGCCGTGGTCGCGCTGGGCATCCCGCTCGCGCTTAGTCTCCGCGACCGGGTCGACGCCGAGGTGCGCGACCAGGCGCGAAGCGAGGCGAACGTGGTGGCGGCCAGCGCCGTCGCCATGCTCGGCACGGGCGAGCGTCACACGCTCGATCGCCTGACTCAGGTGGCAGCCGGCAGCGTCCGCGGGCCGGGTGCTGGTGCTGAGCCCATCGGGCCGGGTCATCGCCGACAGCGCCGTACCGGGCGAGGTCGGGACGAGTTATGCGAGCCGTCCCGAGGTGAAGGCGGCGCTGAAGGGCCAGGATTACCAGCAGACGCGCAACAGCCAGACACTGGGGACGCCGATCCTGGCCACAGCCGTCCCGATCACCAAGGGTGGGAGCCCGGCGGGCGCGGTGCGCATCACGCAGAGCGTGAGCGCGGTCACGAGCGCGGTGCGTACGGCGATCCTGGGCCTGGTGATCCTGGGGGCAGTGGTCCTCGCACTGGCGCTCGTCGCCGGCGCCCTGATCGCACAGCAGATCTCGCGGCCGATTCGCCGGCTCGACCGCGTGGCGCGGCGTGTCGCCGCAGGTGAGCTGGAGGCGCAGGCGCCGCTCGAGGGGAGCACGGAGCAACGATCGCTCGCCGTCTCCTTCAACGACATGACCGCTCGAATGAGGAGGCTCCTCCACAGTCAGCAGGACTTCGTCGCCGACGCGTCCCATCAGCTCAGGACCCCGCTGACCGGATTGCGCCTCCAGCTCGAGGAGCTGCGCGAAACCGCCGCGCCGGGCGATCCGAGCGTCGCGCGCCTGGACGCCGCGCTGGCCGAGGTGGATCGGCTGTCCGAGATGGTCAACGAGCTTCTGATCCTCAGCCGGGCGGGCGAGCACGAGCTGCCGGCCCAGAGGGTGGAGCTCGCGCCGGCGGTGGACGCCCTGGTCAAGAGATGGCACAAGGCGGCGGCGGATGCCGAGGTCCAGCTCCTCCGGCATTCGGAGGCCGCCGCCGAACCCGTGTGGTGCGCCCCGGCGGATCTCGATCGCGCGCTCGATGCGCTGGTGGAGAACGCGATCAGGTACTCGCCTCCAGGCGGCTCCGTCGACATCGTGATCGGACTCGGGGCACGTGGAGGTTCTCGACCGCGGACCCGGTCTCGATCCCGCCGAGGAGGAGGCCGTCTTCGAGCGCTTCTACCGTGGCAGGGCGGGACGGAACGGCCCGCACGGCACTGGGCTCGGGCTGCCGATCGCTCGGGAGCTGGTGGAGCAATGGGGCGGTTCGGTGACGCTCACGAACCGCCCGGACGGGGGCGCCCGCGCCGTCGTGGCGTTCGCCCGGGTCGAGGCGACGGCGGCCAATGGCTACCGTGGAGGGCGATGACCTCACTCGGAAGCATCCGGTGGATCCTGCTCGCGCTGCTCGGGCTGGCCGTCGCAGCCGGTGTGTCCGTGGCGGCAAGCCAGCTGGTCAGTCAGCGGATCGGCCTGGCTGCAGAGCCGGTGTCGGCGGGCAAGGACCTGGCGCCCCCCAAGCACGATTCGGGTCGACGGCGGGGGGGATGCCAGTCACCACACGTCGACCGGCACGACCACCGCGCCCTACACGACCACGACCACGACCACGCTCTCGACCGTGCCATCGTCAACGCCGACGACGACCACGCCACTACCGCCGCCGTCCTCAAGCTCGCCGTCAACGGGCCCTCAGGGCGGCGGGACACAGCGCGAGCCGCCTGACGACTAGCCCGCTCGACCTTCGCTCGCAAGTTTTCCTTTGATTTAACCCTCGCCTGGGGGGCTCCTTTCGGGCCGTTTCGCACACTGGCGCGGACAACTGCCAGAGAGGAGACGTCGTGCGGAACATGAGGATGCTGATCGCCGTCGGAGCCGCGGGGCTCGGATTGGGCGCGTTGGGAGGCTACGCCGCCAACTCGAACGGCGGACAGGTCGACGACCACCCCGGCTGCGGACCTGAAGCCCAAGGTCCAGACGAAGGTGATCCATCACACCAAGCACGTGAAGCCGAAGCACCCCGTGGCGGCGCTCGGACCGCCGAAGGGCGCCGGTACGCCCGCGTCGGCCGGAGCGCCGGCCGCCGCCGCACCTCCGCCCACTTCATCGCCGGCGGTCAGCACCGCGGCGAGCGGAACCACTGCCGGCAGCACCGCCACGGCGAGTCCCGTGACGACCGGCACCAGCGGCACCACCTCGAGCACCGGCACCAGCTCCGGCACGCCCGTCTCCACCGGCACCAGTGGCAGCACGAGCACCGGGTCCGGCGGTAGCGGCGGCGGCCCGACCACCCACACCAGCGGCGGCGGTGGCGGCACGGGCGGCGGTGGCGGCGGACCCACGACCCACACCAGCGGCGGCGGTGGCGGCGGCGGTGAGGGCGGCGACGGAGGTGAGGGCGGTGACTGATTCCCGACAGGTGACTGATTCCCGACCAACCCAGGGATCACAAGGGACGGCGCGGCGGGAGGCCGCGCCATCCCAGGCGGCTCCGCCTCGGACCCGCCCAGCCCGACCGAGTCGCCGCAAGCGCTTCATCATCACGCTGGCGGCAGCGGCCGCCGGATTCGTGATCGTCTTCCAGTTCCTGGCGCTGCAGCTGCAGTCCGGCAACGACCCGGCACTCAGCGGGACCGTCACGTCCGTCGATTCCGGCCTCTCACCAGACCTCGGCACCGACCTCCAGCACGGCTGCGCCGGTGGTCACGCGCACGAGCACCGGTATGCAGAGCACGCCGGTTTCGAACCCGACCGTCGCTGCGGGAACGCAGGCCACGGCCTCGCATTCGAAGACACATCACTCGGTCGTGACGAGCGCCAGCGGCTCTGGACCGGGAGGACAACGCGATGACTGACATGCAGAGGCCGCAGGCCCAGCCGTCCGGCACATCGCCGAAGGCGCCTGACCGCCGGCCGACCCTCGGTTCCAAGCCGGCCTTCTGGCCGACCGTGATCATCGCCGGCGCGAGCTTCCTGCTCCTGTTCGAGTTCCTGGCTTTTCAGCTGACGCACGGAAGGGACCCGGCGCTCGGCGGCACGTCGAGCACTGCGGCAGCGAAACCACCCCGCCCCGTGCTGGTCCGCCGCGTGGTCGAAACCCGCGTGATCGCGGACGGCGGCACGGGTTCCGGTTCGAACACCGCGGTCTCCTCGGGCTCGGCGGCGAGCGGAAGCTCCGCGGCCAGCGCCGCGCCGGCGGCCGCTCCGGCGCCCGCCCCGGCGCCGGCAGCCCCGGTTGTGAGCGGGTCATCGTGAACGAGTGCGACGTGACATTCGAGGCCATGGGCTGCGAGGTCCGGCTGATCATCGGCGCTCCCCGGCCCGGCGAGCGGTCCCCGGCTGCGGCGGCCGAGCGGGCTCAGCAGTTCATCGAGCGGTTCGACCGAACGCTGTCGCGCTTCAAGCCCGATTCCGAGCTCTGCGCCCTGAACGCGGACTCACGCGAAGGCCGTTCCCGCGTCCGATCTTCTGCGCCGTGCGGTGCACGCCGGGCTCTGGGCGGCGGAGCAGACCGACGGGCTCGTGGACCCGACACTGGTCCGCGAGATCGAGTCCATCGGATACGCGCAGTCGAGGGCCGGCGTCAAGCCGGCCAACCTCACCGATGCGCTGGCGCTCGCTCCGGCACGGCGCCCCGCACGGGCGAACCCACAAGCGTCGATGGCGCCAGATGGACGTCGACGATGAGGCGGGCGTGATCACACGTCCCGCGGGCATCGCGTTCGACACCGGGGGCAGCGGCAAGGGACTTGCGGCAGACATGGTCGTCGCTGCCCTCCGCGGCTACGCCCGTGTCGTAGTCGACTGCGGCGGCGACGTGCGAATCGGAGGCTTCGCCGCGAAGGCCCTGCCGTTCGAGGTCCAGATCGAGCATCCCCTGACCGGCGCGAGAGCGCACTCGCTGCGCATGGGCACCGGCGGGATCGCAACCTCCGGCCTCAACGTGAGGGTGTGGCGCCGAGACGACGGGACCTACGCTCATCACCTGCTCGACCCGGCGACCGGAAAGCCGGCATGGACCGGAATCGTCGGTACGACGGCATTGGCGATACGGCGCTCGAAGCCGAGACCATCTCCAAGGCGGCGCTCCTTTCCGGCCCGGACGGCGCCCGCGAGCTTCTGGCACACCACGGCGGCCTGATCGTTCACGAGAGCGGCCAGGTTGAGGTCGTCGGGCCCCTGCCCGCACGGCCGCGACTCAGCATCACGGTGCCCAGGGATGTGGCCGAGGGGAGCCTGGCGGCATGAACACCACCCTCGCAAGCCATGCCTGGTGGCTGGCCAGTCGCGCCTCCGGCCTGATCGCGCTCGCGCTGATCACGATCTCCGTCGGCCTCGGCCTCGCGCTCTCCGGGCGTGTGACCAAGAAGCCCGGGCTGCCTCGCATCCTGAATGCGATCCACGAGCAGACCGCGGTCACGGCACTGGTTGCGATCGCCGTTCACGGGCTGACCCTGCTCGGGGATCCGTGGCTGAACCCAGGCCCGACCGGCATCTCGATCCCGTTCACGATGGCCTACCGGCCGCTCTGGACCGGTCTGGGAATCGTCGGCGGCTACATGGCCGCGATCCTCGGCCTCAGCTTCTACATTCGCCGTCGCATCGGACCGAAACTGTGGCGAAAGGCTCACCGGTTCATGATCGTGGTCTACGGCCTGGCGGTCGCTCACACGATCGGTGCCGGCACTGATGCTTCGACGCCCTGGCTGCGCGTGTGGATGTACGTCACGACCCCGGTCATCGCGACCCTGTTCGTCGCGCGGCTGGTGTCCTCGGTGCGGCTCGGCCGCCGGCCGGCGCCGGCGGAGCGCTTGCCCCACCACCGCCCCGCGCGCCCCGCGCACGAGCCCCGGCTGGTCCGACCACAACCCCAGTTCAGTGAGGATCCGGCATGAGCGGGGCGGGCGTCGTCATCGTCGGCGGAGGCCTTGCGGGCCAGCGGTGCGTGGAGACTCTCCGGCGTCGCGGCTACGACCAGCGCATCAGGATGGTCTGCGCCGAACCCGTGCCTCCGTACGACAGACCCCCGCTGTCGAAGGGGCTGCTGGCCGGCACATCCGATCTGGACTCCGTATGGCTTCGCCCCGAGGAGTGGTACGCGGCCAACGAGGTTGAGCTGATGCTCGGGCTCATGGGGATCCGCCTCGACCCGGTGCCCCACGTGCTCGTGGTCAGCGGCGGACGCCGCCTCCCATACGACAAGCTCCTGATCGCCACGGGGTCGCGTGCGAGGCAGCTCCCCTTCCTGCGCGGCTACCGAAACGTCCACACCGTTCGCACGATCTTCGATGTCGAGCGTCTCCGGTCTCAGCTCGTGCCCGGCGGCCGCCTCGCGATCGTCGGTGCCGGGTTCATCGGCGAGGAGATCGCCTCGACGGCGCGGGGCCTCGGCCTTGAGGTCACCATGATCGAGGCTCAGTCAACTCCCCTGGCCGGCATCCTCGGGGAGCGGGTCGGGAGCTGGTTCGGCGAGCTTCATCGCAGCGAAGGCGTGGAGGTCGTGACGTCGGCGATGCTCGAGGGTGCTCGCGGCAACGGCCGCGTGGAGGAGCTCGCGCTCAAGGATGGTCGCTCGATCGAGTGCGACGTCGTGGTCGTGGGAATCGGGGTTGCACCCGAGACCGGCTGGCTCGAGGGCACCGGTCTGCCAGGCGACGGGGTCCCGGTCAGCGTCGGGGGCAGGACCCCTATCCCCGATGTCTTCGCAGCCGGGGACGTGGCCGCGGTGTTCGAGCCCCGGCTGGGTCGGCACATGCGAACCGAGCACTGGGATTCCGCGGCCCGCAGCGGCGCCGCCGCCGCGCGGACGATGCTGGGAGAGGGGGAGGAGGCACCGCCCCTGCCGAGCTTCTGGAGCGACCAGTACGACCTGCGGATCTCCTACGTGGGCCACGCCGGGATCGCCGACGACCACCGGATCGAGGGCGATCCGTCCAGTCGCGAGCTGGCCGTGATCTACGAGCGCGAGGGGTCGCCGGTCGCCGCGCTGACGGTCGACCAGCCGCGCCGGCTCGCGGAGCTTCGCCGTCAGATCGAGCTCACTCACACAGATTCGACCAGACCGGAAATGGAGAAGGCAGCATGAACTACATACCCACCATCGACGTCAACGCCTGCGCCGCCCACGGTGACTGCGTGGACGTCGCGCCAGAGGTCTTCGCACTGGAGGACACCGCGGTCGTCATCGGCGACGGGCCCGACGACCTGATCATGCAGGCGGCGGAGATCTGCCCGTCGATCGCGATCACCGTCGTCGACTCCGAGACGGGGTCCCAGGTCTACCCGTAGACGCCCGTCAATGCGCGCAGCCCGTCATTGCGGGCAACTACGGATACTCGCTCATGGTTCTGGACTCGAATACTGCGGTGACACCCCATGGTCAAGGCCTCGCTCACGGACCATGATCGCCATGAAATGGAAATCAGCAAGGAGCGAGACATGGCGGAAGAGCCAACTCCCCAAGATCAGGAGCTTGCCGAAGCGCAGACCAGGATCAGCCACAGGATCAGTGGTTTCTTTCTCGGGCTGATCGGCGTGATGAGCCTGCTGGCCGCGGTGGCCTACATGGCCATGCCCGGCAACGACCACATGCGAACCGTCGGCGCCGTCCCGACGGCCCAGACGGTCACGGTCGCGATGCGCGACCCGGGTTGCCATTGGTTCCAGCAGGGGCAGGACTTCACGAAGTCGATGTCCGTGACCGGGCCGGTCAACCTCCAGAACAGCGACGAGGCGGCACTCAAGGTCGACGGCTCGAGCGGAGTTCAGAAGGACCCGATGGGTGGACAGGTTTCCCTGGCCCCGGGCTCCTACACGATCACGATGGTCGGCCAAGAGCCTGACGACAACACCCTGCATCTCCAGGTCGACTGAGCCCCGCTGCCCCAAGCGCAGCAATCGTCGCGGCGGGCTTAGAGTCGCTGGATGGACGCTGGGCTCGTCGTCGCGGTCGCGCTGGCCGTGACGTTCGCCGTCACGAACGGCCTGCACGATGCCTCGAACGCGATTGCCACGCTCGTGGCCACGCGGGCGGCGAGCCCTGGGCAGGCCATCGTCCTCGCGGCGGTCTTCAACCTGCTGGGGCCGCTCGTCCTCGGTGCCGCGGTCGCCGACACGATCGGTGGGATCGTCTCGGTCTCGCCTTCGCACGCGATCGGCGTGATCGGTGCCGGCCTGGCCGCCGCCGTGGCCTGGAACCTGATCACGTGGCGATTCGGCATCCCGTCGAGCTCTGGCAACGCCCTCGTCGGCGGCCTCGTCGGCGCAAGCCTCCTGGAGGGGGGTATCGACGCCGTCAACTGGGGCGGCATGGACGGGATCCATCCGGTTGGCGTCTTCGGCACCCTGATCGCGCTCGCGCTGTCGCCGGTGCTCGGCGCCTTGGGCGCCTTTCTGATCATCGTGGGCCTGCGCCGCGTCGCGCACCGTGCCACGAGGCGGTGGGTGCCGCCGGTCAGGAGCGGCCAGTGGGTGACGTCAGCGGCGCTGGCCTTCAGCCACGGGGCCAACGACGCCCAGAAGTCGGTCGGCGTGATCGCGGCGCTCCTGCTCGCCAGCGGTCACGTGCAGACGCTGTCGGCGCCGACCTGGGCGACGGTCGCCTGCGCAATCGCCTTGACCGCCGGCACCGGCCTGGGTGGATGGCGGATCATTCGGACCGTGGGACGGCGCATCTACCGCATCTCGGCCATCGACGGGCTCTCGAGCCAGACGGCCTCGGCCGGCGTGATCCTCGGCGCGTCGCTCGTCGGGGGGCCTACCTCGACGACCCAGGTCGTCGCGTCGTCGGTGGTCGGGCTCGGGCTCGGGCGAGAGCGGCTGCGCCATGTCCATTGGCTGATCGTTCGTGAGATGGGGCTCGCCTGGTTGATCACGATCCCCATCACCGCTGTGCTGGCGGCGGTCCTGTACGGAGTCGAACAGTGGCTCGTGTGAGACGCGGACACTGGTTCCTCCCCGAGACGCCGGACGTGGTCGGTCTCCTTCGCCGTCAGCTCGCGGTGACCATCGACGGCCTCGAGGCCATGTGCCGGTGGTCCGCGGGAGACCCCGCCGGCGCTGACGAGCTCGAGGCCGCGGAGCATCGAGGCGACACCGCGAAGCGCGAGCTGATGGAAGCGCTGAGCGCGGCCTTCGTCACCCCGCTCGAGCCCGAGGACGTCTTCTCGCTATCGCGCGGAATTGACTGGATCCTCGACCACGCCCGGGATCTGGTGAAGGAGGCGCAGGTCCTCCACGCGAAGCCGGACGCCGGGCTCGCCGAGATGGCGCAGGAACTGCGCGACGCGGTCCGCCACATCGACCGGGCGATGGCCTCGATCACCGACGACGAGGACGCGGCGACGAAGGCGGCCTACGAGGCGATCGCCGCCGAGCGACGCCTCGAGCGCTCCTACTACCAGGGCATGGCAGCGCTGCTGGAGGTCGAGGACATGCGCCAGCGGATCTCCCGCCGGGAGCTCTACCGGCGCTGCTCGCAGATCGGGGAGACGGTGGTCGAGGTGTCCGAGCGGATCGTCTACGCCGTCGTCAAGGAGAGCTGAGCCTGGTTTAAGGTTGGGGTCACGGCTTGGTGCAGTCGGAGGGTGGAAAGCGAGAGTTGCTCGTGTCCCGCACCTGGGTGCAGGTTGCGGGGCTCGTCTTCCTCGCCGGGTTCTTCGTCCTCGTCTTCCTCGCCTACCGCACCTACCAATCCGATCCGCCGATTCCCGATCGGGTGGTCGGGCCGAGCGGCCGGGTCGTCTTCACGGGCGACGACATCCGCGCCGGCCAGAAGGTCTTTCTCGAGAACGGTCTCATGGAGTATGGGTCGATCTTCGGTCACGGCGCGTATCTCGGCCCGGACTTCACCGCGGACTACCTGCACCGCTCCTCCCGCTCGGTTCTCGATCAGCTCGGGGGCACGGGATCGGATTCGGCGCGCCAGGAGACGATCGACCAGTTTCAGGCCAACCGCTACAACTCCGCAACCAGCACGCTCCTGATCAGCGCCCAGCAGGCGCGCGCGTTCGGGGGCCTCGAGCGGCGCTACGGGAACTTCTTCGAGACCCCGACCACCAAGTACGGCCTGCGGCCGGAGGCGATCAAGGATCCGCAGCAGATCCACGAGCTGACGGCGTTCTTCGCCTGGTCCTCGTGGGCCGCCTCGGCACGACGCCCGGGCCACAACTACTCCTACACCAACAACTGGCCGCCGGAGGACCAGGTCGGGAACGAGCCGAGCGCGGACGTGATCGTCTGGTCGGTGATCTCGCTGATCGCTCTCCTCGGGGGGATCGGGATCCTGTTCGCCGCGTTCGGGCGCTGGCGCATGGGCTGGCAGGGTCGCGAGCAGGCGACGCTCAGCTTCCGCCCACCCGGCGACGTCGCGCTCACCCCGGCGCAGCGCGCCACCGCCTGGTTCTTCTTCGTGATGGCCGCGCTGTTCCTACTCCAGACGCTGGTCGGGGGCATGGCTCAGCACTATCGCGCCGACCTGGGCGGCTTTTTCGGGATCGACGTCGCCCAGGTGTTTCCCTACAACCTCGTTCGCACCTGGCACGTGCAGCTGGCGATCTTCTTCGTCGCCACGTCGTTCGTGGCCGCCGGAATCTTCCTGACACCGATGATCGCCGGCCGCGAGCCCAAGGGGCAGAACGTGCTCTCGTTCGGCCTCCTCGGCGCGCTCGCCGTCGTGGTCTTCGGGAGCCTCTTCGGGGAGCTCGCTGACATCCACAACTGGTTCCAGGGCTCCCTGTTCGGGGATCAGGGGTTCGAGTACCTGGACCTCGGGCGCTTCTGGCAGGTGCTGCTCGTGATCGGGCTGTGCGTCTGGATCGTGATCCTCTATCGCGGGTTACGCGGGAGGCTCCAGCGGGAGCGCGTGGGGAACATGCCCTGGCTCTTCTTCCTGGCGGCGCTCGCGATCCCGGCGTTCTACGCGGTCGGCCTGCTGGTAAATCCCAACGACAGCTTCACGATCACGGACTACTGGCGCTTCTGGGTCGTCCACCTCTGGGTGGAGGATTTCCTGGAGCTGTTCACCACGGCGATGGTCGCCTACATCTTCGTGCTGCTCGGGGTGGTCCGGGAGCGGGTGGCACTGCTCGTCGTCTTCCTGGACATCATCCTCTACTCGGTTGGAGGGGTGATCGGCACGATGCATCACCTCTATTTCTCAGGAGCCCCGGCCGAGAACATGGCGCTCGGCGCGGTCTTCTCGGCCCTGGAGGTGATGCCGCTCACCTTTCTCACTGTCGAGGCGTGGAGCTTCCTTCAGCTGGGTGCCCGTCAGGAGTCGAAGTCGGCGACACCGTTCCCGCACCGGTGGGCGGTGATGTTCCTCGTGGCCGTCGGCTTCTGGAACTTCCTCGGAGCGGGGATCTTCGGCTTCCTGATCAACCTCCCGATCGTCTCCTACTACGAGATCGGCACCGCGCTCACGGCCAATCACGGGCACACGGCGATGATGGGCGTTTACGGCATGCTCGCGGTGGGCCTGGCGATGTTCTGCCTTCGGTACCTGATCCCGGCGGATCGCTGGAAGGAGCGCGCCGCCAAGATGAGCTTCTGGGGCCTCAACATCGGGCTCGCGTGGATGTCGTTCGCGACGCTGTTCCCCCTGGGGATCCGGCAGCTATATGAGTCGGTCAACGTCGGCTACTGGAATGCACGTTCGCTCGACTACCTCTCGACCAACACGAACACGGTCATCGAGTGGCTGCGCCTGCCAGGCGACATCTACTTCATCGCGGTGGGCGTTCTCCCGCTCCTATACCTCACCTACCTGGGGGTTCGCCACACCGTCAAGCGGGTGGTGATCACCGAGCCGGAGGAGATCCTGTTCACCGAGGTCACCGAGCCGAAGGAACCGGTGGGGGCCCGGTAGTGAGCGGCATCGCAACGGAGAGCCTGCTGGCCGCCGGCTACGGCGTGTTCCTCGCGATGGCAGCGCTGGGGCTTGACGTCCTGGCGCGGCATTCGCACCGGCGGTCCGAGCTCTACCGCACCGCCGGCTTCCGCTACCTCGAGAGCGCCGACGCATGGGAGTGCCCGGAGGGAGAGCGGCTCCATCGGATCGAGACCGACATGCGGCAGCGCGTAGCGCGGTACCGCGCCAGGGCGCGAGTCTGCAATGGCTGCCCGCGTAAAGGCGAGTGCACCGATTCCGACCGCGGCCGCGAGGTCACCCGGGCCCTCGATCCCTGGCCCCACTCGGAGGCGGGGCGCTTTCATCGGGGGATCGCGGTCGCGATGGTGGGCTTTGGGGTTCTCGTGATCTGCGCCGGCGCCGTCCTCCACCACGGTACCGGGGACCTGGCGGTGCTCGGGGGCGCCCTCCTGATCTGCGGCGCGCTGGGGCTCTATCTGCTCGCGGACCTCCGCTCGGCTCCGTCCGGGTTCCCGTGGCCCGACGGGGAGCTGAGCGGCACTTTGGCGAGGGACGGCCAGACCGAGCCGTCCTCGATTCACTGAGACGTCACGGTCTCGCGCACCAACCCGCACAGGGACTTGCCCCACGCCCGAGCGCGGTCGAGCTCCCCATCCGCGAGCGGGCCTTCGGTGTCGTCGACGAAGAAGCTCTGCGGATCCGTCACGCCCTCGTATCCGCGGTGCCGCAGGCGCTTCGCGATCCCGCGTGCCGCGGAGCCGGTCAGGACGGGAGAGCGGTCGATGCGGGTGTCGAAGGCGGCTGCCAGGCGCCCGTCTCCCGATCGCTGCGCGAGCCACTTGCGGAGGCCGGGTCCGTCCGCCGCGCCGGGCTCCAGGTGCACATCCCCCTCTTCCTCGGCTGCTTTGGCAACACCCTTGCGGCTCAGCTCGGTGGCGAGACCGTGGATGTGGGTAGGCCCGCCGACGACTAGAAAATCCGCTGCGTCGGCGGCGCCTCCATCGCCGTCGTTGACCGAGACGACCTGCACCTCACCGAGCTCAGCGAGGCCCGCTGCGATCGCATCAGCTACCTGGCGGGTGTTGCCGTACATGGACTCGTACGCGACGATTGTCTTCATGGCGTCCTCTCGGGCGAGCGGTCGACGATTCTCGGGACACCGTACCTGATGCCGAGCGGCACCCCGGCCGAGTCGGTGACCAAGACCAGGCGCATCCCCCAGACCCACTCGGACTTCGAGGCGCAGTAGCCGTAGGCGCCGTGGCCGGCGAACTCGCTCTTCGTCGCGCAGCCGGCGTAGTTGGCGACCGAGATCAGGGTGCCATCGACGAGCCGCGCCCGGCCGGTGGCGATCAGCTCGGCGATCGCCAGCTGCGTGGAGCTGATCTGCGGCACCAGCCGGCGCAGCCTGCGGTTGTATTGGGTTTGGTCGGGCAGGTGGGGAAACCAGCCCGGAAGCCGGTAGTCGATCATCCCCAGGAACTTGCGATCCGAGCACTCGCCGGTCGCCGCCTGGGCAACCGCGAGCGCGATCAGCTCGGCGTCGGTGATCTTGCCTTCGGGACCCGAGCGAGGAATCGAAAGCGAGTGCGCGAACACGTAGGCTGCAACCACGAGGGTCTCCAGCGATGCTGTCATCTCGTGCTCCAATCACGAGGGGGCAGGGCTGGAGGCCCTTCCGCGAACCCACATTAGGTCTAGATGCTCGTCCTGTTACTTGCGGCGACCGGCACGGCTCTGGCAACGGGCCTCGGCGCCATCCCGGTGTTCATGCTCGGTCCGCGGGTCGTGGCTCTGCGTCCGGTGCTTTGGGGACTTGCCGGCGGCGTCATGGCAGTCGCGTCGGTGGTCGGCCTCCTCGAGCCGGCCCTTGATCAAGGGTCGGCATTGGATGTCGGCGGAGGGTTGGCGGTCGGCGTTGCATTCCTGCTCGTGGGCAGGCGTTTCCTCGGCTCGCGTGACGTGCACGTGGGAAGTCTGCGAGGGGCGGATGTACGAACCTCGGTCCTGGTGTTCGGGGTGCTGTTGGTCCATAGCCTTCCGGAGGGCTTCGCAATCGGCACCGCCTACGCGTCCGACACAGCCGGGTTGGGCGCGTTCGTGATCGTCGCGATCGCGATCCAGAACATTCCGGAGGGGACCAGCGTCGCAATCCCCATGCAGGCGTCCGGCTTCTCTCGCGCGCAGCAGTTCTGGGCCGCCGTCGCGACGAGCGCACCACAGCCGGTCGGGGCGCTGGTCTCGTTTCTGGCGGTCGAGCAGGTCTCGGGCCTGCTTCCGATCTCGTTCGGCTTTGCCGCCGGCGCGATGCTCGCGCTGGTCGCCGTCGAGTTGGTCCCGGAGGCGCTTCGCGGCGGCGGGCGAGGCTTGGGCCTGGCGGGCCTTGCCTCCGGTGCCGTTCTGATGTGGGCGGTGAGCATCCTGCTCAACGTCTGAGGCCCCTAACAGGGATTAGGCTTGAGGGGGTCATGGATCAGCTACTGGATGAGGCGCGACTTCGCCGCCTGATCGAGGTTGGGCGAAGCCTCGTCTCCCAGCTCGATCTGGAGACGGTCCTCGGCCGCGTACTGAATGCCGCCCGCGATTTGACGCGGGCGCGCTATGCCGCCCTGGGAATCCTCGATTCCGATCGCAGCCGCCTCGAGCGATTCATCACCGTCGGCATCGACGACATCACTCGGGCGCAGATAGGACACGCTCCCGGAGGGTCGCGGGGTGCTCGGCGTCCTGATCAACGAGCCGAAGTCCCTGCGCCTCGCGAACGTCGGCGATCATTCGCGCTCGTACGGATTTCCGGAGCACCATCCGCCGATGAGCTCGTTCCTGGGCGTTCCGATCCTCATCGGTGGTGAGGCCTTCGGGAACCTGTATCTGACCGAGAAGGAGGGGGGAGACTTCGACGAGGTCGACGAGGAGTCGGTGATCGTCCTCGCCGACTGGGCCGCGATCGCAATCGCCAATGCACGGTCGGTCGCCCGGGATCGCCTGCGACGGACGATGGAGGCATCGGAGCGGGAACGAAAGTTCTGGGCGCGCGAGCTTCACGACGAAACGCTTCAGGGTCTCGCGGCGCTTCGGGTGCTTCTCGGATCGGCGTTTCGCGTGGGCACCCCGGAGGCAATGTCTCGGGCGATCAACCAGGCAACCGACGAGCTTGGCGGGGAGATCGACAAGCTCCGCGCTCTGATCACCGAGCTTCGGCCGGCCGCGCTGGACGAACTTGGCCTGATGCCGGCGATCGAGGCACTGACCGAGCGCAGCGCCGCGACGGCCGGACTCGACGTCCAGGCCGAGTTCACGCTACCGGAGGCATGGGGCCGCGAGCGGCTGGATCCCGAGCTCGAAAGCACCATCTACCGGCTGGTTCAGGAGGCGCTGACGAATGTCGTCAAGCACGCGCGTGCCGAGCGGGTCGACCTGCAGGTGTCGACGAACGGAGACGCGGTCACCGTCACGGTGCGCGACGACGGCATCGGGTTCGAGCCGGCTACCACGTCCGAGGGGTTCGGGCTCGTCGGCATGAGGGAGCGGCTCGAATTGATCGGCGGCCGGCTCGAAATCTCCTCTGCCCCCGGGCAAGGGACCGAGGTGAGGGCGGAGCTTCCCGTGCCCAGCGAGTTGAGCCCCGTCGCCTAGCCGCCCGTCTCGACCAGCCCGTGATCGAGGGCATAGCGGACGAGCTCCGACCGGGTCGTGAGACCGAGCTTCTGCTGGATATGCGCTCGATGGGATTCCACCGTGCGCACGCTCAAGTACAGCTGCTCGGCGATCTCGGCGTTGGTGAACCCAAGCGCGATCTTGCGCAGGACCTCGGTCTCGCGCTCGCTGAGCTCATCCCCGGCTCCACCCTCGGGCTCGGCTGCGAGACGCGCTCCCAGGGCGGGCTGTAGGTACGTGTTCCCGGTCGCAGCACTTCGGACGGCCTCGACTAGCTCGGCGTCGGCGGCCTCCTTCAACACGTAGCCGGCGACTCCGGCCTGGAGCGCCTGGCGCACGAAGGCGGTCTCGGCCTGCATAGTGAGAACGACGACCCGCGTGTCGGGCGATGCCTCATTGATCTCCGGAATCGCCTCGATGCTCGACGGGCCGGGCATATTGAGATCGAGGATCAAGACGGTCGGCTTGTGTCCGCGGACGTAGCGGACGGCGTTCGGAGCGTCGCCGGCCTCGGCGACCACCTCGAAGTCGGGCTCGGCCTCCAACAGCATCCTGAGCGCCGCGCGGACGACCGTGTGGTCGTCGGCCAACACGATCGTGATCGCTCCCTGGTTCGGAACATTCGAAGCAGATTCAGGCAAGCCGGCCATCCTAGGTATCGAACCCCATCGGCTCCGAGTGCCACTCGACGGGGAGGGCCACCTCGACGTCGATCGTCCGCCTCGGGGGCTCAGGCTCCTCGTGCACCTCTCCGTGATAGAGCCAGGGAGCGAGGTAGCGGCCGCTGATCTTGTGGGGCGGCCACCACAGCGCGTCGAGAGAGGCCGCGCCTTCACCGCCACCGCCGGAGATGTCAGTGCGAAGCTGGAGCGACTCCTCACCGGTCAGGAGCTTGCCGCGGAGCATCGGCCTGAAGGGTTCGGCGTCGATTGCGGCTCCGAGGCGGTGGGCGATGTCCGACGCCGCGGCGTCGGCTTCCTGGGTTGCGATGCCGCCCTGCTTGACCGGGAAGTTCGTGCCGTCCCCGGCCGCGTAGACGTCATCGACGCCGACCACATGCGCGTGCGCATCGATCGGGATGAAGCCGTTCTCGTCGCTCGGCAGCCCATCGATCGCCGGTCCCGCCATCGCCGGCAGGGCGACGACGTCCATGACGGGAATGCGGCGGCCGCCCGGCGTCAGCACGAGCTCCCTCGCAGTCTCCTGGTGGGCGTGAACCGCGGTCTCGACCGCGATTCCTCGCGCGGAGAGGAGCTCCGAGACGGCCGTGCTCGCCGCTGGGCCGAACACCGCGAGCGGCGCCTCCTCGGGCGTGATCACGGTCAACTCGACGGTCGTTCCGAGCTCGAGGGCGCGCCGCTGGGTCATCAGCGCGATCTCGTAGATCGGCAACGCCCAGGCCACCCCGCTTGGAACGACAAAGAAGATCCGCTTGCCCGCTGCGCGGGCGCGCAGGAGCTCGTTGATTCGAAGCGGCTCACCGAGCAGAGGGAAATGTCGTCACCCCGTCAAAGGCTGGATGAAACCGTCCGCCCGTGCAGACGACCGCGTAGTCATAGCCGAGCCGCTGGCCGTCGTCGAGGTCGAGTGCGTGCCCGGCGGCGTCGACGCGGCGCGCGGCGCCCTGTACGAATCGAGCGCCGAGCTCCGCGGCCACTGGCGCCAGAGCGTGCTGCTCGGCTGGTCCGAGGTCGAACGGCTCCTCGACGAGCAGCGGCTTGTAGAGGAAGTCGGGATCGGGAGCCACGAGAGTGACATCGGCGCGGTCCTCGGCGAGGTCGTGGAGCGCAAGCAGCGCCTCTAGCCCGGCGACACCGCCCCCGATGATGACCACACGCCCACTCATGCAAGCTCCTCGGCCGAGATCAAGCGGTCAGGGTAGATCACGAGGGTGAGCCTACGGGCAACCTCGAATCGCGCCATCCGCCGAAACGCACACGCCGATTGCGGGAAATCACGGATGGCCGCTTGATCCAGTCCGGGTGCGGAGCTCGTCCATAACCGCAACCACCGTCCGGGCGATCGCGTCCTCGACCCGGGGGCTGAGCCCGGCGCCGGCGTCGAAGCACTGGCCCTCGATTCCAAACACGATCAAGCGTGGCGGTAGGCGATCCAGGGCACGCCCGATCTCGATCGCCGTGGCCAGCCCCAGCGCGTGGGTCGAGTGGCGGTCCAGGTCGCGACTGAGGCCCGTTGCGTGAGCGTCGAGCCTGTGAATGGTCCCCGGCTCCGCGCCCGAGCAGACGGCGTCGATGACGACGACGTGCTCGCTGCCGTTCCAGGCATCGATCAGGGAGGTGAGATCACCCTCGAGCTCGGCGATCTCTGCCTCTACGCCGGGCATGGCCCGGAGCCGGCGAGCCGCCGCGAGCCCCGCGGCGTCGTCGCCGCGCCACCGGTTGCCGACGCCGATCACCCTGGGGTGGGCCGTCACGCGGCAGCCCTCATTCGCGCTCCACGTCGAGCTTCAGGAAGTGAGTGGCGCAGGAGATGCACGGGTCGTAGTTGCGAATCGCCTGCTCGCAGCGAAGCGAGAGCTCGTCGTCCGGCAACCCCGCATGCCGGGCCACGAAGGCGTACAGGTCCTGCTCGATCGCGGCCTGGTTCTGCGAGGTCGGCGGCACGATCTTGGCGTCCTTGATCGTGCCGTCATCGTCGATCTCGTAGCGGTGATACAGGAGGCCACGCGGAGCCTCGCTGACCCCGAAGCCGATCGCCGCTCGCGGCTCCAGCTCGACCGCCGCCCGGTCCGGCGGCTCGTAAGCTGCGATCAGGCGCAACGCCTCGTCGAAGGCGTAGAGGATCTCGACGCTGCGCACGACGATGCTCTGGAACGGGTTCCTGCACGAGCCGTCCAGGCCCGCATCGGCCGCCGCATCGCGCGCCAGGGGCGAGAGGACGGTCGAAGTTGAGCGTGAATCGCGCCAGCGGGCCGGCGAGGTATGAGCCGCGCTCCCGGATGCGGCAATGCAGAGCGTTGGAGTGGGGGACCTGCTCCTCGACGAACGTGTCGTCGAACTCCGAGGCGGCGATGTCCAGCCCGCGGTCGGAGACGATCCGGCCGTCATCGATCGGGTACTCGTCGGCGTCGGAGCGCAGTGCCACCACCTCGTGGTCGAGCTCGAGGTCGGGAAAGTCGAGCCCCGCCGCCCAGCGAACCGTCTCGAGCGCGTCCTCGCGGGCCTGCTCGAGCGGGTCGACGAGCCGTCGCAACTCGGCTTTGGTCGGAACGCGGTAGAAGCCGCCGGGCCGGACGTTGATGGGATGCACCTCGCGCCCGCCCACCAGCGCGATCAGCGCGTTGCCGGCCTTCTTCAATCCGCAGGCCGCGCTCGACGATCTCGGGATGGTCGCGCGCCATCTCCATGGCGCTCGCATAGCCCATGAAGTCCGGCGCGTGGAGCATGTAGACGTGCAGCCCGTGGCTCTCGATCCACTCGCCGCAGTAGATGAGTCGCCGCAGGGCCCGGAGCTGGCCGTCGACCGTCGCTCCGCAGGCGTCCTCGAGCGCCTGGGCCGCGCTCGTCTGGTAGGCGACGGGGCAGATGCCGCAGATGCGCGCCGTGATGTCCGTGGCCTCCATGAACGAGCGGCCGCGGAGAAACGCCTCGAAGAAGCGGGGTGGCTCGTAGATCCGCAGCTTGACGTCGAGGACCTCGTCTCCGCGCAGCCGCACGTACATCGCGCCCTCGCCCTCGACCCGGGCCAGGTAGTCGGCCTTGATCGTCCTCGTCCGCGCGTCAGCCACGCTCGAGGGCCTCGCTCTCGCTCCGGAACGGCTCAGCCTGGCTGTAGAGCTGGCGGTACTTGCGGATGAGGTCGGGCGTCTCCAAGCCGAGGCCGCTCATCCACGCAGACAGGGAGGCGGTGTTCGGTGTCTCCATCGGCCCGAAGCAGCCGTAGCAGCCGCGGTCATAGCTCGGGCAGAGCGCTCCGCAGCCGGCGTGCGTGACCGGGCCGAGGCACGGCGTGCCGTGCGCGACCATGACGCAGACGTTGCCGCGGCGCTTGCATTCGATGCAGACGCTGTACGGGGCGATCGCGGGGCGGCGGTCCGCGAGGAAGGCGCTGATCACCTCGAGCAGCTGGCGCTTGTCGATCGGGCAACCCTGGAGCTCGAAGTCGACCGGAATGTGAGCGGAGATCGGGGTCGAGGTCTCGAGCGTCGAGATGTAGTCCGGGGTCGCGTAGACGACCGACACGAACTCCTCGACGTCCGCGAAGTTCCGAAGTGCCTGGATCCCTCCCGCGGTCGCGCAGACACCGATCGTCACCACATGCTTGGAGAGCCGCCGGACCTCACGGATCCGCTCGGCGTCCGCCTCGGTGGTGATCGAGCCCTCGACCAGAGACAGGTCGTACGGCCCGTCTACCGCCGCCCGGGTGGCCTCGAGGAAATAGGCGATCTCGATCCGGTCGGCGAGGGCCAGCAGCTCGTCCTCGCAATCGAGGAGGCTCAGCTGGCAGCCGTCGCAGGAGGCGAACTTCCAGACGGCGAGCCGAGGCCTGTGCTCCCCCGCCATCAGACCTCCCGCACGGTGAAGAAGCGCTCGATGTCCGCATACCGCATCACGGGACCCTCGCGGCAGACGTAGGTGGGCCCGAAGACGCAGCGACCGCACTGCGTCAACGCGCACTTCATGTTTCGCTCCATCGAGACGTGGACGTCACCGGCGTCGACGCCGCGATCGAGCAGGGCCTGCACCGCGAAGCGGATCATGACCTCGGGGCCGCACAGCATCGCCACCGTGCGCTCGGGTTCCAGCCGAGCCTGGTCGAAGAGCGTGGTGACGAGGCCCACGTGGCCGGTCCAGCCCTCTCCCGCATTGTCGACGGTGACGTGCACGTCGATGCCGTCCGCCTCGAACCGCTCGAGCTGGTCGGTGTAGAGCAGCTGGTCCGGCGCCCGCCCGCCGTAGAGCAGGACTATCCGCTCGTAGCGCTCGCTCTCGGCGAGCGCCCCGAGCACGGCCGGGCGAAGCGGGGCGAGCCCGATGCCACCCGCCACGATCACCAGCTGGCGGCCCGCGGCGAGTGCAAGTGGCCAGGAGCTGCCGTACGGCCCTCGCACGCCCAGGACCTCCCCGGGTCGCGCGGCGCAGATCGCGGCGGACGCCGCGCCAACCGACCGCACGGTGTGCTCCAGCGGTCCGGAGGCGGTGGGATCGCCGCTGATCGATATCGGCACCTCGCCCACGCCGAAGGCGTAGAGCATGTTGAACTGCCCCGGGCCGAACCGGAGAGGAGGCGCTCCGCTCGCCGCCTCGAGCCCGAGCGTCCAGGTGTCGGCTGTGTCGCGCCTCGTCTCCACGACCCGGAACGGCTCCGGGACCATGGGGCCCGGCCGCCTCCCGTCAGACACCGGGCTTGCCATAGACGTCGAGCAATTGCACGCGTGTTGCCTGTAGACGATCGAGCATCGACGATGCGAATCGCTTCATCAGCTCGTAGCCCAGCGTGTGGTCGGCATCGCACTTTGTCCCGCAGGCAGGCGCCATCGAAGACGAGCGCCCTGACCGGCTCCACCGCCCGCCCGTCGAAGTGCCACCGGTAGGGAGGAAACAGCCACGACCAGCCGACGATCTCATCTGGGCCGAACGTGGAGACGATCATCTGGCCGCGACCGGGGGCGAAGAGCTCGAGCGCGATCCGGCCGTGGCGGATCAGGTAGAAGCTGTCCGCCGGATCGCCCTCGCGGAATGGGTAGGAGCCGGCGTCGAACCCGGTGGTGGACCCGCATCCCGCGATCAACTCGAGGTAGGCACCGTCCAGGCCCGCGAACGTCCCGACGTCCGCGATCAGCTCATCGATCGCGTGCGGTTGTGCCATCCGCGCCCCCTTCCGCGGTCCCGGAGGCCGTCGGTCGCGCGGATCGCAGCCGCCTCCTCGGTGATGTCGATCGCTACCGGGCACCAGGTGATGCAGCGACCGCATCCGACGCACCCCGAAGTCCCGAACTGGTCGATCCACGTGGCCAGCTTGTGGGTCATCCACTGCCGGTAGCGCGAGCGCGACGACGAGCGGACGCTGCCGCCGTGGACGTATGAGAAGTCCATCGTGAAGCAGGAGTCCCATTCGCGACGCCGCTCCGCGGTCTCGCCGGTGAGATCGGTGACGTCCTCGACCGTGGTGCAGAAGCACGTCGGGCACGCCATCGTGCAGTTGCCGCAGGTCAGGCAGCGCTCCGACACCTCGTCCCAGCGCGGATGCTCGTAGTTGCGGTAGAGGAGCTCCTTGATCCCGTCGGTCTCGAGCTGCCTGCCCATGCTCGCCGCGGCGCGCTCGACGCCCGCCGATGCCGCCTCAACCTCGCTTGCGGCCGCGTCGCGACGGGATATCTCGGCGAGCACCTCGCGGCCTCGGTCGCTTCCCGCGTCCGCCACGAAGTAGTGGCGAGCTCGCTTCGATCACCTCGGTCAGCGCCACGTCGTAGCCGGAGGTCGCCCGCGGGCCGGTGTTCATGGAGACGCAGAAGCAGGTGCCGCCGGCGACGGTGCAGTTGATCGCCACGATGAACGCGTCGCGGCGGCGACGCTCGTAGACCGGGTCCGGGTAGGCGCCCTCCAGCATCACCTTGTCCTGGGTCGCGATCGCGTGCAGGTCGCAGGATCGGGCGCCGATGAATGCGTATGTGGGCGGGTCGTCCGGTTCCTCGGTGACCTCGAAGCCGCCGTCCGCGCCCTTCGTTGCCTGCCACAGGCGAATGACCGGCGGATGCAGGAAGTGCTTCCAGGAGCGCGGTCCGACCGCGTAGCCGAACAGGGCGTCGTCGTCCCGGCGCTGTAGCCGATAGGTCCCGCCATCCTGCTCGTCGGTCCATCCGGCCGGAAGGTCTCGGCTCGATTCGATCTCGTCGTAGACGATCGCACCCTGGCTCAGCGTCGGCCCGACCATCGTGTAGCCCCGGCGCTTCAGCGCGTCGAACAGTTCGTCCAGGGAGTCGCGCTCGATGACCTCCATTCCCTGTGGCGAGCCTAGCGCGCCCGGGCCGCGCCGGGGCACCAGCGTGAGACGATTCAGTGAAGATGAACGGGCCTCAGGAGCGCAAGCATGTCCTGATCGCGGGGGGAGGGATCGCCGGGCTGGAGGCAGTGCTGGCGCTATCGAAGCTGTCCCCGGAGCTGACCGACGTCGAGTTGCTCTCCTCGGGAGCGGAGTTCGTCTATCGGCCGCTGCTGGTCGCAGAGCCGTTCGGAGCGAGGGATGCCCTCCGGCTGGACCTGGGTGAGGTCGCGGAGGAGGCCGGCTCGAGGTACACGCGGGGCAGCGTCGTCTCGATTCAGCCGGATGCGAAGACCGTGGGGACGGCGGAGGGGAAGGCCCTCCCTTACGACTTCCTGCTGATCGCAATCGGGGCCGGGCCGGTCGATGCTGTTCCCGGCGGACTGACCTTCGGGACCGACGAGGAACGAGAGAGCTTCGGAGAGGTGTTGGCGGCCTTCGGCCGCAGGGGGCATAAGCGCATCGCCTTCGTCGTTCCCCCCGGCGTGAGCTGGTCGATCGCGGCCTACGAGCTGGCCCTGCTCACCGCAGCGGAGCGCGACGCTCGGCGCCTCCATGCGACCGAGATCCTGCTCGTCACCCATGAGCGGGCTCCGCTCGAGGTGTTCGGTGCCTCGGCGGCCGAGCTGGTCGCCTCGCGTCTTTCCGACGCCGGCGTCTCGCTTCGAACGGGGGCGGACGCCGATCGGGTGGTCGACGGCAGGCTGCAGCTGAAATCGGGTGAGGAGCTCGACCCCGGCGCCGTGGTCGCGCTGCCGGCGCCTTCGGGTGCCCACGATCGCCGGGCTGCCGCAGCGGAACGGTGGCTTCGTGCAGACGGACGTCAGCATGCGCGTCGCCGGGCTCGAGCACGTGTGGGCGGCCGGCGACGCGACCTGGTTTCCGGTCAAGCAGGGCGGGCTGGCAGCACAACAGGCGGACATGGCAGCGCGCGCGATCGCCGCTTCATCCGGCGCCCACGTTGCCTCGGAGGCGTTTGACCCGTGCTGCGGGCTGCGCTGATCACCGGGGGAGCCCCCGAGTTCCTCCGCGCCTATCTACCCAGCCGCGGCCAGCCGGAGATGAGCGCCGGGGCCGGGCTGTGGTGGCCGCCCGTGAAGGTCGCGGGCAGGTACCTCGGTCCATTCCTCGCACGCCGGCTCGGGCAGGATCTGTCCGGGGAGGAGCTCGCCGACCTCAGCCCCTCTCCGAGACGAGGCCGGAGAGCAGGAGGAGCACCGTCAGGCGCTGGCGACTCGTGCTGTTCGCGGCCGATGCGGATGCCGCGGTCGGCGACTTCGAGAGCGCGCTCCGATGGCTCGCGTTCGCCGAGCAACTCGACTTCGTGATTCCGGCGCGATACGTCGCTCGCCGCTACGAGTGGCGCCGCCACCTCGAGCCGAACCTCGCGCCGGACGCGGCGGTCAAACGGATCGATCCGGCTTTTTCGAGCGCCGATGCGGCCCTATCCGACCTGTACCGGCGACTTGGCTGGATGCGGGAGATCGAGCGGGACACCGGGGGTGAGATGGAGCATCACCTCGCCGACCTCGATGCGGGGATGGCGCAACTGCGCTCACTGACGCGGCAGGCGCATGTCTTCAAGGCGGGAGGGAGCGAGGCCGCTCAGGACCGGCCGTAGGCCAGGGCCCCAGCGAGGCTCGCGGGCTGAGATCACGCCAACGGGATCGTCGCTGTCCGGCTGCAGGACGATCAGATGCGTGATTCCACGGTCCGCCATGATCTCGGCCGCTCGGCGAAGCGGCTCGTTCGATCGGATCGTTGTCAGGTCGGTGGTTGCGACTTCGCGCGCGGTCACGGCGGCCAGATCACCCGCCACGCGCGCCAGGTCGAGGCTCGTGACGATCCCCCAGAGGCCGCGCTGCGGGTCCACGTCCGCGACGACGACCGAGTGGACGTCGTAGCCGACCATCATCTTGGCCACGTCCGACAGGTGGGTCTCGGGCCGGCAGGTGATCACGCCGACGCGCATCGCGTCGCGGACCTTCGCGTCCTCGAATGCGGGACCCACGTAGCCGTGTTCCATCTCGCGAACCGTACTCATCTTGGGCCGCTAGAAGCCGCGACGCTCGCGGTAGACGTGTGCCTCGCGCATCATCGCCTCGTGGCCACCCGGCGTCCTCAGGGCACGGCGCAGCCGGACCATGTGGACGACGAAGGCCGCGGTGAAAACGAGTGCCAGGACCGTGAAGCCCCATAGCTCAAAGGGCGAGAAGACGCCCAGAGATCAGGCCGTAGACGTAGAAGCCCAGATACGCCAAGGCGAGCAGCAGTGCCAAGCGGCTGAGAGTTCCGAATAGGTTCATCTTTCGAGTACCTTCCGGGTTCGTGTGGGGCATGGGCCAAATCTATGGGCTCCACACTGTCGCGTCATCCGGGAAAGCCCGTGAATCAGTCCGCGGTAACCACGGACGCGGCCTCTTCGGCGAACTGGTGGAGGTCGTCCAGGGACGCCGAGATGCCGCTCGCCAGCACCTCGAGATCCGGCATCGAGTCTCGGTCGGCGTTCAGGCAGAAGTACATGCGGCCGTCGTAGCTGAAGACCGCGAGGCCGACCGCGTGACTCGCCGCGAGGGGAACGATCGGCCAGACCGAGAGCAGCCGCGACCCGAATGCGTATCGCGGCTCCTGCGGGCCTGGGACGTTGGTGATCGTGATGTTGAACAGCCGGCTCGCGAACAGCCCGCGCGCGAGGAAGCTGTGGAGCACCGGAGGAGCGTGTCCCGCGAGGTCGATCATGGTGCTGGATCCGGTGCCCTGCGACCCCGATTTGAGGCTCTCGGCCTCCGCCATCTGCCGCGTGTAGCGCCCCTCGGGCGTCGGCTCGGCTACGGGCAGGTGGACGAACAGCGAGGTGATGCGATTGCCGAGAGCGAGCCGGTCGCCGGCCGAGCGGATGTTCACGGGGACCATCGCTCGGAGGCCCTGGGGTGGCGGCATCTCGTCGCGGGTATAGAGGAGGGTCCTCAGACCGCCAGCGGTCGCGGCTAGGACCACGTCGTTGACCGTGCCTCCCAGGGCGCGCTTGATCTCTTTGAGCCTCGGAAGCGGAGCCGAGATGACGGCCAGGCGCCGGTTAGCCCCGATCGGGACGTTGATACTCGAAGGGGGAGCGGCGACCAACTCGTCCTTGACGAGCAACTCGGCGAGTGCCCGGGCGCGCGCCATGACGTCCTGGGCCCGCTTCGGGTGGATCGAGGCGTCCACTCCTCGAACGCCCAGACGAAGCCCTGCCCTGGCGAGGGCGACCGTACCTCGAACGAGGCGAACTCCGGCACCCGCGGCGCCGGCGCCCAGGCGCAACGGCAGCGCTAGGGGAGGGGACACCGCGGCGGAATCCGGGCGCGAGTGGGGGATGGGGCCGTGAGGATGCCCAACCGTCGGCTCCGCCTCCGGGCTCGCGTCGAGCAAGCTGTTCGCGGCGTCTACCGAGCCTACTCCGTCGACCATGCAGTGGTGCGTCTTGGACGCCATCGCCCAACGCCCGTCGGCCAGCTCGAGCACGGCGGTCTCCCAGAGCGGATGGGACCGGTCGAGTCGACGGGAGTAATAGTCAGCGGCCCACTCGAGGAGCTCGCTCTCGCCGCGCGGTTCCGGGAGGCCCTTCGCGACGACGTGCCTGGCGATGTCGAACCGCTCGTCATCAACCCACTGCGGCCAGTGGAGCCCGCCCGTCTCAGGGCTCGAGAGTCGCTGGCGATAGCGGGGCAGCCCGCCCAATCGGTCCTCGATTTCCCGTCGGATCCGATCGATCGGCGGCGCGCCGCCGTCTCCATGCGGCTCGAAGATCATCACGCCCCCGATGTGCATGTGGGCGCTCGCATCCGCCTCCTCGAGCTCCAGGAATGTCGCGTCAAGCGCGTTCAGATGGTCAGCGGAGGGGCTCATGGGGCGGGGACCACTCCTTCGCGGCGGCTCGGGCTGAGTGCCGACGCGGGATCACCCGGCACCGGAGCCGCAGTTCGCGGGACGGCGATCACGGGACACGGCGCGGTCCTCATCACGTCGGCGGAGACGCCGCCCAGCAGGTTCCTCCGAAGGGGCCCGTAACCGCGCGAGCCGACGAGCAGGAGGTCGAGGTCGACCCCGTGCCGCGCCAGGGCCTTCGCCGGATCTCCCTCCTCGAGGGCCGATTCGACCTCGACCCGGGGCGGAGCTCATCAAGGGCTCCATCGCGTACGTCACGGCCGTGGTCCTGCATCACGGTGCGGAAGGTGGAATCCGCATCCGGCTCGATGCTCGGCACGATTGTGACGATCCGCAGCACGGAGTCGAGGCGCTTCGCCAGCGCCGTCGCGTACTGAAGGGCGATGTGCGACTCGAGGCTGCCGTCGAAGGCGACTCCGATCAGGCCCAATCCGAAGTGCTCAGTGTCGGCGTATCCGCGAGGTGCGACGGCAACCGGGCAGGGCGCCCCGGACAGGAGCCGCTCTCCGACGCTTCCGGGAAACACCCGTCCCAGCTGCCCGCGGTGCGTCGAGCCGATCACGATCAGCTCAGCCCCTTCGCGGGCCGCCAGGTCCTTTAGGCCTCCCACGGCACCGTCATCACGCAGCTCGCGCATGGCGAACTCGCGGTGCGGAAGCTCCTCCCTCGCGCGGTTGAAGATGCCGGCGAAGACCTCGGCCTCCGACCCACCCACGCTCACACGGGGGTTGGAGGCAGTGGCCACGATCAGGTCCGCGTCGATCGCGTGTCCCATTGCACTGCCCAGGTGCAGCGCGTCGCGAGACTCGCTGCTGCCGTCAAAACCGATCACGATCGTCGTCATGGCTCTCCCTCTCGCGGTGTACCAGCCAAGTTAGGCTTGTTGGAGGTGGATGCCATCGGGAGAGAGCCACCGTTCGACTCCGTACTTCATACGGAACCGGCGGCGGCGTATCCGGAGCACCGCAAGGTCGACGTGGCGCTGCGAGACGGCTCCACCGTGCACGTTCGTCCCATCCGCGGCGAGGATCAAGCGGCGCTCAAGGCGTTCCTGGAGGACCTGTCCGACGATTCACGGGCGTTCCGCTTCTTCACCGGCGCGCCCGATCTGGAGCGCGCGGCAGAATCGGCGGCCGACGTCGACTATGAGACGCGCTATGGCCTGATTGCGCTGAGGGGCGCCGACGAGCGAATCGTGGGCCACGCGTCCTACGCCTCCGCCGGCAATGGGCGGGCGGAGGTTGCGTTTGCGATTGCCGACGCACTGCAGGGCAAGGGGCTTGCAACGATCCTTTTGGCGCACCTCGCCGACGCGGCCGCCGAGGCCGGGGTGGGCCTGTTCGAGGCCGAGGTCCTGCCCGAGAACCACCGCATGGTCGAGGTCTTTCGCGAGTCGGGGTTTCCGGTGGAGATCTCCTCGGTTCCAAGCTCGATCCACGCGGAGTTCCCGACATCGCTCTCGGATAAGGCGCGGGAGCGGTTCGAGAATCGGGACCGGATCGCCGCGGCCGCCGCCGTGGAGGGGTTCCTCCGACCGCGAGCGATCGCAGTGGTCGGAGCGTCTCGCAGACGCGGCACGGTGGGCGGGGAGATCTTTCACAACCTCTTGGAGTCGGGCTTCGAGGGCGTCGTCTATCCCGTGAACCCCGCCGCCGACGTCATCCAGTCGGTGCGCGCCTACCGGACCATCGAAGACGTGCCCGGCGAGGTCGACCTGGCGGTGATCGCCGTGCCGAGCGCACACGTTGCCGCCGTGGCCCGGCAATGCGCGACGAAGGCGGTGCCGGCTCTGGTGGTCATCTCGGCCGGCTTCGCGGAGGTGGGGGAGGAGGGGCAGAAACGTCAGCGAGAGCTGATCGAGATCTGCCGCGATTCCGGAATGCGGCTCATCGGACCGAACTGCCTGGGCATCCTCAATACGAGCCCGAAGATGCGCCTCAACGCGACGTTCGCACCATCGAGGCCGGCCACCGGCAACGTCGGGTTCCTATCCCAGAGCGGTGCCCTCGGCCTCGCGTTCATCGACCTCGCGGCGGACCGCAGCCTGGGCCTCTCGTCATTCGCCTCGATCGGGAATCGCGCGGACATCACCGGAAACGACTTCCTCGAGTACTGGGAGACCGACCCGGAGACCAAGGTGGCGCTCCTGTACATCGAGTCCTTCAGCGATCCGCGACGGTTCTCCAGAGTGGCGCGGCGAATCGGCCGGCACAAGCCCATCGCGGTGGTCAAGAGCGGGCGCTCACCGGCCGGTGCTCGGGCCACGACATCGCATACGGGCGCCCTGCTCGCGGCGTCGGACGTGACCGTTGACGCGCTCTTCGAGCAGGCCGGCGTCATGAGGACCGACACCCTCGGCGAGCTCCTGGACGTGGCCTCCCTGCTGGCGAGCCAGCCGCTCCCCAAAGGCCTGAGGGTGGGGATCATCACCAACGCGGGTGGGCCGGGGATCATGTGTGCGGATGCCTGCGAGGCATCCGGCCTGGAGGTGCCACCGCTTCCGGACGACGTCCAGGCGAAGCTCCGAGGCTTTCTGGCGCCCGAAGCGGGCCTGGGCAATCCGGTGGACATGATCGCGACCGCGACCGCCGACCAGTACCGCGAGGCGATGAAGACGATCGCCTCCTGGGGCGGGGTGGACGCGCTCATCACCATCTTCGTCAGACCGCTCCTGACGAAGGCGGAGGACGTGGCGGCCGCCGTACGGGCGGCAGCCACCGAGCTTCCGCCGGAGATGCCGGTGCTGGCGGTCTTCATGTCACAGCGCGACCACGCCGCGATGGCGCGGGAGGGCCACATCCCCACCTACCTCTACCCGGAGGATGCCGCGCGAGCGCTGGCACGCGTGATGCGCCATGTGCACTGGCGCGAGCGGCCGCACCCAGCTCCGCCGGTCTTCGACGATGCGCGCGCGGACGAAGCGGCGGCGATCATCGCCGATGCGCTTGGGCGCGGCCTCGACTGGCTACCGATGCCCGAGGCGATGCGACTCCTCGATTGCCACCGAATCGCGGTCGCCGAGTGGGCTACGGCGCCCGATCCGGTTGCCGCGGGCCACGTCGCCGACCGCTTCGGTGGGCGTGTCGCGCTCAAGGCCCTGGGATCGGGGATTCTCCACAAGTCGGAGCTCGGCGCCGTGCGGACGGGATTGGAGGGGGCGGCCGAGGTCTCGTGGGCCGCGGTGGAAATGGACGAAGCGCTCTCCAGCGCGGGCGTCGAGCGAGAGGCATTCATCGTCCAGCGCATGATGGAGCGGGGCGCCGAACTGATCGTCGGGGTGGTCGGCGACGCCTTATTCGGGCCGGTGATCGCGTGCGGGGCCGGCGGAGTCCAGGCGGAGCTGCTGAAGGACGTCGCGGCTCGGATCAGCCCGCTATCGCGCCAGGACGCCTCGGACATGCTCCGCTCCCTCGCCACGTATCCACTGCTCACCGGCTACCGGGACACCCCGCCCGCGGACGTGACTGCCGTCGAGGACGTGCTCCTGAGGGTGAGCGCGATGGTCGAGGCGCATAGGGAGATCGCGGAGCTCGACCTCAATCCCATCGTGGCGACGCCCGATGGGACGGTCGCCGTCGATGCACGCGTGCGGGTGGAGGCTGCGCCCCCGCAACGTCCCTGGCCCACTGCCTACGCGGGCGCCTGAGCGCCCGCCCGAGCCGCGGCGACGGCGACCTGGCCGTAGGCGATCCCGCCGTCGTTGGGCGGCAGGCGGGTGGGGAAGAGGACGCGGAGAGCGCCGTCCCTGAGGATCGCCACCGTCTGCTCGAGGAGCAGTCGGTTCTGGAACACACCGCCTGACAGGACCACCAGGTCCGTGCCGGTCCGCTCGGCCTCGCGCCCGCACGCCGCGGCGGTGGCCTCCGCGAGCGCTCGGTGGAACCGGGCGCCGACCGCCGGCGGTGTTGCGCCCCGGGCCAGATCGCCCGCGATCGCCCGGATGGTCTCGCGGGCGTCCAGGATCGCGGGCCCGCTGCCCGAGTAGGCCACCTCCAGGGGATAGGAGCCGGCCTCGGCCGGGGCCGAGATGCCCTCGAGCTCCGCCGCGGCCTGGCCCTCGTAGTTGACGGCCGCCCGGATGCCGCAGAGCGCCGCGACGGCGTCGAAGAGGCGGCCGACGCTGCTGGTCAGTGGCGAGTTCACGCCGCTCGCGAGCAGACCGCACACGGCGTCCCAGTCGGGCTGCCCGACGCGGTCGCGGAGCTGAGGCGGGATCGCGGGGCGCTCCTCGGCGAAGGCCGCGGCGAGCCAGGCGCACGCCATCCGCCACGGCTCCCGAACGGCGGCGTCGCCGCCGGGGAGGCGAACCGGGACCAGCATCCCGCGGCGCTTGAAGTCCGCCAGCCCCCCGACGAGCAGCTCCCCACCCCAGACGGTGCCGTCGGTGCCGTGCCCCGTGCCGTCGTAGATCGCCCCGACGGCAGTGCCGGTCTCTCCGTGCTCCGCCAGGCAGGCTGCCAGGTGGGCGTGGTGGTGCTGGACGCCCACCTGCTCAGGGCCCTCGAGCTCGAGGGCGTACCTGGTCGACAGGTAGTTCGGGTGCTGGTCGTGGGCGACGACGGCCGGCTCGAGCGCGAACAGGCGCTCGAAGTGCTCGATCCCGTCGGTGAACGACGACAGCGTCTCGTAGTTCTTCAGGTCGCCGATGTGGTGAGAAATCCAGGCCCGATCTCGCCGCGCGAGGCAGAAGGTGTTCTTGAGCTCGGCACCACAGCCCAGCACCGGCGCGGGCGCCTCGACGGGAAGCGCGAGCTGCCCCGGGACGTACCCACGAGAGCGCCGCAGCAGCAGCGGCGCTGAGCCCACCTGTGAATCGAGCGCCCGCACCACCGAGTCATCCGTGCGCATGTGGATCGGGCGGTCATGGACGAGGAAGAGGTCGGCGATGCCGGCGAGTCGCTCGATGGCCTCCTGGTCGCGGAAGGCGATTGGCTCGTCGGAGACGTTCCCCGAGGTCATGACGAGCGTCACCCCCGCGTCGGCGAGCAGCAGGTGGTGGAGTGGCGAGTAGGGCAGCATCACGCCGAGGTCGCGCATGCGGGGGGCCACCGCGGGCGCGACGCCGGCGCCCGGTTGCCTTCGCGCGATCACGATCGGACGCTGCGGTGACGTCAGCAGCGCCTCATCCGCCGGCGCGAGCTCGATCAGCTCGCGCACCACGCCGGTGTGGGCCGCCATCAGCGCGAACGGCTTGTCCTCGCGATGCTTGCGAGCGCGCAGCGCCGCGACGGACTCCTCGTCGTCGGCGCGGCACGCGAGATGGAATCCCCCGAGCCCCTTGACCGCGAGGATCCGCCCGTCGCGCAGCTCGGCGGCGGCCACCTCGATCGGGTCGCGCGCGGCGGCCCGGTGCTCATCACCCCCGGCATCGACCAACCGCACTTGCGGGCCGCACACCGGACACGCGTTCGGCTGGGCGTGAAAGCGGCGATCGCGCGGATCCTCGTACTCGCGCCTGCATTCCGGGCACATCTCGAATGACGACATGGTCGTCAGGGCTCGGTCGTAGGGGACGCCGGTCACGATCGTGAACCGGGGCCCGCAGCTGGTGCAGTTCGTGAAGGGGTACCGGTAGCGCCTGTCGCCGGGATCGAAGAGCTCGGACAGACACGCGTCGCAGGTGGCGGCGTCAGGCGTGATCGGGACATCGGGGGCACCGGAGCGCTCGGAGGGCACGATCGTGAACTGGCGCTCGCCTCTTGCGGCGGCGTCCTCCGTCACCACGTCCTCGACCGCGGCCATCGGCGGAGCCTCGCTCGCCAGGCGGGCCAGGAACTCCTCGATCCGCTCCGGCGCGCCCTCGACCTCGATCAGCACTCCGTGCTCGTCGTTGAGCACGTGGCCGCCGAGCCCCAGTTGTGTCGCGAGGCGGAAGACGTGCGGCCTGAACCCGACCCCCTGAACGGTTCCCAAAACGCGAGCCCGGACCCGCCGCGGGCCGCTCGCCACGGCTCGCTCGCTCACCCCGTCGCCGGCTCGGTCGCCTCCACGAGCTCACGCAGCACGTGGTACGCGCTCGCCTGCGCCTCCTGGATGCGGGGGATGTGCTGCGAGCGCACCACGACGACGTGGTCGGCGAGCTCCTCCGCCGCCACGCGGCCGCCGTCGTAGCCGACGAACGCGATCGTCGTCAGGCCGTCCCTCCGTGCCTCGGCCAGGGCCTCGATCACGTTGACCGAGTCGCCGCTGGTCGACAGCGCCACCGCGGCGTCCCCCGGTTGCCCGTAGGCGATGATCTGCCGTTGGAAGATCTCCTCGGTGCCGATGTCGTTCGCGATCGCGGTCAGGATCGCCGGGTCCGCCGTCAGGTCGATCGCCCTGCGCGAGGGCCAGTCACGGCCGGGGGCCGCACGGAGATCCGCCACCAGATCCATCGCATCCGTCGCCGAGCCGCCGTTTCCGAACGCGAGCACCTTGCCGCCCGCGTCGAGGCGAGCGCGCAGTTCGGCGGCAGCGGCGATCAGGACGTCGCGGTTGTCGGTCAGCGTCTGCTCGCGGAGCGCACCGACCTCGGCCGCCTTCATCAGCACCGACCGTCGCACGTCGTCGATCACCGACTCGAGATCGCGCTCGCCCTCGGAGAGGAAGGGGTAGAGGAAGCTCGAAGCGCCTGGGTCGCGTACCGGCGCGGCCTCGCGGCGCCCCTCGAGCAGCCCCCGGTGCTCGAAGAACACGTGGACGAGCTCCCAGAGCACGTGGTAGAGCGTCTCGACCAGCTCCTGGCCTGTGAACGGGTCGTCCCCGGGCGGGACGAACGCCCACTCGGCGCCGCCCCCGGGCGCGAATGCGATCGTCAGGCAGCCGCGGCTCCGGGCGGTGGAGAGGGCCTCACGGGTCTCGTCGTCGGAGACCTCGTACGCGATCGCGATGTCGGTGGGCTCGGCCACGCCCTCGACCTGTGAGGGCAGCGAGCCGCCCTCGCCGGCGAGGCCCAGTGCGGGGAGCGCCCGCTTGCCGACGATCACGGGGTGAACGAACTCGACCGCGACATGGCGTGCGTCCGAGCGCGCGGCGGGGGAGCGTCCCAGGGCCACGAGGCGCCCTCCCGCGGCAAATCGCTCCGCCATCCGGTGGCAGCAGCGCGCGAGCCGGTCCGCCTCGTCGTCGAAGAAGGCACGGTTGGCCTCGGTTCGCGACGCGAGCAGGCGGCCCACGCGGTCGCCCAGTCCCTCGGCGGGCGCGGTGCGCGTCATCAGGCCGCCTCTGCCACCCGGTCGGGCAGCTCGGCGAGCCAGGACTGCCACTGGTCCACTCCCTCGCCGGTGCGGGCGCTGAGCTTCATCCGCGCCACGTCCGGATTGACCGCGTCCAGGTTGTAGAGGAAGCGATCGAGGTCGAAGTCGAGGTGGGGAAGGAGGTCCACCTTGTTGATCAGCACGAGCTCGCAGGTCCTGAACATCAACGGGTACTTGAGCGGCTTGTCCTCGCCCTCCGCCACGGAGGCCACCATCACCCTGGCGTCCTCGCCAACGCGGAACTCAGCGGGGCAGACGAGGTTGCCGACATTCTCGATCACCAGGAGGTCGATGTCCTCCAGCGGGAGGGAGGGGATGGCCGAGCGGACCATGTTGGCGTCGAGGTGGCACTCGCCGCCGAATCCGGGATCGGTGTTCAGCTGGGTGACGGGAATGTGCAGGGCTGAGATCCGGTCGGCGTCGACGCTGCCCTGAACGTCGCCCTCGAGCACGCCCGCGCGCACCCCGTCGAGATCGGCGAGCGCCCGCTCCAGCAGCGAGGTCTTGCCGGCGCCAGGGGCGCTCATCAGGTTCACCACGCGCACGGATGCACGATCGAAGTCGTCGCGGTTGGCGCGCGCGATGGTCTGGTTGGCGTCGAGGGCGTCCTCGGCGACCCTCACCTTGGTGCGGTGCATGCATCCTCCTCCTCGATGGTGATCGATTCCACCTCGAGCTCATTCCCGCGCACGACGTCGCCGCCGGTCCCGCACGACGGGCACCGGAACCTGGGCACGGGCTGGGCCGGATCCCAGGTCGCTCGGCAGTCGGGGCATTCGAGCAGCGCCGTGACCAGCTCGTGGTCCATCTGGGCGCCATCACAGACGGTGTCGCGCGAGGTGATCTCGAAGTAGAAGGCGAGCGACTCGGCCACGACCCCTCGCAGCGCGCCGATGCGCATCCGCACCGAGGTCACGCGCCGCCCCTCGGCATGACGCTCGGCCGTGTCGACGATCGCGCGCGAGAGCGCCAGCTCGTGCACGTCAGCAGATCCTCGGCAGCGGGTCGCCGGCCAGCAGGTCCATCACCCTCCTGCCGCCGAAGGCCGTCTCCATGAGCACCATGCCCGGCGGCTCGGCACCCGCGACGCCGATGTCGGCGGCCGCCTCGTGCCCGGACACCGCTCGCAGAGCGGCGAGCGCGTAATCCGCGGCCTCCGGGTCCACGAACGCCACCAGCACGCCCTCGTTGGCGACGTACATGGGGTCGATGCCGAGGATCTCGGCCGCGCCGGTCACCTCGGGCCGCACGGGCACGTCGGACTCCCGGACTTCGACGGAGGCCTGCGAGGCGCGCGCCAGCTCGTTCAGGACCGACGCCACGCCGCCCCGGGTCGCGTCGCGCATGCACCGGAGCGCCGGCCCCGCGGCATCCATGAGCGTGCTCGCGGCCGGCCACAGCGACCGGGTGTCGGACTCGATCTCCGCGCCGAGGCCAAGCTCTCCCCGCGCCAGCATGATCGCCGTCCCGTGCTCGCCGATCGTCCCTGAGCACAGCACGCGGTCGCCCGGTTGGATCGAGGCAGGGGAGAGGCTCGCGCGCGAGTCGATCCGGCCGAGCCCGGTGGTGCAGACGTACATCGCATCGCATCGCCCGCGCTCGACCACCTTGGTGTCACCGGTGACGATCTCCACTTCGGCGGCGTTGGCCGTCGCGGCAATCGCCTCCACCTCGGCTCGCAGGTCGTCGGCGGGCAGGCCCTCCTCGAGCACCAGCGAGACGCTGATCGCGAGCGGCTCGGCCCCGGCGGCGGCGAGGTCGTTCACGGACCCGTTGACCGCCAGCTCGCCGATCGACCCACCCGGAAAGCGGATCGGCTTGACGACGAAGGTGTCGGTCGTAAGGGCGAGGCCGAGGCCGTCGACCGTGACCGTGCCGGCATCGGCCAGCTCGTCCAGAGTCCTCGAGCCGAACGCGGGCACCAGCAGGCCCTCGATCAGGGTCTGGGTCGCCTTGCCCCCGGCGCCGTGGATCATCGTCACGCGCTCGTCCTTGAACTTGGGCCGCTTCGAGCGCGCGGTACCGATGATCTCCAGGATCCGCCGCTCGCGGTCGGAGTCGCTGCGACCCGCGCCGCTCACCGTGGTCTCGCCACCGTTCACGAGACAAGCTCCCTCTCGTGGGCGAAGCGGCCGTAGCTGTAGTAGGCGGCGCAGGCGCCCTCGGGGGAGACCATGCAGGTCCCGATCGCATGCTCCGGCGTGCACGCGGTACCGAAGACCTTGCACTCCCACGGCTTGATCACGCCCTTCAGGACCTCGCCGCACTGGCACGCCTTCGGGTCTGCGACGCGGATGCCCGGAACCTCGTAGCGCAGCTCGGCGTCGAACTCCGCGTAGGCATCCGTGAGCTTCAGCGCACTCTGGGAGATGAAGCCGAGGCCCCGCCACTCGAAATGGGGCCGCAGCTCGAACACCTCGGACATGACCGCAAGCGCGACCGGGTTGCCCTCGTAGGGGACGACGCGCTTGTACTGGTTCTCCACCTCGCAGCGGCCCTCGGCGAGCTGCCGAAGGATCATCTGGATCGCCTGGAGGATGTCGAGCGGCTCGAACCCCGCCGTGACCAGCGGCTTCCCGTAGCCGGCGGGAATGAACTCGAACGGCCGCGCTCCGACGATCGTCGACACGTGGCCGGGGCCGATGAAGCCGTCCAGGCGCAGGTCCGGCGATTCGAGCAATGCCCGCAGCGGCGGGATGATCGTCACGTGATTGCACATGCAGAGGAAGTTGTCGACGCCCTCCGCGCGCGCCCGCTTCAGGGTCAGCGCCGTGGACGGCGCCGTCGTCTCGAACCCGATCGCGAAGAAGACGACCTCCCGCTCCGGGTTGGACTTGGCGATCCGCAGCGCGTCGAGCGGCGAGTAGACCATCCGGATGTCCGCGCCCTCGGCCTTGGCATCCATGAAGGTCCGCTCCGAGCCGGGCACCCGCATCATGTCCCCAAAGCAGGTGAAGATCACGCCGTCCCGCCGGGCGATCGCCATGCCGTCGTCCACGCGGCCCATTGGTATGACGCACACCGGGCACCCGGGCCCGTGCACCAGCTCGATCTCGTCCGGGAGGAGGCCCTCAATCCCGTACTTGTAGATCGAGTGGGTGTGACCCCCACACACCTCCATCAACTTGTAGTGGCGCCCCGGCTCGAGCGTCGACAGGATGTCCGCGACAAGGGCACGGCCGAGCTCAGCATCGCGGAATTCATCGACAAACCTCAACGCAACACCTCCTCCGCTTCGCGTCCGGGGGTGTCGCGGTCACCGATCACGGCGATCGCCGTGCCGGCGTGCACGAGTAACTCGTCACCGATGGCAACCGGCTTCACGAGTGCGATCTCGACCGTTTCGCGCCGATCTTTGTCTGTTGCACAGAGAGCCAGACCGCGCCCGTCGTCCAGGGCGAGGATGCGCATCGGCACCGCCACGTCGGCACAAGTCACGCAACCGTCCTCGGGATCGCAGTGCGGATCGGGGTCCGGGACGGACGCCGGTGGCAGGTTGGAGCTCACTCGATTGCGCTCGCCCTCAGCTCTTCCAGCTCCCGGTCATACTCGGCCCCCATGCCCTCGAGGAGCTTGAGCGTGGCCTCCGCCTCCTGCTCGTCCACCCTCGAGATCGCGAACCCGACATGGATCAGGACCCAATCCCCCGGCGCGGCGCCACCGTCGCCGGTATCGAGGAGACCGATGTTCACGTTGCGCCGAACGCCGGCAACGTCCACCTGAGCCAACCTGTTGGCTCGGTCGGTCACATCGACTATCTGCCCTGGAATCGCCAGGCACACGGCACGGCCACCTCCCGCTAGACGCCGGGCGAACCTAGCACCGGGCAAATCTCATTTCAACCACGGCGGTAGGGTCGAATGGCCTGATGGGATCTGGTCGCAACAGCGGCACCGAGCAATCCAGAGCCGGTGCGCCTGGGGGAAGGGTGGCGGTCTTCGCGCCCAACCCGCTGCTCTCGCTGACGATCGAACGCAGCGGGGAGCACGACAACATCCACCTACACCCCGCCGGACAGGGCATCTGGGTCTCGCGGATGATCGCGGAGATGGGCTCCACGCCCGTCCTGTGCGGCTTCATCGGTGGGGAGACGGGAGCGACCATCGGTCCGCTTCTCGATCGCCTGCCGGCGCAGCTTCGCCTGGTCGAGACGAGCGGGCCGAACGGCTCATACGTGCATGACCGGCGCAGCGGCGAGCGGAAGCTGATCGCGATGATGGCGGCGGGCACTCCCTCCCGGCACGAGATCGACGAGCTCTTCTCGGCCACCTGCGCCGTCGCGCTGGACAGTGACGTGCTGGTGGTCTGTAACCCGTTTCCCGGAGACGTCCTGCCCACCGAGCTCTACGCGGACCTCGTCTCCGACGTGGGCGCGAACGGCACGCCCGTGCTGGTTGACCTGTCGAGCCCGAGGCTCGACCGCGCGCTCGACGGCGGTCCCGCGCTGGCGAAGCTGAATGACTGGGAGCTCGCCGAGTTCGTCAGCGCATCCGTTGCGGACCGTGCGGCCCTGCTGGGAGCGCTCCGGCGCCTCGTCGACGGAGGCGCCGGGGCCGCCGTCGTCACTAGAGGCGCCGAGTCCGCCCTCGCCATCCGCGACGGCGAGCTGCTCGAGCTCTTTCCCCCGCGCTTCCGGAACGGGGCCCGTGAAGGCTGCGGAGATTCGATGATGGGCGCATTGGCGGCCTCGTGGGCGCAGGGAACCGCCTGGGAGCGCTCGCTCGTGCTCGGAGTCGCCGCGGGCGCCACCAACTTCCTGCGGCATGGACTGGGCACCGGATCGCGCGAGGTGATCGAGGATCTGGCCGGCCAGGTGCGAGTGGAGAGGCCGGCGGCCTAGACGGGACGGAACGGGGGCGCGACGTCCCTGTCGGCGATGATCGCGGCCGGCGCCTCCTCCGAGACCCAGCTCCAATATGCGCCGACGACCGGCATTCGGCTCATCGATGTGAGCCCGCCGGACAGCCGTACCGGCCGCCCCACCCGTGCCGAGTGCGAATCGCTGCCCAGCACGTGGATGAGGCCGCGCGCCGCGAGGTCATGTAGGGGCGACTCGTCGGCCTCCATCAATGCCGCCGTGCCCTGCACCAACGCGCCTTCACGAACGAGGACGGTCAAGACGTCGATCGCGCCGGGCCCGAGATGGCGCTCCGGATGGGCGACGATCGGCCTGTACCCGTGCCCTGAAAGCGCGCGCGCGGCGGCCCGGATCGATTCGCTGAGGGGACCGGGGCCGGGCTCCAGCAGGATCCAATGGCCTCCCGCGAGGCCGACCTCCGCCAACTCCGAGCGCTCGAGCCGGGCCACCGCGCTCTCCGCGACCTCGCCGCCGACCAGGGTTCGCACCCTCGTCCCGGCGCGAGCGAGCTGTTGGTTCAGCTCGGCGACTCGACCGGCAAGCTCGGGAATCCGCACATCGTGGTCATGCCGGATGTGGGGTGTGGCACAGATCGAGGTGATCCCGTCAGCCTCGGCCTGCATCGCCATCGCGATTGCGTCCTCCAGGTCGCCGGCGCCGTCGTCGATGCCGGGCAAGATGTGGCAGTGGAGGTCGATCACGCGTGGAGCCTGAGCATTGCGTCGGCGCGATGATGGAGAAGCCTATGCGGAAAAACACGGATTCCCGAAGCACACCCGGAGTGGAATGATCACCCGGATGATCGACCATGCCTGAGATCAGCGGCCGGGAGATCATCCGCGAATGGCGCAAGCTGACTGACGCGATGGTGGAGGCGCTCTCGTCGGTCGCCGGCCGGCCCGAGGTGCCGCATCAGGTGGCGGACGCCATGCAACGCCAGCTGGAGCTGGTGCAGGACCTGATCGACCGTGAGCGCCGGCTCCAGGCGGAGGTGGCCGAGCTGCTGATCGCTCCGTCGGACATCGCCTTCGATCTTCTGGAGCAGAGCGGCACGACCGTGCGACGGCAGGCCGAGGCGCTCCAGGCCGCCGGTGACGCACTCCGAGAGACGGCGGCCCTGATGGAGAGCCAGGCCGAGCTCTTCGAACAGACGATCGGCAGGCTGCGAGCGCCCACGAAGGCGGCGCGCGCGGTGTTGGGGACAGAACGCCCGTCCAGCCGCTCCGCCAGGGGCTCGTCCGCGCCGGGCCGGAAACGAAAGCGCTGACCGACCCGAGCCGCACGCCGTGAACTCGCTTCCGGCGATCCGGTATCCAGATCGTCGCATCGGGCCATGTGCGTGTCCTGGATGAGCCCGCGGGCTCCCCGCAGCTTCGCCGGCGAATCGCCTACATGCCGCAGAGGTTGTCGCTGTACAGCGACCTCACCGTAGCCGAGAACGTTCGTTACTTCGCCCGGATCGTGGGTGCCGGGCGGGAACGCGTCATCGAGGTCCTCGACACCGTGGGCCTTGCGGCCTTCGCGGCGCGCACCGTGACCACGCTTTCAGGTGGACAGCAGGCGAGGGTCTCGTTGGCCGTGGCGTTGCTGGGCGAGCCCGAGCTGCTGCTGCTCGACGAGCCCACGGTCGGATTGGACCCGGTCCTTCGGCTGGAGCTCTGGGAGACCTTTCACGAGCTCGCCCGGGGCGGCGCAACCCTGCTCGTCACCAGCCACGTCATGGACGAGGCGGACCGTTGCGACCGGCTGCTCCTGATGCGGGACGGAGCGATCCTGGCCGAGGGGACTGCTCCTGGTTCCGCCGTTCCTGCTGGTCATCCTCAAGTACGCATTCGAGCAATCACCCGGAGCGTTCGACTCGATTGCACCGCCGCTCGTCGGGCTGTTCCCGTTCATCACGATGTTCATCGTCACCTCGATCACGATGCTTCGCTTCCGGAGCTGATCGTGGCGGGCCGGTCGCCAGCCGTTTGCGGTGATGATTGCCCGCGGCGACCTCGCCGTCGAGCTGGGATATCGGCGGCTGGCCGAGCTTCAGGAGGAACTGCTTTGGCTCTGCGAAGCCGCTCATGTGCCCGTGATCTGGGCCACCCAGGTTCTCGACACCTTCGTGCACAAGGGAACGGTGGGCCAGGGCCGAGATCACGGACGCGGCGATGGCAGCGCGCCGAATGCGTGATGCTCAACAAGGGTCCCTATGCGGCCGAGGCCGTGAGCCTGCTCGATGATCTTCTCGGGCGCATGGAGGGCCACCAATTCAAGAAGGCTGACGGTCGTGCGGCGCGCACACTGCCACACACTACGAGAGAAAGATCATGCCCGCTCTGCTATCACGCAACCAGTACGCGGCACTGAGCCATAGCCGGTATCTGAATCAGGCGTCGTTGGGCCTCATCCCGCGCGAGTCAGTCGAGGCCATGACGGCCTTTCTCCACGATGTTGCCCAGCACGGCAACGTGCGAATGTCTGATGCGGCCGAGGCTCGCGTCCTCGACGATCTGCGGGCAGCTGCCGCGGAGCTGCTGGATGCGCCGGCGCGTTCCATCGCCATCATCGGGGGAGCAAGTGAGGGTCTCGGCCAAATGGCAACGGCCCTCGCCACGAGCTCTGGCGAGGTAGTCCTGGTGCACACGGATTTCCCAAGCGTGACCTATCCGTGGCTGGCGGCCCGGGAACGATTGGGCACCGCGATCCGTTGGGTGGAGGACAGCCGGCACACCGACCTGGGCGCGGCCTTGATTGAGGCCGTCTCGAGCTCCACTTCGGTGGTGTGCGTAAGTGCGGTGCAGTATGCAACCGGTACGGCGCTCGACGTTGCGGCCGTCGCTCGACGGGCTCACGAGGTAGGGGCGACGATCGTCGTGGACGTTACGCAGCTCGCTGGCGCCGGCCCGGTCAGCATGCGCGAATGGTCCGCGGATGCACTCGTGTGCAGCGGTTACAAATGGCTCTCTGCGCACGGCGGCGTCGCGATCTTGGCTGTTTCCGATGAGCTCATCGCCCGCACGCCGGGGATCATCGGCTGGAAGGGAGCCAGCGACCCCTTCAACTTCACCCCTCAGACGCTTGTCTTGGCCGACGACGCTCGACGGTATGAACTGTCCACGATGTCGTACTGCTCGGCAGTCGGGTTGGGTCGGTCACTTGTGCTGCTCGCCGAAGCTGGGGCCGAGGCTCTCGCCGAACACTCGCGCGTTCTCGCTGAAGAGCTAGTGGGGCAAGTGGAACCCCTCGGCTGGACGCCGTTTCGAGCGCTGAGCGGACGCAGCGCGTGCGGTCACATCGTCTCCTTGCGGCACGCAACTCTTAATGCGTCGGCGGTCCAAGCAAGGCTTGCGGCCGAATACGGTGTGATCGTCGGCTCCCGCGGTGGCCGCATCCGGATTTCACTGCACGGATACAACGACAGTTCCGACGTCGCCGCTGTCGCTGATGCACTCAAACAACTGGCACGGCATTAGCATCCCGACCGTAAGGAGGATCTTGCACACTCTTCCGCGGCCCCTGCCAGCGCCTCGGATCAACCTCACGCTACTGGCGCTGTGCGTCGGGCTCGGTGTGCTTCCCGCGACTTCCGCGGCTCATAGCCACCATTCCCGCCCGGTGCTGATGACCGCGAACAGCGTGGCCGGGACCGTGACGCTGATTGACGCCCGTACCCTCAGAAAGCTCGGCCGCATCAACATCATCCCGGACGGCGATACGCCTCAGGACCCGACACAGGCTGCGATTTATCCAGCACTGGTCAAAGCCGAGGGGCTGAACTACGCGCAGGGAATCGCCGTCTCGCCAAGTGGGAGGGTGCTGTACGTCTCACGCGGCTACCTCGGCGATGTCGCGGCGTTTCGGATCGCGACCGGCAAGGAGCTGTGGCGACTGCAGACCGATAGCCTTCGTGCTGACCACGTGGCGCTCTCGCCAGGCGGTCGCCGCCTCTTCGTCTCGTCGCTTACGGCGAACGAGGTGCAGGTGATCGACACGCGCACACACGAGTTCGTCGGCTCGTTTCCAACCGGCACCTGGGCCCACGTCGACGAGTTCTCGCCCAATGGCCGATTCATCTATAACGGCAGCCTCGGGAACCAGCTCCTGCCGCACGGGCACGACGGCGCCAAGCAGTTGACCGTCGCGAACCCAAGGACGCTCAAGGTCGTGCGCACCTTCCAGTTCGACGCCGGTGTTCGACCGTTCGTCTTCACTCCGAGCGGGCGGCTCATGTTCATCCAGCTCTCGTTCCTCAACGGGTTCATCGAGTTCAACCCTCACACCGGTAAGACGCTGCGAACGGTGCACCTGCCGATCTCGGGACCCGGACGCGGTCTGCCTCGCGACCAGTATCCGAACGACGCGGCCCATCATGGGATCGCGATCTCCCCCGGGGGACGCTACATCTGCGACGCGGCGACGATCTCCAACTACGCCGCCTTGGTCAAGCGGCCGTCGCTGAAGATGGTGGCCAAGATCCCCGTCGGCGACGAGCCCGCTGAGGCCGAGACCAGTCTCGATGGCCGCTACTGCTTCATCACCTCACGCGGCCCTAAGGCAAACACCGTCTCGGTCATCTCTTATCGCAAGCGCCGTGGGGTGAAGCGGATCCAGGTCGGGCGCCATCCGCAGGAGGAGCAGGAGGCCAGGGTGCCCAAGTCAGTGCTCCGCCGCGGCGGGTTTCTGAAGCACCGCTAGCCTCCGCAGGGCCTCCTCTTGAGTCCGGGATCCCCGTGAATCACGCGCCGTCGCCCGGGATGCTCGGGATCCCATGCGTCGCCAGGTTCTTGTTCGCGTAGCCCGCCTCACCGGTCACCTCGGCGCCGATCCACTCCGGCGGCTCGAAGGACTGGCTGAGCTGTTCGGAGTCGAACTCGATCTCGGCCGTGATCAAGCCCTCCAAGCTCCCCCTGTAGACGTCGACGTCGAACTCTCCCGCCTCAGCCCGAATGTGGTGGCGCGTCTTGCGAACCCGCCGCCCTTCCGTGAGTGGCCACAGTTCGGCGAAACCCCTGGCGCCTATCTCGATCTCGACCTCGGTCCGCCGCAGTCCGTGACCGCGCTTGACCGTCAGCAGGGGTCGCTCTCCGAGCCTGCGTAGGCGCACCTCACCCTCATCGTCTTCGATGGCCAGATATCCCTGCTCGATTTCCTCGACTCGACAGTCCCCCAGCTGATCCGGAACCCGTGAAACCAGGAACTTTCGCTCGATCTCGGTGGCCAGGGTGCGAGCATAGTCGCCGGCTCCAGGCTTTCAACCGCTGACCCGGCGCACCCGGCGGCCGTTCTCCAGATAAAGGCAATGCTTCGCGCTCGCCGCCTGCGACACCCGGCGGCGCAGCGGTCCGCTGAGCAGCGCCAGGGCTTCGTCCATCTCGACGATTCGATGCTCGTCGATCTCGTCGGCCTGCAGCGTGATCGCCTTCAAACGCTTATCGCTGAACGCGCCGCAGTGGAACAGAAATCTGACCCCGCCGGGGCGAGGTCGTGCGTCCGCCCGCCGTGGCCGCGGTGACAGGAAGTCGACGCAGACGAGCCGGCCGCGCTCGACACCAAGGCCGCACTCCTCGAGCGTTTCGCGCCGGCATGCATCCCAGGGCGACTCGCCGTTGCCCTCGATTTGCCCACCGGGAAGCGTCCAGCCGCGCTTGTAATTGGGCTTGAGGATCAGCAGCCGTCCTGCCTCGTCGAAGATCAGGGCGCCGGCTGAGGCCGGGATCCGGGGAATGTCAGGGCGGATGTCTACGGCCGGCGGTCTCGGCGGGAGGGAATCGGCGGCTTCGGCACGAGGCTCCTCGGCGATTGAATCAACCTAACGCCCCATGCATTGGCGGGCGTGCCCGTCCCTAAGACCGGGGAAGGGAGGGAGACGATCGGTGAAAAGCGGGAGGGCGCTCGTTGCTGATCGCCTCCGCTCATGCGGCACCGCGGCTCTGGACAGCCGCCTCGCCGTGACCGAACCGCACATCCGGCAGGACGCGGTGGGCCCAGTTCGGCAGGTACCAGGCCCAGCGGCCGAGCAGCCGGAGCAGAACCGGCAACAGCAGCAGTCGGATCAACATCGCGTCGAGCAGCACCGCGATCCCGAGGATGATGCCCATCTCCTTCGGCGGCAACGGGCCTGACAGCGCAAAGGTGAAGAACACGGCGACCATCACGGCCCCGGCAGCGAAGATCACGCGCCCCGAGTGCGCAAGGCCGCCGACCATCGCCTCCTTCGCGTTCCCAGTGCGGTCCCAATGCTCCTTTGCCGAGGAGAGCAGGAACACCGTGTAGTCCATCGAGATCGCGAAGATCATCGCGAAGAAGAAGACCGGTCCCCAGGCATCGAGGAAGCCCTGCGGCTGGAAGCCGAGCAGGGAGTGGAGGGCGCCGTCCTGGAAGATCCACTTCGCGACGCCGAACGCGGCTCCGGTGGCGAGCAGGTTGGTGACCACGCCGACCGCGGCGATCAGCGGCGCTTGGAGTGCGAACAGGAGCAGTACGAACCCGAGCGCGAGCACGACGCCGATCACCAGAGGCGTCTTGGCGGCGAGCACCTGCTGGAGGTCATGGTTCTCCGCCACGGCCCCGCCGACCAGGCTGCCGGACGGGAGTTCGGCGCGGAGCCGATCGATCGTTTGGCCGACGGCGGGGTTGGAGGGATCCTGCGTCGGTATCGCCTCGAGCAGGGCGTAGCCGCCGCTGCGCTGAGCGGCAAGGACCTGGGCGATTCCGGGATCGTGCTTCGCCGCCGAAGCCGCAGCGCCGGCGCCATCCGCCGGGACAACGAGCTGCAGCGGCCCGGTCGCTCCCGGGCCAAAGGCGCTCTGCACCTGCTCGTAGCCGATCCGGGAGGAGTCGGCCGGAGGCACGACCTTGATCGACGGCATCGCGGTCTTGAGCTGGGTCACCGGGAACACGAGCACGAGGAGCGCGACGAGCGCGGGAATTCCATAGACAAGCGGGCGCCGCCACAGCCGCTCGCCCCAGGCCGCGAATCGCGAGGAGCGATGCTCTCCCGAGTGAACCCACGGCAGCGAGAGCCTGTCGACCCTCGGGCCGAGCCTTGCCAACACAGCTGGAAGCAGCGTGAGCGTCGCCGCCAGCACGAACAGGACCGCCAGCATGATCCCGAGGCTCATCGACCTGAACGCTGGGCTCGGCACGAGCATTACCGCGCTCAGCGAGATCAAGACCGTGAGGCCGGAAAAGAGCACCGCCTTGCCAGCGGTGTCCATCGTCTGCGCAGTTGCTTCGACCGGGTCCAGCCGGGAGCCGAAGAAGGCGCCGCGGAACCGGTAGACGATGAACAGCGCGTAGTCGATGCCGAGCGCCAGTGCGAACATGAGCGCGAAGTTCATCGCCCAGATCGAGACCGGCATCACCTGCGTGCCGAGGTAAAGGGAGCCGGCGGCCGCCAAGAGGCCGATCATCGTCAGCATCAGCGGCAGGCCCGCCGCGACCAGGGAGCCGAAGGCGAGCAGGAGGATCGCCATGGTCACCGGCCAGGAGATGACCTCGGAACGCAGCATCGCGCTGCGGTTGGCGGCATTGAAGTCCGACCACATGCCCGCGGCCCCGGTCAGGTGAACCTGAACGCCGTCGCGACCGAGGGCGCCGAGCCGACCCTTGAGCCCGTCGGCGGCGCGGACCATCGCGTTCGCGTCACGCGCAGCGCCCGCCTGGACCACAGCCGTGTGGCCGTTTGGCGAGATGGAGACCCCGGGTTGCGGCGGCACCACGGGGCCCGCGGCGGGGTCGGCCCGCAACGTCCGTTCGACGGCGGCGATCGAGCTGCGGAAGGCGGGGTCGGCGACCGTTTGCGTAGGGGAGTGGATCACGGTCATCAGCCCGTAGCTCGAGAGGCCCTGGAACCTCTGATCGATGACGTTGCGCGCCTGCACCGATTGCGAGCCGGTGGTCTCCCAGCCGGCGCCTGACAGCGCCGTCTCGACCCTGGGTGCGAAGAACCCAAGCCCCACGGCGACGACCGCCCAACCGATCAGCACAACCCGAAAATGGGTCGCCGTGTAGCGGCCCAGCCGCCCGAGTGGGCCGACGAAGCTCACTTGACCGGCGCGGCGCGGTTGGAATACACGACGGAGCGCAGGCCACAGGCCCGCTTGAGGATCAGGGAGGCGGGACAGGCGCCGGCAAGGACGTAGAGCCACTGGTTAACGCCGACGAAGGCGGTGAGCAGGAGGAACCAGGGGGAGACCAACGCCACCAGGGCGACGCTCGCCAGGGTGACGATGCCGGCAATGGCGAACAGGACGCGCTCGAGCGGCCATCGCTGGGCCTGCGTCCGGCGGTACATCGTCAGCTGCCTTCGCTCAGCAGCGCGCCGAGCTCGTCGGCCTCACGGCGCAGGCCACCGCAGACGTCCTCGCAGAGCGAGAACACCATCGGGTCCGCGATCGAGTAGACGGAAAAATTGCCCCGCTTTCGCCGATCGACGACCCCCGCTCGCAACAGGACGCCGAGATGCTTGGAGACGTTCTGCTGCGACGCCCCGGTGGCCTCCTGAAGATCGCGAACGGTGGCCTCGCCCTCCCGGAGGGAATCGAGCAGGCTGATCCGCATCGGCTCGCCGAGCACGCGGAAGCGCTCCGCGATGCGGTCGACCAGCGCGGCGGGAAGTGGATGGGGGATGGTGGCGGTGGTGGCTGTCATGCGGGGAGAATAGCACAACTGTATAGCTGTGTGGTAGTGTAGCTGTGATGAGCATGACGGCAACAACACGGCGCGTGGCGAACACCCTCAAACACGAGATCGACGTCAATGGGCGGCATTCGATCGTCACCGACGAGCCCGGATCGCTCGGGGGCACCGACGAGGGGCCCGCGCCGCACGAGCTGCTGCCCGCAGCGCTCGCCGCCTGCATCGCGACGATGGTCGCCATGTACGCGGAACGCTGTGGGTGGGACATCGGCGACCCGGTGGTCGACGTGGACTACGACACCGACGTCACGCCGCGTCGCATCGCCGTCTCGGTCGAACTGCCGGACCATCTGACGCCGGACCAGCGCCGCCGGCTGGAGCACGTCGCCAAGACCTGCCCGCTGCGGCGCGCCCTCGAGGCAGGGTTCACGTTCGAGGAGCGGGTGGCAGCAGCGGCTTAACCTTCGGCGAGTTCCGCGCCTACGCGGTGCGTGCGCGGGCATACGAAGGGCAAAATCGCGACTAAGGGGACATAACGAGCGATATCGTGCACAGGCGGACTCGTCCGGGTCGCGATCGCGCCAGTCCTCCTCCACGCTCGAGGCCTCGATCGACACCGACGCCGCCGAGAACAGCGCCCGCTGATGGCATAACTGTCGGCATCCCTGTCGCGTCTAACACTGTGCCTCGAGCCGGAAACGGCATTGAAAATGACACATCGAAACAGCCGCGGGCCACCTTGGCTGCGGGGCAAATACAGGCTGAACTAGGCTCGTCTGCGGTCAAAACTTCGCTCCCCGGAGCGTGAGCTCTCGTCGTCAGTGAACCCTCCCCGATGAGGCCTAGCGCGATCGGACGGGTGTACATAACTCCGAGCCCAGCATCACCCCCCTCACGCCCCCTGAGGCGATAGAGAATCAGGGCATTCGAGTCGAGCTTCGCCCCCGCGTGCGCTGGAACGCGAATCGGCTAATGATGAGCGCGACCGCGCACACCCCGACCAGAGCGAGGGCGGCGGGGTCGTGACCGGCGAGGTAGTAGATGAGCCCGATCGCCGCCGCCAGGCAGGCGGCCGCAGCAATGTAAGCGAGGCGGCGATCGATTGGACGCTCGGCGGTCCTCCGCGCATGGAGGAGGTTGACGAGACCGAAGACGACCAGGAAGGTGAGCGAGCCGAACGCGACGAGCTCGGTGATCCCGGGAAGCAGGGCAAAGGCCGCGCCACCCGCGGCCAGTCCAACGATCGCCGCCACGGGCAAGCCCGCCCGCTCCTGCCCCACGATTCGCGGCAACTCTCCCGCCGCGCTCACGTCCCGGACGAGCCGTGCGGTCGAGAACAGGGTCGCGTTGATCGCCGAGGCGGTTGACAGCACCGCCGCCAGCGTGGCTGCCCACAGGCCGAAATTTCCGAGCGCCTCACGTCCCACCGCGGCGAACGCCACCTCCTTCTTGTGGACGATCACCCCATCCGCGACCAGCATCTGGGAGCCCAGCGTCACCAGGACGTAGATGAGCGCCACCACGGCGACCGAGAAGTAGAGCGCGAGCGGCAGGGTTCGTTTGGGCCGGTCGATGTCCTCGTAGTCATACGGGAGAAGCTCGAAGCCCTCGTAGGCGACGAAGATCACCCCCGCGCCGAGGAAGACGCCGAGTACGCCCTCGTCGTCGAGCGGCGACAGGCGGGCACCCGAGAATTCCCCGAGGCCGATCACGGCGATGCCTCCGAGGATCGCGAGCTTCGTGAAGACGACGACGTCCTCGGTCAGGCCCGAGGTGGCGACCCCGCGGAGGTTGATCGAGACGAAGAGGGCGAGCACCGCGACCGACGCGAGCCGGGCGACGGTTGCCGAAGCTCCGAGCGCATTTGCGAGGTAGTGCCCGAAGGTGAACGAGTAGACGGCGAGCGCGAACATGTAGCCGACGATCAAGAGCCAGGCGATCCAGGCGCCGGCCCCGGGGTGGCCCGCGTCGCGCAGGTAGGTGAACGGCCCTCCCGAGCGACCGGAGGCGGTGGCGAGGCGGGCGTAGGCGTGCGCGGTCAGCCCCGCGATCACGGCACCGAGCAGAAAGCAGGCGAAGGCGAGGTGCCCGGCGAGGGCGATCGTCACGCCCAGCACACTGAAGATCCCGCCGCCGATCATGCCGCCGATAGCCATCGCGCTCGACTCCCGCAGGCTGAGCTTCTCGCCGCGCAGGGCGCGGTGTTGGGCGCGAGGGTGGTGGCGGCGCTGAAACCCGGGGGCAGCCCGCGCATCGGCCCGCATCGGGTGCGTCCTTACCTGACCATCACCGGGTCGGCTCATTCCTTGGGATCATCGCTGCCCGGCCGGCCGGTGCGGCGCCAAACCGCAGTGCGACCCGACACGGGCGATCGCGAACACCGGACGTACCGCCAGGACAGCGAAGTCGATCCTCCTGGCGCCGAAGCGCGTCGGCGAGTCCCAGGTTCGAGTGCCGACCATCCCGAACACGTGCTTGACGCCCAGTTGACCATCGTCTCTGCCATCGCGTCGGTGACCGTGCGGATGTGGGCCTCGGACTCGACGCACCGAGAGCTGTCCGTCGTAGTGGACGATCGCGCACGCTCTTGTGGCCTGCGGCGACGGTGGTTACGCGTCCGCCGGGAAGCTCCGCCTCTTCCAGCACGCGGTGCCACTCCAGATTGCCGCTTCCATGGGCGCCGTTGTCGCTCATTCGCCCGTTCCTTCCTTGAGGGCGTGCCTTCTGGTCCGGCAGAAGTCGATTGCAGCCCGCTGGGGGTCATCCGCCGCCAACAGCTCGGCGTAGCCGAGCTCGGCCCCGCGAAATCCCCGCCCATTCCAAAGCCGGCCCTCGACCTCGGCCGTCCACGGCCCGACGTAGAGGTAGGGCTCGGGATGGTCGGTGTCGCCCGGCGAGAAGCCGTAGTTGGCGCGCGCGCCCTGCGCCTCGGAGCCGAGCTCGATCGCCAGGTCGAAGTGCTCCGGCCACAGGTTCATCTCCGAGGGATCGTCCTCGGGGCTCGCATCCCCGATCAGCTCGGCGAGAACGGCGGCTCCCAGCGCGTACCAGGCCCCGAGGGCGTCCGCGGCTGGACGGTCCACGGGCAGCGGCTGCTCGTCGAGCTTCACGGACTCAGGGAGTAGCTCAGCGACGAGTGCTCCGGCTCCGCGATCGAGGTGATCCGGCAGCGCCGCTCATCGCCGCCCACGCGGTAGACGAGCTCGTCGCCCTCCACGCGGACCTGCCGATCCTCGCCCGCGAACTCAAACGGCGGCGTCCCGAAGCCCCCGGGCGTGGCACGAAGCGCAATCTCGTTCTCGGGCTTTCGGGCGGGCGCGACGACGTCCTCCGCGACGCGGTGAAGCGAGGCCACGGTGGTTGCGAAGTCCGCCGGAAGGGGCTCGAGTCGCCCGCTTGCCTCCGTGCCGGTGCGTCCGTCCATGTCCGTCCGTGCCGCGAACGCGGGATTCGTTACGGCAAGAGTTGCTCAGGCCCCCGCGCAGGCGACGGCGAAGCCCTTCGCGCAATCCGGCGACCACGAGAAGCGTGAGCGGGCGACGCGAGCACGGCCCTGCCTCAGGGTGTCAGCCGGCCGTCTCCTTCGCCGCCGTTTCACAATCGACGGTGCACCCGGCAATGCTGACGCTGCAACAGTCACTGAGGGTGTCGATGAACGCACGCTCGGACGGAGTCGACTCGCGGCCGTCGGGAAGCAGCAGGTAGATCGAGCGGCGCATCGGCTCGGTGCCCTCGATGCGAAAGCTGACGAGCTCGCCGCGGCCCACCTCGTCCTCGACCACGAGCTTGCTGACGAAGCCGACGCCGAGCCCGGCCTGGACCGAGCGCTTGATCGCCTCGTTTGAGTCGAGCTCCCAGCGGTTGGTGTGCCTGTATCCCGCCCGCGCCAGATAGCGCTCCGCGACCGCCTGGGTGCTCGAGCCGGGCTCGCGCACGAGCAGCGTCCACCGCTCGAGCTCATCCACCGGCGCCTTGCCGCGGTGGAGCTTGACCCGATCAGGCGCCGCGATCCCGACCAGCTCGTCGTCGAGGAACGGCTCGGCGCGAACCCCACGCGGGAGCTCCACTTCGCCGGCGATCCCAAGCGCGTAGTCCCGCTTTCCGACCCGGTCCGCGACCCAGGAGCTCGAGCCGATCGCGATGTCCACGTCAACGCCGGGATGACGATCGGCGAAGCACTGGAGAAGCGACGGCAGCACGTAGGCACCGGGCGTCGTCGAGGCAGCCAGCGCAAGTGTGCCCGTCTCGGCGCCCCGCAGGGCCGCGAGCTCCTCCTCGAGGCCGTGCAGAGTGTCGAGAACCTTGCTCGCGCGGCCGACCACGACCTCGCCCGCCTCGGTCAAGCGACTGGCGCGGCCGTTTCGCTCCACGAGCCTCTCGCCAATCGCCGCCTCGAGCGTCTTCAGCTGCTTGGTCGCGGATGGCTGGCTGACGCCGCAAGCATCAGCGGCACCGGAAATGGAGCCTCGCCGCTGCACCTCGACCAGGAGACGGAGCCGAGCAGGATCGAGCGCGTCAACTATGCCGGTAGGGAAAGCCATCTATAGAACAGTTCCACTAGGAGAATAGACCGAACCGGCCTAAATTCGGCTGCAATCGAGCACCGCCGAGGAGAAGAGAGACATTCATCTACGGACTCCTGCGCCGCCGCCACGCCAGCGGCGCGACGGCCTGACGACCAGAAAGGACCGCGATGCCCTCCACCGTTCATCCAGACCTCCAAGAGCTCGAATCGAAGGTCAAGGACATGTACCGCCACGTGGCCGAGGAACCCGGCGGCGCCTACCACTTCGAGCTGGGGCGACCGCTGGCGGAACGGCTCGGCTATCCAGCGGACGTTCTCGATCGGATCCCGTCCGGTGCGACCGAGTCGTTTGCCGGCGTCGGCTACTTCTTCGACCTCGCCGGCCTCCAAGCGGGCGAGACCGTCGTCGACCTCGGCAGTGGCTCCGGCATGGACGTCTTCTTCGCCGCCGACCAGGTTGGTCCCGGTGGACAGGTCATCGGCATCGACTTCACGCTCGAGCAGCTCGACAAGGCACGGAAACTGGTGTTGGAAGCGGGCTTCGGCCAGGTCGAGCTTCGCGAAGGGCGCATCGAGAGCCTCCCGGTGGACGACGACAGCTGCGATTGCGTGATCTCAAACGGCGTCATCAACCTCGCCCCCGACAAGGCACGCGTATTCGCCGAGGCCGCGCGCGTTCTAAGGCCCGGCGGCCAGCTCGCCATCGCGGACATCGTCAGCGAGCGCCAGCTCAAGGAGACGACGGTGTGCAACGCAGAACTCTGGGCCTCGTGCATCGGTGGGGCCTCGCAGCAGGACGCCTACCAGGAGTCGATCGCGGCGGCGGGCCTGGTCATCCAGGACTGGCACGACAACCCCTACGAGTTCATCTCCGAGCGGGCGCTCGACGCCAGCGACAAGTATGGGGTCAGGAGCGTCTCGCTGCTGGCGACCAAGTAGCGCGAGCCTCGCGTCCTCGCGGAGCGGGCATGTCGAGAGCCACCCAAAGCCCTGAGGCGGCGGTGAGGCCGGCGACGATGGCGATCGTCGCGCTGGCAGCGATGAGATCGGCGAGCAGGCCAACGAGAAGGCCGCCCACGACGTAGCCCATGTCACGCCAGAAGCGATAGGCCCCGACACTGGGTGCTCGCGCCACCGGCGCGACCGCATCGGAGATGGCCGCAAGGAGAGTTGGATAGACGAGGGCCGTCCCGGCGCCCATTCCCACCGCGGCCAGGGCAGCGAGCGCGATCCCCCCTCCCGAGGCCGCCAGAAGCCCCAAGGAGGCGGCCTGGAGCAGCATCCCGGCGACGATCAACGGCTTTCGACCGACGCTGTCCGACCAGTGGCCGGTCCAGATCTGACCCAGCCCCCACACCGCCGGGTAGATCCCGGCGACGAGCCCGATCTGGGCGGCGCTGGCGCCGTTTGCCGCCAGGAACAACGGCACGAGACCCCAAGCGAGTGCGTCGTTGAGGTTGTTGACCAGGCCCGCCTGCGAGCAAGCCCGAAGCGCCGGGACGCGGTAGGTCGCATCGCCGAAGACGTCGCGCATGTGCGGAGCCGCCTGGTCCTCGTCGTGATGGCGAGCCTGCTCGAGCACAACGTGGTCCGCGGTGTCGCGGACGAACCGCCAGGCGGTGAGCAGTCCGGCGACGGCGACGGCGGCTCCTGCGACGACGAGCACGTCCCTGGCCACGAACTCGGCCGCCAGCCAGCCGCTGGCGGCGGCCGCGATTGCGACACCGCCATAACCTGCGGCCTCGTTCAGGCCCAGAGCGAAGCCACGGTTCTTCGGCCCGACGAGGTCGATCTTCATCACCACCGTCATCGACCACGCGAGCCCCTGGTTGACGCCCAGGAAGACGTTGGCCGCGACCACCCAGCCCCAGTTCGGGGCGACCACGATCAGCAATGGCACGGGGAGTGCCACCAGCCAGCCGAGGATCAGCAGGCGACGCCTGCCAACACGCTGCGCCAGGGCGCCGGCACCAAGATTGGTCAGGGCCTTGGCGAGGCCGAAGGCGACGATGAACGACAGGACCGCGATCGTCGAGCCGAGGCCGAAGGAGTCCTGTCCGATCAGCGGCAGGGTCGAGCGCTCGAGGCCGACCATCGCGCCGACCAGCGCGTTGATCGCGACCAGCAGCGAGAACTGCGGCAGGTTTTCCCGCAGGCCGAGCTCGACTTTGGCGGTGCTCAAGCGACCGTGGCCAGAGGCTTGCCCGAACGGTTGGCGGCGACGATCTCGGCCTGGCGTTCCGGCACGGGTGGAGTGTCCTCGAGAAGCGCCGCGACGAAGGCCTCCTCCGAGTCGAACGCGAGCGCGGTGTTGTGGCGGCGCTCGAAGCCGATCGTCGAGGCCGGGTTGCCCGACAATCCCCGGCCGCATACCGAGCCCGCGTAGTGGGCCGGGTAGAGCAGGAGATGGTCCGGCAAGGCCAAAAGCCTCTCGGTTAGCGATCGATAGAGCGCCCGCGCCATCTCCTCCACCGTCTGGTCAGAGCCCGGTGGCATGTATGCGGTGGCGCCGGTCCTCGAGACCAACTCGGGCAACCCCGAGACGTGGTCTGCCTGGACGTGAGTCTCGATCACGGCAGCGATCCGCGCGCCCTTCGCCTCCGCGGTGGCGATGTATGCGTCCACCAGGTCGGCGTGGCCGTCAACCACCGCCAGCTCGCCGACCGTGCCGCATCCGCACAGGTAGGACGCGCAGGCCGTCTCGTCGTTGAGGAACTGGCGAAAGATCATGGGACAACGCTACGGGGGACTCTCCCCCACTCCTAGACCGAATCGGCCATACGACCCTTGCCGCTGTGGAATGGGGACCGCCGCTACGCCTGCGGCGCGCGCCGAGTGACCACCACCGGCGTGCCGTGGCGAGGCGAGAAGGTGATGTTGCGGCGCGCGATGCGCTCAGGCCCCCGGCGCGCGAGCCGGAGGGCGCATCGACCCACCACCTCCCGCAGGACTACCCGCATCTCGAACTCGGCGAATGCTGCGCCCAGGCAACGCCGGACACCGCCGCCGAACGGGATCCAGCCATACGTCTTCGGCGGGTTGTCCAGGAAGCGATCGGGTCGGAAGGCCAGCGGGTCCGGATAGACGTCGGCGCGAGTGTGCGTGAGCCAGATCGCCGGCGTCACGTCGGTGCCCGCCGGGAGCGTGTAGCCGTTCACCGGCAGCTCGGAGTGCAGGCGTCGCCCGGCGAGCGGGATCACCGGACGCAGGCGAAGCGACTCGGAGATCACCGCGCGCAGGTATTCATCGCTGTCTGCGCCAAGCTCTTCGCGCAGGCGGGCGAGCACCGCCGGGTTTCTGAGCAGCAGGTCGAAGGTCCAGGCGAGCGCGGTCGCCGTCGTCTCGTGACCGGCGAGAAGCAGCGTCATGAGCTGGTCCCGAAGCTCGCCGTCGTCCATTGCGCTGCCGTCCTCGAACCGGCTCGTCATGAGCTGGGAGAGGATGTCGGAGCGCTCCTCGAGCCCCGGATCCGCGCGGCGGTCGGCGATCTCGGCGGCGAGGACCTCGTCCACCTCGTCGTTGGTGCGCCGGATGTCGTCGAGAGGGCCGGAGCGCCCGAGCCGCCGGGCGATCAGGACCCGCAGTTGGAGGGCCGGTGAGGAGCTCTCGCGCAGGAGCCCGGAGAGCAGCGTTCGAAGCCGCTCCAACCTCGCCTCGTCGCTGACGCCGAAGACCGCGCGCAGGATCACCTCGAGCGTCACGGCCCGCATCCGGGGATGGATCGCGAAGGGCTCCTCCAGCGGCCAGCCATCGATCTCGCCGGTGACGATCTCCTCGACCAGCGGCCCGAATGCGCGCATTCGCTCGCCATGGAAGGCGGGGACCATCAGCTTGCGGCGCGCCAGGTGCTCCTGTCCTTCGAGGAGCAGAACGGAACGCGGCCCCATCACCGGCTGCAGGGCGACGGTCCGGCCGGGTGGCAGGCCGCTCTCGCGGCTCTTGTACAGGGCGGCGATCGCATCCGGATCGGAGACCATCACCATCGGCGTCTGGAAGCCGACGAACTTGACGCTGAACGCGTCGCCGTGGCGTCGCCGACAGCGATCCATGAACTCGATCGGCCGAAACAGCCAACTCACCGTCTGAACGGCCGGCGGCACCGCGGGCCCTGGCGGCAGGCTCATGGCCTTACCCTCCCACAGTGCCCAATCCGGAGCAGGAGCAGTTCGAGGACGCCGGCGGGATCCCGAACTCGCGGCTGCCGGTGCTGATCTATCACGAGGTGGCGGCAGCGCAGAACGCCGGCGACTGCGAAGAGCTGTTCGCGGCGAACGGCTGGCTCGGCGCGTGGCTGGACGGGATCTACTCCTTCCAGCACTTTCACTCCACGGCGCACGAGGTCCTCGGCATCGTCGGCGGGTCGACCAGCGTGGTTCTCGGCGGGCCGGGTAGCCGCAACTTCGAGGTCGGGCGCGGCGACGTCCTCGTGCTCCCCGCCGGGACGGGGCACTGCAACGCCGGCTCAGGAGGCGATCTGCTCGTGGTCGGCGCCTATCCGAACGGGATGCGCTGGGACCTGCGGCGCGGCGATCCGGATGAGCGAGAGGAGGTCCTCGCCAACATCGCGGCCGTTCCACTCCCCGATAGAGACCCCGTTCACGGAGCGGGCGGTCCGCTGACCCAGGCCTGGGGAAGCCGCGATGACCAGCGCTAGTCGGCGGCTGCCGCTCGGCGATGTCCTCGTTGGAGAGCCCTCGGCAACGAGCGCCATCATCTCGCGCTCCCGGGCGGTCAGCTCCGGGTGAGATTGCTCGGAGCTGTCGGCTTGAACTCGAGGGCGACAGCCCGGCGCTGAGGGGCTACGGCCGCTTCGCCCTGTGGTTCTTGAGCGGCTGGTACTGCCGGCATGGCTCGCCGCGCACACCCGGGCAGGGCGGCAGGCCGGTTGGAACGTTGACGCCCGGCACCGTGGGCAGCGTCAGCCTCGACGGCATGCGCTTCGAGTAGGCGAGCGACACCTTCGCCTGGCCCTTGGGTCGCGTCTCGCTGAACGACCAGATCGGCTGGTCGCCGTTGGGGGCGGAGATCTTGACCCGGATGCGTGAACCGGCCCGGTATACGTGTCCCTCGTAGTACATGGGGATCGTGACCTTCACGTACCGGCCCTTCGGCATCGGCGACACGTCGCGCTTTCGCAGACTCAGGACCGGCTCGAGCGGCGTGCTCTTCTTCGGATCGAGCTTGCGCTCGTTGCTGCGAACCCACCCGTTCTGCACGAAGACCTCGTGGCCGTCGGGCCTCACCTCGCTGACAGTGGCCTGAAGGTCCACGTTGCGGGTCGAGGACTTCACCCACAGCTTCACGGAGCCCCCACCGATCACGGTCGTGTTGCTCGTCAGCGGCTTGGTCACGTAAGCGACGGCACTGCCCGGCGGATCCTGCGTCCAGTGGTATGGCGGCGTGGCGGTCCAGAGCCCCCCCTTGCCGCCGGCGGTGTCGCCGGTGAAGTCCGTCAGCGGCGTGGCGTTCGCATCCCAGTTGAACGCGTTCGCACGCGGGCGGGCTGGCGGATGACCACTGAGGCCGCCCTTGTTCGCCAGGTACCAGGATCGGCCCTTGGTCCCCGGGATCGGGAACTTGGCGAACGAGCGCTCGAAGCCGGGCAGCGGCTGTCCCGGCTTGGTGCCGCCCGCCCCGTTGTCGAAGAGCACGCGGATCTGCGGGAAGCTCTCGAACATCTTCAGCGCCCCAGCATAGGTGGGCTGGTTTTGCACCGGATCGGGTGGCATCGTCACCCCGGCGATCCCCATCGCCTCCTGATAGATCACGTCCGACGCCGCGTGGCTCGGCGCACAGTAGGGGCCCGGCGCTCGCTTGGCCACGAACAGGTTGAGGAAGTCACACCAGCGGTTGTAGGTGTCCGGGTCGAGCGAGTCGACATGGGTTCCGTTGGTGAACGTGAACCACTTCTTCCGCGTGCCGGTCATGTGCTCCGCCAGCGTCGGGCAGTGCCCGCCGGTCTGCTCATCCGTCCACTGACACGCCATGTAGACGGGGGCGTGGATCTCGTGCACGAATGTGACCGGCGACAGCGGGTCCGCCACCTTGGGCCGGTAGTGGTTGTTGGCACGGATCTTCTTCAACAGGTTGGCCGCCTCGCCGTGCAGGGCCTGGTTGGCCTTGCAGGTCTGATCGCCGTCCTGGATCTTCTGGTACGCCCAGGGCTGTCCGCCGTTCGGGGAGGCCGGCTTCGCGTCGTGGATGCGCTCCTCGGCCCAGGCGACCGCGAAGCCCGTGTTGAGGATTCCACCCGGATAGAGCGTCGTCTGCGTGTTGTCGATCACCGACAGCGGCGAGATCGCGGCCAGGTGCGGCGGGTTGGTCTGGGCGGTGAAGAGCTGGCTGATCCCACCGTAGGAGATCCCCATCATCCCCACCTTGTGGTGCAGGACCCAGGGCTGGTGCGCGATCGTCTCGACCACGTCGTAGCCGTCGAGGCTCTGGAGCGGCTCGAAGAAGTCGAATGCGCCGCCCGAGCAGCCGGTGCCGCGCATGTTGACGTCGACAACCGTGAAGCCCATGAGGTTGGCGAGGATCGCGATCCCGCTCTGCGGACCGGCCGGATCGGCGTAGCCATAGCCGGAGTACTCGATCAGCGTCGGGGTCGGTCCGCTCGGAAGCGGCGGAGGATTGACGCCTCCCGCGTTGGTTACGTCCTGCGGCGGGTGGACGTAGATCGCCAGCTTGGTCCCGTCGCGGGTGGTCAGGTACTGATAACCGCGCGGCTTGATCTGCTGGTCGTAGACCTTGGTGCTCGGCGGAGCCGGCCGCGTCGAGAGCACCCGCAGCGGCCCGGACTTCGGTCCTCCCCCGGCGGGGCGCACGCGATAGCCGGTTCCCGGCTTCACGTTCCGGAACAGCAATCCCCCCTGCGCGTCGGCCTTCCTGGTGACAACCGCCCGGCCGCTCGCGTTGACGAGCGTCATCCGCTGCTTCGAGCGCAGGCCGGTCACGTAGACCTGCTCGACGCTGCCATGCGCGCTGAACGATGGGCCGCGGGTCGCCGCGTGAGCGCCCTCCGCGAGGAGGAGCGTCAAGAAGGCACAGGCAAATGTGGCGCACCCGAGCGCCACACGCCGCCAGAGCCGGCTCTCCATAGCCCAGCATCCACTCACAGGTACAGACCTTGTACCAGGCGAAATGCGCGCGCGTCGCAGTTCCCCGCGGCCGCTGACGCTCGCTTAACGGAGCGGCCCGCGCTAGAACACCCGGCGGGGTTGTAGGTTCTGGGGGTGCCCGGCAAGCTCTCCGATCGGCTCTGGGGTCCCCTGTTCGCCCGCGGCTATGACAGCTTCACGAAGGGGACGGAGAACGCGGGCCTGCGTGAGAAGCGACGCGAGCTCCTCGCGCGCGCAAAGGGGCGCACCCTCGAGATCGGTGCCGGCACCGGGGCGAATCTGGAGCTCTACCCGGATGCGGTCACGGAGCTCGTGCTCACCGAGCCAGACGAGCACATGCGCGCCCAGCTCGAGGGCAAGCTCGCCGGAACGGGCCGCGACGCGGAGGTCGTCGGCGCCGGGGCCGAGCGCCTTCCGTTTCCGGACGCGAGCTTCGACACCGTCGTGGCGACGCTGGTGCTGTGCACGATCCCCGCTCCGCGGGTGGCGCTGAAGGACATCTCGCGGGTGCTGAAGCCCGACGGGCGGCTCCTCTTCCTCGAGCACGTACGTTCCGAGGAGGCCGGCACCGCGCGCTGGCAGGACCGCCTCGAGCGGCCCTGGGGATGGTTCGGACGCGGCTGCCATCCCAACCGGGACACGGTGGGGCTGATCACCGAGTCGCCTCTCGAGATCGGCGAGCTCGAGCGTGACACGATGCCGAAGGCACCGCCGATCGTGCGCCCGCTCGTGGCCGGCGAGGCCCGACCGGGCACGCCGACCTGAGCTCGCCCGGGTCGTGGAGCGTCAGTTCTGCGAGGGATCGCTGGGCATCCGCGCGATCAGGGCGTACTGCCCACCCTTTCGCGCGAGCACGTCGCTCCATAGCGTGGCGGGGTCGTCCGGGAAGAGCTCCTTCGGCAGCGGCGGCTCGACGATCCAGGAGTCGATCTCCATCTCCGCCTCCAGCTGGCCCGGGCCCCAGCCCGAGTAGCCCGCGTATACGCGCCCGCGCCTGACAGCCGCAGCGAGCTCGTCGAGGTCGACGTCCGCCGACGCCAGCCCCACGTCGGCGACGACGATCCAGGCTGCCGCCTCCGGATCGGAGAACTCGGCAAGCAGGACGATCGCCTCGGGCTGCACCGGCCCGCCCACGTAGACGGGCTCGCCCCCCGCGATCTCGGCGAGCTGCGGGACGACGGTGGCCACGGCGGTCTCCGAGGGCCGGTCGAGGACGATCCCCATCGCGCCGTCCTCGCTGTGCTCGGTGATGAAGACGACCGACCGGGCGAAGTTGGGGTCGACGAGCGCGGGAGAGGCGACGAGGAGCTGGCCGCGGAGCGATTCCTCCATCACGCCCATTCTCGCGCAGCCGCGCAGGCTAAGCTCGATTCATGGCTTTCGACGTCACCGAGCAGGACTTCGTGGAGCGCGTGGTCGAGCGCTCCCGCGAGATCCCCGTGGTGGTCGATTTCTGGGCCGAGTGGTGCGGCCCCTGCCGGACCCTCGGGCCTGCGCTCGAGGCGGCGGTCGCCAAGCGCAAGGGCGATGTGGAGCTCGCGAAGGTCGACACGGACGCGAACCAATCGCTCGCCGCGAGCTTCCAGATCCAGGGGATCCCCGCCGTCAAGGCGTTCAAGGACGGCAAGGTCGTCGCCGAGTTCACCGGCGCGATCCCCCCGACGCAGATCGAGCAGTTCCTCGACAAGGTGGTGCCCTCCCAGGCCGACAAGCTCGCGGAGTCCGGCGACGAGGACTCGCTGCGCGAGGCGCTCGAGCTCGATCCGCGGAACGCCACCGCCGCGCGCAAGCTGGGCCGGCTGCTCCTGGAGCGCGGCGAGACCGACGAGGCGCTCGAACTGCTGGACCGCTTCCCCGGCGACTTCGAGGCCGAGGGCCTGGCGGCGAGGGCCCGGCTGCTGGCCGCCGCAGGCGATGACCGGAGCGACGGCGCGGGAACCCTCACGCGTGCGTTCGCCTCGTGGGACGACGGCGACTACGAGGCGGCCCTCGAGGGCCTCCAGACCGCGCTCGGCGAGACCGAGGACCCCGAGCGGCGCGACCTGGTCAGGCGAGTGATGGTCGCGATCTTCACCGAGCTGGGCGCCGACCATCCGCTGGCCCGGGAGCATCGCCGCCGCCTGGCCGCCGCGCTCACTTAACCTCCTTTAAGGGGTCGTTGCCCCCGCGGCGTACCGTTTAGGCGAATGCAGGGCGATCCGTCAGCGCTACCGGGGGTTTTCGCCGCGCTCGGGGCGGGCATCGTGTCCTTCCTGTCGCCGTGCGTGCTCCCGCTGGTGCCCGGATACCTGTCCGCGGTGACCGGGGTCTCGGTGGCTGAGCTCGACGAGGTCAGCTGGCGCAAGGTCCTCGCTCCCAGCCTGATCTTCGTCGGGAGCTTCTCGGCCCTCTTCATCCTGCTCGGACTCACGGCGACCGGCCTCGGACAGACGCTGCACCAGCATCAGGCTCTGCTGGAGACGATCGCGGGCATCCTGATCATCGTGCTCGGCGTCTACTTCGTCGCGAGCCTTTTCATCGTCCGGCTGAACCGCGAGTGGCACGTGGAGGCGCTCATGGCCAGGGCCGGCAAGGGCGGCCCCGTGGTAGCCGGCGCCGCCTTCGCGATCGCCTGGACACCGTGCATCGGCCCGACGCTCGGCGCGATCCTGACCGCCGCATCGGTCTCGGGCACAGCCGCGCACGGGGCGCTGCTGCTCGCCTTCTACTCCGCTGGGCTGGGAATCCCGTTCCTGATCACCGCGCTCGCCTTCTCACGGGCGACCACCGCGTTCGCGGTCGTGAAGCGCCACTACGCGGTGATCATGGGGATCGGCGGGGCAATCCTCATCGCCATGGGGATCCTCATCCTCACGGGCGGCTTCACGGACCTGAACGTGCAGGCCCAGAGGTGGACGAGCGACCTGGGGATCAATCCCTAGGCAGCGACGTCAGTTCGCGCTCGGCTCCGGCACCCCGACCTCGACCGGAGTCCCAACAGCCTCGACCTCTTCCAGCTCGCCGCCCTCGCCCTCGCGCGAGCAGACGATCCGGAAGCGACCGGTTCCGAGCTCCGGGTCGCCGACGATCGGCAGGCCGCGGATCTCCTCCCAACCGAGCCGCTCGATCTCGAACGGGTTCATCCGCACCTCGGACGCCGGGAACGGGCAGTTGGCGTTGTGCTGGTCGATCGCCCGCGAGATCGCCTCGAGGTTCTTGGCCTCCGCGCTGCTCACATGGTCAATCTAGCGCTCTGGGCGTCCTCCCTCACTCCTAGGATCGGGGGATGCTGCGGACGATCGCCCACGTGGACATGGATGCCTTCTTCGTGTCGGTCGAGCTGGTGCGCCGGCCCCGAGTTGCGCGGCAGGCCGGTGATCGTGGCGACCGGCGGCGACGCCGCGTCGCGGGGCGTCGTCATGGCGGCCTCCTACGAGGCGCGCGAGTTCGGCGTGCACTCGGCCCTCCCCCTCGCAACAGCCCACCGCCGCTGCCCACAGGCCGTCCTGATCCCCCGTGACATGGCCTTCTACCGCCGTGCCTCGGCGAAGGTGATGGAGGTGCTGCGTGGATTCAGCGATCGCGTGGAGGTCGCCGGCCTCGACGAGGCCTACCTGGACCTGTCCGACTGCCCGGCGCCCAAGGCGCGGGCGCGCCAGCTCAAGCAGCGGATGCGCGACGAGGTGCGCCTCGTCTGCTCGGTCGGGCTGGCACCCAACAAGCTGTGCGCGAAGATCGCCTCCGACCTCGACAAGCCCGACGGCCTCTGCGTCCTCGAGCCCGAGCGGATGCTGGAGGCCGTGGGTGACCGGTCCGGCGAAGCTCATTCCCGGCGTCGGGCCGCGGACCTCGGAGCGACTCAGCGGGATGGGCATCCGGACCGTGGCCGAGCTCGCGTCGGCCCCCGACGGCGCGCTGGAGCGAGCCTTCGGCCCCCGCCTCGGCGGCGAGCTGCGCGATCGGGCGCGCGGCCAGGACGATCGCGCGGTCGTGACCGAGCGCGAGCAGAAGTCGGAGAGCCGCGAGACCACCTTCGCGCAGGACGTCTCGGACCGCGCCACACTGGAGGCCACCGTCGACGAGCTTGCCGACTCGGTCGCGCGCGGCCTCGCCGAGGGCGGGCACGCGGGGCGCACGGTCATGCTGAAGATCCGGCTGCGCCCGTTTCGCACCCACACGCGCCGACGCACGATCGACGAGCGCACGAGCGACCCTGACGTGATCCGCGCCATCGCCCGCAAGCTGCTCGCCGACTTCGAGCTCGACGCGCCGGTGCGCCTGCTCGGCGTGGGCGTCGCCGGCCTGGTGCGCACCGACGGACCGTCGGCGACCAACGCCGAGCCCGCTCCGGTGAGCGAGGCACTGACCCTGGACGTCTAGGCCACGGCGCTTCTGGCCTCTCGTCCACTTCTGCTTCACGCGAAAGCAGAAGTCTTTATCCGGCCCGGTGCAGCGCGAGATACTGCGTAGGATGTCGCAGGAGAACGTCGAGACAGTGCGCCGGATGTACGACGCTTTTCACGGCGGGGATGCCGAAGCGGCACTCAGTCATTTCTCCCTCGACGTGCTGGTCGATGCCTCCAAAGCCCGGCCCGATGTCGGCGTCGGGAAGGGGCGTGAGCAGGTGAATGCACTCGTCGCCAGTTGGCTGGCTGCCTGGGATGAGTGGGGTGAGGAGATCGAGGAGATGCGTGACCTGGGTGGCCGCGTTCTCGTCGTAAGCCTCCAGCGCGGACGTAGCAAAGGAACTGGGATTGAGGTGAAGACCCGGTACTCCCTTCTCTATGACGTTCACGGGGACAAGATCACCAGCATGCGCATGTACGGCAGCCGCGTGGAAGCCCTCGAAGCCGCCGGGCTTTCGGAGTAGGCGATGTCGCAGGAGAACGTGGAGGTCGTGCGGCGAGCGATTCGCCATCTCAACGAAACGGGTGAGCCTGATTGGGATCTCTACGACACGAATCTCGTCTGGACCTCGCGGCCGGACGGACCGGCCCATTTCACGTATCGCGGACTCGCCGGCCTTCGGCGGGGCAGTAGGTCGATGCGCCAGGTGTGGGCGGAGCTTGATGGCGAGATCCTGGAGGTGGTCGAATCGGGCGACGTAGTGGTTTCCGTGATTCGTTGGCACCTGCGAGGACGCAGCGGCGTCGAACTCGACGAGGTCGAGGGCTGGGTGACCTGCATCCGCGATGGCAAGATCACCCGCATCGAGCAATACGGGAGCAAGGCCGAGGCCCTCGACGCCGCTGGGCTGCGGGAGTAGCTCAGGCTTCTGCTTTGCGCGGAGGCTGTCGCATAAACGGTGTTCGTGAACGGGCCCGGGGAAGCAAGCGAGCCCGGGCGTAGGGTGTGGATATGGGCGCCGCGAACACTGCGTGCCGTTGCGCAGACACAGCCGAACTCTGGGATGCGGAGGCGAAGCGGTACGCGGACCAGCATCTCGAACAGACCGAGGTCCGAGCGGAGGGTTGGGAGGTGCTTTATCGCTGCCCTAACACCGGGGTGGAGTGGTTAGAGGACTACCCCCGCGGTGAGGAGCATGGCGGCGGACCGATGCGGCAGGCTGAACGCCTGACACGTGTTCCGGTGTTTCGCTGTTCGGGCCGTTGATGTGAGAGGATGGGCTCACAGACGCATCCACGCGTAGGGAGGGAGACCATGGACATCTCGTCGCCACCGGCGCTCGGCGATGCTCGGTTCCAGAGATCGGACCCGCGGAGAGCCGGACGGTGGCGACCCCGTGGCGCGTGCATCGCGTTGGCGACAGCCCTGCTCGTCGCGATCGGAGCGGCACCGGCGCGGGCGGCGGTGACCGACGGCCTGGTCAGCGTCGGTAGTCCAGTCGACGCCACCTCTCAGAACCATCAGAACGAGCCTGCGGTCGCGATCGACCCACACGACCCGGACGTCATAGTCGCGGCGGCCAACGACAAGATCGATCAGCAACCATGCCCGGCCAACTTTGTCGCAGCGACCGCGAAGTGCGAACCGGACAACGGCGTAGGCATCAGCGGCGTCTTCTTCTCGTTCGACCGCGGTCACACGTGGACACAGCCGACCTACACCGGGTTGACCGCACGCGATTGCAGCGGCCCTGACCCATGCGTGCCGCACGTCGGCGCGATCTCACGGCTCCCGTGGTACTACGAAAGCGGTCTGGTCGATGCCGGTGACCCGGCGGTCGCGATCGGGCCCCGGCTGGTGAATGGGCAGTTCTCGTGGGCGAACGGCTCGCGGGTGTATTACGCGAACAACACCGCGAATCTAAGGGACTTCTACGACAAGCCGACGCCCGACTTGCCGGGCTCCGTGTTGCTCAAGGGCTACCAGGCGACTGGTGTCTCGCGGATCGACAACCCGACTCCTGCCCGCATCTTGGACAAGTCCAACTGGATGCCGCCGGTCATCGTCGACCCTCGCCAGGCCCAGACCACGTTCGACGATAAGGACTGGATCTGGGCCGACAACGCCGCGTCGAGCCCGTACTTCGGCCGCGTCTACGAATGCAACAACGACTACCGCAGCAACGGCCGCGGACAGATTCCGTCCGCGCTCATGGTCTCCGTGTCGGCCGACGGTGGTGACACCTGGAGGACGCGTCAGGCAGCGGCCGCCACCGAGAACGGCCACGGCGTCAACCTGTGGGGCCTCGGCGCATGCATGATTCGAACCGACAGCACCGGCACGGTGTACCTCTTCTCGGGACGGGAGGAAAACCCAGCGCTCGCGTCCGGGTCGCCGCGCGGTCAGATCGTGATGCAGAAGTCGACTGACGGCGGGCGGACTTGGACGCGGCCGGCCGCCGTGCTGGAGACCGTGAACTCCCCCTACGTGGACCCGCTGTCGGGGTGGCAAGTCATCGACGGCTATACCGGCGCACGCGCCGGCGCCGGATTTCCCGCCGTCGACATCGCGAACGGGGCGCCAGATGGGACGGACGCGACCGACCGAATCGTCGTGTCGTGGGCGAACACCGGCTCAGACACTGCTGACCAGGGCGCCATGTTCAGCTCGTCCCGTGATGGGGGCAAGACATGGTCTGCACCTCAAATCGTGTCACTCCCCGGCGATCGACCCCTCTACTCTGCCCCGGCGATCTCGCCGAGCGGCGACCGTGCATACGTGGTCTACGAAGCCGTCACGTCCCCGTGGCTGGGATCAGACCTGAGTTCTCCCCGTCCGTATCACGGCGTGTTCATGAGCGCACCGATCACGGCGATGGGCCTTGGCGCATGGACGTCGGAATACACCGGTCCGACCGCCGACCTACGCGGAACCTTCCCGGGCGGGCGATTGCGCGAAGAACGAGTCGGCGACTACCTGTCCGCCGCGGCCGGCCGCGCGTACGGCGTGGGAGTCTGGATCGACGTCCGCAACGCCGCGGTGTGTCCTGCCATCCAGGACTGGCGGGCTGCGTCGCTCGCCAACGGCACGCCCGTGATGCCGCCACCGTCGCCTCTTACGGACTGCCCTGGCGCGTTCGGGAACAGCGACGTCTACGCGGCGACGACTGGCTAGCGCCAATCGAGGGACCCTCGAGGTGAACTGTTCGCGCGGCGTAACCCGATCGACCAAGATCAACGAGTCTGCGCACTCGTCGGCAGGCCGGCGGCGGATGCGTTTTCAACCGGCGCGGGACGAAGACGCTATCCGTGCGTGAGCGGTCGCCGCTCGGACGCTCGAGAGGGCTCGCTCGAACCAGCCGCGCCCATCTAGGTGGTTTGGATTGCTCTGTTTCCCCGGCGTTCGGCCACTTCGCGTGACGGCGCGAACAGGCGCCGGAGGCTCGGCCTGGCGTCCCGATCCTGCGCTCGACTTGCGGCGATCACCTCGTCGATCATCGCCCGATTTACCTGCTGACGCTCACGGCTTGCCTTCCGGAGCGCACTTCCGTACGTGGGCTCGGTGGTCATGAAGAAGGGGTCCCTGACCGGGTACCGTGTTCCGTCCATTTGCAGGGAGAAGATGGGGTCTATGCCCCAGAACTTCCTCACTTGCGATCGAGACCAACCGCTGCTCTTGCCGCCCGACCTGCGCGATTGGCTGCCCGCCGATCACCTCGCCTGGTTCGTGATCGAGGCGATCGACGAGCTCGACCTCGAGCCCTTCTACGCCGCCTACCGAGCCGACGGCCACGGCGCGGCCGCGCACGAGCCGAAGATGATGGTCGGCCTGCTCGCCTACGCCTATGCCGTCGGCGAGCGAAGCTCACGGGGGATCGAGCGTCGCTGTCGCGAGGACGTCGCCTTCCGGGTGATCTGCGCGAACCAGATCCCAGACCACGCGACGATCGCCCGCTTTCGAGTCCGCCACCAAGAGGCGCTCGCCGACCTCTTCGGGCAGGTACTCGGGCTCTGCGCCGACGCCGGGGTCGTCGACGTCGCGGTGCTGGCGGTCGACGGGTCGAAGCTCGAGGCCTCGGCGTCAAACCACGCCACCCGAAGCTATGAGCAGATCGCCCTAGAGATCCTCGCCGAGGCGGGGCGCATCGACGCCGCCGAGGACGAGCTTCACGGCGAGGCCCGAGGCGACGAACTCCCCGAGCACCTGACGAGCCGCGAGGGCCGCCGCGCCTGGCTTCGCGAGGCCAAGGAGCGCCTCGAGGCGGAGCGCGCCGCAAACCCGGAGCCGGTGCCGAGGGATCGCGGGAAGCGGCTTGAGCTCTGCCGCGAGCGGCTGGTCGAGGACTGGCGCACCGAACACCGCGCAAACCGCGACTACGAGGCCTACCGCGCCCGCGGCGTGATGCGCGACGGACGGCGCTTCGGCCGCCCGCCGGACCCGTTCGAGCCACCCGAACAGCCCGAGGGCAAGATCAACCTCACCGACCCCGACTCGAAGAACATGAAGGCCTACCGCGGCTACGTCCAGGGCTACAACGCGCAGACCGTGACCACCGAGCGCCAGATCATCGTCGCCGCCGAGATCGCACCCGACGGGCTCGACTTCGCCCAGCTCGACCCGATGGTTCAAGCGGCGGAGCGAGAGCTCGCCGAGGCGGGGGTCACCGAGCGCCCCGAGGTCGTCCTCGCCGACGCCGGCTACTGGTCGAACGAGCACATCGATCGCCTCCGAGAGCGGGGCATCACACCGCTGGTCGCCGCCGACGCAGACCGAAGCAAAGGGCCGCGAAAGACGCGGCTCGGTGGGCCCTACGACTTCATGCGCAGGGTGCTCGCCTCCGACAAGGGCGCCGAGCTCTACTCACGCCGGCAGTGGATGGTCGAGCCCGTGTTCGCCGAGATAAAGCAGAACCGCCGTGCTGGGCGGTTCAAGCGACGGGGCCGGGCGGCCGTTCGCTCGGAATGGCGCCTGATCGCGGCCACCCACAACCTGCTGAAGCTCCACCGCCACACCCTGGCGGCCGCCGCGGTCTGATCGGGCCGCGGCTTCCGCCGATCGGCGGTTCCGCGGAACGGCTCTCAGCGTCGCGCGGCGTTTGCGCGACAGCCTCCGCGAAGAGCAGAAGTGGTCGCGGAGTTCGTCAGAGGGCACATCAGCGCAATCTGCGCCCGCCTGTCGGGCGTGGATTGCGTTGACCCGGGCCCAAAAAGCCGGGTCAACAGCGATTTCACGCTCGTGGCGCGGTCTGAGATGATCTTCCCGTGGCGCATGGGGACAGGCTGAGCGGCCTCGACACGTCGTTCCTGAACCTGGAGACCGGGCCGGTGCACATGCACGTGGCCTCGACGACGATCTTCGAGGGGCCGGCCCCGAGCGAGGAGGAGCTTCGCGAGCACATCCACTCGCGCCTTCACCTCGTCCCGCGGTTCGGCAGAAGCTGCGCTTCGTCCCCTTCGGTCAGGGTCGCCCCGTGTGGGTCGACGACCCCCACTTCAACCTCGACTACCACGTCCGCCACACCGCCCTCCCACCCCCCGGCAGCGAGGAGCAGCTCAAGACGCTCGCCGCACGGATCTTCTCGCAGCGGCTCGACCGCACGAAGCCCATGTGGGAGATGTGGCTCGTCGACGGGCTCGAGGGAAATCGCTTCGCGCTGGTGACCAAGTGCCACCACTGCCTCGTCGACGGCGTCTCCGGGGTTGACATAACCACGGTCCTCTTCGACCTGGAGCGCGAGCCCGCGGAGACCGTTTCCCCGGAGCCCTGGCTCCCCCAGCCGGAGCCCTCGAGCGCCCAGCTCCTCGGCGAGGCGCTGATCGACCGGGCCACGAATCCGGTGGAGATCCTGCGCGGCGCCCGGGAGCTTGCAACCGCCCCGCGCCGCTTCGCCGACGCGGCGGTCAAGGAGCTCGGGGCCGCCGGGTCGTTCCTCCGGACCGGTCTCGCGGCTCCGGACTCGCCCATCAACTGCGCCATCGGCCCGTATCGCCGGTTCGCGTGGGTGCGCACCGACCTGGAGGACCTGAAGGGCATCAAGAACGTCGCGGGAGGAACGGTCAACGACGTCGTGGTGGCGGCGGTGTCCGGCGCGCTCGGGCGCTTCCTGCGCGGGCGCGGCCACTCCACCGATGGCCTCGAGCTGCGAGCGATGGTCCCGATCAGCGTCCGCACCGCCGACGAGCACGGCGCGCTGGGCAACCGGGTCTCGGCGATGATGGCCCCGCTGCCCGTCGATCGCGAGGATCCCATCGAGCGGCTTGAGGCCGTCTCCGAGACGATGCGCCACCTGAAGTCGTCCCGTCAGGCCGTGGGCGCGAGCCTGCTCACCGACGTCACCGACTTCACCCCGCCGACGATCGCCGCGCAGGCGGCTCGCCTGCAGTCACGGCAGCGGTTCTTCAACACCGTCGTCACCAACGTCCCGGGCCCGCAGTTCCCGCTGTACCTGCTGGGTCGGGAGCTGCTCGACCTCTTCCCGATGGTCCCGCTGGCCGCAAACGAGGCCGTCTGCTTCGGGATCATGAGCTACAACGGCCGCATCAACTTCGGCCTCACCGCCGACTACGACTCGAGCCCGGACCTCGACACGCTGGCAGATGACCTCGAGGCCTCGGTCGCCGAGCTCGCCGATGCCACGGCCTCACCCGAGGGCGGCGGCGTGCGTAAGGCGAGCGCTCGTCAGCGCCGGCAGCAGGCAGAGGCTGAGCAGCAGGTCTAGGTCCTCCTCGCGCGCCTGGTCGTACCCCGAGCCGGATTCGGGATCCGGATGGCCGGGATGGACCATCCACTCGGTGATCCCGCGCGGGAGCTCCTCCTCGCCGTCCACGACGGGTCGAAGCTCGACCGGAAGCGCCCCGTCCGGCTCCTCCGAGTAGCGGCCGATGAGCCGGTCCGGGGTCGCGGCGCCGGCGCGGCGCAGGATCCGTCGATGGCCGGCGTCGATCGAGCGCACCGGGAGCCCGCGCCGTGCCGCCTCGCGCCCGAGCGGCGCGGCGAGGCCGGTCTGCGCATGGCAGTGCCGGTGTCCGTCGAGGTAGGCCGCCGGCCGGCCGAGTGCCGCCTGAAAGGCCTCGAGCTGGCGATCCAGCTCGCTGAGCGCCTGCGCGCGCTCACGCTCACCTGCGCTCTCCCCCTCCTCCAGCTCCCGCGGCAGCTCGAGGTGAAGGCCCGTCTCGACTCCCGTCTCCAGGAGCGGATCGACGTTCAGGCGCCCGCGCGTGACCAGCACGCTCACCGAGTCGACGGCGTGCGCTCCCGCCGCCTCCACGATCCCCTCGTCGTAGCGCGGGCTGTAGCCGTAGTCGTCGGCCGTGATGATGAGGGCTCGCCGCCGAGGCACCCCGGAAAGATCGCAGGCGCCTGGCTCTCCCGTCCGATCCGGCCGGGATGCTCCCGGCGTGGCGAAGGACTCGCGGATGCAGCTGCGCTACGAGCAGGCCTTCGATCGCTGGGGGATGACCGGATACCGGTACGGAATCCTCCTCATCACGATCCTGACGTCGCTCGTCTTTCAGCTCGCGGCGCCGGAGGCCGACTGGGCACGGCTGGTCACGATCCTCCTCCAGGGACTCACGCTGCTCATGGCGCTCGTGGCCTCGCGAGTTCACCCCTGGGTCCTGCGTGCGGCGACCGTCGCCGTCTGCCTCGCGGTGTTCGGATCGGCGGCCGCCCTGATCGGCTTCGGCCAGCTCGGGCCCGACCGGTGCGCGCCTGCTCACGGCGCTGATGGTCGCGCTGGCTCCGATCTCGGTCGCGCGCGGAGTGATCGTGGACGTCAAGGAACACGGCGTGACCCTCCACACCATGTTCGGCGTCCTGTGCATCTATCTGCTGCTGGGGATCCTGTTCGCGTTCGTGTACGGGATCATCGGCGTCGCTCTCCTCCGCCGCCGTTCTTCGCGCAGCAGCACGACGCGGCCGAGACCACCAAGAACTTCCTCTACTTCAGCTTCGTGACGATCACGACCGTGGGCTACGGGGATCTGACCGCCGCGACCAATTTCGGCCGCTCGTTCGCGATCGCCGAGGCGCTCACGGGCCAGATCTATCTGGTCACCGTGGTCGCCAGCATCGTCGGCGGCCTTGGCGGCCGCCGCAGTGCCTCGAACGCGCGACTGCGTCGGCATCCGGCAATACTGGATAGGTGGCCGATGAGCACCCCACGCTGCGCGTCGCGCTCGCCCAGGTCAACACGACGGTCGGCGACATCGAGGGGAACGCGCGCCTGGTGCGCGAATGGATCGGGCGTGCGCGCGAGGGCCGGCGCTCAGCTCGTCGTCTTCCCGGAGCAGACGCTCACCGGCTATCCGGCCGAGGACCTGTGGCTGAAGCATCACTTCCTCGAGGAGGCCGACCGCGCCCTGGCGGAGCTCGCGGGCGACGTCGAGGGGATCGTGGCCCTGGTCGGGTTCCCGGAGCGGGAGGGCGCGACCTACAACTCGGTCGCGGTGATCGCCGACCGCTCTGTGCGCGCGGCCTATCGCAAGGTCCTGCTGCCCAACTACAGCGTGTTCGATGAGCGCCGCTACTTCGAGCCCGGCCACACGCCGGCCCTGATCGAGGTCGACGGCGTCAGGATCGGCCTCACGATCTGCGAGGACATCTGGTACCCGGGACCTCCGGCCTCCGTGGAGGCGCTGGCGGGCGCGAGCCTGATCGTGAACCCCTCCGCGTCGCCGTACCACCGCGGCAAGGGGATCGCGCGCGAGGAGATGATCGTCGAGCGGGCGCGCGAGACCGGCGCGGCGTTCGCGCTGTGCAACCTCGTGGGCGGTCAGGACGAGCTGGTCTTCGACGGCCACAGCGTCGTCGTCTCCCACGACGGCCACACGCTCGCGCGCGCCACCCAGTTCGAGCCAGAGCTCCTGGTGTGCGACGTTCCCGTCCCGCCCAGCCCGGGCGCCGAGCCCGAGTCCGTCAGCGCGCCACTCCTGGCGAGCGTCGACGTACCGAGCCCGCGGGAGCCGGTGGAATCCAGGCTCGCCGAGCCTGCTGGACCCCGATGCCGAGGTGTACGCGGCCCTCGTGCTCGGCCTTGGCGACTACGTGCGAAAGAACCGGTTCGAGCGGGTGCTCGTCGCCGTCTCCGGGGGAATCGACTCCGCCCTCGTCATGCTGATCGCCGCGGACGCGGTGGCTCCCGAGAACGTGACCGGCGTCATCATGCCCTCCCCCCACTCCAGCGCCGAGACGCAGGCCGACGCGCGGGCGATCGTGCGAAACCTGGGCGCCGAGCTCGTGGAGATCCCGATCCAGCCCGCGATGCGCGCCTACGACGAGCTGCTCGCAACCGGGGCCGCTCCACAGGACGGCGCGAGGCGAGGCCCACCCGGGTGCCGAGTCGGCGCGCGAGCTCGAAACGGGCGGCCCGGGGACCGAGCTCGCGGCCGAGAACATCCAGGCGCGGATTCGCGGGAATCTGATGATGGCCCTGTCCAACCAGTCGGGGTGGCTCGTCCTCACCACGGGCAACAAGAGCGAGATGTCCGTCGGCTACGCGACGCTCTACGGCGACATGGCGGGCGGCTTCGCGGTGATCAAGGACGTGCCGAAGACGCTCGTCTACCGCCTGGTCCGCCACCGCAACTCGCTCGCCGATCGCGAGCTGGTGCCCGAATCGGTGCTCGAGCGCGCGCCCTCCGCCGAGCTGCGCCCGGACCAGCGCGACGACGATTCCCTGCCCCCGTACGAGGTGCTCGACCGGATCCTCGTCGCCTACGTGGAGGAGGACCGGGGTCGCGACGAGATCGTCGCCGAGGGACTCGAGCCGGACCTGGTGGACGAGGTGATCGCGATGGTCGACCGGTCCGAGTACAAGCGCCGCCAGGCGCCGCCCGGCATCCGCATCACGGACAAGGCGTTCGGGCGCGACCGCCGCCTGCCGATCACCAACCGCTTCCGCGGGTAAGCTCACCGGCAGCATCAGGGGAGGGATCACGATGGAAAGCAGGCGAAGCCGCATGCGTTGGCTGCTGGGACCGGGCGCGGTCCTGCTCCTGCTGGTATCGATCGGGGAGGCCTCGTCGACCGTCGGGGGCGAGCCCCGGCACGGCGAACGCCCATCGGCTCGCTGATCGACCGAACATCATCGTGATCGAGTCCGACGACCAGCCGACGATCGCCTTCAACAACCAAGCGATGCCGAAGACGTTCCGCAGGATCGTCGATCACGGCACCAACTTCTCGCAGATGGTGGCCACCCCACCCCTGTGCTGTCCGTCCCGGGCGGCGTTCATGACCGGCGAGTACCCGCACAACTCAGGCGTGTGGAGCAACAAGCCGGGATACCAGGACCTAAGGGACAAGCGGAACGTGCTCCCGCTCTGGCTTCAGCGGGCCGGCTATCGCACGGCGCTGGAGGGAAAGTTCCTGAACGGCTACGGGTCCTTCTCCGGAAGTAGGCCGCCGCCCGGCTGGGAACACGTCATGCGCCCGATTGATCCGTACCGCTACTTCGGAACACCGTTCTGGCGCGACGGCCGGCATGTGCTGCTCACGCCGACGGGCTACATCACCGACGCCGAAACCTACGACGCGGTCGGCTACCTCCGTTCCAACCTCCCTTCCAAGCGGCCGATCTTCATGTGGTACACGCCGACGGCGCCGCATACGGGAACGCCCCCGACCGCGCCCTGCGACCATCGCGACCCCGTCCCGAAGCCGGCCGACTACGAGCGCTTCGCCCAGACGGCGCTCCCGAAGTCCCCCAACTACAACGAGGCTGACGTCTCCGACAAGCCGGTGGCATTCCAGCGGCCCCCGCTGAGCCCCCACCAGCAGGCCTGGATCCTCCGGCGCTACCGCTGCGCGCTCGGCTCCCTGCGGCCGGTGGATCAGGGGGTGAAGGCGATCGTCGACGAGCTGCAGGCCGCCGGCGAGCTCCGCAAGACGCTTCTGATCTACACCTCCGACAACGGGATGATGTACGGGGAGCACCGTTTCCCGAGCGGGAAGGAGAAGCCCTACGAGGAATCGACGCGGGTGCCGCTTGCGGTCCGTCCGCCCCGATCCGGCGCAGCGACGCCGCCACGAGCCTCCGCCGCGCCGGTCGGAATGGTCGATCTGGCACCCACGATCCTGGACTACGCGGGTGCGAGGCCCTGCACCGCAACGAGGTGCCGGAGAGTGGACGGGCGTTCGCTCAGGCCGCTGCTCGAGCGTCGGTCCCGCAGCTGGGACGCCGATCGTGCGCTGCTGATCGAGCTGAACGCCGATTGCACGTACGAGGGCATTCGCACCACGTCCGCGGTCTACATCAAGTACGCCACACCTCCCGGAGGGAACTGTCCCGGCACCGGCGTCAGCGAGCTGTACAACCTCTCCCGGGACCCGTTCCAGCTCCACAACCGCCTCTCCGAAGCGGCCCCTGAATGCGCAGACGAAGGCGCTTCGGAGGTCAATGGCGGTGCGACTCAAGCGGCTGGAGGTCTGCTCGGGGACACAGAGCCGCGCGGGGGCGACTCCCTGCGAATAGCCGTCCCGGCTCAGCGAGGCACGGGGCGTACGGCCACCGTCATCCGGATCAGCGCGCATAGCCTCTCCGCGTCGTCCGTTATCTCCACGTCCCAGACCCAAGTGGTGCGTCCGCGGTGGCGCGTGCGGGCGACGGCGTTCACGTGGCCGTCGGTGATCGGGCGCATGAACGTCGCGCTGTTCGACTGACCCATGGCCGCCATGCCGTCGTCCTTGACGTTCAGCCATGTCGCAGCCGAGCACATGCTCTCGGCCATCGCCGAGAAGACCCCTCCGTGGACAAGCCCGACCGGCTGGCGGACCTCGTCGGTGACCTCCAGGCGCGCTCGCACCTCCTCGGGCCCCGACTGCAGATACTCGAGGCCGATCAGCTCGCCGAGACCGTCTCGCCCGGGTGGCTTTGCCGCTTGCACGAGGCAAAGACCCTAGATGGTTGCGTCCTGGTCCGCGGGTGTGCGGGGATAGGGAGTCAGTCATCTAGGCTTCGCGACACCCATGCCTCTGACGGCGGACCAGAAAGCCATGCTCCAGCTGCTGCTCGAACGCGGCCAGAGCTACGACGATCTCGCGGGGATCCTCGGCGTCGGATCCGACGAGGTGCGCTCGCGCGCGCGGGCCGCCCTGAACGAGCTCGGCGGCGCTGACCCGGACCGCAACGTGGCCCTCACCGACTACCTGCTCGGCCAGGCTGACCCCATCGACCGTGCCGACGCGGTCCGCCACCTCAAGGACGACCCGGAGGACCTCGCCCTCGTCACCGAGCTGGCGCAGAAGCTGCGCCTGGTGGCTCCGGAGGCAGAGCTGCCGCGGCTGCCGGGCGAGGAGCGCCAGCCGCGCCCCCGGGGCTCCACGCGCAGGCGCCTGCCGAAGCCGTTGAAGAAGCTCGCTCCCGCACCCAGGGAATCCGCGGACGGCGAGCCGCGGCCGCCCCGCACGACGCTGACGAGGCGCCAGACCCAGGGGATCGTCGTCGCCGCCTGCGCCGCCGTTCTCGTCGCGGTGGGCGCGCTCGCGCTCGCGGGTGTCTTCAACAGCGGAAGCTCCGGCGCGACCACCACAAACTCGACCACGGCCAGTGATTCCAGCGCCGACGACTGGCAACGTCCAGGGTTATCCCGCTGCTCCCCATTGCGCCGGCGAACAGCGCAGATTCAGGGGGTGGCAAAGCTCGCCAAGGACGGTTCGTTCGAGGACTCGATCCCGATCCCCAGCGGCGTGCAGTCGGTCCTCCCCGATGTGCAGGCGGTCGCGATCACGCTCGCGGACAACCAGAAGGTGGCGCAGGCGATCCAGGCCGCGATCCAGCAGAAACAGTCCGTCCTCACAGTCCAGGGCAGAACCGACTTCGTGGGCGTTGTCGGCTCCCGGCAGGGCAAGGTGTTCCCCATCCAGCTCGGGCCGGCAAGAACGTGAAGGGGTCCGGGACCGCGGCCCTCGGCGTCGCCAACAAGCAGCCGTTCTTCCAGGTCAAGATGACCGGCCTCGAGCAGCCGCCCAACGGCTCCAGCTACATCATCTGGCTGGTGCTCGGCACGGGTCAAAACAAGCAGTAGGCCCCGGGTGGGCGGCGATCCTCGCGGTGCCGGTGTCCCTGGGAGGACTTTCGGGACGAGTGGTCTGAAATCAACCCATACGGTTGAAAATGAACCGGTTGTGGCCTCGCTTCAGGCGTTGCCGCCCTCGCAGCCCGAGGCGGCGGCGCCTCGACCCAACGACATGTGTGGGGGCCGGACTACGCCATGTTCTCCCGACACCGAATCGTCGGGGGCCTTCTACGGCAGCAGCTTGCCCGGGTTCATGATCCCGGCTGGGTCCAGGCGCTCCTTGACGGCTCGCAGGGCGTCGATGCCCAGCTCGCCGATCTCCGCGCGCATGTAGGGGACGTGGTCGCGGCCCGACTCCGTGGTGGTGGGTGATGGTCCCGCCGTTCTCGATGATCGCCTCCGACGCAGCGCTCTTCGCCACGCGCCACTGCTCGAGCTCCGCGTCCGGTCGCCGTGGAGCGATGAACGTGAAGTAGAGCGACGCGCCATCCGGATACGCGTGCGATAGATGGCACATGACGAGGCCGTGGGTGCCCTGGGCGGCGAGTGCGGCGCCGATTGCGGCCCGGACCTCCTCGTGGAGGTGCTGCAGGTCGCTCCATTCATGGGATGTCTCGAGCGTCTCCACCAGGTAGCCCAGGTCCATGAGCTCGTCACGCAGGTACGGGCCGTCGTAGCGCCCGCGCTCCCACGCCCTTCCCGGCGACCCGCCCAGCGCGGCCGCCCCGCCTGAGCGCAGGATCCGAGCCGCCACCGAGCGGCGACGCTCCACCGCCTCGGCATCCCCTTCCCAGCCGCAGATGACGATCGAGCCGTGGTCGCGCCTCCTCAGTCGCAGATAGCCGCCCAGGAGCGCCCGCTTGCCGCCGCCCCCGCCGGACATGGCGAGCGACGTGCGGGTCTCGGCCTCGTCGGAGACCCGGACCACGTCCGGCAGGCTCCGGGACTGCGCCAGCGCGCGGACGATGTCCGCGCCAGAGCCGAAATCGGCGGCCATCCACGCGTCATAGCGGCGCCGCTCGGGGACCGGACGGACCCTCGCCGTGACCTGCGTGATCACGCCGAGCGCGCCTTCGGAGCCAAGGGCCAGCTCGCGCAATGAGGGCCCGGCCGCCGTATGCGGTGTCTTGAGCGTGCTGAGCGTTCCGGCCGGCGACGTGAGCCGGAGGGAGGTGACGAGCTCGTCGAAGCGCCCGTAGCCGCTCGAGGCCTGCCCGGCGGAGCGCGCGGCGGCGAACCCGCCGATGGTCGCGTACTCGAACGACTGCGGGAAGTGCCCCAGCGTGACGCCCTGCGCGGCCAACGCATCTTCGGCCTCCGGTCCCCGGAGCCCCGGCCCGAGGGTCGCTGTCATCGAAGTGTGGTCCACCTCCACTCCCTGCAGGCGCCTGAGGTCGAGCGTGATCAGCCGCTCGAACGCGCCCCGAAGGGGCTCCACGCCTCCCACCACGCTCGTGCCGCCGCCGAACGGGACCACCCCGATGGCCTCCCGCCCGCAGATCTCGAGCACCCGCGCGAGCTCATCCTCGTTGCCGGGCAGCACCACGGCATCCGGCGCGTCGGCGAGCCGGCCGGCTCGAAGACGCACGAGGTCCGGATAGCCGCGCCCCGCCGCCCGCCGCACCCGATGCTCGTGGCCATCGAGCACGGCCGCTTCGCCGACTGCCTCCGCGATCGACGGCGGCAGCGGACGCGGCGCCGGCACGGCGACCGACTCCAGGGTTGCGCGTTCCTCCGGCTCAGCCCGTCCCACCTCGGAGCGCAAAGCGGCGATCGCCCCGGGACTCAGCTCGAGCCGCCGCTCGGGGTCTCCCCACCCCCACCACTTCATCGGGCCGGCGGAACGAGCCATGTTCACTCCTCCCCCACCGCCCGGTCGATCCCGTCGAGCGCCTCGTCGAGGCGCTTCCGGGTGGCCATTCGCATCATCGGCGAGCCGAGGCGCGAGAGGCCGCGCAGCCGCTCGCTCGATGCAAGCCTCACCGAGGTCCCACCGTTGCGCCCGTCGTCCAGGAGGATCTCCAGGCGCGAGTAGCGGAGGATCCGCTCGAAGGGCGTGCCCTCGACCTCCTGCTCCCAGAGGTAACGCTCGCCGGTCGCGGCGCTCGTGCACCGGTAGTCGGCCCGCACACCCTTGCCGCGATCGGTTCCGAGCACCATGGTCCAGCGGGAGCGCTTTCCGCTCCCCATCTGCCGGACGTCCTCGACCCGCATCGCGCGGGGCCACCACCTGGGCAGGTGGTGCGGGTCCGAGACGAGATCCCAGACACGCGCTCTGGGGGCTGCGATCACTCGCGTTCGGCTGACGCGAGGCATTCTGAGGCCCGAAAAGCCAGTCTGGCCATGGACGCAGGTCGGGCGGCGAAGCGAGCGTAGTTGAAACCTACGTGAGCGAGACGCCCGACCAGGCATGGATGCCGTCGGCGAAGCCGCACCGCCAGACGCCGCTATGCAGGGCCTCAGTCGCCCTTGATGCGCCGCAAGTCCCTCACGAGCATGAGGTGCTTGAGATGCCCGCAAACCGCCGCGAGGCTCTCGAGGTTCTCGATCGCCTCCTTGCGCCGGGCCTGGCTGCGAGAACGAAGCGCCGGGCCCACGATCTGCTGGAGCAGTGCCGCCTCGCGATCGGCGGAGCTCCGGAACACGCGCAGATTCCTGCCGGCGACGCCGAAGCGCGAGAGCTCGGCCGCGGCGCGCACGATCTCGAGGTCGGTCTCGTCGTAGACCATGCGCCCATCGCGCCGGTCCGGCTGCACGATCCCGAACTCCTGAAGCTCGCGGATCAGGCCCTCCGTGACGCCCGCCTCGTCCAGGATCTCCTCCAGAGTCATCGTCGAGACCGAGGCGTCCACCGACCCGGCCCGCCTCGTCGCCGCCGCCTCGCTGCCGCGGCGCGCCCCGCCGAAGTCTCCGCTGGAGAGCTCCTGCCGGATGACCCTCAGCGGCAGGAACTCGTCCCGCTGCATGCGCAGGATCGCGCGGAGCCGCTCGACGTCCGCCTGGCTGTACAGGCGATAGCCCCCGGCCGTGCGCCGCGGGGCGAGAAGCTTCTGATCCTCGAGGTAGCGGATCTTGGAGATCGAGATGTCGTCGAACTCCTGCCCGAGGATCTTCGCGACGGCGCCGATCGTGAGCGCCTTGCGCGGACGTGAGGGCGAGTCGTTGGCCGGCGCCCTCCTGCCCATGTCCCTCTGGGCCTTCGCCCCCTCGGTGGCCGCGACCGCCATCTCAGCGCTCCAGGTAGCTCAGCTTGTACTTGCCGATCTGGATCTCGTCGCCGTCCTCGAGGCGGTGCGACTCGATTCGGCGACGGTTGACGTAGGTGCCGTTCAGGGAGCCGAGATCGTCGATGTAGAGCCCGTCGCGACGCCGCACGATGAGCGCGTGGTTGCGGGAGACGGTGACGTCGTCGAGGAATACCGCGGCGTCAGGGGTCCGGCCGATGCTCATGCGGTCGCTGTCGACAGCGAAGCTCTCGCCCGCCCGGCCGCCGCCGGAACGGATCACGAAGGCGGCGCCGGCCTTGTCGACCTCCTCCTCGACGTCGACCGGCTCGTACTCGCCGGTCTCGCCGACCTTGTAGGCCATGGTCGAGGCGTCCTCGCCCTCGACGCCGCCGAGGTAGGCCCCGCACTTCTGGCAGTAGTTGGCCCCCTCCGGGATTGACGAACCCGCACTCGGGACAGTGCAGAGCCAAGGCCTAGGCCTCCTCCTCGGAAGGCTGCGGCACCTTGCCGGCCAGGATGTCGGTGAGCTGCTGGACGTCGTCGCCGGAGATCAGCATGTCGCCGGCCTCGCGCTTGGCGCGCAGCCTGTTGACGAGCTCCGCCCGCAGGATGTCGATCTTGCCGTGCAGGAGTCGCCGGCGGTAAGAGACCTCGCGCTCCTCGTCCGTGAGCTGGTCGATCAGCTCCTTGAGCTCCTTGTCGCTCATGGAGCTGACGTCGGGAAAGGTGTCCTCCAATTTGCGCGCTCCCTCTCGTGATTGGCCGCTCGCCGATTATAGGCGCGTCGGGCAAAGGTCAAGTTGAGGTTGAGCCCATGCAGGAATATTTCCGTGACGCCTCGCGAGAGCTCATTTCGGCTCCCGGCGCATGGCCGCGAGCCCCGTGCGGAGGTAGAGCGCGCTCGCGAGCAGGGAGCCGACGAGCCCCGCGAAGAACATCGCCGGGGCGATCCACGCCGCGGTCACCAGCGCCAGGAAGATCCCGCCCATGGTGAGCCACACCGACCAGCGCCCCACCCAGTTGATCTCCAGGTCGAGGCCGCGGCGAAGCCCCATCTGCGCCACGATCAGGGTCACGACCTCCCGGGCCGCCAGGATCGCAAGCGCCCACCGCGGCAGGAGCTCGAACTTCCAGCAGACCACGACGCCGGCGAGCACCGTGAGGCGATCCACCAGCGGGTCGAGAAGCGCCCCCATCCGGCTGTACTGGCCCGTGGCGCGGGCGAGGAAGCCGTCCAGGTAATCGCTGGCGGCGATCGCCAGATAGAGAATCGCGGACGCCGCGGTCCGGCCGTCGCTCGAGCTCAGCGCCAGGTAGAGGAACACCGGGATCCCGGCCAGGCGGATGTAGCCGACGAGGTTCGGGATCGTGAGGGGATGTAGCGGCTGCCCACGGCGGGTCACCGACGGCTTCGGGCCCGAGCGGTCGAGGCCGAACAGACGGCGCTTGCTCGTGGTCGGCGTCACTCCAGGCCGTCGAGGAGCTCGGCGGCGCGGCTCGCCGCCTCGGACACACCGAGCCGGTCGTCGGCGCCGCTCTGCCGCAGCTGCGCCTCGACGACGCCGTCGGCCAGCCCGCGCTTGCCCACCACCAGCCGCAGCGGGCAGCCAAGCAGCTCCGCGTCGGTGAGCTTCTCCCCCGGCCCGGCGTCGCGGTCGTCGTAGACGACGCTCAAGCCCGGCGTCTGCGAGCTCCTCGTACAGGCGGTCCGCCGCCTCCGTGACCTCGTCACCGGCCTTCCCGAGGCCGACGAGGTGCACGTCCCACGGGGTGATCTGCGGCGGCCACACGATCCCCCGGTCGTCGGCGCGCTGCTCGATCGCCGCCGCGACGGTCCGGGCGGGCCCGATGCCGTAACACCCCATGACGATGGGTCGCTCGGTGCCGTCCTCGTCCAGGTAGTTCGCTCCCAGCGGCTCCGTGTAGCGCGTGCCGAGCTTGAAGATCTGGCCGACCTCGATCGCCGGCTCGATCTCGATCGGATGGCCGCCGGGCGCCAGGTCGCCCGCCTCGACGGACCGCACGTCCATCTCCTCGAACGGAAAGTCGCGGCCCGGCTCGACGCCGATCAGGTGCGTGTCGGGCTTGTTCGCGCCGCACACGTATCCCGCGCCCACGATCGCCGCGTCCTTGATCACCGGCAGGTCGGTGCCGACCGGGCCGATGAACCCGGCCGGGACCGAGCCGCTCGGCGATCTCGTCGGGATGCGCGGGGCGGAAGTCAGCGCCCAGCGCGTTCCGCAGCTTGATCTCGTTCAGGCGGTGGTCGCCGCGGACGAGCACGATCAGCATGCGATCGTCGCCCACCACCACGGGCAGCGCCTTGAGCAGGGCACCGGCGGGCACGCCGAGCGCCCCCGAGACCTCGTCGACCGTCGTCATGCCGGGCGTCGGCGCCTCCCGCGGCTCGTCCAGCGGCGGCGGCAGCTCGACGGGCTGGGGCTCGGCGCTTGCGACCTCGACGTTGGCCGCATACCCGGGCGCAAGGGCGACGTCGTTCTCGCCCGCGGGGCAGGGCGCCAGGAACTCGTGCGCCCCCGTTCCGCCCATCATCCCCACGTCGGCCTCCACGCAATGGGTCCGAAGCCCGCAGCGGTCGAAGATCCGCTGGTAGGCGCCCTTGTGGAGCTCGTAGGAGCGATCGAGCCCGTCGGTGTCGCGGTCGAACGAGTAGGCGTCCTTCATCGTGAACTCGCGCGTGCGCAGCACCCCCGCCCGCGGCCGCGGCTCGTCGCGCTCCTTGATCTGCACGTGGTAGAGGATCTTCGGCAGCTCGCGGTAGGAGCGGACATCGCGCGCGACGTGGAAGGTGACCGCCTCCTCGTTCGTCATCGCCAGCGCCAGCGGCGCGTCCCTGCGGTCCTTCAGCTTGAAGAGCTCCTCGATGTCGTAGCGCCCCGTCCGCTGCCAGAGCTCGGCGGGCTGGAGCACCGGCATCAGCATCTCCTGGCCGCCGATCGCGTCCATCTCCTCGCGGACGATCGCCTCGACCCGCTTGATCGACCCGGTATCCGGCGGGGAGGAACGTCCACATGCCCGCGCCGAGCTGGCGGATGAGGCCGGCGCGCACCATGAGCTTGTGCGAAAGCGCCTCGGCGTCGGCGGGATCGTCGCGGAGCGTGGGCAGGAAATACGTGGAAAGGCGCGCCATCGCGCGCGCGAGCCTACCGAGGGAGCAGGGCAATGAGGGGCGCGCTCAGGTGCGGGTGAAGCGGCGGCCCGTGACCGGCGAGGCGTCCTCGTCCAGCTTCGGGCGGGCCTTGGTTGCGTCGCCGTTCCCTCCGACCGGCTTGAGGAAGGGCTCGGCGGTGACGTCGAGGCCCTTCTCCTTCGCCGCCTCCGCCTCCATCTGCGCGATGCGCTCGGGCGTGAGCTCGTCGGCGTTCTCGTCCTCGATCTTCTGGAGCCACTCGGCGCCCTCGGCGGCCTTGCGGGCGTCGACGTCGATCTCGCCGCGGTCGAGCGACTTGTCGATCTCCTCGAACAGGGCGTCGACCAGGTCGTCCTGGGGCACCTTTCGCAGCGGCTTGCCGTGGGCGAAGATCAGGCCCTCGTTCTTGGCGCCCGTGATGCCGAAGTCGGCGTGCGAGGCCTCGCCGATGCCGTTGACGGCGCAGCCGAGGACGGCCACCTCGACGGGCTCCACATACTGCTCGAGCCGCTGCTCGATCTCCGCGACGACCGTGTCCATGTCGAACTGCAGGCGGCCGCACGTGGGGCACGCGATGAGCACGGGGCCGCGCTCGCGGAGCTGAAGCGCCTTCAGGATCTCCCAGGCGACCTTCACCTCCTCCTCCGCGTGGAACGTGGAGAGGCTGATGCGGATCGTGTCCCCCACTCCGTCGGCCAGCAGCGTGCCGAGGCCGACCGCCGACTTCAGCGAGCCCGACCACTTGGTGCCGGCCTCCGTGATGCCGAGGTGGATCGGATACTCGATCTTCTCCGCGAGCAGACGGTTCGCGGCGATCGTGTTGGGCACGTTGGTCGACTTGATCGACACCTTGAAGTTCTCGAAGTCCAGGCGCTCCATGAGCTCGACGAACTCCACCGCAGCCTGGACGAGCGCCTCGACCGGGTTCTCACGCTCGAGCTCGTGCAGGTGCTTCGGCAGCGAGCCCGAGTTCACGCCGATGCGCATCGGCACGCCGGCGGCGGTGGCCCTCTCGGCCACCTGGGCGACCTTGTCGGGCCCGCCGATGTTGCCCGGGTTGAGGCGGACGCAGTGGGCGCCGGCGTCGATCGCCTTCAACGCCAGCGTGTAGTTGAAGTGGATGTCGGCGATCACCGGGATCGGCGAGTCGGCGACGATCGTCTTGAGCGCCTCGACGTCCTTCTCACGAGGAACGGCGACGCGCACGAGGTCCGAGCCCGCCTCGGCGACCTTGCGGATCTGCTCCATGGTCGCGCCGAGATTCGCGGTCTCGGTCTTGGTCATCGTCTGGACGACGACGGGCGCGCCGCCGCCGATCGGCACGTCCTTGACCCATATCTGCCGCTTGGAAGCCATCCGACGCAAGGGTACCGACGGAGGGCTCAGTCCCGGCGTTCAGGCGTCGTAAAGCGAGTCGATCTCTTCCGCGTACTTCTCGGCGATCGGCTTGCGCTTGAGCTTCATCGTGGGCGTCAGCTCGTCGCCGCCCGGCTCCCAGTCGACCGGGAGGATCTTGAAGCGCTTCACCTGCTCGACTCGCGCGAGCTCCTCGTTCGCAACGCCCAGTCCCTTCTCCACCTCGGCGATCAGTTCCTCGTTCTCGGCGAGGGACGCGAGGTCGCCGTCGATCGCCGTGCTCGGATGCCCAGCTCTTCGCGGCCTCGGGGTCGAGCGTCAGCAGCGCGCTGACATACTTGCGCTTGTCGCCGATCGCGACCGCCTGGCTCACCAGCGGAACCTGCTTGAGGCGCGCTTCGATGTTCGCCGGCGAGAGGTTCTTCCCCGCGGCGGTGATGATCAGCTCCTTCTTGCGGTCGACGATCTTCAGGTAGCCGTCCTCGTCGAACTCGCCGATATCGCCGGTCATCAGATAGCCGTCGTCGGTGAACGTCTCCTTGGTCTTGTCCGGCAGATTCCTGTAGCCCTTCATGACCACAGGCCCCTTGATCAGCACCTCGCCGTCCTCCGCCAGCTTGATCTCGATGCCGGGGCTCGGCGGGCCAACCGTCCCGATCTTGATGCGCTCTCGCGGATTGCAGGTGCCGGCGCCGGTCGTCTCGGACATCCCCCAGAGCTCGGCGAGCGGGATCCCGAGCGCGTGGAAGAACTCGATCACCTCCGGCGGGGTCGGCGCCGCCCCGACGTTGCACGCCTCGAGCTCGTCCAGCCCCAGGTGGGCGCGGAGCTTGGAGAACACCGCCTCGTCGGCCTTCTCAACTCCCTCGGCGAGCTTCGACGGGACCTCCTCATCGGCCTGCTCCAGCCGAACCTTCGCCAGCGACGCCTCGAACGCCTTCTCCATCGGCGCACGCTGCTCCTCGGGGAGCGCCGCCATCATCTGCTCCAGGCCCGCCTTCAGCTTCTCCCAGATCCGTGGCACCGCGAAGAACCAGCTCGGCCGCACCTCGGGCAGGTACTCGATGACCTTCCTGGCATCCGGGCAGCACGTGATCGTGAACCCGCACAGCATCGGCAGGTAGTGGCTGACGTTGCGCTCCGCGACGTGCGCCATCGGCAGGTAGGAGACAATCCGGCCGCCGTCGGGAAACTGGATCATCTGGTCATAAGACCGGACGGTCTCGCAGATGTTCGAGTGCATGATCTGGACGCCCTTGGGATGGCCGGTGGTCCCCGACGTGTAGATCAGGGTCAGGAGGTCGTCGGGCTCCACGGCCCGCCAGGCACCCTCGAAGTCGAAGTCGTCATCGCCGCGCGAGACGAGCTCGTCGGTGGAGATGGCTCCGTCGGGGACGCTCGCCGTCGATCACGACCACGTGCTCCAAGGCGTCGGCTCCGTCGCGCGCGGCCAGGATCTTGTCGGCGTACTGCTGCTCGATGATCGCGACGGCGCAGCCCGCATCGTTCACGAGGTGCTCGATCTCGGCCGCCGTGTAGGTGTTGTAGATCGAGAACGGGACCCCGCCGAGGTGCATGACAGCGGCATCCGCGAAGTGGAACTCGGGCCGGTTGACCATCATCAGCGCGACTGTGTCGCCCTTCCCGACACCCAGCGCGGCAAGGCCCGCGGCAATCGCGCGGACCCTCTCCGCGTATTCGCCCCATGTGCACGAGAACTCGTCGTCCCTGGTCCGGATCGCAACCCGGTCCGGGTGGGCCTCGGCGGTCAGCTGAAACGCTTCGCACACCGTCTGTGCGTCGAGCGCGACGGGACGCTCCGTCCCCCTCTCGGCGGTCTTCACCTCCACTCCGTCGGGAAGCCTACCCCGAGACGGCAGCAAAGCGCTGCGCCTAACGGATGTTGAGCCCGCCGTTGTTCAGGGCGTGGATGTCGTTCGAGAGGCCGATGGCGAACAGGACCATCACCAGCAGGAACCCCACCACGCTCGCGCGCTCCATGATGCTGAACGGCACGGGTTTCCCGCGGACCTTCTCGACCAGGCTCCAGAAGATGTGCCCGCCGTCGAGCGGCAGGAACGGAAACAGGTTGATGATCGCCAGCGAGAGGCTGATGAACGCGATCAGCGTCAGGGCCTCGGCAACGCCGTACTGGACCGCCTGCTGGGTGACGTCGGAGATCCCGACGATGCCGTGGATCTTCTTGCGCTGCTGCGGCTCGAGGATCTTTCCGAACACCCCGAGCGTGCCGGTGGTGACGCGCCACATCTCGCTCGCCGCGTGCCCCGCAGCCGCGGGTGGCGACTGCCCGACCGACTTGGTGCCGTAGCTGAAGCCGAGCCGCATCCGCTTGGTCTGCTCGTCGTAGAACGGCGTGACCGAGAGATGCTCGACCTGGCCGTTCCGCTTGATCTTCAGGTCGACCGGCGTCTTCGCCTTGCACCCGTCCGTCGGGGGCTGGGCAGCGCACTTGTGCTTCGAGACGAGATTGATGAAGTGGGTGGCGCGTGCCTCCTGGGAGAGGCTCGGGAAGCTCTTGCCGTCGACCGCCAGGATCTTGTCCCCGGTCGCAAGGTGCGCCGCGGCCGGCGTGCCCGACTCCACCGCTCCGACCTGACCGTCGAACTTGTTCAGGCTCAGCGAGACCGCGAAGAGGAGCACGAAGGCGAGCAGCAGGTTCATGCCCGGGCCCGCGCCGATGACGACGATCCGCTTCCAGACGGGCTGGTTGTAGTAGGCGCGCTTCAGGACTTCGGGCGGCAGCGGCTCGCTCGAGCGGCCCTGGCCGGCGCCCTCTACCTTCGTCATCACGCCCCCGCCTGGCTTCGAATCCTCCCCGTCGGCCGGCGCCGGCTTCAGCTCGTCGGGGTTCATCCCGGTGATCTTCACGAAGCCCCCGAGCGGGATCGCGCCGATCCCGTACTCGGTCTCGCCGCGCTTGATGCTCACGATCTTCGGCGGGAAGAACAGGAAGAAGCGCTCGACCCGCATGCCGGTGGCCTTCGCGGCGATGAAGTGGCCGAACTCGTGGATGATGATCAGGAAGGCGAACCCCGCGACGGTCAGCGCCCAGGGCCACCCGCTCGAGATGATCGCGCTCACGGCGCCACCCCCGCGCCCTGGATCAGCTCGCGCGCGCGCTCGCGGGCCTCGGCTGTCCACCGCGTAGAGCTCCTCGAAGTGCCCCGGCACCGAGGCCGGGATCGCCTCGAGCGTCTGCTCGACGACCTCGGCGATCGCCGTGAAAGGGATCCGCCCGCCGAGGAACGCGCTCACCGCCACCTCATCGGCCGCGTTCAGCACGCAGGGCGCGGTGCCCCCGGCCTCACCGGCCTCGCGGGCGAGTCGCAGGCAGGCGAAGGTCTCGGTGTCCGCCTCGGCGAAGGTGAGCTCACCGGCCTTGGCGAGATCGAGCGTCGGGACGTCCACGTCCGCGCGCTCGGGGTACTCGAGGGCGTAGGAGATCGGCACCTTCATGTCGGGATACCCCAGGTGCGCGAGCGACGCCCCGTCGTTCAGGTGGACGAGCCCGTGGATGATCGACTGGGGATGGACCACCACGTCGATCCGCTCGTACGGCGTGCCGAAGAGGTGGTGCGCCTCGATCATCTCGAAGCCCTTGTTCATCAGGGTCGCCGAGTCGATCGTGATCCGCCCTCCCATGTCCCACGTGGGATGGGCGAGCGCCTCCTCCGGGGTGATCCCCGACAGGTCCGTGCGGCCGCGGAAGGGGCCACCCGATGCGGTGAGCACCAGGCGCTCGACCGTGCCGGGGCTCTCCGCGTTGACGAGCTGGAAGAGCGCGGAATGCTCGGAGTCCACCGGGATGATGCGGGTGTCGGTGGCCTCGGCCAGCGCCGTGACCAGCTCCCCGCCGACGACGAGGCTCTCCTTGTTGGCGAGGGCGAGCTCGATCCCCTCCGTGAGGGCGACGATCGTGGGGCCGAGCCCGGCGGAGCCGACGATCCCGTTGAGCACGAGGTCCGCGCCCGAGGCGGCGATCAGCTCGCGGACGCCCTCCTCCCCGGTCAGCACTCGCCCCTTCCACGCCTGCGACGCCGCGGCGGCCGCATCGGAGTCGGCGAGGGCGATCGCGGGCACCCCGTGATCACGTGCCTGCTCGACCAGCCGCTCCCAGCGCCGGCCCGCCGCGAGACCGACCACGGACAGGTCCTCGGACGCCGCGACTACCTCGAGCGCCTGCTCACCGACGGAGCCGGTGGCGCCCAGGATGACCAGTTTCCTCATCCTCAGGCAGTGTAGGGGCGGTGCTTTCCAGCGACTAAACGTGGGCCGTCAGGCGATGGATCGAGATCACGCCTGCGACGCGCGTCTCGATGGACCATCGATCCGCCGCCCGCTCGAGAAACGGCTCCGCCGCCTGGCGGCCCGGGTCGGCGATCCACACCTCGCTCCCGAGCCGCGGCAGGAGGCTGAGCAGCGGGCGGGCGCTGGCCTGCTCGTAGAGCACATCGGCCGCGAGCACGAGATCGAATGGACCGCGCTCGACGAGGCCGTCGGGCGCAGCCCAGTCGTTTGCCGCCGTCTCGAGCTCCAGGTCGTTGAGCCGCGCGTTGCGCCCCGCGAGCTCGAGCGCCTCGGCGCAGGAGTCGGTGGCAAGCGCGCTCGCCCCGACCCGTGCGGCCGCGAGGCTGGGAACGGCAAGCCCGCAGCCGAGCTCCACGACCCGCAGCCCGCTGAGCGCCATGGCATCGAGCTCGCCGGCGAGCGCAACTCCGCTGCGCCACAGGACCGACCAGTAAGGAGCGATCGGCGCCCACTCGACTCCGCCGTCATCGGGGAGCTCCGCGGACTCGCTGGGCTGCAGCACGCAAAGCGTGCCGCTGGCGAGTTCGATGGTCTGGAGCACCAGCTCCTCGGACACGAGCCGTATCCTCGCGCCCGATGGCACGCAGGAAGGGGAACGCTCGGTTGGTTGGCGCCCACGTCGCGCCCGGCGACCCGCTCGCGGAGGCCGAGGCGCTTGGCGCGGATTGCGTACAGGTCTTCCTCTCGGACCCGCAGGGCTGGAAGAAGCCCGACGAGCGAGAAGACGCCGAGGAGCTCAGGGCGTCGCCGCTGCCGCTCTACGTCCACGCGCCGTACCTGATCAACGTCTGCTCGCCGAAGAACAACGTGCGCTACGGCTCGCGCAAGATCCTCCAGCAGACCTGCGACGCCGCCGCGGCCGTCGGCGCGACGGCGGTGATCGTCCACCCCGGCCATGCCGAGGACGGGATCGAGGCCGGATTCGGCCGCTGGGGCCGCACCCTGGAGATGCTCGAGCTCGGAGGTCCCGCTCTACATCGAGAACACCGCCGGCGGGGACAACGCCGTCGCCCGGCGCTTCGACGCGCTGGCGCGCCTCTGGGAGGTGGTGATGGAGCAGCGCGGCGACATCGAGATCGGCTTCTGCTTCGACACCTGCCACGCCCACGCCGCGGGCGAGGAGCTCGGCGACGCGGTCGAGCGGGTGCGGGCGATCGTCGGGACCATCGACCTCCTCCACGCGAACGACTCCCGCGACCCGCCCGGAACGGGAGCGGATCGCCACGCGAACCTCGGCAAGGGGACGATCGGCGCCGACGTCCTGCGGGACATGATCCGTGCGGCGGGCGGCCCGGTCGTATGCGAGACGCCGGGGACGGCGGCGGACATGCGGGCGGACATGGAGTTCGTCCGCGAGGCGCTCGCTCAGTAGAGGAACGCCACCGCCAGGTAGTAGCCCATCACGATCGTGAAGAGCAGCGCGTCCAGGCGGTCGAGGAGGCCGCCGTGGGGGCCGAAGACGTTCCCGGTGTCCTTGACGTCCAGGTCGCGTTTGAGCATCGACTCGAACAGGTCGCCCATCGGGGCGACGATCGCGATGCACACCCCCATGATCAGCGCGTCGATGCCCGGCAGCCAGTCCTGGTAGAGGCCGGCGAACCAGAAGCCCATCGTCCCGCCGACGAAGCCGAAGGCGAGGCCCTCGATCGTCTTGTTCGGCGACAGCCTCGGGGCGAGCGGATGCCGGCCGAACAGGCGGCCGCCCGCATACGCCGCGGTGTCGGTCAGGAAGGTCGCGACCAGCACGTCGATCACGAGTGCGCCGCCGTGAAGCGGCAGGTTGCGGAGGAGCACCGCGTGGGCGAACGGGACGGCGATCCAGAGAATCGCGAGCAGCGTCACCGCGACGGCGGCGGTGGTGCCGCCCTCGCGGGGCCCGCGCGCCGCCGCGAACAGGAAGAGCACCGGGAACGTCGCCACGAGCACGATCACCATCTGGAACTGGCCGCCGTAGTAGGCGGCGATCATGAGCGCGACGGCGGCGGCCAGCGCGACCGGGGGCAGCGGGTGGAACCGGCGCGTCATGCGAAACAGCTCCGCCATCCCGATCATCGACAGTCCGATCATCGCGAGCGCGAACGGAATCCCGCCGAGGACGACGATGACGATCGCGAAGACGATCCACGGGATCGCCACGCCGACCCTGGCCATCGTCTCGCGGGTCGGCCGGCGCCTCGGCCGCCTGGACGGCCCGTCCGGGCCCCGTCCGTCGCCACCGGCACCGCGCCTGGGCGCGCGCCGGCGCCGGCGGCTGGGCAGGCGGCGGCGCTTCCTGCTCGCCCTGTACCCACGGCGCAGGATCCAGCTCCACCCCTCGCGAAGCTCCTTCCGCGTCGAACGGAGGCGTTTCCATCGCGGCCGACCTTAACGCGCCGCGATCACAGGGCGGGGCCGCTACGCCCGGGCGCCGAAACGGCGCCTGCGCGCCGCGAACTCCTCCAGCGACTCCTCGAACGCCTCCCTGGTGAAGTCCGGCCACAGCTCCGGGCGGAAGACGAGCTCCGAGTAGGCGCACTGCCAGAGGAGGTAGTTGGACACGCGAAGCTCGCCGCTGGTGCGGATGAGCAGGTCCGGATCGTGCATCTCGGGCGCGTACAGCTGGCGGCGAAACTCCTCCTCGGTCGAGCCCTGGAACGAGGCCGCGGCGTCGACGATCTCGGCCCGGCCGCCGTAGTTGAACGCGACGAAGAACCGGATGACGTCGTTGTCCTTGGTCAGGTCCTCCGCCCACTCCATGCGCTCGATCAGCTCAGGCGCGACCCCCTCCCGGCGGCCGATGAAGCGCATCCGCACGCCCTCTTCGTGGAGCTCCGGAGTCTCGTTGTCGATGCGCTCGGCGAACATGCGCATGAGCCCATCCACCTCGTCGTCCGGCCGCGACCAGTTCTCGGTCGAAAACGAGAAGACGGTCAGCTCCTGGATCCCCAGGTCGACCGCGTCGCGGAGCCGCGCCTTGACCACGTCCGCTCCGGCCTCGTGGCCCTCGATCGGCGACAGCCCGCGGCGCTGCGCCCAACGGCCGTTCCCGTCGGTGATGATCGCGACGTATTTGGGGACAGCGCCATCCGGCGAGCGAGGCCAACCGGCGCCGCCGGATCAGACCTCCAGGATCTCTTCTTCTTTGCCCTTCAGCAGCGACTCGATCTCGCTGATGGCCTCGTCCGTGAGCCGCTGAAGCTCGCTCTCCGCCCGGTGCTCGTCGTCCTCGCCGACCTCCCCCTCCTTCTTCAGCTCCCGCAGGTCGTGCATGACGTCCCGGCGGATGTTGCGAATCGCGACGCGGCCCTCCTCGGCCACGTTGTGGACGACGCGGACCAGGTCCTTGCGGCGCTCCTCGTTCAGCTCGGGGATCTGGAGGCGGATCACGTTGCCGTCGTTGTTCGGGGTCAGGCCGAGGTCGGACTCCATGATCGCCTTCTCGATCGCCTTGATGGAGTTCTTGTCATACGGGGTCAGCGTCAGCAGGCGGGCGTCCGTGGCCGCCACCTGGGAGAGCTGTCGAGCGGGGTCTCGGTGCCGTAGTAGTCGACGATGACCCGATCCAGCAGGTGCGGCGAGGCGCGCCCCGTGCGAACCGTGGCCAGCTCGTGCCGGCACGCCTCGACCGACTTCTTCATGCGGTCCTCGGCGTCGTCGAGCAGCTCGTCGGTGAAATCGTCAGTCACTCCGGCCGCCTCCTCGGCCGGGCGTCCGGGGGCGGCCGCGTCTCGGCGGGTGCCGTTGCCGCTGTCGAGGCGGCCGTTCGACGACACGATCGTGCCGACGCGCTCACCGGACACCACGCGGTCGATGTTGTGCTCGTCGGCGAGGTTGAAGACGCAGATCGGGAGGTCGTTGTCCATGCAGAGCGAGAGGGCCGTGGAGTCCATCACGCGCAGGCCGCGCTCGATCGCCTGGCGATGCGTGATCTCCGGGATGAACTTCGCGTCCGGGACCTCCGAGGGGTCGGCGTCGAACACGCCCTCCACCCCGTGCTTGGCCATCAGGATCACGTCCGCGTGGATCTCGAGCGCCCGCAGGGCGGCCGCCGTGTCGGTGGTGAAGAACGGGTTGCCCGGTGCCCGCCGCGAAGATGATGATCCGGCCCTTCTCGAGGTGCCGGATCGCGCGGCGCCGGATGTACGGCTCGGCGACCTCGGTGACCTGGATCGCCGACAGCACGCGCGTGTGCGCGCCTCGCTTCTCCAGCGCGTCCTGGAGCGTGAGGGCGTTCAGCACCGTCGCGAGCATCCCCATGTAGTCGGCGGTGGCGCGGTCCATGCCGCGCGCGGCGCCCTGGAGGCCGCGGTAGATGTTGCCCGCGCCCACCACGAGTGCGATCTCGACGCCGCGACTCGTCACGCCGTGGACCTGGCCGGCGATGCGCTCGACGCGCTCGGGATCGGTCCCGTATTCGAGGCCGCCCATCAGGGCCTCGCCGGAGAGCTTCAGCAGTACGCGGCTGAATGCAGGTTCTTCGGCCACGGCGCGAACATCGTATGCGCTATTCCCCGACCACAAATCTGGCAAAGCGGGCGATCCGCACGTTTTCGCCGGTCTTCGAAGCGATCTCGGCGCGGAGCTCCTCGATCGTCTTGCCGTCATAGGCGTCGGTGCGCACGTGCTCCTGCTCGAGCAGCGCGGCCTCCTTCGACCATTTCTGAAGCTGGCCCTCGACGATCTTCGGAACGATGTCGTCCGGCTTGCCCTCCTCGCGGGCCTTCGCCTCGAACACCTTGCGCTCGGCCTCACGAGCCTCGTAGGGGATCTCCTCGGCGGAGACGACCAGCGGCGGCGTCGGGGTGCCCGCGACGTGGATCGCCACCTCGCGGGCGAACTCCTTGAACTCGTCGCTGCGGGCGACGAAGTCGGTCTCGCACTGGACCTCCACCAGCACGCCGACCTTCCCGGTGGCGTGGATGTAGGAGGTCGACGAGGCCCTCGCTGGTGGCGCGGCCGCTTCGCTTGGCGGCCGAGGCCTGGCCCTTCACGCGCAGGATCTCGATCGCCTTGTCGATGTCGCCCTGCGCCTCGGCGAGGGCGGCCTTGCAGTCCATGATCCCGGCCCCGGTGCGGTCCCGCAGCTCCTTGACGTCGCGGCGCCTTGATGTCCCCGCCGTCGGGGCTCACGAGCTCGCCTCCTGGCCGGTCTCGGCAGGAGCCGCCTCGCTGCTCTGCTGCCGCGGCGGCGGCCTTGGCTGCCTCCTCGGCCTCCTTCTTGGCGCGCTCCTCGGCCTCGCGGCGCTGGCGCTCCTCTTCCTCGCGCCTCCGGCGCTCGGCCTCCTCGGCCTGGCGCTCGGCCTCCGCCTTGCGGTAGGCCTGCGCGGCCTCGTAGACGGCCTCGCCGATCGTGCGGATCACGAGGTCGCACGAGCGGATCGAGTCGTCGTTGCCGGGCACGGGGTACGCGGTCGGCACGGGATCGACGTTGGAGTCGACCAGCCCGATGATCGGGATCCGCAGGCGCTCGGCTTCGCGCACCGCGATCTCCTCGGTCTTGAGGTCGATGATCAGCGCGGCCTGAGGCAGCCGCTGCATGTTCCGCACGCCACCGAGGTTGTACTCGAGCTTCGCGAGCTCGGCCTCGCGCGCCATCCGCTCCTTGGTGGGAAGCAGATCCAGCTGCCCCGTGTCCTTGAGCTCCGTCAGCTCGTGCAGGCGGTCGATGCGGGCCGACATCGTGTGGAAGTTGGTGAGCAGGCCGCCCAGCCAGCGCTGGTTGACGTACGGCATGCCGCACCGCTCCGCCCACTCCTTGACCGCGTCGCGCGCCTGCTTCTTCGTCCCGACGAACAGGACCGAGCCACCCTTGCTCGCCACGTCGGCCGCGAAACGGCGCGCCTCGGCGAGCAGATGCTCGGTCTGCAGCAGGTCGATGATGTGGATCCCGTCGCGCTCGCCGTAGATGTACGGCCGCATCGCGGGATCCCAGCGCCGCGTCTGGTGGCCGAAGTGAAGGCCGGCCTCCAGCAGCTCCTTGATTCCGGGTTCGGACATGAGGCTCCCTTGCTCGGTTTTGCTTGCGTCCCGACGGCGCTGCGGGGACCCGGCGTGCTCTCTGCCTGCCGGGCAGGGCCCCGTGCCTTCCGTCGGGGGTCGGTTACTGGTCGGAGGGGATTGTAGGGAGCCTCGGCGTGGTCGCACTGCGGACAACGGCTGGCAGCGAGGGCAGCGCCCGGGTCAATCGCGCGTCATCGGCGGGTCAACGCAATCTGCGTCCGGAAACCGGACGTGGATTGCAGTGACCCGCGGGTGAAGTGAATCTGCGCCCGGTAGCCGGGCGTGGATTCACTCGACCCGCACCGAACGGTCCGGGCCCCTCCCTCACTGCCCTACTCCGTGCGCGCCCGCTCCAGCGCCTGCGGCCAGATCCCCCGGCAGCGGCGAGGAGAACTCGAGCTCCTCCCCGCTCATCGGGTGCCGGAACCCCAGCCGCGCGCTGTGCAGGAACTGGCGCTCGAGGCCGTGTCGCCCCGCGTGCCCGTATCGCGGATCGCCGGCCACCGGGTGGCCGATCGCCGCGAAGTGGGCGCGGATCTGATGCGTGCGCCCCGTCTCGAGCCGGGCCTCGACGAGGGCGTCGGCGGGCAGCGCCTCGACCACGGTGAAGTGGGTGCGCGCCTCGCGAGGGCCGCGGCCACCCACGGCTCGCCGCTCCGGCGCCCTGTAGTCGCGGCCGAGCGGAGCGTCGATGGTGCCCGTGCGCGAGCGCGGCCGGCCCTCGACGAGAGCGAGGTAGGTCCGCCGCACGTCGTGCGCCTTGATCATCGCCGCCAGGCGCCGGTGTGCCTCGTCGCCACGGGCGACCAGCATCAGCCCCGAGGTGTCCTTGTCGAGCCGATGGACGATGCCCGGCCGCTGCGGGTCCTCCCCACCGCCGAGCAGCTCGCCGAGCACGTCCACGAGCGTGTCCCCTCGATGCCCGGGCGCGGCGTGAACGACGAGCCCGGCGGGCTTGTCGACCACCGCCAGCCACTCGTCGACGTGGACGATGCGCGGCTCGAGGCCAGGATCGCCCATCCGTCCCTGGCTGGGCGAGTCATGGCCTCTCGCACCGTTGGCCATCCCGCCTCCTCAGGCTCACCCCGATCCTGGCTTGGGCGCCGCGTCGTCGTGCGTCTGGCCGGGGTTCATCGAGATCAGCACGAGCCCGAGCGCCCCGAGCGTGATCGCGATGTCCGCGAGGTTGAAGGTCGGCCAGAGCGGCGGGTCGATGAAGTCGGTCACGGCATCCATGCGCACCCGGTCGGCCAGGTTCCCGAGCGCCCCGCCGGCGAGCAGGCCCACGGCCAGCCACATGCCCGGGCGGCTCGGGTCGAGCGCGAACCACACGAGCACGAGCGCAAGCGCGACGACGGTGACGACGAGCACGAACCCCTCCCCCTGCCCGATGCCGAACGCCAGGCCCGAGTTGGGCGTGTTGGTGAGGTTGAACCCCAGCCCAAGCCGCACGTGCTCGCCGACGGAAAGCGACGAGACGACGATCGCCTTCGACACCTGGTCCAGCAGCACGACCGCTCCGCAGACGAGGAGGGCGCGCCGCCATCCCCTGATCGCGGCCGCGTTGAGCCGTCGCGAGGTCACCCGCGGATGAGCCCCACGACCACCTGCTGGGCGATGATCAGCAGGATGATCGCCAGGATCGGGCTCAGGTCCAGGGCGAACGCGCCGCCGCCAACCGGCGGCAGAAACCTGCGAAACACGTTCAGGTAGGGGTCGGTCACCTCCTCGATGAACCCGACGACCGCCCGCAATGCCCGGTTGTAGGGCATCCGAGGGATCCACGAGAGGAGGACCCGGATGATGATCAGCACCAGGTAGACGAGGAAGACCGCGCCCACGTAGTCGGCGATCGTGTTCCGGGTGTCCGCGAACGGGATGAGCGTGGCGGCGGCGCCCGCGATCACCGGAACCGCTCCAGCGAGGCGTTGACCGCGTTCGCGAACGCATCCTCCACCACCCCTTCGAGGTGGGCCAGCCCAGCCTCGGTCGCCCCGCCGGGCGGCGCGACGGCGTCGCGGATCGTGGCCGGGTCGCGCATTCGCAGGAGCTCGGCGGTCCCAGCGAGCGCGCCGGCCACGAGCTCACCGGCGACCTCGCGGGTCCAGGCCCTCCCGCTCGCCGCCTCGCGCGAGTGCCTCGGCGACCAGCGCGATGTAGGCGGGCGAGCACGACATGATCGCCATCGCCGGATCGATGTCGATCTCGTCGAGCTCCACCACGTCGCCCAGCGGCTCCAGGAGGTCCAGCAGCCGGTCGCGAAGCTCATCCGGCATGGCGACCGACGGCGCGTGGCAGATCACGCCCCGGCGAACCTCGACCGGCTGGTTCGGCATCACCCGCAGGATGGGCACGCCCGGAAACGCCTCGGCGAGCCGGCTCGTGGGAGTGACGGCGAGAATCGAGAGCAGCGCCGGCGCCCTGCCGCCCAACTCCTCGGCGACCGCCTCGAGCGCGGCGGGCTTCACCGCGAGGAGGACGACGTCGCAATCCGCGGCGAGCTCCGCGAGGCCGGCGCGGGTCTCGCCGCCCACCTCCTCGGCGAGCGCCGCGGCCCGCGCCTCGTCCAGATCGCTGAACAGCATCGCCTCGGGCCCGCCGGGGCCCGCGGCCCAGCCGCGCGCCATCGCGGCGGCCATGTTGCCGGCTCCAGCGAACCCGATCCTCATCGCCGGGCGAAGCCTAGATGAGTGCCGGGGAGCGTCTAGGACTGGTTGAAGAAGCCCTTTTCGACGAGGCGGGCCTTCTCCTCGGCGGAGACCTCGACGTTGCGCGGCGTGAGCAGGAACGTCTTGTCGGCGATCTTCTGCATCCCGCCGCCGAGCGCATAGGTGAGGCCCGAGGTGAAGTCGATCAGCCGCTTGGCCAGCTCGGAGTCGGTCGTCTGCAGGTTCAGGATCACGGGCGTGTCCTGCTTGAACTTGTCCGCGACCTCCTGAGCGTCGTTGAAGCTGTAGGGCGTGACCAGGTGAACGCGCACGTCCGCGCCGTTGCCGGCGACCGGCCGCAGCACGCGGCCGCCCCCGCCGCGGCCCGCGGGCTCGTCGTCGGCGAAGATGTCGTCGATCTCGTCGCGCGCGCGGCGACGGTCGCGGAGCGGGCTGACGGTCCCGCCGCGCGGGGCGGGCGCCTCGTACATGTCCTGCCCGGTCTCGGGCTCGTAGACGTCCGCGTCGCTGTACCCGGGTCCTCGGCAAGGCCGAAGTAGACGAGCGCCCGGTGCCATGTGTCGCGGAAGGCCATTGCTCAGCGTACGTTCGCGTAAAGACGCGCTATTCCTGTACGAATTATTGCGGGTTTACCCCGTCGCGCCGCAGGCGAGAACCGCTGTGCAGCGGCCAGTTCAGGCTGCGCCCCTATATGTAGAGGACCGTGCCGAGTCGCAGGATCGTCGCGCCCTCCTCCGCGGCGACCTCCCAGTCCTGGCTGGTGCCCATCGAAAGCCGGCTCAGACCGTGCTCGGCGGCGAGCTCCGCGAGCCGCGCGAAGGCGGGCCGTGAGTCCTCCGGGTTGGCGCTGAACGGGGGCATCGTCATCAGCCCGACGACGCTCACGGGGCAACGCTCGATGAAGGCTCCCAGCTCGGACGCGAGCGATCCCGCCCTTGCTCTCCTCGCCGGCGACGTTGACCTCCACGAGGACCTCGGTCTCGGGCGTCCCGTGGCGGCCGAGCTGCTCCAGCGCCGAGTCGCTCGCCACCGAGTGGATCAGGCGGACGAGCGGCAGGATGCGCTTGACCTTGCGGCTCTGGACATTGCCGATGAAGTCCCATGTGAACGCGTCGCCCCATCGCTCGCGCTTCGCCTCCAGGTCCTGCAGGCGGTTCTCGCCGACCAGCTCGACCCCCGCGTCCGCGAGCGCCTCCATCTCCTCGAGCGGCACGTACTTCGTCGCCGCGAGGATCTCGACCTCGGGGCCGACGCGTTCGCGCACCAGCTCGAGGTTCGCGCGGATCTTCTCGGGATCGAGCCCGTGGATCGAAGCCCCGGCGCATCAGGCGAGTCCTCCAGACCGAATCCGGCCTGGCGGCCGGTGCGGCCCTGGTCGCGCCGGTGGGAGAAGAACAGGTCGGGGTTGCAGCTCGTGCACAGGTCGCTGATCTCGACCTGGTCGACCCCCGCCTGCTCCAGCAGCCGCCGAGCGACCTCCCGCAGGTCCAGCATCCGTCCGGACGCGATGCCGTCGCCGAGCGGGCTGAAGGCGCCGAGGACCTCCTCGCCCACCTCGTAGCAGCAGGGGCCGATGCTCGGGCCGACCGCGGCCGCGGTCGCCTCGACCTCGTCGGCGCCGCGCTGGACGATCCCTGCGGCCATGCCCGCGCCAGCCGCAATGGATCATCGCCACGCCGCGAGGCCCCGCCAGCGCGACCGGCAGGCAGTCGGCGACGAAGACGAGGGGCGCCAGGCCCGGCGCGGTCGGTTGCCTGGCCGTCGGCCTCGGCGAGCCCGGGCGCCGGGCTCGGCGAAGCCGTTCGGGATCGGTCGCCTCCTCGTGGCGGCGCACCGGCGCCTCGTGCACCTGGCTGCCCGCATGCAGGACACCTCCGGGTCGATTCCCAGAGCGCGGCGCAGGCCGGTCGCGGTTCTCGGCGCACCGGTCCGGAGTCACCCGTGAGGCGACCCGAGGTTGAGCGTGTCGAAGGGCGGCTCGCTGACGCCGCCGAGCCGGGTGCTGAACGCGGCCACCGCGCCGGGGAGCTCGGCCCCGAGCCAGCGCACGCCGTCCTTCTCTGACCAGCGCAAGCCGGAGCTCACCCGCCGGGGCTGACCGATGTGTCGGCGGAGCCGGCCTCGGCGGCCTTGAGCTTCGAGACGAATCCGTTGAGCCCGTCGTCGAGCTCGATCTCGATGCGGTTCAGGACGTACGGGTGCGCGGAGGTGGCGAGCCCGGGGACCTCGCTGGTCGCCCCTCGGTAGCCGGCCGCCTTGACGGCGGCGATCACGGTGTTGTCGTACTTCCCGGCCGGGTAGCAGAAGTTGTTGACCGGGACCCCGAAGCGGTCCTGGAGGATCTTGCGCGAGTTGGCCACCTCCTCGTGGAGCTGCGATGCGTCGAGCGTCGTCAGGTCGAGGTGGTGGACCGTGTGCGAGGCGAGCTCCCACCCTGGATTGGCGTCGAGCATCTTCTTGACGTCGTCGTCGGGCAGGTCGGCCCCCTTCGTCACCAGGTTCAGAACGCCGGGCCAGTGGAAGTGCTGAAGCGCCGGGAACGCCGCCACGTACTGGCTGAGGTAGCCGTCGTCGAAGGTCAGGACCACCGGCTTCGGCGGGAGCTCGCCGCCCTTGAACCAGGCGTTCTCCACCTGATCGAGGGTGATGCCCTCATAGCCGTGGTCGTCGAGCCACTTCATCTGCTCCACGAAGTCGGCCTGCGGCACGAAGAGCTGGGGATAGGCGGACGCCGGAGACGGGCGGCTGGATCGCGTGGTACTCGAGGATCGGCACCGGGCCGGTGTAGGGCTTCCAGTCCGCCGGATAGCTCGTCGTGCTGCCGCCCGAGGTGCCGGCCCCGCCGGCCCCGTTGGCCCCGTTGAGGCCGGGTTCTTCCCGGACGCCTTGCTCCCGCCGCCGCTTCCTCCCATGCTCGCGATCGCGATCGCCGCAGCCGCGCCCAGAACCGCCAGGACTGCGAGCGCAGCCAGCCGCCGCCGCCAACGGCGCCGCCTGACGGCCTCCGCCCGGCGTGCCCGCAGATCGTCCGGAAGCTCGGTCAGGTAGACCGGGTCGTCCTCGAAGGGCGCGCTCACTCCAGCACCGAAAGTACCGGATGGGCCAGACCACGCGGGCGGCAGGCAGGTGCGGCGGCTTCGCCGCTCGGCACATGCTGCTGCGGCGACGAAAGTCGCCGCCCATCATCCCCGGGCGACTTCCAGCGCAACTCGGAGCTCCTCCTTCGCGCCGCTCGCCTCGCCGTCGAGCTTCGCCCGCAGCGCGCCGGCCAAGCCCCGGCCGATCGCCGGCCCCTGCGGAATGCCCGCCTTCATCAGGTCCTCGCCGTTGATCTCGAGCCGAACGTCGCGCCACTCGTCGACGTAGCGGTCGAGCCATTCCGCCCCGAGCGCCCGGGCGAGCGCCAGCGTCACGCCGTCGTGTCCGCGCGCGAGCTCCACCCCCTGCGACGGCGTCGTTACTCGAGTGGCCGCAAGCTCGCGGGCTTGCGCGAGCCCACTGCCCGTCACGGCGGCGAGAACGGCCTCACTTTGGCCCGCCACGCCGGACCACGCTTCGTGTGCCGTCAGCGCGCCCACGGCGGCGATCAGCTCGGACGCCCCCTCGGCAACGGCGACGAGCCCCCACCTATCCAGGAGCTCGAAGCCGCGGCGCGCGTCCGGCTCCGCGGCGAGCTTCCGGAGCTCGGCATCGACACGATCGTCCGACACCGTCCCGAGGTCCGCCTTGCGAAGCAGCTCCTCGGTCCGCGGCTCGAGCTCGAAGCCGTAGCGTGCCGCGTAGCGCGCGGCGCGAAGGGCGCGGGTCGGATCGTCCGCGAACGAGCGGTCGTGGAGCACGCGCAGCGCGCCCCGCTCGAGGTCCGCGAGGCCCCCGTGCGGATCGATCAGCTTGGGATCGCCCGCGAGGGGCACGGCCATCGCGTTGAGCGTGAAGTCGCGGCGCGCCAGGTCCTCGGTCAGCGTCGCCGGCCGGACCTCCGGCAGGGCGCCGGCCCTCGGGTAGGACTCGCTGCGGGCGGTCGCCAGATCCAGCTCGAGGCCGTCGGTGTGGACCGTTGCGGTCGCGAAGCGCTCGTGGGTGCGGATCTCACCGCCCAGGCGGCTGCCCAGGGCGGCGGCATCGCCTTCGACGGCGACGTCGAGGTCGGTCCTCTCCCGCCCGAGCAGGAGGTCTCGCACCGCGCCGCCGACGAGGTAGATGGGCGTGCCCGCCGCGGCTTCGCGCACGCGGTCGAGCCCCGGAAGCGCACCCAGGCGTTCGGGAATGCGGGCCGGTTCGATCTTGGCGCTCTCAGGCGGCATCGGCGGTCGATTTAAGGGAGGTTCTGAACCGTTCCCTACCATGACGAGCCTCGCGGATGGGTCGTCTGCTCGAAATTTGGCGCTCCTGGAGCGTCGCCCGCCGGCTTGCGCTTGTGGGCGGCCTCGTCCTGGTCGTTGCCGGGACGGCCGTGGCCGCCTACCTGGTGACGAAGCGTCCCGCGGACGTGTCCAATCCCGACGCCCCATTCCAGAAGCAGAAACATCACAAGAAGCCGGAAACCCTCGACTGGCCGATGTACGGCTATGACCACGCCCGTACCCGCTACCTGCCGGTGAAAGGCCTCAATCCGCCATTCGGATCCCCCCTCTGGACCTTCCAGGCCGGAAAGCTCCTCGAGTTCCAGCCCATCGTCGTCCACGGCACGATCTACTTCATGGACAAGGACGCGACCTTCTACGCGCTCAGCGTTCACGGCGGGCATATCCAGTGGAAGCGCAAGATCGGCACGCTGAACGCGTCCTCGCCGGCCTACTCCGACGGCCGGCTGTTCACGGTGAATCTGGAACCGCAGCAGGCCGTAGCGCTCACCGCGAAGAAGGGAAAGGTGCTCTGGCGGACGCCGTTGCCCGGCCGGAGCGAGTCCTCGCCGCTCGTCCACAACGGCAAGGTCATCTTCGGCTGCGAGTCGGGCGACATCTTCGCCCTCGACGAGAAGACCGGAAAGCTGCGATGGAAGGTCCACACCGGAGGCCCCGTCAAGGGGTCGTTGGCATACGACAATGGCACTCTATTCGCCGACAACTACGCTGGCGAGGTCTGGGCGATCGACTCCGGCAACGGACACGTCAAGTGGACGGCGAACACCCAGGGCGGGGGGTTCCTCCACGGCGGCGGGGTGTACTCGACTCCCGCTGTCGCCTTCGGGCGGGTCTACCTGGGCGGCCTGGACGGACGCGTCTACAGCTTCGAGGAGAAGACCGGCAATCTCGCGTGGAGCCGGTCGACGGGCGCCGAGGTTTACTCCTCGCCCGCGGTCGCCGACACGCCCCACGCCCCGCCGACGGTCTTCATCGGCTCCGAGGACAAGCACTTCTACGCGCTGGATGCCAAGACGGGTGCGGTCCGGTGGGAGCACTACATCAACGGGGTCATCCTGGGCTCGGCCAGCGTGGTCGACCGCACCGTCTACGTTTCGGGGATCGGGCCGAACATCGGAACGTTTGGCTACGCGGTCAGCAAGGGCCAGGAGGTCTTCCACAGCAATCAGGGCGAGTACAACCCGGTTGTCTCGGACGGTAGGAGGATCTACCTGACTGGGTACTCGTCGATCCAGGCCTTCAAGCCCAGGCCGCCCGGCAAGCACCAGCACGGTCACGGCTCAAAGGCACAAGGGCGGGGACGGAGCCAATGACGAGGGTGGTCACAAGAAGAGCGGGCGTGGCAAGAAGACGGGCGGTGGCGGCAAGGGCAAGTCGCATGCGAAGCACAAGAAGCACGCTTCGAAGCAGAAGCAGAAGAAGAACGGCGGCATGTAGGTGTCCGTCGCGCTCCGACCTCAACCGCCATCCCGGATCAGTACAGAGGAGCGCTCGCTGAGCACCTTGCGTCCGGTGAGATCGCGTAAACGAACGGCTTCGCGCTGGGGAGCTCGGTAGGCCCACAGCACAAACAGCGGCGCGAGCCGCTCCTCGTGAACGAGCGTGAACGGCCGCGGCGGGCGTTTGACCCGGTAATTCGTGCTGAGCACCTCGATCTCCCGGGTCCGAATCCGCTTTGGCCCTTGGTGACGGGGCTTTTGGGCTCCAAGGTAGTAGCCCAATGGATCGTCGCCGTTGCGCAGAACGACGAAGGCGCGCGCGTTACCTGACGACTCGAGCGCTTGGGCGGCGCTTCGCCAATCCGGCCGCTGCATTTGGGCGCTGATGTTTACCGCCACCAGGACGCCGGAGAAGAGCAAGCACGCGGCCAAGCTGGCGATCAGTCCGGGGCGGCCAGAACCGCGCGCGCCGAAGCCCACAGCGAGAAGGATCAACAGTGGGACAAGAGCGCCGATGAGATTCCGCGGGTTGATGAAATCGATCCCGACAACCGCCAGCAGCACCGGAACTCCGATGGCCGCCCCTCCAAGCGCGCCCACGACGGTCGCTGCACGCTTCTCCTCGGGCGACGCGCCGGCGACGATGAGGCCGAGAGCGGTGAGCAGAAGGAGCGCGCCCACGACGGCGGCGGCTCCCTGAACAGCGTCGATCTTCCCGCTGCCGGCAAAGGGAGCCGGCTCTTCGCTGGCCACGAAGTTGAGACCGACCTCCCCCACCCGAGAGGCCAGCGGGATCGCGGTGAAGCCGTTACGTCGCCCGCCACCTTCCTGGGCGACGGCCAGCGGTATCAGGGCCATGCCGACGGCGACGACCGCCGCGACCGCCAGGATCGCCTGGCGGCGATGGGTCTTGCGGACTGCGAGCCAGACGGCCTGGGGGGCGATCAGGAAGGCAGCGAAGTAGTGGGAGCACACGGCCATGGCGGAGGCCAAAGCCCACATTGCTAGCGAGCGTCGGTCCGGGCGGTTGAGAGCACGCGCGAAGAAGAGAAGCGCCACAGTGGCGAAGAGGACCATCAGCGCGTACGAGCGGGCCTCCTGCGAGTACCAGACCAAATAGGGGTTCAGGGCCACGAAGGCCGCCGCCAGGAGAGCGATCAGCCGCCGGTTCACCAGCTCACGCGCGACCAGGTAGGCGACCGGCACGGTCAGGGTGCCGAAGAGCGCGGACAGCGAGCGCAAGCCGACCTCGCCGGTGCCGAAGACCCTCGACCAACCCCAGCCGAGAACGTAATAGAGAGGCGGGCTACGCTCGCCGTGGACGACAACCGAGAGCGTGTCGAAGAGGCTCGGATGGAGCACCCGCGCGGCCGTCACTGCTTCGTCGTGATCGAAGCTCTGCCCGTCCAAGGTCGCAAAGCGAACGACGGCCGCCAGAGCGACGATGCCCGGCAGCGCGTAGGGCTCCCAGCGGTGCATCGGCGCGACACAATAGTCCCGCGTGGGCGAGTGGCCAGTGCCGCGCGATACAGCGTCATCCTGCCCCCAGGACCCAACTATTCTCCCGCGCATGGGCCCCGCGCTTGGTCCTCTCGCGGTGTTGGCCGCGGCGGCGTTATCCGCGGCCGCGGTGGTCGGCTGCGGAGGGTCCGGCGGGGCTGGCCAAACGAACGCTCACGAGCGCAGCACGACTGAGTCTCGCGGTGGGTCGACAGTCACGGGCGGTCAGAGCCGCCCGAACGTCGTCATCGTCCAAACGGACGATCAGAACGCCAGGCCGCTGGGCTTCATGAAGAACGTGCGGCGCTCATTGGCCGACCACGGCGTAACGTTCACGAACTACATCACCACTACGCCGGAATGCTGTCCGTCGCGCGCCAGCCTCCTCACGGGCCAGTACTCCCACAACAACGGCGTCTTCGGGGACGACCCGCCGCTTGGCGGCTTTGCCCGGCTCGACGGTTCGAAAACGTTGCCGATCTGGCTGCAGAGGGCCGGCTACCGGACCGCACACATCGGCCGCTACCTGAACCACTACGACGCCCCGACCGCCAACCCACATTTGATTCCACCGGGCTGGGACGACTGGCAGACGCCGGTCTTCCACACGTCGTTTCAGATGTATGGCTACACGCTCAACCAAAACGGCAAGCTCGTTCATTACGGACACGCCCCGAGCGACTACGAGACATCGGTCCTCAGCCGCAAGGCGGTCGCCTTCGTTCATCGCAACGCCGGTGGGCGAGCACCCTTTTTCCTGAGTGTCGACACTGCGGCCCCTCACGAGGAAGGCCTGCTGGAAGGGAAGCATGCGCCGCGAAATCCCCGCCCGGCTCCCCGCGATTACGGGAAGTTCGCACGGCGACCATTGCCGCGCCCGCCCTCGTTCAACGAGCCCAACATGGCCGATAAGCCGCCGTTCCTGAAGAAGCCGCCCCTCAACCGCGCCCATGTCGCGGTCCTCGCCACCCTCTACCGCAGCCGCCTCGAGAGTCTGCTGGCGGTAGACCGCTTGGTCGGCCGCCTCGTCGCGGCCCTGAGAAAGAGCGGCCAACTCGACAATACGCTCTTCATCTTCACCTCCGATAACGGCTTCCTGCTCGGCCAGCACCGCCACCACGGCAAGGTGCTCCCGTATGAAGAGTCGATCAAGGTGCCAATGGTCATGCGCGGCCCGGGCATCCCGCAAGGCGTCACGCGTAGTCAGCTGGTCGGCAACATCGACATTGCGCCGACCGTAGTCGCCGCAACGGGCGCGAAGCCGAACTTGCGGATGGATGGCACCTCGCTGGTGCCGGTCGCTCAGGACGCCAAACGGCTCACGCACCGGGACCTGCTGCTCGAACACCTGGTGACGCCCAAGTACGTCGGCGTTCGGACTCCCCGCTACGCGTATTTCCGGGATCTCGGATACGGCGCCGACGGCCAGCGCACCTACACCGAACTCTACGACCTAACGCGAGATCCCTACGAGCTTCGAAACGTTGCCGGAATTCCCCGCTACGCCGCCGTCCAGTCTCGTCTGGAGACCCGTTTGGCTGCCCTCCGCCATTGCGCCGGTGCAAGCTGCCGCGCGAATTGACCGCGACGCGTCTCGAAGCCCCGCACCATGGGCGCGGGAGAATCGCTCGGTTCTACGCCAGGCGGACCGGCACGCCCGCCACGCGCAGGTGTTCCTTCGCCTGGCGGACCGTGTGGGTGCAGTAGTGAAAGATCGAGGCGCAGAGCACCGCGTCCGCGCCGCCCTCGAGGATCCCCTCCGAGAGGTGGTCGAGCACGCCCGCGCCGCCCGATGCGATCACCGGGACGGTCACGGCGTCAGCCACGGCGCGGGTCAGCTCGAGGTCGTACCCGTCGGCCGTTCCGTCGCGGTCCATGCTCGTGAGCAGGATCTCCCCCGCCCCGCGCTCGGTCGCCTCCCGGGCCCACGCGACGGCCTCGCGGCCCTCGGCCGGATGGCGCCCGCCGTGCGTATAGACGTCCCAGTGGTCGTTCGCGCGCTTCGCGTCGATCGCCACCACGACGCACTGAGAGCCGAACACCTCTGCCAGCTCGCCGATCAGCTCGGGCCGCTCGAGTGCGGCCGAGTTGATCGAGACCTTGTCGGCGCCCGCGTCAAGCACCGCCTGCGCGTCGGCCGCCGAGCGGATGCCGCCGCCGATCACGAACGGGATGAAGACGTTGTCGGCGGTGCGGCGCGCCAGCTCTGTGATCGTCTCGCGGCGCTCGTGTGAGGCCGTGATGTCCAGGAAGACGACCTCGTCCGCGCCCTCGCTGTCGTAGCGGGCGGCGAGCTCGACGGGGTCCCCGGCGTCGCGGAGGCCGACGAAGTTGGTGCCCTTGACCACCCGTCCGGCATCGACGTCCAGGCACGGGATCACGCGCTTCAGGGCCATGAGTGCACCCCCTAGCCCGTGACGGCCTTCTTGACCAGCGTCCAGAGCTCGTTGCGCTCGCCCTCGGTCAGATTCGAGCGGCGGCCCTTTGACTTGCGCACGAGGTAGCCGATGTTCTCGCGCTCGTGGGGCTCGAGTTTCTCCCAGGCCCGCTTCCCGTGGCCGTAGACCATCCGGGCGGTCTCATACAGCGCGAGCCAGCGAACGTTCCTCGCGCGCGCGAGGAGCTTGGAGGTGGTGGATGCCACTACCGAGAGACGTTAGCCACCGAGAGCCGCCTGACCCTCCGCGACGGTGAACCGGCCCTCGTACAGCGCTCGGCCGACGATCACGCCCTCGAGGCTCTCGAACGCCGTCCCCCGTAGCTCGCGCAGATCGTCGAGGGAGCCGACGCCGCCCGAGTAGATCAGGGCCACGCCGTGCTCGGTGGCGGCGTGCGCGACCTGCTGGAGCTCCCGCATCCCGGGCCCGCCGAGCGTTCCGTCGACCTCCACGGGCGTGAACACGAATCTGCGAACGCCTCGCGCGGCCAGGTCCGACACGGAGTCGGCCGCCGTCGCGTCCGTGGAACGCTCCCATCCCTCGACGGCCACCTGGCCGCCGCGGGCGTCCACACCGACCGCGATGCGCTCGCCGTACTCGGCCGCGAGCGCCGCTACAAGCCCCGGCTCGGTCAGCGCCGCGGTGCCGAGGACGACGCGGTCGGCGCCCGCATCGAGCGCCGCCTTCACGGCGTCGGGATCCCGAAGGCCGCCCCCCACCTGGAGCGGGACCGGGGCCTCCGAGGCGATGCGCCCGACGTGCTGAAGGTTCTTGGGCTCACCGGCTCGGGCTCCGTCGAGGTCCACCACGTGGAGGGCCCGCGCGCCTTGCTCCAGCCAGCGGCGAGCGGCGTCGACGGGGTCATCGTCGTACACGGTTTCCTGCGCGTAGTCACCACGAGTGAGGCGAACCGCGTGGCCGTCGCGGATGTCGATCGCCGGGTAGAGGATCACGCCGGAACCGACGCGCAGATCTCGGCGAAGTTGGCCAGGACGCGCAGGCCGGCTGCGCTGGACTTCTCGGGGTGGAACTGGACCCCGTAGAGCGGCGGGCGGGCCACGGCGCAGGCGAACCTCTCCCCCCACTCGGCCGTCCCCAGCACGTCGCCGCCGTCGGCGGGCCGCACCGCGAACGAGTGCACGAAGTAGAAGGGTGTCCCCGACTCCAGGCCCGAGACGAGCTCCGACTCGCGCTCCCAGCCAACCGGCTCCCAGCCCATGTGCGGGACCTTCAGCCCCGGGGCCTCGAGCCCCGTGACCTCACCCCGCAGCACGCCGATGCCGGCGCCGCCGCCGTGCTCGGTGGAGCTCTCGAACAGGAGCTGGAGGCCGAGGCAGATCCCCAGCACCGGCACGCCGGCCCGCACCCGATCCGCGACCAGGGAGTCAAGCCCGGCTTCCCTCACCCGGCTCATCGCCCGCGGAAACGCCCCGACTCCGGGGAGGATCACCCCGTCGGCCTGCCGCGCGGTGGACGGATCGCCAGTGATGATGCCCTCCGCCCCGACCCGCTCGAGAGCCTTCTGGACGGACCGCAGATTCCCCATCCCGTAGTCGAGAACGGCGATTCGCGTCAGGTCAGCGTCCCCTTCGTGCTCGGCACGCCGGCTTGGTCGGGATCGATCGACACCGCGTCGCGAAGCGCGCGGGCGAACGCCTTGAAGCACGCTTCGACCATGTGGTGCGCGTTGGAGCCGTAGCGGTTTCCCACGTGCAGCGTGAGCTTGGCGTGGGTGGCGACCGCACGGAAGAACTCCTCGGTCAGCTCCGTCTCGAAGCCGGCGATCGAGGTGGGCGGGAGCTCGGATCCGAACAGGCAGAGCGGGCGGCCGGAAACGTCCACAGCGCAGACGCCGAGCGCCTCATCCATGGGGATCGCCGCATACCCGAAGCGGTGGATCCTCGCACGATCGCCGAGCGCTTCGTCCAGCCCCTGGCCCAAGGCGATCCCAACGTCCTCGACCGTGTGATGGGCACCCGTCTCGAGGTCGCCTTTCGCGCTCACCCGCAGGCCGAGCCGCCCATGGCGGCCGACCGTCTCCAGCATGTGGTCGAAGAAGCCGACCCCGGTCGAGGCCTCCACCTCGCCGCCGTCGAGGTCGACGGCCAGCGAGATCTCGGTCTCGCGAGTCTTGCGATTGATGTCAGCGGCGCGGGCCATTGTTCAAAGTCCCGATGTGTGCTGGTGAGGGGCGTTAGCCCCGAAACTGGCTGGTGCCGTGCGATTGATTGCGATTGTGGCCCATCACTCCCCGGCGCGGGCCGCAGCCGACTCGGCGTGCACGGGAAAGCCCTCGGCCCGGGCCAGAGCGTCGACGTATGGGGCGAGCGCCGCAGACGCCGCGCTGGGCAGGCTGACGATCGAGCTGCGCCGCTGGAAGCTCCCCGGGCCGAGCGGCCCCCCGAAGCGAGCCGCGCCGCCCGTCGGCAGCACATGGTTCGAGCCCGCGACGTAGTCGCCGAACGCGGCCGCGCCTCCCCTGCCGAGGAACACGCAGCCGGCGACGCGCCCCCTCGCGGCGAGCTCGTCCGCGCCCTCGAACATGAGCTCGAGGTGCTCGGGTGCGATCGCGTCGGCGAGCGTGAGCGTCGCCTCGATACCGGTCGTCCCGACGAGCGCGAGCGGGGCCTGCTGGACGCTCGGGCGCTCGTCCGCGAGCTCGTTTACGACCTGCTCGAGGTGGTCGAGCAGCGCCACGTCCGGCGACGCGACGACGAGGAAGCCGTCGGCGCTGTGCTCGGCCTGCGCGCAGAGGTCGAGCGCGATCCACTCCGGTATCCCCGTCCCGTCGGCGACGACCATCAGCTCGCTCGGCCCGGCCACGCCGTCGATCCCGACCGCGCCGGAGACCAGGCGCTTAGCCTCCGCCACGTAGCGGTTCCCCGGTCCGGCGATCAGATCGACCCGGTCGATGGTCTCCGTGCCGTAAGCGAGCGCCGCGATCGCCTGCGCGCCGCCGATCGCGTACACCTCCTCGACGCCGGCCGCCGCACACGCGGCCAGGACCTGTGCGCTCGGGCGGCCCCGCGCCCCGGCCGGGCTGGCGACGGCCACGCGGCTGACGCCGGCAACGCGCGCCGGGATGCAGCACATCAGGACCGACGACGGGTACGCCGCCCTTCCTCCGGGGGCGTAGATGCCGGCCGCCGCCACTGCGTCGGCGCGAACCTCCACCCGCTGTCCCTCCGGCAGGTCGACGGTCGCCGGGCGATCGCGGGTCTCGAGCTCCGCGCGCGCCACCGCGGCGATGTTCTTGGCCGCGAAGCGCAGCGCCTCGCGAACGTCGGCGTCCAGCAGCCCGGGGGCGGCCGCGATCGCCTCCCGGTCCACGCGCCACGATTCGGGCGCCTCCTCGCCAAGCCGTTCGGCGATCTCGCGGAGCGCCTCATCCCCCCGGTCGCGAACCGAGCCAACGATCTCCGCGGCGGCCTCGGCAACGTCCTCCTGCGGCGAGGCAAGCCTCCGCAGCCGGGCGGCAAGCGCATGTGCGTCGCTCCCGTCCCAGTCGATGCGCTCGATCCTCATCTCGTCGCCTCGCGCATCCTGTCGGCCAGCCGGTCCACCTCGTCGGCACGGAGCTTGTGGGCGACCCGATTCGCGACGAGCCGCGCCGTGCAGGTGGTGATCTCCTCACGCACCTCGAGCTCGTTCTCGGCCAGCGTCCGCCCGGTGTCAACGAGGTCCACGATCCCGTCGGCCAACCCGACGAGCGGCGCGAGCTCCACCGAGCCCTTGACCTCGATCACCTCGGCTCGCCGCCCGGACTCCTGGAACCAGCGCTCGACGGCCCGCGGGTACTTCGTCGCGATCCGCATCGCCCCGAGGCGCCGCTCGGCCACGTCGAGGGCATCGTCACCGCGCCGTGCCGCGAGGACCAACCGGCAGGTCCCGTAGCGGAGGTCGAGAAGCTCGTAGACCGCCCGGTCGCGCTGCTCGAGCAGCACGTCCTTGCCGGTGATGCCAACGTCGGCGGCCCCCGCCTCGACGTAGGTCGGCACGTCGGACGGCCTCATCGTCACGAGCATCAGGTCGTCGACCTCGAAGACGAGCGACCGCGAGTCCGAACGCAGGCTGCTCGTGTCGAGCCCGATCCGGTCGAGCAGGTCCAGGGTGCCATCGAACAGCGCGCCGCGAGGGAGCGCCAGCTTCAGCTCTCCGTCGCCGCGAGCGCGGCTCCCCGAGACCTCGCCGAGCCTCATGTCCCCTCCTCCCGCGCACCCGCACTCGCGAGCCGGTCCTCCTCGGCCTGGGCGATGTGCACGCGCTCCAGATACAGCGCGAACCCGACCGCCGGCAGGGGGCGCCCGAAGCGGCCCATCAGCTCGTCATAGCGGCCGCCGCCGCCGAGGACGTGGCCGAGCGCGGGGTCGTAGACCTCGAGGATCGCGCCCGTGTAGTAGCCGAGGTCGCGAAGCAGGCCGAGGTCCAGATTGATTCGAGGGCCGACCCCCTTGGCCTCGGCGGCTCGGAACGTCGCGGAGAGCCGCTCTGTCGCGCGTTCGACGGCGGCGCCGCCGAGCTGCCGCGCCTGCTCGAGAACCTCGGAGCCGCCGCGCAGGTTGGGCAGACGCAGCAGCGTCTCGCGCGCCCCGAGGTCGACGCCCAGCGCGTCGACCTCGTCCTCGAGCCCGACGAGATCGTGGGTCGCCAGGAGCTCGAGAATGCGCTCCCGCCGGTCCTCGGCCACCTCGAGCTCGGCCAGCAGCTGCCGGTAGAGATCCGCGTCGCCCAGCCCGATCATCGCCCTCGTGAGCCCAACCGCGTCGAGGGCCGCGCTCAGCACCTCGATGACCTCGGCGGTTCCGTCCGGCGCGTCCGCGCCGACCAGCTCAACCCCCGCCTGCGCGAACTCGCGCATCTGCCCCCGCTGCGGGCGTACGGCGCGGTAGGCGTTCGCGAAGTAGGCCAGGCGGAATGGCGGCTCGGTGCGAGCGAGGTGGGTGGCCACCAGGCGCGCGATCGGGATCGTCATGTCGGTGCGCATCGCGAGCAGCTCGCCATCGGCGTCGAAGAACCGGTACGCGCTGAGCGCGCCGCGCTCGTCACCGCGCGCGAGCACCTCGTCGTACTCGATCGTGGGGGTCGCCACCTCGCCGTAGCCGAACCGCTCGAACACGGCCGCGAGCGCGCCCTGCATGCGGCGCAGCTCCCGCATCTCTGCGGGCAGAACGTCCCTCGTGCCGGGGGGAATCCGGTGGATCATCGGCGAGACCTTAGAGGCTGGCCCTCGCCGGTCTCGGGTCGTCCGTGGCGTCTACGCGGGAACGGGCTCGGCGCCGACGCGCTCGATCCGCGCGCCCAGGTCCCGCAACCGCAGGTCGATGCGCTCGTACCCGCGGTCGATCTGGATGATGTTGCCGATCTCCGACGTCCCCTCCGCGGCCAGCGCCGCGATGAGGATCGCCATCCCGGCGCGGATGTCCGGGCTGTCGACCCGCTCTCCGTGAAGACGGCTCGGACCGTAGACGATCGCCCGGTGGGGATCGCACAGGATGATCCGAGCGCCCATCGCGACCAGCTTGTCCACGAAGAACAGCCGGTTCTCGAACATCTTCTCGAAGATCAGGATCTGCCCCTCGGCCTGGGTGGCCAGCGCGAGGGCGATCGAGGTCAGGTCGGCGGGGAAGGCCGGCCACGGCCCGTCCTCGATCTTGGGGGTGGCGTCGCCCACGTCCGCCCTCACTTGGAGCACCTGCTCAGGCGGGACGAGCACATCGTTGTCCTCGACGTGGGACGTGAGGCCCAGCCGCTGGAACTGGCGGCGGATCATCATGAGGTCGTTCGGGTCCGCCTCGCGGATCCGCAGCTCGCCTCGGGTGGCGGCGGCGAGGGCCATGAAGCTCGCGACCTCGATGTGGTCGGCGCAGATCCGGTGCTCGGCGCCACCCAGCCTGTCGCGCCCGTGAACGGTCATCACGTTGGAGCCGACGCCGTCGATGCTCGCCCCCATCTTGATCAGCAGCCGGGCCAGATCCTGGACGTGCGGCTCGGACGCCGCGTTGCCGATCGTGGTCGGGCCGGGTGTCAGCGCGGCGGCCATCAGCGCGTTCTCCGTCGCCATCACCGATGGCTCGTCCATGAAAATCCCGCAGGGTTTCAACCCGCCATCGGGTGCCGACAGCTCGATCCAGCGGTCGCCGTCCACCCGCGCGCCCATGTCCGTGAACGCGTCCAGGTGCGGGTCGAGGCGCCGGCGCCCGATGAAGTCCCCGCCCGGCGGTGGCATGCGGACCTCGCCGAAGCGGGCCAGGAGGGGGCCCGCGAGCAGGAACGAAGCACGGATGCGCGCCGCGAGCTCCTCGTCGACGCTCGTGTCGGAGACGGAATCCGCCTGCAGGCGAAGCTCGTTCTGGCCGCTCCAGTTCACCTTCACGCCCAATCCCTCGAGGAGCGCGACCTGGCTCTCCGTGTCGCGGATTCGCGGGACGTTCATGAGGACGATCTCCTCGTCCGTGAGCAGGCAGGCCGCGAGGATCGGGAGCGCGGCGTTCTTGTTGCCGGCCGCAGTGATCTCCCCGGAAAGCGGCGTTCCGCCCTGGATCACGAACTTCTCCATCGGTTCGCGGCTAGGGTAACAATGGGTTATGGCGGCACCAACGCGTGACGATGCGTGGGCTCTCGTGTGCGAATGGATCGAATCCGATTCGCTGCGGAAGCACGTCCTCGGCGTCGAGGCGTGCATGCGCGCCTATGCCCGGCGCGACGGCGAGGACGAGGAGACGTGGACGATCACGGGCCTCGTTCACGATCTCGACTACGAGCGCTATCCGGATCTCGACACCGGCCACCCCCGTTACGCCCTGAAGGAGCTCGAGGCGCGCGGTTACCCGCAGGAGATCATCGACGCGGTCGCGGGCCATGCCGAGTTCATGGGCGTCCCCCGCACAACCCGGCTCGCGAAGACCCTCTACGGAGTCGACGAACTGTCGGGCTTCGTGGCCGCGTGCGCGCTAGTTCGCCCCACCGGCATCGAGGGGATGAAGCCGAAGTCCGTGCGTAAGAAGCTCAAGCAGCCCTCCTTCGCCGCCAAGGTCGACCGCGGCCAGATCGTGCGCGGGATCGACGAACTCGGGGTCGACGAGACCGAGCACATTCAGCTGGTCATCGACGCAATGGCGCAGAACGCCGCCGAGCTCGGGTTGACCGCGCAGCAGTAGGACGCGAAACCGAGACTGGCAAGGACGCAGGGAGGCCGCCGAAGGGAGTGCACTGAGTCGTGCATGACCGAGGCGGCCGACCGAGGACACCGCCAGGCGAAGGTTTGCCGCCTCCTACTGCCAGCGGCCGCCGGCCTTCGCCCACTCGAGCAGATGGTCGACGGAGCAGAAGTCGTCCAGGATCCGATTCTCGCCCCGATGACGGACGAGCAGCACGTGGACGTCGCCCAGCTCCCGCCCGCAGTGGGCGCAGGTGCGGGGGGCGCTTTCGGCGGTGCGCGGTTCGTCGAGCTCGCCCGCCTCCCAATGCGGGCCCTGGATCGCCCAGGGGATCACGTGCTCGAGGCGGCAGAAGACCGCGCGGCGATCGCCGGCCGGCTCGTAGAGCCGGAATCCGTCGTCGTCCTCGACGCTCGTTCCGCACCAGGTGCAGCTCTCGGCGGCCATCCCCCTAAGTAATACCCTCGCGCGGCGATGGCGGCGCGTCCAGATAGCCGCGCTCGAGGGCGATCAGACCGGCCAGGAGCTCCTGGAGCAGGCTCTCCGCGTCCTGGATCCGGATGTGCTCGACATCGGGGTCGAGATCACGCGCTTCGACCTCTCGCTCGAGAGCCGGCGCCGCACACGGAACGCCGTCTGCGCGGAGGCCGCGGCCGCCATGCGCGCGGCCGGGCTCGGTCTCAAAGCCGCGACGATCACGCCCAGGACGCGGATGACGTCGGCAGCCCCAACCGCATCCTGCGCGAGGAGATCGACGGAAAGGTGATCATGCGGACCGGGCGCCGGATCCCGGGAGTCACGCCGATTGGCGGAGTGCACCACCCCATCGCGGTCTGCCGGATGGCGGTCGGCGACGCGTACGGCGCCCAGCAATGGCGCGAGGCCGGGGACGGCGACGAGCTCGCGCACCGCACCGAGACGATCAGGCGCTCGAACTGCGCCGCGGTCGCCGAATACGCCTTCCGCGCCGCGGCGGACCTCGGCGGCCGCGTGTACGGCGGGCCCAAGTGGACGGTGAGCCCGATCTACGAGGGGATGCTGAAGGAGGAGATGGACGCCGCCGCCGAGCGGCACCCGGACATCGAATACGAGCCCGTGCTCATCGACGCCACGCTCGCCGGCCTGGTCAGCGGCGCAGGGACCGAGCCCCTCGTCATCCCCTGCCTGAATCGCGACGGGGACCTGCTCTCCGACCTCGTGCTGCCGCTGTTCGGGTCGATCGCCGGCGCCGAGTCCGTTCTCCTGGCGCTCGATGACGAGCTGCGCACTACGGTCGCGATGGCCGAGGCCCCGCACGGCACCGCGCCGGCGCTGGAGGGCAAGGACCTCGCCAACCCGATGGGCATGATCCTCGCGGCGGCTGCCCTCCTCCACCACGCCGGCGAGGCCGGCTCCGAGGACGCGCATCGCTGCTCGAGGGCCGTCTACCAGGCAGTGCTCGGGGCGACCGCGGCCGGGGTGCGGACACCGGACCTCGGCGGACATGCCGGGACGACCGAGTTCACCGGCGAGGTCATCCGGCGGGTCCGCCTGGCGCTCGGGACCTGAGTGGCGGCCTCAGGACTGGACTACGCGCCGCGTCGCCGGCGGTTTCCGCCGGTTCGGCTGATTGACTCGCCGCTCTCGTGGGTGGTTGCCGCTGAGAGGGAGGTGAATGATGCGGTACTCGCGCGAGGCCTCAGAGTTCGACCGCGCGATCGGCTTCATCGATGCGACGTTCGCGCTGGCGTTGACGCTGCTGGTCACGACGCTGGACGTCGGTCATCCCCAGTCCGCATTCGCAAGCCTGTCGGCGTTCGGCGATGCCGAGGGGGCCCAGCTTCTCGCTTTTGCGATCGCGTTCGCCGTGATCGCCTCCTACTGGCTGGCGCATCATCGCATGGTCGCCGAGTTCGTCTCGATCGATCGGACAACGATCGTCGTGAACCTGTTCCTGATCGCCGCGGTCGTGCTGCTGCCGTTCAGCACCGCCTCGGTTGGGGATCCGGGCGTCGCGGACCTTCCCCTGCCCACGGCGCTGATGGCGGTCAACATCGCCATCGTGTCATTGCTGCACCTGCTGGTCTGGTTGGTCGCCGCCGGCCGCGGGCTACTAGACCACACGCCGACCTCGGCCGAGCGGCGCGAGCGGATCATCACCGGACTGGTGACACCGGCCGTCTTCGTGGGCTCAGTGCCCATCGCCTATCTGGCCTCACCGGACGTCGCGAGGCTCGCGTGGCTCTCACTGCTCGCCGTGAATCCCGGAGTCGGCGCGCTGACGGCCCGCGCCCGGCGGCAGCGCGGCGAGGCGTAGAGCCTCCTCGCATGCCCGCGCCCGATCGGCCGGCGCAGTGGGGCCGCCGCGCGGTGATCGCGATCGGAATCGGCGCAGTGACGATCGATTCCGCGCTGCTTGGGCTCGTGGCCCCGCTTCTTCCCGACATCGAGCGGCGAACGGGGGCCGGGGACGCAGCCCTCGGACTCGCGCTTGCCGCCTACGCGGTGCCGATCGTCCTGCTCTCGCTCCCGCTCGGCCGCGCGGCGGATTCGATCGGCAGGCGGGCGCTGCTGGTGACCGGCCTGTTGTTCGTCGCCGCCGGATCGTTTCTGATCGCCGTATCGGACTCCATCGCTGCCCTGTTGTTGGCTCGCGCCGTCCAGGGGATCGGGTCCGCCGCGAGCTGGATCTCGGCCCTCGCGCTGGTTTCGGACACGGCCCTGCCCGGAAGGCGCGGCGAGACGCTCGGGATCGCGCTCGGCGCGACCGGGGCCGGCTCCATCGCCGGTCCCGCGCTCGGCGGCGTGACGGCAGAGGTTCTGTCGTTCGAGGCTCCGTTCCTGATCTTCTGCGGGCTCGCGCTCGCGTTGCTGGTCGCGGTGCTGGTCGTCCTGCCCAGGGAGACCCCGCGGGCCGGGCCGTCGGTGCCGGCGCTGCCGGCGATCGCCCGGGCGACGCGCCGTGGTATCGGCGCATGGGGGGCGGCGATCCTCCTGGCCGCCGCCTGCGCAGTCGGGCTGACGGAGGTCGTCGCCCCCCTCGACCTCGACGCCCGCCTCGGGCTCTCGAGCGCAACCATCGGGCTCTTGTTCGCGGGCTCGATCGCGGTAGATGCCCTGCTGTCGCCGTTCGCTGGTCGCTGGGGCGATCGCAGGGGCCGCCGGATCCCCGCGATCGCCGGGCTCGTCCTGACGGCGGTCTCCGTCGTGCTCCTCGCGGTCCTCCCGGGGATCGGGGGAACGGCGATCGCGCTCGCCGTCTGGGGTGCGGGCTTCAGCCTCGCGATGGCGGCCTCGGTCCCGTGGCTCGACGAGGCTTTCGCGGAGGAGGCCCGGGGCCTGGCCTACGGGGTGCAGAACCTCCTCTACGCCGCCGGATACGTGGTCGGGCCGATCCTTGGGGGGGCGCTGCTCGAGCGCGGGGGCGCCGATCTCGCCTACGGGGTGACGGCGGGCGCCCTGGGCGCCGGCGCCGTGGCGCTTCTGATCGTCAGCCGTCCGGCCCGGTGAGCGCGCGGTCAGCTCTTGATCGTCCGCGGCCCACGATGAGGTCATCCGGCGCGTCCGCCTGGCGCTCGGGACCTGAGCGGAGGCCTAGACCGAGCTGCCCGGAGCCGGAGGCGCGCCACCCCCGGCGCCCACCCGCCGCCACTGGACGATCTTGCCGTCGCGGATCACGAACGAGGTCTTGGCGATGCCCCCGACGCCGGGACCGCAGGCCCCGGGGCCCGGCCGCTCCGTGAGCCTGAACGTCGCGGTGGTGAACGACCCCGCTGAGTCGGCGCGAATCAGGCGGGCGCCGCACGGGAGCGATTCGTTGAAGCGCCGCGCCTCGTCGGCGGTCCGGATGTGCGTCAGGATCGGCCCGTTCTCCGCGGTGCTCGGGATCGCGAAGTACTTCGAGGCGGCGTCGACGTTCCCGTGGCGGAGCGCGGTGACCCACCCGTCGATGACCTTGACGTCGGCGGGGTTGGCGTCGCCGGCGACCGTGGTGGAGGAGGTAGCACTCGGTGAGCCGCCGCCGCAGGCGGATAGGGCGAGTAGGGAGAGGGCTATCAACGCACCGGCGGCCCGCTTGGCCATCAGGTCAGTATGGCCGCCCCGGTACGCCGCCATGGGTCAGGTAGGGTCGCCGGCCGTGCCGGTTCTCGTCCGCGGCGCCATCGCATTGGCCGGGGTGGTTGCTGTGCTCGCCGGGAGCGGCTGTGGAGGCGGCACGACCGTCAGCACGACCGTGACCACCCTGGCCTCGTCCACCACGTCGTCCACGATCGGCGTCCCGACTCACGCGTTCGTGATGAATTCCGGCAGCCGGCGGCTCGTGACGCCGGGCGAGTTCACCTTCAACGCCGACGGCGCTGTGATCGGCGGGCACCTGCATTGGGCCAACTGGGGCGAGCCGGCGGCCACCGCCGTCGGCTTCTTCTCCGAGCGCAGGTTCTCGAGCAGCAACCGGGTCCATTTCCAGAGCACGCTCAAGCTCACCCAGCTTCGGGTTTGCAAGGGCGCGGAGTACTACACGCACGCGGTGCTGCCGGTCCCCTCGAGCCCAACCAAGCCCAGCGTCAAGCGCCTTCCGACCCCCTGCGGCTGAGGACGCCCGAGTGCTCGAGCACTCAGGCGGCCCCTGCGCGGAGCCCTCGCTCGTCGAGCCATGCGGCATGCTGGCGGCCAAGCTCATCCACCGGCTCGTCGCCCTCGACCAGCTCGCCGAGCAGCGCCCCCCAATCGCCCTCGGCGCAAAGCGTGGTTGCGACCTGGAACAGCAGGCCCTCCATGCGCCGCAGCAGGAGGGCCTCGGGCGGCAGCGTCATCTGGCGCATCTGCTGCATGAGCTCGGCATTTCGCTGCTCGCGAAGGGCCGCGCTACCTCGCCATGCGTCCCCGGGGTCGAAGCGATGAGGGCCGTCGGTCCGAAGCCACCAGGACACGGCCCGCATGTGCTCCAGCAGGAGCAAGCCGTTCCAATCGGTGTCGTCCGGCAGGTAGCCCAGGCCGCGCAGCGTCTCCACGAGCGCGTCCTCGTCGCCTTCGCGGATCGCGGCGAAGATGGCGGCCTCGCGCTTCAGGTACCCGCGGGGAAGGCTCCGGAGCATCCCGAAGTCGATGAACGCGACTCGCTCGTCGTCGCAGAGCAGGTAGTTCCCGGGGTGCGGATCGCCGAGCGCGAGGTCGAGCTCACGGGCGGTCCCGTAGAAGAATCGGTAGACGATCTCGGCGTAGCGGTCGCGGACCTCATCCGGCTCGGAGCCAACCGCGGCGAAGTCGATGCCGTCGACCCACTCGCTGACGAGAACCCGCCGGCGGCTGAGCTGCGTGTCGACCGCCGGAACGGTGATGAACGGATGACCGCGCCAGAACCTGGCCACGGTCCGGTGGCTCGACGCCTCGAGCTCGTAGTCGCACTCAGCGGAGACCCGTTCGCTCAGCTCGGCGAGCACCGGCTTGACGTCGAGCCCCGGCATCAGCCGCCGCATCAGCGGCGCGAGCATGCGCACGTTTCGCATGTCCGACTCGACCGCCTCGGCGATACCCGGGTACTGCACCTTCACGGCGACCTCTTTCCCGTCGACGGTGCGCCCGCGATACACCTGGCCGATGCTCGCCGCGGCCGCGGGCTCCGGGTCGATCGCGTCGAGGACGCGCTCGGGATCGTCGTCCCACTCGGCGGCCAGGACCTTCCGCATCTCCTTCCAGCTCACCGCCGGGACGTCATCGCGAAGCGACGCCAGGCGCTGCTGCACATGCGCCGCCTGGTCGGAGTCGAGTCCCGGGAACTCGACCGTGGACAGCACCTGGCCGGCCTTCATCGCGGCGCCGCGCATCGTCGCGAGCTGATCGACCAGCGAGTCGAACGTCGCCACGAACCGATCGCCGCGCCGGCGCCGCTGCTCTTCGTCGGTGCCCCGCCCGTCGACGCGATCGCCCGCCCACCGGGCAGCGCCGCCGGCGGCGACCCGCCCGAGGCGCAGGGTGCGCGCAGCGCGGCTGCGAGTCGGACTTCGCTGCTCCGCCATACGTATTCGGTGAGGAGCTCTAGCTCCGGAACGGGCAAGTGCGGTTCATATGTTCAGTCTGGCAACCCGCGCCACGATGCCCCCGGCCGGCCCCTAGTATCGGCTCGCGTGAGCGATCCCCTCAACGAACGCGACGAGCTCGCTCGAGTGCTCGAGATCGCCGCCGAGGAGGCGCAGCGCTACCTGCGGGACATCGACTCGCATCCAGTCATCGATCGTGGCGCAGAGGATGTCGTCCACGGGTGGGCCGATCCCATGCCGGAGTACGGGGTGGGCAGTCTTGCCGCGGTTCGCGATCTCGCCGAGCGCGGGCAGCGGGCCGCCGCGCGGTCGAGCGGTCCGCGCTTCTTCCATTTCGTGATGGGCGGAGGCACGCCGGCCGCCCTCGGAGCCGACTGGCTCGCCTCAACCTACGACCAGGTGGCGTTCGGTTGGGTGTCCTCGCCGATGGCGGCCCGGCTCGAGCAGGTGGCCGTCGACTGGCTGCGCCAGCTCTTCGATCTCCCGGAGGACTTCGGTGGCGTGCTGACGAGCGGGGCGACGATGGCCAACTTCGTCGCCCTGGCCGCCGCTCGCGGCTGGTGGGCGGAGAAGCGGGGCGTCGACGTGGACGATCTCGGCCTCTCGTCGCTGCCGGCTCCCCCGATCCTCACGAGCGGCTACATCCACCCCAGCGCGGTCCAGGCGATCGGCATGCTCGGCATGGGCCAGGGCAACGTCGAGCGCTTCGCTCGCGACGCGGCCGGACGGCTTGACACAGACGGCCTCGAGGCCCGGTTACGGGAGCTCGACGGGCCCGCGATCCTGGTCGCGAACGCCGGTGAGGTCAACGCGGGCGACTTCGACCCGATCGAGCGAATGGCGGACCTCGCATCGGAGCACGGCGCGTGGCTGCACGTGGACGGCGCCTTCGGCCTCTTTGCGCGGCTCGCACCCGCGGTGAGTCATCTGGCGGCGGGAGTCGAGCGCGCGGACTCGGTGATCGCCGACGGTCACAAGTGGCTGAACGTGCCGTACGACTGCGGCTTCGCCTTCGTTCGCGAGGCGGGCCGGCTCTCGCGGACGTTCAACGTCGGGGCCCCCTATCTCCCCTCTCCCGACGACCCGCGGCCGAACCCGGGTTTTCTCGCTCCGGAGAACTCCCGTCGGGCGCGGGCGTTCGCAGTCTGGGCGACGCTCCGCGCCTACGGGCGTACCGGCTACCGCGAGATGGTGGAGCGCCACATCGGGCTCGCCTCGCATCTGGCGGAGCGGATCGATACCGAACCGCTGCTCGAGCGGCTCGCGGAGCCGCAGCTCAACATCGTCTGCTTCCGCGCCCGACCGAAGGGCATGCCGGAGGAGGAGCTCGACGCCCTGAACGGCGATCTCGGCGAGGCGCTCCTACGCGACGGGCGCGTGTTCGCCGGCACCACGACGTATGAGGGCAAGGTGGCTTTCCGTCCGGCGATAGTCAACTGGCGCACTCAAACGGGCGACGTCGACCTGCTCGTCGACGTGTTGCTCGAGCTGCTGGAGGACCGGCTGAGCCGCGCTTGATTTCTCGCCGTCCGGTGGGTCGCGTCTCTGATTCAGGTTCGGGTCTTGCCCTGCCGCAGCATCTCCAGCGCCTTGGCCACGCGCCGTTCACGTGTCTCGTCACGTTTGGCCTCCTTGATCCAGCGGGCGTACTCCTTGCGGTGGGTGTAAGACAGCCCATCGAAGGCGGCGCGGGCCGCTGGGTCGTCCGCGAGGGCGTCGGCCAGCGCCTTCGGGATGTCCACCTCACGCGGCGCGGTGTCCAGCTCGACCTCGACCTCAACGGTGTCGCCGGCCTCGACGTCCGCCTCTTCCCGCACCGCGCGGTTGAGGCCCAGCAGGAACTCGCCGCGCATGCGGGTGACCGTGGTGCGCCACGTATAGCCGTTGACGGTGGCGACGACGGGAAAGCGCTTGGCGCCCTCCCCCACGTTCGCCACCTGCTCGTCATCGAGGACGATTGCCGCGGCCGGTCCGCGCGATTCGAGCGTGGTGGTTAGTCGAAGCGAGCCCATGCAGTGATTCTGGCAAGCGGCCCTTGATTTCCGCCGCCGGGTGTACGAACATGTGTTCGTATGATTCGAAATGGCGCCGAACCCATCATCGCGTGCGCGCTTATCCCGCGATTCACCCTGCTGGCGGTCGTCGGCGGGCGCAGGGAGCTTCTCCTCCGGGCGATGGCGCTGGCGCCGGAGCCGGGCGGTCCGCAGGTGATCGGAGAGCCGTCGGGGCCGGCGGAGGCGTTCGGCGTGCGCGCCGGGATGCGGCTCGGCGAGGCGCTGGCCCGGTGTCCCGAGCTGACCCTGGTGCCGCCGGACCCGGAGCGGGCGGAGGCGGCATGGGAGGACGCACTCCGGCGCCTGGAGGGCATCGGAGCGGAGGTCGAGCCGGGGCGGCCCGGGGAGGCGTTTTTCGAGGCCGCCGGGCTGCGCGGGCTCTACGGGAGCGTCGACGGTGCGCTGCGAAGGGCGCGGGATTCGATCGGCCCGCCGGTCAGGCTGGGCGCCGGGCGGACGAGGCTGTGTGCCTACGCGGCGGCGCGCAGGGCGCGGCCACGGCGGGCGCCGGTGGTCGTGCCCAACGCGATGACGCGCGCCTTCCTGGCGCCGTTGCCGGTCGGCCTCCTGTATGAGCGGCTTACCAGCTACCGCGCCGCCCCCGGACGCGAAGCAGAGGAGGCGGCGCGTGTTCGTTCTGCCGACATCCCGGACAAGCTCGAGCGCCTCGGGGTCGACAACCTCGGCCAGCTGGCGGCGCTCCCCGACCCCGCGATCGCCGATCACTTCGGGCGGCTGGGGCTGAGGGCGCTGCGAATGGCGCGGGGCGAGGAGGTGCCGCTTCGGCCCCGCTGCGTACACGAGAGCCTGGTCGAGGGGCTCGAGCTTGGCGAGGCAATCTCCGGGCCGCAGCTTGAGCGGGTCGTGGCGCTGCTGGTCGATCGCCTGCTCGCCAACCCGGTGCGCCGGGGGCGGAGCCTGCGGCGCCTGCGGCTGGCGGCGCGGCTGGCCGGAGGAGGCGGCTGGCGGGACGAGGCAGCGCTCCGGCAGGCGAGCGCCGACCACGAGCGACTGCTCCTGGCCCTCCAGTCGAAGCTCGACGGGATTCCCGGGCCCGTGGTCTCGCTGACGCTGCGTGCGCTGGAGACGGGCCCACCGGCAGGCGATCAGTCGGAGCTCGACTCCCAGGCGGCCGCGAGCCGGCGCCGACGGCTCGCCGAGGCGGTGCGGCAAGTGCGCGCGATCGCCGGTAAGGACGCCGTGCTGCGGGTCCTCGACGCCGACGCCGACTCGCGGGTGCCCGAGCGGCGCTCGCTGCTCACTCCATACCAGGAGGCCGAGTGAGTCAATCCGTCTACAGGCCACAGCCGGTGCCGGTGAGGACGAGTGCGGGCGGAGAGCCGGCGGCCGTCGACACGGTCTCCATAGATGCCGTCCGAGAGGAATGGCTGGTCGAGGACCGCTGGTGGACCCCAAAGCCCCTTCGGCGCCGCTACCTCGAGCTCGTCCTCGTCGACGGCAGGAACGTCGTGGTTTTCCAGGAGGCCGGCGACGAGAGCCGCTGGTTCCTACAGCGCTCATGAGCTACGTGGAATTGCACTGCCATTCCGCCTACTCCTTCGGCGACGGGGCGTCGGCTCCCGAGGAGCTCGCGCACCGGGCGGCGGAGCTTGGATACGGGGCGCTCGCGATCACCGACCACGACGGGGTCTGGGGAGCGATGGAGTTCGCGCAGGCCTGCACCGCGTTCGGGGTGCGGCCGATCGTCGGCGCCGAGCTCACAATCGCATATCCGGAGGCATCCTCCCAGGGAGCCCGGAAGGCGACCGGTGATCCGAGCTCTGCTCGGATTCGTCCGCGTCCGGCTTCGCCGGACGACCGGTCGCCTTCGGCTCCCTCGCCGGGTCTCGCAGGGTCCTTCCACGTGACTCTGCTGGTGGAGAACGCCGACGGCTGGCGGAACATCTGCCGGCTGGTCACCGAGGCGCATCGGGACACGCGCCCACATCCCGACCGGGATCCCCTCCCCCCCACACTCCCGCTCGAGGCGCTTGCCGAGCGCGCCGACGGGCTCGTGTGCCTGTCCGGGTGCGCGCGGGAGGGGGCACTCGCCGCCCACTTCGAGCGCTCCGGCGGGCGGCCCGGGGCCGCCGGCGCAGCGGCGGCGATGGCAATCGGGCGGCGGCTCGTGGCCGTCTTCGGGCGCGAGCGGTTCCGGGTGGAGCTGCAGCGGCCGTTCTGGCGGCACGACCGGGCGCGGAATCGCTGGCTGGCCGGACTCGCCGAGCGGCTTGGCGTGCCGTGTGTCGCCACCGGCGACGTCCACATGCACGACGCCTCCCGAGCGGCACTCCAGGACGTGCTGTGCGCCGTGCGACTAGGCGGGACGCTCGAGGAGACGGAGCCGCGGCGGCGCGGCAACGGGACGGCGTACCTGGCCTCCCCCGCGGAGATGGCCGCTCGCTTCGACGGGCATCCGGACGCCGTCGCGGAGAGCGGGCGGCTCGCCGAGCGGCTCGGCTTCGACCTGACGCGGGATCTCGGATACCGGTATCCCGGTTCGGAGGATCCGGACGCGGATCGAAAGCTCGCCGAGATCTGCGGGACGCGGCTGAAGCAACGGTACGTTGGCGGGTCCGAGCGCGATGAGGCTCGCCGGCGCCTGGACGAGGAGCTCCAGCTGATCCGCAAGCTCGAGCTGTCGGGGTTCTTGCTCCTCCACTTCGACATTCTCGAGCTGGCGCGGGACGTCGCCGCCGAGGTGAGGGGGCCGAATTCGGCTCGCTCGCTGCTTCCCCCGGGACGAGGGCGCGGCTCCAGCGTCAGCTCGCTCGTCTGCTACCTCACCGGGCTGTCGCACGTGGACCCGGTCCGCAACGGGCTGTTTCTCGGGCGCTTCTTAAACGAGGAGATCTCGGAGGCGCCCGACATCGACCTGGACTTCCCCCGCGACATCCGCGAGAAGCTGATTCCACGAGTGCACGAGCGCTACGGGAGGGACCGGTCGGCGCTCGTGGCGGCGTTCGCGTGTTACCGGTCACGGGCGGCCGTTCGGGACTTCGGCAAGGCGCTGGGGCTGCCCGTGGGTGAGATCGAGCGGGTGGCACGCACGGTGGAGATGTACGACAGGCCGGAATCGGTGGAGGAGGAGATGGCGGCGGCGATCGGCGCGGACAGGGCGACCTCGGTGCGCTGGCGGGCGCTGGCCGGCCTGGCGCACGAGGCTTGGGGGCTGCCACGCCACGCCTCCCAGCACCCGGGCGGGATCGTGATCTCCACCCGTCCGCTGATCGACATCTGCCCGGTGCAGCCGGCGGCGATGGAGGGGCGCCAGCTGGTGCAGTGGGACAAGGACTCGTGCTCGGACGGCGGCTTCCTGAAGATCGACCTGCTGGGGCTGGGGATGCTCTCGGCGGTCGAGCGGGCGGTGGACGAGATCGCGCGCACCCGGGACGAGCGGATCGACCTCTCGCGGATCCCGATGGACGATCCCGAGACTTTCCGGGCGATCCGCGCGGCCGATACGACCGGCGCCTTTCAGATCGAGAGCCGGGCGCAGATGCAGATGCTGCCGCGCACCCTCCCGGAGTCGATCGACGACCTGACCGTGCAGGTGGCGCTGGTGCGTCCCGGGCCGATCCAGGGCGGCGCCGTTCACCCGTACCTGGAGCGGCGGATGCGGCTGCGAAGGGAGCCCGGATATCGGGTCCCGTACGAGCATCCGTCCCTGGAGCCGATCCTCGAGGACACCCTGGGAACGATCGTCTTCCAGGAACAGGTGATCCAAGTGGCGATGGCGCTGGCCGGATTCGCCGCTGGCGAAGCGGAGGGGCTGCGCCGCGCGATGAGCAGAAAGCGCTCTGAGCAGGCAATTCTGGCCTACCGGGACAAGTTCATCGCCGGCGCGATGGAGCGCGGCGCAAGCCGGGAGGTCGGTGAGGGCGTGTTCGAGCAGATCCTCGGGTTCTCCGGGTTCGGGTTTCCCAAGGCCCACGCGGTGGCCTTCGGCCTGCTCGCCTACCAGTCGACCTGGCTGCGGGTGCACTACGGGCCGGAGTTCCTCTGCGCTCTCCTCAATGAGCAGCCGATGGGGTTCTATCCCCCCGACGCGCTGGTGCACGAGGCGCAGCGTCGCGGGACCGAGGTGCGGACGCCGGACGTGACCCGGAGCGACGTCGAATGCACGGTCGAGGGCTCAGCGGTCCGCATCGGCCTGGGTTACATAACCGGCCTGCGGGCCGAGGAGGCGCGGGCACTGGTGGAAGAGCGTGAGCGCGGCGGCCCCTATGAAGGGCTTGCCGACCTGGCCTCGCGCTCGGGAATGGGATCCGATGGGCTCGAGCGGTTGGCGTGGGCGGGGGCTTGTGAGGGAATCGGCGGCGGCCACGAGCTGCGGCGACGGCAGGACCTGTGGCAGCTTGGGGTCGCGAATGGCGCTCAGCGACTTGGTGCCGGCTCGACCGCGGAACGGGCCGAACCGTCGATCCAGCTCTCCCTCCCCCTCCCCATTCCCGCCGCGCCCACGCTGCGCGAGCTGGATTCGTGGGAGCGGCTGCTGGCCGACTACTCGTCGACCGGGATCGCGATCGCCGACCATCCGATGGCGCTGATCCGCCCGGGCCTGGACGAGGGATTGTCGACGAGCGGGGAATTGGAGCGGCTCGCGAACGGCGCCTTCGTGCGGGTTCCCGGGATGGTCGTGGCGAGGCAGCGGCCCGCGACGGCGAACGGGGTCGTCTTCATGCTCCTGGAGGACGAGGCGGGAACGGTCAACATCGTCGTGCCGCCGCCGGTGTATGCGCGGCATCGCCTCGCGGTCAGGACGGCATCGTTCGCCCGCGTGGACGGCATGCTCGAGCGCCGTGACGGGGTCATGAACGTCGTGGCGCGCTCGATCCATCCCCTGGCCACGCCCGACCAGCCCGCAACCAAGGTCCGCCACATCGAGCCCCCCGCCGAGCGGGAGACCGGGAGGCGCGGCCGCGACGCCGGCGTGGCGGCGGATCCGAGGGCCGCCGAGCTGGCAGCCGTCGCACCGGACGCCCACAGCTTCGGCCGCCGGGGCCGATGACCTCGCTTGTTCAAGCCATTTCTGGGCCGCCGTCGACGTCCCTGCAAAATCCCTTGCAGAACATATGTTCCGTCCGAGGCCGCTCGTAGATTGCCGGCCATGTTCCACGGGCGCAACGACCTTGGCCAGCGAGTACTCGACGGTGTCGACCTCGTGATCGACTTCGCCACGCTCGGCGAATACGGGCTTGAGGCAACCCCCGCGGAGGGGACGACTCGCCAGCGGACCGACCGGCATCCCAGACCCGATCGCCGGCCCGGATGGGAGGCGCCGGCGAGGGCCCCCCGCCGCGCCTGTGGGGCAGCGCGCGAGACCGCTACCCGGCCGACGACATCGGGCGACCACCGCGAGTGGCGCTTCCCGGGCTCGCGGCCGTCGCGCGCGAACTTCCGCGCTGCGCTCGAGCGCTACGCGACGTAGGCAAGACTTCCGCGCAGCGGATGCATCGCTGCGCGGAGCAAACGTCCCCCAGCAACGCGAAAGCCGCCCAATTCGGCGGCTTTCGTAACGAAAAGACCGGCGGCGACCTACTCTCCCAGGCGGTTGCCCGCCAAGTACCATCGGCGCTGAGGGGCTTAACGGCTCTGTTCGGAATGGGAAGAGGTGTTTCCCCCTCGCTATGACCACCGAAATCAAGCGGGACCAAGGCCCCGGCGAGGCTTGAAAACTGCACGCATGCCAAAAAGGAAGATAAATACCGTCAAGACCTCGCCGCATTAGTACCGGTCTGCTGAGTGCGTTGCCGCACTTGCACAGCCGGCCTATCGACCTGGTGATCTACCAGGCGGCTTACTCCCTCAAGGGGATGGGAGAGCTCATCTCGAGGTTGGCTTCCCGCTTAGATGCTTTCAGCGGTTATCCAATCCGCACGTAGCTAACCTGCAATGCCCTTGGCAGGACAACAGATACACCAGAGGTGCGTTCATCCCGGTCCTCTCGTACTAAGGATGACTCCTCTCAACTCTCCAACGCCCGTGGCAGATAGGGACCGAACTGTCTCACGACGTTCTGAACCCAGCTCGCGTACCGCTTTAATGGGCGAACAGCCCAACCCTTGGGACCTACTCCAGCCCCAGGATGCGACGAGCCGACATCGAGGTGCCAAACCGCTTCGTCGATATGGACTCTTGGAAGCGATAAGCCTGTTATCCCCGGAGTACCTTTTATCCGTTGAGCGACGGCACTTCCACTTGCTACCGCCGGATCACTAACCCCAACTTTCGTTCCTGCTCGACCCGTCGGTCTCGCAGTCAAGCTCCCTTAATGCGTTTGCACTCTGCGCACGATTTCCAACCGTGCTGAGGGAACCTTTGGGCGCCTCCGTTACATTTTAGGAGGCGACCGCCCCAGTCAAACTGCCCACCTGACACTGTCCGCATCCCGGATCACGGCGATGCGTTAGAAGCCCAGAACACCAAGGGTGGTATCTCAAGGTTGGCTCCCCGGCAGCCGAAGCCACCGGTTCAAAGCCTCCCACCTATCCTGAGCGAGATATCCCGAACTCCAATATCAGGTTGCAGTAAAGGTTCACGGGGTCTTTCCGTCTTGCCACGGGTACTCGGTATCTTCACCGAGACTCTAATTTCACCGAGTCCCTCGTTGAGACAGCGTCCAAGTCGTTACGCCATTCGTGCAGGTCGGAACTTACCCGACAAGGAATTTCGCTCCGCGTGTTAGTGCGAGATAGCACAACGCTAACTCGTACCCGGTCGCGCGTCATTTGTGTCGCGCCACCGCTACATGTCGCCATGCAGATCGGACCATCTCATCACCCTGCGAACAGGGTGTCCGGCGTATGGCCTCTGAGGATTCTGATCAGATCGCGCCTGGACTTCCGGTGGTTCATGGTCTCAGCGATCTCTGCGATCTCGATGAGACCCCGAGTCGTGAGGTGCGCACCACTGGAGACGAGCTCCATGCACTGCGCGAACTTGAGGAAGTCCTGATGCTTGCTCGTTCTCAGGTTGTGTTTCCCAAAGAACGGGATGATCGTCTCGAGTAGGTGCTCCCTACGCGACACCTGGTACTGGCAGAGGTGCTCCTTGTGGTTGTCGTGCCGCCGGTTCCGGTGGATCCTGCCGACACCGAAGAACTCTCTGAGCTCCTCGAGTGAGGCCAGGCTTCCTTCGCCTTGGGTCACGATGAACCGGTGAAACACCTGATAGCCGGTCCGATAACCCCGCCTGCTAACCCGATTGGGCTGCTTGACGAAGCCGATGGAGAAGCAACCCTCTCCATCAACGAAACCGACTACCCA
>CAWHJT010000005.1:190000-269449 GCA_963829735.1 uncultured Actinomycetes bacterium
GCCGAGCTCGACGTCGGCCTCCACCGCCACCGAGTCATACCCCTGCAGCACCGGGTACAGGAGCTCCAGGATCGAGATCGGCTCCTCCGCCTGCATGCGCCGGCTGAACTCCTCGCGCTCCAGCAGCCGCGCCACAGTGAAACGGCGCGCCAGCCGGAAGAGCTCCTCGCTCGACATCGCCAGCCACTCGCCGTTTCGCCGGACCTCCGTGCGGTCGGGATCGAGCACCTTGAACGCCTGCTCCTGGAACGTGCGCGCGTGGGCGTCGATCTGTTCGTCGGTCAGCACGGGGCGCTCCGCCGACTCGCCCGCTCGGGTCGCCCACCCTCGCCGTGTAGTCGCCGATGATCAACACCACCACATGCCCCGCGTCTTGAAACTGGCGCAGCTTGGTCAGCACCACGACGTGCCCGAGATGGATGTCGGGTGCCGTCGGGTCGATTCCCAGCTTCACGCGCAGGGCGCGGTCGCCCGCGAGCTGCTCCGCCAGGCGGCCCTCCGGCAGCGCCTCGACGGCCCCCTCCAGGAGGCGTGCGGCGTCGCCTGGAACCGGTGAGTTCATGGCGGGGCCAATGCTAGACTGACGCGCTCGCTCGGCGGACTGCCTTCCCCGCCCTTTTCCTTCGGTGATCTTCGATGGGCGGACCCGTTTCGCCCCGTTTGTCCGCCCGGGCGCTCCCTGACATGGTCACGAAGCAACCGAGAGCGCATGGCGCGATTTAGGTTCCCAGGCCGCTCCAGCGACGAAGCAAGCTCGAACGGCGATGGGTCGAACGGCGGCGGGAAGGTCGCGAAGCTCGCGCCCAAGCCGGACGACGCGCCGAAGAAGCGCCGGCGCCCCAAGCTGCGGAAGCTGCGCATCGCGCTCGTGTTCTTCGGGCTCGCGATCCTCGCCTTCATCTCCTGGATCTTCGGGATCATGATGGCCGTCGCGAGCGATCTCCCGCAGCTCGAGGACCGCGCCCAGTTCCAGAACGCGCAGAACTCGGTCGTCTACGACATCAACGGGAACAAGATCGCGACCCTCACCAACAACCAGGGCCGCATTCTCGTCCCCTCGGTGGACATCGCCCCGGTGATGAAGGAGGCGACGGTGGCGATCGAGGACCAGCGCTTCTACGAGCACCGCGGCGTTGACTTCCAGGGCATCGGCCGCGCGGTCGTCCAGGACGTCCTCCAGACGGGCGCGGCCCAGGGCGCGTCGACGATCACCGAGCAGTTCGTCAAGAACGCGCTCCGCGCCCAGGACAGCCGGACCATCTTCGAGAAGCTCCGCGAGGCCGCGCTCGCCTACCAGCTCGAGCGCCACTGGGACAAGGACAAGATCCTCACCGAGTACCTGAACGAGATCTACTTCGGCAACGGCGCCTACGGGATCGAGGAGGCCGCCAAGACCTACTTCGGCTACAACCACCCCGGCTGCGGGGGCCGGCCGGACCGGTGCGCCGGCGACCTCCTGCCCTGGGAGGCGGCCCTGCTCGCCGGCATGATCTCGAGCCCCAGCGGGTACGACCCTGTGACCAATCCGCAGGCGGCCATGGCGCGCCGCAACCAGGTGCTTCAGAACATGGTGTCCCAGGGCGACATCACCCAGGAGGAGTACGACCAGTACTCCAAGGAGCCGCTGCCCAAGCCGAGCCAGATCCAGACCCCGACCGAGGACTCCAAGGCCCCGTACTTCACCAGCTGGCTGCGCCAGCAGCTGGTCGACAAGTACGGCTCGGGCGAGGCGTTCGGGGGCGGGCTGCGGGTCTACTCGACGCTCGACCTGCCCCTGCAGCAGGAGGTCTCCAAGATCGCTTACGACCACACCGCCGGCGTCGGCCTCAACTCCGCCGTCGTCGTGCTCGACAACCAGACGGGCGGGGTCCGCGCGATGGTCGGCGGCACCGACTACTCGAAGTCGCCGTTCAACCTCGCCACCCAGGGACAGCGCCAGCCCGGCTCCGCCTTCAAGCCCTTCACCCTCGTCACCGCGCTCGAGCAGGGGCACTCGCCCGACCAGGTCTTCCAGATCCGCGCCGCAGAAGATTCCCTACAAGGCGAAGGTGCCGAAGAAGGGCGGCGGCACCAAGATCGTTCCCGAGCTCTTCGACGTGAGCAACTACGGGGACGAGTACCAGGGGAGCGCATCGATCGCGACCGCGACCACCTACTCGGACAACTCCGTCTACTCGCAGCTCGGCACTTCGCTGAGCGGCGGGCATCGCGAGCATCGCCGACACGGCCCACAAGATGGGCATCCAGACGGACCTCGCCACCACCACAGGGCGCGAAGTACTCGGTCAACGGCAGCCCCTTCGAGCCGTACAACCCGGCGCTGATCCTGGGTGGGCTCCAGAACGGCGTCACGCCGCTCGAGATGGCCCACGCCTACGAGACGCTCGCCCAGGACGGTCAGCTCGTGAGCGGGACCATGGCGGATTCCTCCGGTAGCCCGATCGGGATCCAGCGCGTCGACGACTCCAGCGGCAACCCGGTGGAGACCAACCAGGGCGACCCCGGGCAGGACCGGGTCGAGACCAAGCAGGTGATCTCCCCCACCGTCGCCGCCACCGCGCGCAGCCTCCTCCACAGCGTGGTCACCTCCGGAACCGGCACCAACGCGAACACCGGCGACCCGTACCTGTTCGGCAAGACCGGCACCACCGAGAACAACGGCGACGCCTGGTTCGTCGGCGCGAACCGCGACGTGACGATCGCGGTCTGGGTCGGCCACGCCGATTCCGTGAAGTCGATGGACACCGAGTACGGCGGCCAGCCGGTCGACGGTGGCACGATTCCGGCAATCATCTTCCACGACGTCCTCGACGCCTACGAGTCGATGAAGAAGAGCGCCGGAGCCGCACGACCACTCGGTCCCGCCCGGCAGCAGCACGAGCACGACCTCGGTGCCCACGAGCACGACCGCCGTGCCGACCACGACGCGCCGCTCCGACGACCACGACACCCGCCGCGCCGGCGCCCGCCCCGAGCGACTCGTCCAACTCGCGCCGCGGCGCCAAGCTCCGGTCAATCGACGCCGCCCTCGAGCTCCAGCAGCGGCACGGCCTCCGGCGGCGCCACGGCGCCGCCTAGCTCCGGCGGTACCGGCTAAGCGGCGTCGGCCCGGACGAGCGGGCGCGAGAGGTACTGGCTGCCCACGGCGCAGAAGCGCCACGGGAGCTCGGCGGCGCGCGTGATCCCGATCCGCGGGCCGGTCCCCACCTCCACGCTCGCCCAACCGGGCTCGCGCGGGCGCAGCTCGAACGGCGGCTCGAACAGCGCGGCGCCGTCCAGGTCCAGGCCGATCCCGAGCGCTTCGGTCAGCTTTCCCGGGCCGGAGCAGAGGTCGCGGAGCGGCTCCCGGCCCCGCCGGCGGCGCATCTCCTCGATCCCCCATCGCGGTTCGAGCGCGCGGATGAGCACGGCGGCCGCGTCGCCCTCCGGGTGGCAGACGAAGTTGAGGCACGAGTGGATCCCGTAGGAGAGGTACACGTACGCCCTCGCCGGCGGACCGAAGATGCGTCGCGGTGCGCGGCGTGAGCCCGACGATACGCGTGGCAAGCGGGATCGTCCTGCTGGTAGCTCTCGGTCTCGACGATCACGCCGCCCGACGCCCCGATACAGCAGCGGAGCAGCCCACCAGGTCCCGTGCGACGTCGTGCACGGAGCGCTCGAAGAATTCGACGCCCGGAGCGCTCAATCGCTTCCGCTCCGGAGCGCCTCGACGACTCCCCGGGCCGTCTCCAGCTGCTCGCCGAGCCGCGCCGCCGCGGTGCCTCCCGCCGAGACCTTCGAGTCGAGCCACGCTCCGTCGCGCAGAGCCTCGTAGTAGTCGTCGCCCAGCAGGTCCGAGCTCGACGCGAGCTCGTCGGGCGTCAGCTCGGAGAGGGTCCGCCCCGATTCCACCGCGGTGCGAACGAGCCCGCCGACCACCCCGTGCGCCTCCCGGAACGGCATGCCCTTGCGAACGAGGAGGTCGGCGATGTCGGTCGCCGCCACCATCTCGTCCGCCGCGGCCGCCTCGAGCCGCTCGCGGTCGAAGCGAAGCCCCGCGAGCATCCGCTCCGCCGCTTCGAGCGACAGCTCGATCGTGTCGACGGCGTCGAACAGGGCCTCCTTGTCCTCCTGAAGGTCCTTGGAGTAGGCGAGCGGAAGCGCATGCATGACGCCGAGGAGGGTCGTCAGCGACGCCGTCACCCGCGGCGCCTTGGCGCGCAGAAGCTCGGCCGCGTCGGGGTTCTTCTTCTGGGGCATGATGCTCGACCCCGACGCGAAGTCATCAGCGGGATGGCAGAACCCGAACTCCTGGCTCGACCACAGGACGATCTCGGAGCCGAGCCGCGAGAGATGCATCGCGCAGACCGCGGCCGCGTGGAGGTAATCGAGCGCGAAGTCGCGGTTGGACACCGCGTCGATGGAGTTGGGCGAGGGCCGCGCGAAGCCCAGCTCAGCCGCCGTCCCCTCGCGGTCCACGTCCCAGTTGAGCCCGGCCAGCGCGCCGGAGCCGAGCGGCATCGCCATCGTCGAGCCGGCTGCCGCGGCGAAGCGGATCTCGTCGCGCTCGAGCATCCAGAAGTACGCGAGCAGGTGATGGCCGAGGTAGACGGGCTGCGCGCGCTGCAGGTGCGTGTAGCCCGGCATCCGCCAGTCGCGGTGGGCCTCGGCCACCTCGAGCAGGCGCGCCATGAGCGCCACGATCAGCTCGCGAGCACGGCCGGTCCGCTCGCGCAGGTACAGCGCCAGGTCCGTGGCGACCTGGTCGTTGCGCGAGCGCGCGGTGTGGAGCGCGCCGCCGATCGGCCCGACCAGCTCGGTCAGGCGCCGCTCGACCGCCATGTGGATGTCCTCGTCGGACTCCTCGAAGCCGAACGTTCCGGCCTCGATTTCGGCGGCGACGGCGTCGAGGCCCTCGTCGAGGGTGCGCAGCTCGTCATCGTCGATGACCTCGAGCTTTCGCAACGCGCCCAGGTGCGCCTTCGAGCCCGCGATGTCCTGTCGCCACAGCCGCCGGTCGAAGCCCAAGCGACGAATTCAGCCGCACGAAGACGGGGTCCTGCGGATCGGGAAGCCTTCCCATGGAGCGCCAGGATAGGGTGGCCTGCCGATGAGGGCCCTGGTCACCGGCGCCACCGGAAAGATCGGCAACGCGGTCGCGCGCCGGCTGGCCGATCGCGGGGACGAGGTCGTCGCGCTGGTCCGTAATCCGGCGAAGGCCCGGGAGCTGCTGCCGAGCGGCATCGAGCTGGCGCACGGCGACGTGGGCGATCCGGCATCGCTGCGGTCGGCCGCTGAGGGAATCGACGCCGCCTTCAACTGCATGGGGCTCTTCGAGCAGTGGTTCGCGGATCCCGGCATCTTCGACCGCATCAACGCCGAGGGCGCCCGCAACGTGATCGCCGCAGCGCGTGAGGCCGGCGCAAGGCGCGCGGTTCACACCTCGACCTTCGACGTCTTCCATGCCCCCCAGGGCGGCACGGTGAGCGAGGCGGAGGTCGCCGACTACCCGAAGGACACCGCGTACGAGCGCTCCAAGCAGCTCGCCGAGAGGCTCGTGCTCGAGGAGGCCGAGAAGGGCATCGAGGTGGTCATCGCCAACCCGTCGAGCGTCTACGGCCCCGGGCCCATGGCAGGGCACCGGCATCGACCGGGCCATTCGCGACGCCATCCGCCGCCGCCTTCCGGCAACGCCGCCCGGAGGCATGACGCTCGTGTTCGCCGAGGACGTCGCCGAGGGCCATCTCGCCGCCTTCGACCGGGGCAAGCCCGGCGAGCGCTACATCCTGGCCAACGGCTACGCGCCGATGCGCGAGGTGCTGCGGCTGGCGGTCGCCGAGGCCGGGCGCGGCTGGGTACCGCCGGCGATGCCGCTCGGCCTTGCTCGGGGCATGGCGCGGGCCGGCGAGGCCGTCTCGAAGGTCATCAAGCAGCCGCCCCTGCTGGGGAAGGGCCAGCTCACGTTCCTGGAGTGGCAGGCCCGGGCGTCGAACGACAAGGCCCGGACCGAGCTTGGCGTCGAGTTCACGCCACGCTCCGAGGAGGGCATGGCGCGCACGGTCCGCTGGATGGCGGACTCGGGCCGGATCTAGCCCGGCCGGCGTCAGTCGCGGCCGAGCGCGCCCGCGAGGGCGCCGGCCACCCGCTCGACCTCCGCCTCGCCCATCGCCGTGAAGAACGGCAGCGCGAGCGAGCGCGCAGAGACGGCCTCGGCGACCGGAAACTGGCCCTCGCGGAAGCCGAATCGCTCGCGGTAGTGCGGCATCAGGTGGATGCACGGCAGGTACGCCTTGGAGTCGATCCCTTGGCTCGGCCAGCGAGGCCATCACGGCGTCGCGGTCGGTCCCGACCGGAAGCTGCAGGACGTAGACGAACCAGCTCCGCCGAGCCTCTCCGCGGTCCGGGCAGCCGAGAACGAGGCCGTCGGGGATCTCCCTCGCCGGCAGGGGCCGCTCCGAGCGCCCCGAGCGCGTCGGCGTACAGCGCCGCCACCCGGGCGCGCGCGGCGAGCAGCTCGTCCGCGCGCTCGACCTGGGCGACCCCGAGCGCCGCCTGGAGGTCCGTCAGCCGGTAGTTGAAGCCGAGCCGCTCGTGTCCGAGCCAGCCCATGTCGCGCGCCCGCCCCTGGTTGCGCTCGCTCCGCATGCGCGCCGCCACCTCGCGGATCGGAGGGGATCGCGATCCCGCCCTCCCCCGTCACCAGCTGCTTGTTCGCGTAGAACGCGAAGATCGCGATGTTCCCGCGCGCACCGACCCTGACCCCGTCGTCGTCGACGGCGCCCGGTCGCCTCCGCGGCGTCCTCGAGGATCCCGAGCCCGCGCTCGCCGGCGAGGCGTCTCGAGATCCGCCATCGCGGCCGGGTAGCCGAAGATGTGCACCGGCAGCAGCCCCGCCGTGCGCTCGGTCACCGCTGCTCGCGCCGCCTCCGGGTCGATGTTCAGGGTCAGCGGGTCGATGTCGCAGAAGACCGGCGCGACGTCCTCGTACAGCAGGCAGTTCGCCGAGGAGACGAAGCTGAACGGGGTCGTGACTACCTCGTCGCCCGCTCCCCACCCGAGCGCGCGCACGCCGAGATGAAGTGCCGCCGTGCCCGAGGAGACGCGCGACGGCGTCGTCCACGTCCCGAGCCACGCGGCGAAGTCCCGCTCGAAGCGCTCGAGCACCGGACCGAGCGAGAGCTGGCCCGAGCGCAGCACCTCGAGCACCAGCTCCTCCTCGCGGGGGCCGAGGTCGGGTCGCGCAAGTGGGATGGGCTCAGGCCGCCGTCATCAGCTTTTGTCACCTCAGGGACGCTATGGCGTACCTGAGCTGCCAAAACCTTCAGCGAAAGGTGCTCAAGGGCCCGCGGTTACCTCGAGCGTCTTCCCTGGGTGCTCGTCGAGTCGCTCCTTCGGCTGGAACGCGTACTCGAGCGAGTCGACGAGCGCCTCCCAGGAGGCCTCGATGATGTTCTCCGAGACGCCGATCGTCCCCCAGGACTCGCTGCCGTCCGCCGAGTCGAGCAGCACGCGGGTCACCGCGCCGGTGCCGTGGTGGGTGTCCAGGATGCGCACCTTGTAGTCGACGAGCTCGATCTCGGCGAGGTGAGGATGGAGCTCGGTGATCGCCTCGCGCAGAGCGCTCGGTCCAGCGCGTTCACCGGACCGTTGCCCTCGGCCGTCCGCACGAAGCGCTGCCCGTCGACCCAGATCTTGATCGTGGCCTCGGTCTCGACCCTGCCGTTCGCGCGCTTCTCGGTGATCACCCGGAAGCCCTCGAGGCGGAAGAGCGGCAGGTAGCTGCCGGCCTCGCGGCGCAGGAGGAGCTCGAAGGAGGCGTCGGCGGCCTCGTACTGGTAGCCGCGGTGCTCGCGCTCCTTGATCCTCTCGACGGCCCGCTTGGCGGCGTCGGCGTCGAGGTCGATGCCCGCGCCCTCGGCGCGGCTCTGGACCGAGCCCCTGCCGGCGAGCTCCGAGATCAGCACGTCGCGGCTGTTGCCCACCAGTCCGGGCTCGATGTGCTCGAACGTCCGGGCGTCCGCCTGAACGCCGGCCGCGTGCATCCCGCCCTTGTGGGCGAAGGCGTTGCGCCCGACGTAGGGCCGGTCGGGGTCCGGCTGCAGGTTGCAGAGCTCGTCGACCAGATGGGAGGTCTCGGTGAGCCGGCGCAGGCGATCGGCGGGGACGCACTCGTAGCCCATCTTGAGCTGGAGCGCCGGGAGGATCGAGACGAGGTTCGCGTTGCCGGTGCGCTCGCCGTAGCCGTTCATCGTGCCCTGGACCAGACGGGCCCCGGCGTCGACGGCCGCAAGGGAGTTCGCGACGCCGCACTCGGCATCGTTGTGGGTGTGGATGCCGACCTCGACCCTGTCCCCAAGCGCGCCGACCACCGCGGCGGTCGCCTCCGCGACGCAGAACGGCAGCGTGGCGCCGTTCGTGTCGCACAGGGTCACGTTCTCGGCGCCGGCCGCAACGGCGGCCCGCAGGCACTCGAGCGCGTACTCGGAGTCCTCGCGCCACGCGTCGAAGAAGTGCTCGGCGTCGTAGACCACGCGCTTGCCGTTGCCGGCGAGGTAGCAGACGGAGTCGGTGATCATGCCGAGGTTCTCGGTGCGCGAGACCTTGGTGACCTTCTCCAGGTGAAGGCCCCAGGTCTTGCCGACCAGGGTGCACACCGGCGCGAAGCACTCGGCGAGCTCCCGGAGCGCCGCGTCCTCCTCGGCTGCGACGCCGCGCCGCCGGGTCATGCCGAACGCGCAGACGTCGGCTTGGGCGAGCTCGACGTTCGCGAGCAGGGCGAACAGCTCCGCGTCCTTTGGGTTCGAGCCGACGAAGCCGGCCTCGATGAGGTGGATTCCCAGCCCGTCGAGCGCCTGGACCACTCGGACCTTCTCGGATGCGGACAGGGACATTCCCGAGCCCTGCATGCCGTCGCGCAAGGTCGTGTCGTAGAGCTTTAACTGTGTCAAGTCGATGCCTTTCCGTTGGGGGGACGAGCGAGACGGGTGCGCGGCTCGTGCCGCGCGGCCACGGGGCGATTACGCCGCCGCGGCGCTCCTAATTCGCTCGATGCCTCCAGCGATGAGGCGCATCACGACGTGACTTTACTGGGTTGCTCGACCACGTCCAGCCACTCGAGGTACTCAGGGGCGCGCCCGTGCAGCGCGTCCTCGAACTTCGCCTGGATGACCCGCGTCATCTCGCCGGGCTCGCCGATCGGGTGGTCGTCGACCTCGCGGACCGGAACGAGCTCGGCGGCCGTGCCGGTGAGGAATACCTCGTCGGCGAGGAAGAGCTCGGCCCGCGCGATGTCGCGCTCCTCGACCGGATAGCCGAGGTCGTTCGCGATCTGGATCACCGAACGGCGGGTGATGCCGTCGAGGATCGAGTTGGTGTGGCCCGGCGTCGACAGGACACCGTCGCGCACGATGAAGACGTTCTCGCCGGAGCCCTCGGAGACGTTGCCCTGGGTGTCGAGGAGGATCGCCTCGTCGTAGCCCGCGTTGGCGGACTCGGTCTTCGCCAGGATCGAGTTCAGGTACTGCCCGGAGGCCTTCGCGTGCGGGATCAGGCTGTCGCCGGCGATCCCTCGCCACGAGGAGACCTTGCACCGGATCCCGCTGCGCTTGCCCTCCTCACCGAGATAGGCGCCCCAGGGCCAGACGGCGACGACGACGTCGATCGGAGCGCTCTGCGCGAACAGGCCCATCTCGCCGTAGCCGCGGAACGCGATCGGGCGGATGTAGCAGCTCACGAGCTCGTTGCGGCGGATCAGCTCGTGCGTGGCGTCGCGGAGCTCGTCAACGGAGTACGGGAGCTCCATGTAGTAGAGCTGCGGCGGAGCGAAGGAGCCGCTCCAGGTGCTCGCGATGCCGGAAGACGGCAGTGCCACGCTCGGTCTCATACGCCCGGATGCCCTCGAAGACGCCCGTGCCGTAGTGGAGGCCGTGGCTGAGTACGTGGACGTTGGCGTTGTCCCACGGGACGAGCTCGCCATTCATCCAGATCCACTCAGACTTGTCCACTTGTTTCCTCCGGGCTCGCTTCCTGTTGCCGAGAAAGTATGACTTACCGAGTCAAGCCCCCGACCACGGCCGCCGTCATCTCCTCGGTGCCGACGGCTTCGGAGCCCCGCCCGGCGAGGTCTGGAGTGCGAAGGCCGCGATCGAGCGCCACGTCGACGGCCGCCTCGATCGCGCTCGCTCGATCCGGCATGTCCAGGCCGTGGCGCAGCATCATCGCCACCGACAGGAACGTCGCCAGCGGATTGGCGGTCCCCGTGCCCGCGATGTCGGGGGCCGATCCGTGGACCGGCTCGAACAGGCCGGGGCCGTCTGCACCGAGGCTCGCCGACGGCAGCATCCCCAGCGAGCCCGTGAGCATCGCCGACTCGTCGCTGAGAATGTCGCCGAACATGTTCTCGGTGAGGATCACGTCGAACCGCGCCGGGGCAGCGACGAGCTGCATCGCGGCGTTGTCGACGAGCATGTGGTCGAGCTCCACGTCGTCGTAGTCGGCCGCCACCAGCTCCACCGTCTCACGCCACAGGCGCGAGGTCTCGAGGACGTTCGCCTTGTCCACCGAAGTGACCTTCGGCGCGCCGTCGCGCCGCGCCGCGCTCCCGGGCGGCGTCGAACGCCACCCGGGAGATCCGCTCGATCTCGGCGACCGAGTACTCGCAGTCGTCGTGAGCCCGGTCGCCCTCGCGGCCACTTTCGCCGAAATAGATGCCGCCGGTGAGCTCCCGCACGACGAGGAGATCGGTCCCCGCGATGCGGTCCGGCCGCAGCGGGCTGGCGGCCACAAGCGCGGGACTCGGGCGGACGGGGCGCAGGTTCGCGTAGAGGCCCAGGCCCTTCCGCAGGCCCAGCAGGCCTTGCTCGGGGCGGGGTGCATCGGGGTCGGTGGTGTCCCACTTCGGCCCGCCAACGGCGCCGAGCAGCACGGCGTCCGCCTGACGGCACGCCTCGAGCACCTCGTCCGCCAGGGCGATCCCGTGCGCGTCGATCGACGCCCCGCCGACCGGGTGCTCCGCGAAGTCGAATTCGCCGATCGCCTCCAGGAGCTCGCGGGCAGCCGCGACGATCTCGGGTCCGATCCCGTCACCGGGCAGGACGACGATTCGGGGCACTGTCTCGGTGGAGCTCATTGGGCGGGCATCATGCCTGACCCGTCCACGAGTAGGCAACATGGCCCCCGTCCCGGGATGGAACAATGCCGCGCATGCCGGGAAGGCTGGTTCGCGGAGCTGCGCTGGGAGTCGTTGTGCTGGGCGCCGCGGGGATCGCCTGGTCCGCGACGGGCGGCGGGGGCAATGTCGTGGGGCCGAGGACCCGGATCCAACCCACCGGGCAGGCAGCTCGACCCGGTCGGCAAGCTGACCAAACTTGGCAACTTCCCGACCGGCGGCGCGCTGACCCCTGACGGCCGCTTCCTGTGGACGCTCTCCACCGGTCGCGGCATCAACGACATCCGGATCGTCGCGGCGGCGGGGCGTCACGCGGGCCGGGTGGTCCAGCGTATTCGCATGCCCGGGCTCAGCGGCGGGATCGCCATCGCGCAGAACGGGCGCCGCGCGTACGTCTCCGGTATCGCCAACTCGCCGTTCACGGACCAGAGTGCGCCGAGCAGCATCCCCGGCGGGCAGGGCGACGTCATCTCCGTCTTCAAGGTCAAGCCCAGATCGGGTCACGCGAGCCGGAAGGGCGTGATCGGTGTGCCACCGCCGTCCGGATCGCCGCCGTACCAGACCTTCCCGCCGCAGAAGACCGACGCGCTCTCGTGGCCTCGGGACCTGGCGGTGAGCCCCGACGGCAAGACCCTCCTCGCCGCGCTCAACCTGGCCGACCGCGCGGCGATCATCGACACGAAGACGAAGCAAGTCCGCTACGTGAAGGTGGGGCACTACCCGTACGGCGCCGCGATCACGAGCGACGGGAGGTACGGCCTGGTCACCGGCGAGACGCAGGGCATCGTCTCGGTCATCGACCTGGCGTCGGGCAGCGTGGTCGAAGACGATCCAGGTCGGAGCGCACCTGTCCCACCCCGAGGGCATGGCCGTGGACCCGAAGCGGCCGCTCGCGTTCGTCGGCGATCGCCAACGACGACCAGATCGCGGTCGTCAACACGAAGACGCTGACGCTCAAGCGAACGCTCTCCGTGGCGCGGCCGAAGGGAGCCGGCACGACGCCCAGCCAGGTGACGGTGACACACGACGGGTGCGATCTGCTCGTCCGCCGACTCCGGCGAGGACGCCGTCGCCGTCTTCTCGCTGTCCCGCAGGCATCGGTGCGACCCATCGCACACCGGCAAGCGCCGCGCAAAGCGATTCCAGCTCGTCGGCCGCCTGCCCGTGGGCTCCTACCCGACGGTCGCCACGGCGCGCTCCGCCAGCCGCAAGCTCGCCTGGATCTCGGCTCGCGGGCTCGGCGTCGGCCCCAACCTCCAACGGGCCGAACCCAAACTCGCCGAACGACTCCGACGACTTCATCAACAGCTTCCAGTACCTGCCCTCGATCGTCCGCGGCAACTCAGGCATCCTCCGGCTTCCCAAGCGACAAGCGGATCCGGCGCCTGACCCCGAGGGCGGACCGCCAGATCCATCCGCATGAACCAGCAGAAGCGCCCCGCGAACACGCCGATCCGGCCGAACGGCCCGATCAAGCACGTCTTCTTCATCGTCAAGGAGAACCGCACCTACGACCAGGTGCTCGGGGACGATCCGCGCGGGGACGGCGACAAGCACCTGACCCTGTTCGGCAAGCGAATCACGCCCAACACGCACGCGCTGGTCCGGCGGTTCCCGCTGCTCGACCACGTCTACGCGAACTCCGAGGCCTCGATCGACGGCCACTACTGGACGGCCGCCGGCGCCGTGTCGGACTACGTGACCAAGAACTGGCCCCAGAACTACTCGGGCCGCGGGCGCCCCTACGACTTCGGCGCCTACGAGGTCAGCGCCCCGCCCAAGGGCTACATCTTCCAGCGCGCGATCCAGGAGCACATCCCGTTCTTCAACTACGGCGAGGCGCTGGCCGGGCTGTCCCCGTTTCCGGACAAGGACCGGACCGCCGCCGAGACGTCCCTGAACGCCCGGTGCTCTCGCACTCCGACGTCCAGCTCAACGGCGGCTGTTACGACGGGGACATCGCGATCTTCAACCCGGTCGGCGTGAGCAACGTCGACGTCTACGACTCCTCGGTGCCGCTCGGCGCGCCACCCACCTCGCACTCGCGGTTCGCGTGCTTCAAGCAGCGCTTCCAGACCCAGCTGCTGACCAACTCGGTGCCGCCGCTGAACTACATGGTGCTGCCGCTCGACCACACGCAGGGGGTGGCACCCGGGAAGCGCACGCCCGACGCCGACGTGGCCGACAACGACTGGGGCCTCGGCCAGATCGTCCAGGAGATCTCGCACTCGAAGATCTGGAACAGCTCGCTGATCCTGGTGATGGAGGACGACTCCCAGGACGGCGCCGATCACGTCGACGCGCACCGGATCCCGGCGCTCGTGATCAGCCCCTACACCGAGAAGGGCGCTGTGGTCCACGACCGCTACGACCAGCTCTCGTTCCTGCGGACCACCGAGAAGATCATCGGGATGAAGCCGCTCAACCTCGCCGAGCATCTGGCGGTGCCGCTCTACCACGCGATGACGCCCAATCCGGGCAACGCCGCGCCCTACGCCGCGATCAAGCCGAAGGTCAGCGTGACCGCGACCAACCCGGACACGGCGGCCAACCGGCGTGCGTCCCGGCGGCCTGCCCCTCAACGCGCTCGACCAGGTCCCCCAGCAGCGTCTGGACGCGATCCTGTGGCGCTACAGGCACGGCCCGCAGTCAACGCCGCCTCCGCCGGGGCCGAACGCGTCGGCGCAGGACACCGAGGGCCGCGACGAGTCAGGCGACCAGGCGCTCGGCCATCCGGGCCGCGTCGCCCAGAAGCTGCGCCAGGCCTTCCGGCACGCCGAACGCGGCGGGAATTAGGCCGCCGGCCTGCGGGCCGAGATGTTCAGGCGCATGTAGTCCAAGGTCAGTGGGCGCGGGATGTACTCGAGCACCGTGTCCAGGTACGGCTCCCGGAGGTGTTCCGGCAGCCGCTCCAGGTGCTGGCGCACGCAGACGGCCCGCAGGAACTCGCGCGGCTCGCGCGGCTTCTCGATTCGCTCCTCGAGCCAGCACCGCTCCTCCTCGAAGCCCGGCGGTTTGGAGGCGCAGCTCCGTGTCGCCCGGGGACGCGAAGTTCCACGTGCTGGCCACGCCGCGCACGTACGGCGCGAAGCGCTCGTCGCCATTGACGTTCTCGAGCGAGTTCAGGAACTCGTCCAGGTTGCCGATCCCGCCGCACTGCGCCTCGAGCGCGCCGCCGGGCCGCAGCGCGGCGTGCAGGCGCGCGAAGAGCCGCCGGTGGTCGAGGATCCAGTGGAACGTCGCGTTGGAGAAGACGGCGTCGACCGCCTCATCGAGGTCCAGGTCGAGCAGGTCGGAGACGATGAACTCGGTCCGGTCTGGAAGCGCCTCCCGCGCCTTCTCGATCATCGACCGCGAGGCGTCGACGCCGATGACGCGGCCCTCGCGGCAGGCGCTCCAGCAGGAGCTTGGTGACCCGCCCGCTCCCGCACCCGGCGTCGAGCACGGTCTCGTCGCCCTTCAGGTCGAGCCGGTCGAGGACCCCCTCGACCAATCCTCCTGCACGTCGGAGACGCGGTCGTAGCGTCGATGCATCCCACTCGCGATGCTCGGCGGCAGGGCTCACAGCGACGTCGTCACCGGCCCGCGGTCGGCGCCGCCCGCCTGCTCGAAGGCCGTGATCGCCGCCTCGCCCTTGAGGGTGATCCCGATGTCGTCCAGCCCGTGCAGCAGCCGGTGCTTCGTCTCCTCGTCGATCTCGAACTCAACCACGCCGCCGGCGAAGGTCACGGTCTGGTCGTCGACGTCGATCCGGCCCTCACCCGCGGCCGCGAGCTCGCGGCATGCGTCCTCAGGGAGGATCACCGGGAGCAGCCCGTTCTTCGTGCAGTTGACGTAGAAGATGTCCGCGAACGAAGGCGCGATCACCGCCTCGAACCCGAAGTCCTGGATCGCCCAGACCGCGTGCTCGCGGGAGGACCCGGAGCCGAAGTTGCGCCCGGCGACCAGGATCGGGTTCGGCTCGAGCTCGAGCTCGCCGGACCGGAACCAGTCGTAGAAGAGGAACTCGCCGAACCCCGTCCGCTCCACCCGCTTCAGGAACTGCTTGGGGATGATCTGGTCGGTGTCGACGTCGGCGCGCTCGACCACCGAGACCTTGCCTTCGATGACGTCTACGGGCCTCACGCCCAGCCCCTGATGTCCACGAAGCTTCCCTCGACTGCCGCCGCCGCGGCCATTCTCGGGCTGACGAGGTGGGTGCGCCCGCCGCGGCCCTGGCGGCCCTCGAAGTTCCGGTTCGAGGTGGAGGCGCAGCGCTCGCCCTCATCGAGGATGTCCGGGTTCATGCCCAGGCACATCGAGCAGCCCGCGGTGCGCCACTCGAACCCGGCCGAGCGAAACACGTCGTGGAGGCCCTCTTCCTCGGCCTGCGCCTTGACCTGCTGCGAGCCGGGGACGACCATCGCCCGGACCGAGCCAGCGACCTTGCGCCCGTCGACCATGGAGGCCGCCTCACGCAGGTCCTGGATCCGCGAGTTGGTGCAGGAGCCGATGAAGACCCGGTCGAGCGCGATGTCGGTCATCGGCGTGCCGGGCTCGAGCGCCATGTAGGCGAGCGCCCGCTCGGCGGCCTCGCGGTCGGCCGGTGCGTCGCCCCATCCCTCGGGGTCGGGGACCGCGTCGGTGACCTGGGTGACCATCCCGGGGTTCGTGCCCCAGGTGACCATCGGCGAGATCTCGGTGGCGTCGATCTCGACCTCGGTATCGAACTCGGCGCCCTCGTCGGTCGGAAGCTCGCGCCAGGCGGCAACGGCCGCGTCGAAGTCCTCAGGCGCACCGGGCCGCCCTGAGACCCACTCGAAGGTGGTCTCGTCGGGCGCGATCATCCCCGCGCGCCCGCCGCCCTCGATGGTCATGTTGCAGATCGTCATCCGGTTCTCCATCGAGAGGCCGCGGATCGTCTCGCCGGCGTACTCGACGGCATGGCCGACCATGCCGCTCACCCCCAGCCGGCCGATCGTCGCCAGGATGAGGTCCTTGGCGCTCACGCCCGCGCCGAGCTCGCCCGAGTAGTCGATTCGCATCGTCTTCGGGCGCCGCTGGACCAGGCACTGCGTGGCCAGCACGTGCTCGACCTCCGACGTCCCGATACCGAATGCCAGCGCGCCGAACGCGCCGTGCGTGGAGGTGTGGCTGTCGCCGCAGACGATCGTCAGGCCGGGCTGCGTGATGCCCAAGCTCAGGGCCGATCACGTGCACGATGCCCTGGCGGTCCGAGCCGAGCGAGTACAGCGGGATGTCGAACTCGGCGCAGTTGCGCTCCAGGGTCTCGACCTGGATCCTCGAGAGCTCGTCGGCGATCATGCGCGCCGCGGGCGTGCCATCGGTGGGGACGTTGTGGTCAGCCGTGGCGACCGTCTTGTCGGGGCGGCGCACCGGAGCGGCCCTCCAGCCGCAGCCCGTCGAAGGCCTGCGGCGAGGTCACCTCGTGGACGAGGTGGAGGTCGATGTAGATCAGCCCATCGGCGACCTCGTGCGCGTCCCAGATCTTGTCGAACATCGTCTTCGGCATCGTCATCAGCTCCTACGCAGGCCGGCGGCCACCACCGCGAGCAGCTCGGCGGGTTGGCTCCCATTGTTCTCGAAATGGTGGGCGAGGTCGGCGTCGAAGGTGACGCTGTCGCCCGTACGGAGCTCGTGGCGCTCCCCCTCGACGACGAGGGTCGGCGTCCCGTCGAGGACCACCGCGGTCTCACGGCTCCCTGGCTCGTGGAGCGGCGGATCGCCCGGTCCGCCCGTGACGGCGCCGGGATCGAGCCGGTGAATCGAGACGTCGGCGCGCTGCCCCGGCAGCGGCGGGGTCAGCTCCTCCACCCGGTGCCCGCTCCGGCGGCGCTTGCGCCCCTCTCCGCGGCGGACGACGACCACGTGGCGGTCCTCGTCCAGGCGGAGGAGCTGCGAGAGCGTCAGCTCGAGCCCGGCGGCGATGCGCGCGGCGACGGCGAGGGTCGGGCTGGTCTCTCCCCGCTCGACCTGGGAGAGCATCGGCGCACTCACGCCGCTGCGGTCGGCCAGGTCCCGAAGCGAGAGCGCCCATCGCCTCTCGCAGAGCGCCGGATCCGAACGCCCACGGCGCGGGGTTCCACAAGGGTCCCGCCGGCTCCGCCGCGCTCTTCCGTGACCGTGACCGTCATCGGTGCGTACGTTATCACGTACAACTGTGTACGGTCCCCCTGCCATGGTCGCGGCGTGACTGCCCGCCCACGGCCGCGTCGCGGTCACCGCCGCACCCGTCTACGGGATCGGGGGCGCTTGGAACTGCGGCACCCTCGAAGGCGGCGAGATCATTCCAGCCCGGCGGCGTCGAGAGCTTCTCGGTGGCTTTGGAACCAAAGAAACCGGACCGCGAGTCCGTCGCGAATGGTCCAGACGTATCCGTGTTCGCCTTCGACGGGAACGCCGCTTCCTCGTCCGGTGCCCGTGTAGTGGGCGAGCACGACAACTTGTTCACCCGGCCCGTCAATAAACCGCTCGGTGCGAATCGAAAAGTCCTCGTACGTTTCGCGGACCATCCGCAAGGTCTCGCGCCCGCGCTTCGTGCCACGCTCCACGGCGTAGTCGGGATTGACGTACTCGATGTCCGGCGCGATGAAGTCGCGAGCAGATTCTTGGCGCTCCCAAGCCTCATAGATTCGGCGAACCACCTCGACGTTCTGCCGCGACATCGCTGCTCAGTATCTCGCGACCCTCGCGTGCGGCGCATACTGAAGCCCTGAGCGCTCCACAGGATGAGGTTGTCCGTGCCAACGGGGTCGACCTTTGCGTCGACAGCTTCGGGGATCCCGCCGATCCGGCGGTCCTGCTGATCATGGGCTCAGGCGCCTCGATGGACTGGTGGGAGGACGAGTTCTGCGACCGGCTCGCGGCGGGAGGGCGATTCGTCGTCCGGTACGACCATCGCGACACCGGGAGATCCGTGAGCTATCAGCCCGGCGCTCCCGGATACACAGGTGACGATCTTGTGGACGACGTGGTCGGCCTGCTCGATGCGCTCGGCATCTCGAAGGCCCACCTGGTCGGAATGTCGATGGGCGGGGCGATCGCTCAGGTGGTGACGCTCGACCATCCGGAGCGCGTCGCGTCGCTGACCCTGATCGCCACCAGCCCTGCTGGTCCGGATGCCGATCTCCCCGGCATGTCCCCGGAGGCGGCGGCCGACTTCAAGGTGGACCCGCCCGATTGGTCAGACCGCGAAGCGGTCCTTGACTACATGGTCCATCTGGAGCGCGCGTGCGCAAGCCGCTGGGAGCCATTCGACGAGCCAGGCTTCCGCGAGATCTGCGCCCGCGCGCTCGACCGCACGGTCAACATCGAATCGATGACGACCAATCACAACCTCGTCGACGGACCCGCTCGCTGGCGCGAGCGACTGCCTGAGCTCGACCTTCCGACTCTCGTCATCCACGGCACCGACGACCCTGTCCTCCCCCATCCCCACGGCCAGGCGCTGGCGAACGAGATCCCCGGCGCCAGGCTGCTCACCCTCGAGGGAGCCGGCCACGAGCTCCCGCGCAGAACGTGGTGCGTCGTCGTGCCCGCGATCCTGGAAGTCAGTTCCGGCTGATCGCTCGCCGGTTCCGCGACTACGCTCCCGGCATGGCCCTCCACCCGCTGGCCGCAAAGTTCGCTGCCGTAGCCCTCGCGTATGAGCGCGGGCGACCGAACTACGCACCCGCGGTCGGTGGAGCCCTCGCGGCGGAGCTCGGGCTGAGGACCGGGGCGCGCGTTCTCGACCTCGCGGCGGGGACGGGAAAGCTCAGCCGCGCCCTGCTCGCCGCCGGACTCGACGTGGTCGCGGTGGAGCCGCAGGAGGCGATGCGCGAGAGGCTCGTCGCCGGCGTCGGCGCGGAGCGAGTGCTCGAGGGAATCGCGGAGGACATCCCCCTCGGCCACGCCTCAGTAAAGGCGGTGACCGTCGGTGACGGGTTTCACTGGTTCGACCAGGCACGGGCGGTGGAGGAGATCCGGCGCGTGCTGGGGCCGAAGGGCGGCCTGGCCATCCTCACGACGATCCCCGACTGGGGAGCGGCGTCCTGGGGGCACGAGGTCGGCACGCTGCTCATGCAGATGCGGCCCGAGCACCCCTTCTTCGACGGCCCCCCATGGCACGAGGCGGTCAGGGAAGCCGGTGGCTGGACCGAGCCGCGGGAGGTCCGCGTGACGACCTCCCAGCCGGCGGACCGGGAAGGCATCGTCGCCTACGTCGCCTCGATGAGCTTCGTGGCGGCGCTCCCGGAAGAGGAGCGAGTCGCGCGCCTGTCGGAGGTGGCCCGGATCGTCGAAGCCGGCGAGACGCCGGAGGAGCTACCCGTTCAGGTGGTGATCGGGCTGACCAGGCTGGCCTAGCGCGTCTGCTTGGCCGGCCGGACCAGGACCTCGTTGACGGCCACGCGCGGTGGGCGCGAAAGGGCGTAGACGATCGCGTCGGCGATGTCTGACGGCACCAGCACGTCGTCTCCCAGGTCCTTCCGCATCTTCTCGATCGCCTCGACCACCATCGGGTGCTCGTTGTGGCCCTGGAGCTCTGTCTCCACGAACCCGGGCTCCACGCATGTGACCCGGACGTTGGCGTGGAGCACCTCCTGGCGGAGCGCCTCCGAGAAGGCCACCACGCCGAACTTGGTCATGTTGTAGACGGCGGAGCCGAGCGTGGCGTTTCGCCCCGCGACCGACGAGACGTTGACGATGTGGCCGCCGCCGCCCTCGCCCATGATCGGCAGCACCGCGTGGGTGCAGTAGAGGAGCCCCAGCAGGTTGACGTTGATCATCCGCTGCCAGTGCTCCACGTCGGCCCCGGCGACCGGGCCGAGCAGCATCACGCCGGCGTTGTTGACGAGCACGTCGAGCCCGTCCATCTCGGCCCTCGACTCCTCGATGAACGAGCGCGCGGCGCCCTCGTCGGTGACGTCGACCTCGTGCACGTGGACGGTGCCGTCGACGCGCTCGGCGAGCGCCTCGAGCCGGTCGCGCCTGCGCGCGCCGGCGCTGACGGCCGCGCCCTCGCGGACAAGGGCCTCCACCGTTGCCTCGCCGATTCCCGACGAGGCACCGGTGACGACCGCCTTCTTTCCCTCCAGCGAGCCCGCCATGCCTACGGCCCCGGCGTCGCGGGCTCGACTGCGGCCTCCGCGGCGACCTCCTCGGCCTCACGGATCGCCGCGCCCTCCAGCGCGTTCGAGAGCGCGCGCACGTAAGCGCGCGCCGACGCCTCGAGGATGTCGGTGGCGACGCCTTGCCCGCTCGCCAGCCGGCCGTGGGCGCGGAGCATCACGGTCACCTCACCCAGCGCGTCCTCGCCCTCGGTCACGGCGGAGACCGTGTAGGAGCGGAGCTCCGACTCGGTGTCGGTGGCGACGCGAATCGCGCCGAAGATGGCGTCGACCGGCCCGTCGCCGCCCGACTCCCCGACGGAATCGTCGCCGGACGGCATGCGCACGGTGACCTTGGCGCGCGGCTCGGTGTGCGAGCCGGCGGTCACCTCGAACGACTCGAGCGCGTAACGCTCGGTCGACTCGCGCATCTCCTCGGAGACGATCGCCTCGAGGTCGAGCGAGGTGACCTGCTTCTTCTTGTCGGCGATCTCCTTGAAGCGGGAAAACGCCTGGTTCAGCGCGTTGCCCTCGACCTTGAACCCCAGCTGCTCCAGCGCGTCGCGGAGGGCGTGACGGCCCGAGTGCTTGCCCAGGACGATCGAGTTGGACTCCAGCCCGACATCGCGGGCGTCCATGATCTCGTAGGTCGTGCGCTCCTTCAGGACGCCGTCCTGGTGGATGCCCGACTCATGAGCGAACGCATTGCGCCCCACGACCGCCTTGTTGGGCTGCACGGCGTAGCCGGTGAAGCGCGAGACCATGCGGCTCGTGCGCGCCAGCTCGCGGGTGTCGACACCAGTATCGAAGCCGTGGACGTCCCTGCGCGTCCGCAGGAGCATCACGATCTCCTCGAGCGAGCAGTTGCCGGCCCGTTCGCCGATGCCGTTCACGGCGCACTCCACCTGGCGGGCACCGGCGAGGATCCCCGCGTAGGAGTTCGCGACCGCGAGGCCCAGGTCGTCGTGGCAGTGGACCGAGATCCGCACGCCGCGGAGCCCCGGAGCCAGCTCGTGCAGCCGCTCGAAGTACCGCTGGTACTCGGCGGGCGTCGTGTAGCCGACCGTGTCGGGGATGTTGACCACCGTCGCGCCCTCCTCCACCGCGATCGCGCAGACCTCGGCCGTGAACTCGACGTCGGCTCGGGTTGCGTCCATCGGCGAGAACTCGACGTCCTCGCAGTAGGAGCGCGCCAGGGCCACGGCCGCGCGGGCCTGGCCCTTCACGTCCTCGCGCGTCGTCTGGAGCTGGTGTTCGATGTGGATGTCCGAGGTCGACACGAACGTGTGGATCCGAGGACGGGACGCGTCCTTGATCGCACCCCATGCCGCGTCGATATCGGCCTTGTGCGTGCGCGCCAGCCCGCAGATCACGGGGCCCTCGACCTCGCGGGCGATCGCCTCGACCGCCTCGAAGTCGCCGGGCGAGGTGATCGGGAAGCCGGCCTCGATCACGTCGACGCCCAGTCGAGCAAGCTGCTGGGCGATCTCGACCTTCTCGTGGGTGTTCAGCGAGATGCCCGGCGACTGCTCGCCGTCCCTCAGCGTCGTGTCAAAGATGTGGACACGCTTGTCGTCCGGTACCTGCGGGCCGTTCATTGGCCTTTCCTCCTTCTCCTAAAGACTTTGATGACCTTGTCGTTGCGGCTATCGCGCCGCCCAGCGCTAATCCCCCCGCGGGGGGAGGAGAAGGAGAAGCGCGAGGCTGGTGCCGCAGGGCGTCATCGGGCAGGGACTTTAGCGCACGCGCTGAATCCCCCTATTCGAAGGAGGGCCCGTTGGACGCCGCCCGCATCCAGGCAAGAGCCGTGATCAAGGTCGTGGCGATCTCGCTGTGTGTGATCGCCGTCGCCGCCCTGCTCCTGGTCGTGATCCTTCACGTGCGCACACGCTGCGCTGGCTCTTCGCCGCCCTGTTCCTGACATTGGCGCTCAATCCGGCCGTCGACCGCATCGAGAGCATCCACCTGCGCGGTCGCCACCCCTTCCCCCGCTGGCTCTCGATCATCCTCGTCTACCTGATCGCCTTCGGCGTGTTCGTGTTCCTGGTGCTCCAGGTGGTGCCGCCGATCATCAAGGAGTTCGAGCACCTCGGCTCCAAGGTGCCGGGCTACGTCGCCGACTTCCGGCAGTGGGCGAACCAGAACCCCCAGTTCCAGCACCTGAACCACAAGTACGACATCACCGGGACGCTCCAGAGCCAGGCGTCGTCGATCCCCTCGAAGCTGGGCGCCGCGGCCGGCGATATCCGGGACGTAACGGTCAGCGTCCTCGAGCATCTGATCGCCGCGATCACGATCCTCGCGCTGACCTTCTTCCTCCTCTTGGACGGGCGCCAGCAGGGCGAGCGGCTCATCGCGCACTTCGACGACGACACCGCCGTCCGCCTGCGGCGGATCGCCGGTCGGATCGCCGGGGTGGTCAAGTCCTACGTCAGCGTGAACCTCGTGCTGGCGATCGCCGCCGGCGTCTTCACCTGGCTCTCATTGGAGCTGCTGGGCGTGGACCTCGCCGTGACCATGGGCGTCATCGTCGGATTCTTCGACCTGATGCCCCTGATCGGCTTGACGATCGGCGGCGCGCTCGTCGCCATCGTCGCGTCATTCCACGACTTCCCGAAGGCCCTGATCATCTGGGCGGTCCTGTTCGTGATCTACCAGCAGGTCCAGGACCGCGTGATCCAGCCGTTGCTCTACCACAGCGCGGTGCAGGTCCATCCTGCCGTCGCGATCATCGCCATCCTGGTCGGGGCTGAACTCGCCGGCGTCCTCGGTGCGCTGCTCGCGATCCCCACGGCGGGGACGATCGGCGTCCTGATCGACGAGGGGGTCAAGTGGCGCCGCGAGGTCTCAGGGAATGCCGAGCCGCCCGACGCAGGCGGCGCGATTCCTCAGCCCGAGCCCGCCGCCGACTGACCCGACGCCGCCTTGGTCTTGTGCGGCCGGTGGAGCCCATGGTTGCTGAAGCGCTCCTCCGCGCGCGCCTTCTTCTTGTCGCGGTAGAACACTCGCGCCCATAGCGAGTGCGGCCGCGCCAGCCGGAAGGCGATGATCACCCCGAATGGCAGGACGAAAAGGCCGACGATCGCAGAAATCAGTCGCTCCTTCGCCAGGTTCACGACGGCGAAGATGATCGCGATCATGCCGAACGACCCGACGGCGGTGAACGCCACGTCCTCGACCTTCTTCCCGACGCTGATCCACCCCGCGAACCCGATCAGGACGATCCCGCTGATCGCCGCCGCGACGATCACCGCGTCGATCGACCTCCGGCCCTCCTGGGACCAGTAGACGTCCTTTAGGTTCAGCCACAACGCGAACTCGTCGAGCGCCAGCCCCGTGCCGATGCCGAAGAAGACCGCGTCGATCTCCTGCCACGGCGAGGGCGGCCGCAGCGCGATCGCGACGTATCCGGTGATCAGCAGGAGAATGATCCCCCACACGAGGTGGTGGATGTGCGTGCCTCCCACCTCGACATTCCCGGGCCACCACTTCACCTGCGCGCGGATCATGTGGGCACTCGTGCGGATGAACCCGAACGTGATGAGGAACGCGACGAAGAACAGAAATTCCGGCTGCTTGCCCGTGTCCACGATCACGCGCTCGTAGAGGCTCGAGATGCTGGCCAGGGTCGGCGTCAACACAGGGTCGCAGGCTACGGGACCAGCACGACCTTGCCGACGTTGCGGCGCTCCTCGATGAAGCGGTGCGCGTCCGCGGCGCGGTCGAACGGAAAGGCCTCGGCGACGATCGGCTTCAGGTCGCCATTCTCTAGCCCGGCCACGAGCGGCTCGGTCAGGCGGTCCAGGCTGCCCTCGCGGTCCCACCACGAGAGCATGTTGAGGCCGAAGACGCCCTTGTTCTCGTTCATGATGCCGACGCTCTTCCACCACGGCATCGTCGCCACGGGCATACGGGCCATGGCTCGGAGGGCAGTCGGGAGGTTGCGCTTGCCGCTTCCGGTCTGGAGCTCGGACGCGCCATACATGATCAGCCGGCCGCCCTGGCGCAGCAGGCGGTAGTCCTTGCGGAACGAGGTCGGCCCGAGCGCGTCCATGATCACGTCGACGCCCTCGCCGTCCGTGATCCGCCTGACCTCTTCGGAGAAGTCCTTCGTCCGGTAGTCGATCGGGTGGTCCACCCCTTGCTCGCGGATCGCATCGTGCTTGGACGCCGAGGAGGTGCCGAAGATCTCGGCGCCGATCCCCTTGGCGATCTGGGTGGCGGAGATGCCGACGCCACCCGCCGCCGCGTGGATGAGGACCCGCTCGCCCGCCTTGAGCCCGCCCATGATCACGAGAGCAGCGTAGGCGGTCCCGTAGTTGACGGGGAACGCCGCGCCCTCCTCGAACGAGGACTTCTTCGGCAGCGGAAACGCCTGGCCGGCCGGCACGGTCACCAGTTCCGCGTGCCCGTTGAACCGGGTCGCGCCGACCACCCGGTCGCCGACCGCGAAGCCCTCGACCCTCTCCCCCACCGACTCGACCTCGCCCGCCACCTCGTAGCCGACAACGCAGGGGAGCTTGGGCGCGTCGGGATAAAGGCCCACTCGGGCCATCGTGTCGGCGAAGTTGATGCCCGCGGCCTTGACCGCGATCCGCACATCTCCCGGCCCCACGGGCGGGTCAGGGAGCTCCCTCACCTCGAGCACCTCGGGCGGGCCGTACTTCGGGATCACGACGGCGCGCATCGCCCTGACCCTACCCGGCGCAGGCTCCTCCGCGCGGCTGCCTCAGAAGTCGATCGCCCGGCCGGCGCGAAAGCCCTCGAGCTTCAGGATCTCCTCGAGCAGCTCGTCAGGGACGGGAGCGTCGGTCGTCAGCGCGAGCACCGCGTCGCCGCCGGAGGCCTCCGCGCCCACCGCGGCAGAGCCGATGTTGACGCCGTGGGTCCCGAATATCGTGCCCACGCGGCCGATCATCCCGGGCTGGTCCTTGTAGCGGAACACGACCAGGTGGTCCGCGAACGGCATGTAGAAGCTCTCGCCCCACACCCGGACCAGGTGCGGAAGGCTCCGCGGGCCAACCGCGGTTCCGGACACCTCGATCACCTCATCGCCCGACTCGATCCGCACGGTGACCAGCTCCGTGAACTCCTCCGAGACAGCGTCCTTGAGCTCGGTGAGCTCGATCCCGCGGTCCTCGGCAAGCGCCGGAGCGTTGACCAGGTTCACCTGCTCCTCGGTATGGCCGGAGAGAACTCCCACGAGCACGGCGATGCCGAGCAGGCGGGTGTCGTGCTCCGCGATGCGTCCCCGGAACTCGGCGGTGATCCGGTCGACGGACCCGTTGCTGAGGCCCTGGGCAAGGCGGCCGAGCCGCTCGCAGAGCGGCACGAATGGCGCCAACGCCTCCATCGTCTCAGGCCGGACGGCGGCGATATTGACCGCGTTCGTGACCACTCCCCCGGACAGGGCGCGCCGCACCTGGTCCGCGGTGATGGTGCCCGCCCGGTCCTGCGCCTCGGCCGTCGATGCGCCCAGGTGCGGGGTCACCACGACGTTGTCGCGGCCGAAGAGCGGATGCTCGGTGAACGGCTCCGAGGGAAAGACGTCGAGCGCCGCGCCGCCGACCTTGCCCGACTCGAGGGCCGCTTCCAGGGCATCGAGGTCCACGAGCTCGCCTCGCGCGCAGTTGACGATCCGCACGCCGTCCTTCATCCGCGCGATGGCCTCGGCGTCGATCCAGTTCACCGTGTCCGGCGTCTTGGGGAGGTGGATCGTCACGATGTCCGCCTCGGCGTAGAGCTCGTCCGTCGTCTCCGCGTGCTCGACGCCCAGCTCGCGGAAGCGCTCGGCCGCGACGAACTTGTCGAACGCGATCACCTCCATCTCGAACGCCTGCGCGCGCTTCGCGACCAGCTGGCCGATGCGGCCGAAGCCGATCACACCCAGGGTCTTGCCGTAGAGCTCGTTGCCGGCGAACTTGGAGCGAGCCCACTCGCCGGCGGTGAGCGAGGCGTTGGCCCGCGGCACGTTCCGCGACAGCGCAAGCGCAAGTGCAAGGGTGTGCTCGGCGGCGGCCACCGAGTTCGACTCGGGGGCGTTGACGACCACGATGCCGCGCTTGGTCGCGGCGTCGACGTCGACATTGTCGACACCGGTCCCCGCCCGGCCGACGACCTTGAGCCGCGGAGCCCGCTCGATCAGGTCGGACGTGACCTGCGTCGCCGAGCGGACCACGATCGCGTCGAAGTCGCCGATCCGCTCGGCGAGCTCCTCGTCCGACATGTCGAGCCCGAGCTCGACCTCGAAGTCCGCCCGCAGGAGCGAGACGCCGGAGTCGGCGATCTTCTCCTTGACCAGGACCTTCGGCTTGCCGTCGCCGTTTGGCACTAGGCGACGGGTTCCGGGGCGAGCCCGGACTCGGCGAAGACGCGCTGCGCCCCCGCGGCTCCAGCACCCGGGTCGGCGTCGTGGCCGAGGTCGCGGAGCGCCATCTCGAGCGCGGTGAGCGCCACGACGATGTCGAACGCGCCGTAGTAGCCGCAGTGGGCGATCCGCGCGATCTGGCCCTTCAGGTGCCCCTGGCCACCGGCGATCGTGACGCCGTAGCTGTCGCGCATGAGCTTCGGCACCTTGGCGCCATCGATATCGTCGGGAAGGCGCGCAACCGTGACGACGTTGGCGTTGGGATCGTCGGGGCCGAAGCGGTCGAGCCCGAGGGCATCTACCCCGGCGCGTGCCGCTCGAGCGAGGAGCGCATGGCGGGCATAGACGGCGTCCAGGCCCTCCTCGAAGATCAGATCGAGCGCGACGTCGAGCGCGCGGAACAGGGTCACCGCCGGCGTGAACGCCGAGTTGGGCGGCTCCTCCTTCTGTCCCTTCGCCGCACGCTTCCAGTCCAGGTAGTAGCGGCCGCGCGGATTCTCCGCGGCGAGCGCCATCGCGCGATCGGAGACCGACGCGAATGCGAGGCCAGGCGGGCACATGAGGGACTTCTGCGAGCCGGCGACGACGACGTCGACGCCCCACTCGTCCTGCGGCAACGGGACCGCTCCGAGCCCCGAGACGGCGTCAACGCAAAGGACGGAGTCGTGGGCGCGCACGACGTCGTTCAGCGCCCGGATGTCGTTGACCACCCCGGTGGAGGTCTCCGACTGCGTGACATAGACGGCCTTCGCGGGACGGTCAAGCTCGGCGAGCGCCTGGTCGAGGCGCTCGGGATCGACCTTCGTGCCCCACTCGAACTCGATGAGCCTGGTGTCGGCCCCGTAGGCATCGCAGAGCTCGGCCCAGCGCTCCCCAAACTTTCCGCACGAGGCGACCACGGCCGGCTCACCGGCGACCACCAGGTTCGAGACCGCCGACTCCATGGCGCCCGTGCCGGTAGCGGCGAAGCAGAGGACCTCGTTCTCGGTCTGGAACACCTGCGGCAGCCGCTCCAGCACCTTGGCGTAGATCTCCACGAACGCGGGCGCCCGGTGGTAGAGGATCGGCTCCGCCATCACCTGCGAGACGGCGGGCGGCAGGGGTGTCGGCCCGGCGGTGAGGATGTAGTGCTTGGTGAAGATGTCGGGGGTCTCGGCCATTAGGGAGGAGAAATCAGGATAGGGAGCGGCGCGGAAGAATACTCCCGGCGCGTCGGCGGGCGACTCCGGTGAATAGCATCCGGTGCGATGGCTGACGACATCGTCCAGGGCGAGGGATATGCGGTCGGGAACATCGACCAGATGGGCGAGCAGTACGGGTTCCGCAAGATCCGCCGCTCGCTCGACGTCACCGCCTTCGGCGTCAACGCGGTCGCCCTGCCGCCGGGATATGAGACCGGCCGCCACTTCCACGACGAGCAGGAGGAGCTCTACTTCTGCCACCGCGGCACGATCGAGGTGGAGTTCGGCGACGGCAGCAAGCACGTCCTCGAACCCGGGGGCGCCGCACGGGTCGATCCGGCGACCGTGCGGAAGATCAAGAACGTCGGCTCAGACGACGCGGTGTACGTGATCGTGGGCGGCAAGGACGGCTACGTGGGTCGCGACGGCCGCCTCCCGGAGGGCGAGAGGAGCCGCTTCGGCGCCGGGGCGCCGCCGGGGGCGTGAAGTCAAACACCGTCTACAAGACGTTCGAGACCGACGAACGGCGGGAGTTCGTCCGCATCACGGAAGACGTCCAGGCGGCCGTCGACGAGGCGGAAATCGCCGAGGGCATGGTGCTGGTGTCGGCGATGCACATCACCGCCGGAGTGTGGGTAAACGACGACGAGCCCGGCCTGCAGACCGACACGCTCGAATGGCTGGACAAGGTTGCGCCCCCGAGTTGGAAGGAGCCGGCCAACGAGGTAGCTCGCGAGCTGTCCCCCGATCCGGGCGACTACCGGCACCACGCCGGCGGCGAGGACAACGGCGACGCGCACCTCAAGAACCTGCTGGTCCACCACCAGGTGATCGTCCCGATCACCGACGGTCGCCTCGACCTCGGCCCCTGGCAGCAGATCTTCTACACCGAGTTCGACGGCCGGCGGCCGAAGCGTCTGATCATCAAGGTGCTGGGCGAGTAGCCCAGCCGAAACGCGAGACGGGCCCTCTCGGGCCCGCCACCGCGCACGCCTAGCCCAGGGGGATCAGTCCCAAACCCATGGCGGGTATCTCGTCACCATGAAGCCCGCATAGGCACTCCCACGCGCGTGCCAGCGAAGCGTTATCCGCACGATGTTGAACATCCCCTCGGAGAACCGCTTCGTGAACAGGATCGTGAAGAACGCGAAGAACACCATGAGCGCGCCGAGGTAGCCGATCAGGCCAGCGACGATCAGGTACGGGTAGGCGAGCAGCCACGTGATCAGCGGCCGCCAGCGTTCCACGTGCTCCGGATACTCGATGTCGAAGCGCACCGGGTAGGCGGGATCGTCGTCGAGCGTGAACGGCGGGTACGGATCGACCATCAGGTATACGTACGCCACGACCCGGAAGCCCCAGCGATACACGCCGACCATGTAGTTGAACATGCCCTCCGGGTACCGGCCCGTGAACAGCACGGCGAAGAACGCCGCGATGGCGACGAAGAACGCACCGATTCCGAGCACGATCAGGACGAGATAGTGCGGGATCGCCAGCAACCACTTGACGAGAGGCATGAAGCGGCTGTACTCCTCTTGACGCTCGACATCGAGGTGCACCGGGTAGTCCGCCGCAGGACCCACCGCCGTGGGGGGTGCAGCTGGTGGCGGTGCCGCGGGCGGCTGAGCCCCTCCGGGCGGGCCGGTTGGCGCCTCAGGCGCTCCCGGCGTCTCGGGCGTTTCGGTCATGTATCCCTCCGTTCGAGTTGTCCGCTCGCGGCCGGGCAGCCGGTTGCCGACGGATTGCTGGATTCGCGCGCATCATCTCACGTCCATCGGCGGCGAACGGTGAATTTCGTGCCTATGCGTCCGTAGCCCCTTCAGGCGTGTATTTCCAGGATCTAGGTGCCGTCCCCCTCGATCCAGGGCATCATCTTCCGCAGGTCGGAGCCGACCTGCTCGACCTGGTGTCCGGCGGCCTCATCGCGAAGGCGCTGGAAGTTCTCTGCGCCGGCGCGGTTCTCGGCGATCCACTCGCGCGCGAACTCGCCTGACTGGATGTCCGCGAGGATCTGACGCATCGCCGCCCGCGTCTCTTCGCCGATCACCCGCTTCCCGCGGGTCATGTCGCCGTACTCGGCCGTGTTGGAGATCGAGTGGCGCATGCCCTGGATCCCCTTCTCGTACATGAGGTCCACGATCAGCTTCAGCTCGTGCAGGCACTCGAAGTACGCGAGCCTCGGGTCGTATCCGGCCTCCACCAGGGTCTCGAAGCCGGCACGGACGAGCTCGGTGGCGCCGCCGCACAGCACCGACTGCTCGCCGAACAGGTCCGTCTCGCATTCGTCCTTGAACGTGGTCTCGATCACGCCGGCGCGCGTGCCGCCGATCCCCTTCGCGTAGGCGAGGACCATGTCGCGGGCGTTTCCGGTCGCGTCCTGGTGGACGGCCATCAGGCACGGGACTCCGCGGCCCTCGGCGAACTGGCGCCGGACCAGGTGGCCCGGTCCCTTCGGGGCGACCATGCCGACGTCCACCTCGTCCGGCGGCTCGATCTGCCCGAAGTGGATCGAGAAGCCGTGCGCGAACATGAGGAGGTTTCCGGGAGCGATCCCGTCGCGGATCTCGCTCTCCCAGACCTCTGCCTGCTTCTCGTCGGGCAGCAGGATCATGACGACGTCGCCGCGGCTCGCCGCCTCGGGCACGTCGAGGACGGTGAGCCCCTCCCCCTCGGCCTCGGCGCGGCTGGCCGAGTCGGGGCGCAGGCCGACCACGACCTCGCAGCCCGAGTCCTTCAGGTTCAGCGCGTGCGCGTGGCCCTGCGACCCGTAGCCGAGGATCGCGATCGTCTTGCCCGTCGAGGGCTTCCAGGTCGGCGTCGTCGTCATAGAAGATGTCTTTGTCGTTCATGCCCCTGATGCTATGCGTCGGGGCGCTCGATGAACCACTCGGTGAACTCGCGGCAGCGGCCGTCGCCGTCGAATCGCATCACGAAGCAGTTGTCGAAGACCTTCTCCACGGGGCCGCCAGGGCGCTCGAAGTAGGTGCTCGAGCCGGTGGCCACGACCACGTCGCCGTCAACCGCCACGGGCGCATAGGACGCGTCGTAGGTGCCCTCGGGATCCCGAGTCGAGGCGTCCTCGTGCTCGCCCTCGCCGAGCCACGACTCGACCACCGCGTCGCGCCCGCGGATCGGCTCGTCGTACGGGTGGTACCGGTAGACCACGTCCTCCGCGAACAGCGCCGCGATCAGCTCCGGGTCGTAGGTCCTCCAAGCCTCCACGTAGTCGTCGAGCCAGCGGGCGACGTCCCCTCGATCCATTCCTCCTCCTCTCAGCGCAGTGCCCGGCGTAGCAGTTTGCCCGAGGCCGTCCGCGGAAGCTCGGCCACGAACTCGAAGCGCTTCGGGACCTTGTAGCGGGCGAGCGACTCGGCGCAGTGGTCGCGGAGCGCCGCCTCGTTCTGTCGCCGCGCCCTCACGCAGGACGACGACCGCCTCCACCGCCTCCTGCCACTCGGGGTCGGCGCGCCCGACGGCGGCTGCATCCGCGACGTCCGGGTGGCGCAGCAGGACCTCCTCGACCTCGGCCGGCAGCACGTTCTCGCCGCCCGAGACGATCACGTCGCCGAGCCGGTCCTCCACGTAGAGGAAGCCCGTCGTCGTCGATGCGGCCGAGATCGCCGGTGTGGAGCCAGCCGTCCTCGTCGGCGCATCCAGGCGCGACCACCGGCCCCTGGACGCAGATCTCGCCGTCGAAGATCCGCAGATGGGTGGTGAGCAGCGGCCGCCCCGCCGAGCCGAGCTTTCGCCGCGCGTCCTGGGGGGCGAGCGTCGTGACCTGGGAGGCGGTCTCGGTCATGCCGTAGGTCTGCACGACCGAGGCTCCGCGCCCGATCGCCTCCTCGAGCACGTCGAGCGGGACCGGGCCCCCGCCCACCAGGATCGCCCGCGGGCGCGAGAGGTCGACGCCGGCCGCAAGCAGGCGGACGAGCTGCGTCGTCACCAGCGACGCGAGCGTGACGCCGTCGCGCTCGAAGGACTCCGCGACCCGGTCTGTGTCGAAGCCCTCCTGGACGACGGCCCCGGTGCCGTAGATGACCGACCGCATGACGATCTGAAGGCCGGCGACGTGGTGGAGCGGCAGGCAGCAGAGCCAGCGATCCGTGGGGTCCACGCCAAGGTTGAAGGCGGAGCCGACGGCGCTCCACAGGTGGTTTCCGTAGGTGAGGCCGACCGACCGCGGGCGGCCGGACGTCCCGCTCGTCAGGATCCGGCAGTGCAGGGCGCTCAGGTCGTGCTCACCGAGCAGCGGCAGGTCGGCCTCGCTCATCGTCACGTGGTCGGACTCGTCGAGCACGAGCGCCGGCTTCGCGCGCTCGATCTCGGCCTCGAGCTCCGCTGGAGCCAGCCCCCGGTTGAGCGGGTGAACGACGGCGCCGAGCTTCATCAGGGCGTGCAGGGCGATCACGTACTCGAGGCCCGACGGCTGCGTGATGGCCACGCTCGCTCCGCGGCGCACTCCGCGCGCGGCGAGCCGCCGGGCGGCCCGCGTCGCCTCCGCCTCGAGCTCGTCGTAGGTCATCTCCGACCCCGTCCGCGATCAGCGCCACCCGGTCGGGGCAGGTCTCGGCGCGCTGCGCGAGCCAGTTGTCGAGGATCATGTGGTGAAGTCGCGGTCGGTCACGGCCAGGGATAATTCCGAACATGCCGATTCGCCACAACCAGGCCCCGCCGGAGGAGCAGCTCTACGCCCCGATCGAGTGGCGAGCGCGGGCGACTTCGAGGACATCCTCTACGAGAAGGGCGACGGGATCGCGAAGATCACCATCAACCGACCCGACGTGCGAAACGCCTTCCGTCCCCAGACGCTGGCGGAGCTCCGCGACGCCTTCAACCGCGCACGGGACGACCTCGACGTCGGCTCGATCATCTTCACCGGCGCCGGGACCGAGGCGTTCTGCTCCGGCGGCGACCAGCGCATCCGCGGCGACGACGGCTACATCGGCGACGACGAGGTGGCGGAGCAGGGCGTCGGCCGCCTCGACGTGGGCGACCTCCACGTCCAGATCCGCCGCCTGCCGAAGCCAGTGGTCGCGGCGGTCGCCGGCTACGCCGTCGGCGGCGGGCCACATCCTCCACCTGGTGTGCGACCTGACGATCGCCGCCGACAACGCGCGCTTCGGGCAGACCGGGCCCCGCGTCGGCAGCTTCGACGGCGGCTTCGGCGCAAGCCTCCTGGCGCGCAACATCGGGGTCAAGAAGGCGAAGGAGGTCTGGTTCCTGCTGCCGCCTCTACTCGGCCGAGGAGGCCCTGCAGATGGGCCTCGTGAACGCGGTCGTCCCGGTCGACGACCTCGAGCGCGAGACGGTCGCCTGGTGCCGCGAGATGAACGCCCTCTCCCCCCTCGCCCTGCGGCTGCTCAAGGCGAGCTTCAACGCGGACGAGGACGGGCTCGCCGGCCTCCAGCAGCTGTCCCACGACGCGACGCTCCTCTTCTACATGACCGAGGAGGGCCAGGAGGGCCGCAACGCCTACGTCGAGCGCCGCAAGCCCGACTTCGGCAAGTACCCGAGGCGACCGTAACCGCATGCGTCTGTGGCTGATGGCGGCGAGGCCGCGGACGCTGCCGGCCGCGATCGCGCCGGTGCTCGTCGGCACCGCGGCGGCCGTGGAGCGGGTGGACGACATCCGGGTCGGGGCGTTCATCGCCGCGCTCGTCGGCAGCATCTTCATCCAGATCGGGACGAACCTGGCCAACGACTACTCGGACGCCAGGCGAGGCGCCGACACCGCGGATCGCCTGGGGCCGGTCCGAGTCACGTCGTCCGGCCTCGTGGCCCCCAGGCGGGTGCTGATCGCGACCTGGATCGCGTTCGCGGTGGCGGTGGCGGCGGGGATCTACCTCGCCACGGTGGCCGGCGTCGTGATCCTGATCGTGGGCGCGGCGTCGATCCTGGCCGGCGTGCTCTACACCGGCGGGCCGCGGCCCTACGGCTACGCCGGGCTCGGCGAGCTGTTCGTCTTCCTGTTCTTCGGGCTGGTCGCGGTGAACGGCTCCTACTACGTGCAGCTCGAGCGCCTCGACTGGTTGCCGTTCGGCCTCTCGCGTGGCGGTGGGGTGCCTCGCCACCGCGATCCTGGTCGTCAACAACGTCCGCGACATCGACACCGACCGCCGGGCGGGCAAGATGACGCTGGCGGTCCGGCTCGGGCGTCAGCGGACCAGGAACCTCTATGCGAGCCTCGTCGGCGCCGCGTTCGTGATCGTCCCGGTGACGCTCCTCGCCACCGGCAGCTCGGCATGGGGGCTGCTGCATGCTGCTCGCCGCGCCGATGGTGCACCGGCCGCTGACGGCGGTCATGACGCGGACCGACGGCCCGGCGCTGAACGGCGCCCTGGCGGGGACCGGGGCGCTGCTCGCCGCCTTCAGCCTGCTCCTCACGCTCGGGCTGCTGCTCGCCACGCTGACGATGAGGGTCGCCGCCGTCGAGGCGCGTGCCCTACGCGCTGCCCGTTCCGGGAGCCGTACGTGACCGCGCGCGGCCGGCTGGAGCGGCGCGAGATGGTCCTGGTGCGGCTGCGCACCGACGAGGGGCTCGAGGGCCTCGGCGAGGCCGTCGCGATGTCGCTGCGCGGCGGCGCCGACGCGGCATCCCTGGCTCTCGAGATCCGCGAGCTCGCCGAGCCGAAGCTCGTGGGCCTGGAGGTGTCCGCCGATCCCCGACCGGCCTTCGGCGCCCTCTCGCCCGCGGCGGCGGCGGCGGTTGAGGTGGCGCTTGCTCGACCTGGCCGCGAAGGCGGCGGAGATGCCGCTGTGGCGGGCGCTGGGCGCGGAGTCCGCGCAGGCCGGTCGCCTGCAACGCCACGCTCGTGGCCGGCCCTCCGGCCGCGGTCGCGGCCGACGCGCGAGCGCTGGGCCGAGCGCGGGTTTGAGACCTTCAAGCTCAAGGTGGGGGTGCCGGGCGACGTCGGCCAGGTGGAGGCCGTGCGCGACGCCGATGGGACCGGGGGCACGGCTGCGAGTGGACGCAAACGGGGTCTGGACGCCACAGGACGCGGTCCTCCGCCTGACCGCGATGGAGCGGCACGGGATCGAGCTCGCCGAGCAGCCGGCGGCCGACCTCGAGGACCTCGCCGCGGTCCGCAACCAGACCGCGATCCCGATCGCGGCCGACGAGAGCGTGAACGGCCCGGAGGATGCGCGACGCGCGACCGAGCTCGGCGCCTGCCAGCTCGCGACCGTCAAGCTCTCCAAGGTCGGCGGCATCGGCCCGGCGCGCGCGATCGCCGCGGAGCTCCCGGTCTACCTCTCGAGCGCGCTCGACGGGCCGGTCGGGATCGCCGGCGGCGGCCCACCTCTGCCAGGTCCTCCGCCCCGCGGCCCCGTGGTCGGGCCTGGCCCACGGGCTGGCCACCCAGCTCCTGTTCGCGGACACGATCGCATCGGCCCAATGCGAGCTGCCGGGGCCACCTCCTCCACCTGCCCGAGGGGCCGGGCCTCGGCGTCGAGATCGACGAGGAGGCCTGGAGCGCAACCGGATCCAGTGATGGCGGATGACAGCCGGTCAGATCGTCGAGCTCCGCGACGGGACGAGGGCGCTCATCAGGCCGATCAGCCATCTGATCGCACCCGGCTGAACGAGGGCTTCGAGAGCGCCAGCACCCGGTCGATCTTCATGCGCTTCCTCGGCCCGCAGCCCCACCTCTCGAGCGCGACAGCTCGACTACCTGACGGCGGTGGACCACGTCCGCCACGAGGCGCTGATCGCGGTCGACCCCGAGACCGGCCAGAGCTTCGGGACCGCGCGCTATCGTGCGCAGCGCAGGAAGACCCCGCAACGGCGGAGTTCGCGGTCGGCGTCGGCGATCGCTGGATGCGGATCGGCCTCGGAACGGCGCTCTTGACAGCGCTGGTCGAGCGCGCCCGAGACGCCGGCATCGTGCGGTTCACCGGCCTGATCCATGCGGACAACATCGCGATCAGGCGCCTCATCGCAAAGGTCGCCGGGCGGTACGAGACCAGGTTGGCCGGCCAGGGCGCCCTGGAGGTGGTCGTACAACCTGTAAGGACCTGTGCGGATGCCGCGAGTGGTGGTTGCGACCCGGTGCCGGGTACCGTTCGCGGCGGTGGATCCGACCAACCGCAACACCGCGCTGGCATCGGCGCTGGTCGAGGAGCTCGCGCGCTGCGGCGTGCGCCACGCGGCCGTCGCGCCCGGCTCGCGCTCGACACCGCTCGCGCTGGCGCTCTGGCGCCAGCCCGCGATCGACGTCGACGTCATCGTCGACGAGCGCTCGGCCGGCTTCTTCGCCCTGGGCGCCGCTCAGGCGAGCGGCCAGCCGGCGGCGGTGCTCTGCACCTCCGGCACCGCCGCGGCCAACCTCCACCCCGCCGTCTGCGAGGCGGACGAGGCCGGCGTCCCGCTGATCGTCGCTGACGGCCGACCGCCCGCCGGAGCTTCAGGGGCATCGGCGCCGGCCAGACGATCGACCAGCTGAAGCTCTACGGATCGGCGGTGCGCTGGTTCTGCGAGGTCGGCACTCACGACGCCGACGACGCCGGGCCTCCTCCACTACCGCTCGGTGGCCTGCCGCGCCTACGCCGCCGCGCGCGGCGACCCGCGCCCGGGGCCGGTCCACCTGAACCTCGCGTGGCGCGACCCGCTGGGACCGGAGCCGCACCCCGAGGACGTCACGGCGACATCGGAGCTCGCGCTGCGCGGGCGCGGCGAGCGGCCGCTGACGGCCGTCCCGGCGCCCCGGCGCGCCCGCAGCCCAGCGAGGCGCTCATCGACGTGATGGTCGGCCACGTCCGGGACGACTACCGGCGCGGGATCATCGTGTGCGGCCGGCAGCTCGATCCGGCGCTGGCCGAGCCGCTCGCCCGCCTCGCCGCCGCCTGCGGCTATCCGATCCTCGCCGAGCCGACCTCGCAGCTTCGCCTCGGACCACACGATCGCTCGCGCGTCATCTCGCACTACGACGCGATCGCCCGCCTGCGCCCCTCGGCACTGGAGCCGGAGCTCGTGCTGCGATTCGGGCAGATGCCGACCAGCAAGGCTCTGCGTCAGTGGCTCGCCGGACCTGCCCGACGCGCGCCAGCTCGTCGTCGACGGCGACTTCGGCTGGAACGAGCCCACGCGCTCGGCGGACGTCGATCATGCGCGTGGATCCGAACGGGCTCGCGAGCGCGCTGGCCGCGGCGCTCCCAGAGGCGGCGGAGCCTGGCGTGGGCGAACGGTTGGCGTGCCGCCGACGACGCGGTCGCCGCGGCGATCGCCGACGCCCTGGCGGAGGAGTCGGCGCCGACGGAGCCCGGAGTCCACGTGGCGCTCGGGTCGATCTACCGCGACGGCGATCTCGTCTACACCGCGTCCTCGATGCCGATTCGCGACCAGGAGGCGTTCCTGCCCGCGCTGCCGACCGCCGTCAGGTTCCTCTGCAACCGCGGCGCCAACGGGATCGACGGCCTCATCTCGTCGGGGATCGGCGCGGCCACGGCGAGCGGGCGGCCGACCTGGATCGTCACCGGCGACCTCGGCCTCTACCACGACATGAACGGCCTCGCAGCGCTCCGCGACTCGGGCCCACCGGTCCGGATCGTGGTGCTGAACAACGACGGCGGCGGGATCTTCGAGTTCCTGCCGCAGGCCGAGCAGGTCGACCGCGACGAGTTCGAGGCGATCCTCGGCACGCCGCTGGGCATCGAGCCCGCGAGGGTCGCGGAGCTCCACGGCCTGCGACACGTCCTGGTGGAGGACCTGGCCGGCCTCGCGCCGGCGGCCGCGGCTCGGGACGGCGATCATCGAGATCCCGGTCGACCGCCGCCGCAACGTCGAGGTCCACCGCCGGATCGCGGACCGCGCCGCCGAGGCGCTCGTCGGCGCTCAGCCGGTGACGAGCGGCAGGAGCGCGTCGAGCTTCAGCTCGGTCTCGGCGAGCTCGGCGTCCGGGCGCGAGTCCGCGACGATGCCGGCGCCGGCGAACAGGTGGGCGGTGCGGTCGCGCAGGAGCGCGCTGCGCAGGGCGACGCAGAACTCGCCGTCCTCCGCGGCATCCATCCACCCGACCGGGCCCGCGTACCAGCCGCGGTCCATGGTCTCGAGCTCCGCGATCGCCTGCAAGCGCCCGCTCCCGCGGCTCCCCGCCGACGGCCGGGGTCGGATGCAGGCGGCCGGCCAGGTCCACCGCGGAGCGCGGCTCCGCGAGCTGGGCGTGAATCGGGGTGCCGAGGTGCTGGATGTTGGCGACCTTGACCAGCCCGGGCTCCGGAGCCGCCTCGACCCAGACCGAGTACGGCCGCAGGGCACGCTCGATCCGGCGCACGACGATCTCGTGCTCGGACCGGTCCTTCGCCGACGTGCGGAGCTGCTCGCCGAGGTGGTCGTCGACGGAGGGGTCGGCGCTCCGCCTGCGTCGACCCCGCCAGGCCCACCGTGTCGGCGCTCGAGCCGCTGCGCCGGACGAGGAGCTCGGGGCTCGCGCCGAGGAACGCACCCTCCGGCGACCCGCAGCAGAAGCAGAAGCAGCTCGGAAAGAGCTCGCGGAGCGCGCCGTAAGAGCGGCCGGGTCGTGCGCGCTCGGTGCCTCGACCGTGACCTCGCGCGCCAGCACCACCTTGTCCAGCTCCCCCGCGCGGATCCGCTCGACGGCCGCCGCGACCGAGCGCTCGTATCCCTCCGGCGGGGATGCGCTGGCGATGCGCACCGAGCCGGTCGGGTGCGGATCGATGAGGGGGAGCGGCCCTTCGCGCAGGGCGCCGACCCGCGCCGCAAGCGCCGCCGAGACCGCATCCCGGATCGGTGCCCGGGTCGCTGACGGCGCACAGGGTCAGGTGCGTCTGGCCCGCGACGCGGTGGAAGGTGAGCTCCGGGAGGACCATCAGGGCGGGCGGGAACGATGCCCAGTGCGGCTCGCGGGCGCCCTCGGAGTCGAACGCGAAGCCGCCCACCCACACCGGGCCCGCGCCCGCGGGGAGGCCGGGTGGCTCGTCCACGGCGCGGCTGCGCGCGATGTCGGCGCAGGCCGAGACCACGTCCTCGAACCGACTCGGGCCGCGTGAGAGAACCTCGTGGGCGCTCCCAAGCCCGGCGATCGCGAAGCCGTCGCGGTCCGGCTGCTCCCAGCAGAACCAGCGATCGTCGGCGCGCCGCGACGCAAACACCGCCGCGCTCGGATCGTCGAGGTCCACGAGCGACGGTGACGCTCACGAGGCGCCGCTGCCCGGCGGCATCGGCAAGCAGCGACTCGAGCGAACCGAGCGCTTCGGCCGCCTCGATCACCGGACGGTTACTGGTCGGGCCGTGAGCGGGTGATCGCGACCTCGCCGGTCCGCGCCATCTCGATCAGCCCGTGCGGGCGGATCATCCGCTCGAAGGAGTCGATCTTGTCCTGCGATGCCGGTGACCTCGATGGTCAGCGTCCGGCGCGAGACGTCGACGATCTTCGCCTTGAAGATCTCCGCGAACTGCATGATGTCGGCGCGGTTCTCGACCGCCGCCTGGACCCGGAAGAGCGCCATCTCCCTGGCGATCGTCTGATCCGGCTCCATGTCGCGGATCTTGATCACGTTGACCAGCTTGTGGAGCTGCTTCGTGACCTGGTCGATCGGGTGGACGGCGCCGTCGAGGGTGAGCGTGATCCGCGAGACGTCGGGGTCCTCGGTCGGCCCGACCGCGAGCGTGTCGATGTTGAAGCCCGCGGCGCGAGAACAGGCCGGCGATGCGCGCCAGCACACCGGGCTTGTCCTCCACCGTGAGCGAGAGGATGTGCTTGCGGCCGGTCAGCGCCTTGCCGACCTGCAGGTCCTCCAGCTTGACGAGATCCGGCGTTCCGGCTTCCTATCAGCCGACCATGTCCCTTGCGGCGGCGCCCGCGGGGATCATCGGGAAGCAGTTCTCGGTCTTGTCGACGTGGACGTCCAGCAGCACGGGCCCGTCGGCCTCGAGCGCGCTGCGCATCGCGCCGGTCAGCTCGCGCTTGTCGTCGCAGCGCATCGCGCTCCAGCCGAAGGCCTCGGCGAGCTTGACCCAGTCGGGGCTGTCGCCCAGCTCGACCGAGCTGTAGCGGCCGTCCCAGAACAGCTCCTGCCACTGGCGCACCATGCCCATGTAGCCGTTGTTCATGAGGAAGACCTTGACCGGGATGTTGTGATGGGCGGCGGTCGCCATCTCCTGGCACACCATGACGAGGCTGCCGTCGCCGGCGAGGCAGACGACCGTGTCGTCCGGGCGCGCGACCTTGGCGCCGATCGCCGCCGGAAGGCCGAAGCCCATGGTCCCGAGGCCGCCCGAGTTGATCCACTGCCGCGGCCTGGGGAAGTGGTAGTACTGCGCCGCCCACATCTGGTGCTGGCCGACGTCGGAGGTGATGATCGCCTCGCCCTCGGTGGCCTCGTACATCGCCTCGATCATGAACTGCGGCTTGATGGTCGAGTCGCTCGAGTCCTCGTAGCCCAGCGGGTACTCCGCCTGCCACCCCTTGATCTTGCCCCACCACTCGTCGAGCCGGCTCGGAGTCGGCCTTCAGGGCCCGGTACTCGCGCGTGAACTTGGGCAGCACGTCCTTGGCGTCGCCGACGATCGGGATGTGGGCCGGGACGTTCTTGGAGATCTCGGCCGGGTCGACGTCGATGTGGACGAACTTGGCCCGCGGCGCAAACTCCGAGAGCTTGCCGGTGATGCGGTCGTCGAAGCGCGCGCCGATCGCGAGGATCAGGTCCGCCTCGTCCATCGCGTAGTTGGCGGTGCGGGTGCCGTGCATGCCGAGCATCCCGAGCCACTGCTCATGGGGGGCCGGGAAGGCGCCCAGGCCCATCACCGTGAGCGTGACCGGGAACTTGTCCGACGGTGGCGAAGTCGATGAGCTCCTGCGAGGCGTTGGCGTTCACGACGCCGCCGCCCGCGTAGATCACCGGCCGCCTCGCGTTCGCGAGCGCCTTGGCGGCCAGCGCGGATCTGCTTGATGTTGCCCTCCGTGGACGGCTTGTAGCCGGGCAGAGTCGGCGGGCCCTCGGCGGGCTCGTACTCGATGTCAGCCCGCGAGAGGTCCTGCGGAACGTCCACCAGGACGGGGCCGGGGCGTCCGGTCGAGGCGATGTGGAACGCCTCGTGGATGTAGTGTGGGAATCTGGCGCGGGTCGGTGACCAGGAACGAGTGCTTGACGACCGGCAGGGTGATGCCGGTGACGTCGGCCTCCTGGAAGCCGTCGGTGCCGATCAGCTCGGTGCGCACCTGTCCCGTGATGAAGACGGTGGGTACCGAGTCCATCATCGCGTCCGCGATCGCCGTCACCAGGTTCGTGGCGCCGGGCCCGGAGGTGGCGAAGGCGACCCCGACTCGGCCCGAGGCCTTGGCGTAGCCCTCGGCTGCGTGGCCGGCCCCCTGCTCGTGACGCGACTGGATGTGCAGCAGGTCCGCGTCGTAGAGCGCGTCGTAAGTCGGCAGGTTGGCGCCGCCGGGGATGCCGAAGACGTGCTCGACCCCCTCGGCCTTCAGGGCTTCGCAGAGTGCGTCGGCGGCTCGCATGGAGGAGAGATTGTAGGGAGGAGGACGCAGTTCTTCCGTAGGCGCGTATCAGGCGTTCGGCACCCGCCCTACGGGTACGGGAGGTCGGTGGCTCCGCCGGCGGCACGCCTGGCCTCGCATTGGATCACCGCGCGGGATGCCTGCGCCTTGGGGCCCACCACCAGGTCGTTGCCGTCCGCGCCACCCATGCGGTCGGTCTTGCCGCCCCTGGGGTGCCCCCTCCGCTGGGCATCGCCACGGCAGGTGCAGCCTGGATTCGACATCTTTGAAGACGTACTCGCACAGCGCCGCGACTCTTATCGGCAGGCGGCCGCCCAGCGCGAGCGTCGCCGGACTACTCGGGTACGCGCTCGGACCCGGAGTCCTCGGGGGCCAGTGAGCCCTCGAGCTCGCCCGGCTTCCAGCGCGTTCGCGGCAGGATCGCCCGCTCGATCACGCGGTCCTTGTGGCGCTCGATCGTCTTGAGCATCGAGCGCACGAGCTCCTCGCCGAGGTAGTGGGGCTGAAGCCCGAGGTCGATCGAGCTTCGTGTTGGCGGCGTTGTAGTAGTGGTGCTCGGCCTCGATCCGGGGGTTCGGGTAGCTCTTGACCTCGACCTCGTAGCCCAGCTCGGCGCCGCTTCGCGAGACCAGCTCGGCGAGCTCGGCGACCGAGAACTGCTCGGTGAACTGGTTGAAGACGCGGAACTCGCCCAGGTCCGCCGGGTTGTTCGCCGCGAGCTCCACGCACTGGAGCGTGTCGCGGATGTTGAGGAAGCCGCGGGTCTGGCCGCCCTCCCCGTAGACGGTGAGCGGGTGGCCGATCACCGCCTGCACGCAGAAGCGGTTGAGCACGGTGCCGAAGTACTCGTCGTAGTCGAAGCGGGTGATGAGCCGCTCGTCTGAAGCCGACTCGTCGGTCTCGATCCCGTAGACGACGCCCTGGTTCAGGTCGGTCGCGCGAAGGCCCCAGATGCGGCAGGCGAAGTGGATGTTGTGCGAGTCGTGGACCTTCGAGAGGTGGTAGAGCGAGCCGGGCATCTTCGGGAACGGGAGGGTGTCGCTGCCGCCCCTTGTGCTCGATCTCGATGAACCCCTCCTCGATGTCGATGTTGGGGGTGCCGTACTCGCCCATCGTCCCGAGCTTCACCAGGTGGCAGTCGGGAACCCGGTCGCGCATGCAGAAGAGCAGGTTGAGCGTGCCGATCACGTTCGTGTACTGGGTCTCGACCGCGGTCGCTCGCGACTTCATCGAGTACGGCGCCGAGGGCTGCTCGCCGTAGTGGACGACCGTCTCCGGGACGGTCTCGGCGATGACCCGGTCGAGGAACTTGCCGTCCTCGATCGAGCCCACGAACGTCCGGATCTCGCTTGCCGGAGACCTCCTTCCAGGCCTCGATCCGGTCGGCCAGCGATGCCGATCGGGGTCAGCGAGTCGGTCGAGTGCTGCGTGTGCCAGCGGCGGCGGGAGAAGTTGTCGACGACGGAGACCTCGTGCCCGGCCGCGGAGAAGCGCATCGCGGTCGGCCAGCCGAGATACCCGTCACCCCCGAGGATGAGGATTCTCATGACCGCGCGAGGGTAGCGGACGCACCCACGTCCGGGCGCGGCTTTGCGGTGAACGAAGGCGGGCGAATCCCGCCCAGGCGCCATCTATTCTCTTCCGGCCGTGGAACCCGTGATCTTGCAGGCAGATCTGTTCCCGCCGGAGCTGACCGCGATCCGGATCGTCGGGCTGGCCTTTGCGGCTGCAATCGCCGCATTCGCGATCGCCCGCCGGCGGGCGCTCCGCAACATCGACGTGATCATCCTGCTCCTGATCGCCCTCGGGCTGGCGATGGTCTCCGGCACCGAGCTCCTGGACAGGATCCTCAGCGCGTTCTCGTTCCAGCGCTCGAACGGCACCCGGATCGTCGGCGTCGCCGTGTTCGCGATCCTGATCCTGTTCCTGCTCGTCGTGCGCGCGCTCTCGCAGGGGTCGCGGATCACGCGCGAGCTCTCGAGCGTTCTCGAGGGCCTCGCCTGGGAGCAGTTCCGCGTGGACGGCCACCCGGAGGAGTTCCGCGACAAGCTCGCGGTGCTGATCCCCGCCTACAACGAGGCCGACAGCATCGCCTGGGTGCTCGACCGGATCCCGGAGACGGTCTGTGGGCTCGAGACGGCCATCCTGGTGGTCGACGACGGCTCCCGAGACGGCACGGCCGAGGTCGCCGCCGAGCATGGCGCGGTGGTCGCGCGCCACCTGATCAACCGCGGCGGCGGCGCGGCGCTGCGCACCGGGTACCGCCTGATGGTCGACTCGCATGCGCGCATCGTGGTGACGCTGGACGCCGACGGCCAGCACCTGCCGTCGGAGATGGAAAGGCTCGTCGAGCCGGTCGTCTCCGGCGAGGTCGCGATCGCCCACGGCTCTCGCGTCTTGGGCGAGGCCGAGCCCAACCATCAGCGCCCGCGAGCTCGGGATCGTCTTCTTCAACCGCACGGTTTCGCTCATCACGCGCACCAAGCGTCAGCGACTGCTCCAACGGCTACCGGGCCGTCCGGGTGGACGTCCTCCCCCAGCTCGTGCTTCGCCAGGAGCAGTTCCACACGTCCGAGTTCCTGATCGAGGCGATCAAGCGCGGCGTGCCCGCCAAGGAGGTGCCCGTGACCGTCGCCCGCCGGCTTCACGGCCACTCGAAGAAGCCGGCGGTGATCCGCTACGGCCTCGGATTCGCGAACGCGATCGTCAGGACCTGGCTGCGGTAGCCCCGCTGGGCTCGGAAGGCTCCGCCGGCTCCGCGGACTCGGGCAGGTAGAGGTCGAGCCCGCATTTGGGGCAGACCTGGACGTAGAGCTTCAGCACATTCCCGCAGCGGGGACAGCTCCGCTCGGGCTCGTCGTCCTCATGCCGGTAGAGCAGCGCTCCGATCAGCCCGAAGTACGGAAACACGGCGCCGATCAGGAACCAGACCCAGAACGAGCTTCCCTTCTTCCACCCGACGTAGGCGGTGGCGAACCAGGCGAAGGGCGCGCCGATGATCAGGATCTCGAAGAGCACGCCTTCATTGTGATCGGCTGAGCGGGCGATGCGTGCCGCCGCGGGCGTATTCGGAGGCCTTCAGCGGCCGCGGGTGGCCGATCGAGCCCACCTCGGCGATGTCGCGACCGAACGGCAGGCCGACTGTCCAGTCGGCGACCGTATGGATCTTGCGGACGAGGCCCGGGATCCTGCTCACGTGGTAGGTGCGGGCCATCCACCACGCGGGAAAGCCGCGGAACTTGAACGGGCCCAGCCGCCCGACGGCCTTGTGGCGGCCGAGGTTGACGAACGCCGCCCGGGCCCGGTAGCGGAACGGCCGGGCGGTGCCGATTCCCAGCTCGGCGGCGATGTTGCGGGCCGCGACCGGCCCCTGGCGGATCGCGTGCTGCGCCGTCGGGGGCGAGGGAGCGGCGCCGCGCGTCCGAGGGATCCGGCACGGCGGCACAGTCCCCGAGCGCCCAGACGCCGTCCATCCCGCTCACCCGCAGGTAACGGTCCACGGGAACGCGCCCGCGCTCGTCGAGGGGCACGCTGAGCGAGGCCAGGCTGGGATGCGGCGCCACGCCCGTGGTCCAGACGAGGGTCCGGGTCGGGATCCACTCGCCCGTCGACAGGCGCACGCCCGTGGGCGTCGCCTCCTCGAGGCGCGTGCCCAGCCTGATCTCGATCCCGCGGGCGCGAAGCTCGCGCATCGCGTAGTTCGCGAGATTCGCGTCGATCTCGGGCAGCACGCGATCGGTCGCCTCCACGCCGATCCACCGCATCCCGTGGAGGCGGGCGCGCGGGTACCGCTCCATCGCGTCGGCAGCGAAGTCCTGCAGCTCGGCGAGCGCCTCGAGCCCGGCGTAGCCGGCGCCGACGAAGACATAGGTCAGGAGCTCCTCGCGCCGCTCCGGATCCTCGCTGGCGTTCGCCGCCTCCAGCGTCTCGACGATGTGGTTGCGGAGCCAGATCGCATCAGCGAGGCTCTTGAAGCCGATCCCGGTCTGCTCGAGGCCGGGCACCGGCAGGAGGCGCGAGACCGAGCCGAGCGCGAGCAGCAGCTGGTCGTAGCGGAGCTCGTCGACCTCGTCCTCGTGGCTCGTCAGCTGGAGCGTCCGGGCGGCCGGGTCGTGCCCGGTGACCGCCCCGAGCCGCAGATAGGTCCGCTTGAGCATGTCGCGAAGCGGCGTGACGACGTGGCGAGGCTCCAGCGTCCCGGCCGCGGCCTCCGGAAGGAACGGCGTGTAGAGCAGGAAGTTGACGTCGTTGACGAGGACGAGCCGCGCCGCCTGGCGCGGGATCAGGCGCTCGAGCCGGCGGGCCGCCGACGCGCCACCGAACCCACCCCCGACGATGACGACGTTCCAGGCCACCGGACCGAGCGTAGCACCTTGTAACAATGTGTTACAAGTAACGGAGCACGCGGCCCGCGGGCCGCGGCTGCTAGCCAGCCCCCAGCTGCTCGCGGATGAGGCGCGTGACCTCGCCGCCGTCGGCGGTGCCCTTGGTCTCGCGCATCACGGCGCCGACGATCGGCCCGATGGCCTTCGGGTTGCCCGCGCGAACCTTCTCGGCGGCCGCGGGCTCGGCCTCGATCGCCGCCGCGACGATCGACTCGAGCTCGCCCGACGTCGGACATCTGAGCGAGGCCCTCGCGCTCGACGATGGCGGCCGGTTCGCCGCCCTCCGCGACCAGCGTGGCCAGGACCTGCCGTGCTGCGCCGGTCGTCACCTGCTTGGACTCGACCATCCCGGCCAGCGCGGCGAGCGCCTCCGGCGTGACCTTCGATCCCGCCGGGTCGGCCTCCCCGTCGCCGGCCTCCCTGAGCCTCGCCACGAGCTCGCCGGTGACCCAGTTGGCGATCGTGCGCGGCTCGGCGCCGTCCGCCGCGGAGCCTTCGAAGCCACGCTCTTGCGCGCAGCGTCAAGAGCGCGTTCGAAATATGCGCCCAGCTCGGCGTCGAAGGCGAGCTGCTGCGCCGTGACCTCGGGCAGCCCGAGCTCGGACTCGTAGCGCTCACGACGATGGGCGGGGAGCTCGGGTAGGGCGCTGCGCGCCGCCTCGAGCATCTCCTCGGTCGGCGCCAGCGGCACCAGGTCGGGCTCGGGGAAGTAGCGGTAGTCGTGCGCGTACTCCTTCGAGCGCAGCGGCGTCAGGGATCCGGTCCGCGGATCGAAGTGGAACGTCTCCTGCGCCACCTCCTCCCCGCTCTCCACCACTCCCGCCTGGCGGTCGAGCTCGGCCTCGATGCCGCGCTCCAGGAAGCGGAAGCTGTTCATGTTCTTGAGCTCGGTCTTGGTGCCCAGCTGCCTCCTCGCCGGAGCGGCGGATCGACACGTTCGCGTCGACGCGCAGGCTCCCCTCCTCCATGTTCACGTCGGAGACAGCCGAGCTGCCGGACGGTCGTGCGCAGGAGCTGCGCCCACTCGCGCGCCTCCTCGGCGCTCCTCAGGTCGGGCTCGGTGACGATCTCGACCAGCGGCGTGCCGGCGCGGTTGAAGTCCACGAGCGAGTGCGCGGAGCCGTGGATGCGCCCCGATTGCCCGACGTGGATCATCTTCGCGGCGTCCTCCTCGAGGTGGACGCGGTGGATGCGGACGTCGCCGAGGCGGCCCTGCGTCGCCAGCGGAATGTCGTACTGGCTGATCTGGTACGCCTTCGGGTTGTCGGGATAGAAGTAGTTCTTGCGGTGGAAGATCGAGCGCGGGGCGATCTCGCACTCCAGCGCCAGCCCGATCTGCAGCGCGTACTCGACGGCCCGCTGGTTGACCGTCGGCAGCGAACCGGGATGCGCGAGGCAGACGGGGCACGTGTGGACGTTCGGCTCGTCGCCGAACGAGAGGGCGCAGCCGCAGAACATCTTCGTCTCGGTCTGCAGCTGGACGTGGATCTCCAGGCCGATGACCGCCTCGTATGCCTCGGGCAGGCTCATCCGGCGGCCCCCGCCGGCCTGGCGTCGAAGCCGATCGCCCCCTCGATCGCATGTGCGGCATCCAGGAGGCCCGACTCCCCGAACGCGGGCGAGACGAGCTGGAGTCCGACCGGAAGCTCCGGCCCGCCCCCGTCCGGCTGGGCGAGGCCGGCCGGGATCGAGATCGCGGGCAGGCCGGCGAGCGGCATCGGCACCGTGCAGTAGTCGGACATGTACATCGCGAGTGGGTTCTCCGCCCGCGCGCCGAGCTCGAAGGCGACGGTGGGCGAGGTCGGCGTCACCAGGTAGTCGAAGCGCTCGAAGGCGGTGGCGAAGTCCTCCGCGATCTTGGTGCGCACCCGCTGAGCGCGGCCGTAGTAGGCGTCGTAGTAGCCGGAGGAGAGCGCGTAGGTGCCGAGCATGATCCGGCGCTTGACCTCGGGGCCGAAGCCGGCGGCGCGAGTGCGCTCGTACATCGCGACCAGCTCGCTCTCGGTGCCCGGGGGCGCACCCTCGCGCAGGCCGTAGCGCACGCCGTCGTAGCGCGCCAGGTTCGCGGAGGCCTCGGCCGGGGCGAGGACGTAATAGGCGGAGATGCCGTGCGCGGAATGCGGGAGCTCGCACTCGTCGACCTCGGCGCCGAGCTCCCGGATCAGGGCGACGTTTCGCTCGAAGACCTCCCGCACGCCGTCCTCGATTCCCTCGGCCTCGCTCGCGAGCTCGCGCGGCACGCCGAAGCGAAGGCCCTTGAGGTCGGTGCGGGACGGAAGCTCGACGCCGCCGTCGATGCCGACTGAGGTGGAGTCGCAGGGGTCGCGCCCCTCCATGACGCGCAGCAGGATCGCGGCGTCTGTCACGTCGCGGGTGAGCGGGCCGCACTGGTCGAGCGACGAGGCGAAGGCGATCATCCCGTAGCGGGAGATCGCGCCGTAGGTGGGCTTCATGCCGACGACCCCGCACAGCGAGGCGGGCTGGCGGATCGAGCCGCCGGTGTCGGTCCCGATCGCCCACGGGGCGAGCCGCGCCGCCACGACGGCCGCCGAGCCGCCCGAGGACCCGCCGGGCACCCGCTCGCGGTCCCACGGGTTGCGGACCGGGCCGTAGCCGGAGTTCTCGTTCGAGGAGCCCATCGCGAACTCGTCCATGTTGGTCTTGCCGAGGACCTGCGCGCCCGCCTCGGTCAGCCGGCGGACCGCCGTCGCCGTGTACGGCGGCCGGTAGCCCTCGAGGATCCGCGAGCCGGCCGTCGTCGCGATCCCCTCGCGTGCAGAAGATGTCCTTGACGGCGATCGGCGCCCCGTTCAGCTCGCCCGTGGCGCCGTCGAGCGCCGGGCTCCGCCTTCCACAGGTAGGCGCCGAGGTCATCGGAGGCGGCGGCCTCCGCGTAGGCGTCGAAGTACTCGTCGGAGCCGAGCTCGCCCGCGGTGATCTGGTCGATCGCCTGCGCGACCGTGAGCTCGAGAACGTCGCTCAGCGGTGCCTCCTTCCGCGGCAGTGCGGCTCAACCGGCGAAAACCAAGCCGGGCAAGGAAGCAGCGAGCGTGGCGTGCTTGAAGAGCACGCGAGCGAGGGATGACGCCGCCCGGCGCCGGTTTGCAGGCGGGTGAGACGTGCCGTCGTGGGAGGAGTCATCACTAGGCCTGCGGCGACGGGACCCGGAACGCCCCCTCGTCCGGATCCGGCGCCGGCTCCAGGATCTGCTCGCGGGGCCAGCTCGGACGCGGTTTGTCGGCCGCAGGACGTTCTCGAGCTGGACAACGTGCGTGGTCGGCTCTACCCCGTCCAGGTCGAGCTCGTTCATGCGCTCGACGTGGTCGAGGATCGTCGACAGCTCGCCGGCCATCCGCTCGAGCTCGTCCTCGGTCAGCTCGAGGCGAGCCAGGCGCGCGACGTGGAGAACCTGATCGCGATCGATCATCGGGGCGGAGTGTATGAGCCCGCGGATAGGATCACGCTCGCGAATGACCGGAGCCCGGGCGGAGCGATTCGTCGTCCTCAACCTCCGCCTGCTGGCGGTGAGCTTCGCGGTCGTCGGGATCCTCTTCATCGCGGTGCCCAACGGCGTCCTCGACGTCATCTCGGACCTCGGCAACGACATCGGGAGCTTCACCCGCGCGCCCCACACGGTCGAGAAGTTCTGGCTCGCGCTCGCCTTCGCCTACATGGTCGTGATCACCGGGATCTGCGTGGTGGTGCAGGCCGACGTCGTGCGCTACCGGCCCGTGCTGCTGGTGCTCGCCGCCGGCAAGACGGCCTCGTCGCTGGGGGCACTCGGCTTCTACGTCTTCGACAGCGACGTCTTCATCTATCTCCTGAACTTCATCGTCGACGGATTCCTCGCGGTCATCGCCCTGTACCTGTGGCGGGTCGCCGGCCAGATCGGAGAGCCCGCCGCACCGTCCTGAAGGCGCAAACCGGGGCTTGGGGCCGCCGAGCGCCGGATCCTCGCCGCCTTCTCGCAGGCGATGGCCCCCGGAGTGGACGGGCTCCCGGCGGCCGCCGGGCCGGCGCGCCCCGGCGATCCCACCGACGACGGCGCGATCGACACGGTGTCGCCGATCGACGCCTACCTTGCAAGCCTGCCCCACCGCGCCGTCCGCCAGGTGAAGCTGGCGCCTGTGGGCGCTCGAGGTGATGCCGTTTCCGTGGCGATTCAGCCGGGCGAGCCTTGACGCGCGCCAGGAGTTCCTCGCGAAGCTCGAGGGCTCGCGCCTACCCCTCGCGGCGGACCTCCTGCTGTTCCTGAAGGTCCTCGCGGGGCTCGGCTACGGCAACGACGCCCGCGTCCGCGCCGCCGTCGGCTACGAGATGCGCTGCGAGGTGGACGACGGAATGCCGCCCCTGGCCGGACGCCCCGCACGGGTTGGGCGACCTGCGACCGGCGCGCGGCGGCGAGGACTGCGACGTCGTCATCGTCGGCTCGGGCGCGGGAGGCGCGGCGTGCGCGGCGATCCTCGCCGACGCCGGCCTCGACGTACTGGTGCTCGAGGCCGGGCCCTACATGGACAGCTCCAGCTACCCCGAGGAGCCGCTCGCCGCGCTGCGGGCGCTCTACCGCGACGGCGGCCTGACCATCGCCGAGGGCCGGCCCGCGATCCCCACGCCCGGTCGGCCGGGCGGTCGGCGGCACGACCGTGATCAATTCGGGCACCTGCTTTCGCGCACCCGACGACGTGCTGGCGGGCTGGCGGGACGAGCACGGGATCGCCTGGGCGACCGAGCTCGCCGACGACTACGCCGAGGCCGAGGAGATCATGTGGGTGCGCCCGGTGGATCCCGAGCGCATGGGGCGCAACGGGCAGCTCCTGCGGGAGGGCGCCGAGGCGCTCGAGCGTCCGGCACGCGCCGCTTCGCCGCAACGCCGGCGGCTGCCACCAGTGCAGCTCCTGCCCGTCCGGCTGCCGCCTCGACGCCAAGCGGGCCAGTCCACGTCTCCTATCTGCCGCGGGCGGTGGCTGCGGGCGCCCGGGTGCGCGCGGGCGTCGACGTCCGGAGGATCGTGTTCGACGGCGAGCGGGCGACCGGGCTCGACTGCGTCGTGCGGACCAACGGCAGGGCGCACCCGTACCGGGTCAAGGCGCGGCGCGCCGTGGTCGTCGCGGGGGGCGCGTTCGGCACGCCCGAGCTCCTGCTGCGCTCGGGCCTCCGCTCCCCCGGCGGCCAGCTCGGACGCAACCTCCGCATCCACCCGGCCTGCTGGGTCGGCGCCCGCTTCGGCGAGGAGGTCCGCGGCTGGGACGGGGTCATGCAGAGCTACGGGGTCACCGAGTGGGAGCCGCGCGGGATCCTGCTCGAGGCGACGTTCACGCCGCTCGCATTCGGCGCCCAGTGGCTTCCAGGAACCGGGCGCGCCCACCAGGAGCGGGTACGCGCCTACGACCACATCGCCTCGACCGGCGTCCACCTCTCCGACCGGTCGTCCGGCCGGGTGGGGCTGGCCGGCGACGGCTCGCTCCGCGTGACCTACAGGCTGACCGACGACGACGTGCGCCGGCTCGTGTTCGGCATCGCCCGGGCGGCCGAGCTGTTCTACGCCGCCGGCGCGACGGAGGTGTACCCGCAGATCGCCGGGATTCCAACGATCCCCGCCAACCGGATCGCCGACCTGGAGTCCTCCCCCCCATCGGCGAGCGCGCTTCGCCTCGAGGCCTTCCACCCCATGGGCACGGCACGGATGGACGCGAGCCCGGACCGCGGAGTCGTGGCCACCGACGGCGAGGTCCACGGGGCGTCCGGCCTCTACGTCGCCGACGGCAGCCTGCTGCCGAGCTCCATCGGGGTCAACCCGATGATGACGATCATCGCGATGGCCTCACGCGTCGCGCGCCAGATGGCTGAGCGGCTGGGCTGAGGAAGCTCAGCTGAGCTGAGCGTTCCTCCCTCCGGGGCCGCAGCGCCCCGGAAGTCACGGTTACTGACCGCTCGGTGGCGGCGGGCCGCTGCTCGGCGGCGGAGCCGAAGGCGGCTGAGTCGGAGGTGGCGGTGGTCCCGCACCGGGGCCTCCCGCGCTTCCACCGGGGCCGCCGCCATGGAAGCGGTCGGCCTCACCGGCGAGCGACGTGCCCTCCTCCTGCATCGCCAAGAACCCGCCGGCCGTCACGCCGATCACCGCGAGCAGACCGAGCCAGACGCCGATCTTGCGCTCGTGGTCGATTCCCGTCCCCGACACATTCACGCCGAAGTCGGGCGGGCTGATGATGCTGATCACCACCAGGATCAGCGACAGGACCCCGAGCGCGGCCACGATCGCGCTCAGCGCGACGGGCAGCCCGACCTCGGCGGTCGACGCGGCGATCACGGCCAGGCCGATCGCGGCCAGAGCGGTGATGAACAGCACGATGTCGGTGAAGCCGTAGGAGCCCCAGGCGTTCCGGCCCCCTTCAGCCGAAACGCCGGGACTGACCGAACCAGTCGAAGATGAACATGATCAGGATCAGGAGGATCCCGGCTACGCCGGCGATCTTCTCGCCCCGATTGAGAACCGCGAAGTTCATTAGCTCTCCTCTCGGATGACTCCCGTGCGTCCGTTCACCGGCTCAGACGGCATCGAAAAGACGGCCCTCGTGCGCGGCGGCCGCCCGCAGCGTGTTCGAGAGCAGCATCGCGATCGTCATCGGGCCCACGCCGCCGGGCACCGGGGTGATCGCCCCGGCGACCTCCTTCGCCGCGTCGAAGTCGACGTCGCCCGCGAGGCCGTCGTCGGTGCGGTTCATGCCGACGTCGATCACCGCCGCGCCCGGCTTGATCCAGTCGGCCTGCACGAGGCGCGGCGAGCCCACCGCCGCCACCAGGATGTCCGCGCGCCGGCAGACCTCGGCGAGGTCCCGCGTGCGCGAGTGGCAGACGGTGACGGTGGCGTGCGCGTTCAGCAGCAGGCTCACCATCGGGCGGCCGACGAGGATCGAGCGGCCCACGACGACGGCCTCGGCTCCCTGGACCTCGACGCCGGCGCTCGCCAGGAGCTCCATCACCCCCTGCGGCGTGCAGGGGACGAGGCCGGGGCGGCCCTGGGCCAGGAGCCCGGCGCTTCCAGCGGTGAGGCCGTCGACGTCCTTGGCCGGGTCGATCGACGCGATCACCGCGTCCTGGTCGATGCCGTCGGGGAGCGGCAGCTGGACGAGGATCCCGTCGACGCCCTCGTCGACGTTCAGCTCCCCGACGAGGGCGAGGAGCTCCTCCTGAGAGGTCGACGCGTCCAGCCCGTGGTGGATCGAGCGCATGCCGACCTCCTCGGTCTGCTTGCGCTTGTTGCTCGACGTAGACGTGGGAGGCGGGGTCGTCGCCCACCAGCACCGTGGCGAGCCCCGGAACGCGCCCGTCGTGCGCGTCCGCGTACGCCTTGACGTCCTCGGCGACCCGGGCGCGGACCTCCGCCGCCACCGCCTTGCCGTCGATGATCGTCGCCGCCATCAGCCGGCCTTCTTCAGCGGCGCGTAGTCGGCCATCAGCTTGCGCTCGGTGGCGTCGGAGGCGAAGCGGACGACGATCACGCCGCCGGGCTCGACTCCGGTGACCACGCCCTCGCCGAAGGTGGCGTGGATCGACGTCGGCACCCACCTCGAACGCGAGCGGCACCGCGTGGGGCTGCGGCGGCTCCGGAGCCCCGAGCGCGCCGCCGAGTGCGGCCCCGCGTGCCCAGCCGGTCGGCGAGGACGTCGTCTCGCGCTCGATCGAGCGTCTCGGGGATCTCAGCGAGGAACCGCGACGGGAGGTTGTAGCCGCGGCCGCCGTGGAGGCTCCGCCGGCGGGCGTAGGTGAGGTAGAGACGCTGGCGGGCGCGCGTGACGCCCACGTAGGCGAGGCGACGCTCCTCCTCCAGGTTGCCCTCCTCGATCGAGCGCATGTGGGGGAACACGCCCTCCTCGCAGCCGATGATGAACACCGCGTCGTACTCCAGGCCCTTGGCGTTGTGGAGCGTCATCAGCGTCGCCAGGCTCTCGTCGGTCTTCAGCGAGTCCTGGTCGGTGTAGCAGCGAGATCTGCGCGAGGAACTCCTCCAGCGGGCCGACGTCGCTGAACCCCTCGACCGCGCGGTTGGCGTCGAACTCGCCGGCCACCCCCACCAGCTCCTGGAGGTTCTCGATCCGCCCCTCCGCCTCGATCGTCGCGCTCGGACTGCAGGGCGTCCATGTACCCGGTCTCGTTCAGCACCGCGTCGAGCAGCTCGGCGACTCGCAGCGATCCATCGCCGGCCTCCAGCCGCTGGCGCAGCGCGACCATCGTATCGGCGAACCTGCGCACCGCCTTCTGCGCCGACGGCCCGAGCGCGGGGACCCGCTCGGCCTCCCGCATCACGTCCCAGATGTCCTGCGCCGGTGGTGTTCGCGTGCGAGAGCAGCCGCGCCTGGGTGCGTGTCGCCGATCCCGCGCCGGGGCGAGTTGACGATCCGCGCGAACGAGACCGCGTCGGCCGGATTCACCAGCAGGCTGAGATAGGCGACCGCGTCCTTGATCTCGGCGCGCTCGTAGAACTTGGTCCCGCCGATCACCTGGTAGGGGATCTCGAAGCGCACCAGCGTGTCCTCGAGCACGCGGCTCTGCGCGTTCACGCGGTAGAAGACCGGCGATCCCCTCGCGCTGCATGCCCTCGTCGGTCACGAGCCGCTCGACCTCCGACGGCGACCCAGCGGGCCTCCGCGTGCTCGTCGTCGTGCTCGGCGATCGTCACCGGCTCGCCGCGGCCGATACCGGTCCACAGGTGCTTGCCGAGCCGCTCGGTGTTGTTGGCGATCACCGCGTTGGCGGCGTCGAGGATCGTGCCGGTCGAGCGGTAGTTCTCCTCGAGGCGGACGACTGCGGCGTCCGGGAAGTCGCGCTCGAAGTCGAGGATGTTGCGGATGTCGGCGTTTCTGAACCCGTAGACAGACTGGTCTTCATCGCCGACGACCGTCAGGTTGCGGTGCCCACCCGCAAGGAGCTGCAGCAGCCGGTACTGGACGCGGTTGGTGTCCTGGTACTCGTCGACCAGGACCCACTTGAAGCGCCTTGCGGTAGCGATCGCGGACGTCCTCGAAGAGCTCCAGCACGTTGACCGTGCGCACCAGCAGGTCGTCGAAGTCCATCGCGTTCGCCTCGAGCATCCGCTTCTCGTAGAGGCGGTAGACGTCGGCGACGTTCTCCTCGAAGAAGGCGCTCTGCGCCTCCGCATAGCTCTCCGCGTCGACGAGCTGGCTCTTGGCGCCGGAGATCGCGTTCTTGATCGCCCGCGGGGGAAAGCGCTTGGGGTCCACGCCGGCCTCCTCGACGCAGCGCTTGATCATGCGCAGCGAGTCGGCCTCGTCGTAGATCGTGAACGCGCGCTTGTAGCCGAGCCGCTGTGCGTCGGTGCGCAGGATGCGCGCGCAGGCCGAGTGGAAGGTCATCACCCACATCACGCGCGAGACGCCGCCGACCAGCCGCTCGACGCGCTCCTTCATCTCCTGAGCCGCCTTGTTGGTGAAGGTGATCGCCAGGATCTCGCGCGGCAGCGCCTGGCCGGTCGCCAGCAGATATGCGATCCGGTAGGTGAGGACGCGGGTCTTGCCGGAGCCGGCGCCGGCGAGCACCAGCAGCGGGCCCTCGCCGTGCGTGACCGCCTCGCGCTGCGGCTCGTTCAGCTCGGCGAGCAGGCGCTCGACCTGCGAAGCGCCGGGGTCCACGCGCGCGCCGGGTGTCGTCTCGGTCGCCACCGGCCGAGCATAGCTGCGGGTTCGGCGCGCGCTCTAGCCTCCCGCGGACGTCGGCCCCTGCTTCGGCTTCAGCTCGCGGACCTCGCCCTCCGCGGCCTTGCCGTCGAGCTCCGCGAGGCGCTCCTCGAGCCGCGCGATGCGCTCCGACAGCGTCTTGATCGCGTCGGCGAGCGGATCCGGCAGGTGAATCCAGTCGGCGTCGGGGCCCTCCACCCGGCGGCCCTCGACGCGCACCGGGTGGCCGGGATTGCCGACCACGGTCGAGTTCGCGGGAACGTCGGAGACGACGACCGAGTTCGCGCCCACCTTCGCGCAGTGGCCGACCTCGATCGGGCCGAGCAGCTTCGCCCCCGAGCCGATCGTGACGTCGTCGGCGACCGTCGGGTGGCGCTTGCCGCGCTGGAAGCCGGTGCCGCCGAGCGTCACGCCCTGGTAGAGCGTCACCCGGTCGCCGATCTCGGCCGTCTCGCCGATGACGACGCCGGTGCCGTGGTCGATGAAGAACTCGTCGCCGATCCGCGCCGCCGGGTGGATCTCGACGCCGGTCACCGCGCGGCTGGCATAGGAGATCGCCATCGGAGCGCCGGGAACGCCGGCCTCGTGGAGCGCGTGCGCGACCCGGTGGGCCAGGATCGCCTGCACGCCCGCCCAGTTCATGAGGATCTCCGCCGTCCCCACCCCACGCGCCGCGGGATCGCGGTCACGGGCGGAGGCGACGTCGGCGCGAATCTCGCCGAGGACCCGCTTCATCGCGCCCAAGCCGAACACGACGCGAAGGGTACGGACTCGGCCTCGTCTACTCGGGCGCGAAGAACGGCAGCGACATGTAGCGCTCGCCGCCGTCGGGGACGATCACCACGACGCGCTTGCCGGCGAGCTCCTCGCGGCCCGCGACTGCAAGCGCAGCGGCGATGGCCGCGCCGCCCGAGATCCCGACCAGCAGGCCCTCGCGGGCGGCGGCCTCCCGGGCCCGGTCCAGCGCGGCCTCGTCGGTGACCGGGACGATCTCGTCGATCACGGAGCGGTCCAGGACCTCTGGCACGAAGCCGGCGCCGATCCCCTGGATCTTGTGCGGGCCGGGAAGCCCGCCCGAGAGAACGGCGGAGGTGGCCGGCTCGACGGCGATGACCTGGACCGAGCGGGCGGCGCTCCTTCAGCACCTGGCCCACGCCGGTGATCGTGCCGCCGGTGCCGACCCCGCAGACGATCGCGTCGACCTCGCCGTCCAGGTCTCGCCAGATCTCCTCGGCGGTCGTGCGCCGGTGGATCTCGGGATTCGCCGGGTTGTTGAACTGCTGCGGCATGTACGCCCCCCGCTCGGCCACGATCCGCTCGGCCAGCGTGACGGCCTCGTTCATCCCGCCCAGGGAGGGCGTCTGGTGCACCTCGGCGCCGTAGGTGCGCAGAAGGGCGGTGCGCTCGCGGGTCATCCCCTCGGGCAGCGTGAGCACGAGCTCGTAACCCCTGGCCGCGCAGACCATGGCCAGCGCGATCCCGGTGTTGCCGCTCGTCGGCTCGACGATCACCGAGCGCCCCGGCTCGATCAACCCGTCGCGCTCCGCGGCGTCGATCATCGCGACGCCGATCCGGTCCTTCACCGACCCGCCGGGGCTCAGGTACTCGAGCTTGGCGACCACCTCCGCGCCGAGCCCCTCCCCCATGCGCTGCAGCACGACGAGCGGCGTGTCGCCGACCGTCTGCGACGCCTCACGCGCGATCCGGGCGAGGCCCTCGAAGGTTCGCGACTCTGCCCCCACGATCGGCGTTCACGGTACCGCCTCGCCTGGATGGCGGGCAGGCCGGGCTAGGGAAAGCCGATCCGGTCCGGCGGCCAGTAGGTGAAGAAGGCCTCACCGATGATCCAGTCCCGCGGCACCGGCCCCCAGAAGCGGCTGTCGTCGCTGGTGCCCCGGTTGTCTCCCATCATCGTTGAAGTAGTCGTTGGGCGTCGGATCGTGTGATCGTCTTGGGCATGTCGCATGGAGCGGCCCACTGCCCTCGCAGGCTTTGATTCAAGTTCTCTCGCCTTTGTCCTCCTACTCGCGTTCACCACCGGATGCCCGTCCGTTGATTGAGAATCTGTGCCCTCCGGGCAGGGGAGCCGATGCGCAAGATGAGAGGTGATTGGCTCGCTATTGCTCGGGATTCCCCTTCGCGGCAGTGGCGACGCAGGCGTCCACCTGGCCACCTTTTGCAGGGGGACGCTTGCCTCCCGCGGATACGACAGGCTCGTCGTGCCCGCGGGTGCCACCTGCGACGGAACCGCGGCAAAGATCCACGTCAGTGACGGAGTCCGGGTCAAGCAGGGTGCCACCTTCATCCTCGGGGAAGAGGGGGGCGACAGCACCGGCGTGATCCGAAACAAGATCCACGCGAAGGCTCCCGCCTCCCTGCAGGTCCACTTCGCGCACATCTGGGGCGGCGTGCGGATGTACGGCGGCCAGGGCGAGTTCTCGACTGTCGAGGACAACACCATCCGTGGGGACACGACGATCACCGGCTACTCCGGGTTCTGGTTCGGCTTCATCCGCAACGACGTTCGCGGCGACGTGAGGCTCAACGACATGAAGATGGACGATCCGGACGCGAACGAGTTCGTCACCAACAGGATCGTCGGCAATCTGATCTGCCACGGCGACTCGCCCGCGCCCCAGGTGGGTGATTCCCAGGGCCAGCCGAACGTCGTCACCGGGCGCAAGACCGACCAGTGCGCCGGTTTGTGACCCACGGGTAGCGCGGACGACGATCTGCCGCCTACCGGACCCGACTTGGCTTGTCTATGCGGGTATCCGCTTGGTCAAGCGGTGCCGGCTAGATGTGGTACATGCCCGCGCCGGCCTCCTCGGCCTCGCGGCGGGCGATGTCGGCGATCGTCGTCGACCGGAAGACGTCGCGGAGGGACTCGACGCCCTCGGCCCAGATGCCGCCGGCCTCCTTGCCCTCCTGGCCGAGGCGGCCGTCCAGTGACTGGACGACCTCGAGAACGGTGATCTGGTCCGCCGGCTTGGCGAGCGTGTAGCCGCCCTTGACCCCGCGGTGGCTCTGCAGGAGGCCATCGCGCCGCAGGGTGGTGAAGAGCTGCTCGAGGAACTGGACCGGCATCGCCCGGCGCTCGGCCACCTGGGCGATCGGGACCGGGCGATCGCCCGCCCGGGCCAGCTCCGCGAGCCCGACGACGGCGTAGCGAGACTTGGAGGTCACCGAGATCATGCGGCCTGTTCTATCGGATCGGGCGGCGACCTCCAAAACCGTCGCTCTTTCCGAAGCGGCTTCCTCACGGGCCGTCCGACCGCCGCTAGGATGCCCCGGGGCCGCCGCCCTGGGATCGGGTAATTCACGTCGCCGTGGACGCTGTCTACCCCGAGCCCGGGACGCGGTCGGAGTGAGACCGTGAACGACGACCGACGCTGCCTTGTCATAGATCCTCAACCCACCGTCAGGCTGGGTGTGCGCGAGGCGCTCGGGAACCGCTACGAGGTCGAGGAGGCCGAGACGGGCACCAGCGCCCTCGAGCTGCTCACCTCGATCGGCGACTTCGACGTGGTGATCGTCGACCTCTGCCGGACGAGCGCGGCCCATCTCGACGAGGCGCTCATCGGGACGGCCGCCATCCGAGCGCTGCACCAGGCCCAGCCCACTCTCGGCATCGTGGCGCACGGTCCCCATCCGGAGCAGCACGCGGCGACCGAGGCCATCAAGGCCGGCGCCACGGCATACGTCGTCAAGAGCTCACCGGTCGAGGCGCTCAGCGACGCCGTCGACGCCGCCGCCGAGTCCGAGCGGTTCGTCGACCCGGTTGCCAAGGGAACCCGTGGCCGCCCGGCGCTGACGCGCCGCCAGCGCCAGATCCTCCAGGCCTACGCCGACGGCCAGTCGACCGCGCGCGTGGCGCGGCAGCTGGGCCTCAGCGCCGAGACCGTCCGCACCCACACGAAGGCGATCCTCGCCCGCCTGAAGGCCCGCGACCGCGCCCACGCGGTGGCGATCGCCCTGCGTAGCTCTTTGATCGAGTAGCGCGACCACGAGACTCAACTAGCCCGAGCCGCCCACCGGCCCTGGCCGACTGCGGCGATCACCCAAGGGCGAACTGCTGGCTCTTATGGAGGCGTTCAGCCATCGAGGCGCCCGATCGCGGCCTCGATCCGTCGCACCGACTCCTCGCGCCCCAGGGCCGCCAGCGAGTCGAAGATCCCAGGGGAGACGGTCGTCCCGGTGATCGCCACGCGGATCGGCTGGTAGACGTTCTTCGGCTTCTGCCCGAGGCGCTCGACCATCTCGCCGAGCGCCGCCTCGAGCGCCTCGGCGTCGAAGGCGTCGGCGCCTCGCAGGGCGTCGACGGCAGCGGCGAGCGCCTCGCGGGACTCGGGCTTCATCACCTTCTCCCACGCCTTGGGGTCGTCGACGGGATCGCGGAACAGGAAGCGGATCAGCGGCCACGCCTCGTCAAGCGTCTGGGCCTTGTCCTGGACGATCGTGCAGGCGGCTGCGCCGCAGCTCGGGTGAGGCGGCCGCGAACGCCGCCGCATCGTCGGGCGCGCGCGCCTGGAGGTGCTCGGCGAGGCGACGCTCGTATTCGTCCAGCGGCAGGTCCCGCATGTAGCGACCGTTCATCCACCGGAGCTTGCGCGCGTCGAAGACCGCCGGCGAGCGCCCGACCCTGTCGATCGAGAAGCGCTCGATCAGCTCCTGGGTCGTCAGGAGGGTGGTGTCGTCCTCGGTTCCCCACCCAAGCAGGGCCAGGTAGTTGCGGACCGCCGCGGGGAGCAAGCCCGCGTCGCGGAGCTCCTGCACCGAGGCGGCGTCCTCGCGCTTCGAGAGCTTGCCGCCGCCCGGCGAGTGCAGGAGGGGCAGGTGCGCGTACGCCGGCGGGTCGGCGCCCAGCGCGCGCAGGACGAGGAGCTGCTTTGGAGTGTTCGACAGGTGGTCGTCGCCGCGCACGACGTCCGTGATGCCCATGTCGGCGTCGTCGACGGCCACGGCCAGGTTGTAGAGCGGCGTCCCGTCGCCCCGCGCGATGACGAAGTCGTCCTGCGTGCGGTTCTCGAACGTGACCGGCCCGCGAATGGCGTCGTCGACGACGGTCTCCCCCTCGTCCGGGACCCGCAGCCGGATCGCCGCGCCGGGCTCGGAACGGGGCTCGCCCCGGTAGCCGGATCCCTCATGGGCCTCCTTCCAGGCGCGGACGTCGGCGGAGGTGGACGGGTCGTAGTAGGCGTGACCACCCTCCACGAGCTCCGTCAGCACCTCGCGATGGCGATCGCGGCGCTCGTACTGGCTCAGCGGCCCGTCGTCCCAGTCGAGCTCCAGGTAGCGCAGGGCGTCCAGGATCTGCTCCACGTTCTCCGGCGTCGAGCGCTCGCGGTCGGTGTCCTCGATCCGCAGCACGAGCGCCCCGCCCGACCCTCGCGCCAAGAGCCAGTTGTAGAGCGCCGTCCGGGCGCCGCCGATGTGGAGGGCGCCCGTCGGCGACGGAGCGAAGCGAAAACGCGGTCGCGCGGCTAGTGTCCCGGCTCGTCATGCTGATCGGCGCGCATGTTTCCACAGCGGGCGGGCTCCCCAACACCATCGAGCGGGGCGTCGAGCGCGACTGCGACGCGATCCAGATCTTTCACCAGAGCCCGCGGATGTGGCGCCCGACGGCGTACGACGACGACGACTTCGCCGCCTTCAGGGAGGCGATGGACGACTCGCCCATCTCCTCGGTGGTCATCCACGCCGTCTACCTGATCAACGCCGCCAGCAAGGAGCGCGAGGTCCGCGCCAAGTCGCTGGCGTCGCTGAAGCAGGCGCTGCGGGTGGGCGACGGCATCGGCGCCGACGGCGTGGTCCTCCACGCGGGAGCTCGCAAGGGAGAGCCTCACAGGCCCTCCGTGAAGCGGGCGGGCAAGGTGATCAAGGAGGCGCTGGAGAGCTCGGATCGCTGTCCGCGTCCTGCTCGAGAACACCGCCGGCACCAACGGCCCGCTCGGGAAGAACTTCGACGAGCTCGCCGAGCTGGTCGAGGCCGCCGGCGGCGGCAAGCGGCTGGGGACCTGCCTCGACTGCTGTCACCTGTTCGCGGCGGGGTTCGACATCTCGACCCCCGAGGCGTGCGCGGCGGTGGTCGCCGAGCACGACGCGAAGGTCGGGGCCGAGCGGCTTCGCTGCGTGCACGTGAACGACTCCAAGGTCCCGTTCGGCGCGAACCGCGACCACCACGCCAACCTCGGCAAGGGCGAGCTCGGCCGCAAGGGACTTCGCGTGTTCCTCTCCGAGCCGCGGTTCGAGGAGATGCCGGCGCTGATCGAGACCCCGGGGCCCGACGGCCACGGTCCCGACCGCAAGGAGGTGCGGACGGCGAAGCGGCTGCGGCGCGAGGGCCTCAAGCAGCGGAGCTAGCCGGCCTGGCCGGCTTCAGGCCTTGGACTGGTTCAGGGCCACGGCGGCGCGGACGAGGGCCTTCAATGCCTCCTCGTCGATCTCCTCGCCCTCGTGGATGTCGATCGCGCGCCTCACCTTCCCCTCGAGGCTGGAGTTGAAGAGGCCCGAAGGGTCCTCAAGAGACGCCCCTTTGGCGAAGGTCATCTTCACGACGCTCTTGTAGGTCTCGCCCGTGCAGATGATCCCGTCGTGGGACCAGACCGGCGTTCCCGGGCTCGTGGCCTTCGCCCACTTCCACTCCTCGACGACGTCAGGGTCCGCTGCCTTGATGATCGCTCGCACCCGGCCGAGCATCTCGCCCCGCCAATCGCCCAGCTCCTCGATCCTCGCGTCGATCTGCTGGGAGGGGGACTCGCCGTTCGCCATCGGCGGGCTAGGCGAGCGCGTCGCGCAGGTCGAAGACCTGGTCGGCGTCGAAGAAGCGCGGGTTGACGCACTCGTGCGCCGGGCCCCCGCCCTCGTAGGCGGGCTCGACGCGGAACTGGCACTGCGGCAGCGGCTCGCCGGTCATCTTGATGCCGCCGTAGCCGCCGCCGCGCTCGGCGGCCTCGAAGTGGCTCATGTCGATCTCGGCGCGGAACACCTTCCGCATGCAGCCCATGTAGCGGCCGCCGCTGAGCGGATCGAGGTAGCTGTAGAGGTAGCGGCACCGCATCTCGAGGCATCCGCGCGGCTCGACCATCCGGTCGCAGAAGGTCTGGCACTGCCGGCACTCGCCGCAGGCGGTCTTCTGCTCGGAGGGTTGCGTCGGCAGGCATTGGCGGCAGTGTAGACCTGAGCGCGCCGTGAACTGGTTAGGCGGCCAGCGCCTTCGGGCCGAGGAGCTGGTCCAGCTCGGCACGGAGCGCCGGCGAGGGCGCCACGCAGTAGTCGCTGCCGAACCGCAGGCGCCGCGTTCCCTCGCGCGTGCGCATCTCGAGCTGCACCTCGCACTTGCCGGGGAAGCCTGGAACAGGTGCTTCAGGTCGTCCGAGCAGCTGCGGGCCGAACTCGGCCGCGTCGACGCGCAGCACGATGCGCTCCGGGTCGCGGCGCCTTCGCCTTGGCCCGCGCCGCGGCCAGCTCGTCCTCGCCCGGCTCGAACGGCTCGGCCTCGGAGACGACGACGCTCATGTCGCCGCGGCCCTTGTGGTCGACGCGGCCGCGGACGAGGATGACGCGGTCGAGCTCGATGCTCTCGCGCGACCTCGCTCGGCCGCGTCGCGGACGAACAGCTCGACCTGCCCTCGAGGTCGTCGAGGGTCGCGAACATCACGTAGCGCGCCGCTGCGGGTGCGCACCTTCTTCGCCTCGCCGACGATCCCGCCGACGGTCACCCAGGTGCCGTCCTCCTTGCCCGCCACGTCGGCGAGGCTGCAGTCGACCCGCTCGCGCAGGGCGTCCCGCACGTCCGCCAGCGGGTGCGCGGAGAGGAACGTCCCGAGCGTGTCCTTCTCCAGGCGCAGGAGCTCGCGCTGGTCGAACTCCTCGCCGGGCACCGGCGGGCGCTGGCTGCGCGAGCCGCTGGCCGATTGCGCTGACTGCCCGGCGTCGCCGCCGAGGTCGAAGATCGACGACTGGCCCGCGCCGCGCGTCCTCCTGCGCCTTCTGAGGCGCTCGCGAGCGCCGGGGCCAGGACCTCGAGCATCCCGCGGCGCGTGTCGCCCGTGGAGTCGAGCGCGCCGCACTTGATCAGGCACTCCACCGCGCGCTTGTTCACCGCCCGGGCGTCGACGCGCTCGCAGAAGTCCCAGACCGACTCGAACGGGCCACCCCGCTCGCGGGCGGCCGAGGATCGCCTCGACCGCGGCGTGGCCGACGTTCTTCACCGCGTCGAGGCCGAAGCGGATCGACTTGCCGGAGACGACGAAGCCGTGGTCGGAGGAGTTGACGTCGGGCGGCAGCACCTCGATGTCCATCTCCGCGCAGCGGTTGACGAAGAACGGGACCTTGTCCTTGGTCGACATCACCGAGGAGATCACCGCCGCCATGTACTCGGCCGGGTAGTTCGCCTTGAGGTAGGCGGTGCGGTAGGAGATCAGCGCGTAGCAGGCGGCGTGGGACTTGTTGAACGAGTAGTCCGCCGCCGCGGTCATCAGCGACCAGAGGTCGTCGGCGACCCTGCGCTCGGTCCCCGAGGCCGCGCAGCCCTCGAGGAACTTGTCCTTCATCGTCGCCATCAGGTCGCGCTTCTTCTTGCCGACCGCCTTGCGCAGGTCGTCGGCCTCGGCGCGGCGAGAAGCCGGCCGAGCTGCTTGGAGATCTCCATGAGCTGCTCCTGGTAGATGCACGCAGCCGTAGGTCTCCTCGGTGATCGGGCGCAGGCGGTCGTCCGGGTAGGTGACCGACGACGGGTCGCGCTTGCCGCGTCGCGTAGTCGGGGATGAAGCGCATCGCGCCCGGGCCGGTAGAGGGCGTTGATCGCGACGATGTCGTTGAACTCGGGTCGGGCGGATCTGCTTGAGCGCCTCGCGCATGCCGTCGGACTCGAGCTGGAAGACCCCGACCGAGTCGCCGCGGGAGAGCATCTCGTAGGTCTTGGGGTCGTCGAGCGGGATCGCCTCCATGTCGATCTCGTCGCCGCGGGAGCGCTGGATGATGTCCACCGCGTCCTCGATCACGTCGAGGTTGCGCAGGCCGAGGAAGTCCATCTTCAGCAGGCCGATCTCCTCGATCGGCCCCATCGAGTACTGCGTGACGATCTTGTAGGAGCGCTCCGCCCGCCCGTTCGCCTTCCCGTTGCCGTTCCCGCCGGCGCGCTGCGGTCCTCGGCGAGCTGCAGCGGCACCATCTCGTCGAGCGGGCGGTCGGCGATCACCACCGCGGCCGCGTGGATCGAGTTGTTGCGGACGCTTGCCCTCGAGGCCCTTGGCGACGTCGACGATCTTGCTCGCGTCGGGGTCGGCGTCGATAGGCGTGGCGCAGCTCCTCGCCCGGCTTCAGGCAGTCCTCGAAGCTGGGGCTGCGACCCATGATCGGCTCGGGGATCAGCTTCGCGAGGCGGTCGCCGGTGGCGTAGTCGAAGCCGAGCACCCGGGCGGCGTCGCGGGTGGCGGCGCGCGGCGCCATCTTGCCGAAGGTGATGATCTGGGCCACCGACTCGCGGCCGTACTTGTCGGCCACGTAGCGGATCACGCGCTCGCGCCCGCGAACCGAGAAGTCGATGTCGATGTCGGGCATCGACTTGCGGGCCGGGTTGAGGAAGCGCTCGAACAGCAGGTCGTTGGCGATCGGGTCGAGGTCGGTGATGTTGAGCGCGTAGGCGACGATCGAGCCCGCGGCCGAGCCGCGGCCCGGGCCCGACGGCGATGCCGCTGCTCCTTCGCGAAGCGGACGAAGTCCCAGACGATCAGGAAGTAGGAGTCGAAGCCCATCTCGCCGATGACGCCGAGCTCGAACTCGAGTCGCTCGGTCGCCGCGGCGGGCGGCGGATCGCCGTAGCGGCGCGCGAGGCCCTCGGAGGCGAGCCGGCGGAGCATCGACGCCGGATCCTCGCCGTCCGGCGTGGGGAAGCGCGGCAGGAGCAGGCGGCCGAGCTCCATGTCCACGTTGCAGCGCTCGGCGATCTCGAGCGTCGTCGGCACGGCCTCGGGCCACTCGCGCGAACGACTCCGCCATCTCCTGCGGGCTCTTGAGGTAGTACTCGTTGTTGTCGAAGGTCAGCTTCGGGTTCTCGATCGTCGACTTGGTCTGCACGCAGAGGAGCGCCGCGTGGTGGGTGTGGTCCTCGCGGCGCAGGTAGTGGACGTCGCCGGTGGCGACCAGCGGCCGGCCCAGCTCCTTCGCGGTGCGGACGATCCCCTCGTTGGCCTTGTCCTGCTCGGGGACGCCGTTCGCCTGGATCTCGAAGTAGACGTTCTCGGCGCCGAAGATGCCCACCAGGTCGTCGATGTGCTCGCGGGCGTCGCGGGGGCGCTCGGAGACCAGGCGCTGGCAGAAGCGCGACTGCAGGCAGCCGGTGAGCACGATCACGCCGTCGGAGTGGCGGGACAGGAGCTCGGCGTCGACGGTCGGCTTGCCGCGGCGAAAGCCGTCGAGGAAGCCGCCGGAGGTGAGCTTGACGAGGTTGCGGAAGCCCTCGTCGCTCGCGGCCAGCATGGTCAGGTGGTTGCGCTCGCGCCCTGCCCTCGGCGCGGCGGTCGTCGACCAGGTAGGCCTCGAGGCCGAGGATCGGCTTGATGCCGGCCTCCCGGCACGCCTTGTAGTGCTCGACCGCGCCGTTCATGACCCCGTGGTCGGTCAGGCCGAGCGCCGGCATGCCCAGCTCGGCGGCCCGGGCGGCCAGCTTGTCGATCTTGCAGGCGCCGTCCAGCAGCGAGTACTCGCTGTGGACGTGCAGGTGAACCGCGCCGGTCTGCGTCACGGAGTGATCATGCCAATCGACCCAGATGCCACCGGGCCGGGTTTGCGCAAGTAGGTGCAACGTCCGGGGAATTCAGCGAGCCCACTGAGTAGATTGCGCCGCCATGCCGGCGCTGGTCACAGGAGGGGCGGGCTTCATCGGGTCCCATCTCGTCGACGCCCTGCTCGCGCGGGGCGACGAGGTCGTGGTCCTCGACGACCTCTCGACCGGCCGCCGCGAGAACCTGACGGCGGCCTTGGAGAACGGCGCCGAGCTCGTGGAGGGCGACGTCACCGACGCCGCGACGATCTCGGAGCTGGTCGAGGGCAGGCGCCCCGGCACGATCTTCCACCTCGCCGCCCAGATCGACGTGCGCGTCTCGGTCTCCGACCCCGTCTTCGACCTCGGCGTGAACGTCGGGGGCACGATCAACCTGCTGGAGGCGACGCGGCAGGCCGGGACAGGACGGCTGGTTCTCGCCTCCACCGGCGGCGCGATCTACGGCGAGGGAAGCGAGCCGGAACCCGCCCCTCGACGAGACGGCCCAGTGCCTCCCGGACGCGCCGTACGGTCAGTCCAAGTACGCCGCCGAGGGCTACCTCTCGCTCTACGCGCGCCTCTACGGGCTCTCGACGGTCTCCCTGAGGCTCGGGAACGTCTACGGGCCTCGCCAGGACCCGCTGGGCGAGGCCGGGCGTGGTGGCGATCTTCTGCGGCGCCCTGCTCGGCGGCCGCACGCCCAAGGTGTTCGGCGACGGCGAGCAGACCCGCGACTACGTCTACGTGGCCGACATCGTCGAGGCGATGCTCGCGGCCGGCGGCTCGAGCGTGGTCGGCACCTTCAACGTCGGCACCGGGGTCGAGACGACCGTCCTCGAGCTGGGCCGGATGATCTCCGAGGCCTGCGACCGCCCGTTCGAGCCCGAGATGGCGCCTCCCCGCCCCGGCGAGGTCCAGAGGATCGCGATCGACAGCTCACGGGCGGAGCGGGAGCTGGGGTGGACGGCCGCGACGTCCCTGCCGGACGGCCTGGCGCAGACGGCCGCGTCGTTCAGGGGCGACTAGCCGGCTCGTCGAGCCCGGCGTGGTCGCAGGCGCGCGCGCTCTCGAATGGGCACCCAGGGAGGGCGGCCCGGGTCGTGATCCTCGGGTCAACGCGATCTACGTCCGACCGATGGACGCGGATTGCGTTGACCCGCCAATCAGGCCTGTGGTGAGGGCCTTCCCCTACCCAGCCTCGATCCGCTTGCGCCGCGCGACCGGGCGGTTCGACGGCGGAGTGGGCGTGTACCGGAACGCGCTCGCGCTACTGCGCGCAGGCCCAGGCGCTCGGGCCGGAGTCCGCCCAGATCTGGGCGGCGATGCTGCTCTGCTGGGACGGCGATGCGTCCTGCGGAGAGCCGCTGCCGCCGTACAGGCGCCAGGTGGACGGGAGGATCTGGTACGCGCCGCCCGCGCCCGAGGAGGGATTGACCGCGTTGAAGTTTCCGCCGGACTCGCACATGACGATCGCCTGCGGGATCGCCCAGTTGCCGACCCAGTTGGAGACCGTGGCCTGCGCGGAGGCGGCCGAGGCCTGCTGGGACTGCTGGGCCTGCTGCGCGGCGGCTGCCTGGGCCGCCTGGATCTGCTGGACCTGGTTCTCCCAGCTGGAGACGTTGCCCTGCAGCGTGGCGACCGCGGCCTGCTCGGACTGGCGAGCCGCATCGAGCTTCGCGGCCTGCTGCTCGGCGTTGGCGCGGACCGAGGCCATCTGGTCGCGGGCGTCCGACACGCGGGCGTTGTAGGCGTCCTGCTGGGCCTTGGCTTCGCGCACCGACGTCGAGGGCGTCCTTGACCTGGTTGCGGAGGCTGCGCACCCGCTTGGCCAGGTCGGCGTCCGAGTTCTCGATCCGGCCGACCAGCTCGGCCCGATTCGCCAGGTCGCGGAAGCCGTGGGAGCTCAGGAGAATCTCGGCGGCGTTGGGCGAGCCGCTCTTGTAGATGTGCGACAAGCCTCGCCTGCAGGTCCCCGAGCGCCCGCTTCAGGTGGGCGCGGGCCTGCTGAAGGTGCGACTGCGTCTGCTCGACCTTCACGGCCAGCTCCGCGGAGCGCTGCTGGCCCTGGGCCAGAAGGCTGCTGAGCTCGGCCTCGCGCTGGGCCGCGGCGGCCGCCTGCTGCTGGGCGGCGGCGACCTGGTCGGCCTTCGCCTGGACGTCCGCGCTCATGCTCTGAGCCTGGGACTGCGCATTGGCGATCTTCGCGTTCAGGTCGCTGATGCTCTGGGCGCCGGCCGTGCCGGGGCCGATCGCGAGGAGCGCGCCGGCGACGACGGCGGTCGCGACGCGCCGCGCGCAGGCGGCTGCGCCGCACGCTGGCGCGGCGGGCGCTTCGGATTGGGCTGTCGATCTCGAACTCCATCCTTCTCGACGCCTACGGGGTTAGCTGGCGGGCTCGCGCCGAAGGACTGGCGCTACGCGGCCGGTTGCCGCGACTCGCCCCCGGGGCTCCTGCCTTGCGGCTGCTCGGCCCCAGTGGTTCCCCCGCTCCCCCGGGTATGTGCCGGGGGACTCGGCGGTGTCGGCGCGGGACGATAGCGAATTGTTAGGAATGTGTGAGCCGCACCACGCCGGCTCGCGCCCGAATCCTCCTCGCTGCAACCGTTCTTGCAGCTTGGATAAGCGCGTATTCCCCCGGGTTTTCAGCCCTCGGGCGGCTGCCTGGTGGCGATCGCGTAGCCGGCCGCGAGCGCAACCGCCGTTGCAACGCCCGCGGCGACCCGGATCTGCCGCCGGTACTTGACGAGCCAGTACCGGAGCATGAACTTGCCGATCAGCTGGTGGATCGTCGTCATCGCTCCTCATCCTCCTCTGTGTCGGTGTTGCGCCCTCAGGCGTCGCGCCATGCGCGTCTGCAGCGTGAACAGCTCGATGAACCCGGGGCTCGCAGCCTGGCTGAACTGCCCGCCCGACTCGCCGAACGACGCCAGCGAGCGGTCGTAGAGCGCGTACCGGGAGCTGCGGCGCGACCGGCCTCACCGAGCCCTTGTAGAGCTTCAGGGTGACCTCCCCGGTCACCACCTCGTTCGCCGAGTCCATGTAGGCGTCGAGGTCGGTGCGCAGCGGCTCGTGCCACAGCCCCGCGTAGCAGAGGTACGCCCACTTGTCCTCGAGCGCGCGCTTGAAGTTGTTCTGGTGGATCGTCGAGACGAGCGCCTCGAGGTCGCGGTGGGCCGCCAGGACGATCGCCGCCGCCGGGCACCTCGTAGACGTCGCGGATCTTGAGGCCCACGATCCGGTCCTCCACGTGGTCCACGATCCCAACGCCGTGGCGGCGGCCGAGCTCCGCCGCGCGTTCGAGCAGCTCCACGAGCCCGAGGCGCTCCCCGTCGATGGACACGGGCGTGCCGCGCTCGAAGCCCACCCGCACCAGCTCGGGCTCGTCGGGCGCCTCCTCGGGCCGGCGTGACCAGCTGGAAGACGTCGTCGCGAGGCGCCTCGTCGAGGTTCTCGATCTCCCCGCCCTCCGACGAGCGGCCCCAGAGGTTGTCGTCGATCGAGTACGGCGGCGCCTCGGTCCCGCCCTTCACGGGGATCCCGTGCTCGCGCGCGTAGGCGATCTCCTCCTCCCTGCCCATGCTCCACTCGCGAACGGGCGCGATCACCCGCAGCTCGGGGTCGAGCGCGGCAACCGCCGCCTCGATCCGAACCTGGTCGTTCCCCTTGCCGGTGCAGCCGTGCGCGATCGTGTCGCACCCCGTGCGGCGGGCGTGCTCGACCGCCAGCTTGGCGATCAGCGGCCTGCCGAGCGCGGTGAACAGCGGATAGGCGTCGCCGTAGATCGCGTTGGCCTTGATCGCGGGCAGCACGTACTCGGACGCGAACTCCTCGCGCGCGTCGACGACGATCGCGTCGACGGCGCCCAGATCGCGGGCCTTGCCGACGATGACGTCGTAGTCCTCGTCCGGCTGGCCCAGGTTCACGGTCAGGGCCACGATCTCGGCGCCGTAGTGCTCCTGGATCCACCTGAGCATCACCGAGGTGTCGAGCCCGCCCGAATAGAGCAGCAGCACACGCGCGACGGACTCCGGGTCGGCCAGGTAGGACGCGATCGGCTTGTTGCCGGGCTCGGACATGAGCGGGGAAGTCTCGCAGTTAGGCGTCCAGTTGGTGGACCGGGCCTTTCACATCCTCTCGGTCACGCTCATCACCGCGGGGCTGGTGGTGCTCGCCGACGTCGTCGCGACGCTCCTGTGGGAGGAACCCACGTCGAGCCTCTACGCCTCGGTCAGGCAGCACGACGCGAGCGGCCAGCTCGACCAGATCGAGCGAGAGTTCCCGACCCCGGCGGACACGCGCGCGGCCCAGCGCGTCCACGGAACCCGAAAACAGGTGACGGTCCTGGCGAACCGGTTCTCGAAGCGGGCCGAGGACGGCCAGCCGATCGGCCGGATCGTCATCCCCAGCATCGGCCTCGACATCGCCGTGATCCAGGGGACCAACACCGGCGACCTCCAGAAGGGCCCTGGTCACTATCCCTCGACTCCGTTTCCGGGCCAGCCCGGCACCGCGGCGATCGCCGGGCACCGCACCACCTACCTGGCGCCGTTCCGGAACATCGACTCGCTCCACGGCGGCAACCTGATCAAGCTGGAGATGCCCTACGCCACCCTCGACTACCGGGTCCAGGACACGAAGGTCGTGGACCCGACCGACTTCGCGATCCTCCACCGCACGCCCTACCAGCGGCTGGTCCTGACGGCGTGCCACCCGCTCTACAGCGCCTCGCAGCGCATCGTGGCGTTCGCAAAGCTCGACCGAGTCAGCTCGGCCGCCCTCGACGCGGGCGGCTCCGGCTAGCGCCTCGACCGGCCGCCGGCGCTACGGCGAGGTGCCGCCGCTGCCGCGTGCCGCCGTTGCCCTTCGTCGACGTGGTCGTTGTCGTCGTGGACGTGGTGGCGGTCGTCGTCGCGTGGTGCGTGGTCGTCGTCGTCGGCGTGGTGGTCGTCGGAGTCGTGGTCGTGGGCGTCGTCGTGGTGGGGGTCGTCGTCGGCACCGAGGTGGACGACGACGTGGTGCTCGTCGTGTTGCCGTTGCCGCTGTCGGAGGCGATCACGACGACCGCGACGATCAGGCCGATCACCGCGGCGACCAGCACCGCGATGGCCCACTTGACGCCGCGGCTCATGCCGCCGGTCGGCGGCTGGCGGCCCGGGGGGGCGGAGGCGGCTCCTGTCCCATGTATCGGGTGGGGTCTTCGTGCATGGCGGCGCGAGTGTACGGACCCGGCAGGTCGCTAGCCCCCACCCTGGCCGCCGCCGGGCGGCGGGGGCGGGTGCCGGTGTGGTCTTCGTGACGGTCGCAGTGCTCGTCACCGTCTTGGCGGGCTTCGGCGAGGTCACGGTCGAGATCACGGTCGAGACGCTCACGGCCGTCGACGTGCTCGTGGAGACGCTCGTGGTCGTGGAGGTCTTCGTGTGAGTCTGGGTCTTGATCACCTGCTTGGGCCCGCCGCGACCAGGAACGCCACGGCCACCCCGAGGCCGAGCGCCAGCGCCGAGACGACGATCAGCGCGATCGCGCGACGGTCGAGGCCGCCTCCCCCACCCCCGTCCTCGGGCTCGTCGCCCGGGGCCGGCGGCACGAAGGGGGCTCCTCCACTCGACTGCTGCCCGCGCTCGGAGAGCACGCGCCGCGGGTCCGGTCGGGCGGCGGTGGCCCTTCAGGCGAGGACATCGCGCATCACGCTGAGAGCTGTCTCGACATCGTCTTCGCCGATCACGAGCGGCGGCAGGAATCGGAGCATGCCGGGACCGGGAACGTTTATCACCAGGCCGGCGTCGAGCGCGCGGCGGGCGACCTCCGGCGCGTCAGCGCCGTCCGTGAGCGACACACCGACCATCAACCCGCGCCCGCGGACCTCGGCGACCGCGTCGATCCCCCGCAGCCCCGCCATGAACCTGCCGCCCAGCTCGCGCGTCCGCCGCAGGAGCGCAGGATCGTCGATCACGGCGAGCGCCGCGAGCGCCGCCGCCGCCGCGATCGGGGCGCCGGCGAAGGTGGACCCGTGGTCGCCGACCTCGAACACGTCCCCGACCTCCGGGCCGGTGACGCACGCCCCGACCGGCAGGCCGCCGCCGAGCGCCTTGGCCGCCGTCATGACGTCGGGGCGGACCGGGAGCTGCTCGTAGGCCCACAGCGAGCCCGTCCTCCCCATGCCGGTCTGGATCTCGTCGAAGACGAGCAGCGCGCCGGCCTCGTCGCATGCCTCTCGGGCCGCCACCAGCATCTCGTCTGCGATCGGGAACACGCCCGCCTCGCCCTGGATGGGCTCCACCAGGACGGCAGCGGTGCGCTCGCCGACGGCCGCTCGCAGCGCGTCGGGATCGTCTGGCGGCACCGCCACGAACCCTGCGGGCAGCGCCCCGAACAGGTCATCGCGCGCCAGGCGCGGTGTCGCCGCAAGGGTCGCGATCGAGCGGCCGTGGAAGGCCCGGTCCAGCACCACGATCTCGCGGCTCGGCGATGCCGCGCCGGTGCGCCCGCTTGCGGGCGAGCTTGAGCGCGCACTCGTTGGCCTCCAGGCCGGAGTTGCACAGGAACACCTTGCCGCCGAGGCTCGATTCGGCCAGGCGCTCGGCCAGGCGCATCGCCGGCTCCGTGTAGTAGAGGTTCGAGACGCCGGCGAGCCGCGCCGACTGGTCCGCGATCGCGTCGACGATCGCCGGGTGGCAGTGCCCGGCGTTGTGGACGGAAAGGCCGGCGAAGAAGTCCAGGTATTCGCGGCCCGTCGGCGTCCCACAGCCGGGCGCCCTCCCCGCGCACGAACTCGACCGGCGGACTTCGCGTACGTGGGCATCACGTACCGCGCCTCGAGCTGCTGGAGGTCGGCGAGGGTCACGGCACGATCTTCGTGCCGATGCCCGCGTCGGTGAACAGCTCCAGCAGCAGGGAATGCGGCATCGAGCCGTCGATGATGTGCGCCGAGGCCACGCCGCCGCGGATCGCCTCCACGCACGCGCCCAGCTTGGGACGCATGCCCCCCGAGACGCCGTCCAGGGCGTTCTCGACCTGCTCGACGTCGGCCATCGAGACGAGCGAGTCGGGATCGTCGGGCTCCGCGAGCCAGCCCGCGATGTCGGTGAGGAAGATCGCCTTGTGTGCGTCGAGCGCCGCCGCCACCTTGCCGGCGGCCGTGTCGGCGTTGACGTTGTAGGAGTTGCCCTCGCGGTCGGTTCCGGCCGAGGCGACCACCGGGATGTAGTCCTCGGCAATGTGGTGGAGCACGTCCACCTCCACCCGCTCGACCTCGCCGACGAACCCGATCCGCTCCGCGTCCGGGTGCGGCCGGACCTCGAACAGGGTGCCGTCCTCGCCGGAGAGGCCCACGGCGGGCTGCCCGTGCCGGTTCAGCCGGCTGACGATGTCCGAGTTCACCTTGCCGAGCAGCACCATCTTCGCCACCTCGACCGTCTCGGGATCGGAGACCCGCATCCCCTCGACGAACTTGACCTCCATGCCGAGGCGCTCCATGTAGCTCGTGATGTCGGGGCCGCCACCGTGCACGATCACGGGGTTCAGCCCGCAGTACTTGAGCAGCACGACGTCGGTGGCGAAGCCCTCGCGGAGATCCTCGTCGCGCATCGCGGCGCCGCCGTACTTGATCACCACGGTCCGGCCGTGAAATTCACGGATGTAGGGCAGCGCCTCGAGCAGCGTGCGGACGCTGGCCGCGGGGTCGGGCGCCGCCGGCCCCACCCTGTTCATGTCGTGTACTCCGAGTTGATTCGCACGTACTCGGCAGTCAGGTCCGAGAAGTAGACATGAGCGGCGCCGTCGCCGCGCTCCAGGCGCAGCGCGATCTCCGGCTCGGCCACCTCGGAGGCGAGCTCGTCGGCCTCCACCGCCTCGGGGCCCAGCTCGGGCAGATCGGTTCCGGCGAGGGCGATACCGGCGGCCTGGACGATCCGGCCCCAGTTCGGGTCGCGCCCGTGAAGGGCGGTCTTCACCAGCGGCGAGTTGGCGATCGCCCTCGCCGTGCGCTCGGCCTCCTCGGCGTCCGCGGCCCCCGTGACCTCGATCCTGCCGACGCGGGTCGCCCCCTCCCCGTCCGCGACGACGTCGAGCGCCAGCTGGAGAAGGACCGCGTCCAGGAGCCCCGGCGGCAGCGGCCGGCCCGCGGCGCCGCTCGCCTGAAGCACCACCGTGTCATTCGTGCTCATCTGGCCGTCGACGGTGATGCGCTCGAACGAATCGTCGACCCCGCCCGCAGGGCGGCATGGGCGTCGGAGACCTCCGCGTCGGTCTGGACGAAGCACAGCATGGTGGCAAGGCCGGGCTCGATCATCCCCGCGCCCTTAGCCTGGGCGGACACCGTCACCCCGCCGGCGCGGAGCGTGCACAGCTTGGGCCCGGCGTCCGTGGTCATGATCGCCTCGGCGAAGCCCCGGCCACCCGCGGGATCGAGCGCGCCCACCGCCTCCGCCGCCCCGGCGACGACCTGCTCGACCGGAAGCGGGACCCCGATCGTCCCGGTCTCGGCGACGGCGACGGAACGCGGTTCGACCCCGAGCGCCCGCGCCGCGGCGTCGCGCATCGCAAGCGCGTCGCGATAGCCCTGCTCGCCGGTCGCGGCGTTGGCGTTGCCGGAGTTGACGACGACGCCGCGGATCGCTCCCGCGTCACACTCGTCGCGGCAGACCCGCACGGGCGCCGCGGCCGCGGCGTTGCGGGTCAGGAGCAGCGCCGAGGAGACCGCCGGCGCATCGCAAGCGATGACGCGCGACGTCGGTTTGCCCGCCGCCCTTCAGCCCGCAGGCCACAGCACCCGCGCGGAAACCGCGGGGCGAGCTGGCTGGATCGACCTCCTCGACGCCATCGGGCGACCTGACCCATCTCGAGCGGAAAAACGTCAAGAAGGCCACCCCCCCACCCGTGGTTGTCGGATTTCGGCGATATGCGCCATAAATCCGACAATCATTAGTGGCGGGGCCTACGTGCTCACGTCACCGAAACCCTCCGTCTCTTCGAAGCCCAGCATCAGGTTCAGGTTCTGGATCGCCTGTCCCGCAGCGCCCTTCCAGAGGTTGTCGATCGCCGCGAACGCCATCGCGCGGCCGGTCCCCCCGTCGACCGCCACGTGGATCCGGCAGAGATTGGTGTCCCGCACCTCGCGGACCCCCGGGGGGTCGTCGACGACTTCCACGAAGGGCTCGCCCTTCGTAGCGTCGGCGTGGATTGCGCCGGCGAACCTCGGCCTCGACCTCCCGCGCGCGGCGAGACGAAGCAGCTCGTCATCAGTCCCTGGTCGAGCGGCACCAGATGCGGCACGAATGTAACCCGCCGGCGCCGCTCAGGGAGCTGGACGCGACCGGTGGTCCCAGCTGGATGCTCGGACTCGTCCGGGGGCCGCGGGGTCCCTGCTTCTTCGCTCACACCATCGAGCTCCTGCTCGATCTCTGGGAGATGGCGGTGGCCATCGACCCCGTAGGGCGTGAAGTTCTCGTCCACGGAGACGAAGTGCAGCCGGTCCCCTCCGACCCGGCCGGCGCCCGAGACGCCCGAAGCGGCGCTGATCACCACGTCCTCGAGCAGCCCCGCCTCGGTCATCGGCGCGAGGCCCAGGATGCGCCGCAGTCGGATCGCAGCCCGGGTTGGCGACGAGCCGGGCGCCCGCGGACCTCGTCGCGATGGAGCTCGGTGAGGCCGTAGACCGCGTCGGCCAGGAACTCGGGCGCGCCGTGCTCGCCGTAGGTCTCCTCGTAGACGGCCGGGTCGTGCAGGCGGAAGTCGGCCGAGACGTCGACGCGGGCACGCCCGTCTCGAGGAAGCGCGGCAACGACCTCGGCGCGGCGGCCCCGTGCGGATAGGCGACGATCGCCGCGTCGTACTCCGGAGGCGCTCGCGCGTCGAGCTCGGTCAGCTCGATCGGCGACCCGGTAGCGCGGATACAGACGATCGAGGCGCGTGCCGGCATCCGCGCGCGCCGTCGCGGCCACAACTCCAGGCGCGGGATGGCGGTGGACGAGGCTCGCCGCGAGCGCTCCGGCGAACCCTGAGGCGCCCAGCGACGTACGACGCGCGGCCTCACTCACGGAGCGATCCTCCGATCGCCGCCAGCGCGGCCTTGATCGCGTCGCGGCGCTCGGCGACCTCGGCGTCGGTGAGCGTCCGATCCGGAGCCCGGGACTCGAGCTTCAGCGCGAGGCTCTTGCGGCCCTCCCCCACCTGCTCGCCGCGGTAGACGTCGAAGACCGCGGGCACTGCGCAGCAGCTCCCCCACCGCCATCGACGACGGCCCCGGCGCACCCTGTCCGCCGGGGACGGCCTCGTCGACGACGATCGCGAGGTCCTGGTAGACGGCCGGGTGGGTCGTGACGTCCTCGTAGGCTTCCCGGGCCGTACGGCGACGCCGCCACGAGCTCGGCCAGCCCAAGCTGGAATGCGGCCGCTGATTCCAGGTCCCACTCGCGGCAGACGAGGGGATGCACCTCACCCGAGCCAGCCCGCGTCAGTCTGCCCGCCGATGACCACCTTCGCCGAGCGGCCCGGGTGGAAGAACAGCTCGGAAACGGCCTGGAGCTCGACGCCGGCGCCGAGATGCGCCTGCCAGCGCCTCGAGCACGCCCTTCATGGCGAAGAAGTCGGCGGCTCGCGCCTCGGCGCCCCAGCTCGGTGGAGCGAGCTGCCCCACCGACAGGGCGCCAACGCACTGCGGCTCGAACGCCGGCGGTGGGCGATCGCCCCGCGAATGCGCCGCCGAGGACACCGCCCACCGGCGATTCGCCGCGCGTCGGATGACGCGGCCGGACTCGGACAGCGCAACGCGGTCGGAGCCGCGGGCGAGGTTGTGGCGGGCCGCGTCGAGGAGGGCGCCGAGCAGGGTCGTGCGCAGCTCGGAGTGGTCGAGCGAGAGCGGGTTGAGACCGGGTCGGTGCGCCGCGCGCGTCGTCGGTCGCCAGCCGAGCTGGCAAGGGGGCCGGGGTCCGGCAGGCCAGGCTGACGATCGCGTCGAAGCCGAGATCGGGCATGACGTCCTCGGCACGGCGGCGCTGAGGGACCTGCTCGCGGCTCAGGCCCCCCACCCTGGCCCGCCGCCTGTGGCAGCGTCGCGGGCAGGGCTCGTCGAGCCCGTGAAGGCGCCCGACCTCCTCGACCAGGTCCGCCTCGCGGCGCGACGTCGTAGTGGCGGTGGGCCGGAACCTCGGCCTCGAGAACGCCGTCCGGAGCGCTCCGACCCGAAGCCCAGCCGCTCCAGGTGGGCGCTGGCGTCGGCCGGCTCGATATGCGTGCCCGAGCAGCGCCTCGGGCCGTCCCGACCGCAGGCGAGCGCCTGCGCGGCGGGGGCAGCTCGGCCGGCTCGTCGATGGTGCCGGGAGCGAGCCGCGCCCCGCAGAGCTCCTGCAGAGCTGCGCCGCGATCCGCTGGGCGCGGATGGCGAGCTCCGGATGGAGCTGCTTCTCGAACCGGGCGGAGGCGTCGGAGCGCAGGGCCAACGGCGCGAGGTGCGCAGGATGTTGACCCCGTTCCAGGTCGCGACCCCCGGCAGGACCCGCGCGGTGGAGTCGGAGACCTCCGAGACCTCGCCGCCCATGATCCCCGCGATCCCGGTGGGGCCGTCGCGGTCGAGACGAGCACGGACTCGGCGTCGAAGGTGCGCTCGACCCCGTCGAGGTGGTCATCTGCTCGCCGTCGCGCGCCGTGCGAACGATGACCTGGCCGCGGGAACCTGGTCGAGGTCGAACGCATGCAGCGGCTGGCCGGTCATCAGCATCACGTAGTTGGTGATGTCGACGACGTTGTTGATCGAGCGCATGCCGGCGCGCGACAGGCGCGCCTGCAGCCACAGCGGCGATGGGCCGACGGTCACGTCCGTGAACGCGCGCGCGATGAAGCGCGGGCAGAGCTCGGGGACCTCGACCGCGACCGAGGCGTGTCGGGGGCCTGCCCGTCGCCGCGGCTCGGCGTCGGCGTCCACGGCGGGGCCCGAGCCCCTCGCCCGTGAACGCGTGGACCTCCCTGGCGACGCCGAGACGCCCAGGCAGTCGGCGCGGTTGGGGTGATCTCGAGCTCGAGAACCTGGTCGGCGACCGCAGGACGTCCGCGAGCGGCGTGCCGGGCGAGGATCTCGGCCAGAAGCACGATCCCGTCGGCGTCGTCGCAGAGCTCGAGCTCGCGCTCGGAGAGGAGCATGCCGTCGGACTCGACGCCCCGGAGCTTCGCCTGGCCCAGCTTCTGGCCGCCAGGCAGCACCGCACCCGGCAGCACCACCGCGACGGTCTGGCCGGCGGCGACGTTCGGCGCGCCGCAGACGATCGTCCGCGCTCCGTCGCCGGCGTCGACCTTGCAGACGCTCAGCCGGTCCGCGTTCGGGTGCTGCTCGGCCGCGACCACGCGGCCGACGACGAATCCCTCCGGCCGACGGCGCGCCGACGTGGTCGATCGCCTCGACCTCCGTCGTGCGCATGGCGAGGCGATCGCGCGACCTCCTCCGGCGCCGAGCCCAGGGACGCAGTGATCGTGCAGCCAGCAGTACGGAACCCTCATCGGAACTGCTCCAGGAACCGGAGGTCGTTCTCGAAGAGCATGCGCAGGTCGGGAACGCCGTGCCGCAGCATCGCGATCCGCTCGATGCCCATCCCGAACGCGAAGCCCGGGAACCTCCGGGTCGTAGCCGCCCTCCACGAACCCGAACACGTTCGGGTCGACCATCCCCGACCGAGGATCTCGATCCAGCCCGACCCCTTGCAGATCGTCGGCAGCCATCGGGCAGCTCCCCCGACCCGCAGCAGCGGACGCACGAGATGTCGATCTCGGCGCAGGGCTCGGTGAACGGGAAGAAGCTGGGGCGGAACCGGTCGCGCCGCTCCGGGCCGAACATCGCCCGGGCGAACTCGAGGAGCGGGCCCTTCAGGTCCGCCATGGTGATCCCTCCGACACGGCAGCCCCTCGACCTGGTGGAACTCGGGCCGTGGGTGGCGTCGAAGGGTCGCGGCGGTAGACGCGGCCCGGAACCACGATGCAGACCGGGGGACGCTGGCCTTCCATCGTCCGGATCTGGATCGGGGACGTGTGGGTGCGCAGGACAACGTCCTCGGGACCGGGAGGCAGCGCCGGGCCGTCCGCGTCGGAATCGGCAGCGTGGGCGCGGGCGCGGGGCGCAGGTCCGGGTCGAGCGTCGCCGGATCCACGTAGAAGGTGTCCTGCGCCATTCGCGCCGGATGGCCCGGCGGGTGGTTGAGCGCGGTGAAGTTGTAGTAGTCGAGCTCGACCTCGGCCCCTCCATCACGCGGTAGCCGAGGCCGATGAAGACGTCCTCGATCTCGCGCATCGTGCGGATCAGGAGGCTCCGGGAGGCCCACCGGCACCGCGGGCGTCCCCGGGAGGGTCACGTCGATGGACTCCGCGGCCAG
>CAWHJT010000006.1:0-162592 GCA_963829735.1 uncultured Actinomycetes bacterium
CATTCCCTCTGGAAGCGTCCATATCAAAAATTGAACGCCAGAGAAAACGATGGTTGACCGTGATTCTTCGGGATATTTCTTTACGAAAGCAAAACGAAGAGCGGCTGGCATATTTGGGAAGAATACTTGATGAAGCGGTGAATGAAATATATGTGTTTGATGCCTCCACATTTCGATTTACACAGGTGAATAAAGGCGCCAGAGAAAATATCGGATATAGCATAGAGGAGCTGTTCATCATGACTCCCCTGGATTTACAACGGGAATTAACAAAGGACACATTTCTGGAGCTGTTGGCTCCGCTTCGGTCCGGGCAGCGGGAACAAGTAAATTTCCGAACCGCGCATCGACGCAAAGATGGAACGGTTTATCCGGTCGAGGTCCATCTTCAATATTTACAGGAAGAAAATCGGCGGGTATTTCTTGCGATTATTCTGGATTTAACGGAACGGGTGGCCACGGAGCAGGCGTTACAGAAGGCGCAACAGACCTTGGCTAACCTGCTCATCAATCTCCCAGGCATGGTGTACCGGTGTCACAATACTCAGCAGGCAACAATGGATTTTGTCAGTCCGAGTTGCCGGATCCTGACGGGGTATGCCCCTGAACAATTTGTCGGATCCCGTGAAATTTCCTATGGGCGGCATATCATAGTTGAAGAAGATCGTGAGCGGGTATGGCACGAAGTGCAGGCGGCCCTTACTGATCGCCAGCCGTTTCAACTGAGTTACCGGATTCAAACAGCGGATGGCACGATCAAATGGGTGTGGGAGCAAGGATGCGGAATTTTTTCAGAGACAGGGGAAGCTGTGGCAATCGAAGGATATGTGGTGGATATGACCCAGCAACGGATGTTAGAGGATCAATTGCGAAAAACCGAACGATTAGCCGAGTTGGGAACCTTGGCATCGGGGATGGCGCATGAAATCGGCACTCCGATGAATGTCATTTTGGGAAGAGCGGAATTGTTGATGCGCAAAACCACAGATGAGAATACCAGACGGGGATTGGAAACCATTGTGACTCAGGTGGAGCGGATCACCAAAATTATGAATCAATTATAACGTTTAACCGGAAACGCCCGGCTGAACGGCAAGAAATTCAGTTAGAAAATAATATGAATGAAATCCTGGATGTTCTGCAGGAGAAATTAAGTAAGCATGACATTCAGGTTATCAAAACCGTTTCACCCCGCCTGCCGAAGGTCTTGGCGGATTCCGATCATATGAATCAGGTGTTGTTGAATCTCATTTTGAATGCCTGTCAGGCCATGCCCGAAGGAGGAACATTGAGACTGGATCTGCAACCCGCCACGACCACCGTGGAACTCATTGTTGAAGATAGTGGGTGCGGAAATTCTCAGGAGCAACTGTCGAAAATCTTTGATCCGTTTTTTACCACGAAGCCTGTGGGAGGGGGACCGGCTTAGGCCTGACCGTGGTGCATGGAATTCTCCAGGAACACCAAGGAAGCATCCGTGTCACAAGTGTGCCGGGCAAGGGGACGACGTTCATCATTTCCCTCCCCATTCATTCTGCATAACTTTCATGGCAGTTGTGGGGAGTGAGGCGTAAGTCCTTCAGGCTCGCTTACGTGTCATTCCGTATGGCTTCATAGTTCTCTTCGTTTCCAACTCTGATGCCTCACTCTTTCGTCCTCTTCCTCACCTTTCTTCTGCCTTGGTCAGTGCCCTTCCGGTTCGATATGGACGACCACATCTTCCAGCGGTTCAAAATGATCGATAAGCAGCGTTTCAATTGTGGTCGCAAGCGTGTGGGCCGTTTCGACTAAGAGGGTCGGATGAACATGGATGGAAAGATCCATGAACACATGGTGGGATCATCCCCGTGTTCTAATATCATGGCAATCCAGGACCCCCGATACCGACATAACAGCCTTTCGCACTTCTTCAGGATCCAATCGAATGGCATCCGTTAAGGATGACAGGACATCTTTGAGTACCATCCATGCCGTCCAGGCGATGACCACCGCAATCAGCACCGCCACCAATGGGTCAACAAAGGCATAGCCGGCTTGGATGGCCACCAGACCGGCCAGAACTGAACATGACGTCAGGACATCACTCGCGGTGTGATACGAATCGGCAGTGAGAATATCGCTCTTCAGTTCGGTCCCTTTTCGACGTTCCCAACGGGTCACGAACATATTCACCCCCATGGTCATGATCATGATGATGAAACTGATGCCGGTCACCTCCGGGTGCAGATTCAAGGTCCAGGATCGATAGGCTTTCCACAGCAGATAGAGGCAGGTGATCACCAGAAACCCTCCGATCACTCCGGCTGTCAGAGCTTCAAACTTTTTATGACCATAGGGATGAATGGCATCGGGCGGAGCCGTGGCCAATCGCAATCCGATCAATCCGATCACATTCGAAAGTCCATCGAAAGAGGAATGGAGACCATCGGCCTGCATGCCTAAGGAATGCGTAATCATGCCATAGGTCCATTTTGCCGCAGCAACTCCCAGGTTCAGGGCGAGGATCCACCAGAGGATCCGGCGAATGTCTCGAAGGCGATTCATGGATGACCCGTAGAAATGAAGACCTGATGGGAAATGTTTATGCGTAATGACATCGAGGATGTGAGATACCAGGTAATGGAGCTTGGGATGTCATTTACGGATAAAGGGTCACAGCACTGTTCCAAAGAGGGCTCCGGCTCCGGCGGTCAATCCCATAGCCAACGCTCCCCATAACGTGACGCGCAGAGCACCCTTCATGCGGGAGGCCCCGCCAATGTGCGCCGCTAATCCTCCCAAGAACATGAGAGATACCAGTGATATTCCAGCTACGAAGGGAAGGAAGCCGGTCTCCGGGATGATGGCGGCGGTCACAAGGGGCATTGCGGCTCCGACCGAGAAGCTCCCTGCTGAGGCGAGTGCAGCTTGAATCGGACGGGCACGAAGACTGTCAGAAATTCCAAGCTCATCGCGGGCATGCGCCCCAATGGCGTCATGAGCCATGAGTTGACCCGCGACCTCCTTTGCAAGCGGAGGATCAAGGCCTCGTTCCATATAGAGTCCCGCCAGTTCTTTGTGCTCACTGGAAGGATCTGAGAGGAGTTCTTGACGTTCAAGTGCCAGATCGGCTTCTTCGGTGTCTGCCTGTGATTGGACAGAGACATATTCACCCGCAGCCATCGACATTCCTCCCGCGACCAGACCGGCAACGCCTGCGACCATGATCTCAGTGTGAGTCGCATGTGCCGCAGAGACGCCGAGCAGCAGGCTGGACGTTGAGATAATGCCGTCGTTGGCGCCTAACACGGTGGCCCGCAGCCAGCCGACCCGTTCTGTCCGATGCCGTTCCCTATGTCTCACAGGTCCGTTTGAACTTTCGTTACCGTTGAGTGATGTCGCCAAAATTCTGTGCAGGGCCTGCACATCCGAAGGTTCATCGTCCACATTTCTCAGGGTGTTGGATCTTATTTCTTCAGGCGTTTCCGAATTATCTGTAATTCTTTCCGGCGCGCCTTCGTGGGCTGAGGATACTGCATGTTCAGACCTCTTAGCGTTTCGAGAATGAGATGTGAAATGATCAGTCTGGCATTTTTCTTATCATCGGCAGGCACGACATACCAGGGAGCGTTATCCGTACTTGTGGCCTCTAAACAGGCCTCATAGGCCTGCATGTACTGGTGCCAGTATTTCCTCTCTTCAAGATCGGCAAGGCTGAATTTCCAGTTTTTCTCCGGTTCATCAATGCGGCGGAGAAAACGCTTCCGCTGTTCCTCCTTTGAAAGATGGAGAAAGAATTTCATGATCCGCGTGCCATTCCGGTACAGATGGCTTTCCAGGTCTACGATGGAACGATACCGGTCCTGCCAAATGGTTTGTTCATTCATCAACTCATTCGGCAATCCCTGACTGAGGAGAATCTCCGGATGTACACGAACGATCAGGACCTCTTCGTAGTAGGAACGATTGAAAATACCGATCCGGCCGCGTTCGGGCAGAGACCGTGTGGTGCGCCACAGAAAATCATGGTCCAATTCCGTCGCGCTGGGATGTGTAAAGCTGAAGACCTGGCAGCCCTGAGGATTGATGCCGGACATCACATGGCGGATGGCGCCGTCTTTGCCTGCGGCATCCATCGCTTGAAAAATCAGCAGCAACGCATAGCGGTTGGAAGCATAAAGAAGGCGTTGCAGCTCGCTGAGCCCCTCAATGTGGTCGTGAAGATATTTCTTGTACTGGGCTTTCGAGGCGTAGAACGGCTTCACGACGGTTGGTCGAAGGGTCAGATCGACCTTTTCGCCTTCCAGCACCCGGTAATCGTGGGAATGGATATTCATGGAGCTCCGTTGTTTGTGAGTGAGGGTGCCTTCAATTGATAGAATCCTTCGGTCGATGGTGTTCCTGTCCCAATGCTTCAAAGCCGGAGATGACGTCGAACAATTCTTCATCGATACCGCGCTGGCGCAACTGGTGAAAGCGCCGGGTCAGGTCCTCCAGCAGGTCGTTAATATTTTTCTCAGCCCGTTGCATCGCTGCCAGACGGCTGGCATTTTCGCTTGCCAGAGATTCGGCGCAGGCCCGAAAAAGCGAGACAAAGAGATATTCGTGGATGAGGGCCCGCAACGTCATCCCCCCACTGCCGAACATCTCCGGGACATTTCCCGTGGGCCAGGGAAGTCCAGCCAATGTACGTCGCCAGCGTTCATCCAGCGGAAGCAGACGCTGCGTGACCGGAGTATACATGGTCCTCGATGTAGGGCGATTGTAAAAGAGATACAGCTCGGCAATCTCTCCCCCACTGTGGTGCTTTTCGCTTTTCAGAAGAATATGTCCGATAAGCGGCGTGATCGCTTTGACGGAATTGGGGACGGAAAAAATTCCGAACAGGTGCAGCCCGGCATCGGCCAATCGTGCCTGCACGCGTTCACCCACAGCCATGATCCGGGAAGGCCCAGGGAGAGTAGCCAGGGTCGTCATCGCATGATCCACAACCGCTTCATTAAATTGCCCCACCAATCCCTGGTCTGAACCGAATACAATCGCACCAACCGCCCCGGCGGATGTCAGGCTTGTCTGATGTCCCATCGGCGCCATCTGCGGGTTTGACCGGAAGCACACGCTTAACCCCAGCTCGACGGTGCGGGCGTAGTCCGTCAAGGCGGCCACCGATTGCTCGTATTGTCCGATGCTGGAAGCGGCCAGGGCTTTCATGGTGCTGACGACGGATTGGAGATCACCAGCCCCCCTGATTTTTCGTTGGAGGCTCACCATGGTCTCGCTCATGACCGTTCCTTTCGTGCCGCCTTGCCTGCAGCGATGGCTTCTGTTGGTGGCATCGGCTTCGATTGAAACGACCCCGACCCGGCGAACGCGCTCGACCTCGTCAGGTCCGGGGACATCCAGCCCGTTCCCTGAGTGCGTGCAAAACCGCTTGACCTGACGCGGCGCGGAAGGGCGCGTTGACGCTCTTCGTCACCTGGTTCCTGTTCCCGCTCGTCCTAGCGGCGCTCGCGATCGGCTGCGGCCTGCTGGTCGAGCGGATCGCTGGGATCAACCTGCCCGGCGTGCTGCTGCCCGCCACCGGTGTGGCCCTGATCATCGTGGTGGCGCAGTTTTTCACTCTCGACGGAGGGCTCGCGGAGCTGATCACGCCCGTGACCGTGGCCCTGGCGGTGGTGGGCTTCGGACTCTCCCTGCCGGTCATCGACCGCGGCGTCGCGTGGTGGGCGGTGATCGCGGCGGTAGCGGTCTTCGCCGTCTACGCGGCGCCGATCGTGCTGTCCGGCGAGGCGACCTTCGCCGGCTACATCAAGCTCGACGACACCGCCACCTGGATGACGCTCACCGACCGGGTCATGGAGCATGGGCGCAGCCTGCGCGGGCTGCCGCCGTCGACCTACGAGGCGACGCTGGCGTTCAACCTCGGGGCCGGTTACCCCGTCGGCGTGTTTCTTCCGCTCGGCGTGGCGACGGGCGCTCGTCGGACAGGACGTCGCCTGGGTGATCCAGCCCTACATGGCGTTCATGGGGGCGCTGCTGGCGCTCGGTGCGTGGTCGATCACCGAGCCACTCGTAAAGTCGCCGCGCCTCCGCGCGCTGGCGGCCTTCCTCGGCGCCCAGTCGGCTCTGCTCTTCGGCTACTACCTCTGGGGAGGGATCAAGGAGATGGCCGCCGCCGCGTTCGTGATCTCGATCGCGGGGATGGCGGCGTTCGCCATCCGCGAGCGGGAGTCGCCACGACCGCTCGTGCCGCTGGCGGTGATGAGCGCGGCGCTGATCGCGGTCCTGAGCGGCGGCGGCGGAGTCTGGCTGGCGCCGCTCCTAGTGGTCGTGCTGGTCGTGTTCATCCGGCTCCTCGGCTGGGCCGCGGCTCTGTCAGGGCCGCCGTGTTCGCGGCCGCCACCGTCGTCATGTGCCTGCCCGTGATCATTCCGGGCGGGCTGCTGCCGCCCACCTCATCGCCCCTCACGAGCGAGACCGCGCTCGGAAACCTCTACCACCCGCTGACCGCTTTCCAGCTCTTCGGCATCTGGCCGACCGGCGACTTCCGCGCGGATCCCCATCAGCTGACCACTACCTACATCCTGATCGGGGTCGTCGCGATTGCGGCGCTCATCGGGATCGCACTGGCCGTAAGGGCGAAGTCGTGGGCCCTGGTGCTCTACCTCGGGGCGGCGATCTTCGCCGCACTCGCGATCTTCGTCATCGGTTCGCCATGGGTTGGCGGCAAGGCGCTGGCTACCGCCTCGCCGGCGATCCCGATCGTCGCGGCGGCCGGGGGGGTGGCGCTGTTCGCCGGTGGCCGTCACGTCGAAGGTGCGGTGCTGATCGCGGTGCTCGCGGTTGGCGTTCTGTGGTCCAACGCGCTCGCGTACCGGGACGTGAACCTCGCTCCACGCCCGCAGCTCGCCGAGCTCGAGACGATTGCCGGGATCGTCGGCGACCAGGGACCGACGCTGATGACCGAATACCAGCCATATGGCGTGCGGCATTTCCTGCGCGAGGCCGCCCCGGAAGGAGCGTCGGAGCTTCGTCGCCGGGTCGTCCCGCTGGTGGGCAGCGGCCCCTGCCCAGCCAATGCAACCCGGTCGACGCCGGGTGGGCCCTGCAGCCTCCGCAAGGGCTACACCGCGGACATCGACCAATTCCAGCTCGAGGGCATCCTCACCTACCGGACCCTGGTCCTTAGACGCGGTCCGGGAGGGAGCAGGCCGCCGTCTCCATACCGGCTCGTCTACGAGGGCAAGTACTACGACGCGTGGCAGCGGCCGGTCGGGTCGACCCAACTGGTGGTCGATCACTTGGGACTGGGTACGGTCACGGACCCGGCGGCCGTGCCACGCTGTGCTCAGGTTCACCGCCTCGCTCGTCGGGCCGGTCCGAACGGCACTCTCGCCACGGTCAGCCGCGATCCGGTCGTTGTGGTTCCCCTCTCGCAGACCCAGCACCCGGCCGCCTGGGACTCCCCCAGCTACACGTCCGCGTTGCTCCCGCAGACCCCTGGAACGCTCACTGCCCGGGTCCAGGTTCCGCAGTCGGGCGACTACACGATCTACCTCGGCGGATCGGTGCGTCCGCAGGTCGACCTTTCCGTGGACGGCAAGCAAGTCAGCTCTTCGCGTCAGTTCCTGAACAACTACGGTGAGTACGTTGGGCTCGGCTCGACCAACCTGACGGCGGGCTCCCACACGATCTCGATCACGTTCCATGGCTCCGATCTGCACCCCGGGAGTGGTGGCACCGTCGATCCGATCGGTCCCCTCGCTCTCACCGATCAGGACGCCGCGAACACGAAGGTCTCGTACTTCCCCACCAGTCAGGCGAGCCAGCTCTGCGGGCAGCGCTGGGACTGGATCGAGGCGGTCCAGGGCGCGAGTGGGCAGTAACCGCGCTCAGCGGACGGGCTAGCCCGGCGCCGAGACCGCCTCGCCGGTCCCCGTCTCGGCCCAGAGCTCGCCGATGGGCTGGGGGCGCCCGACGTGATACCCCTGGGCGAAGTCGACGCCGTAGTCGCGGAGCAGCTCAACGGTGTCGTCGTCGGGCACGAACTCCGCGATCGTCGCCTTGCCGAGCTGTCCGGAGAGGTCCACGATCGCCCTGACCATCGCCTGGTCGATGACATTGGAGGCAAGCTCGGTGATGAAGTCGCCGTCGATCTTCAGGAACTCGAGCGGCAGATACTTGAGGTAGTAGAAGGAGCCGAAGCCCGCCCCGAAGTCGTCCAGGGCGAACCGGCAGCCCATGTCGGTGAGCTGCGAGGCAAAGTCCCTGGCCTCGTCCATGTTGAGGACCGCCGTGGTCTCGGTCACCTCGAAGATCAGGCTCGCGGGGTCGATCATTACGTTGCGGAGCTCCTCCTGGATGGCGCGGGGCAGGCTCGGGTCGCCCAACGTGCGGCCCGAGAGGTTCACCTCGAGGTGGAGGTCCCGGCCGGCTCGCCGCTGGCCCTCGATCAGGCGAATTGCCTGCCGGGTGACCCAGAGGTCGATCTCCTGGACCATCCCGGATCGCTCGGCGCTGGGCAGGAAGGCGTGCGGTGGGAGGAGCTCGCCGTCCGGACCCTCCATCCGCAGGAGCAGCTCGTACTGCGAGATCTCGTTTGTGCTCAGGTTGAGGATTGGCTGCGCCAGGAGGGCGAACCGCTCCTCGTCGATCGCCCGCCGGATGCGGTCGGCCCAGGCTGGACTGCCATTCCCCTCGGCCTTGGCATGCTCAGTGGGCGCGTAGACGCTGAAGCGGTCGCGGCCCGCCTCCTTGGCCTCGTAGACCGCCACGTCTGCCTCCACCATCAGCTCCTCGGCGGTCTGGGCATGCGCGTCGGAGATCGCGGCGACCCCGATGCTCGTGGTCAGGCGGAGCCGCTTGCCTCTGAACACGGCCCGGTGGCCGCGAACCGTCTCGAGGAGCTTCCCGGCGACGAGGCTCGCCTGCTCTGTGTTTGCATACGGCAGCAGGATCGCGAACTCGTCCCCGCCCAGTCGGGCGAGGACATCGGTCTCTCGCATCTGGCTGCGGAGGAGGTCGGCGACACTGCGGATGACCGCGTCACCGGTCCGATGACCGAGACTGTCGTTCACGTACTTGAAGTTGTCGAGGTCAAGCATGAGGACGGCACCGCCGGTGTCGTACCGGGCGACGTGCGCCACCCCGTCTGAGAGCTCCTCCTCGAACCGGCGGCGGTTGAGGAGGCCGGTGAGCGGATCGTGATCGGCGAGGTGGCGCAGGCGGGACTGGATCCGCTCACGCTCGGTCACATCGCGAAAGCTCCATACGCGCCCATGGATCTCACCGTCGTTCCCGCGCTGGGGGCGCGAGTAGCGCTCGAAGGCCCGGTCGTCCTTGAAATGGAGCATGTCGAAGCTCTCGGCCTCCGGCCGCTTGTACAGCTGGCCGATCTTGCGTACGAACGTCGTGGGGTCCCCAAGCTGGTCGCAGACGAACGCGATCGCGCGGTCGTCGTCGCCCGTGGCGACGATGTCCTCAGGAAGGCGCCACATCTCCCTGAACCGAGTGTTGAAGCCGACGATCTTCCCCTCGCGGTCTACCACGAGGATCCCGTCCGCCGTGGACTCGAGCGTCGCGCGCTGGAGCGACAGCGACTCCTCGAGCTCGCGCTGGGAGCGCTCGCGGTCGGCCAGCCGGGAGTCCATGAGCTCCTTGATGCGCCCGAAGAGCACCGCGGCCACGACGATCGTCCCCAGTGTGATGACCCACCGCGCGGCCTCGTTGCCCGTCGAGTGGCCGACGGCCAGGACCACCGCGTAGCAGACCCCCACGAATGCGATCTGGATCGCCGCCTGCGCCCGGGTGAAGAAGTACGCGGCGTAAAGCGCGACCCAGATGTAGAACATCTCCGTCGTCGTCGGCCTGACGCTGGCGACGAGGGTGCCGACGCTGACCACGATGGTGCCGACCGCGAGGAGCACCTGGAAGCCCCAGGGCGGCATGCGCCGCCACGTGACAAAGATGAGGACGCACGCCGCCAGGCCGGTCACGCAGGCTGCCGCCTCCTCCAGCCGCTCGGTGGGGGAGAGGTAGCCCGTGAGCAGGATTCCCAGCGCCCCGAGCCCGGTTCCCGCGGCGAACATTCCGAACAGCGTGGTCGCCATCGCGGTGCGTTCGTCGCGAGCCTCTCCGAGGCTCAACCGCAACGCATCCATGCGCTGCCTGATCGATCGGCCTGATGCCATGGATTCCCTTCCTTTTCCGCATCGGAATCAGGTGGACGGGGCTTTAACTTCGGCACGCTTGGGCGGACGCCGCATGTTGCGCGGCTATCGTGGTCCGAGTGCCCGAGTTCAAGCTCAACCCCGCCTACACACCCACCGCCGACCAGCCGCAGGCGATCGCGTCGCTCGCCGAGGGCCTCGGCGCCGAGGAACGGTTCCTCACGCTGCTGGGCGCGACCGGCACCGGCAAGACGTTCACGATGGCCGGGACGATCGAGGCGATGCAGCGGCCCGGCGCTCGTCATCGCCCACAACAAGACCCTCGCGGCGCAGCTCTGCAACGAGTTCCGGGAGTTCTTCCCGGACAACGCCGTCGAGTACTTCGTCAGCTACTACGACTACTACCAGCCCGAGGCGTACGTCCCGGCCCAGGACCTCTACATCGAGAAGGACTCGTCGATCAACGACGAGATCGACCGGCTGCGCCACTCGGCCACGGCCGCGCTGCTCGCCCGCCGCGACGTCGTCATCGTCGCCTCCGTGTCCTGCATCTACGGCATCGGCTCGCCCGAGCTCTACAAGGAGCAGATGCAGCTGTTCAAGGTCGGGGATTGGGTCGACCGCGACGAGACCTTCCGCAAGCTGATCGGCATGCAGTACGGCCGCAACGACACCAACCTCACCCGCGGGACGTTCAGGGTGAAGGGCGAGATCCTCGAGGTCTTTCCGGCCTACGCCGAGACCGCGTACCGGATCGCCCTGTTCGGCGACGAGGTCGAGTCGATCCAGCACTTCGACCCGCTGACCGGCGAGGTGCTCGACGAGATCGACCACGTGGCCGTGTGGCCGGCCACGCACTACGTCACCAAGGAGGAGACGATCGAGCGGTCGGTCGCCGAGATCAAGCACGAGCTCAACGAGCGCGTCGCGTTCTTCGAGGAGCGCGGCAAGCTGCTCGAGGCGCATCGCCTGCGGCAGCGAACCGAGTACGACGTCGAGCTGCTCAAGGAGCTGGGGTTCGCGCCGGGGATCGAGAACTACTCGCGGATCCTCGACGGCCGCCCCGAGGGGAGCCCGCCTCACACGCTCATCGACTACTTCCCCGAGGACTTCGTGGTCTTCGTCGACGAGTCGCACCAGACGATCCCGCAGCTCGGCGGGATGTACGAGGGCGACCGCTCCCGCAAGCAGACGCTCGTCGACCACGGCTTCCGGCTGCCGTCGGCCCTCGACAACCGGCCGCTTCGCTTCGAGGAGTTCCTCGAGCCGGATCGGCCAGATGGTGATGGTGTCGGCGACGCCCGGCGAGTTCGAGCGGGCGTCGGCGAAGCGAATCGTCGAGCAGATCGTCCGGCCGACCGGGATCGTCGACCCGGAGGTCGAGGTGCGGGAGACCCGCAACCAGATCGACGATCTGATGAACGAGGTCCGCCGCCGCGTCGAGGTCGGGGAGCGGACGCTGGTGACCACGCTCACGAAGAAGATGGCCGAGGACCTCACGGCCTACCTCCTCGAGCACGGCTTCCGGGTGCGGTACCTGCACTCCGAGATCGACACCCTCGAGCGCATCCAGATCGTCCGCGACCTGCGGCTCGGCGAGTACGACGTGCTGGTGGGCGTGAACCTCCTGCGCGAGGGGCTGGACCTGCCGGAGGTCTCGCTGGTCGGGAATCCTCGATGCCGACAAGGAGGGCTTCCTGCGCGGAGAGACGAGCCTGATCCAGACCATCGGGCGCGCCGCACGGAACGTCCGCGGCCAGGTGCTGATGTACGCCGACCGCGAGACCGACGCGATGCGCGCCGCGATCCGCGAGACCGACCGCCGCCGGGAGATCCAGCTCGCGTACAACCGGGAGCACGGGATCACGCCGGAGACGGTCCAGAAGGGCATCTCCGACATCTGCGACTTCCTGGCGATGGAGTCGCGCGCAACCCCGGCGCGCCGCCGGCGGGTCCAGCGGGACGGCGAGGCGATCAAGAGCCCGGCGGAGCTCGAGAAGATCATCGTCGAGCTCGAGGAGGAGATGCTCGCGGCGGCCGACGAACTGCGCTTCGAGGAGGCGGCGCGCATCCGCGACGAGCTGAAGGAGCTGCGCGCCGACTTGGACGCACTGCGGGCCTAGAGGGCTGATGTGGGTTTTCCACGCTAGCGATAAGCTCGGCCCCCATGGATGCGCAGAAGCTCGTAGACCAGGTCGCGCAGAGCGTGCGCGAGGCGATTGACGAGGCCCAGCGGCACGCCGAGGAGATCATGAAGGAGGCGGACGCCCAGGCGGAGCGGGTCCGTGCCGAGGCCGACCGGCTGCGTGCTGACGCCGAACGGATTCGGAAGGACGCCGAGGCCGATGCGAGGCGCAGCCTCGACGAAGTGCAGACCGCGCTGAAGGACCTCCAGGGGCGCCTCTCGGGGAACCCCGGCAGCGAGGTCGATCCCGGCCCCGTCACCGTCCCGGAGCCCGAGCCGCCGCAGACGCCCGAGCCGCTCCCGGACCCGTCCCCGGAGCCGATGCCGGAGCCGGTGCCTGAGCCGATGCCGGAGCCAGTCCCCGAGCCGACGCCCCCTCCGGAGACGCCGCAGCCCACGACATCAAAGAAGGCGGTGGACTCCAACGGCGACGCCCAGGGCGGCGACGGGGATGCGGCCGCCCGGCTGGTCGCGATGAAGCTCGCGCTCGACGGCACCTCGCGCGAGGACGCGCGAGAGCAGCTCGCCGCGGACTACGACGTCGCCGACCTCGACGGGCTGCTCGACGACGTCTATTCGAAGACCGGAAAGTAGAGGCGCCGGCCGCCAGGCCGGCTGGTCGTAACTGGCCATTGTCCGGTATGGCGCATAGGGCGTGTCGCTGTGCAACGATCTGTCGCGGTCAGGGAGGCTCTCTGGCACGAATCGAGAATGTAGAGCCGCCACAGTCAGCAACCCAGAAGGGGGATCGTTTCGAATGATGCGAGGAAATCGGAGGAGGAGTGAAGGCAGGGCCAGGTCGGCCGCACGAGGAGTAGCGCTCCTCCTGGGGGCATTCGCAGCGATCGCGGCGGTTGTCGCGCCGGCCGCGGCCGGCGACGGGTTCACCTGCCGGGCGAGCGTTCTGAAGCTTCAGAAGTTCGAGCCCTATCGTGCGAATGCCCAGAATGGTCCGTGCGTGGCGGACGAGGAAGGGATCTCGGGGCGGCGATTTGTCAAGAACGGTCTAGCGGTCGAGGGAATCACCTCCGCTCGAACCGAAACGCGCGGAGGCGCCCCGAGGAACCGGGTGGTCTCGGGGCACAGCGAGGTCGCCGATCTCGAGTATCGGGTGGCCGGGAAGCCCTCGTTGATCCATGCGAAGGGCATCACCTCATACGCCCGCGTCGACTGCTCGACCGGGTCACCGATGCTGACAGCCATCACGCACCTCATCGGGCTGCAAGTCAACGGCCAGACGATCACCGCCGGCTCCAGGCCGATGCGCCTCGCGCTTGGCTCCTTCACGCTCTACCTGAACCGCACGATCTACCACAAGAAGGAAGTCATAGTGCGGCCGATCGAGCTCGACTCGTCCGGATCGCCCTTCCTGAAGGTCGCCGAGTCCCGGGCCGGATACCACGGGAATCCCTGCACGCGTTAGCCCATTCGGGCCTGCGGCATCGCGCGCCGAGCTCCTGAGCCAGATGGCCCGGAGCGGCGCGCGTGCCGCGGGTCCCGACGGCAGCGTCTTTGAGTTCTGGACCGAGGACATAGCCGAGTACGCGGCGTTGAGTGGGTGTGAAGCCTGCGGTGCGCTCCTCGCGCAGCCCTCTGCGGGCCGACCACGCCGGTATTGCTCCGCTCGCTGCCGGAAGCGGGGCGAGAGGGCGAGGGCGTCCTGCGGCGATTCCTTGACTGGGGCCGGATTGAGTGTAGGCTCGCACCCGTACTAGAGGGGTCGGCGAATCTTGCTTGCCCACGGATGGGAAGGACGGCATGGGTACGCGATTCGCGATTTTGATCGGCGTGGCTGCGGCTGGCGTGATGGCGTGCGGGGCGCAGACGGCGGCGGCGGCTCCGAACATCTGCGTTTCCGCCAACGGCCATGGGCACCAGTCGGGCACCGCGACCTGCGATGCGAGCGGCACCGACTCGGTGGCGCTTGCCAACGGTGACAACAGCACCGGGACGGACCACAACAAGGCGACCCTGCAGCCCGAGATCGTGAACGGAACCAATGCGACCCTGGCACAAGCGCCGTGGAATGTGTTCATGGCGTACTATGACCCGCAGCATCCTGGGCGCAGAACGTGGTGTTCAGGCTCCGTGATTAGCTATCACTGGGTCCTCACCGCGAGCCACTGCGTCCGCCAGCACGAAACCGGCCCGATCCTGCCCGGTGCCCAAAACTTCAGAATTCGGGTCAACCAAACGCGTGGCGGCTGGAACTTCGTTCCGCTGCGCATGGGTTGGGCGGGCGTCTACCAGGCCGATTATGTGACCACCGACCCCTACTACTCGGGTCGCATCAATGGTGGCGAGGACTACACGCTCATCCACGTCAGGCAGACGATCAGGGCGCGGGGCTATCTGCCAGTGAACGTCGGCAATCCGGTCTACTTCGGCGACCGGGTGTTCGGGTTCGGCTACGGTGCCCACACGTACTCGGGCAAAGACACGGTGTACAACGGCCCGCTGCAGTACGGCGCTTGGCTTGTGCAGAAGAACTCCGCGTGTTCGAGACTGTTCGGGGTGACCTTCACCGGCCAGCGTGAGTTCTGTGTCGGCGACCCGCAGCGCCTTTCGCAGTCCTGCTTCGGCGATTCGGGTGGGCCGCTCGTCCGGTACACGAACGGCAATCCGCTCGAGATCGGGGTGAGCTCCTACAGCGCCAAGACGTGCGGCAACGGGCTGGCTGTCTACGCGGCCACCAGTACGAGCGGCTGGTTGTATCGACAGTTCCAGCACTTTGGGCTTCTCGGGGCCCACAACGGGCCGGTAACGAAGACCCTGGTGAGGTAATGGTCGGTTCGCGGTCGGACGACCATTCGCGCCGAGAGGCGCGGGACTAAGCCGTAGCTCGCTCATATCGACCAGTATCGGCTTGCCGCTTCCCGAGGATGGTGCTATTGACCGGCTGATCGCCAGTCCTCGTCGAACATTTCGGAAGAGGAGCAGAACGGCGCACAACTCCCCGCACCGTTCCGGGCAGCGGTCCAGTTGCCCTTCCGGCGTTCGAGTTCTTCCTCCGCGAGAAACATTCGCACGTTGAACACCAGACGCAAGCCGGAAGCCTTGGAATCCAACCCGTCCTCCGACTCGCCGGACTCGACTCGCTGGACGAGCGTTTCGAGACTGCGAGCGAGCGGGAAATGTCGGTGTCGTATTCGACTTGATCGAGTTGACGCCGTGGGCACCGAGTTGGATCGGGTTTCCTCAAACACGAGCAGCTCGCCGTAGAAATGAGGGGCGGCATCGAGATCGGCGACCTCGAGGACGAGCTCCGAGATCCCGGTGGCCGACGGGGGATCGGGCACGCCCGCGGGGCTATGCCACCCTAGCCTCATGCGTGCGGAGCGCTACAGACGCATCCTGGCCATTCGCGAAGCCAGGCAGCCGATCCTGGGGACGGCGATCGACCGGATCCCGATCGCCGGGATGTCGCTTGCGACGATCCTGCTGGTGCACGCCGAGACCGGATCGTTCGCGATCGCCGGAGTCGTCGAGGCGGGGTTCGCGGATCGCGACCGCAGTCTCGTTTCCGCTGCAGGGGCGGCTCGTCGACCGGCTCGGACAGACCGGGGTGCTGTCCGTCGCGCTCGCACTGAACCCGGTCGCTCTGATCGGGCTCGTCATCGCCGCGAAGGGCGGCGCGGGCGCCGGCGCACTCGTCGCGATCGGCGCTGTGTCAGGCGCCACGCAGCCGGCCACCGGGTCGTGCATGCGCGCGCTGTGGTCGAGCCCTGATCCCGGATAGCTCGCTGCGCCAGAGCGCCTTCGCACTGGACGCCGTGTCCTTGGAGGTCGCGTTCATCACCGGCCCGCTGATCACGGCCGCGCTCGTGGCGTCCGGCTCGCCCGCGATCGCCGTGCTGACCAAGGCGGCCTCGCGACTGTCGGGACGCTGACCTTCGTCCTCTCGCGGGCGTCGCGGTCCTGGCGCGGTCACGCGGCTCCGACGGCTGGGCCGGACCACTGCGCTCGCGCGGCATCCTCGCGCTGCTCGCGGTGGAGCTCAGCCTTCGGCACCGCCCTCGGGGCGATGGAGATCTCGATCACGGCATTCGCCACCCACGAGGGGTCGAGCAGCCTGGCCGGCGTGTTGATCGCCGCCCAGGCCGCGGCAAGCATGGCCGCGGGCCTGTGGTACGGCTCGCGGCACCACGCGGCCCCGGCCGGCGATCCGCTACCCGCGCATCTGCCTGCTGCTGGCGCTGGGCTTCGTGCCGCTTCTGTTCATGACCTCGATCGTCGAGGCGGTGCCGCTGATGGTCATGAGCGGGCTCGCCCTCGCCCCGGCGGGCAGCGGCTGTACATCGCTGGTTGACGAGATCGCCCCGCCGGGGACCGCCACCGAGGCGTTCACCTGGATGATCACCTCGATCGCGGCCGGGGTGGCTGCTGGGCAGCGCGCTCGGCGGGGTTCTGGTGACCGGCGGGCACCCGCACCGGGGTCTCGCGGCGACGGTGGTCGCGTGCCGGGCGCAGCGTCCGCGATCGCGTACGTCGCCCGAGGCCGGCGCTGAGGCCGGCGGCGAGCGCGGCATAACCACGCGGGCCCCGGTTTCCGCACTTTGGGTGCCTGTTCTTCGAGCCCCAGGCACAGCCTCACGGGAACGCCCGTTCGCGTCCGTAGAATCGTAGGAGATGTGTGTCGAGGAGCGTCTAGCGACGGGTCAGGCAGGTAAGGCGGTGTAGCCCCGCAAGTTATGCCTCGATCCGAACGAATCGTCATCTCCGGCGCGCGCGCGCACAACCTCAAGGGGATCGATCTCGAGCTTCCGCGCGATGCGCTGATCGTCATGACCGGGCTCTCCGGCTCCGGCAAGTCGAGCCTGGCCTTCGACACGATCTACGCCGAGGGCCAGCGCCGCTACGTCGAGTCGCTCTCGGCCTACGCGCGGCAGTTCCTCGGGCCAGATGGAGAAGCCCGACGTCGACTCGATCGAGGGGCTTTCGCCGGCGATCTCGATCGACCAGAAGACGACCTCGCGCAACCCGCGTTCGACGGTCGGCACCGTCACCGAGATCTACGACTACCTGCGCCTTCTGTGGGCGCGGATCGGCAAGCCCCACTGCTACAACTGCGGCGCGCCGATCCAGGGCCAGTCGCTCGAGCAGATCACCGACCGCGTGGCGACGCTGGAGGAGGGGACGAGGTTCATGGTCCTGGCGCCGGTCGTGCGCGGCCGCAAGGGCGAGTACGGCCGGACAGCTGGAGGAGATGCGAGGGCAGGGCTACGTCCGCGCGGTGATCGACGGCGAGCTGCGCCGACTCGACGAGGACATCGAGCTCGACAAGAAGTTCAAGCACGACATCTCGATCGTCGTCGACCGGCTGGTGATGAAGGAGGGCGTGCGCAAGCGGCTCTCCGAGTCGATCGAGGCGGCGTCCCAGCTCGCCGAGGGAATCGTCGAGATCGAGTTGCTGGCTGGTCGGGAAGACGGGAACGCCACCGGCGCGGATGCGGAGCACAAAGGAAGCCCGAGCCGTAGGCGAGGGCAAGAGACTGGCGGACGGAAGGCTGCCGGCGTAAAGGTGCTCAGCGGGCCGAGCGCCGGCAAGCGCGGGGAGGTGCTCGTCTTCTCGGAGAAGTTCGCGTGCCTGAACTGCGGCACGTCGATGCCCGAGCTCGAGCCGCGGATCTTCTCCTTCAACTCCCCCCACGGCTGCTGCCCGCGCTGCCACGGCCTCGGCTTCCAGCGGGTCATCGATCCGGAGCTGATCGTGCCCGATCCGACGCTGTCGATCAGCGAGGGGGCGCTGCAGCCCTGGACGAAGGCCGCCTCGATGTACCACCGGCGCCTGCTCGAGGCGGTCGCCGAGGCGAACGGGATCGACGTCGACGTCCCCTGGCAGGACCTGCCGGAACGGCGACCGCAAGCTGCTGCTCGAGGGCACGGGCGCCGAGCGGCACACGGTCAGCTACCGCAACCGCTTCGGCCGCAAGCGGACCTACACGGTGCGCTTCGACGGCATGCTGACGAGCCTCGAGCGCCGCTACGAGAACACCGACTCCGACAACACCCGCGAGCGGATCGAGGGGCTGATGGCGCTGCAGCCGTGCCCGGCGTGCGGCGGCGCCCGCCTGCGGCCCGAGAGCCTCGCCGTGACGGTCGGCGACCTCAACATCTACGAGTACACGCAGCTCTCGGCGCGAGCGGCCCTGGAGTGGATCGAGGCGCTCGAGCTGACCGAGACCGAGCGGGCCATCGCCCGGCTCGTGGTGCGCGAGATCGCCGAGCGCCTGCGGTTCCTGGACAGCGTCGGGATCGGCTACCTGTCGCTGGAGCGCGCCGCGAACACGCTCTCCGGGCGGCGAGGCGCAGCGGATCCGGCTGGCGACGCAGATCGGCTCGTCGCTCGTCGGCGTGCTCTACATCCTCGACGAGCCCTCGATCGGGCTGCACCAGCGCGACAACGCGAAGCTGATCGACACGCTCAAGCGGCTGCGCGACCTCGGCAACACGGTCATCGTCGTCGAGCACGACGAGGGGACGATCCGCGCCGCCGACCACGTCGTCGACCTCGGCCCGGGCGCCGGAGAGCACGGGGGAGAGGTGGTCGCCGAGGGAACGCCCGCGCAGATCGCAGCGCGCGCCGGAGTCGCTCACCGGCCAGTATCTGAGCGGCAAGCGAGTCGATTCCCGTTCCCGGAGGAGCGGCGGCCGACCCGCGACGAGCTCGTCGTGCGCGGCGCGCGCCAGCACAACCTCAAGGGGATCGACGTGAGCGTCCCGCTCGGCGTCTTCTGCTGCGTCACGGGCGTCTCGGGCTCCGGCAAGTCCACGCTGGTCAACGAGATCCTCTACCGGGCGGTCGCGAACCGCCTGCACCGCGCCCGGCATGCGCCCCGGCGCCCACGACCGGATCGAGGGCATCGAGCACGTCGACAAGATCATCAACATCGACCAGTCGCCGATCGGCCGCACGCCGCGGTCGAACCCGGCCACCTACACCGGGGTCTTCGACCACATCCGCGACCTGTTCTCGAAGACCAAGGAGGCGCGGGTCCGCGGCTACAAGCCCGGGCGCTTCAGCTTCAACGTCAAGGGCGGGCGCTGCGAGGTCTGCCGCGGCGACGGGCAGATCAAGATCGAGATGCACTTCCTGCCCGACGTCTACGTCCCGTGCGAGCAGTGCCACGGGCGCCGCTACAACCGCGAGACGCTCGAGGTGCGCTTCAAGGGCAAGTCGATCGCCGACGTGCTCGAGATGTCGGTCGAGGAGGCGGTCGAGTTCTTCGCCCACATCCCCAAGATCCATCGGCGCCTCCAGACGCTGCACGACGTCGGGCTCGACTACATCAGGCTGGGCCAGCCCGCGACGACGCTGTCCGGCGGCGAGGCGCAGCGCGTGAAGCTCGCCACCGAGCTCTCCAAGGTCGCCACGGGGGACACCCTCTACATCCTCGACGAGCCCACGACGGGCCTGCATTTCGCCGACGTCCAGCGGCTGCTCGAGGTGCTCGACCGGCTGGTCGACGCGGGCAACACGGTCGTCGTGATCGAGCACAACCTCGACGTGATCAAGTCCGCCGACCGGATCATCGACCTCGGGCCCGAGGGCGGCGAGGCGGGCGGCGAGGTGGTCGCGACCGGCACGCCGGAGGAGGTCGCGGCGAGCAGCGCCTCGTACACCGGAAGGTTCCTGCGGGATCTCGTGACACCGGCGAAGCCGCAGGCTCGCCGCCGCGCGCCGCGCCGCCGCCGCGAGCCGGTCGCGGCCTGACCGGGGCCACCGGCCGCATGAGCAAGCCGCTCCTGGTCGCGGTCCTGGCGTTGGTCGCCTTCTTCGGCATCTACGGCCTCGCCGTGCAGACCGAGGTCGGCCAGCACGCCGACGAGGCGGCGCTCGTCGGCGGACGCTCCGCGCCCGAGCGGGCGCAGTCGGGCGCGAACCGGCTGCTTCGGTTCATCAGCGTGGGCTCGCTTGCCGCCGCGGTGCTCGCCCTGGGCGCGCTCGCCTGGCTGTGGCGGCGGCCCTGGCTGATCGCTCTGCCGGCGGCGATCGTCGGCGTCAGCCTGCTCGCCACGGAGGCCTTCAAGCTGGTGATCTTCCAGCGCCCCGACCTGTGGCCGTCGACGCTGAACGGGAACACCTATCCGTCCGGCCACACGACGATCGCGACCAGCCTGGGGCTCTCGGCGGTGCTGATCGCCCCGACCCGGTGGCGCGGCTGGGTCGCGCTGGCGGCCGCGCTGTTCGCCGGCGGCGTTGGGATCCTGGTAGTCACCGCGGATTGGCACCGGCCCAGCGATCCGCTGGGCTCCTACGCGCTGTGTCTGGCGATCGCCGCCGGGCTGGTCGCGGTTCTCCAGCGGTGGGGCCCGCGGGAGCTCGCCGCGGGGCGGGTCGAGGGCCGGGCGCCGCCGTCGGCCACCGTGCTCGCGCGTCGCCTGGAGGCGGCCGCGATCGCCACCGGGCTGCTCCTCTTCATCGGCGCGGTGCTGCTGGCGGCGCTTCGCTACGGGCCCGATGTCGCCTGGAACAAGCCGCATGCCGCCTTCCTGGGATCCGTCGTGGGGATCCTCATCGCCGCCGGGATCACGGTCGGCGCGATGCTGCGGACGCTGCCTGAGTCCGCGCCTTAGTCCCTGCATAGGCGAGCCGTTATCGTGCGCGGCATGACGCCTCCGCCGCCCGCTCCCGCTGCTCAAACGGGGTCGGGTGGCCATCTGATCGGGGTCGACGTGGGCGGGACGAAGGTCGCCGTCGCGACGCTCGAGAACGCGAGTCTGAGCAGCTCCGCAGGTGCAGCCCACGGAGGCGTCGAGCGCCGAGGGGCTGGTCGACGAGATCGTCGCGGCGGTCGAACGGGCGCGGAAGGCCCGCACGGAGGCCGTGGGCGTCGGGGTGCCGTCCGTGGTCGAGTTCTCGAGCGGCCGCGTGCGCTCGAGCGTGAATCTGCACATGGCGGACTTCGACCTCAGCGGCATCCTCCAGGACCGGCTGGGTGTCCCGGTCTTCGTCGACAACGACGCGACGGTGGCAGCGATCGGTGAGGCGTTCGACGAGAGCGGCCGGGCGCTGGTCGAGAACCTGGTGCTGCTCACCGTGGGAACAGGCATCGGGGGCGGTCTCGTGCTCGGCGGCAAGGTCTACCGCGGCTCCACCGGAGGAGCGGGCGAGCTGGGCCATACGCTGGTCGGGGCGAGCCTGGGCGACGGTGCGCCCGACCCTGGGAGATTTCCGCAGCCTGGGTCGCTCGAATCGCTCGCCGCCGGACGCGTGCTCGACCGGATCGGCGCCGAGGTCGCGCGCGAGTATCCAGGCTCCAAGCTCGGCCGGTGGGCGACGGGCGGGGAACACATCGACGGCCACGATGTCGTGAAGGCGGCGAAAGAGGGCGACGAGGTCGCCATCGGGGCGCTGCACGTCCTCGGGGAGCGGCTGGGCATCGGCATCGCTAACGCCATCAACACGTTCGACCCCGACGAGGTCGTGATCGGCGGGGGCGTTTCGGTAGCCGGCGAGTTGCTGCTCGGCCCGGCGCGCGACGCCGCTCTTTCCTACGTGCTGCCCGGTGTGGGCACGCGCACGGAGATCAGGCTTGCCCAGCATGGCGCGGGCGCGGGCGTGCGCGGCGCCGCTCTTCTCGCCCAGCTCGAGCTCGCCGCGGGTGAGACCGCGTTCGCCTCGCCGCGAGCCGTGGTGGAACGGCGCTGATGGCCACCGACACCCAGGCGCTGTTGGAGAACCCCTTCGTCCAGGACGTCGAGGAGGAGCTGCCGCCGCCGACCTCGCTGGTCATCTTCGGCGGCACCGGCGACCTGGCCGCGCGAAAGCTCCTGCCCGCCGTCTACAACCTGCGGCGCGGGGGCCTCCTGCCGGAGAGGTTCGCCGTGATCGGCATCGGCCGCCGGGCCAGTGACGAGAAGCGGTTCCGGAGGCACGTGCACGACTCGATCGAGACGCACTCCCGCACGGGCCTCGACGACGACACGTGGAAGACCCTGGAGGCGAAGCTCGAGTTCGTGCAGGGGAACTTCGACGATCCGAAGCTGTTCGAGGAACTCGCCGGACGGTTGGCCGGGCTCGATTCCCACGGCGGCCCGAGGCAGCGAGTCTTCTATCTGGCGGTGTCGCCGGCCTTCTTCGGCACGATCGCCAAACGGCTCGCCGCCGTGGGCCTCGGCCGGGAGTCCGGCCCGCCGACCCGCCTGATGATCGAGAAGCCCTTCGGCCATGATCTCGATACGGCGCTCGCCCTGAACACGGAGATCTCCGAGGCCTTCGAGGAGTCCCAGATCTTCCGCATCGACCACTACCTGGGCAAGGAGACCGTGCAGAACCTCCAGGTGATGCGGTTCGCGAACGGGATCCTGGAGCCGGTGTGGAACCGCCGTTACGTGGAGCACGTGCAGATCACGATGGCCGAGGACATCGGCATCGGCCGTCGCGCCGCCTACTACGACTCGGCGGGCGCGATCCGGGACGTGATCCAGAACCACCTGATGCAGGTGCTCTCGCTGGTCGCGATGGAGGCGCCGGTGCGCTTCGACGCCGACACGATCCGGGACGAGAAGGTCAAGCTCCTGCGGTCGGTTCGCCGCTACACAGAGGCCGAGGTTCCCGACTACGTCGTTAGGGGCCAGTACGGCGCCGGCTGGGTGGGCGGCGAGGAGGTGCCCGCCTACGTCGACGAGGAGGGCGTCCCGGACGACTCAAGGACCGACACCTACGTCGCGATGCGGGTGGAGGTCGATAACTGGCGCTGGGCAGGAACCCCGTTCTACCTGCGGTGCGGCAAGCGCCTCCCCCGACGGGTCACCGAGATCGCCGTCCAGTTCCGGGCCGTGCCGCACCTGCCGTTCGCGCGGGCCGACATCGGCGAGGTCGAGCCGAACGCGATGGTGCTGTCGGTCCAGCCCGACGAGGGCGCCGTCGCTGCGGCTGGTCGCCAAGATTCCGGGGCAGGCGATGTACGTGAGGCCGGTCCAGATGGAGTTCAAGTACGGGCACGTCGTTCCTGGGCGACTCCCCGGAGGCCTACGAGCGGCTCCTGCACGACGCGCTGCTCGGCGACGCGACCTTGTTCACGCGCGCCGACGAGGTCGAGGAGGAGTGGCGGATCATCCAGCCGATCCTCGACCGGTGGCAGGCGGACGCGACGGGTCCCGCGATCTACGAGGCGGGAAGCCAGGGGCCGTCTGAGGCCGACCAGCTGCTCGCCGTGCGCGGGCGCCGGTGGAGGCAGATTTGAGCCCGGCCAAGGACAACGAGTCGCACGGGTCGCGAGTACCCGGAGCGGATCCGCTGGATGGGCAAGGGGGTTACCGCGGACGACATCAACGCGGAGCTCGACAAGCTCCACCGCGCCGCCGGCGGCCCGGAGCGCGTGCTCGCGCTCGCCAGGACGCTCAACCTGATCGTCGTTCCGTGCTCCGATCGCCGCGAGCAAGGGGTGGAGAAGGCCCTCGACGCGCCTGGGGAACCACACGCCGTCGCGGACGCTCGTCCTCGGCGAGCACGGCGAGAATCGTCTCGATGCGAACCTCGTCATGGAGTGCGCCGCGCCGGCGGGCGCCGGCCACGTCGGGCTTGTGCCACGACCGCGTGCTGCTGACGATGAACCCGGCCCGCCTCGAGCACTCGGCGTCGCTTCTGGCCCCGCTTCTCGTCAGCGACCTGCCGACGGTGTTGTGGCTCCCGGAGCCGCGGTCCGCGATCCCCGACCCGGGCCTGCTCGAGCGCGCTCAGTACGTGCTGGTCGACTCGGGCTCCGGCGGCCAGGCGACCCTCGGCAAGCTCGCCGAGCTTGCGGCGGCGATCCAGGTCCATGACCTCGCGTGGGGACGCTTGGAGTACTGGCGCGCCGCCACGGCCGCCGCCTTCGACCCCCCCGAGCAAAGGCGCCTGCTGCCGGCGATCGGCAGCGTCAAGCTGCGCTACGAGCCGCGAGGCCTGGGAGCCGGCCTGCTGCTCGCGGGCTGGATCGCGGCCCGCGCCGGGTGGCGGCCGGGCCCGCTGGAGCGCAGCGACGGCACGGCTCGGGTCCGGGCCGTCCGCCCCGACGGCCGCGGGGTCTCGATCGAGCTCGCGGAGGGGAGCACCGACGGCGGGTGCGGTGGCGTGGACGCGCTGACGTTCGACGCCGACGGCGCCGAGGTCAAGGTCACACGCAGCGGCGCGACCAGCTCGATGAGGGATCTGTTCGCGGAGGCGCTCCAACCGCAGCCGGCGTTCTCACGCGGATACTCGCCTGCGGTGGCCGCCGCTGCCAAGATGCTGAACGGTTCCTCATGACCTCTGTCTTCGTCTCCGATACCCGGGAAGCCGCGGCCGAGGCGGCCGCCGGCAGGCTTTCCTCCGCCATCGAGGCGGCCAGGGAGGCCCGGGGTGGCGCGCACCTTGCGCTGGCCGGCGGCACGACGCCACGCAAGACGTACGAGCTCCTCGCGAGCAGGATCGACGACTGGACCGGGGTGGAGGTCTGGTTCGGCGACGAGCGGGCCGTCGGCCCCGACGACCCCGAGAGCAACTTCCGCATGGCCTCGGAGACGTTGCTGGGCGATGGAGCGGGGCCCGAGGTCCATCGCATCGAGGGAGAGCGAGGGGCGGAGGAGGCCGCCGCGGCCTATGCAGCCAAGCTCGAGCGGCGCCTGCCGCAGCACGGCGGCGTGCCGGTCCTCGATCTGGCGCTGCAGGGCCTTGGCCCCGACGGGCACACCGCGTCGCTGTTTCCCGGCAACCCTGCGGTCGGCGCGACCGGCGTCTGCGTTGCCGTGCACAACGCGCCTAAGCCGCCGCCGGACCGGATCACGCTCACCGTTCCGGTGCTCCGGGCCGCGCGCTCGATCGTGCTCCTGGCGACGGGGGCCGAGAAGGCGGAAGCCGTCCGCGGCCTGTTAGCCGGCCCCGATCCGAGCATTCCGTCCAGTCTGCTTGGGGGCGACCACACCGAGGTGATCGTCGACCGCGACGCGGCGCCACCGGGCGCCGTTTAGCGACGAAAACAGGCAATGAGCGGAGGCCGTCACGGCAGCGCAACCGGTTCGTGCCATCTCGCGTATCCGGTCACATCCGTCGCTTCTGCGTAAGGGGGTCTTCGACTTTCCGTGCATATATCGCACGTAAAGTCGAAGACCCCCCTCGGAGGGGCCCTCATCTGCGGCCCGAAGCGAATCATTCGCGGCCCGGTGCGAAATCCGCGGCCGGGCCGGCCCCCTCATTGCCCTGAATCCGCTTGCGCTACGGGACGGCCCGGGCGTGAACGCCTACGCCGGCGCCTCGGCGCCGGCGCTGGGGCGCCGTCGCCGCTTGCCGCATCCGCCTTGGCCCGGCCTCTGCCCGCCCTCTTCTCGTGCGTGGAGGCCAGGAGAGCCGCGCCGATGCCGCCGCCGAAGTCGCCCAGCGCGGCGACGTGGAGCAGCGGGCGGGTGGTCGTCGGTGAAGAGGTGAGGCTCCATCGCCTTGCGGATGCGCTTTACGTAGGGCTCGCCGAAGCGCACGCCGAGTCCACCGCCGATGATCACCGCCTCGACGTCGAGGAGATTCACCGCGGAGGCGATTCCGGCACCGAGTGCCTCCACCGCCCGGTCGATCAACTTCTCGGCGAGGGGGTCGTTCGCCTTCAGGGCACGGGCCCAGATGCCGCTCGTCAGCCGGTCGCGGCCGCGCTTCTTCATGATCTTGAACAGGTCGGTCTTCGCGCCCTTCGAGTGCTCCTTGCGCGCCTTGATCTCCATCGCGGCACGGCCGGCGTACGCCTCCATGCAGCCGCGGCGCCCGCAGGTGCAGCGCGCGCCGTCCTTCTTGATGACCATGTGCCCGATCTCGCCGGCCGCTCCCCGTCCGAGCCAATGCTCCCCGTTGAGAACGATTCCGCCGCCGACACCGGTGCCCCAGAACACCCCGATGAGGGACTTGTAGTGGCGTCCGGCGCCGAGCTTGGCCTCGGCGTCCGTGGCCACGCCGACGTCGTTGCCCACGTAGACCGGCGTTCCGAGTGACTTGGAAAGCCACTCTCCCAGCTTGAACGTGCCGTCCCAGCCGGGAAGGTTTCGCGCCTGCGACACGGCGCCGGTCACCGCGTTGACGTCACCCGGGCGAGCCCACGCCGGCCGAGGTCAGCTCGCTGGGGCGCACGCCGGCGTCCAGCGCGGCCTCCCGGAGCGCGTCCGACATCTCCTCGGCCACGTCCTTCGGCGCGCCCTCGGTCGGCGTCGGCCGCCGCGACTGGCCGACGACGTTCCACTTGCGGTCCACGACGACGGCCTGGATCTTGGTGCCGCCGAGGTCGATGCCTCCCCGCATCACGGGCTTTCTGGGACTCACGCGATCACTCTAACTCGGATCGCCTACCGCCTCGGACTCGATCACGCTCATCACCGCGTTGATCAGGGACAGGTGGGTGAACGCCTGCGGGAAGTTGCCGAGGTGGCGGCCGCTCTCGGCCTCGATCTCCTCGGCGTACAGCTGCAGCGGGCTCGCGAACGAGAGCAGCTTCTCGCACAGGGCCCGCGCACGGTCGCTGCTCGCCGATCTGGGCGAGCGCGGTGACCAGCCAGAACGAGCAGATGGTGAACGTGCCCTCCTCGCCCTCGAGCCCGTCGTCGGTGTGCTCGACGCGGTAGCGCAGCACCAGGCCGTCCTCGGTCAGCTCGTCGGCGATCGCGAGCACGGTCTTGCGGATGCGCTCGTCGTCCGGCGGCAGGAACCCCATGAGCGGGAGCAGCAGCAGCGACGCGTCGAGCGCGTCGGTGTCGTAGTGCTGGACGAAGACGCCGCGGTCGTCGACGCCCTTCTCGCAGACCTCGGCCTTGATCTCGTCGGCGACCTTGGCCCAGCGCTCGGCCCGCTCGGTGTCGTTGCGCGCCTCGGCGAGTCGCCGCCCGCGGTCCAGCGCGACCCAGCACAGGACCTTCGAGGCGGTGAAGTGCTTCGGCTCGCCGCGGATCTCCCAGATGCCGCGGTCGGGCTCCTGCCAGTGGGCGGTGGCGTCTTCGACGAAGCCGGAGAGCAGCTCCCAGGCGGGCTTCGGAAGCTGCTGGGTCAGCCCGTGGCGGGCGTGGATCGCGATCGAGTCGAGGAGCATGCCCCAGACGTCGTGCTGCCTTCTGGTCGAAGGCGCCGTTGCCGGTCCGGACGGGGCGCGCGCCCTCGTAGCCGGAGAGGTGGTCGAGCGTGCTGCTCGGTGAGCTCGTGCTCGCCGCCGATCCCGTACATGATCTGGAGGGGGTTGGTCCCGACCGTCTGGATGACGAAGGCGAAGAACTCGAACGCCTCCCACTCGAAGCCCAGCGTGAAGAGCCCCCAGAGCATGAAGGCCGAGTCGCGGATCCAGGTGAAGCGGTAGTCCCAGTTGCGCTCCCCGCCGGGCGTCTCCGGCAGCGACGTCGTGGCCGCCGCCATCACGGCGCCGGTGGGCGCGTAGCTCAATCCCTTGAGCGTGAGCGCGCTGCGCTCGAGGTAACTCCGCCAGGGATGGTCCGGGAAGGTCCCGCCCTTCAGCCACTGGCGCCACGCCTTGGCGGTGTGCCAGACCTGGTCGGCCGCCTCCTCCGATGTGGTGGGCGCTCCCTCGTCATCCCAGGACAGCGCGGCGAAGGCGCTCTCGCCCTCACGCAGCGCCGTCCGAGCGGTCGCGCGAGGTCCGGTGAGCGCCGAGCGGAAGGCTCGTGGCCAGTCGAAGCTCGAGATCGCCGCCGGGCGCCGCGACCGTGGCGACGTCGTAGCCCTCGCCCTCATAGCTCCAGGCGCCTGGTTCGCGTCCGTAGTCGAACATGGGCAGGCAGTTGAGGATCACCTCGGCGTCGCCGTCGACGCAGGTGGCGACGCGGAGCAGGGTCCCGGCCGCTACGAAGTCGCCGGGTGCCCGCCTGTAGTGGCTCGTGCCGCTTGCCGCCGTGCCAGCGATGCATGACCAGGCAGTCGTAGACCTGGAGCCAGCCCGTGGGCGTCTGCCAGGTCGTCTCCAGCACCAGGCTCCCGGGGAGGTAGCGCCGGTGGCTCGGCACCTCCATTCCCTCGGGCACGAAGCCGAAGACGCCGGCGGAGCGATCGAGCATCGCGCCGAACACGCTCGGGCGAGTCCGGGCGCGGCAGGCAGAGCCACTCGACCCTGCCGCCCGAGGCGATCAGCGCGCAGGTCTCGCAGTCCGAGAGGAAGGCGTAGTCGGCGATCGGCGGGAAGGCACTGCGGCACGCCGGCAGCGGAGCCGGCCTCGCCTCCGCCGGGAGCGGTCGCGTCGAGGCCGGTGGGCTCCGCGCTCACGAGTCGTAGCTCGACCGGGCGGCGACCGGCCCGGTAGCGGCGGATCAGGGTGTTGGTCGAGCTGTCGTGGTCGAGGTCGGGCTCGTCGGCGGCCTGCAGCTCGGGGACGATCCGCTTGGCCAGCACCTTGCCGAGCTCGACGCCCCACTGGTCGAAGGAGTCGATGCCCCAGATGGCGCCCTGCGTGAAGACGCTGTGCTCGTAGAGGGCGACCAGCGTGCCCAGGATCTCCGGGGTGAGCTCCGCTGCCAGGATCGTGTTCGACGGCCGGTTGCCTTCGAAGACGCGGTGGGGGACCAGCTCGTCCGGCGTTCCCTCCTCGCGCACCTGGTCGGCGGTCTTGCCGAAGGCGAGGGCCTCGGTCTGCGCGAACACGTTCGCCATCAGCAGGTCATGGTGCTGGCCGATCGGGTTCAGCGACCGCGGCGAAGCCGATGAAGTCGCACGGGATCAGCTTCGTTCCCTGGTGGATCAGCTGGTAGAAGGAGTGCTGCCCGTTCGTGCCGGGCTCGCCCCAGTAGACGGCGCCGGTCTCGTAGTCGACTCGCCGCCCGTCCAGCGTGACGTGCTTGCCGTTGGACTCCATCGTGAGCTGCTGGAGGTAGGCGGGGAACCGGTGGAGGTACTGGTCGTAAGGGAGGACCGCGACCGTCTGCGCGCCGAAGAAGTCGCCGTACCAGACGGCGAGCATCCCCATCAGGGCGGGCAGGTTGCTCTCGGTGGGCGTCTCGAGGAAGTGCTCGTCCATCGCGTGGAAGCCGGCCAGCATCTCGGCGAAGTGGTCGGGGCCGATGGCGAGCATCGTCGAGAGGCCGATGGCCGAGTCCATCGAGTACCGGCCGCCGACCCACTCCCAGAAGCCGAACATGTTGTCGGTGTCGATCCCGAACTCCGAGACCCCCTCGGCGTTGGTCGACACGGCGACGAAGTGCTTGGCGACTGCGCTCTCGTCGCCCAGCGCGTCGAGCGACCACTGCCGCGCCGTGTGGGCGTTGGTCATCGTTTCGAGCGTCGTGAAGGTCTTCGAGGAGATGATGAAGAGCGTCTCCTCGGGGTCCAGGTCGCGAGTGCACTCGGCGAAGTCGGTGCCGTCCACGTTCGAGACGAAGCGGAAGGTCATGTCGCGCCTCGAGTAGTGGCGCAGCGCCTCGTAGGCCATCACCGGCCCGAGGTCGGAGCCGCCGATGCCGATGTTGATCACGTTGCGGATCGGCTTGCCCGTGTGTCCCTTCCACTCGCCGCTTCGCACCCTCTCGCAGAAGGCGGCCATGCGATCGAGCACGTCGTGGACCTCCTTGACTACGTCGACGCCGTCGACCACCAGCGAGCGGTCGCGCGGCATGCGCAGCGCCACGTGGAGCACCGAGCGGTTCTCCGACACGTTGATCCGATCGCCGCGGAACATCGCCTCCCGCCGTGCGGGCATCCCGCAGTCGTCGGCGAGCTCGACCAGCAAGCCGATCGTCTCGTCGGTGATCCGGTTCTTCGAGTAGTCGAGGTAGAGCCCGGCGCCCTCGGCGACCAGTGCGCTCGCCGCGCTCCGCAGTCGGCGGCGAACAGGTCTCGCAGGTGGGCGTCGCGGATCTCGCCGAAGTGGCGCTCGAGCGCCTTCCAGGAGTCGAGCTCGGTGAGCGGCGTGGACGATCGGGACCTCGGTCACGAGGCCGGCTTCTCAGCGTGGCCGCCGAACCCCTTGCGCATCGCCGACAGCACCTTGTCGGCGAAGTCGTCCAGACCGCGCGAGGCGAACCGGGAGTAGAGGGCCATGGTGAGAACCGGAGCCGGGACGCCCTCGTCGATCGCGGCGATCGACGTCCAGCGTCCCTCGCCCGAGTCGGATACGCGCCCGGCGTAGTCGGACAGGTCAGGCGATTCCTGAAGCGCCTGAGCGGTCAGGTCGAGGAGCCACGAGCCGATCACGCTGCCGCGGCGCCAGACCTCGGCCACGTCGGGGAGGTCGATGTCGTACTGGTAGTACTCGGGGTTCTCGAGCGGAGCGGTCTCGGCGTCGACCTCCTGCTGGGCCTTGCCGATGTTCCCGTTCTTGAGGATGTTCAGGCCCTCGGCGTAGGCGGCCATGATCCCGTACTCGATCCCGTTGTGGACCATCTTCACGAAGTGACCCGCGCCGTTGGGCCCGCAGTGCAGGTAGCCCTGCTCGGAGGGCGTCGGGTCGCCCTCCCGGCCCGGGGTGCGCTCGGCCGAATCGACGCCCGGGGCGAGCGTCGCGAAGATCGGGTCGAGACGGTCGACCGCCTCGTCGGGGCCGCCGATCATCAGGCAGTAGCCGCGATCGAGCCCCCAGACGCCGCCGCTGGTGCCGGTGTCGACGTAGTGGATCTTGCTCTCGGCGAGCCGCTTCGCCCGCCTGATGTCGTCGCGGTAGTAGGAGTTGCCGCCGTCGATCACGGCGTCGCCCTCGTCGAGGAGGGGAACCAGCTCGTCGAGCGTGCTGTCGACCACGGCGGCCGGGACCATCAGCCAGACCGATCGGGGCTTCTCCAGCTTGCCGACGAAGTCCTCCATCGACTCCGAGCCCGTGGCGCCCTCGCCGGCGAGCGCCTTCACCGAGTCTGGGAGACACGTCGTAGACCACGCACTCGTGGCCCCGCCTTCATCAGCCGCCGCACCATGTTCGCGCCCATGCGGCCCAGTCCGATCATTCCGAGTTGCATCGCGATGCTCCTTTCCGGTGCAGCCCGGGACTTGTCTAGGCCCTGCTCACCCTGTGGCCGCGAGTCTGCGTGACTCCGACTCGATTGATTCCAAGAGGTCGTTCCAGCTCTTGTTGAAGGACTCCTTGCCCTCCCGCTGGAGCCGGGCGGCGAGCTCGTCCGTGTCGATGCCCGCCGACTGGAACTCGCCAAGCACGTCGTCGGCGTCCCCGCCGTCCGGCGGGATCGGCTCGCCCACCTCGCCGTGATCCGCGAAGGCGAGCAGCGTCTTGTCGGGCATCGTGTCGATCGTGTCCGGCGCCGCGAGCGCCTCCACGTAGAGGACGTCGGACGCGTTCGGGTCCTTGGTGCCGGTGCTGGCGAAGAGCAGGCGCTGGCGGAAGGCCCCGTCGCCGGCGAGCTTCTTGAAGCGGTCGGACGCGAGCAGCTCGCGGTAGGCGCGATACGCGTGCTTGCCGACCGCGATCCCGAGACGGTTGCGCAGCTCGTCTCGGGACCTCGTCGGCGACCGCGACGTCCCAGCGGCTCATGAACAGCGAAGCCACCGAGCGCACGCCCGGGTCGAGGCCGTCGGCGATCCGGCGCTCGATGCCGCGCATGTACGCCTCGGCGGCGGCGAGGTACTGGTCGGTCGAGAACAGCAGCGTGACGTTGATCGGGATGCCGGCGTAGATCGACTCCTCGATCGCGGTCGCGTCCTGCTTCGTGCCCGGGATCTTGATGAACAGGTTGTCTCGCGATCTCCCTGCGTCGTGGAGCTTCTTCGCCTGCTCGATCGTCGCCGCCGCGTCGTCGGCCAGGAGGGGCGAGACCTCCATCGAGACGAAGCCGTCCTCGCCGTCCGTCTCCTCGTGGACGGACCGGAACAGGTCGGCGGCGCCCTGCAGGTCCTGGAGCGCGAGCGCGAAGAAGATCTCCTCGGGCTCGATGCCCTGCTCGGTGAGCTCGGAGATCTGCTCGTCGTATGAGTCGCCACCGGTGATCGCCTTGTCGAAGATCGTGGGGTTGGAGGTCAGGCCGGTGACCGAGAGCTCGTCGATATAGCGGGCGAGCGTCCCGTCGCCGAGCATGTCGCGGGTGATGTTGTCGAGCCAGAGGCTCTGTCCAAGGTCGTGGAGTTGCTGTGTTGGCTTCATTTCAGGAGCTCCTTCGCTGCCTCAGCGACGCGCTCGGGGGTGAAGCCGAACTTCCGCTGGACCTCCTTGAGAGGTGCGGATGCGCCGAACGTGTGCATACCGACGATCTGTCCCTGCGGGCCGACGTAGCGGTCCCAGCCCAGGGTCGAGCCCTGCTCCACCGCGACGCGGGCCTGCACCGACCTGGGCAGCACGCTCTCGCGGTAGTGCGTCGTCCTGGAGGTCGAACAGGTACCAGGACGGAAGGCTGACGACCCGGGCTTGCACGCCGTCCGAGCGTAACTCCTCATAGGCGCCGATGGCGAGCGAGACCTCGCTCCCGGTGGCGATGAGGATCACCTCCGGATCACCGTCGGCATCGGCGAGGACGTAGCCGCCCCGCGCGAGGCCCTCGGCCGACGCGTACTTGGAGCGGTCGAGGATCGGGACGCCCTGCCGGGTCAGGACGAGCGCCGTGGGCTGGTGGCGCTGCTCCATCATCACCCGCCACGCCTCCACGACCTCATTGGCGTCGCATGGGCGGATCACGTTCAAGCCCGGAACCGCGCGCAGCGAGGCGAGCTGCTCGACCGGCTGATGGGTTGGGACCGTCCTCGCCGAGCCCGATCGAGTCGTGGCTGAACCAGTGGATCACGGGGAGCTCCATCAGGGACGAGAGGCGGATCGCGGGACGCGCGTAGTCGGAGAAGGTCAGGTACGTCGACCACACGGGCCGGAGCTTGCTGAGCGCGAGCCCGTTGGAGAGTGCGGCCGACTCGTGTTCGCGGATCCCCAGGTGGAGGTCTCGGCCCTTGCGGTCCTCCGGCTGGAACGCCTCCGAGCCCTCGCCCTCGAAATCCAGGCCGCTCCCGGCGGAGCCCGTGAGGTCGGCGGAGCCGCTGATGAGCCAGGGCACCCGCTCGGCGATCACGTTCAGCACCTGGTTGGAGGCCTTGCGGGTCGCCAGGCCCTTCTCGTCGGGCTCGAAGCTCGGGAGGTCGGCATCCCAGCCGTCGGGCAGGGCCCGGCGCTGCATCTGGTCGATCTCGGTGGCGACCTGCGGGTCGCCGTCGGACGACCCGCTGCTCCCACTCGGTGCGCAGCCGTCGTCCGCGCTCGCCGACGCCGCGGGCGAAATGCTCGTAGACGCCGTCGGGGACCAGGAACTGGGCGTCCTCGGGCCAGCCGTACGTCCGCTTGGTCTCGCGGACCTCCTCCTCACCCAGGGGCTCGCCGTGAGCCTCGGCCGTGTCCTGCTTGTGCGGGGAGCCGTACCCGATGTGGCTGTCGACGATGATCAGCGTGGGCCGGTCCTTCTCCTCCTTGAACTCCTGGAAGGCGCGGGTGAGGAGCTCCAGGTCGTTGGCGTCGCCGACCCTCGTGACGTTCCAGCGGTAGCCCATGAAGCGGGCGGCCACGTCGTCCTCGTAGGTGATCTCGGTGTGGCCGTCGATCGTGATGTGGTTGTTGTCGTAGATCCAGCAGAGGTTGTCCAGGCGCTGGTGTCCGGCGAGCGAGGCCGCCTCGTTCGAGACGCCCTCCATCAGGCAGCCGTCGCCGGCGATCGCGTAGGTGTCGAAGTCGTAGATCTGGCTGCCGTAGCGCGCCTGCAGCCACTTGCCGGCGACCGCCATTCCCACCGAGGTCGCGATGCCCTGGCCGAGCGGACCCGTCGTGGTCTCGACTCCCGACGTGAGGTGGTACTCCGGGTGGCCGGGGCAGTGCGAGTCCAGCTGGCGGAACGACTTGATGTCATCCATGCTCACCGAGGGCTCGCCGAGTACCTCGTAGTCGGGATCCACGGCCTCGACCTTCGCCAGGTGAAGGAGCGAGTAGAGGAGCATCGAGGCGTGCCCCGCCGAGAGCACGAAGCGGTCGCGGTTGGGCCAGATCGGGTCGGTGGGGTCGAAGCGCAGGAAGCGCTGCCACAGCGTGTAGGCGACTGGCGCCATCGCCATCGGCGTGCCCGGGTGGCCCGAGTTGGCCTTCTGAATCGCGTCGATCGACAGCGTCCGGATCGTGTTGATGCAGAGCGTGTCGATGTCGGTTGCGACTGGTTGGGCGACGGTGGCCATCGGAGTCCGATCCTAGTCCAAGAGCGCCCGGAGCCATCTAAACGCTTTCGTAACAAGCAAAACACGACGCACCGATCACTTAGATTCCACATTCGTGGCGGGCGAGTCGCCAACCGATGCCGAGAAGCGGGTGGCCGCCAAGGCGGCCGCCGAGCTTGTCGAGGACGGGACGAAGGTGGGGCTCGGAACCGGCTCCACAGTTGCCTTTCTGCTCCCTGCCCTGGCCGCGCGCAACCTCTCGATCCACTGCGTCGCCACCTCGCCCGCGACGGAGCAGCACGCCCGGGAGCTCGGCATCGACGTCGGGCCGTTCGAGGGAGTCGACCGCCTCGACATCGCGATTGACGGGGCCGACCAGGTCACCCCGGACGGCTGGCTGATCAAGGGCGGCGGCGGAGCCCACTTCCGCGAGAAGATCGTGGCGGCGGCGGCCGACCGGTTCATCGTCATCGGCGACTCGAGCAAGCCGGTGGATGCGCTCTCGCCTCCGGTCCCTCTCGAGCTGTCCAAGTTCGGGCTCGCGGCGACTGTGCGGGAGATCGGCGAGGTCGATCTCCGCGACGTGCCCGAGAGTCCGGACGGCGGCCTGATCGCCGACTACCGGGGGCAGGTGGGCGATCCGGCTGAGCTGGAAGCCTGGTTCGCGTCCATCCCGGGGGTGGTCGAGCACGGCCTGTTCCCACCGACGCTCGTGAGCGAGGTGCTCATCGGCCGCGGGGAGAGGGTCGAGCGCCGCCCGATCCCGCCTAATACCCAGTGCTGGCCGTCTTCGACGGACACAACGACGCGCTGACCCGAACCGATCACGCGGGGATCGCCACCGGTCGCTCAGGCGGACATATCGACGTTCCGCGAATGCGCGCTGGTGGCATGCGAGGCGGGATCTTCGCGGTCTTCACCCCGTCATCCCGCATGCGAAAGAGGCCGCTTCGGCGGTCGGGCGGGGTGGTTGAGCTCAAGCCCGCGTCCCCAGTCGACCACCGGCGCGCGGCCGCCCACGCCACGGAGGCGGCGGGACGGCTGCTCGCAATGGATCGAACCGGGACGTTGCGCGTTGCGCGGGACATCGAGGCCGTCGACGTCGCCAAGGAGGATCAGGGACCCCCCGTCGCGGTCCTTCATCTGGAGGGCGCCGAGGCGATCGACCCCGAGCTGGAAGCGCTCGACACCTGGTATTCGGCGGGGCTCCGCTCTCTCGGCCCGGTCTGGAGTCGGCGGAACGCGTTCGCGCACGGCGTGCCGTTCCGGTCCCCGTCCTCGCCCGATACCGGACCAGGACTCACCGCTGCGGGCCGGAGGCTGGTGGAGAGGTGCGCCGAGCTGGGCATCCTCGTCGACGTCAGCCATCTCAACGAGGCGGGTTTTTGGGACATCGCGCGGCTCGACCTCGGGCCGCTCGTGGCCAGTCATTCCGGTGTCCACGCGCTCGCTGAGTCGTCCCGGAATCTGACCGACCTGCAGCTCGACGCCATCGGGGCATCCGGGGGCCTCGTGGGAATCGTCTTCGCGTGCGCCTTCTTGCGGGCGGACTTCGCTGATGACTCAGATACCCCGCTCCGGTTGATCGCCGATCACGCGCGCTACGTGGCCGACCGGATCGGCGTTGAGCACGTCGCGCTTGGGTCGGACTTCGACGGCGCGACGGTCCCAGCCGACCTGGGTGACGCGTCCGGGCTGCCGCGGCTCGTCACCGCGATGAGCGAGGCGGGGTTCAAACCCGACGAGCTTGCCGCGATCACATGGGAGAACTGGCGGCGAGTCCTGGCGGCATGGTGGTCATAGTGGGTCCTATGACGCGAGGTTCCAGCTCTGGCTGGCGAGACTGGTGGGTCAAGCGGCGCTGGTACGAGCGCAACCAACGGTGGCGGCGCCGGTGGCGGATCAACCGCCACATGGCGCGGTCGGGCGCCTTCATCCGCTACCCGATCGAGGGCGAGGTGCTCGAGGCGCTGGACGAGGGGCGGCTCGTGATCGGCCAGGGGACCTTGCTGGAGCCGGGATGCTGGCTGACGCTCTCGTCCCAGGCGCGCATCGAGATCGGCGAGGGCTCCTTCCTCAACCGGAACGTGATGCTCGCAGCGTTCGACCGGATCGAGATCGGCGACCACGTCATGTTCGCCAACGGCTGCTTCGTGGGCGACGCCGGCCACCGCTTCGACGACCCAACGAAGCCCATCACCTGGCAGGGCTTCACCTCTAAGGGCCCGGTGCGGATCGGCTCCAACTGCTGGTTCGGGGTGAACTGCGTCGTGACGAGCGGCGTTGAGATCGGCGAGCGCTGCGTGGTCGGGGCGAATTCCGTGGTCCTGGACGATCTCCCGCCCCGCGTGATCGCCGCCGGAATCCCGGCGAGGGTGATCCGGGAGATCGACTTCCAACGCAGTGGGGAGGAGGAAGTGGTTGATTAACGATGTGCCTGACGGACCTGGAGATCGCCGCCCTCATGGCCCGCGAACGATTGCGGCGTTTTTCGCAGCGCTTGCGGCGGCCCTCCTTGCGGCGGCGATCGCCGGCTGCGGGGGCGGGGGCGGGGCCGCCAGGGCAGCACCAGCACCGGCGCGTCGGTGAGCACGGGGCGATCGACCTCGACTCAGACCACCTCAACCACGAGCACGACCACCAGCACGGGTGGAGGGTCCAACTCCGGACGGGCGGGCCAGGACCTCACGATTCCCCAGGTCGTCGAAGCTGTGCTGACCTCGAGCGACCCTGCCAAGGTCTGCAGCACCCGGTATGTGACCCAGCACTACCTCGGCGTCGCGTACGGCGGCAGGCAGGGCTGCGTCCAAGCGCAGAGCCCGAAGAACGCCGCAGGTTCGGTCGACGTCGGCCTGACTACGCAGGCCTCCAACCGGCCACGGGCCGCGACCACGAAGGCAACCACGAAGGGCGGCCTCTATGACGGCGAAAAGCTCACTGTTTCGCTTGTGAGGGAAGACGGGAGCTGGAAGGTCGATGGTCTCAAGTCCAACGCCCCCGTCGGCCCCTGAACGTGCCTCTTCACCGCGATTGGCGCTTTACTCGTGGAGATGACGGGTAAAGCGCCAAAACCGGTTCGGGGCTCGACGGTGAGGCGCGGGACGTACTCGATCGTCGCCCTGGAACCCGATTCGGGAGAGCTCGGCGTTGCGGTGCAGTCGCATTGGTTCTCGGTCGGCTCGATCGTCTCGTGGGCGGAGCCCGGCGTGGGAGCTGTGGCGACGCAGTCGATTGCCGAGCCCGCTTACGGCCCACGGCTGCTGGAGCGCCTCCGTGGCGGCCAGGCTCCGAGGGAGGCTCTCGACGAGCTCCTGGCCGCCGATGAGCAGGGCCGTGTGCGCCAGGTCGCGGTGGTTGACGGCACCGGTGCGGTCGCGGCTCACACCGGCGACGGGTGTATCCCGTACGCGGGGCACGTGGAGGGCGACGGCTTCAGCGCCCAGGCGAACATGATGGCTGGGCCGGAGGTGTGGCCGGCGATGGCCGAGGCGTTCACCGCAGCCACCGGGTCTCTCCCTCGTCGCCTTCTCGCAGCGCTCGACGCTGCTGAGGCGGCCGGAGGGGATGTTCGAGGACGCCAGTCGGCCGCCCTGCTGGTCGTCCCGCGCGAGGGAGGGTCGTGGAGGCGGACCGTCGAGCTCCGTGTCGAGGACCACACGGATCCGCTGGGCGAGCTCCGGCGGCTCCTCGATCTCTCCGATGCCTATGCGTTCGCCGACCAGGCGGACACTCTGATGGCCCAGGGCCGACACGAGGAGGCGGGTGAGGCTGGGCGAAAGGCACTCGAGCTGGCCCCAGCAAGCGACGAGCTCACCTTCTGGGCGGGGTTGGGCATGGTGCAGGCCGGGGACCTCCAGGGCGGGGTCGAGCGCGTGCGCAGTGCCATCGAGATGCATTCCGGATGGCGCGATCTACTCGCTCGCCTGAGGCCCGATATCGCGCCGTCCGCCGCGGCGGTCCGCGAAGCGCTGGGAGTCGACGCGGAGGGGCTCTCGTGAGTGAACGACCCCGTTTGATCGGCATCAACCATGTGGCGCTCGAGGTGGGCGATCTCGACGAGGCGATCGAGTTCTACGGGCGGATCTTTGATATCGAGGGAGTCGAGCGCGCTTATGGCATGGCCTTCATCGGGATGGGTGACCAGTTCCTCGCGCTGTCCGTGGGCGACCCAGGTCCACCCGGCCGAGCCCATTTCGGCCTCGTCGTCGACGACAAGCCCGCTGCCCGCGATGCGCTCGAAGCGGCCGGGGTGGAGATGTCCAAGGGAAGGTTCCTCGACTTCCGGGATCCGTGGGGCAACCTGGTGCAGATCGTCGACTACCGGGACATCCAATTCACCAAGGCCCCTGCGGTTCTCCGGGGCATGGGGCTCGAAGGGCTGGAGAAGCGGCCGGAAGCACTCGATGAGCTGCGCGAGAAGGGCTTGGCCGAGCCGGACTGAGTCATGCACGATGCCCGTCCGCGGAGCGGACGGGTGCGCTGCTGATTAAGCTCGCGTCGGGTCGATGGCCGCGGCGATCAAGATCGGGACGATCTTTGCCGGATACCGGATCGAAGGGGTGCTGGGCAGGGGAGGCATGGGTGTGGTCTACCGCGCCGAGCAGCCCGAGCTGGGCCGGAAGGTCGCGATCAAGGTGATCGCGCCGGCCCTCGCGAGCGACCCCGACTACCTCGAGCGCTTCAGGCGCGAGTCGCGCCTGGCGGCCTCGATCGAGCATCCCAATGCGATCCCCATCTACGAGGCCGGCGTGGCCGACGACGACATGCCGTACCTGGTCATGCGCTACGTGGAGGGCGAGGACCTCTCGTCCCTTCTTCGGAGGCAGGGCCGCCTGGACAGCCGCCGGGCCGCGGCGATCGTCGATCAGATCGCCGGCGCGCTTGACGAAGCGCACGCGCGCGGGCTGGTCCACCGCGACGTCAAGCCCGCCAACGTGATCGTCGAGTCGCGCCGCGGCGCCGAGCATGCTTACCTCACCGATTTCGGGCTCACGCGAGAGATGGAGGCCTCCCGCGGCGTGACCGCGACGGGCCGCTGGGTGGGGACCATCGACTACGCCTCGCCGGAACAGATCCAGGGCAAGCCGGTCGACGCCCGCTGCGACGTCTACGCGCTGGGATGCGTCCTCTTCACGACCCTGACCGGCCGGCTGCCGTTCGAGCGCGAGGAGGACGTAGCCAAGCTCTATGCCCATGTCAGCGAGCCGCCGCCGGCACCGAGCTCGCTGGTGGAGGGGCTCCCAAAGGACGTGGACCAGGTCATCACCCGGGCGATGGCGAAGGACCCGGACTTCCGCTTCCCGTCCGCCGGCGACTTCGGCCGCGCGGCGATGGCGGCGGCCACCGGAGTTAACGTGGCCGAGCCCGAGCACAGCGTCGCGACCGGCGAGGCGGCACCGGCGACCCAGCCCAGCCCGGGAGCTGCCCCGACATCGACGAGGCCATCCGAGCCGCCGCCGACCGAGCCGGCGAGCACGGTCGGAGCCGGCGAACCGCCCACGGCTGTCCCGCCGACTGAGCCACCCGCGGAGCCACCGCCGCCGACCCGCCCGGAGCAGCCGAGGCCCACCCGCGCGGGGGCGAGAAGGCGTCGCGTCGTCGCCCTTGGTGCGGCCCTGGCCGTGGGCGTCGCCCTCGCGATCGCGATCATCGCGCTCGGCGGCGGGGGTGGAGGAAGGGGCTCCACGTCGAACGCAACGCACGCGAACGCCGGCGACGGCGGCCAGAACAACGGTGGCAAGAGCCAGGGTGGCGGCAACGGGTCGGCCAACGTCGTCGCAGGCGTCAAGATGGTGCCGTTCACCAAGGCGAGCGCGTTCAACATTGACGTGCCGAAGGGATCGAAGCCGGGCGTGGTCGACGATCAGCTGGGTGGAGGCGTTGTGCTCACCGCCCTTGTGACTCCCGACCAGAAGATCGATGTCGAGATCCAGCAGGCCTCCTCTGACGCCGCCGCGCAGGCTGACAAGGCGGAGGCCATGCGCACACAGGAGGGTGCCACGGAGTTCGCCCGCGGCTCGACCACAATCGCCGGGCGGAAGACGTACTACCTCGGCTACACGCACGCCGAGTCGGCGCGGCATGGCCTGCCGGACATCGGCGAGACAGCCGTCTACACATCCTTCTTCAACAAGGGCCCGTTCTCCTGGCGCACGCGGGCAGCAGTTTCGACGAGCGTCGCCGACACTCCCAGAGTCGCCAAGAGCCTCTCGAACCACATGGCCGAGACATTCGAGCTGAAGTAGGTGCCGAATCCCAGCGGCGCGGCCGGCCCTTTCGACGATTGTCGAGAAGCGGCGCATATATCGCCGCAACTCGACAATCGCCGGCGAGTGCGGGCCTATAGCTCGCGCTGGGTGATGAGGCCGGTCTGGAGCGCGCGCTCGACGACCGCGACCCGCTTGCGGTTCTGCGGCAGCTCCTGCACGTCGAGCTTCTCGAACAGGGCGCGCATGTGAGTCTTCACGGCGTCCACGCCCAAATGGAGCTCATCCGCCAGCTGCTGGTTCGTCGGCGGAGTGGCGAACGCCGCGCCGTCCTTGAACGGGCGGCAGAGCGCCACCAGCACACGCCGCTGCGCCGGCGAGACGGCGGCCGCCGTGAGGGCGTCGCTTGCCACCACCGTCGACGAGGCCTCGGACAGTGCCGGCGCCCGGAACAGCACCATCGTCTGCCCGAACCGCAGCATGTCCCCGTCGCGCAGGCGTCGCCTGCCGTCGACCCGCTCGCCGTTCACGAACGAGCCGTTTCGCGAGAGGCCCTCGTCCACCAGTGTCAGCTCGTCGCGCACGACCTCGAGCTGCGCGTGGAGCGCGGACACCTCGTCGTCCCACGAGAGCTGGACGTCGGCGGAGGGGCTGCGGCCGACCCAGAGCTCGGTCACCCCGGGCTCGATCATGAGCATGTGGCGCTCTCCCTGGGAGTCCCGGTAGGCGACGAAGGGCTGCCCGGTCCGCTCGGCGTCGATCTGCGCCTTGAGCTCGACCGCGGTGACCGGATGCGGCCCGCCCGCCTCCTCGGTCACGAGATCACCTGGATCACGACCGTTCGCTCGCGCGGGCTGTCGTCGAAGTCGATGAGGACCAGCTGCTGCCAGGTCCCCAGCGCGAGCCGGCCGTCCTCGACCGGTACGACCTCGGAGGCGCCGACGATCGAGGCGCGCTGGTGGGCGTGGGAGTTCGTGTCGTGGTTCAGGCGGTTGTGCTCGTAGTCGCCGCGCACGGGGATCAGGCGATCGAGAAGGTTCCGGAGGTCGGTCACGCCCCCCGGCTCGAACTCCATGGTCGTGATGGCGGCGGTCGAGCCGCGGACGAAGGCGGTCGCCTGGCCGGCGGCCACCCGGGAATCCGCGACGGCTGCCTGCACGCGGCGGGTGATGTCGACGATGTCCGAATGTCCGCGCGTGGAGAGCCGGATCTCGCTGGTGTGCACGGCCACGCGCGCAACGTAACAAGGCAAATGGAAACGAGCGAGCCGGGGCGGCGAGCGGGCGAGTTGCCCGTCCCGGCGCCCATCCGGAATGGGCGCAACGAGAAACGAGCCGGGCTCAAGTCGGCCCGGCTCGTCTCCGTCACTCCGCCTCGGCCTCCCTACCGGGGTGATCCAGCGATGCGGGCTGGTCAGACGCCCCGCGGATGCGCTCCGCGAAGGTGGAGGGCCTCCATCAGCCTGGGCACGAACACCAGCGCCGAGACGCCAACCAGCACGTAGATGACGTTCAGCAGCGTGCCGCTTCCGAAAATCGACGACAGCACGTTCGTGTCGCCGTCGGTGATGCCGACGATGCCCCAGTTGAGCGCGCCGATGAACATCAGCAGCAGCGCAACGGGCTCCAGTCGCTTCAGCATCTCCATTACCTGTACCTCCTGAGAAGGATCCGCCTCGTGCGAATCGACACTAGCTTTACCCCTCGCTCGTGGGGCGGTTACGCCCGGGGCACAACGGTGCGGGCGAAAACGGAGTAGCGAGGGAGAGTGGTGGAGGCGCCGCCGTCAATTCGTCGCTCGGGCTGGCTCAGGCCCGCCCTCGTCGCCCCTCTACCAGTCCCAGGGGGAGGTCGCCAGGCTTCCCTGATCCAAATACGCCCGGAGCTCGGCGACCGCCTCCGGATCGGCCGAGTAGACGTGGTCGGCGTCCGGGAAGTGGCGCGAGCGTACCTCCTCCGCGTAGCTGCGGATGCCGGCGACCATCTGGTCGTGGATGTCGGCGTAGCGCTTGACGAACTTCGGCGTCCTACCGGACGTGATGCCCAGCAGGTCGTGGAACACGAGCACCTGGCCGTCGGTTGACAGGCCCGCGCCGATCCCGATCACCGGCACGTGGATGTGCGGCATGAGCGCGTCGGTCACGGCCGCCGGGACCGCCTCGAAGACGATCGCGAAGCAGCCGGCCGCCTGGAGCTCGTGCGCGTCGTGCGCGATCTGGGTCGCGGACTCCACCGTCTTGCCCTGGGCCTTGAAGCCTCCAAGGGCGCTTGCGGACTGCGGCGTCAGGCCGACGTGGCCCATGACCGGGATGCCCGAGCCCGCGATCGCTCGGGCACGCTGCACCGAGGGCCCGCCGCGCTCGAGCTTGACGCCATCGACCCCGGCCTCCCGCACGAACCGCTGGGCGTTCTCGATCGCGTGCTCATTGGAGCGCTCGTAGGAGCCGAACGGCATGTCGCCGATCAGAAGCGGTGTACGCAGACCCCTTCGAACGGCGGCTGCCATGGTGGTCATCTCGTCCATGCCGACCGGCGTGGTCGCGTCATAGCCGAGCACCACCATCGCCGCCGTGTCACCGACGAGGACGATGTCGACGCCGGCCTCCTCGGCCGCGAGGGCGGAGGGGTAGTCGTAGGCCGTGACCATCACGATCGGCTCGCCGCTCGCCTTCATCTCGGCGAGGCGCGGAAGTGTCATCGGGGCGCGGCCGTCGTCGGCCGGCTGTTTCTCCTGCGGATGAGTGCTCATCGGTTGCTCCCTTCGTAGGTCAGGCTGCCCGGCACCTCGAAGTCGGCTTCTGAGGCGAGCGAGGAGTCGAGCAACACTTCCGGATGAGAGTCGACGCGGGCGATCTCGTTGCGCTCGCCCACGTGCACGACGATCGGCGCGTAGGAGTCGAGGTCCGCCTCGTCATAGGCGCCGAAGGAGGCGACGATCAGCTTGTCGCCCTCGTTGACGAGCAGGGCGGCGGCGCCGTTCACCTGCACCGCACCGCTTCCCTCGTCGCCCTCGATGACATACGTGACGAAGCGGGCGCCGCTCTCGATGTCCCACACGTGGACCTGTTCGTTGGCGAGTAGGTCGGCACCGTGCATCAGCGCCGGATCGACGGTGATGCTCCCCACGTAGTCGGGGTCACAGCCGGTCACCGTGGCCCGGTGGACCTTCGATTTCAGCATCTGTCTCTGCACTGCTCTTCAACCTCCGATCAGGGTGTTGTCGATAAGTCGTGCAGCGCCGACGCGGGCCGCGACGGCGATCAGCACCGGCCTGCCGTTCATCGAGTCGACGGCGGCCAGGGTTTCCGGATCGCGGGCCTCGAGGTACTCGGGCTCGATCCCGGCGTGCTCCAACTCGGCACGGGCGGCGCTCAGGGCCGCCTCTGCGGTGCCCTCGCCGGAGGCGGCCACCTCCTCGGCAGCGCGGAGCGCGCGGCTCAGCGCGGCCGCGCGCTGCCGTTGTTCGGGCGTGAGGTACGCGTTGCGCGAGCTCATCGCGAGCCCGTCCGGCTCGCGGGCGGTGGGGATGACCTCGATCTCCACCGGGAAGTCCAGGTCACGCGCCATGCGGCGGATCACGACCGCCTGCTGGGCGTCCTTCTGGCCGAAGAAGGCGACGTCCGGACCGACCGCGTTGAAGAGCTTGGCGACGACGGTGGTGACGCCGCGGAAATGCTCCGGGCCGCGCCGCCCGGGGTCGCCGTCGAGGACCTCGGTCAGGCCACCGCCGACCTCGACGGACGTCGAGAAGCCCTTGGGGTAGACCTCCTCGACCGCGGGGGCGTAGACGACGTCGACGCCAGCGGCCTCCGCGACCTCGAGATCACGCGCCTCATCGCGTGGGTAGGCGTCGAAGTCCTCGCTCGGCCCGAACTGGGCCGGGTTCACAAACAGGCTCATGACCACGGTGTCGCAGCGATGGCGCGCGGCGCGCAGGAGTGCCAGGTGGCCCTCGTGGAGGTAGCCCATCGTGGGTACGAGGCCGATCGTCTCGCCCCCGCGGCGCAGCGGCCTGAGCGCCTCTCGCAGCTCGGTCTTGGTGCGGACCACCATCATCCGGACGGCTCCTGGAGTGCGGCGAGCGCCCGGGCGCGTTCGGCAAGCGCCTCGTAGACCGGGACAAGCTCGGGGGCCGTCGCACGCAGCGCCCGAAGGTGGCGCTCCACGGTGGCGGTGTCGCCACGGGCGATCGGGCCGGTGAGCGCATCGCCTCCGCGCTCGGCCCAATTCGCCGCGCTTCGCAGAACCAGCGGCGCAAGCAGCTCGCGGCCGGGCGCGTCGACGCCGGCTTGATCCATGAGGTCTGCCGCCGACTCCTCCAGCGCGACGAGGAGGTTGGAGGCCATCGCGGCGGCCGCGTGGTAGGCGTCGCGGGAGCCCTCGGGCACCTCGAAAGGTCGCATCTCGAGGCGCTGCGCCAGGTCGCGAGCGAGCGTCATCGCCTCCCGCGTCGAGCCCGCGATCGCGCACGGCGCGGCCACCAGGTCGGTTTCGGCGTCGGGGATGGTCTGCAGCGGGTGGAGCGAGAACACCTCGGCGCCAGCGTCGCTCGCCGCGGACAGCGCGTCGAGGGTCGTGGCCCCGCTGACGTGGCCCACGAACCGAAGCGGCGGGATCGCCGCGGCTACGGCGGCGCAGGCGGCGGCGATCTCGGTGTCCGGCACGCAGAGGAGGGCGACCTCAGACTCGCGACATGCCTCGAGCGCAACATCCCGACCCGCGAGCAGGACGGGCAGCCCGGCGCCGGTCGTGGCGCTCGCGATCGAGCAACCGGCCCGGCCGGCGCCGATCACGGCGAGCCTGGAGAACGGCGGCGCATCCGCGTCGGGCGCGGCCTGCGTGAGTAGATCCCGTTCCAGTTCCCTCATCGAGATACCAGACGGCTGAAGGCGGTTCCGGTGAACTGTCTGAGCCGATTCGGTCCACGCCCCGGCTGGGGTCGCAGCCGGGGCAAATTATAGGTAGGGCCGCGCGTCGGAATCCCGGTAACCCGCACGTTCCGCATTCCGATGCGGTGTGCCCGTTCAGGCACGGATACCATCGCGGCGTGCCCCTCTATGAGTTCGAGTGCGGGCGCTGCGGCGCCCGGTTCGAGGATCTCGTCGGCGTCGGCACGGAGACGGCCGGCTGCCGCGAGTGCGGCGCGGAGGGCGCACGCCGCGTCTACTCGCCCCCGGCGCCGGAGCCGCGGATCTCAAAGACGGGCGGGGCCCTCCGCAAGCAGGAGGCGCGAAGCGCCGAGCTGCATGCCCGCACCAAGCGCGACTTCAAGGCGCGGCGTGCAGCCGCCCGGCGGAAGGGGCCGTCGTGAGCGCGACGCGTGAGGAGCGCCGCGAGCGACTCGTGGAGGTCTACCGCGAGGCGTCGGTGTGCGAGCTCTGCCCGCTCTCGGAGACCCGGACCAGCGTCGTCTTCGGCTCCGGCAACTCGGACGCCGACCTGATGTTCGTGGGCGAGGCGCCGGGCGCGGAGGAGGACCGCCAGGGTCTCCCGTTCGTCGGCCGAGCCGGCGGGCTGCTGACGGAGCTCCTGGAGGGGATCGGGTTGAAGCGGGAGGATGTGTGGATCACCAACGTGCTTCGCTGCCGCCCGCCCGGCAACCGCGACCCGCAGCCGCTCGAGATCCAGTCCTGCCAGCCGTACACCTACAAGCAACTGGGGCTGATCCAGCCGCGAGTCATCGGCACCCTGGGCAACTTCGCGACCAAGCTCCTGACCGGCAGCCGCACCGGGATCACCAAGGTCCGCGGCACGGTCCAGGTGCACGAGATCGGGGGACACCCGGTGTTCCTCATGCCGCTTCTCCATCCCGCGGCCGCCCTGCGCACGCCCTCGTTGGTCGACACGCTGCGGGAGGACTTCGCGAAGCTCCCCGAACTGATCGCCAGGCCGCGGCCCGAGGGGTCCGGCGAACGGCCGTCAGCCGCCGACCTCGCCCCTGAGACTGTGGCGGCGAGCTCGGACCAGCTCGACCTGTTCGGTTAGTTGGAGAGGACCTCCAGCCCCGCGGAGACGGAGGCGGTGGGTGCGCGGCTCGCCGCCGAGCTCGGCCGGGGTGACGTAGTGCTGGTGAGCGGCGAGCTCGGCGCCGGCAAGACGACGCTCATCCGGGGCGCCTGCCGCGAGCTCGGGGTCGCCGACCCGATCACGTCGCCCACGTTCACGATCGGGCACCGCTACCAGGGCCGGGTGCCGGTGTCGCACCTGGACCTGTACCGGCTCGACAGGCTCGAGGACGAGGATCCCGGGCTGCTGGACGACTACCTCACCGATGACGCCGTGGCCTTCGTGGAATGGCCGCGGACGGCGGAGCCGCAGCTCGAGCGAATCGCGATGCGGGTGGAGCTGAGCCACGAGGGCGGCCACAGGCGGCTGATCACGGTGCGGCGCCCGTGACCCAGGTCGCCGGGCTCGACACCGCCACCGACGACGTCAGCGTCGCGGTCCTGAAAGACGGCGAGGTCGTGGATGAGCGCCTCGTGCCGAAGCCGGAGGGTGGGCGCCCGCGGCACGCCGAGGCGCTCCTGGTCGAGCTCGAGGGCGCCGTCGGCGCAGCGGGGGGTTGGGAAGCCGTGGATCGACTGGCGGCTGGAATCGGGCCGGGTTCGTTCACCGGGCTCCGGGTCGGGCTCGCGACCGCCCGGGCGATCGCCCAGGCGCTCGGCATGCCCGTGGTCCCAGTCGGCACGCTGGCCGCGCTGGCGGCGGGAATCGCCGAGGCCGCCGGCGAGGGGAGGTCGCTGCTCGCCGTGCTGGACGCGCGGCGTGGCCAGGTGTTTGCGGCGCTGTTCGGGCCCGGCGGCGAGGAGATCTGGGAGCCACTCGTGGCGGCGCCGGAGGAGCTCGCCGAGCGGGTCGAGGCACTGCCCGATAGCCCCCTGGCGGGCGGTTCCGGGGCGCTACGATTCCGCGGTGAGCTGGAGGCCACGGGCGCCGAGGTCCTCCCGGACTCGAGCCCCGCGCACCGGGTCTGGGCCCGGAACGTCTGCCGCCTCGCCGTGGACGGGCCGCATTCTGAGCCCGAGGCGATCCAGCCGATTTACCTGAGACCCCCCGACGCGCAGGTTTGGCTTGACCGAAATCCGCCTTAGACGACTGGCCTACAGCGACCTCCCGGCCGTGCTCGCGATCGAGCGCCGGTCGTTCCAGACGCCGTGGTCCCTCGCCATGTTCGTCCTCGAGCTCTCCAAGCCCTCGGGCATCTGCCTGGCGGCCACGACCGATGATGGGCTGCTCGGGTACCTGGTCTGCTCGCGCTACGCGGACGTGTGGCATCTGATGAACGTGGCCGTCAGCCCCTCCGTGCGCCGTCAGGGCATCGCCCGGCGGCTGCTGGAGCGGCTGTTCGAGGAGGCCGGCACCGAGGCCCGCTACACCCTGGAGGTGCGCGCCTCGAACCACGGGGCGATCGCGATGTACGAGCGGTTCGGCTTCCGGCGCGCCGGCCACCGCCGCCGCTACTACCACGACAACGGCGAGGACGCCGTGATCATGTGGCTCGAATCGGCGTCCCCGGTCGAGGCTTGATCCTCCTGGGGATCGAGACCTCCTGCGACGACACCTGCGCGGCGGTAACCGATGACGCGCAGATCCTGTCGAACGTCATCTCGTCGCAGGCCGCCGCACACGCCCGGTATGGAGGCGTCGTCCCGGAGGTCGCGTCGCGCCACCACCTGGAGCTGGTCAACCCGGTCATCGAAGCGGCGCTCAAGGAGGCCGGGTTCGAGCTCGGCGACGTGGATGCGCTTGCGGTTACCCGCGAGCCTGGGCTGATCGGTGCGCTGCTGGTCGGCGTCGCGACCGCGAAGGGGCTGGCAGCCCCGCTCCGCAAGCCCCTGGTCGGCGTGAACCATCTCCACGGGCACGTGGCAGCGAACTTCTTGGAGCCCGATCCGCTAGAGCCCCCCTTCCTGTGCCTGATCGCGAGCGGCGGCCACACTCTGCTGGCGGGGGTTGCGTTCCACGAGGGTTACGAGGTCCTGGGGCAGACGCTCGACGACGCCGCCGGCGAGGCGCTGGACAAGGGCGCGCGGCTGCTCGGACTCGGCTATCCGGGCGGGCCGGCGATCGAGCGCGAGGCCGAGGGCGGCGACCCCGGGGCGTTCGACTTCCCGGTGGCGATGACCCGCGATCCCGGGCTCGACTTCAGCTTCAGCGGCCTGAAGACCGCCCTGCTGTATGCGGTCCGCGGTCTCGGGGACGGTGAGCTTGAAGGGCGTCGGGCTGACCTGGCCGCGAGCTACCAAGCCGCTGTCGTCGGCCAGCTGACCGCAAAGCTCGAGCGGGCGCTCGCGAGCGGCGAGTGGGAGGCGGTGGCACTCGGCGGGGGCGTTGCCGCAAACATGCTGCTGCGCGAGCGCACCGCGACTCTGTGCGAGGAGCGCGGGCTGCGGCTGAAGCTGGTTCCGGGCGAGCTGTGCACCGACAACGCGGCGATGATCGCGTCCGCGGCGCGCTTCAGCGAGCCGGCGCCTTATCCGGAGTATCTGGGGTGGACGGCGACCGCATGAACGTCGTCCTCTATGTGCGCGAGGGCTGCCATCTGTGCGACGAGGCGCGGGAGAAGATCCTCTCGCTGCGGGCTTCGAGCGGCGGGTTCGAGCTCAGGGAGATCGACATCGACACGGACGACGATCTACACGCGCGGTTTCTCGAACGCATCCCGGTGGTGGAGGTGGACGGAAGGGTCGTCGCGGAGCTGGACATCGACCTCGCCGCGCTCGACGCTGCGCTCGGCGAGCGCCGGACCGGTACTGTCCGGTCGATGACACGCGAAGGTGGGTCGCAGCAGCTATGAGCGAGGACGCCGTGGCGAACGTACCCCCAACAGAGCTTTCGCTGGGCGACGGCGACCGACTCTCGCTGGGCGTGGCGGCCCGCCTGTCGCGCTACCTCCAGGTCCTGATCCAGGCGCGAAAGATGGGCAAGGAGACGATTTCCTCGCAGGAGCTGGCCGAGTACACGCACATCAACTCGACCCAGATCCGGCGCGATCTCTCGGGCTTCGGGAAGTTCGGCAAGCGAGGCGTCGGCTACCGCGTGGACTCGCTGGTGGAGGAGATCCGTCGGATCCTTCGGAGCTCCGGCAAGCACAACATCGTGCTCTTCGGCGCCGGCAACCTGGGCCAGGCGATCGCGAGCTCCGACATCTTCGCCGACCACGGCTTTCAGATCGTCGCGATCTTCGACGTCGACCCGAAGCTGGTCGGAAAGCAGTTCGGGGAGGTGGAGGTCCACGACGTGGCCGACCTCTCCAGCGTGGTCGAGGAGCAGGACGTCGTGGTTGGGGTGCTGGCGGTCCCGTCGGCCGCCGCCCAGGACGTCGCCGACCGGCTGGTGGACGCCGGCGTGAAGATCGTCTTCAACTACTCCGAGCAGCTTCTCCAGGTACCGCCGGACGTGACCGTCCACACCTCGAGCCCCGCGGTAGACCTGCTCTACGCGCTGTACTTCTACCTCACCTAGGCCGGTACTAGTACGTCCTATGAGCGCGGCCACGGACCAGGCCCACCTGGACATGGCGCAGGCTCGCGAGCGGTTCGAGTCCTCGACCGACTTCACCCTGGCGATCGAGGAGGAGTTCGCGCTCGTCGACCCGGAGACGCTGGAGCTCGTGAACCGCTTCGAGGAGCTCCATGCGGCGTGCCAGCGGGACGAGCTGCTCGCCGAGGCGGCGATCGGCGAGCTGATCTCGTCCGAGATCGAGATCCGGTCCGGGAGGTCGGAGAGCTTCACGGAGGCCGTCGAGCGCCAGAGCGAACGCCGCGAGCGGCTGTTCACAAAGGCCCGCGAGCTGGGTATCGCGCTGGCGGCGACGGGAACGCATCCGTGGGCGAGCTACCTGGATCAGCAGATCATCGACACTCCGCACTACCGGCGCCTGCGCGAGGAGCTGCGCTGGGTCGCGCAGCGCAACAACACCTGGAGTCTTCACGTCCACCTGGGAGTGCGCGGCGCCGACCGAGCGGTGGCCGTCTGCGACCACCTGCGCGGCATTGCTGCCGCAGCTGCTCGCGCTGTCCGCCAACTCGCCGTTTCTCGACGGGCGGGACACGGGCCTCCACACGATCAGGACCGAGATCTTCACTCGCACGTTCCCGCGTTGCGGGGTTCACGAGCCCTTCGGTGATTGGGACGCCTACGCGGACTTCGTCGACCTCCTGGTCCGCACCGGATCCATCGTGGAGGCAACCCAGCTGTGGTGGAGCGTGCGCCCGCATCACGCCTTCGGCACCGTCGAGCTCCGGATCTGCGACGCGCAGGCGCGCGGGCAGCGAGTCGTTCGCGCTTGCGGGGCTGATCGCCGCGTGCATCGCCCAGGCGGCGCTCGACTACGACGACGGCCGCCTCTCCACGCCGCTTCGCCAGCGCGAGATCGAGGAGAACCTCTGGCGCGCGATCCGGCACGGGATGGACGGTCGGATGATCGAGTACGAACGCCGGGAGGAGATCCCGACCCGCGAGGCGGTCGAGCGACTCGTCGCGTGGACGGCGCCTGCTCGCGAGTCGCTCGGCATCGACGTTTCGATTCCGGAGGCGAACGGCGCGCAGCGCGCGTACCGTGCACTGGCGAACGGAGCGTCGATCCGCGAGATCTTCAAGGATTCCGTCGCTGAGACAGAGCGCACCTACGCACCCGAGGGGGTATCGACGGCATGAAAGCAGAGGAGGGCCAGGTCCCAGAGGGACAACCGGAGGCCGGCCAGGCACAGCCGAGCGAGGAGGAGATGCGGCAGCGCATCGAGGAGCAGCTCCGCAAGGTGCGCGTCCAGGACCTGCTGCTCGAGAGCGTGGTCAGCGTGCTGAACCTCGCGGCGCGGCGGATTGCGAAGGAGGACGAGCAGGACCTGGAGCAGGGGCGGATCGGGATAGAGGCAGTGCGAGCGGTCGTCGACCTGCTGGACCCCGAGCCGGCTGCACAGGTGCGGAGCGCGCTCTCGGAGGTGCAGATGCTCTACGCGAAGCACGCCGGCGAAGGTGGGGAGCCGCCTCAGGAGGGAGGCTCGCAGGCGCCGGAGGGAGGCCAGCCGCCGCCGCCAGGTGCTGGGTCCCAGGGCGGTCCTTCGAAGCTCTGGACGCCCGGCCGGGACTGAGCACATCGCGGGTCTGGGGGCGATGGCCATCCCTCCGTCCACTATGCTCCCCGCGCTTCGGCGGCCCGTAACGGCCCCAATTTCACCCACGACACATAGCCGCACCTGCCAGTTTCGGGGCTAAAGCCCCTCACTAGAACATCTAGACGGAGGACGAAGACTTGACGAAGTTCCTGACCGATTACGGCGTCGTCATCGCGCTGATCTGTGCTGGCGCAGCCGTCGTCTACGGCGCGGTCATCACCCGGCGCCTGCTGGCTCGGCCAGCGGGCAACGAACGCATGCGGGAGATCTCCGGTGCCGTACAGGAGGGCGCGAAGGCGTACCTCACGCGCCAGTACACGATCATCGCGGGCGTTGCGATCATCCTCGCGATCCTCCTGATCGTGCTCAGGAATGTTGACACCGCGATCGGCTTCGTGATCGGCGGCGCGCTCTCGGGAGCGGCCGGATTCATCGGCATGAACCTCTCGGTCCGCGCGAACTCACGCGTCGCGGAGGCGGCGCGCGGCGGGGTCCCGCCCGCGCTGGACGTCGCGTTCAAGGGCGGCTCCGTGACCGGGCTCCTGGTGGTGGGCCTCGCCCTTCTCGGCGTCGCCGGCTACTTCGGGGTGCTGATCCTCACCGGCCAGAGCGACAAGGACGCGGTGGACGCTCTCGTCGGGCTCGGGTTCGGCGGCTCGCTGATCTCGGTCTTCGCCCGCCTCGGAGGCGGCATCTTCACCAAGGCCGCCGACGTCGGCGCCGACCTCGTCGGAAAGGTCGAGGCCGGCATTCCGGAGGACGACCCGCGCAACCCCGCGGTGATCGCGGACAACGTGGGCGACAACGTCGGCGACTGCGCGGGGATGGCGGCTGACCTCTTTGAGACCTACGCGGTCACATCGGTGGCGGTGATGCTGCTGGGGGTCCTGACCTTCTCGGAGGCGCGGGAGGTCGCAATCTTCCCGCTGGTGATGGGCGCCGTTGCCATCCTGGCGTCGATCGTCGGCGCCCTTTCCGTGCGGACCCGCAGCGGCAACGTCGAGGCGGCGCTGTACCGAGGGCTCGCCGTCTCCGGGATTCTGTCGGCGGCCGCGTTCTACCCGATCACGAAGTGGCTCATGGGCAACATCACCTTCAAGGCGGCGAACCTGAACGGCGCCCCGACCTCCACCGATCTCTGGCTCTGCGCGCTCATCGGGATCGCCGTCACGGCGGGGCTCTTCGTCATCACCGACTACTACACGTCGACCCGGTTCCGCCCCGTGAAGACCATCTCCAAGGCGTCGGTAACCGGCCACGCCACAAACATCATTCAGGGGCTCGCTCAGGGACTTCAGTCCACGGCGCTCCCGGCGATCTTGCTCGCGCTGGCAATCCTGGGCGCGAACCAGCTCGCCGGGATATACGGAATCGGCGTCGCGGTCATGGCGCAGCTCTCCCTGACAGGCCTGATCGTCGCCCTGGACGCATTCGGCCCGATCACCGACAACGCCGGTGGCGTCGCGGAGATGGCCGACCTGCCGGAAGACGTGCGCAACGTCACCGATCCGCTCGATGCGGTCGGCAACACCACCAAGGCGGTGACCAAGGGGTACGCGATCGGCTCCGCCGCGCTTGCAGCCCTCGTCCTCTTCACTGCGTTCCAGCAGGAGCTGCAGGACAAGGCGGGTGCCGGGCACGTGCTCAACTTCAACCTCACGTCCCCACCAATCTTGATCGGCCTGTTGATCGGCGGCATGATGGTCTACCTGTTCGCGGCGCTGGCGATCGAGGCCGTGGGGCGCGCCGGCGGCCAGGTCGTCGAGGAGGTGCGCCGCCAGTTCCGGGAGAACCCGGGGATCATGGAGGGCACCGAGAGGCCGGAGTACGGCAGGACGGTGAGCATCGTCACGGCTGCCGCACAGCGCGAGATGATCGTGCCCTCGCTGATCGCGATCGTGATCCCCCTGATCGTCGGCCTCATCAGTGCCGAGGCGCTGGGCGGGCTCTTGATCGGCGTGATCGTCGTCGGGCTGTTCATGGCGATCTCGATGACCGCCGGCGGCGGCGCGTGGGACAACGCGAAGAAGTTGATCGAGGACGGCGCCTTCGGCGGCAAGGGCTCTGAAGCCCACGCCGCGGCGGTGACCGGCGACACGGTCGGCGACCCCTACAAGGACACCGCCGGCCCCGCGATCAACCCGATGATCAAGGTCGCCAACATCGTCGCGATCCTGATCATCCCGATCGTCCACCTGTAGCCCCGGCGACAACGGCCGCCGGGCCTATAGTCGGGATCACGCATGGCCGAGCGGCATCCACGCCACGAGACGTTGCGCCGCGTGCACGGCACCGGCGCGCTGTTCGCGGCCGCGTACGGGAACGTCGGCTCGTCGATCTACTACGCGCTCGGCGTCACGGCCGCGTTCGCCCTTGGGCTGACGCCGATCGCGTTCATCATCGCGGGGACGATCTTCGCGTTCACCGCGGCCACCTACACCGAGGCGACGGTGATGTACCCGGAGGCCGGCGGGTCCTCCAGCTTTGCTCGCCACGCGTTCAACGAGCTCGCCTCGTTCGTGGCGGCCTGGGCGCAGATGCTCAATTACGTGATCACGGTCGCCATCTCGGCGTTCTTCGTGCCTCACTACCTGAGCGTCTTCTGGCCGTCGCTCGGACACGGCCCCGGCGACATCATCGGAGGGATCGTGATCGTCGCGCTGCTCGCGGCGCTGAACGTCAAGGGGACCCAGGAGTCGTCGCGGCTGAACCTGGTCCTGGCGATCGGGGACCTGGCCACGCAGATAGTCCTCGTGGGGATCGGCATCGCGCTGGTGCTGAGCCCGGACATCCTGGTCAACAACGTCCACCTGGGTGTCGCGCCGACATGGGGCGACTTCGCGCTCGGCATCGCCGTCGGGATGATCGCCTACACCGGGATCGAGACGATCTCGAACATGTCGGAGGAGGCACGCGACGCTCCGCGGACGATCCCACGCGGAGTCGGGCTGACGGTGATCGCGGTCCTGATCCTGTACGTGCTGATCCCGATCGTGGCGCTCTCGGCGATGCCGGTTACGCAGAACGCCGCCGGCCACTACCACACGGTCCTCGGCACCAAGTTCGCCGACGACCCGGTGCTCGGGATCGTCGAGCACCTGGGACTCTCCGGAGGGCTCACGCACGCCCTCCGCTACTACGTCGGCGTACTCGCGGCGGTGATCCTGGTGATCGCGACGAACGCGGGCCTGATCGGTGTGTCGCGCCTCACCTTCTCGATGGGCCAGCACCGGCAGCTGCCCGATCGGATCCGGCAGGTCCATCCGCGGTTTCACACGCCCTACATCGCGATCATCGCCTTCTCCGGCGTTGCCATGCTCACGATGCTGCCGGGCAAGACCGACTTCCTGGCGACGATGTACTCGTTCGGCGCGATGCTCTCGTTCACGATCGCGCACATCTCCGTGGTCCGGCTGCGACAGACGGCACCCGGAGCGAGAACGGTTGTGGAAGCCGCCGCTGAATTTCCGGGCATTCGGAGCTCGAGATCCCGCTCACGGCGGTCCTCGGAGGGCTCGGGACGTTCACGGCGTGGGTGATCGTGATCGCGCTGCACAGTGACGACCGGGCTGGTGGGGGCCGGATGGATGGCCTGGGGGTGCTGCTGTACTGGGCGTACCGGCGCCGGCAGCAGCTGCCCCTGCGCGAGACCGTGAAGGTGGTGACGCCCGAGCCGCTCGGGGTCGAGGAGGTCGAGTACAAGAGCGTGCTCGTGGTGTTCGAGAGCGACTCGTTCTCTGATGAGGCGGTGGCCACCGCCGCTCGGCTGGCCGCTCGACGTCGACGGGGGATCCACGTGTTCGCGATCGTGACCGTCCCCACGCACCTGCCGCTCGACGCGGCGCTCGAGGACGCCGAGAGCGAGGCGAACAGCAAGATCGAGCAGTCGAAGCTGATCGGCGGGCTCCGGGTCACCGGGCACATCGAGAGGGTGCGGCCCGGCCAGGAGGCCCGGGCGATCATCGAGGAGGCGCAGTCCATCAAGGCGGCGGCGGTGGTCATGCCGCTGCGGTACCGAAACGGCAAGCCGCTGTACGGCAAGACGCTCCAGACGGTGCTCGCGAAGCGGCCGACCCGCGTGATCGTCGCCGCTCAGCCGGGCGAGCAGCAGCCGGTCGTCGCCTGAGCCGCCCTTCACCGAGCCTCGCACGATTTGCGGCGGATTTTCGCCGCCTTACCTGCCTCTGCGTCGACAAAGTCGCCGCCTAGAATCACCCGCGATGGCGGCGCCCCCCGATCAGCTCTACCGCGCGGTCACCCGGATCTTCTCGGTGGTCATCATCGGCTTCGGGCTCGTCATCCTGGTCGTGACGCTGGCCAACGGGGGTGGCATCGGAGCGGCCGGCCTGTGGCTCGGGCTCCTGTTCATCGGGATCGGGGTTGCTCGTCTCTACATCGCGCTGCGGTCGCGGAGTTGAGCGAGGACTCCAACTCAACCCCCGTCGAGTAGCGGCGACGGAGCGCCCCCGTCCGGAGGGCGCCGGTGGCGCCGGCGGCTGCCGCGCGTCAAGGTCGGCCCCGGGCCGCTGACCGGGCGCTTCCTCGGCGTCCCGCTGCAGATCGCGGTCGCGTATGCGGCGATCGGGTTCTCGCTCTACTTCTCGATCGGCGTCGTCGCCGGGTTCGGCCTGGGGCTCACCCCGCTGGTGTTCCTGGCCGCCGGCCTGCTGCTGGTGCTGTCGACGCTCACCTATGTCGAGGGCGCCGGGATGTTCGGGGAGCGCGGCGGCTCGTCGTCGTTCGCCCGCCACGCCTTCAACGAGCTGATCAGCTTCATCGCCGGCTGGGCGATCCTCATCGACTACATCATCATCGTCGCGTTCGCGGCGGTCTCGGTGGCCCACTACATCGGGCCGATCTGGGGCGGGTTCACCCACGGCTGGGCGGAGATCCTGGTCGCCGGGGCGGTCATCGCCCTCGCGGCGGCGATCAACATCGGGGGCTTCACGCGGTACGTCCGCCAGCGCCCGCTGATCCTGATCGCCCTCGCCGATGTGGCGCTCCAGATTGTCGTGATCGTGACGGGGGCGATCGTCGCGTTCCACCCCGATCGCCTGACCGCTCACATCGACCTGTTCACCACGCCGTCGGTGAGGCACCTCGTCGAGGCGCTCGCGGTCGCCACGCTCGCATTCGCGGGGGTTGAGGCGGCATCGGACCTCGCGCCGGACTTCAGCTGGCGGCGCCGCGACCTGCGGCGCGTGGTCGGCGCGAGCGCGATGCTGGTGCCGGTCATCTACGCGGGGATGGCGGCGATCGCGCTGATGGCGGTGCCCGTGGTCGAGACGCCGAACGGCCCGCGGACGGCGCTGGGAGAGAGGTACATCGAGGAGCCGATCCTGGGGGTCGTCCAGAGCTACGACCCGCATTGGCTCTCGGTTCTCCTCCAGATCGGGGTGGTGGCGATCGCCCCGGTGGTCCTCACGTGGGCGGCGGCGACGTCGATGCTCGGCCTCTCACGCCACGTCTACGCGCTGGCCACCAACCGGCAGGTGCCGAGCTGGCTGGGAAAGCTCAGCCCGCGGTCCACGCCGTACATCGCGATCGTGATCGCGGCGCTGATCGCGTTCGGGTTGGCGCTGCCCACGGACGTCGCCCTGCTGGCGGAGATCTACGCGTTCGGGGTGACGCTTGCGATCACGATCGCGCACATCTCGATTCTGTGGCTGCGCTGGAAGAACCCGGGCAAGGACCGGCCGTACCGGATCCCGTTCAACGTCCCGTTCCGGGGGAAGGCGATCCCGCTACCGGCGGTGCTCGGGGCCGTGCTCATGTCGCTTCTCTGGCTGGCCGTGATCGTGTTCCACGCTCGGGCGCGGTGGGTCGGTGGCGGGTGGATGGTGTTCGGCCTGATCTCGTACGTGATCTACCGGAAGTACGTGGAGGGGGTGACGCTGACGAAGCGGGTGTCGGTGCCGGAGCAGGCTCTGCGCAAGGAGGTGCGGCCGGCCGAGTACGGGAGCATCCTCGTCCCCGTCTTCGGGACCAAGCTCGACGACGACATCGTGGGGACCGCGGGGCGGCTGGCGGATGCGGCCGACGAGCCGGGCGAGGAGCGGCCGCGCCTGGACGTGATCTACGTGATGGAGCTCCCGCTGACGGTGCCGCTCGACGCGCCGCCGCCGCGTGATCGGGTGGAGGCGGCCAAGGCTGCGCTCCAGCGCGCCAAGGAGGTGGGGGAGGAGTACGAATCGGTGGAGGTCGAGACCGAGATGGTCCCGGCGCGCAGCGTCGGGGCCGGGATCGTCGAGGAGGCCCGGCGCCGGGGCGTCGAGGTCATCGTCATGGGGGGCGAGCCGCCGAGTCGCATCAAGGGCGGCGCCGTGCTGGGCGGCCTCGGGGGCTCGCGGCCGGCCGAGGTGGGGGAGGTCACGGAGTACGTGCTGAAGAAGGCTCCCTGCCCGGTGCTGGTGACCGCGCCGCCCGAGGCCTAGCCGGGCGCGCGAAATTCCTTGATGAGACGCGGCCTTCGTCGAGCCTCCCGCTGGATAGCATCCAGAGTTGTGTTTCTGATGATCGTCGGAGCCGGCCGGGTGGGCTCGTCCCTCGCGCGCGCGATGCTGCGCGATGGGCACACCGTCTCGTGCCTGGACGAGGACCCGGAGGCGCACGCGCGGCTGGAGATCGGGCTCGAGAAGCCGTGGGAGGACGTGGGCGGCCAGTTCACGGTGGGCACGGGCCTCGAGATCGAGGCGCTTCAGGCGGCCGGGATCGAGCGCGCTGACGCCTTCGTCGCCGCCACCGACGGCGACAACACGAACATCGTGATCGCGCAGATCGCGAAGCGGCGCTTCAAGGTGCCGACGGTGATCGCCCGCATCCTCGACCCGTACAGGGCCGAGTGGTACGAGCAGCAGGGGCTCCACACCATCTGCCCGACGAGGGTGGCGATCGAGATGCTCGAGACCGAGGTCAAGGAGGCCGCCGCGAAGGTTGCGGGCGGGTAGTGAGGGCCGGATGTACGTACTGATCGTGGGAGCGGGGAAGGTCGGGTGGAACCTGGCGCGCGAGCTCCTCGACAAGGGGCACGAGGTGACGCTGATCGAGAACGATCGCGATCGCTACGTGACCGTCGAGCAGGAGCTGGAGCACAACGTCCAGTACGGGGACGCGTCGGAGCTGTGGGTGCTGGAGCGCGCGGGCGTGTCGCGGGCCGACCTGGTGATCGCCGTCACCGGCGACGACGAGGACAACATGCTGATCTGCCAGGTCGCCAAGGAGAAGTACATGGTCGAGCAGACCATCGCCCGCGTGAACAACCCGCGGAACAAGCAGTGGTTCGAGCTGCTCGGCATCGCGCCGGTCGTCTCGGCGACGGACCTGATCCTGCGGCTGATCGAGCACGAGGTGCCCAAGTACGGGCTCGTCCACCTGCTCGACCTGCCGCGCGAGCGGCTGGAGATCATCGAGCTGCTGCTGGGCGAGGGCTCGCCGGTCGCCGGGCGCCGGGTTGCGGATCTCGAGATGCCGGAGGGGAGCCTGCTGATCTCGGTGCTGCGCGACGGCACCGGGTTCGTGCCCAACCCGGAGACGGTCTTGGAGTCGGGCGACGAGGTGCTGGCGGTGCTGGATCCAGGGATGGAGGAGGAGCTGAAGGCCTACTTCGGGCCTGACGGGACGATCGGAGCTGAGCCGCGCATGGCGGCCGATCGCGAGGTCGACTATCTGCTGATCGGCGGCGGGATGGCCGCGGCGCACTGCGCGGCGACGCTTCGCCGGCGCGGGGCGGACGGGTCGATCCTGCTGGTGGGGCGCGAGCCTCACGTTCCTTACGAGCGGCCGCCGCTGTCGAAGGAGTACCTGCGGGGCGAGAGCGCCGAGGAGGACGCGTACGTCAACAGCGCCGAGTGGTACGACGAGAACCAGGTCGAGCTGCTGACGGAGACGAGCGTCATGTCGCTGGACGCGGGCGAGCGGACGGCGAAGCTGCAGACGCGCGAGACGGTGCGGTTCGGCAAGGCGCTGATCGCCACCGGGGCGCGGGTGAACATCCTGCATCACCTGGAGGGTGCGCGCCTGGAGGGGATCCACTACCTGCGGACGCTGGGCAACTCGGACGCGATTCGCGAGGAGGCGAAGGAGGCCGGCCACGTCGCGATCGTCGGCGGGAGCTACATCGGCAGCGAGGTGGCGGCGTCGCTGACGACGCTGGGGGTCGAGTGCACGATGGTGATGCTCGAGGAGGTGGTGCTCTCGCGGACCTTCGGTGCCGAGCCGGGCCGGTACTTCCACGAGATCCTCGAGTCGCACGGCGTCGAGATCGTCGGCGGGGAGGAGCTCGACTCGTTCGCGGGCGACGAGCGGGTGCGGGCGATCAGGACGAAGAGCGGGCGGGAGATCGAGTGCGGGATGGTGGTCATCGGCGCCGGGGTGCATCCCGAGACGATGCTCGCCGAGCGGGGTGGGCTGGCGGTGGAGAACGGGGTCACCTGCGACGCCAAGCTGGAGAGCTCGGTGGAGGGGATCTTCGCGGCGGGAGACGTGTGCTCCTACGACAGCGTGATCCACGGGCGGCGGCTGCGGATCGAGCACTGGGACGTCGCGCTGCAGCAGGGCCAGCACGCGGCCAAGGGGATGCTGGGGGAGGGGGAGCCGTATCGGGTGGTGCCGTACTTCTTCAGCGACCTGTCGGATTGGGCCAGCCTCGAATACGTGGGGCCGGCGGAGAGGTGGGACGAGCTGGTGTGGCGCGGGACGCGCGATTCGGGCGAGTTCCTGGTCTGGTACCTCGACGGCGGCAAGGTGGCGGCGGCGCTCAGCGTGGGCCGCTCGGAGGACCTGGAGCATGCCCGGCGGTTGCTTGAGGCGGGCGCGGACGTGATGGCCCAGAAGGACGCGCTGGCGGACCCGGACAGCGATCTGGAGGCCATCGGATCCGGCTAGGCGTTCGCTAGGCGTCTCTTCCGGCGTAGCGGAGAGCGCGCCGCAGCATGATGCCGGGTCGTCTAGCTGGCAGGACGCCGGACTCTGGTTCCGGAAACGAGGTTCGAATCCTTCCCCGGCAGTTCGAGAGCCTGCGCTTCTGGCGGCGTTTCTGTGTCCGAACGACCGTTTCCGTCCGCGACAAATGCGAACATGTGTTCGTATGAAGAAGGGCAACGGTGGCGAGCATTGTGGGATCAGTGAGTGGCATGGGAAGCCGCTCAACATGCAGCTTCACCACATCAACGGCGACGGCCTCGACAACCGGCTCGAGAACCTGGAGCTGCTGTGTGCGAACTGCCATTCGCAGACCTCGACCTACGGCGGGCGGAATGGGCATCGGCGCAAGCCTCCGGAAGCTGACGCCGAGGCTGCCTGAATCCGTTCAGGTGCAGGCGCTCTGTGGCGGAACCGGCGGGCGCCGGTGCTACCTTGAGCCGCTCAGTGTGGGGCAGGTGTTCATATCTGGCGCTGGGCGGCGCCGTCGTCGTCGATTCTGGCCGTCTCGGGCTGCGGCGGCAGCTCGTCCACGGTCAGCTCGGGCGCGAGTGGCGCGAGTGGCGCGAGCGGGGCCGGCGGCGCGAGCGGCCTCACCAAGGCCGACTTCATCAAGCAGGCCGATCAGATCTGCGCGGAGGCCAACACGGCGATCGACAGCCTCAGCGCGGGCAGCAGCACTGACCAGTCGTTTCAGGTCTCGCAGGAGCTCGACATCACCCGCAGCGAGCTGCAATCGCTCCAGGCGCTGACGCCCCCGCAGGAGAACCGCGCCACGCTGAACGACTTCCTCGCCGCGGTGAAGAACGAGGTCGACGCTCTCGGCCGTGCGAACACCGCGGTTCAGAGCGGCGGCGACACCAGCACCGCGGACGCGGAGCTCGCCAGCGCCAAGCAGAACGCCGAGTCCGCCGCGACCCAGTACGGGATGAAGGACTGCGGCAACGCGAAGAGCCGCCACACCCAGGCCGGTGGGTCGACCACCGCCGTCCCGACGACCACGACCGCCGTCCCGACCACCCCGACGACCACCACGCCGATCACGCCCACCACCACGACGCCCGCCCCGCGCCGGCACCCGCCCCGCCCGACCGGCGGCACCGGTGGCAGCAGCGGCGGTACCGGGGGCAGCAGCGGCGGCACCGGCGGCAGCGGCGGAAGCAACGGCGGCACCGGCGGCTCGGGCGGCGTCACGCCCTAGCCGCCTAGCACGAGCTCAGGCCGCGGCCGACTCCGCCCAGGCGCCGTAGAGGCGCGAGTACGCGCCGCCCGCTTCGATCAGCTCGTCGTGCGTGCCCGCCTCCGCGATCCGCCCGTGCTCGAGCACAACGATCCGGCCCGCGCGCCGAATCGTCGACAGCCGGTGCGCGATCACGATCGCCGTCCGGCCGAGCAGCAGCCGCTCCAGCCCCTGCTCGATGATCCGCTCCGTCCGCACGTCCACGTTCGACGTCGCCTCGTCGAGGATCAGGATCCGCGGCTCCGCCAAGAGCGCCCGAGCGAACGCGATCAGCTGCCGCTGCCCCGCCGACAGATGCACGCCCCGCTCGCCGATCTCCGTGTCGTATCCGTCCGGCAGCCCGTCGATGAACCGATCGGCGCCGACCGCCGCCGCGGCGGCGTGGATCTCGTCCTCGGAGGCGTCCGGCCGCCCGAACGCGATGTTGTCCCGCACCGTGCCGGAGAACAGGAACCCCTCCTGCGGCACGATCCCCAGCTGGCTGCGCAGCGCGCTCGAGCTCAGATCGCGCAGGTCGTGCCCGTCGACCATCACCCGCCCCTCCTGCGGGTCATAGAACCGCGCCACCAGCTTCGCGAGCGTCGACTTGCCGGCGCCCGTCTCGCCGACGAGCGCGACCGTCTGCCCGGCCGGCACGTGCAGGTCGATCCCGTCGAGCGCCATCCCGGCGTCGCCGCCGTAGGAGAACCGCACTCCATCCAGCTCGATCTCCCCGCGAATCCGCCCCGGATCCAGCGCCCCCGGCTTGTCGACCATGTCCGGCTGCGTCTCCAGCAGCTCGAAGATCTTGTCCAGCGCCGCCATCCCCTGCTGGTAGGTCGTATAGAGCTGCGAGATCTGCTGAATCGGGTCGAAGAACGCGTTCAGGTAGCCGACGAACGCGACGACCACGCCGATCTCGATGTGTCCCTCGACCGCCAGGTAGCCGCCGTAGAGCAGGATCACGCCGGTGCCGATCGCCGACAGGAGCTCGACCGCCGGGAAGTACGCCGCGTTGAGGTAGACCGTCGCCATGTTGGCCTGCCGGTTCTCCTCGTTCAGCGCCGACATCCGCTTCAGATGCCGCGGCTCCTGCGCGAAGCTCCGCACCACCCGCACGCCCGAGAGCGTCTCCTGCAGATAGGCAGTGATGTTGGCGATCTTCTCCCGCGTCCGCCGGTAGGCCCCCGCCGACGCGATGCGGAAGATCACGCTGCCGATCGCGAGGATCGGGAAGGTCGCGAACGTGACCAGCGCGAGCTGGAAGTCCAGGAACAGCAGGATCAGCACCACGCCGAGCAGCGTCAGCGTGCTCGAGACGAGCGTGATCACCCCGTCCGTGACCAGCGTGTCCAGCGCCTCCACGTCGTTCGTCATCCGCGAGATCAGCACCCCCGGCTTGCGCCGCGTGAAGAACCCGATCGACATCGTCTGCAGATGCGTATAGATCTGCTCCCGCAGGTCCTGGAGCGCCCGCTGCCCGACCCAGCCGACGAGGTAGGTCTGCGCGTAGGTGGCCGCCCAGTACATGACCGCCGAGACGACGTACGCGGCGACGATCCAATCGAGCGTGCTGAGGTCGCCCTTCTTGATCCCGTTGTCGATCGCCAGCCCCGCCAGATACGGCGGCGCCAGTCCCGCGGCGGTAGCGATGAGCAGCGCGATCCCGGTGACGAACACGCGCCCGCGGTAGGGCCGCAGCAGTCCGAACAGCCACCGCAGCTTCCGCGTGCGCTGCTTCTCGCCCCGGAACAGCCGCCAAAGATCCCGGAACAGCAGGAGCACGCCCATCAGCTGCCCGGGCTGATTCGCCTCGTCCTCGGTGGCCTCGGCGACCTCCGACCCCTCGGTCTCCGGATCGCGCTCCGTCACCGCATCCTCGTCGCGGGGCGGTCGCCCGTTCTCGCTCACAGCCGCGCCACCTCCTCTCGCCGCTCGAGGTCGCGCTGCAGGAACACCGAGTCCTCCATGCCGTGCTCGGCGATCTCCGCGTACAGCGGGCACCGGTCGAGCAGCTCCTCGTGCGATCCGCGATCGACGATCGTCCCGCCGTCGATCACCACGATCTCGTCGGCCAGCGAGATCGTCGACATCCGGTGCGCGACGATGAACGTCGTCCGCCCGGCCATCACCTCGCGCAGCCCGCGCTTGATGGCCGCCTCCGTACGCGCGTCCACGGACGAGGTCGCGTCGTCGAGAATCAGGATCCGCGGATCGGCCAGCAGCGCCCGCGCGATCGCGATCCGCTGCCGCTGCCCGCCGGAGAGCGTCAGCCCCCGCTCGCCGACCAGCGTGGCGTAACCGTCCGGGAGGCTCTCGATGAACCCGTGCGCCTGCGCCCGCCGCGCGGCGGTCTCGATCTCCTCGAGCGTCGCATCCGGGTGCGCGTAGGCGATGTTCTCGGCCACGCTGCGCTGAGAACAGGAAGCTGTCGTCGGCGACGAACGCGATCTGCGAGCGCAGCGAGCTCACGTTCACGCTCCGCAGGTCGGCGCCGTCCACGAGCACCGAACCCCGACTCGGGTCGTAGAGCCGCGCGAGGAGCGCGACCAGGCTCGTCTTCCCCGACCCCGACGGACCGACCAGCGCAACCGTTCGTCCCGCGTCGACCCTCAGCTCCACGTCCTCGAGCGCGGGCGCCCCGCCGTTGTAGGCGAGCGAGACGTCGCGCAGCTCCACGCGCACCGGGCCCCTCTGGCAGCGAAGGCGCATCCGGCGGGCTCTCGATGCGCGGCTCGCGGTCCAGGATCTCGAACACCCGGTTGCCCGAGGCCACCGCCCGCTGCGCCATTCCGAGCGACATCCCGAGCATCCGCATCGGTGCGGTGAGCATGATCAGGTACGTGTAGAACGCCGCGAAGTCGCCGAGCGACAGGCCGCCGTTGATCACTTCGCGGCCGCCGATCAGCAGCACCACCGCCAGGCCCAGGCTCGGGAGGAACCCGAGCAGCGGCGAGTAGAAGGCCTGCAGGCGCGTCGAGTAGATGTTCTGGTCGAAGACCCGCAGAACCGAGCGCCGGAACCGGCCGAGCATGTGCCGCTCGCGCGCGAACGCCTTGACGATGCGGATCCCGGAGATCGACTCTTCGACCTCAGCGGTCAGCTCGGCCAGCCGCTGCTGGATCTCCTGCACCGCCGGCCTGGAGCGCCGGTTGTAGCGCATGGCCGAGAGCACGACGAACGGCACCGGCGCCAGCGCGAGCGCCGCCAGATCCGGCTTGATCGTGAACATCACGATGCTCGCAAGCGCCAGCGTGAGCGCGTTCTGGGTCAGGAAGATCAGCCCGTAGCCGAGGAAGAACCGGATCGACTGCAGGTCGACCGTCGCGCGCGACATCAGCTGGCCCGTCTGCTGGGAGTCGAAGAAGCCGAGCTCCAGCGATTGCAGGTGCTCGTACATCCGCTCCCGCAGGTCGTACTCGACGTTTACCGACACCTTGCCGGCGATCAGGCGGCGAATGACCGTGAGCCCCAGCCGCAACAGGCCGGCCCCGGCGATCGCGAGGACGAGCGGCAGGATTGCCGCCTTGTCGTGATTCTCGATCGCGTTCACCGCCTGCCCGACGAGCCATGGGATGAGCACCGTCATCACCATCGCGAGCCAGGCGAACACGAGCGACGCGATGACCGTTCGGCGATACGGGCGCAGGAAACCGAGTAGCCGCCGGAACGTGATCACGACCCTCGACTATACAAAGTGAAGTATCAACCAGCCGTGATACTTGTGGCATGGCGCGACCGCCGGCCGGCCTCTGCGACTCGTGCGCCCACCAGCGCGTCGTCAAGAACACGCGCGGATCCACCTTCTCGCTCTGCGACCGCTCGAAGAGCGACCCGGCCTTTCCGCGCTATCCGCGGCTGCCGGTGACGAGCTGTCAGGGCTACGAGCCCGTCAAGCCTCGACCGGAGACGGGGTCCCCGCGGCGCTGAGCGCACCGGCGCTCGCGGCCACCACGAGGCCGATCGCCACCACTTCGCTGGCGCTCAGGTCCTGCCCCAGCGCGATGAGCCCGACGAGCGCCGCGACCGCCGGCTCGATGCTCATCAGCACGCCGAAGGTCCCCTTCGGGAGCCGTCGCAGCGCCTCGAGCTCCAGCGAGTAGGGGATCGCCGAGCTGAGCAGCGCGACGGCGAGTCCCGCGGCGAGCAGTCCCGGATCTCCAAGGTTGCTTCCACCGGCCACGATCCCCGCGGGAAGCAGCACGACGGTCGCCACGACCATGGCGATCGAAAGCCCCTGGCCGCCGCTGAACGCCCGCCCCACGCGGGCCGCCAGCACGATGTACGTGGCCCAGAACGCCCCGGCCAGGAGCGCCAGCAGCGTGCCGGTGACGTCCAGCGATCCGTGGATGCCCGGCGAGAGGAGCACGATGCCGCCCGCGGCGAGAGCCACCCACAGCAGGTCGCTCGCCCGGCGCGAACCCGCGACCGCGACGAGGAAGGGCCCGGTGAACTCCAACGTCACCGCAATGCCGAGCGGGATGCGGTCGAGCGCGGCGTAGAAGCTCAGGTTCATGCCGGCCAGCGTCAGCCCGAACAGGAGCGCGTCCCGAAGCGCCGGCGTCGAGCGGCCCCGCAGGCGGGGCCGCCACAGCAGAACGAGCACGACGGCCGCGAAGCCGGTCCGCAGCAGCACGGTCCCGGCCGGGCCGAGCTCGTCGAAGAGCGTCGTGGCGATCGCAGCGCCGATCTGCACGGAGGCGACCGCCCCCATGACCAGGCTCATCGACGTCAGGCGCTCGGAGCGAGTCAAGGCGCCGAGACTAGCGACGGGCTACCCGCCGGCCCCGGTCAGGCGGTCAGCCGGTCGCCCCGACGTGCTTCAGGAGCTCCTCGAGCAGCTGCGCGTACTGGAGCAGGCTTCGCGTCCCGAGGAACTGGTCCTCAACCCGCTGTCGCGCCGCCGTCCCGAGGCGCCGCGCGTACTCGCGATCGGCCAGCAGCCGTGTCAGGGCGAGGCCCATCGTCTCCAGATCTCTCGGATCGGCGAGCAGGACGCCGCTCTCGCCGTCGACGATCTGGTCCTGGATCCCGCCGCGCCTGGTCGCGACCACCGGTCGCGCCTTCCACATCGCCTCGGCGACCGTCAGTCCGAAGCCCTCGGCGAGGCTCTTCTGGACGACGACCTCCGACCGCCGCTGGATCGCGTTGACGATCGCCGCGTTCTCCTGCACATCGTCCATGGGCAGCGTGGCCAGGTGCACCCGCCTGCGCATCGAAAGCTCGAGCTCCTCGCGGTAGTACTTCACCTCGGCGAGCACCTCGGCGCCCTCCGGATCGTCGCTCACTGCCGCGACGGAGGGACCGGCGAGGAGGAGGCGCGTACCGGGGGCGTCAAGATGCGTCGCGAAGCATTGGACCACCCCGATCGGGTCCTTGAGACGGTCCCACCTGGAGACCTGCGTGATCAGGGGCGCATCGTCCGGAATCGGCTCCTCCTGGAACGTCTGCGCGGCGCGGTCGACCCGCCCGGGGGAGCCGTCCTCCCGCGTGAAGGTCGCCCGCGTGACATCGTCGCCGTCGCGCAGGCCGGCGACCGCGAGGATCGCCCTCACCGTCTCAGGATCCAGCTCCTGGTTCTTCGGCGAGAAGGCATCGATCGAGGGCGCGACGATCCATACCTTCTCGGTGTCGAGTCCCTCCCACACGAACTCCTCTCGCGAGAAGACGTATGCCTGGGCTTGCTCGACGTAGCCTCGCAGGAAGTCCCAGGCCTGCCGAGCGAGGTCGTTGGGCAGGTCGAGGCCCACGTGGCAGCGCCACACGACCGTCGCACCCGTCTCGCGGACGGGCTCGACGAGGCCCGCCGTCTGCGGGTCGTGCAGGAACACGATGTCACTCGGAGCGACCGTGCCGGCCAGCTCCTTCGCGGCCTCGCGGAGCGTCTCGTCGTACACCGTGTGCTCCGCGTCGCCGAGCGAGCCCCCGTCCCCGGCCGAGCCGTGGAGGTGGTTGTGGATTCGCTTCGTGACCTGGAAGAACTCGGGGTTGCCTCCGACGACGACCCACCGGGTGTCGACACCGGCGCCGCGCGCATATGCGAGCAGCGATTGCAGAAGCTCTGCAACGCCGCCTCCGCGGGCTGTCGAGTTGACGTGCCAGACGGCGCGGCCGGCGAACAGCTCCTGGGCGCGCGCGATCGCCACCTCCAGCTCGACGTAGCGCTCACCGAGAAGCTCCCGAAAGCGCTGGGGTGGAAGCGGCGCGACTGGGACGTGTGTCAGCGGCAAATGGCCCTGCTCCCCGTTGGACGTCAGCGAGCCTACATCGGCTGTGATGAACCGGCGCGATCCCAGGATGCGAGGTCTAGCCTTCGGCGCCCGATGGATCTGAGGACGGGACGAGCGGGCGCGGCGATCGCAGCCGCGGCGGTGGCGGCGTTGGTCCTGGCGATCGCGGCGCCGAGCGCGCCGGCGCGGGGCCTCTCCTTCACGAGGCCGCTCAAGCTCCCGAACTCGCCGCCGAAGGGCGAGCTCCAGGGCGGCGAGCCATCGCTCGCATTCGACTCCGGCGGACGGTACGCCTACGTCGCCGCGCCCGGCGGCGGTGAGAACGGTGGCGTGGGTTTCTGGCGCTCGTCCGACGGGGGCCGCACCTTTCCGCGTGGCAAGAGCCTCGGCTCCATCCTCGGAGGCGGTGACTCCGACGTGGACGTCGGGCCTGACCACACCGTGTACGTGGCCGACCTCGAACTGGCGGCGAACGCACTCTGTCGCTCGCACAACCACGGGGCGACGTTCGACTCGAACTGCGACACCGGCATCGCGACCAACCAGACCGGCATCGAGTCGGATCGCGAGTGGGTGACGCCGAGCCCGACCGATCCCAATTTCGTCTACTTCAGCTACCACGACCTCTCGAGCGAGACGCCTCTCGTCTACCGCTCGACCAGCGGCGGTGACCCGGGGAGCTTCGTCCCGTGCGGCCCCGTGCTCGCCCCCGGAAGCGCCGCCGAGGCCAACTACGTGCCCGGCGGAACGAACCAGGGCAAGCCATCGATCGGGCGTGGGGGAGCCCTCTACGTGCCGATCCTCGAGCCGACCAACCCTGCCACGCTCGAGAGCCCGTACAACAACTTCTACCTGGCGATCGCGCGCCACGGGTGCAACCCGAAGACCCCGTTCACGGACGTCACCGTGTTCAGCAACCCGAACGCCAACCTCGCGAACATCTTCCCCTACGTCGCCGCCCGCGGAAAGGCCGTGTACGCGGCGTTCACGGGCATCTCCGGAACCCGGCACCCCAAGGCCAAGGGCCCGGACGACCACTACGGCGTCTACCTGCTGCGCTCCCGCGACGCGGGCCGCCACTGGTCCAAGCCGATCGCGGTGGACACGCCGCGCTTTACGGCGAACGCGCTCGCCTCGGTGGCGGTCGGCAAGCACGGCCGGCAGGTGGCGCTCGGCTTCTACCGCACTCACACCACCTCGAGCCCGGGCAGCAAGCGGAACCTCTGGAGCTACGAGGTGGCGACCAGCACCAACTTCGGCCGCGATTTCAGGTACCGGCGCCTCACCGACGGCCCGATCCACTACGGCGCGATCTGCACCACGGGCATCCTGTGTGCCAGCGGGCGCAACCTGCTCGACTTCAGCTCGGTGGGCGTCAACCCGAGGACTGGTTGCATCATGGCTGCCTTCGCCGGCGACCCGTACGACACGCCGAAGAACGGCAGGACCGACGAGGCCGCGCCGTACGTCTCGCGCCAGAAGGCGGGCTGCTTTCACTAGACCGCGGCGCGTAGGGTGAGGACGTGGCGCGCCCGCTCCTCATCGTCGACGCCCCCTCGCTCCTCTACCGCGCATTCTACGCGCTGCCCAAGTCGATCACCGACGGGAAGGGGCAGCCGGTAAACGCGCTGCTCGGCACGACGAACCTGCTCCTGCGCGAGGTCGACGAGCACGATCCGCGCGCGGTGGTCCTCTGCTTCGGCCCGGACGCGGCCCGCTACCGCGTGGAGCTCTATGAGCCGTATCACGGCGAGCGCCCGCCGGTGCCCGACGAGCTCGCGCCTCAGTTCGCCGACGCACCCGCCTTCTTTGAGGCCTTCGGCTGGACGTCGGCCATCAGCGATGACCTCGAGGCGGACGACGTCATGGGCTCGCTGGCGAAGCTCGAGGAGAAGGCGGGGGGAGAGGCGCTGCTCATGACGGGCGACCGGGACCTGTTCCAGTGCGTGACCGACCGCGTGAAGGTGCTGTATGTCCGTACCGGCTCGCGGGGGGCTGAGCTGGTCGACGCCCGGGAGGTCAAGCGGCGCTACGGCATCGGGCCCGAGCTGGTCCCCGATTTCATCGCGCTACGGGGCGATCCCTCCGACGGCATCCCAGGCGCGAAGGGAGTGGGCGAGAAGACGGCCGCCGAGCTCCTGCGGCGGCGCGGCTCGCTCGAGGCCGCGATCGAGAACGCCGTCCGGGAGCGACCGCCGCGCCTGTCGGGCGCGCTCCTGAACCAGGCGGACCAGCTGCGCATGTTCAAGGACCTGGCGACGCTTCGCACCGAGAAGGTGAGGCGCCCACGCAGCCGCAAGCTGGACCTCGCAGGTGGCGCCGCGGCCGCGCGGGAGCGGGGGATGAATCGTCTCGCCGAGCGCCTCGAGAACGCCGCCCGGGCGAAATCCCCGGGCACACGCGGATCGGGATTCGATCATCTAATCTCGGACGCGTGAGCGAGGAGACCGATCAGTCCGAGCCGATCGCGCACGGCTTCCAGGAGGGCGACCCCGTCTGGGTCGAGGACGGCGACGGCAGGCGCCATCCCGGCACCTTCGTCGGTGACAACGAGGCGAGCGGCTGGTTCGGCGGCGGGCCCAGCGCCTACGTGGCCCACCCCGAGGCCCACCAGGCCGAGGTCGTCTCGATCTTCCGGATTACGCCCCGCGACGAGTAGACGCCCTCGCGCTTCTCATTCGGCAGAGCTGGGCGCGAACGGTCGCAAATCCACCGGTACGGTGGAAATCAACCCACCCGTGCGGGGAAACCCAGGTGCGGGGGCACGAACGGGTTCAAATCCACCTACGAGGTGGAAAATCCGCCGTTCGCGCGGATCCTCCCCGGGACGAAGCCGCGCGACCCGAGACTTGCCGAGGCTTCTCGGTGCGCGAACCGGCGACGGTCCTCAACCCGACGATATGCGTGAGGGGAACGCGCCTACTTGTTCGACAGGCGGAAGTGGCCGGTGCCCTCGTCGTCGTCGCGAACCTTGTCGAGACGCCCTGCCTGGCGGGCCTGCCGGAACGGCTTGTGGAGATCCGGCTTCTCGACGCCGAGCTTCTCGGCGAGGTCGGCGCGGGTGAACTCGTCCTTGCCGAGCCCTTGGGCTGTTGCCACTATCTGGTCTTCGGTGATGCTCTCGGACATGATCGTCCTTTCCTCGTTGTACGCGCGCCCGTCGAGCGCGTGTTGTCAGGCGGACTGCGCTGCGATGGCGGGAGCGCACGAGGCGAACTCGTAGCTCCCCGGCATGTCACGACGCAGCAGTGCGAATGCGATGCCGCCGATCACTAAGGGTAGCCAGAACAGGATCACCCTGTACGCGAGGACCGCGGCGGCGGTGCCGGCGGCGGGAGTCCCGTAGACGATGAGCGTGCCGATCAGGCCGCCGTCGATGCCGCCGATGCCTCCGGGAATCGGGAGGAGCCCGCCCAACTGACCGATCAGATAGCCCATCAGGACGACGGTGATCGCCGGGGAGACGCCGAACGCGTGGAAGGTCGCCCAGAGAACCGCGTTGTCGAAGATCCAATAGCCCACGGAACCGGCAATCACGCGTCGATCGCGGGAGCGGAGAATCTGAAGCGCCTCCGAGGTGCCGTCGATGACCGCCCGCCGGCCGGCATAGACCCAGCGACGCGTACGCGAGGCGTCCTGGCCGGGGTCCTCGCCGGTGGCGAGGCGGGGAATGGCGATCACGCCGCCGACGACCAGAGCGGCCAGCGCCGCCGGGAGAACCGTCAACCACGGCGAGAGGTGGGGGCCCAGTCCCAGGGCCATCGCCGTCCCCAGCACCGCCACGGCCACGAAGTTCACCCCGCTCTTGATCAGGAAGAACGCCACCGAGCGACGCGCGATCCGCTCGCCTCCCATTCCGCCTCGGTGCAGCACCCATGCCCCGAGCGCCAGGCCCCCGGCGCCGCTCGCCGGGACCAGCGAGCCCATCGCGAGCTCGGATCCCCCGATCTGCCAACTCCGTCGCCGGCCGAGTCCGGTGCAGAAGATCGGCCCGAACATGACGATGTACGAGCCGAAGGAGAGGCCCTCGAAGAGGGTTGCCAGAACGAGCCAGCTGGGATCCGCACCCTCGAGCTTGTCGCGAACCTCGCCCAGGCCGGGCGCGAGGAGGAAGACCGCGAACAGCACGGTGAGGGCAGCGATCGCCTGCAGCGCGCGGCGGCGCAGGGTGCGGAGCTGAAACTCTCTGGGGAGGTCGGCCGGAGACGGCTCGACGATCTTGTGGCGGCGGGTGGGCGGCATCGTGATCTGATGAGTTTGGCGACCTTCGTCGGTCTTACTCCTACACACTCACGAGAAGGAGGCACGAATGGGAAGGCTCGAGCTGGCGCGCGACGCGTATCGCGCCTACGAGGACGGCGATCGCGCGCTCATCGAGAGACTGCTGGCCGACGACCTCAGGTTCTACAGCCCGCCGGATCCGGGCATCGACCGGGAGCAGTACTTCGAGCGCTGCTGGCCGAACGCGGGACACATCCAGCACTTCGAGTTCAAGCGCCTGACGGAATCCGGCGACGAGGTTGTCGTCACCTACGAGTGCACGAGGACCGACGGTCGTCGGTTCCGAAACACCGAGGTCCTCACTTTCGAGGGCGAGAGGATCAAGCAGGTCGAGGTCTACTTCGGCTGGGACCTGGACTGAGCGGAGGAGCCCTCGCCGCGCGCTGTCAGGCGGTGGAGGTAAGCCGGCGCGCCAGGGAATGTCGGTAAGTGTAGACTTACGGATATGCCGACTCTCGAAGCCGAGGCCTGGACCGCGCTGGGGGATCCGACGAGACGCGAGATCTTCAGGCGCCTCGCCGATCGCCCGCTGCCCGTGTGCGAACTGGCGGAGGGGCTCCCCGTCTCGAGGCCGGCTGTCTCGCAGCATCTGAAGGTGCTGAAGCGAGCCCGGCTCGTGGTCGACCAGCAGGCGGGGAATCGCCGCTTCTACCGGGTCGACGCCCACGGCATAGGCGCCCTACGCGCCGACCTGGAGCAGTTCTGGGCCAAGACCCTGGCGGCTTACAAGGAGGTCGCCGAGAGACCCATTGAGGAGGACCAATGAGCACACCAGCCACAGACACCTCGATCCGAACCTCGGTCGTCGTCGAGGTGCCGATCGATCGCGCCTTCTACGCCTTCGTCACCGAGTTCGACAAGGTGAAGCCGCGCGAGCACAACATGCTCGCCGTCGAGATTGCCGAGAGCGTGTTCGAGCCGCGGGTGGGCGGGCGAGTCTTCGACCGCGGGGTCGACGGCAGCGAGTGCCAGTGGGCACGTGTGCTGGCCTACGAGCCGCCGGACCGCATCGTCTTCAGCTGGGACATCGCGCCGACCTGGCAGATCGAGACCGACCTCGAAAGGACCAGTGAGGTGGAGGTGCGGTTCATCGCCGACGGGGATGAACGAACCCGCGTCGAGCTCGAGCATCGTCATCTCGACCGGCACGGCGACGGCTGGGAGAGCGAGCGCGACGCCGTCGAGGGCGATGGGGGCTGGCCGCTGTACCTGGGGCGGTTTGCCGACCTCGTCGCGAGCTCCGCTTCGGCCTAGCGCCCCTGCTCGGCGGCGGGCCGCGCCGCGACCGGGCCGCCGAACGTCCTGGCGAGCACGATCGAGAGCTCGTAGAGGAGCAGGAGCGGCGCGAGCTCGACGAGCATCGTGACCGGGTCGGTGCCCGGCAGGGCCATCGCGACGATGGCGAGGACCAGGTAGGCGTAGCGTCGGTTCGCCGACAGCTGGCGCGGGGTCGTGATCCCGAGCTTGGTCAGCGCCAGGATCCCCATCGGGACCTGGAACACGATCCCCATCGCGAGCAGGGTCAGGGTGACGAACCCGTAGTAGTCGCCGGCCCGGACCTGAACCGTGAACTGGGCGGCGTTGAAGTTGAGGAGGAAGTGCAGGGCGGCGGGAAGGACCACGTAGTAGCCGAAGACCACGCCAGCCACGAACAGGACCGGCACGAGGAGGAGGAAGGGGAGGATCACGCGGCGCTCCGCGGAGCTCAGCGCGGGGAGCACGAAGGCGTACGCCTCATACAGCAGGACGGGCAGCGCGAGCAGGATGCCCGCGTACACGGAGACCCTGAAGGTCGCCAGGAAGGGCTCCGCGGGGCTCAGCGTCACCGGCTTCTCGCCGGCGGGGAGCGGGCCGTTCAGCGCGTCCAGCAGCAGGTGGTTCTGCCAGAAGCACAGCGAGACGGCGACCCCCAGGACGACGATCGAGACGATGATCCGCGTGCGGAGCTCGTCGAGATGCTCGACGAGCGAGAGTCCCTCGTCGTACCTGGGGGCCTTAAAGCGCGCCATCGGCTACGGGGCGCTGTGTCCGACGACCTCGCCATCCACGCGCTCCGCGGTGTCGTTCGCGGGCGCGTCGAGCTCCGGCTTGGACTCGTTGTTGCTGCCCGAGACCGTCGAGCGGAACTCGCGGATTCCGCGGCCCATCGACTTGCCCAGCTCGGGCAGGCGCTTCGGGCCGAAGACGACGAGGGCGATGATGAGAACCACGATCACTTCCAGGGGTCCGATGTTCGGCATTGGCTTTCCTTTCCTCTTCTCTGGTTTCGCTTATCTCCAGTCGAGCTCGGCAACCTCGCCGGCTTCGACCTGGACCCCGCGAGCGCGGGGCTCGCCGTGGGTCCAGAGGGTGTACTCGCCGTGCTCCAGCGACTCGAACACCGCCGTGTAGGCGGGGCGGCCGCGGACGCTTCGCTCGAGCACCTCCTTGTGTGAGCGATCGTCGTCGCGGCCGCGGGGGCTGATCTCCACCTCGACCCCATGCAGCTCGGGATCGGCGTGGACGATCAGCGCCCCGCACTCACCGCCGATGTCCAGCACCACGTACTCAGGGTGCCGACGGTCGGCGTAGGTGTGACGGTGGTGGCTCACCCCTTCGGCCCCGACGGCGTGTCGAATCCGTCGTGCGGCGTGCCCAGGTAGGGGAACGTCGACTGGTACCGGTTCTTGCCCGGCGTCAGCCCCTGGGTGAGCTTCGAGGCCGCGTCATCCGGCTTGTAGTCCGGATTGACCAGCGGGTACGTGAGGCCCGCGACGGCCTGGAGCTCGATGTTCACCACGTCGTCGAACACGCGGCGGCCGTTCGGGAACCCGGCCGCGTCGCCGCCCAGAAGGCCGAGCGGGCTCGGCTTGGACTTCGTCGGCGGAATCGCGACGTTCAGCCGCATCATGTCCGCGAGAACGCTCCCGGTGTAGTTCTGGAACCCCGGGATGATGCCCTTGGGGATGCCGGTGAGCAGGATCGCCACCAGGTCCGCCCGCTTCGCCTTGAGCTTCGCCAGGCGCGGGAAGACGCCGGGGTACAGGACCGGGAGGAGCTTCGCGAGCTCCGGCCGCTCCACGTACTTCGCGAACGCCTTGTCGGCGGCCGGATGCACCGCGTTCCACTTGTCCTTGTCGCCCATCGGCACGATGACCTCGTTGAACAGCGGGTTGCCCAGCCGGGACACCTGAACCCAGGGCCCGGACTCGGCACGCTCGTCGTGCGCCTTGTCGAGCACCCGGGTCTTGCGCCGCGACGCGGCTCCCCAGATGCCCAGCACGGCCTTGGCGCTCATCGGGTCCGACGGGACCGAGTGATCGCGGGTCAGCTTCTTGATCGGAATCTGAATCGCGATCGTGTGGACGTTGAGCGTCGCCGTTGCGTCGACCCCCATGGCGGGGGACGTCGCGATGAGGTGGAGGTTCTGGAGCGGGCGCAGGTCGCCGAGGTCGAAGATCGACCCCAGGTCGACGAAGAACCCCTCATTTCGCTGCCCGGCGAAGACCCTCTCGCCGGACCGGAGGCCATGAACCGCCGCCTTCGCGAGCTTCGGATAGCTCGGCGTCGACCGAGGCCCGATGTTGCACGGAGGCGACGCGAGGTCGCGACCCAGGACCTTGGACTTGCCGCGCTTGTGATTGACGCGGGTTACCTCATAGAACTGTCGCCGGTTCCAGGTCTGGCTGTTCAGCGCCGTGATCTGGCCGGTGTTGTAGAGGAACGTGTCCGGGTTCCGGAGCTTCGTCTTGAACCTGAACTGGTATTCGATCTCCGGCTTGCCATCGCCATCGTTGTCGATGTAGATGGAGTACCGGACGTCGTCGCCGAACTCGAAGAAATTGGGCCCGCCGGGCGGGTCCTCGAGCGGCACGTAGTTGGTGATGATGGTGACCGTGTCCGGCTTGTCCGGGCTCACGAACGCGTAGCAGTCCGTGTTGTCGGCGACCGGATCCTGGCTGATCTCTGGCGCTTCTCTGTGGGATGACATCTTGTCCTTGCTCCTTTACTTCCGTGCCTGCCCGTTCGCCGGCGCGGCCTTCACGAGGCGCTTCACCAGCACCGGATCTCGGTAAGTGACCTCGCCGGTCCCCGACATGACGGTCACCTCGTTCCGCTTGATGTCGCGGACGTAGGCGACGATCGTCTCCTCGGGCGGCGGGCCGGACGGGTCGGTGGCCTCGGGGTGATCGAGTGCCGCCTGTGCGACCGATGGCGCAGCGGCGATCGCCGCGGCCCCCGTCGCCACTCCCGCCGACGCCAACAGCTTCCGCCGGCTCAGGTTCTCCATGTCGACTCCTTTCGATGAATCGCACGCCGCCGTTGTCGCCGATCTGTTTTCCTCCGGCCGCAAGCGGCGCAACCGATGCCGACCACTACGGGGCACCGACGGATTCGGATCACCGGACCGATGAATTTGGTGCCCGCCGGTGATCCAAATGAGCAAGGTGTTCGAACTCCAAGCTGACATGGACTTCTCGGCCCTGTTCACGCCGTTCGAGCAAGCCGACGCCTGGCTTCAGGGCCTCTTGTCAGGCGCTCCATTCCTGGTGGCGATGGCGATCGCGGTGGCGCTGGGGCTGCGACACGCATCCGACCCCGACCACCTGGTGGCGGTGAGCTCGCTGGTCGCCGCGGAGGGCGGCGAGGCCCGGGCGGCTGCCCGCCTCGGCGGCTGGTGGGGGGCCGGCCATGCGGGCGCCCTGATCGCGATCGGGCTCCCGCTGATCTTCCTGAAGTCCGCCATGCCCGGGTGGGTCGAGCAGGGAGCCGAGCGGGCGGTCGGCGTGATCATCCTGCTGCTCGCCCTGCGCGTGGTCGTGAAGTGGGTCCGCGGCGACTTCCGCGCCGGGCCCCACCAGCACGCGGTTGCCGAGGGTCACGCTCACCGGCACCTCCATCACCGCGGCGAGCCCGACCACCCGCACCGGGCACGCACGCCGCAACAGGCCGCGGGCATCGGCATCGTGCACGGCCTCGCCGGCACGGGGGCCGTCGTCCTCCTCTTGATCGCGGCGCTGCCAACGCAGCTCGAGGCGGCCGCCGCGCTTCTTCTCTTCGCCCCGATGACCGCCGTCTCGATGACCCTGTGCACGACCGCCTTCGCCTGGGTGCTGACCCGGCGGGTCGTCGCGCCGCTCTACCGCACGGTGCTCATCCCGGCGTTCGGCCTATTCGGCCTCATGTTCGGGATCTGGTACATGGGCCTCGGCTGAGCCCGCCTTTCCCACTGAGACCCCCTCGGGACACGACGCCTGTACGCTCGATTGGCCGTGAGAGCGAAGACGCGTTACGCCAAGAACGGGGATGTCAGCATCGCCTACCAGGTGGTCGGCGACGGCCCGCGTGATCTGCTCTTGACGAGCGGGTGGGTCCTGTCCATGGAAGCGATCTGGGAGGAGCCGCTCTACGCCGAGTTCGTCGAGCGCCTGGCGAGCTTCAGCCGGGTGATCCTCTGGGACAAGCGAGGAACGGGCATGTCGGACCGCGTCTCGGCGACCGAGCTGCCGACCCTCGAGGACAGGATGGAGGATCTGAACGCCGTCCTCGAGGCGGCCGGCGCGCGAGATCCGGCGCTGGTCGGCCTCTCGGAGGGATCTCTCCTGTGCGCGCTGTTCGCGGCCACCTACCCGGAGCGCCTGTCGGCCCTCGTCTTCTACGGTGGCTGGGGGTCGTCGATCACCGTGGGCGATTCGCCCGGTCTTATGGGGGAGGACGAGGCGCGAGCATTCATGCACGAGGTCCGCGATTCGTGGGGGGACTCGGCCGACCTGCTGCGACTCTGGGCCCCCAGCGTTGCCGACGATGCACGTGCGCGGGCCTGGTGGGACAAGTCGCTGACCGCGGGCGCAAGCCCAAGTGCGGCGCTCGCTTGGCTCCAAATGACCGCCGAGATGGACGTTCGCGCGGCCCTCCCCGCAGTCTCGGCTCCCACACTGGTCCTCCATCGACGGGACGATCGGATCATCCCCGTCGAGAACGGCCGCTACGTCGCGAAGCAGATACCCAACGCCAAGTACGTCGAGCTGGAGGGACAGGATCATCTTTGGTGGTTTGGCGACCAGGCGGACGTCCTGGACGAGATCGAGGAGTTCCTCACCGGCTCCCGGGAAGGCGGGAAGAGTCGGCGCGCCCTGATGACCGTTCTGTTCACTGACGTGGTGGACTCCACCAAGCGCGTGTCCGAAATCGGCGATCGGGGATGGCGGGAGCTGAGCGCCGTGCATCATCGTGACGTTCAGGCTCAGCTCGACCGCTTCCGAGGGCGGGAGGTGAATGCCATGGGCGACGGCTACCTCGCGACCTTCGACGGCCCCGCCCGGGCGATCCGCAGCGCACGCGCGATCGTCGACCACTCCCGCGATCTCGGCCTGTCGGTGCGCGCCGGACTGCACACCGGCGAGTGCGAGCTGATCGGCGATGACGTCAGCGGCATTGCGGTCAACATCGGAGCCCGCGTCGGTGCCCTGGCGGAGGGGGGCGAGGTGCTCGTGTCGAGCACCGTTCGAGACCTCGTCATCGGCTCCGGGATCGAGTTCGCCGACCGAGGCAGACATGCCCTCAAGGGCGTGCCCGGCGAGTGGCAGGTGTTCGCCGTGACCAGCGCCTAGCTGCCCTGCCCAGTCAGCCCTCTTGCTCCCTCCGCGGTCAGTCGTCCTACTGGCCCTTCGCGCAGAAGGTGCCGCCGTCGACCTTAACCGTTACCTGCGGATTAGCACCGATTTGCACGCACGCGATCGCGTTAGGCGCACTCTCATCGCTGACGAGCTTCTTGGTGGCGCTGGACGAGCTGCAGTCGACAACCTGGTTCCCGGCATCGATGCAGTCGCCCACCTTTGCCGCCGCAGAGGTGCTGGTCCCACATGCGCTAAGCGCGAGCGCGAGTAGCGCCCCGCCGAGGCACGTCAGCGCCCGGATGTCTCGAGCTCTCCCGCTCGCCACAGCCACCCCCTGTTCACCCTGACGCATGGCGCGTCAGGAAGCGGTGATCGTCCATTCTCACGCCGTATTCGACCCTGCGTCTTAGTCGTCGAGCGCGTCTCGGATCCGCTGCTCGCGCGTACTGACCGCGGCAACGGCGGACGCCGGTGTGGATTCGATCGCGCCGCCCGACTGCTTGACGTAGTCGTAGAGGCGGTCGGCGTGTTCGCCGAACAGCACCATGACGTGGAACTTGATGCCGCCGAAGGTAAGCGCCTTCTGTCCCTGGTAGAGGCCGGCCTTGTGGAGGGGCGCCTTCAGGACCACGTTCCCGACGTCGAGCAGGCGGCCACCGGACAGCTTCATCGCGTACAGGTTGCGGTCGGTCGCGACGAGGACATGCGGCCCCGCGCTCACCTCCGACCGGTAGAAGATCCCCAGCTCCGAGCTCATGAACGCGGAGGTGCCGACCGCGCTTGCGTTCGCAGCCGCCGGCTGCCCGGTCTGGGTCTGGACGAGCTCACGGATCGACTCGCCCTCCTCGAGGTTCGCCCTCGCCCCGGCGCTGAGCTTCTCGATCCGCATCTTCCTCCCCCCGAACATCGGGCCAATTGTAGGTGGGCGGCGCCGGCCACTCGTCGCGGCTTCGGTTCAGGGGAGTCGACGCCCCCTCGGGCTGAGTCGGCTCCGGGCCGTGGGTACAGGCTGGGCCGCGGGCTTGAAGCGCCGCGTGGCGGGGATGCTCGCGATCGCCGTGCTCGTCCAGGCCGAGCGTCTCGCCAGTTCGGGTGCGACGCCTCGCATCACCCGAAGGGAGGCGCGCCGGTTGGCCGGCGCAACGGGACAACCTGACCTCGTGCTGCTGGTCATCCGAAGCCGAAGCGGAGGCGATGCAATCGTCGCTGCGAGTGCGCCGGTGACCCGAACCGGTTAGCGTCGTCGTGCACCGCAATGGGGTGGGAAGGAGGAGCGAGCATGGAATCCAAGGCGATCGACCCGGTCGGCTTCCGCGAGGCGCAGCACAAGCAGTGGGACTCCGCCGCGGTGGGATGGAAGGAGTGGAGCGAGTTCACCGACCGCGCCGACCGGGCATATCAGCGAGCAGCTGGTGGAGCTCGCCGACGTCGAGCCGGGAAGCCGGGTCCTGGACGTCGCCGCCGGCTATGGCGAGCCGGCGCTCACCGCGGCGCGCAAGGCCGGCCCGGAGGGCCGCGTCGTGGCCACGGACATCTCCGGCCGAGATGCTCGCGTTCGGGCGTGAACGCGCGGCGGCGGCCGGCCTGGGCAACGTCGAGTTCATGGAGTCGGACGCCTCCAGCCTCGATTTTCCGCACGCGAGCTTCGACGCCGCCGTCTCGCGCTGGGGAATCATCTTCGAGCCTGACGCGGAGGCCGCCGCGGGGCGCATCCGAGGCTTCCTCAAGCCGGGCGCGCGGATGGCGATCAGCTCCTGGGGCGAGCCCGATCAGGTCCCCTTCCTCTCGATTCCGATGACGAACGACGATCGAGCGGCTCGGCGTGCCCCCGCCCCCGCCCGGAACGCCCGGGCCACTCTCCCGGCCCACCCCCGACGCCATCGGCGGGCTGCTCGAAGGCGGCGGGTTCTCGAAGGTCGCCGTGGAGCAGGACGAAGTCACCTTCGAGTTCGACTCCCCGGAGCACTTCACGGCCTACATCAGGGCGATCGTCGCCCCGATCCGGGCGATGATCGAGCAGCACGCAGGCGAGGCCCAGGAAGAGGCCTGGGACGCGATCACGCAGGCCGCAGCGGATGCGGGGGGTGGCTCGAAGCCGCTGAGCTTCTCGAACGTGGTGCTGCTCGCCGCGGCAACCGCCTAGCGTCCGCCTCGCACAACTCGGGCGGCCGACCACGACGAGCGGGGCCGAACGGGCATCCCGGCTGGCTTCGAGCGCCGGCGCCGAGCAGAAACTGGCGAACGCCACAAGTCGGTGGACGGGCTTTGAAATCCGCGATCGGCGACGCGGGCACCAGCTCCAAGGGGCCACAGCAGTGTGCCCGGTTCCTTCCTCTGGAAGCCGGAGCCGGTCTCACATCGGGATACTCAGCAGCGTGATGTCGCATGAGAATGTGGAGGTCGTTCGTCGGGCCATCGATGGGTTTATCTCAGCCGGCTACGACGTGCAGAGGGTCGAGGACTTCTTCGAGCTGAGCGACCCGGGCATCGAGTACGACATCTCACGCACCAACCCCGAAACTCGGGTGTACCGCGGTCGCGACGGCGTCATCGAAGCGTTGAAGCAATGGCTTGCGACATGGGACGATTTTGAGGTGCAGGCACTTGATCTCATCGATGCCGGAGGGGATCGAGTCATATCGGTCATTCGCGAGCGCGGGAAGCTCAAGGACAGCGACGCCTGGGTCGAGCACACTCGCGGCGCTGTCTGGACGGTCCGCGACGAGCGGATTATCAGATACGAAGAGCACCAGGGCCGCGAGAGTGCCCTCCAAGCCGCCGGGGTAAGGGAGTAGGCGCCGCGGCGAGGTGTGCACGAGTCACCCTCGCTCAATAAGCACCAGTTGCTTCTGGCATCACCACGCTGGCCGACAAGGTGGTGAGCGAGCAAGTCGCGACCGCGCAAGCTCGAGCTGCCGTGCATCGGCATCCTGACCAGAAGGGGAACATCGGGGACCAGCAGTACACGCTGCCCGCGGACCTCGACCTGCACCGCTACCGCACCGTTGTCATCTGGTGCCGGGAGCGCTACATGCGGGAGCTCTGCCGCCTCCAGGACGAGTTCGAGGTGGCCTACGCGCGCATCGTCGTTGTGAGCGTGGACTCGCCGGAGGTGCAGTCGGCCTTTCGGGCCGGGCTCGGCGCCCGGTTCGCGTTCCTGTCGGACGCGGAGCGGCTCTGGCTGGACCGACTTGCCCTCCGCGAAGGGACGGACACCCTCCACGGCCCCTACCGGCCGGCCGCGTTCACGCTCTTCCCGGACCTCACCGTGCATCGGGCCTACAACGGCTACTGGTACTGGGGGCGGGCGACGATGGAGGACCTTCGGCGCGACATGCGGGAGATCACGCGGCAGATCCGCGACGACTGGGAAGTGCCTGACGGATGAGAGGCGAGCTGCCGTTCGCCTTCGTCAGGTTCGATGGACGACGGCTCGATCCGGGGCCGAAGGGATCCGGCCGCCGACTCCGAATCGACGCGCGCTGCCTGGCCGGCGATCCCGTGCAGGGTGCCATCGCGCATGTCTGCGCGCTCGCGGATCCAAACGCCACGCTTCGATTCGATGAGCCCGAGGTCCAGCAGGCTCGCAGGGACGCCCTGGCCTGGTGGATCGGGCTCCTCGGCAACGACTTCGTGTGCCTCTCGACCTTCGCCCTCGACGCGAGCGCTGCGCGGGCGCCGTGACCGTCGCCCGGAGCGCTGGCCGATTCGGCGAAGACCCCTTCGCACGGCTGTTTCCAGGCACTGTGGTCGAGACCGATGCCTTCTGCCCGGTTTCGCCACCGTCGGGCCCGGTGACCGAGCGGTACGCCGGCGCTCCGTGGCCCGGCGGATCGTTTGGCTCAGCTAGCGGCTTCACCGGCATGGCGGTCACCCATGCCCGGCCCAGCAGGTGTTGGCGGGAGGGGTCGCAATGAAAACCGCGTGAGCAAGCGGTTTTCACAGTGCCGGAGGCAGGACTCGAACCTGCGACACGCGGATTAGGATTCCGCGGGCGGCTTCCGGTTGGTCCGCGTTTTGGCCCGCTAGTGCGTATCCGGTTGACTCCAAGTGAGGCTTAGGCAGCCCGCCGCACGATCTCGTGGTAGGTCGTGGGCTCGTGCCGGGCGCCGAGTCCGAGCAACGTCTGGAACGCCGCCATCGGCGTGCGGCGGCGGTTGTGGCGAAAGACGTACTCGTCGAGGTAGACCTGCAGGTGGGATCGCCAACGCCCCGGTGGGTGCCGTGCATCCAGGCCTTCAGGTTCGAGATCGCGCGGTGGGCGCGGGGCAGGTAGGGCTCCGAGCCCGCAGGCGCTTGCCGCTGGCTGCGGGGGCGATGGTCGTAGCCGGCCTCGGTGAGGCCGGTATAGCCCTTCCAGCCGTCGGTGCGGACGATCGCGCCCGGGGCGGTCGTCGCCTTGACGAAGGCGGTCAGGGTCGGCTTGGCGGCATCGGTGAGGGTCACGAGGCGCAGGCGCCCCGACCCGGCTCCCCGGACCTCGATCGCGACCCCGCAAAGCGCCTTCTCGCCGCGCTGGCGTGCCCCGTGCGTGCCCTCCTCGACGCCCCCGAGGAAGAACTCATCGACCTCGACCTCGGCCCTCAGCGGCTCACGCTCGGGGGCGACCATCGCCCGGCGCAGCTTCTGCAGGATCAGCCAGGCGGTCTCATAGCGGGAGAGGCCGAGCTGGCGCTGAAGCTGCTTGGCGGAGATCCCCGGGTGGTGGGTGGCGACCAGGTAGGCGGCCCAAAACCACAGCCGCAAGGGGGTGCGGGTGCCGTGCATGACCGTGCCGGCGGTCACCGAGGTCTGGTGGCCACACGCCGTGCAGACCCAGAGGTGGCGACGCGTCTCGGCGCCGGCCCGCTCGCCGCCGCAGCGCGGGCAGACGAAGCCCTCGGGCCAGCGCGAGGCGAACAGGTACTCGCGGCAGGCATCCTCGGTGGCGAACCGCTCCTGGAACTCCAAGATTGTCGGAGGGTAGGCGGGGCGCATGACCCCACGAAGCTAGGAGAGGGGCCGGATGGAGCGAACCGGATACGCACTTGGCCGCTAAGTGCATACCCGGTCCCATCAGGCACTCCGCCTCCGCCGAAGCAGAACCGGACTCACATCCGCGACCGGCAGCAAATCCACCTCTGCGGTGGATAATCGGCCGCTCGCTGTGGGGACGGGCTCGGCGGCCGCGCGAGCGGCATGAAATCCACCTATACGGTGGAAAATCGGCCGCTCGCCGCTGGAAGCGAGGCCGGCGTCTGTCCTAGAGGTCGGAGCCCTTAGCGCCATTACGAACGATTGCTTCGCGATCGGGGGACGCTGGCGGCCTTGCCTTCGGTGCCGAGCGACTCCGGGGTCAGTCTGAGCGAACCGGATACGCACCTGGCCGCTAATCGGCGGTTTCGGGCGATTTACGGACGGTCGGCTCCTCGGTTGTTTGCGGGTGTCGCCTTGCCCACCCCTTGCCCACCTGCCATACCAGTTGCGTTTCTGCTTCGCACGCGACAGCGAAAGCGCCGATCCTATGTTTGGCCCAGTGGCTCAAACGGAGATACTGCGTAGTCACGCGATGTCGCAGGAGAACGCCGAGGCTTTCAAGCGTGCCATCGAGGCGACCGACCGCCGAGGACGTCGTACGAGGCCACTCCATCTCGGGACCTCGAAGATCCGGCACCTTGAGGATCGAACGTTCGCGATCGGTTGCATCCGACCCCGTGGCACGGCTGCCCACGGCGCCCGGTGAGTCCCGAGTCGATCCTGCTGGCAATCGTGAACGCGCTGCGCCCGACCGGCGCCGCCGCCGTGTACGCGTTGCTGTCCACCCCAAGGCCGCGGCGGCTTCTGGTCGCTTACATCGCTGCCGGATTCGCCTGGAGCTTCGCGATAGGAATCCTCGTCGTCGTGGCGCTCGGTGGAGTCAAGGTCGAGGCCGGATCCTCGACCACGAATTCGGTGGTAAGCCTGGGCCTTGGGGCCGCCGCCGCCGGGTTCGCGGCAGGCATCGCGACAGGAAGGATCGAAACCCCCTCCCGCGGACCCTCAACGGGACAGTCCAGGGTGTCTCGCGCGCTCCGGGACCCCACCCTTGCGGTCGCTGCCGGCGCGGGCATTGCGACCCATCTGCCGGGCCTCTTGTACCTGCTCGGGCTGAACGCCATCTCGGAATCCGGTCCAGGGTTGGCTGTGGGCACGGTCAACGTTCTGATCTTCGACGCGATCTGGTTCGCCATCCCGATCGCGGCGCTCGCCGTTGCGCTGCGGCGCCCGGCGGCCGCGAGAGTGGCGCTCGACCGGGGCAGCGCCTGGGCCCGTCGCTATGAGCGACAGCTCGCCACGATGGTGTTCGCCGTCGTCGGCGTCGCCTTCGCGCTCAAGGGTGCCGTGGACCTGCTGAGCTGAGATTCCGGGTGCTGGGGCCGGAGAGCTGAGGCGGAGGTTCATGACCTCGGCGACCAATTGGGCTGGCGTGGCGATCCGAGGGGGCCCAGTCCCAAAGACCGGGCTTGATCGATCCCTCGGGGGCGGGATTGGGCTCAGCCATGTGGTGACCGCACGGCGGCATGGCCCTGGCAGGCCATCAGGGCAGTGGTCAAACCAGACCCTGCCGGTCCGGGGAATCAGGCCTGAGCGCGCATGTCTCGCGGGGGTGATCCCAATATGGGGAGGCGCCGGCCGAGATCGATGAGCGGCGCCGCATCCTTGACGGTTGAGCTCGAAGCCGCTTCCCGGGACTCGGCAAACCTATTGGGACCGCCGACTTCGATCAGGCCGGTCACTCGTCGCGCGCGAGCTCCACGCGCTTGGGTCCGCGACGACGACTCACAACCCGAGTCACCGCCACGCCGCGCACGTACCCCGACGAGTACGCCCAGCCGCAGCGGCGTTGGCGTTCGGCCTCCTCCGGCGCCTCATTCCTGGAGGGCGGCGGCATCCGACCTCATCCGCTCGTCCACCTCGCCTAAGCGAGCATCGAGCTGGCGCGCGGCCCTGATCGCGGCACGGCCGAGCGCGTTGGCGTAGGTGGGGAACGAGAAGGGAACCAGGGCGAGTTCTTCGACCTTCATGCCGGACGCCATCGCGACCGCCGCCAGTTGGGCGAGCTCGACGGCCCGCTCACCGACGATGTGGCAGCCGAGAATGGCGTGATCCTCCCGCTCGGCGACGAGCTTGCAGAACCCCGTCGGGCGACCGTCGATGATCGGCCGCGGCAGTGAGCCGAAGCGCTCGGTCCCGACGACGACGTCGTGCGACTCACGTGCGGTCGCCTCGCTGAGCCCGACGGAGGCATATTCGGGGTTGGTGTAGCTCCCGAGCGGGCTGACCTCCGCGGGAAGGACATCGGTGCGCCCGAGCGTTGCGTTGGTCGCGGCCAGATAGGCCTCGCGCGCGGCTTCGTGGACGACCATCAGGTGGCCGGTGACGTCTCCGGCGGCGTAGATGCCGGGCGCGGTCGTGCGGAGCTCGGAGTCCACCTTGATGTAGCCGCGCGGGTCGGTCTCCACCCCTGCGGTGGCGAGATCGAGCCCGTCAGTGCTCGCGACCCACCCGACTGCGACGACCGCGAGCGTCGCGTCGACGTGCGCTTGCGCATCGCCCTCGTAATAGAGGAGTCGCACTCCGGCGGAACTGGGCTCGAAGCGCTCGATCGTCCCGGCGTGCTCGAGGATCCGCACCCCGGACTCGCGCAGCGCCGTGCTCATTGCCGCCGACACCTGCTCGTCCTCGCTCATGAGGATTCGGGGGGCCGCCTCGAACAGGGTGACCCGTGATCCGAAGGCGTTGAAGATCGAGGCGACCTGGACGCCGGTCGCGCCGGCGCCGATCACCAGCAGCGAGTCGGGCACGGAAGCGAGCTGCCAGGCGTCGCTGTGGGTGGAGGTGAGCTCGGAGCCCGGCACCGGGAGGTGTCGCGAGACGCCACCGGTGCAGACGATGACCTTCGCGGCTCGCAGTCGCGGTCCGCCCTCGCTCTCGATCACGTGCGGGTCGACGAAGCCGGCGGTTCCGGCGTGCTCGTAGACGGTCACGCCGGCCCGCTCGAGCTCGTCGCGCAATAGTGCCTGCTCGCGCACCTCGCTGGTTACCTCGCGCACGCGAGCCAGCAGGCGCCCATAGTCGAGCGTCGGCTCGCCGGCGTCGATTCCGTAACGTGGGAGCTGCCTCGCCTCGCGCATCAGCCGCGCCGCGTGGGACAGGGTTCGTACCGGCACCGGCCCGTCGTTAGCAGCCATCCCCCCAAGTCCGTCGCGCGTGACGAGCGCCGTTCGAGCGCCGAGTCGTCCGGCGCGCAACGCTGCGACGACGCCCGCGGGCCCGGCGCCGATCACGATCAGATCGAGTTCAGCTGTGCGTGCCGACTGCGATTTCGTCGCGATGATGGTCCTTCCGTCGACGCCTAGGCAACGCCTGTAGCGTCGCATTTCTTAACCCGCCACGGGAACCGCGGGCCCCGGAGACAGGGATAGAGTGGCTGTGTGGCGGACTGGCGGCAACCCCGAGCGGCTTAATCTCCGCCCGACCGGGTCCATACGCGTGGGCGACACCCCAGTCGAGGTCGCGATGAGTGTGCGAGCGCACCACGCGGAAGGCCCGCTCTGGGACGCCTCGACGGGCCGTCTGTGGTGGGTGGACATCACCGCGGAGCGGGTGCAGTGCTTCGATCCGAAGTCCTCCGAGGACAGCTCCTGGAGCACCAATGGGCAGCCGGGCGGCGTGGTGCTCGGCGCGAGCGGCGATGCGGTGGTGGCGAGCCCGGAGGGGCTCGCGGTGCTTGACCGCGCCACGGGTGCACTCGAGATGCGAGTTCCGATCGAGGAGGGCCGTCCCGAAAACCGCGCCAACGACATCAAGGTCGACGGCAGGGGACGAGCCTGGGTCGGAACGATGGCCTTCGACAAGCGGCCGCGGAACGCGGCGCTCTACCTAGTCGACGGCGAGACGGTGACCCGCGTGGTGGACGAGCTGACGATCTCCAACGGGCCGGGGTTCGATGAGCCACGGGGGCGGCTCTACCTCGCCGACACCGCCCTCTGCGTCGTCGACGTCTTCGACCTCGACCCCGCTGCCGGCGCGCTCAGCGCTCGCCGGCGGCTCGTCGATCTAAGCCGCGAGCAGCTCTGGCCCGACGGGATGACCGTCGACGCCGAGGGCATGCTTTGGGTCGCCGTGGGACGAGCCGGAGCGGTGCATCGCTACCGCATCGACGGCACGCTCGACGGCGTCGTCGAGCTGCCGACGTCGAATCCCACGTCGGTCGCCTTCGGCGGCGACGACGGTGGAGACCTTTTCATCACCACCTCATGGATCGACTGCGAGCGGCGCGAGGATGAGCCGCTGGCGGGCGCGATTTTCCGTTGCCGCCCCGGGGTGACGGGCGAGCCCTCGCCGCGCTACAAAGGGCTTCCACAACAAGGCGAGAAAGGCGTTACCCGATGATCGAGCGCATGGTCCTCTTCGGTGCTTCCGGTGATCTCACCAGCCGCCTGCTGCTGCCGGCGGTTGCTCAGTTGGCCGAGGCAGAGATGCTGCCCCACGGCTTGGAGATCGTCGGGTCGGACATCACCGACTGGTCGAACGACGACTTCCGCCAGCACATCGCCGAGAAGCTGCAGGAGCACGGGGACGTGACAGAGGACACGCGCGAGCTCATCGTGGGCATGCTCAGCTTCGAGCCGGCCGACGTCACCCGGGCCGAGGATTTGAGCCGGGTGATCGGCGAGGGTCATCGCGACACCCTCGTCTACCTCGCGCTGCCGCCGAGTCTCCTGACCAAGGCGCTTCCGGCGCTCGCGACTGCGGGGCTGGGCACGGCTGACGCGGTCGCGATCGAGAAGCCTTTCGGCACCGACCAAGCCTCGGCACACGCCCTCAACGAGATCCTCCGTATCCAGCTGCCCAAGCCGACGATCTTCCGCATCGACCACTTCCTCTCCAGCGATCTCGTCCGCCGTGTCCTCGTCGTTCGATTCCTCAACCGCGTCTTCGAGCCGATTCTCAATGCGGTGCACGTCGAGCGCGTGGACATAAGCTGGCTCGAGAGCCTCACCCTCGAGGGCAGGGCTTCCTACTACGACGGCGCCGGCGCCCTCAAGGACATGATCCAAAACCACCTCATGGAGGCGACGGCGCTTCTCCTCATGGAGCAGCCGGCCAGGCTCGACGCCGACTCGGTCCGGTCAATGCGGGTCGAGGCCTTGCGCACGGTCGCGACGCCGTCGGCTGAGCGAATGCGAAGCGACACGATCCGCGCTCGCTACGCCGCCGGCGAGATCGGCTCCCGCGAGGTGCCGTCCTACGTCGACGAACCCGGCGTCGACGCCAGTCGCAACACCGAGACGTACGCCTCGTTGACGGTCGCCGTGAACAGTCCGCGGTGGGAGGGCGTCCCGTTCACGCTGCGCTCGGGCAAGGCCCTCGAGGCGGACTCCGCCGAGATCGCCATCCACTTCCGTCCCCTGCCCGGCTACCTGACCGACCGGTTTCCGGGGGTCGCGCCGAACGTGCTCAGGATCGGCCTCCTCGAGCCGTACGTTCAGCTCGCCACGACCCTCAACGGTCCCGACCAGACGGCCGAGAACCAACGGCTCGAGGCGCGATCGACCCCGCTGCGATTCACGCCCTATGCCCACCTGATCCACGAGATGCTCGAGGGCGACCCGATGCTGTTCATCCGCGGCGACGAGGCCGAGGAGGCCTGGCGGATCATCGACCCCGTGATGGCGGCGTGGGCGGCGGGCGACGTTCCGATGCAGGAGTACGCCGCCGGCAAAGCCCCGCCGGCCCCTGCGCTCTGACGGAATGGTCAGTGACCGGCCAGGTGGATTACGCCGACGCTGTCGAGTCCGTCGAGCACAAGCTGGACGGCGAGCGCGGCCAAGAGGATCCCGAAGATCTTCTCGGTCACCAGCATGCGGCCTTCGTCCAGCTTTTCGCTGACGCGGTTGGCCAGCCGGAACACGGCCGCGTCGAGTGCGAGCATCACCCCGAGCAGGCCAAGCACCATCGCGAAAACGGCCACTGAGTCCGCCTCGGCGGAGAGTGTCACCAGCGTGACGATGCCGGCGGGGTTGAGCACGTAGGGAACGGCGAGAGGGAACACGGCCGTGCGCATTGGATCGCGTTCGCCGACGCCCTGGTTCCCGATGGGTTCCCCGGTTCCGAGGACCATCGTGATTGCGATGATGATCAGGATGATCCCGCCCGCGATCGATAGCGACCCGGTTGAGAAATGAAGCAGCCGGGCCAAAAGCTCGCCAAGTCCAACGAGAATCAGGGCGACGACGCCAGCGGTCGTGAGCATCTTGCGGACGACCCGAGCCTTGGTTGCCGCGTCGAGTGGTGCGGTGATCTCAACGAACGGCACGAGAGCGATCTTCGGACCGATTCCGATCAGCAACAGCAGAAAGGTGTCGATCACCAGGTAGATGTCGACCGACGTGTGCGTCATGGCCCGAGCCTATCCAGACTCACTCAGCGGGCGCGGCCCTTGGGACTCCTCCATCACCGTCGCTGGGCGACGCTGCACGAGCGGCGATTAGGCTGAGGCTGGATATGTCCTTGACAGACGGCGCCCCATCCGATCCGGCCGAGTCGCTCCGAAGCAGAGCATTCATCGGGGGTACTCGTCCTCGCCGCGATTATCGGCATCGTCGCATGTCTACCTGGGTCCGTTGGGGACCGCGGAACTCTTGGAAGTGGCCACGATCGCACGGGCCGATGACCCGGAACTCGCGATTCATGCCGGAGACAGGACTCGAACCTGTGGCCTTCGGACTGTGATTCCGCGCCGTAGCTTGCGGATGCTCATTGCTGCTCCACGTTTTGCCCACTAATCGACGGCTTTCGGCCGATTGGCGGCTCGGCTCTTTAGGTGATTTGTGGGCATTGCCTTGCCCAGCCCGTTGCCCGCCTGGGGGCCCGGTTTCCGCTTCCGACGTCGCGCAAGCGGAAGCGCTCCGATAGCTGAGGATCTTCCGTCACCCGCTCCGGAGGAAACTCCTGAGGATGCCCAAGGGGACGCTGATGGTGAGCGTGGCGTGCGTGGCTGCAATCGTGTTCGGGGGCTGCGGCGGGGACGGCACCCCGGCGGGCTCGAGCGAGTCGGGCGTTCGCGGGCGGGTCATGATCGGTCCGACCTGCCCCGTCCAGGAAGTTGGCCAAGACTGCGCCGACAAGCCCTATGCGACCGATCTTCGCGTCATCGAATCTGCCACCAATGAGCAAGTGGCCACGGCGAGCTCCGGCGCGAACGGACGCTTCGAGGTCGCGCTGCCCGCCGGCCGCTACCGGCTCGAGCCCGGAGCTCCGCTCCCCTCCCGCGGGCTGAGCCGGTTGAGGTCGTTGTGCCACCGCATCGCTATGCGAAAACCACGATCCACTTCGACTCCGGGATTCGCTGACACAGCGGATGCATGTCGGCTCGCACCCGCGAATGCGGGATATGCGGCCAGCGAAACCAGGTCTTTATGCCGCAGCATCCCCGCGAACCGCCAGTACGCTTGCCGGGTCGCGGGGCTCGGCGCCGGCGACCTACTTGGCGGACTTCGCCCGACCAGCGGACCGGACGATCTGGGAGCCGCGCCAGCATGTGTTGTAGATCAACTGGCCGGTGACCTCGGGCTTGCACGTCCACCCGTCGTTCGTGCGATAGACGACTTGGCCGAGGGTGTGCCGGATCGTGCTCAGCGGCTCCGTGCTCAGAACGTCCGTTTCGGCGAATCCAACCTGCGAGAGCGTGTCGCCCGGAGCCCGCTTGCACGAGATGCCGCTGACCCGAAGCTTCGAGCCGCAGGCGGTGAGCCTGCTCCCCTTGACGCTGAAGTCCGCCTCCGCTGGATGGTTCCGTTCGGGCTGTCCGCCCGCGCACCCGCTGACAGCCACGACGAGAAGCCCAACACCAAGCGCTAACGCGAGCGCCTTCATCTCACTAACCCTACGAGCGACACGACCGTTTGTCACGGCTTGAGCCGGGCAACTTAAAGAGCATCGTTAGGGGGGCCCTTGCCCACGATCTCCTCGGATTCGCCGGAGGAGTAGACGTCGGCGGTGTCGACGAAGTTGATCCCGGCGTCGAGGGCTTTGTGGATGATGCGGATCGAGTCGTCGTGGTCGGAGTTGCCCCAGGTCCCGAACATCATCGTCCCGAGGCAGAGCTTCGAGACCTGGATGCCCGTGCGTCCGAGTGGGCGGTATTCCATCGGTGGTCCTGTCTTTGCTCGGGGACCGTTATCGGGCTATAGAGATCATGCCTCGGGGATCTCCCTACCGAATGTCTCGAGGGTGATGCTGTCGGGGTCCGGTCCGCCGCGCATCCCGGTGTCGAGCGCATCGATCGCGGCGAGCTCCTCGTCGTCGAGCTCGAGGCGCTCGCGGACGCGCTGCGGCTCGAGGACGCCGAGCGTGCCCACCTCTTTGACCTCGCCCGCGCCGTCAGTCCTATCGCCACCCGGCGGGGGCGACGCCCGGCGCGACAGCGCGTTCGGCCGGTCGTGCAGCGGATACTCGACAGCATCGGGTCGCCGGCCACGTTGAGCGACATGCACTGCGACTACCTCTCAGCCAACGAGCTCGGCCGCGCGCTCTACGCTCCGCTTTTCGAGAGCCGTGAGCAGCCGCCCAACAGCGCGCGCTTTACCTTCCTCGACCCCGCCGCTCGCGAGCTCTTCGTCGACTGGGAGAAGGCAGCCAAGGACCTGGTGGCAGCCCTGCGCTCGATGGCCGGCCGCAACCCGCACGATCGCGCGCTTTCGGATCTCGTCGGCGAGCTCTCGACCCGCAGCGAAGAATTCCGCACCTGGTGGGCTGCCCACAATGTCCGCTACCACCAGACCGGTACCAAGCGGCTGCACCACCCGATCGTCGGCGAGTTCGAGGTCGGTTACGAAGTCATGGAGCTTGCAGCCGACACCGGACTACGGCTGGCGATCTTCACCGCCGAGCCTGGCAGCCGCTCCGAGGAGGCTCTCGCGCTCCTCGCCAGCTGGGCCGCCACACCTGAGCACGAGCCCCGCGCGCCGGTGCGCGACGTCCCGCGCTCCTGACGACAGCCAAATTGTCTACCCACGATCAGGACCAACAAAGTCGGTGACGATGACATGCGCGAGCGCGACGGACTCGATCACGGGGACATGCGCGCCCTCGTCTCACGTCTCGCCGAGGAGGGCGTGACTTCATGCCGGAGGAGGGACTCGAACCCACGGGCTTCGGATTATGATTCCGCGCCGTTGCTTGCGGGGGCTTCCGGCTGTTCCGCGTTTTGCCCGCTAATCGCGCGGTTTTGGCCGATTTGGCGCGTTCGGCTCTTTTGGTTATTTGTGGGTATTGCCTTGCCCACCCCTTGCCCATCTCCGGCCACGCGGATCACCCCGGGTCAGAAAGCGAACCGGCCAACTTGACGGCCGGCGCAGCGCCGCTATCCTCGGGCGCGTCCCCGGCGGCAGGGCCGGGAGCGAGACTGAAGACGGAGCAGACCTAGATGGGGGATGTAATCCATCGCCACGATGTCGTGGTGGTCGGCGGCGGCCAGGCAGGATTGGCCATGGGCTATTTCCTTAGCTCGGCAAGGCCGGGATTTCGTGATCCTTGAAGCTGGCCGGTGAACCTGCGCGCGAGCTTGGCGCGGCCGCTGGGACTCGCTGAGACTGTTCACTCCGGCGCGCTACAGCGCGCTGCCGGGCCGCGCCTTTTCCGGCGATCCCGATCGCTACCCGACGCGCGACGAGGTCTGCCTCGTATCTCGACCGCTTACGCCCGAGCGAGTTCGATCTGCCGGTTCAGCTTCGATAATCGCGTGGACGCGCTGCGCCAATGTCGCGCTGGCGACAACTACGAACTTGAGACACCGCGAGCGAAGCTACGAGGCCAGGCAAGTGGTCGTCGCCACGGGTCCGTTCCAGATACCGCGGATGCCAGAACATCGCCGGCTCCCTCGATCGAGCAGGTGGTCCAGGTGCACAGCAGCGAGTACCGGCGGCCCAGCGCCATCTGCCAAAGGGCACGGTCCTCGTCGCCGGCGGCAGGCAACTCCGGCTTTCAGATCGCAGAGGAGCTCGCCGGCTCGCATCAAGGTCCATCTGGCGATCGGCTCCAGGCAAACCGCCGCTGCCGCAGAAGCCTCTTCGGCCGTGATCTCTTCTGGTACCTCGAGGCGCACCGGCCTGATCCGCAAGAGCCTGGACTCGCGCCTCGGCCGGCGGCTCTCGGCGCGAGACACGTTGATCGGCTCCAGCCCGCGCGCGCATGCGCCGCCGCGGCGTCGAGGTTCACCCGCGCGTCGTCTCGCCACAGACGGCTCGACCGTGACCTTCGCCGACGGCGCCAAGCTCGACGTTGACTGCCGTCATCTGGGCGACCGGCTATCGCAGCGACTACTCGTGGATCGATGCGTACCTGTCTTCGATCGAGCGCGGCCTCCCCGTGCATCGCCGCGGGGTCACCGACATCGCCGGGCCTTTACTTCCTTGGCCTGACCTGGCAGCACACCCGTGGCTCTGCGCTCCTGGGCTGGGTCAAAGACGACGCCGAGTACCTGGCGCAAAGAATCGAGGAGCGTGAACGCGGCCATCGCCGAGCTCGCGCGCAGGCCTGGACAAAGTCACCGAGCGCTAACCGCAACTGCGAAGGGAGAAAAGAGCATGAGCAGTACTTCAGAGCACTTTCCAACCGACGATCGCTGGGCTTGAGCGAGGCCCACTCCGCGGAGATCGTCGAGCTGGGCGACGGCGATGAATTCGACCTGCGGATTGCCCCTGTGGTCAAGGAGCTTGCCGGGGCCGACGGTGCGGATGCTGTCCTACAACGGCTCGATCCCAGGTCCGATTCTCAAGGTCAAGGAGGGCTCGGAGATCGTCGTCAACATCGAGAACCAAGGCGACCATGCAACGACTGTGCACTGGCATGGGCTGCGGCTCGATAACCGCTACGACGGCACCCACGAAACCCAGCCGCTGATCGAGGTCGGCGAGACCTTCAGCGTCCGCGTCACGTTCCCCGATCCGGGCGTCTACTGGTACCACCCTCATGTCCGCGAGGACTACGGCCAGGAAATGGGGCTATACGGAAACGTGCTCGTCGAGCCCGCTGACCCTGACTACTGGCCGACGGTGCATCGCGAGGTGGCCGTTGACGCTCGACGACATCCTGCTCGAGGACAGCAAGGTCGCACCGTTCAGCCGCGCCGAGACGACGCACTCGGCCATGGGACGCTTCGGCGATCTGATGCTCGTCGGCGGCGAGACCGACCTCACGGTCGAGGCTCGAGTCGGGCGAGGTGGTCCGCTTCTACTTCACTAACACCGCCAACACGCGTGTTTTCAACGTCGCCCTGCCCGGGGCGCGGATGAAGCTCGTCGGCGGCGATAGCGGCCACGTCGAGCACGAGCAGTTCGTCGACAGCGTCATCCTCGCGCCATCGGAGCGGGTGGTCGTCGATGTCCTGTTCGAAGAGGCCGGTGAGCTGACGCTCGAGCACCGCACGCCCGGGCCGGACCTATCCGCTGGCTCAGATCAACGTCGGCGAAGAACGCGCGGAGCCGTCGCTAAGGGACAGTTCGAGGCTCTGCGCACCAACGATGACATGACGCGAGAGCGCGAGAGGATCGTGTCTTACCTAGACGCCGAGCCCGATAAGACGCTGGCCTTCATCGCCGAGATGGACATGCCCGCACCCGAGGGCGAGGTCATCTACGCCTGTCCGATGCACCCCGAGGTGGTCAGCGCCGAGCCCGATCACTGTCCGCAGTGCGGGATGAAGCTCGTCGCCGTCGAGGCGCCGGAGGCCACCTATACCTGTCCGATGCATCCCGAGATCGTCGAGGACGAGCCAGGCCATTGCCCCGAGTGCGGGATGAAGCTCCTGCCGGCGCAGCTAGTAGCCGAGGCCGCGGCCGGGCACGGCCATCGATCACGAGCACCATGACCACGAGCATGGACACGAGGACCACGATGGACATGAGCACGGCGATCACGAACACGCGGACGGCATCGAATGGGAAGACGACATGGTCGAGGTCAACCGCCTGACCACTCCGGCGAACATGCGCTGGAAGCTGATCGACCGCGACGCCGACGCCGAGAACGCGGCGATCGATGGCGCTTCCGCGTCGGCGACCAGGTCAAGATCCGGCTCCTCAACGAGATGGCCGGCGACCATCCGATGCACCACCCGTTCCACATTCACGGCGCCGGGCGCTTCTTGGTCCTAAGCTCGCGACGGCGAGGTCGAGGAGAACCTGGTTTGGACCGACACCGTCCTCATTCCGGCCGGCCAGACCGTCGACATCCTGCTCGACGTCACCAATCCTGGCCGCTGGATGGCTCATTGCCATATCGCCGAGCACCACGAGAGCGGAATGATGTTCAGCTTCGAGGTCGACGAATGAAGAGTCGCCTACGTCCTCTATCCCGACTGCACCGCCCTCGACTTCGTCGGGCCCTACGAGGTCATCAGCCGCTGGCCCGACACCGAGATCCACTTCGTCGCCAGCGCCTCCGGGCCGGTTCGTACCGATTGTCGGCCTGACGGTGATACCCGACCGATACCACGGAGTCGCTCACCGATCCTGATCTGATCATCGTTCCCGGCAGCGGCAATCCCGCTGCCGGTGCTGGGCGACCAGGTGCTGATCGACTGGCTGCGCCGGGACGGCGCCCGAAGTGCGAGTGGACAGCGTCGGTTTGCACCGGAGCCAGCCTCTACGCCGCCGCGGGCTTGCTCGAGGGCAAGAAGACCTCAACCCATTGGGCCTTTCGCGATGTCGTTCGCGCCTATGGGCCGGAGGTCGTCCCCGACCGCGTGGTCTGGCAGGGCAATCACATCAGCGGCGCCGGGGTCTCGGCCGGGATCGACATGGCCCTGACGCTCACCGAGCGCGTTCACGGGCGCGAGCTGGCCGAGGCACTGCAGCTCGTCATCGAGTACGACCCCCAGCCGCCATTCGAGACCGGTGCCCTTGAGAAAGTCGACAAGGCGACCGAGCGTCGCGCCATGGGCGTCATGGTCACGGCCGCCGGTTACACACGGATGCAGGTGGCCGCCAGGCTGGGGCGCGCGATCATCGCGCGCGACTCGGTCGGGCTCGGCGGGCACTTAGGCGGGGACGCGCGTCGAACGGGACCAGGCCCCTGCCCTCGAGCGGACCCGAGCACGTGCGTTCTTGATTGCGCTCGAGCCGGTCGACGCGGCGACGGTCACCATCCTCGTCGACAACCTGACCGATGCCTTCATGCCGGACGAGGGCCCGGCAGGGCGGTTTCCGTTCACCGCCGAGGATTTGCCTCGAGCGCGCGCGGCCACTCTAGGAAGAAGGCGAGGTGACACGAGCAGCTGCGCTGCGAGCACGGATTCTCGACGCTCGTCACTTTCTCCAAGGACGGCCGCGAGCACCGCGTTCTCTTCGACGCCGGCGTCAGTCCCGACGGGCTTGTGCACAACATGCGCTTCCTCGAGATCGACCCCGAGACCGTTGAGACCGTGGTTCTCAGCCACGGCCACTTCGACCACACCGCTGGCCTCGACGGCTTCGTCCGGGCGGTCGGTCGCGCCAACGTCCCAGTGGTCATCCACCCGGAGTTCTGGAGCCGACGACGGCTGGTGCTGCCGGGACGCGAGCCATGGGAGATGCCCTCGACCAGCCGTGGCGCCCTCGAGGGGTCGGGGTTTCAGATCGTGGAGGAGCGCCAGCCGTCGTTTCTGTTCGAGCGATCGCTGCTGGTCACCGGCGAGGTGGACCGGACCACGGACTTCGAGCGTGGCTTTCCGCATACAGGAGGCGCTGCGCGGCGGGACATGGGAGCCCGATCCGCTCGTACTCGACGACCAGGCACTGCTGCTCAATATCCGCGACCGAGGACTTGTCGTGATCACCGCATGCGGCCACGCCGGCGTTGTCAACACTGTGCTCGGTACGCGCGCCGCCTGACCGGGCTCGAGCGCGTCTACGCGATCATCGGCGGCTTTCACCTGAGCGGCCCGCTCTTCGAGCCGCTGATACCGGCGGTCATCGACGCTTTCGCCGCCTTCCGGCCGGAGCTGATTGTTCCGATGCACTGCACGGGCTTTCGCGCCATCCACCGGCTGGCAGGCGCGTTCCCCGACGCCGTAGTCCCCAGCTGCGTCGGGACGCGCTTCGAGCTTTAGCGGGCAGAGCTAAGAATGCGGATCGACGCCCGCAGAAGCGCGTCGAGAAGTCGGCTCAGAACGGGCAAGCGACGCAGACCGACACCGAAGTTGCTGTTGGCGCCAGGGCCATCAGCGCCTTGCCCAGTCCCTTGTCCATCGACGGCATCGAACCCGCCCTGATGCGGTGTCATCGCTTGACTCAAACCATGCCGGAGGAGGGACTCGAACCCACGGCCTTCGGATTATGATTCCGCGCCGTAACTTGCGGAGCGCTTCCGGCTGTTCCGCGTTTTGCCTGCTAATCGGCGGCTTCGGACCATTTGGCGGCGGTCCGCTCTTCGGCTGTTTGCGGATGTTGCCTTGCCCACCCCTTGCCCACCTGGACGACCAGTTGGACCCGCTTTGCGCAGAGCTGAAGCACTCCGACGACTACGTCGTCAAGCCGGGGTAGGTCCTCCTCGTGCCTGGCAACCGTGCGGCGCTCCTTCTTTCACGCGCAAGCAGAAGGAGGCTTCGGTCCCTCTCTCCGTTCTTAGGAGCCATTTCGAGGTTGGAAGCTTTGCTTTGCATTACGCTGCGTCGGTGGCGGCCGAGGCGACCCTACTCATGTGGTTTTCCTTGCGCTCGCCGGAGCTAGCCGAGGACTTTGAGCGTCTGATGGCTAGCGATCGGGACGTGGTCCGTGGCTCGTTGGACACGATGTCGGATTACCGATTGACCCGGCCGATGGATGTGCCCGGACAGGCGGGTGAATCAGCCGATTACGTGCTGATCGCAGAGATCCACAACATCCAGCGCTGGGAGCAACAGGCGGAGGAACGGGTCGAGAGCTTGGAGGATGACTTGGCGCATCTGGTCTCCAGTCGGAAGATGCTCGTCCTCCAACGCATTCTTTGAGGCTGGGCGGTATTGGTCTCAGGCCGATGACCGAGCTGGCGCCAGTGGCGAGTGCGGCTCGTGTCCCGGCAGACGCTTAAGCATCTGCGCCCACGAGCTGCCGGCGCGACGCAGCCGACGACGACCGTCGAGCTTTTCTTCGACCTCGTCTACGTCTTCGCGATCACCCAGCTCTCGCACCTGATTCTCGGTGACCTCTCCGTCGGCGGGGTCGCGAGTGCCGCGTTCCTCCTGCTCGTCGTCTGGTGGGCGTGGATCTACACGACCTGGATGGCCAATTGGTTCGACCCGGCATCGCCAGCAGTGCGCGCGGTGCTCACCGGGGTAACGCTTGCCAGCCTGCTCATGGCCGCGTCCCTGCCGGGGGCCATGGGTGACCACGGCCTCCTGTTCGCGGCGAGCTACGTCGCCTTGCAAGTCGGACGTAACGCCGCGGCCGTCTCCCTTCTGCCGCGCGCCTATCCGCTACGCGCGGTGTTCGAGCGGGTGGCCGTGTGGAGCGTCGTCTCGGGCGCTCTTTGGCTGGCCGGCGCAGGCTTGGACAGCGACCACCGACTGCTGCTTTGGATGCCGGCGCTAGCCCTGGATCTTGCGGCTCCCGTGGTGGGCTATTGGCTGCCGGGCCGCGGGCGGGCGGCGACGACGGAGTACGACATCGAGGCTGGCCACTTTGCCGAGCGCTGCCAGCTCTTCATCATCATCGCGCTGGGCGAATCCCTGGTAGTGACAGGCGCGACGGCCACTCGGGAGGGCCTGACGTCGAGCGTCGTGCTCTCCCTCGTCGTCGCGTTCCTGGAGACGGCAGCCTTGTGGTGGCTCTACTTCGGCGCCGCGACGGAGCACTCCCGCGCCGCGATCAAGGTCAGCGAGGACCCCGGCCGCCTCGCGCGCGATGCCTATACGTATCTCCACCTGCCGATCATCGCCGGAATCATCGCCGTGGCGGTCGGCGACAACTTGCTCATCGCCAGACCCCACGACCCGCTGCACGGGCTCGGCCTCGGGATGGTGATCGGCGGCCCCGCGCTCTTCTTGCTCGGTGAGAACCTGTTTCATTGGAGGGTGACTGGAATGAAGAACTCAAAGCGCTTGGCCGTCGCGGCGCTTCTCATCCTCCTCGCCCCGCTCGGTCCTCATATCAGCGCACTGCTTCTCATGGTGCTCGTCGTCGCGCTGCTCGCCGGCCTCGTCGTGTGGGAGTCATCGGTGAAGCTTGACGTTCATCGCCAGCCGGCGGGGCGCACAGGACCCACGGGAGATCCTGCACGAACCCCAATGAGCCACAGCGAATGACAGCTCGACGCCGCAATCGCGTGAAGGCGGCAGCGGCCCGTGAACCTACTTGGTGCCGCCGACCGGGGCCCCTCCAAACAAATAATGCAACGGCCAGCCGGCGGGCTACCCGGGCCTTCCCCATCTCGCGCTTGGGCGTCAGCCCCATCGCGGGAGCGCCGGTTGAATGCGAGCCGCTGGCATCGCCTGGCGTCGCCGCTTATTGGGCTGCGACGGGAAGGAGTAGGGTCGTGCGAGACCGCCGGATCTGAATCTGCCCAACGAGACACGAAGGTCACCATGAGTAGTGCCGTCGAAAGCGCCAGCGGGATCAGTTCCTCCGACATCAACATCTCGGAGGAGGAGCTCCGAGCGACCTTAAGGACGCTGCACTGATGGCCGAGCTGGTCGTCCTGGAGGTCGTGGGGAGCGAGCCTGAAGCTGAGCTGCTCTGCTCACGATTGCGCAGTGCCGGTATCGAATGCCTGCCGAAGCTGACCAATCGTGGCGCTGGGGCCGGCGACGGCCTGTCGACGGCGGGAGCCCACGAAATCTTGGTTAATCCGGAGGACGAGCAATCCGCACGGGAGCTCCTGCGCGGGCCGTGAGCACCATCGATGAGGAACTGGTCCTGGCCCACTTCATCGTCTCAGACGATGTCGAGCGCTCGCGCCGCTTTTACACCGAGGTGCTCGGCGGCAAGACGGTCATCACGGGCGATGCGAATGACGAGGTGACGTACGTCGCGCTCGCCAACAGCTGGATCATCATCAACGTCGGAGGAGGTCCGACCGAAGACAAGCCGACCGTCACGCTCGAGACGCCGCCCGACCCAGATCGGGTGGGCAGCTTCCTCAACATCCGAGTTGCCGACATCCAGGCGGTGTACGACGAGTGGAGCGTGCGGGGCGCCCAGTTTTTGACGCCGCCCAAGCAGCACGCGACCGAGATCCGCTGCTACATCCGTGATCCCGACGGCTACCTGATCGAGGTGGGTCAAACGACGCTGTCTAGAGGTTGGCGCCCGCCGTCCTGACCACCGGTGTCGGCGCGCTGGCTGAAGTGGCCTCGCGTCGAGCGCTGCTCGCCTGACGAGCGCCGATACCCCGGTGTCAAGAATGGTAAGACGACGGCGCCGCTTCGGGGGAGCGCTTGTCCCATCCGTGAAAGTGCGAGTAGTCGTCCGCATCCCACGCTTCGCGCAGCCCGGGCTTGCTTAGGTCCCAGTCGGGGCGTATCTCGCGCGTCACGGCCCCGAGGTCGTGCCAGAGGTCCGCGAACGAGGGACGTCCCCAGAACCAGTATCCGTTGTAGATGCTATGGATGGTCAGCCCGGGCTTGAGCACGAGGGTGTGGGGGATCATCGGGTCGTGCTCGGGGTCGGTGTACTCCTGGATCTCGAGATCCTTTTGGACGGTCCGCTCCGGGTCGGAGAGGAAGGGCCACTGGGCGCCGGTCGACGCACGGAACTCCTGGCTCGCGTGATGGGTGTCGGTCGAGATGGTGGCAATCTTCGTGTAGGCCACTGCGATCTTCGGGTAGTCGGCGGCGAGCTCGAGATGCTGCTGGTGCTCCTTGGGGCAGTAGTGCCCGCGCGCGAGCGTGAGGATCAGGGGGTCTTCGCCCTGGATCTCGCTGAGCTTCCGGGGGAGGTTCTCGTGATCGGGCAACTCGTAGTCGGGGAAGGTGCCGCCGGGGGCGATGTCGCTGCGCATGGTCTGCTCCTGTCTATGGTTCCGGAGCCTTTCGGTTCCCCGATCAGCCTAATCCAACCGGCGCCGCGCGCCAGAAGGGGGCGATGCCGATGAGTAGCGACACCGCGGTGTGCGAGTTGCTGGGGATTGACCACCCGATCGTCGAGGCGCCGATGTCTGCGGATCCTCGGCTGCCGGCCGCGGTCTCGAATGCCGGTGGCCTCGGCAGTCTGGGGCTGTCGTGGTCCGATGACGCCGGAGACGTGGTTCGTGAAACGGTGGCGCTCACCGACCGCCCGTTCGCGGGCAACTTCGTTCTCACCTCGGATCAGCGCCGTCGGGTCGATCAGGGCCTTTCTGCCGGCCTGCAGATCGTGTCGTTCATTCTCGGCGATCCCCAGAGCTACATCGACTTAGTGCATGACGCCGGAGGGCTTGTCATGCACACGGTCGGTAGCGCCGAGGAAGCTCGGCGCGCAGTCGGATGTGGAGTGGACATCGTTGTTGCGCAGGGTTGGGAGGCCGGGGGGCATGTGGGGAGCGGTGTGGCGACGCTTCCGTTGGTGCCGGCCGTAGTGGACGCGGTGGCACCGGCGCCGGTCATCGCGGCGGGTGGGATTGGCGACGCTCGGGGAGTCGCGGCCGTGCTCGCCCTCGGCGCGCAGGCCGCCTTGCTGGGCACGCGGTTTCTACTAGCCGATGAAATGCCGATCCACGAGGAGTATCGGCGTCGCCTGATAGCCGCGGCCGAGACCGATGCAGAGTGGTACGCGAACCTTTATGAGGTGGGGTGGCCGGACGCTCCGCACCGCGCCATCCACAACTCAACTGCTGAGAGGTGGGAGGCCGCGGGCCGGCCGACCCCGGGGAGTCGACCGGGAGAGGGCGAGGTGATCGCGCACTTCGATTCGAGCGCACCCATCCTTCGATATTCCCCCGCGCCGCCGATGGCTGGAACAACTGGCGAGATCGAGGCGCTATCGCTCTGGGCGGGACAGAGCGTTGCGCTAGCCAAGCAGCCGCAGCCCGCTGCGGAAATCGTGGCCGAACTCGTCTCACGCTTGTAGCGGACCTGGCTTGATGAGCGCGACGGCAAATGCCCCCAGGGTCGCGATAATCACCGGCGCTTCGCAAGGTATCGGCGCAGGCCTAGCGGCTGGCTTCCGTCGCGCGGGGTATGCGGTCGTAGGGACCGCGCGCACGATGCCGCGCTCAGCCGACGACAGTTACGTCGTCGTCGAAGGGGACATCGCCGACGCCGAGACGGCGCGGCGGGTGGTGGCGCAAGCGATCGATCGGTTCGGGCGGATCGACACGCTCGTGAACAACGCCGGGATCTACCTCGGTAAGCCGTTCACGGAGTACACGCTCGCCGACTACGCCGCGATCACGAGCGTGAACCTGACCGGGTTCTTTCACATCACCCAACTCGCGATCGCGCAGATGGTCGACCAGGGCAGCGGCCACGTCGTGAATATCTCCACCAGCCTCGTCGATCATGCCGACAGGAACAGACCGTCCGCACTTCCCGCCCTGACCAAGGGCGGACTCGTGGCCGCGTCCCGCTCGCTGGCGATTGAGTACGCCTCCAGGGGCGTGCGCGTGAACGCCGTCTCCCTCGGCGTCATCAAGTCACGCGAGGACGACGCCGCAGCTTACGAGCAGCTAGCCGGACTTCATCCCCTTGGGCATGTGGGCGAGGTCAAGGACGTGGTCGATGCAGTCCTCTACCTCGAGCGGGCCACGTTCGTCACCGGCGAGACCCTCCACATCGACGGCGGTCAAGCGGCAGGAGGCTAACGCCCGGCGTTACCGACGTGCCGCGCTCGGCGGGTCGACGTCGTCGTAGATGCGGGCCGCGGCGAGCTTGCCGCTCTCGCCCCGCACATAGACGGCCACCCCTGCCTGCGGAGGAAGCTCGGTCTTTCCCCATCGTCTGACGTTGTATTCGAGCGCGCATGCGCGCTCATCGTCGACCACCCGGCAGTGCTCGAGCGGAATGCCGCCGCCGTTCGAGAATAGGTGCTCGTAGAACGCGCGCAGGCCGTCGGAGCCCCTGTGGAGGTACTGGTCGCCGGCAGGCTCGCGGGCATAGCCGTCCGGTTCGAACGCCGCCACGATCGCGTCGATGTCGCCGGCGGCGAGCGCTCGCTGATACTCGCCGACGACGTCCGGTTCGGTCAGCTCCGGGTCGGACTGCAAAAGAGGGGGGCGGTTCGCATGGTGGCCGGTCAGCCCCCAGGTTGCGTGGTAGACGCGCAGCTCGTCGATACGTCCGTCGGTCTTATCGGCGGTTATGGCAACCGGGACATCTATCCGCGCGGCCTCACCGCCGAACTGAAGGCGGTACTCCTCGATGGACCGGCCGCTCGTGATGACGCGGTCCACGTCCTGGATCGAGACGTTGCGCTCCTTCAGCCACTGGTTCATGTCCGTGACGTATGCGGCAAAAGCTCTGGCGCCCTTGACCCGCCCCCGGACCGGATCGTGAACCTCGGGCTCGCCGGTGAACGAGCCGATCAGCGCATCCGTCTCGCCGGTGAGCAAGCCGGCGTAGTACGGGACGATGGGCGCTTCACGTTGCTCCTCCTGGACCCGCGCCAGTACCGGAGCTGAGAACAACTCGGGAGCCCATGGCATGCGACAAGCGTCTCACACCCTCCGCTCGGGTCCGCGCGTCCCGGGCCTATTGGAGCCATGAGTCAGCGCGGTATTCGCCAGCCATTCGAGAAAGGCGGGCAGGTTGATGACCGGCGATGATGGGCGCGTGGCGTTTCATCCGATCGCCGATTACGGGCTCCTCGCCGACTGCAATTCGGCGGCGCTCGTCAGCAGAGGCGGTTCGATCGATTGGCTCTGCCTTCCTCGTTTCGACAGCCCGGCGGTCTTCGCACGGATTCTCGACCCGGCCGCGGGACACTGGTTGATCCGCCCGGTCGGCTCGTTCGAGGCTCACCGTCGGTATGTACCGGGGACGCTCGTAATCGAGACGACCTTCGAAACCGAAACTGGCAGCGTCCGCATGCGCGACGCAATGGCCTTCGCCGAGGGTCAGCGCGGACACGAGACCGGCCTCCACGCGCCGCACGAGCTTCTGCGCTCGGTCAAGGGGATCTCGGGGCGGGTCGAGCTCGAGATGGTGCTCGCGCCCCGGCCCGAGTACGGGTTGGTGAAGCCGCTCTTTCGGCGGGAGGGCAACGGCGGTCGAACGTTTGGCGGGCCGAATCGGATCTCGATCAGATCCGCGAGGCCCGTAAAGCTCGCGGATTCGAGCATGCGAGCCTCGTTTGAAGTCAGCGAGGGAGAGACGGTGGGGTTCGCGATGCGCTGGGTGCGGACGGAGGATGCCGACCCGATCCCTCCCACGGAACCCAATCTCGTGGCCGAACGCATTGAGGACGTCGTCGAGGCATGGCGCTCCTGGGAGGCGGAGCACGACATCTACGACGGGCCACGCAAGGACCTGATCGGCCTGAGTTCGCGCATTCTGAAGGGCCTCATGTACCGCCCAACAGGCGCGATCGTCGCAGCGCCAACAACCTCGCTCCCGGAGGTGGTCGGCGGCGAGCGCAACTGGGACTATCGCTTCGCGTGGATCCGCGACTCCAGCCTCACGCTTCAGGCGCTCTACATCGGCGCCTGTCCCGAGGAGGCCGAGGACTTCGTCTCGTTCATGACCAGCTCAGCCGGCGGACGAGCGGGCGAGGGGTCGCTCCAGATCATGTATGGGATCGGCGGTGAGCACGACCTCAGCGAGCGCTCGCTCGCTCACCTGCGCGGTTGGCGCGACTCGAGCCCGGTGCGCGTCGGCAACGGCGCTTGGCGTCAGGTGCAGCTCGACGTCTACGGTGAGCTGCTCAACTCGCTGCACCTCTACAAGGAGCGGCTCGGTGAGCTCCATCCGGAGATCCAGGCCTTCGTGGCCGATCTCGCAAACACCGCGGCGCGTCGCTGGGTCGAAGCCGACGCCGGAATGTGGGAGATGCGGGGCGAGCCTCGCCATCACCTCTCGTCGAAGATCCTGTGTTGGACCGCACTCGACCGCGCCATCAAGCTGACGGCCGCGCTGGGCGAGCATGCGAGGACGGAAGAGTGGACGGCGGCGCGCGAGGAGATCCGCAACGAGATCCTGAACCGCGGCTGGAGCGAGAAGCGCCAGGCCTACGCCCAGTCCTTCGAGCTCGGACGAGCTCGACGCCGCTCAACTGCTGATGCCACTCGTCGGCTTCCTCCCTGCGACCGACGGGCGCATGCGCTCGACGATCGAGGCGATCGCTCGCGACCTGACCGAGGACGGGCTCGTGCTCCGCTACCGCAGCGAGGAGGGCCTCAACGCCGACGGGCTCAGGGGCGAGGAGGGCACCTTCGTGATCTGCTCGTTCTGGCTGGTCTCGTGCCTCGCTCAGGCAGGCGAGCTCGAGCGCGCCGAAGCGCTCTTCGACCGGCTGACCGGGTACGCCAGCGACCTCGGCCTGTTGGCGGAGGAGATCGATACCACCAGCGGCGAGCAACTCGGCAACTTCCCGCAGGCCTTCAGCCACGTCGGCTTGATTACCGCCGCCTACGAAATCGACAAAGCGAGGGGAATGACCCAATGAACGACTACGACGTGATCGTGATGGGGGGCGGCTCACCGGGAGAGCACTGCGCCGGCGAGCTGGCCGACGGTGGCCTCCGGGTCGCGCTCGTCGAGCGCGAGCTCGTCGGAGGCGAGTGCTCGTACTACGCCTGTATTCCCTCCAAGACCTTGCTTCGCCCGGGCGAGGCCGTCGCACGACGCCCGCGAGGCGCAGGCGCATGCCGAGATCGACGTCGACGCCGCACTCGCGTGGCGCGACTTCATGGTCTCCGACTACTCCGACGCCGGTCAGGAGCGCTGGCTCGCCGACAACGGCATCGACCTGCTGCGCGGCACCGGCCGGCTCGCTGGGACCGGGGTGGTCGAGGTCAACGGCGAGCCGCACACCGCCGACAACATCGTCCTCGCGAATGGTGCCGACCCGCTCATCCCACCGGTTCCCGGGCTCCGCGAGCTCGACGGCATCTGGACCAACCGTGAAGTGACCGGCATGAAGGCCGTACCACGCCGGCTTCTGATTCTCGGCGGCGGGCCGGTAGGCGTTGAGATGGCGCAGGCGGTGCGCCGCCTGGGCGGCGAGGTGACGCTCGTCGAGGGGGCCGAACCACTGCTCCTGCGGGAGCCCGCGCCCCTGGGTGAGGCGCTCGCCGAGGTTCTGCGGCGCGATGGCGTTGAGCTCAATCTGGGCGTTCAGGCGACGTCCGCCCAGCGCGATCGCGAGGAATACGTTCTCGAGCTTGAGGGTGGCGAGGAGCTGCGCGGTGACCGCCTCCTCGTGGCCACCGGTCGGCGTCCGCGGCTCGAGGGCATCGGCCTGGAGACGGTTGGGATCGAGGCCGACGGTCACGGAGTCCCGGTCGATGAGCACCTCCGTGCCGGCGAGCGCCTCTGGGCGATCGGCGACATCACCGGGATCTGGCAGCTAACTCACGTCGGCAAGTACCAGGGCGAGGTGGTCGCGTCGAACATCCTCGGCGAGGAGCGCATCGCCAACTACGACGCCGTGCCGCGGGTCACCTACACCGATCCGCAGGCGGCGGCGGCAGGGGCGGTGGAGGGGCCTTTCAGCGCCACGACGCGCCTGGCGGAGGTGGCGAAGACCGAGACCTACACGCGCGCCTACGCCGAAAGCAACGGCTTTCTGACCCTGCTCAGCGACGGCGAGCGGCTCACGGGCGCCTACGCCCTCGGTCCCGAGGCCGGCGAGTGGCTGCAGCAGGCGACGCTGGCAATCCGTGCGGGGCTTCCGCTGGCGATCCTGCGAGACACGATTCAGCCCTTCCCCACCTTCTCGGAGATCTACGTCGCCGCCTTGAAGGCGCTGCGGGGAGCAATCGGCCTAGGTCGGATGGACGCGAAGCGGCCTTACGCTTGCGCCACGACTACGTTCTTCATCTCCGCCATGTAGCGTCCGGCGGGGTCGGAGGCCTCATCCGGCGTGCTCCCGCCTTGGCGGGCGTCCATGTACGCGGCGTACCAGTCCCACCAGTCGTGCGGTGGGGCGATGGCCTCGAACTCGCCGTGGCGTTCGGACGTCTCATGCAACAGGTCCGCGAGGGAGGCGACGTTCATCTCAGTCTTCCCATTCCCGCCCCGGAAGCCGGGTGGTGATCTCCTGGAGCTCCCACGCATTGCCGTCGGGGTCGCTGAACGAGGCCCGCGCGAAGTACGAGCGCCCCGGCGAGTCGAAGCCCGGGGGTCGCGCCTCCTGCACCTCGCTCACCTCGACACCGCGGCCGACGAGGTCGTCGCGAGCGGCGTCGATGTCGTCGACTACGAGGATCATCCCCTGGGCCGATCCAGGCTCGGCCGTCGTACGACCCTTGCCGAACTGGATCGAGCAACCCGAGTGGGGCGGCGTCAACTGCACCGTCCGCGCTTCGTCGCTAACCACCAGGTCGATATCCATCCGCCACCCGAGGCTCTCATAGAAGGCCTTTGCCCGATCGATATCGGAGACTGGCAACGAGAGGACCTCGAGCTTCATGTCCACGCCCAACCGCCCTGCGGGCCGCCCATCGGTTCACTGCTTACGTCGGTATCGGCCATCCTGACCTCCATAGGTGTTGCGTTCGGGAGCCTCCACTAATCCAAGGGAGGGTGAACCCAACCTACTCGTCTCGGGACCGCGAGCACGCAGCGAGGCTGTCCCGCGCGAGAGCGACGGCGGTCCGCTGGACTAGCCTTTGGCGCGGAGCGGGCTCGCCGCGAACAAATAATGCAAGGGGGCAACCTGGCGCACTGCTCGCAGCCGTGCGCAAAGAGGATTGAGGAGTTCTCTGCGGATCAGATCGACGAGACCTGGAGTGGAGGATCGACACCCCCAGTCGGTGACTCGCCGCCTTCCCACGCCGACGACAACGCAACATTTGGGTGTGAATCCAACCCACCCGAAATGCGAACCTACGAGACGAATGCAGGGCTTTCGCGATGCCGGAGGAGGGACTCGAACCCACGGCCTTCGGATTATGATTCCGCGCCCGTTACTTGCGGCGGCTTGTGGCTGCTCCACGTTTTGCCCGCTACTCGACCATTTTGGCGGCTTGGTGGCGCTCCACTCTTCCGGTTGTTTGTCGGTATTGCCTTGCCCACCCCTTGCCCACCTGCGCGATCGGGTTCCGCTTCCGACGTCGCTCACATGGAAGCGCTCCGACGCCTATGTCGATAACTCGGCACAGTGCTCGTTGTCGCACGGAGCGGCAGTGGAGGGAGCTTCGGAGAACTCCTAGCGGCCGCCTTGGCGCCGGCGCGAGCGCTGACCGTCCCCGGACGTTGCCTCGGCAAGAGCGCGCGCCATCCACAGCGAGACCTCCCGGGCCTCGTCGTCATCCAGCCCCCAGATGTCGCGCAGGACGACGCGGGCCTCGATCCCGCCGACGACCGAGAGGGCGATCGCGAGTCGTTCCAGGGCGTCGGCTGGGAGCTTGTTCGCGTACGGATCGAGGGCCGCCCGGATCCCGTCCCGGCGTCCGCCACGCTTGATCGGCTCCTCGCCCAGATCCTCGCCGGCTTGGGTCTTCGCCCACTGCTCGAGGGAGAGGAGGAGTGCCCCCCGCATGAGGGCCTCGTTGTCCCGGACCGCCTCGAAGAGCTCCGAGGCATGGCGCTCGACCCTCTCCGGAAGCGCGCCGGCGCCCTCGAGTCGCTCCTCCCACTCCCAGGCCCCGACGAGAGCGCTGTCCACCGCCTCCCTGATCAGCGCCCCCTGGGTGGGGAAGTAGCGGTAGGCGGTCGCCCGGGAGACCCCCGCCTCCTCGGCGGCCTCGGCGATCGACGGCACCTTGCCCTCGAGCAGGAGCCTTCGGGCCCCGTCCATGATCGCGGCCTTGGTGCGCCGCCGCTGGTTCGCCCGGGGGTCCGGGCGCGACCCGTCCCCGCGTCGGCTCGCCGGACGTCGTTTCTTGGCGCTCTGTCCTTGACGTGAGATAGCCATCTCGTTATGATGCACGCGTCTTATGACGAGACACAGATCTTATGTAGGCCACGATAGCAGCCGAAGTCCGATACTTGCCGGGACGGCGGACGGCTCGGCGCGCCGACCCGAAGGGGGAGATAGATGAGCATTGCCGTCAACACCGAGATCAGCATCGAGAACCTCGAGTTCGAGCCGCCCAGCCCGGGCTCGTGGGAGCTCGACCGCACCCACTACCCGCGCCCGGTGGCGCGCTTCATCACCGAGCCTTCGGGTACCTACGAGGATCCGTTCGCGCGCGGCTTCATTGACAGCCTGCGCCGCTACGGGACGGTGATCCTCTATCCGGAGTACCGGTTCGTCAACGGATTCGCCTACCAGTGCGTTCGGCCGGCGCCGGAGGACGAACTGCCACAGCGTTTCGAGAACGCCGAGCGGGCCTTCGAGAGCAAGCTGTGGCGCCGGGACCTGCGTCGCTGGGACGAGGAGGCAAAGCCCGCCTCGATTCGCGCCCACCTCGCGCTGCAGCGGGTTGACCCGCAAGCGCTGTCCGACGAGGACCTGCACGAGCACCTCGCATCCTGCTACGCGCACCTGCAGCGGATGTTCGAGCAGCACTACCGCTTCGTGGCGCCGGCGCTGCTTCCAACCGGCGACTTCGTCGCCCAGGTCGGCGAGCTCAGCGGCGCCTCGCCCGCGGAGCTCCTCGTGCTGACGCGCGGAAGCGCCCCGGTGTCCGCGGGCGCCGAGGACGGCCTCGACCGCTTGGGGCAGGCGATCCGCGCGGATCAGGAGGCGCAGTCGATCCTCGACTCAGGAGAACCGGCGAGCGAGATCCTCGCCGCCCTGAGATCACAACCGGGCGAGACCGGCGCAGCGGCGAGCAGCTACCTGGAGATGGTGGAGTGCCGCCTCGTCGACGGCTTCGAGGCCGGCTGTCCGTGCGCGTTCGAGCTGCCCGAGGTGCTGGTGAAGACAATCCGCCACGGCGTCGAGGGCGTGGATCGCCGCGATGAAGCCGCCGAGGAGACCGAGCATGTTCGCGAGCGGGTCCCGGCTGGCGAGCGCGGTCGCTTCGAGGAGTTGCTGGCCGAGGCACGCCTCACCTATCGCCTGCGTGATGAGAGGAGCGTCTATAGCAGCGTCTGGGCGATGGGGCTGATGCGGCGCGCGATCCTCGCCGCCGGGGAGCGGTTGGCCTCCGCGGGGCGCATAGACAAGCCGGCGCACCTGGTGGACGCGACCTACGACGAGATCGTCTCGATGCTTCGCGAGGGTGACGGCCCATCGGCTGCGGACCTGGCCGTGGTGTCGCGCTTCCGGGCCGCTCACACGGCCGCCAAGGTCCCGCCCGCGCTCGGCGATCCACCGCCGCCACCGCCGCCGCTCGACAAGCTGCCGCCGGCCGCCGCCCGCGCGACGCGAGCAGTGATGACCGCGGTCGGCCTGCTCTTCACGGACTCCGAGGCGCAGAGCGAGGCGAGCGTCGTGCGCGGCCTGCCCGCGAGCCCCGGGGTCTACGAGGGGACGGCGCGCGTGCTCCGCAGTCCCGATGAGCTCGAGCGGCTCCGCCAGGGCGATGTGCTGGTCACCCCGACTACCTCGGAGGCGTTCAACATGGTGCTGCCCCTGCTCGGGGCGCTGGTCACCGACAATGGCGGCCTTCTTGCCCACGCGGCGATCGTCTCGCGCGAGTTCGGGATCCCCGGCGTGGTTGGCAGCCGCGACGCGACACGCATCATCGCGGACGGGGACCGCGTGCGAGTGGACGGCGCCTCGGGCGAGGTTGAGGTGCTTTCGTGATCGCGAGCGGGCAGGCAGTCGCGCTCGCCGAGGCCCGCGACGAGGCGGAGCTGGGCGGCAAGGCCGCGCAGCTCGGTGCGGCGATTCGCGCCGGCCTGCCGGTCCCGGAGGGGGTGGCCCTACCGGCGGCGCTGGTGGCGGCGGTCGCGGCCGGTGACGACGCGGGCGCGGCGGAGCTCGCCGGTGTCCGCGACTCCGTCCCCGGCCCGCTTGCCGCCCGCTCCTCCTGCGTCGGCGAGGACTCCGCCGCGGCGAGCTTCGCGGGCCAGCATCTGACCCGGCTCAACCTGCGATCGCTCGACGAGCTCGTCGCGGCCGTCGCGGCCGTCTGGCGCTCGGGGCGCTCCGAGTCGGCGCTCGCCTACCGGCGCCGGCTCGGGCTCGAGGGTGGCCCGAGGATGGGCGTTGTCGTACAGCGCCTCGTCGACCCGGACGTCGCCGGAGTGCTCTTCACGCGAAACCCGGTGACCGGCGCCGACGAACGCGTGATCGAGGCGACCTGGGGCCTCGGCGAGGCGGTGGTGCAGGGGATGGTGACGCCGGACCGCTACCGCTTGAGTCAGGACGGTCAGGTGCTCGAGCGCACCCCGGGACGAAAAGAGGTCGCGGTCCGCGCCCGACCCGGCGGTGCCGCCGCCCCGGAGCCGGTGGCGGCGGAGCTGATCGAGCGCCTCTGCCTCGACGACCGCGGGCTCGCGGATCTGCACTCGCTCGCGCGTCGCTGCGAGCAGGCATTTGGGGAGCCGAGCGACATCGAGTGGGCGTTCGCGGACCGGGACCTGTATCTCCTCCAGCGCAGGGCGATCACGACGGCGCCGAGATGAGCGAGCTCGCCGATCCGATCGCGGCAGCCGGCTCCGCCGCGGTGCTCGCGAGCGCCGAAAGGCTTGGGCTGATCGAGTCGCTCGCCGATCCGGCACCCGCGACGGAGCACGCGAGCAGGCTTGGGCTCGATCCCGAGGCGACGGCGCTGGAGCTCGATGCGCTGGTTGCCCTCGGCCTGGCGGAGGCCCGCCATGGACGGTTCGGCGCCGCCGAACGACCGGCCGGCTCAGCTCGGGTTCCGGGTCCGGTGCCGTCGGGACCGGATCGAGATCTCTGGGCCCACCTCCCGCTCTTCCTCAGGACAGGCGAGCTCTACGCGCGGATGGACGGCTCGACGGCGGAGCGCTCGGCGGCCTACAGGGACGTGACGAAGACGCTCGGACGGCTGTTCGGTGACGCGGCCAGGGAGCTCGCGGCGAAGCTGCCGCACCGCGAGCGGATCCTCGATGTCGGGGCCGGCTCGGGCGTCTGGAGCCTGGCGATGGCCGAGCGCACCAGCGCGGCCCGGGTCACGGCCATCGACCTCCCAGCAGTCCTGCCGACGTTCGAAGAGCGCGTGAAGGGCCTAGGGCTCGAAGACCGGGTCGAGATCGTCGCGGCGGACTACCGCTCCATCGAGCTCCCAGGCGAGGCCTTTGACCGCGCAGTGCTCGCCAACGTCTTGCATCTGGAGCCACCGCACTCGGCGGAGTCGCTCGTTCGCCGCGTGACGGCGGCGCTCGTCCCTGGCGGCGAGCTGGTCGTGGTCGATGCTCTGGCCGATGGCGATCCTGCCCGTGAGCAGGCTCGCTCGATCTACGCTCTTCACCTCGCCATGCGCACCACTCGGGCACGCGTCCATCCGCGCGCTGAGGTGGAGCGCTGGTGCCGCGAGGCCGGACTGGGGGAGGGGGAGCTGATGACGCTGAGCGCTCCTCCGCGTGCGCTAGGGGCACTTGTCGGCCGGCGAAACGCGATGACCGATCTGTGGAAAGTAGGATCGAGTGGATCTTGGGCGTGATGCGATAGGAGGTCGAGAATGATCGTCCAGCTCGTCAAGTACAAGACCGGACTCTCGGACGAGGAGGCTCGTCAGACCATCGCCGATCGAGTGTCCCACTATGAGGCCCTGCCGGGGCTTCGGCAGAAGCTCTACATCAAAGAGCAGAGCACGGGCGAGTACGGCGGAATCTACATCTGGGAGGACGAGAGCTCGATGCGTGAGTTCCGCGAGTCCGATCTGGCAGCGACGATCCGTGAGGCCTACCGAGTGGAGGGCGATCCGCGGGTCGAGATCTTCGACGTCGTCTCGGTGCTTCGTGCGGAGGAAGGCATCGCGCAAACGACTTGAGCTGGGCGCGTTGGCCCGCTTGCGGTGGAGGTGTTTCGGACGGGAGCAGAGAAGGGGGTGAAGATATACCGCTGATCGAAGCGCGACTTCTGGAGGGCGTGTTCTCGGCCGAGGAGCGCGAGCAGCTGGCCGAAGGTCTCATCAACGCGGTGGTCGAGGTCAAGGGTGAGGCCTTCCGCAGCGAGACTGAAGTCCTGATCGCCGAGGTACCGGTCGGCAACTGGTACGAGCGCGGCGTCCGCATCGTGCCGGAGGGCGTCGGGAAGTAAGGGCCGCGCGTTCGCTCAAGCGGGCGGTCCAGGCCTTCGCCGGACACAGGGCGTATTAGCATGCCCGAAGGGTCGGTGAGCGCGTCTCCAACAACCTCGATCGCGGACCACTGGGCCGACCGCGACGTCTACGGCCTGATCGTCTCCGCATTGGAGCAGGCGTCGAAGCCGCTGGACTCGCTGACCGTCGAGGACCTGGCGCCGGTGGACCACTTCCACGCTCGCGGCTTTCCCGCCACCGTCGACCTCGCGGATCGGCTGCCGGTCAAGGCGGGCGACCACCTGCTCGACATCGGCTGCGGCGTCGGCGGCCCCGCCCGCTACTTCGCTAAGCGCTTCGGTTGCAAGGTCAGCGGAATCGACGTCACCGGGCCCTTCGTCGAGGCGGCGACGAAGTTGACCTCACTGCTCGGCATGGATGACCGGGTCTTCATCGAGCAGGGAGACGGCGAGCGGCTGCCCTTCGACGACTCCAGCTTCGACGGCGCCTATGCCCAGCACGTGACCATGAACGTCGCCGACCGCCCACGCTTCTTCGGCGAGGCGTGGCGCGTGCTGAAGCCCGGCGGGTTCTTCGCGCTCACCGAGCACGGGCTCGGGCCCACTGGGAACCCGCACCATCCGCTGCCGTGGTCGGAGGACGGGACGGGCGAGTTCCTGGTCACGCCGCAGGAGACCCGCGAGCTCCTCGTCGCCGCCGGGTTCGTGGACATCGAGAGCGAGGACACCGGACCGAAGTACCTGGCCGCGTACCGGGCCGCGCTCGAGCGAGCCGATCGAGGGGAGGTGCCTGCGCTCGGACTGCACGTCTTGATCGGCCCGACGGCGCCCGAGAAGATGCGCAATTCCGCTCGCAACATCGAGGAGGGGCGCACCCATCCCGTGCAGGCGGTTTGTCGCAAGCCTTCCTGAGCCGACCGGTTTCTTGGAACCGCTGGTTACCGGGCCTCAGTGACGGTTTCGAAGTCGGTGCGGATCGCGACGCCCCCGCGCAAGGTGTCGAGGTTGACGCAAAAGCGCTCGGCGGCGGCGCCAAGTGCTTTCAGCTGGGCTGGGTCGGTGCCGGCGGCGGCCTTCAGGCGCACGCGGCAGTCGAGCTCCTCGAAGCCGACCCGAACGTCGGGGTTGACGTTGAGGCAGCCTCGCACGTCGAGCTCGCCGCTCACCTCGACCTCGAGTTCCACCAACTCGATCGCGAGCAGGTTGGCGATCATGCGGATCGTGCCGTCGGCGCAGGCGGCAAGCGCGGCGCAGAGCAGATCGCCGGGGTTGGGGGCGTCGTGGAGCCCGCCGACGTAGCGGTCGAGCCCATAGCGGACGAACGTCCCGTAGCCACCGCCGACCTCGACGTCGCCGTGGACGGGATCGCTAGCCGCTGTCGCGCAGGTGGAGCTGCGCGCCGTCTTTCGTGTCAACGCCTCGCGGGGCTCGCGCTCGTAGAGGTCACGCAGCGGCGCCTGACGCTCGGCAACTGCAGAATCCGTCGTTCGCGTGCTCATTGGTGGACTGCCTCCTGGTAGGAAAAGCACGAGCGTGCTATTCGGGCTTGAGAACAATAGCACGGCCGTGCTCTTTATGCTTTGACCCATGGAGGCGACCAACGAGCAGTCGACGGGCAAGGGGGAGCGCACCCGAACGGCGATTCTCGAGAAGGCCACACGGCTTGCGACGATCGTCGGCTTGGAGGGTCTTTCGATCGGGGGCCTTGCGGATGCCACCGGGATGAGCAAGAGCGGGCTCTACGCCCACTTCGGCTCCAAGCGCGACCTCCAGCTTCAGACGATCGAGGCGGCGCGGGCGACGTTCGTAGCCGAGGTGCTGCGCCCGGCGTTGGCCGCTCCCGAGGGCATGGCCCGCCTGCTCGCCGCTTGCGAGGCCTTTCTGTCGCACGTCGAGCGCCGCGTCTTTCCCGGCGGCTGCTTCTTCGCCGCCGCGGCGGCGGAGGTGGGGACGCGTCCCGGCCCCGTGCGCGATCAGATCGCCGCCCAGCAGCGCGACTGGCTGGCGCTGCTCGAGCGCCTCGCGGTCGAGGCCCGAGACGCCGGCGAGCTCGACCCGGATGCCAATCCCGCCCAGCTCGCCTTCGAACTCAACGCGATCCTCGTCGCCGCAAACACCTCCTTCATCCTCCAGGGCGATGAGGCGGTGTTCGATCGCGCCCGCGAGGCGGTCGGCGAGCGCATCGGCGCCGGCGTTCGGCGTGATGCGGCGACTGGTGTACCCATCCACCCCGTTGGCTGATCGCCTGACGTCTTCAGCGCGATGGCGTTCCGTCGAGGTTCGACTCCTCTAGGCGCATGACCTCGTCATCATGGTTGCCGGACTTCGACTGCGCTCGCCAGGATTCGATCTTCCGGGAGCAGACCGTGCTGCACGGCGAACAGGCTCGCTGCAGCACGGGTCGAGGTATCGATCTTCGCGTAGATGTGCTCGACGTGCTTGCCGACGGTCTTGGGCGAGATGACGAGCTGGCTGGCGATGGCCTTGTTGGAGAATCCGCGCGCCAAGAGCCTGAGCACCTCGACCTCGCGCTCGGTGAGACCGGCTGGCCCCTTGCTGCGGCGCGGCACGCGGTGGCCGGCGGCACTTAGAACGGCAGCGACGGCCGCCCCGTCGAGGCGACCGGCCTTCACCTCGTCCTGGAGCTCGCGCGCCGCCTCCTCGGCCGAGAGCGCGGCTCGGTGCGGACGCGGTTCCCGCATCGCCTGATAGGCGTCGGCTGCACCCAGGATCCGCGCCGGCTGCGAGATGGAGCTTCCCGCGAGGCCCCGCGGGTAACCGGAGCCGTCGAGGCGCTCGTGGTGCTGGGCGGCGACCACGCCGAGCGGGGCGAGTGCTTGCGACTGGTGGAGCATGCGCTCCGTGATGTGCGGGTGAAGGCGCACGCGTTCCCACTCGCCGGCACCGAGCGGCCCGCGCTTGTCCCAGATCGAGTTCGAGACCCCGAGCCGCCCGAGGTCCTGAACGAGGGCCGCGCGGCGCAGGGTGCGTACGGACGGTTCCGAGAGACCAAGGTGGTCGCCCGCCGCGGTGGAGATGTCGGCGACGGCGCGAGCGTGGCCCAGGAAATAGGGCGACTTCAGGTCGACAAAGTCCGCGATTGCCTCGAGCGCCCGGTCGAATTGCTCCCCCGCAAGCATGACGGCAAGCGCGGGCTCTGAGTCGATCACCGCTTTCCAGGTCGAAACCGAGTCGAGATCGGACAGGACCGACTCCACCTCTTCGCGTACCAAGGCCGCCAGACGCGGGTCGAACTGCCTGCCGCCGCGCTGCCGTGCGAGATCATGAACCGCGTCGGCTCCCCCGATCCGCTGCGCGACCTCGACGTACTCCGCCAGCTGCGCAATCCTCGACGCGATCGGCACCTCCTCGCCCTCGAGCCGCCCGGGCCATCCACGGCCATCCCACTGCTCGTAGGCGCTGAGAAGCGCCTCGAGGACCTCGTTCGTCAATCCCAGCTGCTCTCCCAGCACCCTGGCCATCCGGGCGTGGTGGGTGATCATGTCGTCCACCTCGCGGTGCCCGGAGACGATGAACTCGAGCCCCACGCGAAAGCGATGAAGGGGAGGGTTGCCCGAGCCGAGGAGACGGATCGCGGCAGTCATCCGGCTCAGGCTGCGGAGCTCGTAATCGTATTTGCCGGACTTCAGCGCGATGTCGTCGCCGAACCACTTTGCCTGCTCGTGTGCGTCGGAATGGCAACCGACGTTGACCAGCAGCGTGGTGTAGTAGACGACCGCGCGCGCCTCCTCATCGAGTCCGATCCGGTCGGCAAGGCGCAGCGCGATGAGGCACTGGCGCAGAACGTGCTCCATCGGCTGACCGAAGCCGAGATCGATACCCAGCGACAGCGCGCCGACGAGCTCCGCCAATCGCACATGGGCGCGGTCGACCTCGTCGCTCACGCTTCGACAGTACATCGCTCACCTGCACGCAAGAAGATCAGGCAAACGCCTGATGACACGACCCGCGCCCGCATCTACCGTCACCGCCGTAATCGACCATTTTGGAGGACGCGATGCCAGTAGTTGAGACGGCGACCGTTCCGGGGGCGCGGGCGGCGGCAGCGGTCCAGGCGGAGACGGTGCCAGGGAGCTGGCTCTCCGCCCGTATCTACGATCCCTTCCTCTGGCTGGCCGAGCGAGCGGGGATGGGCGACCGGCGCCGATCCCTCGTCGGCCACGCCCGGGGTGCGGTACTGGAGATCGGCGCGGGAACGGGTCTCAACGTCGCTCACTATCCCGGCGGGCTCGATCGACTGGTTCTCTGTGAGCCCGAAAGGCAGATGTCGAAGCGCCTCGAGCGACGCGTCGCCCGCCTCGGGAAGGCCGCGGAGGTCGTCCGGGCGCCCGCAGAGAAGCTGCCGTTCGACGCACAGACATTCGACACGGTGGTCTCGACGCTGGTGCTCTGCACGGTCGCGGACCCCGAGGCTTCGCTGGACGAGGTCCGGCGCGTCCTGCGACCCGGCGGAGCGCTGCTGTTCCTCGAGCACGTCCGCTCGGATCAGCCGCGGCTTGGGCGCTGGCAGGATCGCCTTCAGCGGCCATGGCAGTCGTTCGCGGACGGCTGCCAGTGCAACCGTAGGACGCTCGAGCGACTGCGGGGCCGCGGCTACGAGGTAGCCGTAACCGAGAAGGCGTCCTGGCGGCTGATGCCGCCGATCGTGCGCCCTCTCGTCGCCGGCCGAGCCACGCCAATGGATACGGAGGTGAACGCGTGATCCTCTACACCTGCCCGTGGCAGAAGCGAAGCTCCGGCTGGCATCCATGCGGGGTCGCCGCACGGGCGCTCGACGAAGCCGGCCACCGCTACGAGATCAAGGTAGTCCGCGGCCAGCTGAGCATGCCATGGACGTGGCCCACCCGGAGGCGGGACCGGGAGGAGATAAAGGCGCTGAGCGGCCGCAATGGCGTACCGATCCTGCTCCTCGACGACGGCGCCGTCATAGCCGGCTCCTCCCACATAGCGGGTTGGGCCAAGAGGCATGCGCCGCACGCGGATCACTCAGGTGACGACGAGCGATCGACGACCTGAATGGAAACAACGTGTTCCGCGGAGGTCGCCTCGCGATCCTCGCGGAACATCCGGCGACCAAATCGGATCATGGGTGTCGGTTAGCGTTGAGACGTGGCTGGCCCGGAGGCGAAGGACGGCGAGCAGGTCCGTACCGCCGAGGTGATCGGCGCGCTTTGCCTCGCGACCGACCTCGGCATGGGATTCCCCTTCGAGCACGGCCTGCAGAGCACGCTGATCGCATCCCGGCTCGCCGACGGCCTCGAGGTCGACCGGGAGACGGCCTCGCAGGCCTACTATGCCTGCCTGCTCGCGCACGCTGGCTGCACGACCGACGCGCATGTGGCGCCGGAGGTCTTCGGCGACTCGCTGCTCGCCAATCTCAATCCGGTTCTCTACGGGTCGGCTCGAGAGGTCGCCACGGGCCTCCTCAAGGCGCTGGCTGAACCCGGCCGGCCGGCGCCGGTTCGTGCCCTGCAGATGGTTCGAGGGGTGCCCAGGCTGCTCCAGGAGCAGCGCCCCCACCTGACGGCCATGTGCGAGGTGGCCGGGATGCTGGCGGCGGGGGCCGGCGTGCCGCGGTCGATCGCGCAGCTGCTCGACTTTCTCACCGATCGCTGGGACGGGAAGGGCCCTCTGCGTCGCGGCAAGGGCGAGGAGATCCCGCTGCCGATGCGGATCGTGCATGTGGCCGTCGACGCCGCCTTCCAGCGGATGTTGGGGGGCAAGGAGCGGGCGGTGCGCCTGGCGCGGGAGCGTGCGGGCGTCGGCCTCGACCCCGAGGTCGCCGTCCATCTCGCCGACCATGCCGATGAGGTCCTCGCCGACGAGGGGGAGTCGGTCTGGGAGGAGACTCTCGCCCGCGAGCCTGCACCGCAGCTGATGCTCGCCGGAGAGGCGCTCGACGAAGCCATCGCGGCAATGGGCAACTTCGCCGACCTGGTCTCGCCCTACCTGACCGGCCACTCAGGTCGTGTAGCGGAGCTGGCTGGCGCGGCGGCCGAGCGATGTCGCGTGGATGCCGAGGACGCGACCGCGCTGCGGCGCGCCGCCCTCGTGCACGATCTCGGGCGGGTCGCGATCGGCGCCGAGATCTGGCAGAAGCGCGGACCGCTGAGCGCCGACGAATGGGAGCAGGTGCGGCTGCATCCCTACCACACCGAACGTGTCCTCTCCCGGTCCCCGTTTCTCGCGTCGCTTGCGCCAATCGCCGCGGCCGACCACGAGCGCCTCGACGGATCGGGCTACCACCGTGGCGTGTCCGGCGCCGACCTGACCCTGCCGGCGCGGCTGTTGGCCGCGGCGGACGCCTACCAGGCGATGACCGAGCCCCGCCCGTATCGCGAGCCCCTGCCCGTCGAGCGGGCGGCGAGTGAGCTCGCGGCGGAGGCGCAGGCAGGTCGCCTCGACCCGGACGCGGTGAGCGCGGTGATCGAGGCCGCCGGCCAGCGCCCGCCGCGCCTCGAGCGCCCGGCCGGGCTGACCGAACGCGAGGCGGAGGTCGTCGGGATGCTGGCGAGAGGACTGCAGACGAAGCAGGTCGCCCACGCCCTGGGAATCTCGGCGAAGACGGCCGACCGCCACGTGCAGAACGCCTATCGCAAGATCGGGGTCTCCACCCGTGCAGCGGCGACCCTGTTCGCGATGGAACAAGGCCTGGTCGCATGGGGAGAACTCCCGATTGCGGGTGCGCCACGCGGCTCCTAGTGTCGTCTTCCGCAAGCTCACACGCCCCTGGCGAAGGAGGACGCGATGCCAACGATCAAGGAAATGCAGACGATGAACTACGAGATCGCCGAGACGCTCGCCCCGACCTGGGCAAAGCGGAGGCCCCAGATCGAGCAGGTGACCGCGCCGGTGCGCGAGTGGCTGGTGGGGGAGCTGGCGCCGAGCGAGGGGGACGTGATCCTCGAGCTCGCCGCGGGCGTCGGCGACACCGGCTTCGATGCCGCCGAGCTGATCGGCGAGGAGGGCAAGCTGATCTCGAGCGACTTCTCACCGAAGATGCTCGAGGAGGCGCGTCGCCGGGGCGCCGAGCGCGGTATCCGAAACGCCGAGTACCAGGTGATCGACGCCGAGCAAATCGGGCTCGACGACGACTCGGTCGACGGCGTGATCTGCCGCTACGGCTACATGCTGATGGCCGACACGGCCGCCGCACTGGCCGAGACGCGCCGCGTGCTGCGTCCGGGGGGCCGACTCGCGCTCGCCGTCTGGGGGCCTCCCGAGCGCAACCCGTTCTTCTCGATCCTCGGCGGCAAGCTGGTCGAGCGCGGCCACCTGCCGCCGCCCGAGCCGCCGCCCGCGCCGGGCATCTTCGCCATGGGCAGCGAGGAGCGGACCGCCCAGCTGCTCGAGGAGGCCGGGTTCGGCGAGGTCCGCATCGCGGAGATCGAGGTGCGCTTTACGGTGCCCGGCGTCCGGGAATACATGGAGTTCACGGCCGACACCTCAGGCCCGATCGCGATCGCGCTCCGCGGCCTTTCCGAGCGGGATCGCGGGGCCCTCGAGCCCGAGCTCGAGCAGGCGTTCGCGCCGTTTGCGACTGGCGAGGGGTACCAGCTGCCGGGCGTCACGCTCTGCGCCGTGGCCAGATGAGCGCGATGAGGAACGAGCTCGAACGAGCGTCTCGGCTCGACGCAGGGCTGGACGGTCTCTCGAGCGTCACGGTCAACGGCGCGGCGCTCGCCTACCGCGAGGAAGGCGATGGCGACCCGGTGCTGTTCGTCCATGGCGGCATCGGCGATTACCGGGATTGGGAGTGGCAGTTCGAAGCCTTCGGCTCGCGGTACCGCGCGATCGCGGTGAGCTGTCGCGGCTCCTGGCCGAACCGCAAGCTCGAGCCCGGCGAGCGGATCACGCTCGACACGTTCGTCGAGGACCTTGCCGCCTTCATTCGGGCGCTCGAGGTAGGCCCGGTTCACCTCGTCGGCCACTCGTCACCGGGCGGTTTCGGCGGACTCCTGCTGGCGTCGCGGTACCCCGATCTGCTCCGCTCGCTCGTGCTGCTCGAGCCGCCGGCCCTCACGCTGCTGGGTGTCAACATCCCGCCGAAGCCGTGGCAACTCCTGCGGCTGCTCGTCCTCAATCCTCGGGCAGGCGCCGGGATGATCAGGTTCGGGGCCAGGGGGATGGCGCCGGCAGTCAGGGCGTTCGAGCGTGGCGACGACGCGGAAGCGCTGAAAACCTTCATGGCGGCCAACACGAGCTGGGAGACCGTCGCGAGCCTCCCCGAGGAGAGATTTCAGCGCTTCCTCGACAACGTCGGCCCGCTCAAAGCCCAGATCAAGGCCGGGTTTCCCGAGTTCGGCGCGGCCGATGCCAGGGGCATCCAGGTGCCGGTTCTGCTGGTCGCGGGGACGGAGACACCGGCTCACCTGCTCGCGGTGACCAACAGGCTCGAGGCCCTGCTGCCGGACGTAAGGCGGCTCGACATTGCAGGCGCGACTCACAACATGTTCGACAGCCACCCGGCTGAGTTCGATGCCGGCGTGCTGGAGTTCATCAGCGGCCACAAGGGTTAGAGAGGGTCGCCCCAAGGGGGCCGGTCTGGACGAGAAGCAACTGCCTGGCCGAACCCGAGTGCGTAGTGCCCTTCGCGTACGGGAAAGCCGATTTATGGGTCCGCCGGACGGCACGAACGATGCTCAAAACAGCGGCGCCTGAGCGAGGGCGCGCGCCTCCAGCCCCGCGAGCACGACCTCTGTTCCGAACGCGAACGCGCCGTCGCGATCAGGCCGCGCGAGGTGCGAGGCGAGCTCGACGATCTGAGGGAAGGCCTCCGGGTTGAGCTCACTCGGCCGCGCTCCCGCGGGATTCTCGACCCGCTCCTCGAGGGTCAACCCGCCGATTTCGGCGAGCGCGAACCCGCGGGCGTAGGCGACGAGCACCCGGTAGGCGTGCGCTGCCTCCTCGTCCCCAAGACCCATCGCCCGCAGAGCTGCCAGTGCCGTCTCGACCGGCCGGAAGGACTCGGGCGTGTGGAGGGGGCGCATTCCGACGAGCTTGAAGGCGGCGGGGTGCGCGAGGGCCACGGCGCGGATCCCGCTCATGAACTGCTGGAGAGCCGCCCTCGGCGAACTGCCCGCGCGCTCGGCCCCGATCTCCGAGACCATCACTTCGCTCAACCCGTCGAGGACCTCTTCGCGGCCCGCGACGTGGTTGTAGAGCGACATCGCCGCGACGCCGAGCTCGCGTCCCAGCCTTCGCATCGTTAGCGCCTCCGATCCCTCACGGTCCACGAGCTCAAGCGCCGCCTCGAGGATCCGCCGGCGGGTCAGGGGCGGGCGGCGCGAGCGCCGCCCATCTCCGTCGCGCGGGGCCATCGCTTGACAGCTTACAGCGTACGTGATACGACTTGCGCTGTAAGCCGCGGTGTCGCATCTTTTCGCCGAAGCAGCGCTGACATCCGACGCGAACCACGACAGGTTTTATCCCTGCGAGACAGGAGGTTTCAGATGACCGGCCCATTGGACGAAGGCATCACGGAGGCGTTGCGCGATCGCTTCTCCGGCGACGTCGTCCTTCCCGGAGGCTCTGAGTACGACGAGGCCCGAAAGGTCTTCAACGGGATGATCGACAAGCGACCGGCGGTGATCGCGCGGTGCGCAGACACCGAGGACGTCGTCGCGGCGGTCGAGTTCGCGCGCGACAACGAGCTCGTTGTGGCAGTGCGGTCGGGTGGCCACAGCGTCGCCGGGATGAGCATCTGCGACGACGGCATCCTGATCGACCTCGCCCCGATGAAGGAGATCGAGGTCGACCCGCAGGCGAAGACCGCGCGGGTCGGAGGGGGCGTTCTCTCCGGCGAGCTCGACGCAGCGACGCAGGAGCACGGCCTTCACACGCCGAGCGGGCGGGTGACGACGACCGGGATCGGTGGTTTCACCACCGGCGGCGGCTACGGCTGGACCTCCTCCAAGCACGGGCTCACCTGCGACAACCTGATCTCGGCCGAGGTCGTGACCGCCGACGGCAGCGTCGTCACCGCGAGCGAGACGGAGAACTCCGATCTCTTTTGGGGCATCAAGGGAGGGGGCTGCAACTTCGGCGTTGTCACAAGCTTCGAGCTCCGGCTCTATGAGCTCGGGCCCATGGTGCTCGCCGGATTGGCGATCTGGCCCGTTGAGCGGGCACCCGAGGTGCTGCGAGCATGGCGCGACTACGTGACCGACGTACCCGACGAGCTCTCGACCGGCTGCGCGATCCTCACCGCTCCGCCGGAGGAGTTCATCCCTCCCGAGCTGCGCGGTCAACCCGTGATCGGCCTGGTCGGCATGTACGTCGGCGATCCGGAGGAAGGCGCGAGCGTGATGCAGCCGCTCAAGGACTTGGGGCCGGCGGTCGACCTGATCCAGCCGATGCCCTACACGGACTTCCAGGCGATCCTCGACCCCGGAAACCAGCCCGGGTTCCGAAACTACTGGCGCGGCGAGTACCTGAGCGGCCTGAGCGACGAGGCGATCGACGTCTTCGTGGAGCGGGCGCGAGAGCCGCTCTCGCCGTTCAACCAGGTCATCCTCTTCCGGCTCGGCCAGGGGGTGAACGGGGTCCCAGACGACTCGGCGGCGTTCTCGCACCGCGATGCCGAATACCTCTTCCATCCGATCGCGATGTGGGAGGACGCGGACGACGACGAGCGATTGATCGCGTTCGTACGCGATTTCTCGGAGGCGATGAGGCCGTTCGAGACAGGCGCCGTCTACCTCAACTTCACCGGCGACAGTGACAAGGCGCGCGACGCCTTCGGTGCGGAGAAGTACGAGCGCCTGGTGTCACTCAAGGACACATACGACCCCGAGAACCTGTTTCAGCACAACCAGAACATCAGGCCGAGTCGAGCCGCCGGGCAGCCCGCCGCGGTCTGAATTGCGGTTGGCCGTGTCGAGAACGAGAGCGGTCAGCGTGCTCGGCGAAGCGACTGCGATGATGATGAACCTGGAGGAGATCGGCATCGAGGTGAGCACGTCGACGAACGTCCCACCCCTCGCGCGGGTGACGGTAAGCGCTACTTCCGGCCGTGGCTCGAGCAGTCACTGAGCGCAATGGAGCACGTCCCTCGGGAGCAAACGGCTCGCGCAGCTTGATGTTACGGCTGCCCGAGGATTAGAGACCGGAGCCGTGGACTTGACACTTCCGGGGGGTGCTGGGCGACGGCTCGCCGCATCCGGGTCCACTCGCGATCCGGGTGCGCATCGAGTTCGCCGCGGCCGCCGCCTCCGAGGAACAACTGCGGGAGGTCGTAACCGGCTAGAGAGCAACAAAGGAGAGGGAAAAATGGAAGCGACAGGAGCGACAGTCGACGCCCGCGAGCTGGAGACGAAGGTCAAGGACATGTACCGGCATGTCGCCGAGCAGCCCGAGGGCAAGTATCACTTCGAGCTGGGTCGCCGGCTCGCCGAGCGGCTCGGCTATCCGCCGGACGTGCTTGAGCGCGTACCTGGCGGCGCGTCGGAGTCCTTCGCCGGGGTCGGCTACTTCTTCGACCTTGCTGACCTGAGTGAGGGTGAGCGGGCGATTGACCTGGGCAGCGGCTCCGGCATGGACGTGTCTTCGCCGCCGAGCAGGTCGGCGCGTCAGGGGCGGTCGTCGGCGTCGACTACACGGCCGAGCAGCTCGCCAAGGCGCGCCGGATCGCGGCGGAGGCCCACTACTCGCAGGTCGAGCTTCGCGAGGGTCGGATCGAGCAGCTCCCCGCGGACGACGGGAGCTTCGACTGTGTGGTCTCGAACGGCGTCATCAACCTCGCCCCCGACAAGACAGCAGTGTTCGCCGAGGCCGTGCGGGTCCTGACGCCGGGCGGCAGGCTCGCGATCGCCGACATCATCAGCGAGCAGCAGATGAAGGAGTCGATCATTTGCGACGCCGACCTCTGGGCGTCGTGTATCGGCGGAGCGGTCCAGCGCGACGCCTACCGCGAGGCGATCGAGGGCGCCGGCCTGCGGATCAAGGAGATCCGCGAGAACCCCTACGAATTCATCTCCGAGCGAGCGAAGAACGCGAGCGCAAAATACGGCGTGAAGAGCGTCTCGGTGCTTGCCGTGAAGCCCGGCTAGCTCCGCGACCGACCGCGGGCAGCGTTCGCGGCTTCGCGGGGATCCGGAGGAAGAGGAGCGCGCCGAGATGCTCCCCTTCGACTCGCGCCTGCGCCCTTCTCAGTTCGCAAGCCGGGGTCGAATCCCGGTAACGGTGCCGAATTCGGAACCGACAGCGTGACCCGCGAGCGCGAGTAGGGCGAAGACACGACCCTGCCGCCGCGGGCGGATCGGTCGATCGCCTGCCTTTGTCAGGCGCCGCCGATGTTTCGTACTACAATTCCCTGGTGGAGATCCATCCGTCGGCTCGCAAACATGGGATCGCCGACGAGGACATCGAGCACGCAGTGACGAACGCGATGACGGCCGACGAGCAAGAAGACGACACTCGCCTGTACCTGGGCCCGTCCCGGACCGCGGAGCTCTTGGAAGTGGTCACGATCGTCCGTGCCGATCGACTCGGAACTCGCGATCCATGCAATGAGGATGCGGCCGCAATACAGGCGCCTGTTGGCGGGAGGTTGAGGATGGCGAAGGAGAGGAGCTACGGCAAGAGCGCGAGCGGCAAGCCGATCACCGAGAAGATGGTCGGCGAACTCGCCGAGAAGGCCGAGGCGGGCTATGACTTCGAGGAGACGCTACGCCGGCGCCCTGGGCGCCCATCGCTGGGCTCCGCGCCGGCCAGCGTCGAATCGGTGCGCCTCGAGCCCGAGCTGCGAGATGCTCTCGCCGAGCGGGCCGAGCAAGACGACGAAACGACTTCCTCGGTGATCCGAAAGGCACTGCGCAGGTATCTCGAGGTTGGCTGACTGGGATCGCGCTCAGCGCCGAGTCGCGACATCCATTCGCTGTTGATTGTGCATCGAGCCGCGTGCTCCTCTTCGGGCAAACGGCAGCAGGTCATGCGCCACGAATTCCCGTAGGCGGCCAGATCACCAACGGAGACAGAAGTTTTCCTAACGCGCCTCCACCACAGCCTTCAGCATCTGCAGGTCTTTCGTAGTTGCCCCTCGGCGGCCCGCTTCTGGAGTGGCTCCAACAGCTTGCGCAAGCCGCTCGATTCAACGTCTACCGTCCGCGTCAAGTGCGTCCCACGGGACGTCTCCTCAAAGGCAGACCGCCATTGGTGGTTAGGGATTGGGCCGCCCAGGGCGTGATCCGTATAGCGCCGGTCGAGCTCGCAAAACGGTTCTCTCGTACGGGGCCTCGAAACGACGACCCACGGACTTGATGGCGAGGACGAACTTGTCGTTCTGCCGAGGCGGGCCGGGCGTTTCGGTCTGCACGTCCAAGGCATGAGCCATCCAGTTCGGGTAATTGCGCGGGTCGGCGACGTACTTGAAGGACTTCGTGCACAGGCCGACTGATCTCGATGCTTGCCTCGACACGCACGACGCAGGCGCTCCTGCCCTCGCGAAACGGCTCTGATGCCATGATCGCAAACCCAGTTGCAGGCTCGGCGGTTTGCTCCCGCGTGTCTGGAGAAGTTCGCCAGCCGGTCCTGCATCCGCGTGAAGGGCGGCAGCTGACCGTGAAGCTAGTCCTTGCCCCCCACTGGAATCGTCTTGAACAAGTAATGCAACGGCAAGCGCGCCCAGTAATCCTCGACGCTGAGGCTGCCCCGCATCTAATCCCGCCCTCGGTCGGGGAGCCCGACCCGAGCAATTCCTCTCCGTCACGCGGGGTGGGGTCGTATGACCAATGTCCCCTTGAAATGTTGACCGCGACCGCTCCATGCTGGGTTCATGTTCGAGAACCCACCCATCACAGACGAGAGAGGAGCACCTATGTCACGGAGAATCCCGAAGATCGTGGCCGTCACCAGCGTCGTCGCGGCCTTGGCCGTTGGCGGAGCGGGCATCGCTCAGGCAAGCCCCGGCTCAAGCCAAGGCAAGGACCAGTCGGCGAAGGTCAGCGACAGCAAGGACCGGCGCGGCGACGATGGGGATCGCAGCCGCGACGGCCGCCGGGGCGAACAAAGCCGGGACCGTCACCGCGATCGCCACGATGGTGGCCAGGATCGCGATGGCGACGGCAGGCGCTCGTAGCTAGCGCGCTATGCCCAGGAGATGAGCGGCCCCGCTTTTCGCGGGGCCGCTCGGTCATGGGCCCTTCGGCTTGGCGGGGCCCTCTGAGCCCAGGCCATGACGGTGAGCCCAAATGGCCGCCTGGGTGCGATCGGTGACGCCGATCCGCTCGAAGATTCGGGTGAGATGCGCCTTGACGGTCCCCTCGGTTATCTCCAACCGTCGCGCGATCAGCTTGTTGGGGATGCCTTCAGCGACCAGCGCGAGCACCTCCCGCTCACGTCCCGTGAGCTCGACAGATCGCTGCTCACTTCGCTCGGCGAGCAACTCGCGAGCCGCCTTCGGTGCGAGCGGGGCCTCGCCCCGGGCGGCCGAACGCACGGCCGCGAACACCTCCTCAGGCGCCGCGTCCTTGAGCAGGTATCCGACTGCACCCGCATCGAGGGCACCGAGGATCCGGTCGCGTTCGGAGAATGCGGTCAGGATCACGACCCGCGTTCCGGGATTGGCGGCGATGATCTGCCGCGTGGCCTCGATGCCGTCGACCTCCGGCATCGAGAGATCGCAGAGCACCACGTCGGGACTGGTCTCCTCGGCCAACTTCACCGCCTCTCGCCCGTCCGATGCCGCGCCGACTACCTCGATCGCGGCGTCAGCGGAGAGCAGCCTCCCCAGTCCGGCGCGGACGACTGCGTGGTCCTCTGCCACGAGCACCTTGATCATTGGCGCTCCACCTCGATGCTGACCGTGGTCCCCCGTCCGGGGCTCGAATCGATCTCAAGCGCGGCGCCGGGCCGATCGGCGAGCTCGTGCAGAAGCTGGAGGCCCAGGTGTCCCTCGCCGGCGGCGAGCTCGGCCTCGTCGACCGTGAATCCCTGGCCGTCGTCACGCACTGCGAGGCGCACCGTTCTCGGAGTCGCCGAGACGAGCACCTCGACTCGGGTAGGGGCGGCGTGCGCGGCGGCGTTCCTTGTCGCCTCCTGGGCGACGCGGAAGAGGAGCGCCTCGGTTTCGGGGCTCAGGTCGAGTTCACCCGGAACCTCGACCCGGGTCTCGATGCCGCGGCCGGCCAGCGGAGCCAGGAGGTCCGATAGTGCAGCCGCGAGGCCGGCGTCGCGCAGGCGCGGAGGGTGCAGTTCGACGAGGACGCCGCGGAGCTCGCGAACGGTCTGGCGCGTCTGTTCAGCGCCCTGCGCCAGGGACTCCGCCGCCTCGGGTGATCCCTCGGACTCAAGCCGCTTGGCGTCTGCCGACAGGGAGAACGACACCCCGGCAAGGTCCTGGACGACGCCGTCGTGGAGGTCGCCGGCGATCCGCCGACGCTCCGCCTCGGAGGCGTCCACGGCCCGTTGCAGAAGAGCCTCCCGCTCCTCGGCGCCCCGCCGGACCCGCCGCGCCATCGAGAAGGCGAGGGGGAGCTGAACCAGCTCGAGCAACACCAAGGCGACAATCAGCGCGGGAGTGAATGCGAGCCAGATGTCCTGGCCGCTGGCGGCCACGGAGCTGAATCGCTGGTAGGCCTCAAACAGCAGCGGCTGGCCCGCTGGGGTCTTAACGGGCAGGTAGACCTCGAGCAGCTTTCCCAGGTTGCGCTCGGATCTGTTCTCGCCGAGAGACAGGTCGGTGACGCCCGAGTCCACGGCACCGCTTTGAAGCGAGGAGATCTCGTCCGCCCCGAGCTTGTGGTGCTCTCCTATCAGGCGCCGGACGTCGGAGTAGACGATGCGCCCACTCGGGGTCCACAGCTTGATGCGAAGGATCGGATCGCCCAGGACGTCTTCCTGCATCGCTCTTCCGAAGCGACGGATCGCCGCGGGATTACCGCGGACCAATCCTTCGCTGAGGTTGGGCTCCACGATTCCTCGCCCGACGACCCTCGTCAGGTCACGGGCGTTGTGGAGCGCCTCGCTCGTGCCGGTCGACCGCATGACGAAGAAGGTGATCACGCCCACCAGGGCGAGGGCGATCACGCCCGCGAGGGCAAATCGAGCTACCGCGCTTGCGACCGACGGACTTCCCCGTGACCAACGGCGCCGGCTGCGAGGAGCCGGCGGCGCCTCGCGGCGACGGGAATCAGCCGACCGTGGAGGTATCAGCGAGGGCAAGGCCGCCCCCGGCTAGCAGCTGGGGTCAGATTCGGGAGGCCCGAGTGCGCCACCCGGCAGCAGCCGACCTGCTCTTCGACCAACAAGATGATGGCCAAAGTTCACCAGCTGAGCAGTTCGGCGACATCCGGGTAAGTCACGCGGTCGGCATCCGGAGAAAGGGCGGATAGGGGTGACGAGGCCCACATCGTCACCCTTTCAGCGCACGCAGTGCATTCAGGATCACGGCCACATCGATCCCCTCCTGAAGCAGCGCACCAGCCACCGGCGGGATGTAGCCGAAGGCCGCTAAGCCCATCGCGATGAAACTCAGGCCGAGGCCGGCGACAACGCTCTGGCGCGCGATTGTCAGCGAGCGCCGACCGATCCGGATCGCATCCGCGACGCGATCCACCCTGTCAACGGCGATCACCGCATCCGCTGTTTCCGAGGACACGGTCGCCCCGACGCCGCCCATCGCGATGCCGACGTCGGCCAGTGCGAGCGCTGGCGCGTCGTTGACGCCGTCACCGACCATGACGACGGTGCCCCCGTCGGAGCGCTCGCGCGCTCGGCGCACGACCTCGATCTTCTCGTCGGGCGAGCACTCGGTGAAGACCTGATCGACGCCCACCGCCTCACCGACAGCCTCCCCGACCGCCCGCTGGTCGCCGGTGACGAGCACGACTTCCTCCACGCCTGCGCCTCGGAGCTCTTTCGTCAGATCGCCTGCGTCGTCACGCAGGTGATCTGCCATGAGCACGGCGCCCGCAAGCCCGCCGTCCACGCCAACGAGAACTCTGGCCCAACCGGGCGCGGCCGCGCCGTCCAGGAGCCGCTCAGCTGCGTCCGTTCCGGAATAGCCGCGCTGTCGCAGCCATGCGTCGCTGCCCACAGCCACGCGATGCCCGCCGACCTGTCCCTCGATCCCTTGGCCGGGTTCCTCGATCACCTCCTCGGGAAACTCGAGTTCGATTCCGCGACCTTCAGCCCCGTGAACGAGGGCCTCGGCCAAGACGTGGGCTGAAAGCTGGTCCACCGAGGCGGCCAACCGCAGCACCTCTTCCGGCGCCAGTCCGTCGGTGCTCTTCACCTGCTCGATCCCTGGTCTCCCATGGGTGAGCGTCCCGGTCTTGTCGAGTAGCACCGTCCTGGCCTGTCCGAGCTTCTCAATCGTGCCCCCACCCTTTGCGATGACGCCGTCGTGGGCGGCTCGCGAGACGCCCGAGATCAAGGCCACCGGTGCAGCGAGAATCAATGGGCAAGGAGTGGCGACGACGAGCACCGCCAGCGCACGGACGGGATCGCCGCTGAGCGCCCATGCTGTGCCCGCGATGACCAGCGTCACCGGTAGGAGGATCGCGGCGTAGCGATCTGCCATCCGGACGAACGGAGCTCGTTGCTGCTCCGCGTCCTTCACCAGCGCGACGATGCCCGCGTAGGCGCTCTCGGACGAGGTTCTCGTCGCCCGCATGTCGAAGGCCTCGCCTGCATTGAGCGTGCCGCTTGACACGGTCGACCCCCCGCCGTGCGTGACCGGGAGTGGCTCCCCCGTGAGCGTCGACGCGTCGATCACGGCCCGCTCGCTCTGCACGGCGCCATCTACCGGCACTACCTCGCCGGCGCGAACCACGATCCGGTCCCCGACTGCGACCTGATCGACCGGAACCTCCTCGATCTTCTCGTCCTGGCGGCGGTGGGCGATCCGCGGAGCGCGCTCGAGCAGTGCCGTTAGCTCGCGTCGCGCGCGCCGGCCGGCGGCGGCCTCGAGGGCATTGCCGCCGCTCAGCATCAAGGCGATCACCGCGCCGGCCAGGTATTCACCGAGCGCCAGCGCACCGACCATCGCCACCAGTGCGATCGCGTCGACGCCGACGTCTCCGCGCATTAGGGTCCGCAACACCGACCAGGTCAGCGGGATCAGCGTCAGCACGATCGCCGCAGCCCAGATCAGATCGCCCGCCTGACCCGGCTCGAAGAGGTGGACGATGCCGCCGAGCGCGAGGGCAAAGAGGATCAGGCCGACGAGAACGTACGGCTCCGATACCCCGACGGCGGTGGCGGCAGAGCGAAAGGTGCCGAACCTCCGCGCCGAGTCTGGCTGCGGTGTTCTGGGAGTCATGAACCCCGAACTGTAGGAGTGCTCGATCTGCCAGCTGGGCTGACCCGTGCTAGGACACCGAGCGCCAGTCGGGATACACCTTTTCCGTGATTAGCGACGCCTTCAAGACGCTGAGGCCGGCGACTCCCTTCGCGTGCTTCCGCGAGTTGCTCCTGCTCGCGTCAAGGAGCAGTTGAGTTGAGCCCGATTCCCTGAGGGGTTATCGCTCCGGCACGTAGTGCGTAACCATGACGAGGATCGCCTCGATCACTGTTGCTGCCGCGAATACCAAGGTTGCGATGCCGGTACCAGCGATCCCCGCGGCGACGGTGACCGCAAACAGCAGGTAGACCAGGACTCGATCCCACGACTTGTGCAGGTAGATCCGGCCACTGGAGATGGTGGTGCCAGCTGCGCTGCTCACGAGCAAGAGCCCGAGTGCCAGCGCCGCGAGCAAGGTGGCCTGACTGAACCCGAGCACCACCGCTGCTGCGGCCAGTCCCGCGCCGACCAGGTACTCGACGGCGACGTGGCCCGCGAAGCTCAACCGGTGTGCTCGTGCGAGCCGGGGAACTAGATGTCCGGGAGACGTTTGCCAATTCATCCTCTGATCCCTCCGGTAAGAGTTCTCCGAGTCGAGCGCTCAGCCGCGGGCTTGACGCGCTGGCGCGTGAACGCGCGAGCGACCGGCAGCCGATACGGCGGCGGTCGCATCGTCGCGCGGTCGCGCCGCTCAGACCACACGGCGGCGCGGACGCCCAGCGCATACTCACCGCGCTTCGCCGCCATCGCGGCGATGGCCTCCAGCGGCTGCGTCTCACGTCCGGCCAAGAGGAGCGTCAGGGCGATCGCCGCCGTCGCGTTGATGACCAGTGCAAGGGTCATGGTCCAACTCCTTTTCTGAAAGACACTCGCCCCGAGTGTGACCCGGAGCCGCCAAGGTTCTGGCCAAGTGGAGGAAAAGACTTGGCAACAAAACGTTCGGGGCCCCCGAAGAGGCGATCAACCTCGCGATCCCCGGTTACCGCAAGTGAGGCTGCTGGCAGTAGATCGAGGATCGGCTTAGTCACGCCGGATACCGTGCCGACCATGAATCGGGTCGCCAGATCGATGACTTTGTTGCTGCTCGCCGCCGCAGCGGCCGCATGGGCTGGATGCGGGGGCGGTTCGTCGTCGTCGACTGTGGGCGCCACAGGCGCGAAGGGGGCCGGCAGGGCGGTCGCGCCTCCACATCCCAGCCCGGGGGAGACCGCGCGGAAGCGCCTGGGACTGCCGCCGGTGGCTGCGAAGCCTCCCTTACCCGGCTACCTGATGATTGCCGACCGCGACAACAACCGGATCATCATCCTGTCGCCCCACAAGCGGATCGTCTGGAGGTTCCCGGCGCCGGGCGACCTGCGTCCGGGCCAGCAGTTCGCCGGACCCGATGATGCGTTCCTGACTCCCGACGGGCGCTCGATCATCACCAACGAGGAGTTCTCCGACACGATCGCCACGATCCGGTTGGCTCGCCAACCTCGAATCGGTTGGGAGTACGGACACGCCGACGTACCCGGAAGCGGCCCCGGGTACCTGTCGCATCCGGACGACGCCTACCTGCGACCGAACGGCCTGGTCAGCGTGGCGGACATCATCAACTGCAGGGTCGTCTTCCTGGACCGTCAGCATCGCGTGGTGAGCTCGATCGGTCGCGCGGGCGACTGCGTTCACGATCCACCACATTCGATCTCGCAGCCGAACGGCGACACGCCGCTGCCGGACGGGGGGACGCTCGTGACCGAGATCGGCGGCTGGGTGGACCGCTTCGATGCGAAGGGTCACCTGATGGAATCGATCCGAACGCCGACGAGCTATCCCTCGGACGCCCAGCTGCTCGCGAACGGGGATGTGCTGGTGGCGGGATTTGACACTCCCGGCCACGTGTACATCCTCACGCAACAGGGGAAGGTGGCCTGGAAGTACGGCCCGTCATCCGGGGCGGGAGCCCTCGATCGGCCATCGCTGGCGGTTCCGTTTCCCCACCACATGATCGCGGTCACGGACGACTGGAACCACCGGGTGGTGATCATCGACCGGCGCACGCGGCGGATCGTCTGGCAGTACGGCCACAACGGGGCGCCCGGATCCGGTCCTGGTTATTTGAACAAGCCCGACGGGCTCGAGCTCATCCGCTAGGCAACGTGCTCGGCACGCTGGGGACGACCTGCCACCTGGCAGGAGTCCGCTTAACCGAAAGCGAGCCCCCCAGAGCGATCGAGTGTCTTGGTCGAGAAGAGCCTGGCTAGCGGACCGCGATCAGTCGCGCCGTTCATGCGGGGGTAATCTGCCCCCGATTGCGGGATGCGGTTGGTTTCGAACTGCACCGCGATACGCCGAGCACACTGAGACGACGGAATGAGCCTGATCGAGCGCCACTTCCATGCGATGGGCACCGAGGTTGGGGTCTTCATCGGGGCGCCGCACGGCGAGCGGCTCCCGAGTGCGGAGTCCATGGCGGAGGAAGTCGAGAGCGAGTTGCTCGACTTCGATCGCCGACCGTTGCTTTCGGGGATCTGCGGCTGTCCCACGTTTTCCCGCTAATCGGCGGGTTTTGTCCATTGGGCGGCAATTTGGCTTTCCGGGTGTTTGCGGATGTTCACTTGCCCACCCCTTGCCCACCAGCACCGGTCCCGCTTCTGCCACTAGCGCGCCAAGCGAGAGCGCTCCAACGACTACAAGGGCAAGCGCGCTCAATGCTCCTCGTCGCGCAACAACAAGTGGTGGGCCCGGCCGCTTCTGCATTCAGGCCCGGGGCAATCTCGGCTCGTCGCCCCGGCGCTCGTCTTGCAAGCCGCCTGCCCAGCCGCTCCAGTCCCTATCGCAGCACCGTTAGGGTGCTTGTCGGAAAGACCCTTTGTGCGACACCCTCACGCGAAAGCAGCAGTCACGACTGTCTAGTCCTTGACGGCCAGTATCCCGTCCTTTTTCCCGAAGCCGACACCACGCGCGTCGCGACCTGGCCACGCCCCGTACTGCACCGCTTCGATCCGAAGTCCGGCCGTTCGATGGGCGTCACGGACGAAGTCCTCCTCGATAGTGATCCAAGCCTCGGGGCGCTCTGCGTCCTTGACCCGCGCGACTCCTGCGACCGTGAAGGGCACCTCGTGTGCAGGTTCGTCGCGGGCAAGCAGGGTGCGCGAGTCGTCGTTTAGCAAGAAGATTGTGTTCAGCGTCCGCCCGCCCGGTCTAAGCACCCGACCGATCTCGCCAATGTAGTGCGCGGTATCCGCCGGAAGCAGATGGGTGAACAGCGAGTTGGAGAAGACGAAGTCGAAGGACTCATCCTCAAACGGAAAGCGGTACTCAGCCGCCCGCACCGTGCCCCTGTCGCTGTATCTCTGGTTGAGGACATCGGCCCAGACGAAGTCGAACGACGGAAGCCTCGACCCGATGCGCCGGTTGCAAATCTCGATCGCGTCCCGCGAAACGTCGAGACCCACGTAGCTTCCCTGCTCGTTCAGGTACCCGGACAAGGCAACGGCAAAGCGGCCTGGTCCGCAGCCAACGTCCAGGACGCGATCCTGCGGCTTCAGGCCAGAGCGCTTGGCGGCGCTGAGAAATCGCTCGCCAGCACGCTTGAAGTTGCGCTTGCTTGCAAACGACCTCAGGACCTTCAGCTCGCGTGCTGAAGGGACCAGCTCTTCGAAACTCGCCATGGGCGCGGGACTGTAGCGACCAATTCTGCAGCTGCGGCGGCACACACGAGTGCACCGCCATCCGATCGCTTCTGCTTCGCGCGACGGATGAAAGTCATCCATGAAGGAGCGGGCCGTGTCAAGGTCGGGTCACTGACCCCGGGCAGTCGGCCGTCCGGGCGAACGGCGTAGCGGAAGCGCTCCAGTCATCCATCCGGCCGCGCAGGGCGGGCCTAGTGCGTTGCGGTGCTCGGGGCCTCAATCGAGGCGGCGGCCGTCCCTTAGGTGGAGGCCATGACATAGGCGAGCTCGCTCGAGCGTCTGCATGAGGCTCGCCGCGGACTTGAATGCGCCGCCTAGGTGTAAGACCCGAGCAGGTTGTTCAGCTCGGCTAAGCGAGCTGCGGGCGGCCTGCGGCCGAGGGAACCGTGTGGACGTTTGAAGTTGTAGCGCCATAGCCAGCCCTCAAGCGCCGCGGTTCTCTCGGCCGAGTTCCGGTAGATCGCGCCGTAGGCCCAGCCGCCGAGCATGGTGCGGATGAAGCGCTCGGCCTTGCCGTTGGTCTGCGGCCGATAGGGCCTGGTCTTCAGGTGACGGATGCCGAGCGCCCGGCAGGCGATCGAGTGAACCGCCGAGACGTAGGCGGAGCCGTTATCGGTCATCACCGCCTCGACCGAGACCCCGTGGCGGCGGTAGAAGCGAACCGCGCGGCGCAGAAAGCCAACCGCGGTGATTGCCTTCTCGTCTTTCAGCACCTCGACGTAGGCGAGTCGGGTGGCGTCGTCGACGCAGACGTGGACGGCCTCCCAGCCGACCTGGGAGCGGCGGATTCCCGAGCCGTCGATCTTGCGAGGGTTGCGGCGCCGTCGGCCGGTGGCGCGATGTCCGGCGCCACGCTCGATCCGCCCGAGCTTCTTGACGTCGATGTGAAGCAGCTCGCCGGGACGAGAGCGCTCATAGCGTTGCGCCGGCTCCATCCCCAGCCGGCCGAGCCGGCCGAGGCCGGAGCGGGTGAGCATGCCCGAGACCGTGGTCGGTGCCATCTCGAGGATCTCGGCGATCTCGGCGCCGGTCATCCGCAGCCGGCGAAGCGCGCAGATCACCTGGACGCGATCCTCGGGCGTGCGATTGTGGACGTGGTTGGCGGCCGAGGGGCGATCGAGCAGCCCGAGCTCGCCCTCGGAGCGATAACGCTGCGCCCACTTGCGGGCGGTCGGCTCGCTCACTTCGGCGGCCTCGGCCGCCTTCGTCAGCGACCATCCCTCCTTGACGATCCTCTGAACGAGGAGCTGGCGCTTTTTCAGGCTGAGAGCGGCGCTAGACCCTATGGAACGCGGCCGGTCACTAAGCGACGTCTTCGGAGCCAGATAGACAGGCCGACACCCCGCGCAAAGAAGTGCGGGGACTGGGCCGGAGGACGGGCCTCCGGCCGACACCCCAACTTTGGGAGGTGCCGACCGTGTCCAACACTATGCCGCGCGTGGGTCTCGACGTCCATGCGAAGCAGACCCATTTGTTCTCGCTCGACCTCGCCACCGGCGAGGCCATTCGCAGGCGGATCGAGGGCCCACCGGAGGCGGTGCTTCCCCACCTCGAGCGAATCGGTGAGGAGCTGATCGCGGTCTATGAGGCAGGACCGACCGGCTTTGGCCTCGCGCGGACCGCGGCGGAGCGCGGGATCGATCTTCGGGTCGCCGCGCCGGGCTTGATCCCCAAAGCGCCAGCCGATCGAGTCAAGACCGACCGTCGAGACGCCGAGCGCTTGGCGCGACTGCTCGCCGCCGGCGAGCTGCGCTTCGTCCACGTGCCGACAATCGCCGAGGAACGCTTCCGTGACCTGCTGCGCTGCCGCGAGGACCTGCGCGGCGATCTCATGCGCGCCCGCCACCGCCTCTCCAAGTTCCTGCTCCGTCATGGGCTTCGCTTTCCGGGGCCGGGACGAAACTGGACCGTGGCGCATCACCGCTGGCTTGAGCGCCTGCACTTCTCGGATCTCGCGGCCCAAGCGAGCTTTGTCGACTACCTGGTCGCCGTCGACGGCCTCGCGCAGCGACGCGGAGTGCTCGATCGAACGATCGGCGAGCTGGTGCCCGAGAGCCCCTATGCCGAGCTGATCGCGCGCCTCCGCTGCTTTCGAGGCATCGACACGCTCTCGGCGGCGGGAATCTGCGCTGAGGTCGGCGATTTCGCGCGCTTTCGCAAACCGAAGCTGCTCGCTGGCCACCTGGGCATCACCCCGTCCGAGCGGACCTCCGACGAGAGGCGTCGCCAGGGCGGGATCACCAAGGCGGGCTCCAAGCACGCCCGGCGCCTGCTGGTCGAGGCCGCTCATCACTACGCACGCACGCCAAAGCTCAGCAGCGAGCTGCGGCGTCGCCAGGACGGTCAAGACCCCCGCGTCTGCGAAATCTCGTGGCGAGCCCAGGAGCGGCTGCATGCACGATGGGCGCATCTGCGCGGGAGACGGCGCAAGCCGGCCGGAACGGTGGCGGTTGCCTGCGCCCGCGAGCTCGCCTGTTTCGTCTGGGAGGCGGCGACGATCGACTGAAACCAAAAGAGCCCGTCCCGGCGTTGCCGGGGCGCCGGCGAGCAGCTCGAAGACCGGTCTCGTCGCGCTGAGGGCCTGCGATCCACGCTATGGGCAGCCGTCTCGGCGGTGGCGCCCGTCGTTAGAGGGCAGGTCCGCGACGAACAAGGGTCATGAGGTAGCCAGTCCTCGAATATCAGCCTGACTCACGGCAGTCGACCAAGCTGGTTCTTCGGCTCGCGGCGCCCCGGGAGCGCCGTTCCTGGGTTGCATTTTCGCCCGCAGATTGCGGCCCATTCGACACTGGCCGCTTGACAAACCCGGGTTCCATATCAGCGTGGAGCTTCATCCGGACTACCTCCTTGATGCTGGGTGGCTTGACACCCCCAGCCTTCAAGGAGGCCCGGATGAAACAACGGGCTCAGGTATTGCAACTAGGTCGCCTCGATCGCGATCTCGGACTCGCCGTCGATCTCGGCCAGGAGCTCGAGGAAGGTGGCGGGGTCGTTACGGCTGGGAGTGGCTCGCCGACTCGGTGCCCTCCTCGTCGATCACTGCGATGTGTGAGCGGCGGCGGTGCATGGGGTCGCCATGACTTTCAGCGCGCTCGGCCGGTGCGGGTGCGCCAGGCAACGGATCTCTCCGTCGCGCAGGCCGGCGCGCAGAAGCTGCGCCAGGGTTCGGGCGTCGACCGACTCGGTCTTCACCCGCGCCGAGGCGATCGCCTTGGTCCTGAGCGGATGGGCGAGTGGAGCTCATAGCCAGCGAGGTCGATGCCGACAGAATTCATTCCTGGGCCTCCTTCGGTCCGGGGTTTGTGTTTGCGCCCGTGGCTTAGCGCCTCGGGCACCGGAGCGCTAGGAGGCCCGCTCCTTCATGGCATCAAGTGCGACTTGCCCGTTTGCACCTCCTGTGAGAGAGTCGTCGTCGCCATTGCGGTCGGAGCGCCGCTGCCCCGTCCCTCGCCGCGGACCCCGGTATTGGGCGAGGACGGTTTCTTCATCGAGCGAGCGAGCCGAGAGCGTCCCCCGGTGGCAGGCAAGCGCGCGCCCTTGACGGACCGCCCGCTGCCTGAGGCATCGCGCCGGGGCATAAGCCTCAAACTCCCAGAGGTACGCGTGGGTGGCTAGCCGGAGCGTGGTCCCGGATCTACAATCGCCGCATGGAGCGGTCGTCGATTCGCCACGGCTGGCGCGGCCATCGCTTACTAGCAGCGGGCAGCGGTGTGCTCGTGGCGAGCATCTTCACTATCTCCGCCTCGCAGGCGCAGGCGACTGGCGTCGCGAAGGCCCCGGGGAGCCACCAGGTCACGCTCGGGTTCGACAAGGTCGAACCGGGACGACTGGTCAGCGCGGGGATCCCCGTCGACCGCCGCACGGAGCCGGCGGCGGTGGACGCGAAGACGATCTATTCGGTGCGTCTGCCCCGTTTGCGAGCAGGGCAGCAGCTCCTTGTCCGCGGGATGGTGGCGCTCACCCGCTGCGACGAAGGCGACCAGCGGCCCGGTGGCGGGCTCCACCACGGGGCGCTCGACTCCCCGTGCGAGTCCGTGCGCCATCCATACAGCCTCCGCGGCGGCAGACAGTACGACCCGAGGATCGCCGTCCGGGCATTTCTCGGCCATGAGCGCTCCGACCTGCGTCACAGACTCGGGAAATGGCAGGTAAGCCGCTGTTCCGTCGCACTTCATCACTGTCCGCTTGAGGTGCGAACCGGCATCAGCCATCTGAAGCATCGGTCCGGATCGTTGTGGCTGAACCTCGCGGCCACGGCCTTCAGTCCCAAAGCGAGGCTCGGCGCTCGGGGACGGCCGGTGGACGTCGTGCAGCTCGACGGCAACTGCAAGAACCACGACTTCAATCCATGCCATCCGGTCCTTGAGAGTGCCTCTTCCAACACGCAGGGCGAGCTGAAAGCGATTCGGTTTGGCTCCTCACGCAGCCCGGCCAGGCACCGAATCAAGCACAGGCTCATCAACCGCCACATCCGCGTGCAGGCTTCTCGGAGCACCACCAAGAAGACGAAGCCACGAATCATTCTGCGGAAGCCACTGCGCCACATTTCCCCGGGCGACGTGATCGACGCCCAGGCGCGGTTTCATCTTCGCGATCACGCCGGGGATGGCTACGTCTTCCGGCACGAGGTCAGCGGCCTCCTGTTCCTGAGCGCCGATCCGAGCTCTCTTCATCCAGGCATGAAGGGTCGCTGGATCGCTGCCACGGCGCGGACCAACTGCCCCGACCAGGCCGGCTGTGAGATCAAGAAGGTTGGCGCGGCAACCGTTCCGGCGGGAGCGCCGAAGAGGATGTGGGCGATCTACGTCACGTCGGCGAGGGACAGCGGTGGCAAGAATGGAGCACTCACGGACGTAACTCGTGGCAAGCTGAGTGTGGCTGTCGACCGGCACGGTGGCGTCTAATGGCCCCGATATCAGCGCAAAGCGCAACACCGGGACACAGGGGGCGGTTGCCACGACACGCCAATATCCACCGTGCGAGCCGAGGCGTACGCAGGATCGCCTTGCAGGTGCTTCATGCCGGAGGAGGGACTCGAACCCACGGCCTTCGGATTATGATTCCGCTGCTCTAACCAACTGAGCTACTCCGGCGGGGATCAGATCGTAGCGACGGGTTGATGCCTTACCAGGCCCTGGTGAGGGGGGCTGGGGTCAACGCAATCTGCGTCCGACAGGTGGATGCGGATTGCAGTGAAGCGCCGACGACGCTCGCGACCGTGAGCCTGCCGTCGGCCAACGTCTAGGCTCCCGCGCGATGAGTGATCTGGAGCGGGCCGTGAAGGCGGTGATCGAGGATTGCCTCGCGGTGAAGGAGGGTGAGGACGTCGTCGTCGTCTGCAATCCCGCTACCGACAGTCTTGCCGAGCGGCTGCGAGAGGGGGCCGAGTCCGTTGGCGCGGAAGCGGTGCTCACGATGATGGCCGAGCGCGAGCAGCACGGCACAGAGCCGCCCGACAGCGTCGCCGCGGCGATGCTCAAGGCGGACGTCCTGCTCGTCCCCACCGTCCAGTCGCTCTCGCACACGGCTGCGCGCAGGGCCGCCACCGACGCCGGCGCCCGGGCGGCGACGCTCCCCGGAGCGACGGAGGAGATGCTCGCGCGCGTGATGAGCGCGGACATGGGCGAGCTCCGGCGACGTGGCAGAGAGCTCGCCGATTTGCTCACTGCGGGCAGGGAGGCGCACATCACCTCCGCCGACGGGTCGGACCTGTCGCTCAACCTCGAGGGGCGGGAGGGGATCCCGGACTCCGGCGAGCTCGGCGAGCCGGGCGCCTTCGGCAACCTCCCATGCGGGGAGGGGTTCATCTCGCCGCACCACGACTCAGGCAGCGGCAAGCTGGTCGTCGACGGCGTGATCGCGTCAATCGGGATCCCGGAGAAGCCGGTCGAGCTCACGATCACCGACGGCGCGCTGGTCGACGCGACGGGCGAGATGGGGGAGGAGCTGATGCGCCAGCTCACGGCCGCCGGGCCGGACGGCACCCGCGTCGCGGAGCTCGGTATCGGCACGAACGAGAAGGCGGTCCTCACCGGCGAGCTGCTCGAGGACGAAAAGCTCCTGGGCACCGTGCATATCGCGTTCGGCGCCTCGGCCGGGATCGGCGGCGAGATCCAGGTGCCGGTCCATCTGGACTGCGTCGTGATGAAGCCGACGCTGACCGTGGACGGCCGCGAGGTCATCCGCGACGGCGAGCTCCTCGTCTAGGAGGCGATCGACCGCATGCTCCTCGCGGTGCCCAACTTCTCCGAGGGGCGCGACGAGCGGCGGATCGAGTCGATCTCGACCGCGTTCGCGACCGGCGCCGCGCTCCTCGACACCCACTCGGACTCGATTCACAACCGCACCGTCCTCACTCTGAGCGGGCCGCCCGGCTCGCTCGCGGCCGCGCTCGTGAACGGCGCCCGGGCCTGCGTGGACGTCATCGACATGTCGAAGCAGGACGGTGCGCACCCGCGCATCGGCGCGCTGGATGTCTGCCCGGTCGTCTGGCTGCAGGAGGAAGACCACGAGGCCGCCCGGGAAGAGGCCCTAGCGGCCGCGCGGAGAATCGCCGGCGAGGCCGGCATCCCGATCTTCCTTTACGGCGAGCTCGCCCCCCACGAGAGCCATCGCGAGCGCGCGTTCTTTCGCGCCGGCGGAACGGTTGAGCTAGTGCGCAGGGTCGAGGGCGGAGAGCTCCGGCCCGACTTTGGCCCAGCGGAGGTTCATCCGAGTGCGGGCGCAACCCTGGTCACGGCCCGGCCGCCGCTGGCCGCGTTCAACGTCGAGCTCGCTGGGGCGGACATCGCCGCTGCGCGCGAGATCGCCTCGCGCCTGCGCGAGGCCGGTGGCGGCCTCGAGGGGGTGCGGGCGATCGGCATCGACCTCGGCGACGGTCGCACCCAGGTCTCCACAAACATCCACGATCCCGCCACGGTCTCGCTCGCGACCGTCGCCATTCGCATCCGCGAGCTCGCCGTCCCTCAGGGTGCGCGCCCGGTGGGAGCGGAGATCGTCGGCCTCGTTCCCGAACAGGCGCTGGATGGTTGGCCCGACGCGCTGCCGATCACGGGCTTCGATCCGGCCAAGCACGTGATCGAGCGGCGCGTTCGGGTCTAGGCAGCGCGCTCGCGGACGTTACTCGCTGCCGTCGCTCGCCTGGCGCTCCTTTACCTTGTCCTCGAGCTGCTCCATGATCGCCGGGTCGCGCAAGGTGGTGACGTCGCCCAGCTCGCGGCCCTCGGCGATGTCACGCAGCAGGCGGCGCATGATCTTCCCCGAGCGCGTCTTCGGCAGGTCGCCCGTCCAGATGATGCGGGTCGGCCTTGCGATCTTCGAGATCCGCGGTCGCCACGTGCTCGCGGATCTCGCCGGCGATCTCGTCGTTGCCCTCGAGAGTCTCCCTCCAGGGTCACGAACGCGCAGATTCCCTGGCCGGTGGTCTCGTCCGTCTGGCCGATCACGGCGCACTCGGCGACCTTCGCGTACGAGACGACGGCCGACTCGATCTCCGCCGTCGACATCCGGTGGCCGGAGACGTTGATGACATCGTCCACGCGGCCGAGTAGCCAGAGGTAGCCGTCCTCGTCCTTGCGGGCGGCATCGCCCACGAGGTAGGTCGTCTTGCCGAACTTGCCGTAGTAGGTCTCGACGAACCGGTCGTCCTCCTGGTAGAGGGTCCGGAGCATCCCCGGCCAGGGGCGCCGGAGGGTCAGGAGCCCCTGGCCGCCGCCGGCCTCGATCTCCTTGCCCTCCTCGTCGACCACCGCGGCCTCGATCCCCGGCAACGGCCTGGTGGCCGAGCCCGGCTTCGTCTCGGTGACCCCGGGCAGCGGGCTGATCAGGATGTGCCCGGTCTCGGTCTGCCACCAGGTGTCGACGATCGGGCAGCGCTCGCCGCCGATGACCTTGTGGTACCAGAGCCACGCCTTGGGGTTGATCGGCTCGCCGACGGTCCCGAGCAGGCGCAGCGACGATAGGTCGTGCGCCCCCGGGTACTCCGGCCCCCACTTGATGCACGCGCGGATCGCGGTCGGGGCGGTGTACATGATCGTCACGCCGTAGCGCTCGACGATGCCCCACCACACGTCCTTGTCGGGATAGTCCGGCGCCCCTTCGTACATGACGCTCGTGGCGCCGTTCGAAAGCGGCCCGTAGACGATGTAGCTGTGGCCGGTGACCCAGCCGACGTCGGCCGCGCACCAGTAGACGTCCTCGTCCGGCTTCAGGTCGAAGACGTACTTGTGGGTGAACGTGACGCCCAGCAGGTAGCCCCCGGTCGTGTGGAGGACTCCCTTGGGCTTCGCCGTCGAGCCCGACGTGTAGAGCACGTAGAGCGGGTGCTCGGCATCGAGCTGCTCCGGCTCGCAATCCGCGTCGGCGGTCTCGAGCGCCTCGTGGTACCAGACGTCGCGGCTCTCCTGCATCTCGCAGTCGGCGCCGGTCGCCTTGACGACGAAGACCGTCTCAATCGAGGAGACGTCGCCGATCCTCTCGTCGACGGCTGCCTTGATCGGCGCGGTCTTGCCCTTTCGCCGAGCGCCGTCGACGGTGACGAGCGCCTTCGCGTTCGCGAACTCCATGCGCTCCTTCACGGCGTCGGGCGAGAAGCCGCCGAAGACCACGTTGTGGGGGGCGCCGATGCGAGCGCAAGCGAGCATCGCGACGGCGACCTCGGGGATCATCGGCAGGTAGATCCCGACGATGTCGCCCTTGCCGATGCCGCGGTCCTTCAGCGCGTTGGCGAATCTCTGCACCTCGCCGAGGAGCTCGGCGTAGGTGATGTCGCGCTCCTCGCCCTCCTCACCGCGCCAATGGAACGCGACCTTGTCGCCGTTCCCGGCCTCAACGTGGCGGTCGAGGCAGTTGTAGGAGACGTTCAGCTTGCCGTCCTCGAACCACTTGTAGAAGGGCGGGTTTGAGTCGTTCAGGGCCTGCTGGGGCTCCGTGAACCAGTCCAGGAGCTCTGTGGCCTGCCTGGCCCAGAAGGCCTGGAAGTCGCGCTCGGCCTCCTCGTAGAGCGAGTTGTCCTCGACGAGGGCCTTCTCGCGGAAGCTCTCCGGCGGCGGGAATTTCTCTACCTCGAGGAGCTCAGCGAGCTCGCGCTCGAGCTGATCAGCGTCGATTACGTGCGTTGCCATCTCTCTCTCCTCGCCTCAAGTAAGCGTCTGTGCCTTAGCGATTCATATCGCTCCTGCAACGGCGGGGCCGGCGCGGCTCGTCGCCGCGCCGGCTGCCGTTCCATCCCGGTGTTCCGATCACTCCCGCGCAAGCGGGACGACCGGAAGGATCGTCCGCTTGAACGTCGAGTTCACGACGGCGGCGAACGACGCGTACCACGCGGCCGCCGCGGTCGCGAGGCCGATGTAGCCGCCCCACTTGATCACGTCGGTGTTGTCGCCGGAATTACCCGCCGCCAACAGGATGAACGTCGCCGACAGCAGCAGGAAGACCAGGGCGACCGCGCCCGTGGTGCGGAGCGAGGCGATGAACATGTACGTCGTGAAAATCGCCCACGCCCAGAGGTACAGCCCAACGGCAGAACCAATACTGGCCGCCGGGATCTGGGGTGCAAAGACCGCGACCAAGACGGCGAACGAGAGCCAGAAGGCCCCGAACGACGTGAAGGCCACCGCGCCGAACGTGTTGCTGTTGCGGAATTCCCACATCCCTGCGAGAAGCTGCGCCAGTCCTCCGTAGGCGAGCGCCAGGCCGAGGACCACCGGTTCCCCTCCGGAGCCGACGAGCTGAGCGTTGAACATGCTCAGCACGAAGGTTGTCATCGCGAATCCCGCGAGTCCCAAGGGGGCCGGATCGGCCGGGGCCCATCCGATCCGCGACAGTGCGGAAGCGGTCGGGTCGACGTCGGGACGGGCTCCGATGCGCTCGCGGGTGGAGACGGTTGCACTCTCCATCGACTCTCCTTCCCCTAACCCGGCGAGCCCCCGGCGGGCGCGCGCCGGGCTTCGGTGGTTATTGAGCTGTCAAGCGCTGATTGCCCACCGGCGCTTGTCGCAAACCTTACGTGTCAGATAGCTGACATTCGTCGTCACCGTCGGGGATCGAGACGCGGTCGAATAAGTTTCAGGACGTGGCCCGGACCACCAAGAAGCGCCGCAGGAAGCACCGCGGGACCCAGGGCGGGAGCGTCGACCGGCGCGGCCGCGCCGGCCGCCCGCGCAGCCGCGAGGAGGCTCGCGCTCGCGCCCGCAAGGGGATGGGCCAGAAGCGGATCGACTCGCCGCCCACGTGGAGCGGCGCACTGGGCCGGGCGGCATTCGGCGCGGCGATCTTCTTCATCCTGCTGATCCTGATCTTCAAACGCCCGATCGGCGCTGCCCTGCTGCTGTCGGTCCTGATGATGCTCGTCTACATCCCGCTTGGGCACGCGATCGACGGCTTCATGCACCGGCGCCGCCTCCGCGCGAAGCAGCGCCAGGCCGAGGAGCGCAAGGCGCGGCCGTAGCGCGGGGTGACAGCGCGCGTTGGCGGTGCCCAGCGGGCCCGCGAATGCGAGACGCAAATGGGCAAGTGGGGCAGCGTCGTGGAAACGCGTTGTGGCTCGATAACTCTTCAGCCGTGCCACGAACACGCGACAGTTGAAGACTTGACCGCCGACAGAACGGTCAAGTCTTCAACCACGGCTGGGGCATGCAACGGTTGAAGAGTTAGGTCGGTCAAGCGGCGGCCGGGGCCGATCCCGGCGCCGGCCTGGATACGCTGACGCCATGGACGTCCGCTCCTTCACCGTCGGCCAGGTGGCCGAGAACTGCTACATCGCGCGCCACGACGGAGCCGACCACGCGGTGATCGTCGACCCCGGCGACGAGCCCGAGCGCCTGCTCGAGGCGGTCGACGCGCTCGGCGTGACCATCGACGCGATACTCGTCACCCATTGCCACTTCGACCATATTGGGGCCGTGGCGCCGGTCGCGGAGGCCACCGGGGCGCCGGTGTGGTGCCCCGAGATCGAGGTGCCGGTGCTCGCCGACATCATGTCCTTCGTCCCGTGGCCGGGATTCGGGCCCTTCGAGAGCTACGACGCGGATGAGACAGTTGCCGGCGGGGAGCATCTGTCGCTGGCCGGGCTCGAGATCGATGTCGTGTCCACGCCCGGCCACAGCCCCGGGCACGTGACCTACGCGATCCCCGACGAGGGAGCGCTGTTCTCCGGGGACGTCCTGTTCCAGGGCTCCGTCGGGCGCACCGATCTGCCGGGTGGCGATTGGGGCACGCTGCTCGAGAGTATCCGCGGGCTCGTCGGCTCCTATCCCGAGGAGACGACGGTCTACCCGGGGCACATGGGCGTCACAACGCTCGGCGCCGAGCGCGCCGCGAACCCCTTCCTGGCCGAGCTCGCCCGGTAGGGCCGGGCCGCTCGGTCAGCAAATAAGCTCGCGCCCGATGCCCGAACGGTTCCAGGCCCCGCGTGGCACCGCCGATGCGCTTCCGGCGGATGCGGCCGCGCGGGCGCGGGTCGAGCGGGCGGCGCGCGAGATCCTCGAGCGAGCCGGCTACAGCCGGATCGAGACGCCCGTCTTCGAGGACACGGAGCTGTTCGCGCGGGGTGTCGGGGGCTCGACCGACATCGTCCGCAAGGAGATGTTCACCTTCGAGGACAAGGGTGGGCGCAGCATCACGCTTCGCCCTGAGGCGACGGCATCTATCGCTCGCGCCTACATCGAGCACGGCATGCAGAAGCTCCCGCAACCCGTGAAGCTCTGGTGGTACGGACCGCTCTTCCGCCACGAGCGCCCGCAGGCGGGCCGCTTTCGCCAGTTCACGCAGCTCGATGCCGAGGTGATCGGCTCCGACTCGCCCCTCGTCGATGCCGAGCTGATCGTGCTGCTGGACGAGCTGCTGCGGACGCTCGAGGTGCCGGAGCTGACCCTCAAGGTCAGCAGTCTGGGGTCGCTCGACTCCCGTGGGGCGTACCGGGACGAGCTCATCGCCTACCTCCGCGCACACGAGGACGACCTGGACCGCGACGTTCGCGACCGGATCGACGAGAACCCGCTGCGGGCGTTCGACTCCAAGGACCCGGACACCCAGCAGGTCATGGCCGACGCCCCCAAGATGCTCGATCACCTCGACACCGGGGACGCCGAGCACTTCGCGACGGTTCGCCGGCTGCTGGACAACGCCGGAGTCGGCTACGAGGTCGACCCGACCATCGTCCGCGGACTGGACTACTACACGCGCACGATCTTCGAATTCCACAGCGCGCGGCTCGGCGCCCAGTCCCAGGTGGCGGGCGGTGGCCGCTACGACGAATTGATCGGGTTGTTCGGCGGCCGCGCGACGCCGGCGATCGGCTGGGCCGCGGGCGTCGAGCGGATCCTGCTTGCGATTGGAGGTGACGAGATGGAGCTCGCCCATGACGTGTTCATCGCCGCCGACGACGCCCACCGGGAACAGGCGCTCGCGCTCGTCACCGAGTTGCGCCGAGCGGGGTTGCGGGCCGACCTGGACCTCGGCTCCCGGAGCATGAAGGGCCAGATGCGCCAGGCGGACCGGGTGGGTGCGGCCCACGCCGTGATCCTGGACGAGAAGGGAACCCAGCTTCGCGACATGCGCTCCGGCGAGCAGCACGAGGTCGACGCGACGAGCGTGGTCGAGGAGCTCGCTTCGGGATGACCGTGGCCGAGCCCGGATTCCCAGCCCTGCGGTCGAACGAGTACCGCGACGCGTGGTGCGGCCAGGTCCTGCCCGAGCGCGTGGGCGACACCGTCCGCGTCGCCGGCTGGGTCCATCGCCGGCGCGACCACGGCGGACTCGTCTTCATCGACCTGCGCGACCGCACGGGCCTCGTGCAGCTCGTCTTCAACCCCGATACGGCGGGCGGCGCCTTCGAGCTCGGGCACAAGCTGCGCTCCGAGGACGTGCTCACGGCCTCGGGAGAAGTGGTCCGCCGCTCGGAGGAGACGATCAACCCGGAGCTGCCGACCGGGGAGGTGGAGGTTCGTGTCGCCGACGCGACGCCGCTCGGCGACGCCGACACGCCGCCGTTCGAGATCGAGTCGTTCTCGGGCGAGGTGGGGGAGGAGACTCGCCTGCGTTACCGCTATCTCGATCTCCGTCGCGATCGCATGCGCGGGGCGATCGAGCTGCGCCACCGGGTCGTGCGGGCGATTCGCGAGTTCTTCGACGGCGAGGGGTTCGTGGACATCGAGACGCCGATGCTCTCGCGCTCCACGCCGGAGGGCGCCCGCGACTTCCTGGTTCCGTCCCGGCGCGAGCCGGGGACGTTCTACGCGCTGCCGCAGTCGCCGCAGCTGTTCAAGCAGCTCCTGATGGTGGCCGGGTTCGAGCGCTACTACCAGATCGTCCGCTGCTTCCGCGACGAGGACCAGCGTGCCGACCGGCAGCTCGACTTCACGCAGCTCGACGTCGAGATGTCCTTCGTGGACACGGAGGACGTGATCGACGTCAACGAGCGCATGCTCGCCCACGTGATGGAGCGGGTCGACGGACCGGAGCTTCAGCTGCCGATCGCGCGGCTGCCCTACGACGAGGCGATGTCCCGCTACGGCACGGACCGCCCTGACCTGCGGTTCGGGATGGAGCTCGTGGACGTGAGCGACGCGCTCCGCGAGACGGAGTTCAAGGTGTTCGCCGGCACGATCGCCGGCGGAGGGCTCGTGAAAGGGCTGAACGCCGGGCAGCGTGACCTGCCCCGCTCGGCGCTCGACGGATTGATCAGCCGCGCCCAGGAGCTCGGCGCGAAGGGCCTGGTGTGGGCGTTTCGCGAGGGCGATGGGTGGCGCTCGCCGACCGCGAAGTTCCTGACCGCCGACGAGCTCCGTGCCGTCAACGCAGCGCTCGGCGCCGAGGAGGGCGACCTGCTGCTGCTCGTCGCGGACGACGCCGCCGTGGCCAACGGGGTGCTCGGCCAGCTTCGCCTGGACCTCGGCCAGCGCTTCGGGCTGCTCGAGGGCGAGCGCTTCGTGTGGATCGTGGGGTGGCCCATGTTCGAGTGGAGCGCCGAGAACGACCGCTGGGACCCGCTGCATCACCCGTTCACCGGGCCGCAGGGCGATTTCGACCCGGAGAAACCGGGCGAGGCGCGCGCGAAGGCCTACGACATCGTCTGGAACGGGCAGGAGCTCGGCGGGGGGTCGATCCGTATCTCGGACATGGCGGTGCAGGAGCAGGTCTTCGGCGTGATCGGGATCGGGCCGGAGGAGGCCCGCGAGCGGTTCGGTTTCCTCCTTGACGCGCTGCGCTACGGGGCGCCGCCGCACGGAGGGATCGCTTACGGGATCGACCGCTTAGTGCAGCGGCTCGTGGGCGCGGACTCGATCCGTGATGTGATCGCGTTCCCGAAGACAGCCTCGGGCGCGGACCCGCTCACCGGGGCCCCGGCGCCGGTGGACGATGAGCAGCTTCGCGAGCTCGGCCTGACACTTCGCGGGCGCCGTGAATCCGCCCGATAGCCGCGTTACGATGCCGCCCGTCATCGTCGGCATTCGGGAGGTGGATCGGTGAGTCTTTCCAGGTTGTTCGCGCCGGACGACGGGCGTGACGCGATGCGCACGCTCGCCGGGTTGCTGCTGGGGATCGGGTTCGTAATGACATGGGCGCGGCGATCAGGAGGTCTCGGGAACGGTTGGAGCGATTGGGCGCTCTTCTTCACGCTCCTGATCATCACCGTCTTCCTGTACGGCGTCGGCCTGATCGGCCGGCTCAGCACGCCCACCGTCCGCGCCTGGCAGAGCGTCTATCTGGTGTTCGGGATCATCCTGGTCCCGTTCCTCCTGTTTCAGTTCATCAGCGCCGTGGGGGGCACTCCGGGCACCGCGCTGAACGTCTTCTGGGTCCTCCTCGTGGCCGCGGGGGCGGCCGCCGTGGCCACCCTGCTCGCGGATGTCCGCTATGGGCTGCTGCTCGGATCGATCTTCCTGATCGTGTCGTGGTCGTCGCTGTGGAACAAGATCCTCTCCAACGGAGTCGTGTCCCACTACGGGATCTACCGCGGACTGCTGGTGATCGTCGGGCTCATCATCCTCGCTGGCGCCGCGGCGGTCTATCGCGCGGACCCGCTCGGCCGGCTGCGTCGAGGTGGCGCGGAGACGCCAGAGCCGGAGCGTTGGCTGCGCGCGCAGGACATGGTCACCGGCGCTGCGATCGCGGGCGTTGCGGCCGGTGCGATCACCTTCACACACGTCTTCGCCCAGAGCAGCTCGCTGTTCGCGGTTCGAGTGGCCTCGCCGAGCCTGCTGTGGGACCTCGAGCTGCTCGTGGCGTCACTGCTCGCGGTGCTCTGGGGCGCCCGGTTCGCCGTCCGTGGCCCGGCCTACGTTGGCGCGATCGGGCTGTTCATCTTCACATTCGACGTCGGGAGCGAGATCGGCGTCAGCCTCCCGGAGCCCACCATCGTCGGCTGGCCGCTGATCCTGGCGCTGGTGGGCGCCGGGCTGTTCGTGATCAGCCTGATGCCGAACGTCGAGACGCCGGATGCCGAGTCGACCCTGCGCGGCTCTGGGCCGGGCGCCGGGCCGTCGCCGCCGCCGGGCGGCACTGGCGGCACGGCTCCTTAAGACTCCCGGGGGTGCCGACCCCCTCCAACGCGGAGCTTGCCCGGCATATCCTCGAGGCGCTCAGCCTCGGGGACGTGCCGGGCTTCGCCGCGGCCGTCCATCCGGAGATCGAGATCCATACCGCCAAGGCGACCTACCTGGGCCCCGAGGCGGCCACGGAGTGGGCACAGAAGCGATACGAGCACCTCGAGCGCCGGTATGCGATCGATCGCCTCCAGGAGCACGGCGATCACGTCGTCGCACGGGTCAGGACCCAGTATGTGTGGCTTGAGAGCGGGCTGGTCGGCGACGAGGAGTTGATGTTGATCGACCTCACCTTCAGGGACGGCAAGCTCTGGCGCTTCCAATTCCGCGAGGACTAGCAACTAGCCGATCGGCGGGTGGCCAGTCTCAGCCGCTCTTGCTCAGGGTTTCGCGCGGGCTGTCGAGCAGCTTGGTGACTGGTATGGTCAGTGGAAGGCTCGAACTTGTTCGATAGCCGCTCTCATTGTGAGCCAGTACACATGGCTTGGGAGTCGATTTCCGGCGGGCCGCTTGTCGTCTCGCCGGTAGACGCCCACCTTCTGAGAAGGGTTCTCAAGCCGAGCGGCGTCGGCAGGTTGGGGCCTTCTTACTTTGAGCGGCCGCGGCGGGAGGTCTGATGAGGAAGGCCCAACGCGACGACGCCATCGGACTCACGGCAGCCGCGCCGTCCACCGCCGCTCCGACGGGAAGTGTTTTGGCAGCTCAGGTACGCCATGGCGTACCTGGATTGACAAGAACCTTCGGAAACAGGCTGGGCGCGCTAGCCTCGGCACGACCGTGGACGCTGCCCTGCTTGCCCATTACGCCGGCGACGATTCGCGCCGCGGAGCCGCACCTGACGGCGCCTTCACCGGCGCCGCCGGCGGCTCGGTCTGCGGCGATCTCGCCCGCCTCTCGATCCTGATCGCAGGCGGCGCGATCGACGCCGTCACCTTCGACGCGGAGGGCTGCGCGGCGGCGACGGCCGCTGCCGCGGCCGTCGCCGAGCTCGCCGAGGGTGAGGACGTCCTCGGTGCGGCGCGGATCGGCGCAGCGGAGATCTCGGAGGCCCTCGGCGGCTTCTCCCCTCAGGGCCGCCATGCAGCGGACCTGGCCGCCGACGCGCTTCATCGCGCTCTGTCGTCGGCGGCGTCGGCGGGCGTGCCGCTTGCCGGGCCACCGCCGGACGGCGAGCGCGTGCTCGTGGCCGTGAGCGGTGGGGTGGACTCGGCGGTGGCGGCGTTGCTGGAGCGCGAGCGGGGCGCCGACGTCGTCGCGGTCACCCTCAAGCTGTGGGCCGACCGGCACAACGACGGCGCCCGGAGCTGCTGCTCTCCCGAGGCCGTCGTCGGTGCCCGCGCCGTGGCTCACGGCATGGGCATCCCGCACCTGACCCTGGACCTCGAGGAGGCGTTCCGCTCACAGGTGGTCGGCGAGTTCGTGCGGGGCTACGGGGCGGGGCGCACGCCGAACCCGTGCGTGATCTGCAACGGGGACCTGCGCATCGCGGCGATGGTCGAGCTGGCCGGCCGGCTGGGGGCGTCCGCCCTGGCCACCGGGCACTACGCGCGGGTCGTCGACGACGGGGAGGGTCCGCTGCTCGCCGCCGCCAACGACGCGGCAAAGGACCAGACCTACATGCTCTCGGCGCTCCCCCCGGCGACCATCGCGCGCCTGCGCTTCCCGCTCGCCGATCTGACGAAGCCCCGGGTGCGAGAGCTCGCCGCGGCCGCCAGCCTCCCGGTGGCGTCAAAGCGCGAGAGCCAGGACCTGTGCTTCCTGGCGGGCGAGGGGAAGCGCTCGTTCCTGGCCCGTCACGCGGGGCTCGCCGAGAGCCCGGGCGAGATCGTCGACTCGAGCGGGAACGTCGTCGGCGATCACGCCGGCTTTCACAACTTCACCGTCGGGCAGCGGCGCGGGATCGGGATCGGCGGTGGCGCACCGCTCTACGTGCTGCGTACCGATGCGAGCGAGAACCGCGTCGTCGTGGGCGCCCGCGAGGACCTCGCCCGCAGGCGGGTGCGGGTCCGCGACGCCCACCTGCGCCGCCCCGGCGACCGCGTGGACTGCGTGAAACTCCGCTACCGCTCGCGGCCCATCGATTGCGCGGTGAGCGCGTCGGCCGGCCGCCACGACGAGCTGTGGCTCGAGCTTGCCGAGCCCGCGTACGGTGTGGCGCCCGGCCAGACCGCCTGTCTCATGGACGGTGCGATGGTCGTGGGCCACGCGACCATCGCCTCGTAGGCGATACCTAGACTGCAGAGCCAATGTACGGCACCTGCCAGTCGCGGAGCTAAAGCTCCGCGCCAACACCGATGAAGCTGAGCGAGATCCGCGAGGCATATCTCTCGTTCTTCGAGGAGCGGGGCCATCTGCGCGTGCCGTCGGCGTCGTTGATCCCGGCGCCGGACGACACCTCGACCCTGCTCACGGTCGCCGGGATGCAGCCCTTCAAGCGGTACTTCCGCGGTGACTCCGAACCGCCGAGCAATCGGCTCACCTCGGTCCAGAAGTGCTTCCGCACGCCCGACATCGACGAGGTGGGCAACACCCGCCGGCATCTCACCTTCTTCGAGATGCTCGGCAACTGGAGCTTCGGGGACTACTTCAAGGAGCAGTCGATCGCCTGGGGCCTCGAGCTTTCCGTGGAGGTCTTCGGGCTTGACAAGGACCGCATCTGGCCGAGCGTGTTCGGCGGCGACGACGAGCTCGGGCTGGGCCCCGACGAGGAGTCGATCGAGATCTGGAAGAGCCACGGGATCCCGGACGAGCGAATCGTGCTGCTGCCGCGCTCGGAGAACTTCTGGCAGGCGGGGGAGACCGGCCCCTGCGGCCCGTGCTCCGAGATGTACCTGGACCGCGGGCGTGAGTTCGGTGGCGACGACGAGCGGCCGGGCGACGACACGGACCGCTATCTCGAGTACTGGAACCACGTCTTCATGAGCTACGAGCTCCATGACCACGGCTCGCTCACCAAGCTGCCGGCGAACAACGTCGATACCGGGCTGGGCCTCGAGCGGATGGCGTCGATCCTGCAGGGGGTCGACTCGGTGTTCCAGACGGACGCCTTCAGCCCCCTCATCGAGCTCGCCGAGGAGATGAGCGCGCGCTCCTACGAGCAGGACCGGGCGACCACGAGGGCGATGCGAATCATCGCCGACCACTCGCGCGGCATGACGTTCCTGATCGCGGACGGCGTCGTCCCGTCGAATGAGGACCGGGGGTACGTCCTGCGCCGAGTGATGCGGCGCGCGATCCAGCAGGGGCGCGTGCTGGGGCTGGAGTCTCCGTGGCTCGGCCGATTCGCGGAGCGGGCGATCGAGATGGTGGGCGACGCGTATCCGGAGCTCGCTCGTGAGCGCGAGGTGATCATGCGCTGGGTCGGCGACGAGGAGACGGCGTTCGGCCGCACCCTCGACCGGGGCACGCAGTTGCTCGAGCAGCTGATCGCCGAGGCGAGGGAGCAGGAGACGTCGTGGATCGACGCGGATGAGGCATTCAAGCTCCACGACACGTACGGCTTCCCGTACGACCTGACCAAGGAGCTGCTGGCCGAGGAGGGCCTGTCCGTCGATGACGCCGGTTTTGAGGCGCTGATGGAGAAGCAGCGCATCCGCGCCCGCACCGGGGCCGAGCCGGCGATCAAGGACCGCCACGAGGCCGTGATGTCATTCGCGCAGGCGGCGCCGCCGTCGACGTTCGTCGGGTACGAGGTGCTCGGCACCGAGACCGCGGTCGCGGCCGCCGACTCGCCGCTCATCAAGCTCGAGGAGAGCCCGTTCTACCCGGAGGGGGGCGGTCAGGTGTCCGACTCGGGGTCGGTCAGCTGGGATGGCGAGGGCGCTCGGGTTGCCGACGTCTACAGGCTGGGCGACGACCAGGTGATCCGCCTGGACGACTCCGGGCCGGCTCCGGCGCCCGGCTCACGGGTGCGCGCCGAGGTGGACCACTCAAGCCGCCACGCGACGATGCGAAACCACACGGCCACGCATCTGCTCCACGCGGCGCTCAGGGAGCGGCTCGGCACCCACGTTCGCCAGGCCGGCTCGGCGGTGCGGCCCGACAAGCTGCGGTTCGACTTCACCCACGGCGCCGCGCTGAGCCCGGACGAGGTGCGCGAGGTCGAGGACCGGGTCAACGAGTGGATCAAGGCCTCGAGGCGGGTTCGCGCGATGCACATGAGCCGCGACCAGGCCGAGGAGCTCGGCGCGATGGCGCTCTTCGGCGAGAAGTACGGCGACTGGGTACGGGTGATCGAGGTCGATGACGTCTCGCGCGAGCTCTGCGGCGGAACCCACGTCGCGAACACGGCGGAGATCGGCATCTTCGCCATCGTCTCCGAGGGGTCGAGCGCGGCCAACGTGCGACGGATCGAGGCGATCACCGGGCCCGTGGCGATCGACTGGTTCCGCGAGCGAAGTGACGCGCTCACCAAGGCCGGCGCGGCCCTGGGCTCCCCCCGCGAACCGCTCCGGGTGGCCGAGCGCGCGGCGGAGCGGCTCAAGCAGCTGGAGAAGCAGGCCGCCGCTGAGCGGCAGCGCGGCGCCGGCAAGGAGGCGGAGGAGCTCGCGTCGAGCGCCGCGGACGTCGGCGGCGTGAAGGTCGTGACCGCGCAGCGCGACGGCGTCGATCAACGGGCGCTGCTGAGCCTCGCCGACCAGGTGAAGGCCAAGCTGGGCGACGGCGCGGTGGTCCTGGGCGGCGCCAGTGACGGGCGCGTGGCCCTGGTCGCAAGCTTCACCCGCGGCGCCGTCGAGCGCGGGCTGTCGGCGGCTGACGTGATTCGCGGGGCGGCCGAGGTGATCGGTGGTGGAGGCGGTGGCCGCGACGACGTCGCGCAGGCCGGCGGCCGGAACGCCGAGCGCCTCGATGATGCGCTTGTGGCCGCCCGCGAGGCGATCGAGCGGGCGCTCGGCGCCTAGCTCTCCCAACGCCGATGCGAGTGCTTGCGATCGACCACGGAGCGGCGCGTGCCGGCTGCGCGATTTCAGACCCCACTGGTACCATCGCCCGCCCGCTGGGTGTGATCGAGCCTCCGGACCCGCAGGAAGTCGCGGAGCTGGCGGGCGAGCACAGCGCGGATCTTGTTGTAGTCGGTCTGCCGGTCTCGTTGGACGGGGCCGAGGGAAAGCAGGCGGCCGACGTGCGGGCGTTCAGGGATGAGCTCGCGGCGATCCTGGATGTTCCCGTGGAGACCTACGACGAGCGACTGACCACGCGACTTGCCGAGAGCTCGGCCCGTGCCGGGGCGAGCGCCCCCGCGGATGCGCTGGCGGCCGCGCACCTGCTCGAGAGCTATCTGCGCCACATCGCCGGCGTGGGCGAGGAGGGCGGCCGCTGATGGACGAATACAGCGATCCCTTCGCGGAGGAGCAGGCCGAGCAGGAGCGCCGCCGGCGCCGCGCCGAGCGCGAGGCTCGCAGGCGCGAGCGCCGCGCGCAGCGGGGCGAGCAGCAGGGCGCGCTCGCCGATCGCGTCAAGGGCATGCTGTCCGGCTCCGAGGCAGGCGGGACCGAGGGCCCGGATCCTCGCATCGGCGCCTCGCCCGGGGCGCGCTCAGCACCTCCGGAGGCTGAGACGGGCGGTGAGCCGCCGGCGCCCCCGCGGCCTCCACCGCCGCGAACGGCGCTGAGCCCCCGCCGGCCTTCGCCCCCACCGCCGGGCGGCCGGAAGAAGATGCGGCGGCGCATCATCGGGGCCGTGATCGCCGTGATCGTCGCCATCGGCGTGGTCGCTGGTGCCGCCGCCGCGATCCACCACTTCTCGGCCGGAAGCTCCGATTCCTCCCCGAAGCAGGACGCTGCCCGCCCGGTCAAGAAGGTCACGATCCCCGAGGGCTACGACCGCCGCGCGATCGCCGATCTCGCGAAGAAGGACGGCATCACGGGCGACTACATGAAGGCCAGCGACAGCTTTAAGGGCTTCAACCCGGACAGGTATGGCGCGCAGAACCCGCCCAGCCTCGAGGGGTTCCTGTTCCCCGCCACCTACGACCTGCCGCGCAAGCCGAACGTCGGCGACCTGATCGCGCGCCAGCTCGACGCCTTCAACCAGTACATGAACCAGGTGAACCTCAAGTACGCGAAGTCGAAGAACCTGACGCCGTACGACGTGCTGATCATCGCGTCGATGATCGAGCGCGAGGCAGTGGTCGACCAGGACCGCAAGAAGATCGCGGCGGTGATCTACAACCGCCTCAGCCAGGGGATGCCGCTGCAGATCGACGCGACGATCCGCTTCGCAGAGAACAACTGGACGAAGCCCCTCACCCAGTCCGACCTTCACATCAGCTCCCCGTACAACACCTACGAGAACACGGGCCTGCCGCCCACGCCGATCGGCAACCCGGGCCTCGCGTCGATCGAGGCCGCCGCGCGGCCCGCCAGCGTCAACTACCTCTACTACGTGGCTAAGCCGAACGGCTGCGGCCACTTCTTCACCGCCTCCTACTCGGCGTTCCAGGCTGCACAGGACCGCTACAACTCTGCGCGCGAGGCGGCCGGCGGCAACTCGCCGACCAACTGTCCCTGAGCCGCCGGCGCCCATCGAGGCCCCCGTAGCATCGGCCTATGCCGAAGCGCCTCGCGGTCCTTGGCCAGCCCATCTCCCATTCGCGGTCTCCCGCGATGCACACCGCCGCGCTCGCGGAGCTCGGCCTGGCGGAAGACTGGACGTATGAGGCCATCGAGGTCCCGCCGCAGGGCTTCGACGAGCGGGTCCGCGCGATGCCCGGTGAGGGGTTCGTGGGCACCAACGTCACGGTCCCGCACAAGCTCGCGGCGCTGGCGATCGCCGACGACGCTTCTGAGGCGGCCCGGGCGATCGGCGCCGCCAACACGCTGACCTTCGCGGACGGGCGGATCGGCGCCGAGAACACCGATGCGGCTGGCTTTCTCGACGCGCTTGGAGAATCCCCGTCCGGAGCCCGCGCGCTCGTGCTCGGCTCGGGAGGGTCGGCGCGGTCTGTCGTGTGGGCGCTCATAGACGTCGGCGCCGACGTCGCGATCTGGAACCGCACGCCCGAGAAGGCCCAGGGCCTTGCGCGTGAGCTCGGCGCCGCGGCGACCGAAACCGCCGATCCGGCCGATTTCGACCTGCTGGTGAACGCCACCACCGTGGGCATGGGAGCGTCCACCCAGGCGTCCGCGGACCTGAAGAGCCTGCCAATCGATGCCGATGCCCTCGGCGAAAGACACCAATTGGTGGACCTCGCCTACGGGGCGATGGAGACGGAGCTCGTTCGCGCGGCAACCGCGCGAGGGGCGCGCGTCGTCGACGGGCTCGAGGTGCTGGTTCGCCAGGGCGCCGCCTCCCTGGAGATCTGGACGGGCCTGGACCCGCCGATCGAGGTGATGAGGCGGGCCGCCCGTTCGGACAGATGGCAAACGAGAACCGACCCGGATACCTGAGACCGGTCCCCTCCGGGGACCGAGGCGACGGCGAAGCAGCTTGAAGACGAGGCGCAGGCCGGCAACGGCGTCACCGCGCCGATGCAGCGTGGCCACTCGGGCATGTGTCGTGACCGACGTCGTCGTCGACCTCGTGCTACGCGAGCCGCGAGCGGGTGACGGTGATGAGCGACGAGATCAAGTCCCTAACGGTCCAGCGAGCCCCGGAGTCCGAGCTCGCCGAGAGAGCACCCTCCCAGGGCATGATCACCGTGCGCGAGGACGGCCTACCAAAAGGCCCGCGCGGGCGTCACCTCGATCGAAGACATCGCCCGGGTAACCACGTAGCCGTTCCGCGATCCTCCCGCCGCACTCTCGGCACGAAAGGGTGTTGAACGGGCAATGAGGGCAGGGCACCATCGGCCACATGACCGGGTCAACGCAATCTACGTCCGGAAAGCGGACGCGGATTGCGGTGACCCGGGTGGTCGAGCTGGCTGAGCGGCAGTGGGGCGTCATAGCTCGCTGGCAGCTCGAGCCGTACGGGATCAGCACCGGCGCGATCGCCCGCTTGGTGGCGTCCGGGCGGCTACACCGAATCTATCCCGGCGTGTACGCGCTTGGGCATCGCGCAATCTGCACCGAGGGCCGCCTGCTCGCCGCCATCTTGTACGCGGGCCCCGGGGCAGCGCTGAGCCACGCAATCGCGGCGCACTGGTGGGAGCTTTTGTCCTCATTGCCCTACACCATCGACGTCACAAGCCCGAGGAGACGCCGGTCACTGGAAGCCGTCCGCGTCCATCACCGCCCGAGAGTCGAGCGCGTCATGCACCGCGGCCTGCCGGTCACTCCCGTGGCCCGCACGCTGCTCGACTTCGCCTCGGTGGCGCCACTTACGAGCGTGCGCAAAGCAGTGGCCGAGGCCGACTTCAAGCGCCGGATCGACCTCGAGGCGATCGACGCGAACACCGGCGTCGGTCGTCCCGGCTCCGCCCGGCTGAAGCGCGCGCTCTCCCTTCACCGCCCCGAGTACGCCCGCACCCTGAGCCCGGCCGAGGATCTACTACTGGACCTCTGCCGCCGCCACCGGATCCCGTTTCCCGAGGTCAACGTTCCGATCGGTCCGGACAAGGTCGACGCCCTGTGGCGCGACGCGCGGCTGATCGTGGAAGTGGACGGTGGCGACGCTCACGGAACGGTCGCGCAGATGCGGAGCGATCGGGAGCGCGAACTTCGGCTGCGCGACGCCGGCTTCACCGTCAATCGCTACAGCGGGGTGCAGATCACGGATAGCCGTCCCGCCGTCGCGGCGGACATCCGGCGCGCGCTAGGGGGAGCGCCGCTAGGCGTGGATCACTGACGCCCCTTAAGCGTGCACGACGCACTTCGGGCTCTCGGAGCCGTCCGCCGGGAACGCCTTCGCGAGGGCCTTCGCGATCAGCTGGGCTCGAGCCTTGTAGCCCGGTGAGGTGTAGTGGATGCCATCCGGGATGTACCAGGAGTCCTTGGCGGCTCCGGCCCAGTCGAAGATGCGCATGTTCGGATACTTGGAGCAGGCGTCCTCGAGGGCGGCGTTCCATTGCTCCAGGTTCGACTCCGCGTAGGGGCCGCTCCCGACCAGGGACTTCACGTTCACCCACATGACCGGCTGGTCGCCGACGACCGACATCATCCGGTCGATCCGCGTCGAGAGCGCGACCGAGGAGCCCACGTAGACGTCGGCGGCGTCGTTGGTGCCGAGCGCGAGCACCCAGCAGCCGTCGTATCCGTCGTCGATCAAGCCGTGGGCCACGGTCTGGGCGTTAGTTCTGCCGGGGAGCGTCTCGACGATCGAGGTCGCGCCCGAGATCTCCATGTGCTCGTTCTTGACTCCCTCGTGCGCATAGCGCGCCTCGATGCGATCGGCACGCTTGGGCAGGTAGCTATGCGAGACGAGGCCCTCCGACGTGGAATCCCCGATGTGCACGACCGACTTGCAGGAGGTGCCGTGTGACGCTGTCGTGCCCGTCGGGGCGACGGAGGTCGTGCGCACGATGTTCCCGCCGGAGAGCGCCGCCTGCGCATCCGCGCTCGAGTCCTGCGCCGTGAGGAACCCCATGTGGGTTGGAGGGGCCGCCCCGGCCAGGCCCACGCACGCCAGCAGGAGGGTGACCATGCCGACGCCGATCGCGACGCGGGCCTGCCCAGGGAGCGCCTTCGGCTTCCAGCTCCCGTCCCTGATCCGGCCCCACAGGCGCCCGAGTCCGCCGCGGCGGATGGGCTCCTCGATGAAGCGCCAGGACAGCGCGGCGATGCCGACGCTCGCGGCGACCTGAACGGCGGCGCGCAGCGGGTCGACGCCGCTTGTGACCGTGGGCGTGGTCAACACGATGATCGGGAACATCCAGAGGTAGATGCCGTAGGAGCGCACGCCGATCCACCGCAGCGGCTTCCATCCCAGCGCCGGGCCGAGGCGCGTGGCCGGGTGCACGAGGGCCGCGATCACGAACACGGTGGCCACCGACAGCACCACCATCCCGCCCTGGTAGAGGAACGGCGAGAAGTCGTTCGTGCGCCAGATGAGGATCGCGATCACGACAAGCCCGGCGACCCCCAGCCCGTCCAGCATCCGGCGCGCGCCCGCGCTCACGTTCGCGGTCAGGTGCCTGCTCGGCCACACCATCGCCAGGGCGGCTCCGAAGAGGAGCCCGAACGCGCGGGTGTCGGTGCCGTCGTACACGCGCGTGGAGTCGAACCCCGGGTGGTAGAGCACCGCCATCAAGATCGCCGACGCGGCGGCGAGCCCCAGCGTCACGAGGGCCAGGCGGGGCCGGATGCCCGAGGGCGACTGCGGCTCCTTGACAAACCGAAGGCCCAGGATCAGCAGCCACGGCCAGACGAGGTAGAACTGCTCCTCGACTCCGAGCGACCACAGATTGCCCAGCGGGGAGGGCGGGGCGAAGCGGGCGAAGTATGAGACGTGCTGGTCGATCAGCCACCAGTTGTTGACGTACAGCGCCGAGGAGACGACCGCGCCGCGAAGGTGGTCGAGCTGGGAGGGGTCGGCGATCGTGATCCAGGCGGTGATCACGATGAGCATCACGAACAACGCAGGCAACAGTCGCCGCGCTCGGCGAAGCCAGAAGTTCCCGAGCGTCATCCGTCCGCCGTACCACTGCCCGAGCAGGAGGTCGGTGATCAGGTAGCCGCTCAGCGTGAAGAAGACCGCGACGCCAAGAAGGCCGCCAGGCGCCCAGCCGACCCCCAGGTGGTAGGCGATCACCGCGAGCACAGCGATTGCCCGGAGCCCATCCAGGCCCGGCATGTACCGCTGGTTGCGTTGGATCGGCTCAGGCATCCCGCCGCCTCCGAAAATGCTAGGACGTGCGGGTCGATCCGGCGCTTGCCCGGTCGCGTTCGTGACAAATCGCCCACGACGGTCGCTCACGCCCACGCGACGCCCACCGCCAGTGCGTCCGCTGCGGGTGTCGAGAGCTAGAGGCCCACGCTCAGGCGAGATCTACGAGGCGATGAGCATCGACTTCGCCGCCGTGGCTTCGCCAGCGCGGCCTGATCGTCCTCGACGCCATGAAGCGCGCC
>CAWHJT010000007.1:0-80767 GCA_963829735.1 uncultured Actinomycetes bacterium
GCCTTCAGGGATAAAGCCGCAGCTTCTGCCAGTCGTCGGTCTCGTTCTCCCGGAAGAACATGATCCGGTCATGTAGGCGGAACCTGCCGTCCTGCCAGAACTCGATCACCGACGGCAGACCCGAAAGCCCGCCCAGGTGGCGGCCGCGGCACCTCGTCGCCCGGGTGGCTCGCGTCGACTCGCGCTCGCGCCCTTCCAGCCTGCCGGCAATCGAGCGGGCGCGACTGGTCGGACGCCCAGGCGCCGATGCGGCTACCACGGGGACGCGAGGGCAAAATAGGCGTCGGCATCGGCGTCGCCAATCTGCTCGACGGGCCTCGCAGGCGAACCTGCCGACGCAGGGATTCCAGTGGAAGAGCATCGCGGCCTCGGCGATGGCCAATAGCTCCCGCGCCCTTCGCGCTCTCGAGTTGGTGTAGAAGACGAAGCCCCGCCCATCGAACGTCTTGAGAAGCACCATCCGCGCGTCCGGCCGCCCGTCGCCGTCGGCGGTCGCCAGCGCCAGGCACCGGGATCGATCGGCTCGGCCCCGTCGCTCTTCGAGCCATTCGTGGAAGAGCGCGACCGGGTCGTCAGCTTCGGTAAAGTCACCTGACGTTAACCTGCTCTCAGCCATAATTTTCTCCCGACTGCGCTTTTTCCGGTTGCAAGGATATTCGTGCTCAAGATGGAAATGTCGAGACCCAGCGGCTTAACGCCGCCGAATTCCTTCAAGGTGCTCGGCCTTTTCGCCCTGGCGTGCCTGCTCGGCGGCTGCGTTTCCGGCGGAAGCCAGCCGAACGCCGTGGAATCGCCCGCATTCACCGGCTCGATCCCCGTTTCCGCCGCCAGGCCGAACGGCGTTTCGGACCGCGAGGCCGTGCGGCGGCCGTCACCGCGCCGTCGGCGGCCGGCGCCGTGCCGGCCGGCATCCCGTGGGCGAACGCCGGGACGGGCACCACGGGCGTCATTTCGCAGCTCGTCGAGACGGGCGCGGCCGAAAAAGTGCCGCATCTTCCAGACTTCGCGGCACGGCTATGACGGCATCTCCCTCTACGTCGGAGAGGCTTGCCGGTCGTCGGGCACTCCCTGGCGCCTGATCGAGTTCCGGCCGAAGCGCGGCTCCGACGCGCTCACCGCTGCCGACGACATGGCGACCGGCTGAGCAGCGCTTGCGCGACCCGGCCCTAAACAATCCTTAGCAGTTTCGCCCTAGCATCCCTGCCGATCCGTCAAGCGCGGTCGCAAACAACAAGCCGGACCGGCAGGAAGGGGCCCATGGACGATCCTTATGCCGTGCTCGGCCTCGACCGGCGGGCGGGCAAAGCCGAGATCAAGACCGCCTACAGGGCGCTTGCCAAGGTGTGGCATCCGGACCGCCACCGGGGCGATCCCGTGGCCCGCGAACGCTTCGTCGAAATCAGCGAAGCCTACCGCGCCCTGCTCGCCGGTGGCGACGAGGGCGGCGCGGGAGGGGGAGCCGGCGGCCTCGCGAGCGCGCCGGAGCACCGGACAATGCCGCCCGCAACGCCAGGGCGCCCCGGCCTTCGCGCCGCCCGGGGCCCGAACCGACCGACGACGAGATGATGGAGCGCATCTTCGGCGTCTCGCCTTTTCGCCGCGACATCGGCGACGCCCCCGGCCTCGACGGTGCCGTCGACGCCGCGCCGCACGGGGCGACGGCCCCCAGCCGGAACGGCGGGATCCCGCGCGGCCTTCGTCGCGCGCGGACGTTCGGTCCTGCTCGCGCTCAACGCCCTCTTCGGCCGGCGTCCGCGCGCAAGGCGGCAAAGGGAACCCGAAAAGGCCGCAGCCGCCCCCGCCGCACAGACCCAGAAAGCGCAGGTCAGCGTGCCGCTGGCGATGGTGCTGACCGGCGGATCCGTCGAGGCTGTCCTGCCGGACGGCCGCCACGTGGTCGCCGATATCGCCCGGGGCGCAAGCGAAGGATCCGTGCTCGTGCTGCCGCCTGAAAAGTGCGGGACCGAAGGGCCGGTCGAGCTCACCGTCGCATACGCCCGGTCCGATACGTTCTGGTGCGTCGGGGCGGACCTGCACACGTCGCTCGCGATCGGCCTCGAGACGGCGGTGCTCGGCGGGCAACGGAGCCTCGACACGCTCGACGGGGCGATCCGGATCACGGTTCCGGCCTGGTCGGGATCGGAGACCGGACGCTGCGCATCAGCGACCGCGGCCTGCCCAGGCCGGAGAACGACGGCCGCGGCGACCTGCTCGTGCATCTACGGCTGGTAGCTGATCCGGCCGTCGGGGCTCGCGCGCCAGGGCGCGTCCAGATGGGAATCGCAACCCCAGCCGGTCCCCTGGGGGTCCTGCGGCGTGCGATCAGGGGAATCGCCCGTGAAGCCATCGAGGCCGGCGGAGACCAGCTCGATGTGGGCGCCAAAGCTGGGCACGCTGAAGGCCTGGAACGTGTGGTCCGACAGCACGAACGAGGCCGCGAGCCGTGTGAGGTTGGGGATCTGGCTGGGGCTGTACTGCGTCAGGCATGGATAGCCAAGCTGCGCCTTGCAGCCCCCGACGTTCGTAAAGCCGTCCATCTTGCCGCCGTCGATCGCCGTCACCTGGGCCTGCGTCCGATGCCCCGCGTTCGGCACGACGTCCGGCGACGTCCTGAGGGGCACCGTGGAACCGTCCGGAAGCGTCGCCTCGGTCGCTCCGTCGCACCGGCCCGACTCCGCACAATACCGGCCGAAGACGTTGTCGAAGCTGTGGTTCTCCTGGTAGATGATCACGACGTGCTTGATCGGGCTGATCGGTGGTGGTGGTGGCTCGTGGGTGAGCCGGAGCCACTTGTCGTGGTTGTTGGGGATGCGGTCGTAAACACACCGGCGGCACCCCTTCGCCGGTAGGTCGAAGCGCCACTGGTACGCCTTCGGATTGCCGAGCACGTCCTTCCTGATCTCGTACTTGACCGTGTGGCGCCGGACCTTCTTGACGGAGACGCCGTCGCCGCGCTTCGCGGCAGCGGTCCATGCCGACTTCTGGTGGGGGACGTTGATCTCGAGCTGCGGAAGCGGCCCGAACCCGGTCCGCGGATCGCCGATGCGGCCCCGTACCGAGACCGTGTGAATGAAGCGCCCGCGCTCGACCCTCCACGTAGCCTTGGTGATGTCGTAGTTGGCATCCTTGCCCGGCGGATTGAACTTCACGTCTCCGCGCCGGTCGTGAATCCTGCCGTGGTCGGCGAACGCCGCCGGCACCCCGATCATCGAGGCGGCTCCGGCTACGAGCAGGGGCACGAGAAGTCGTTTGATCCTTTCCCCCTTCAGCGGCACTCGATCCCTCACGCGTTGTATAACCGATCGAGCTCCGGGAAGTGATGGATCGGGATTCGGCGCAAGGCGGGCAACACCGCCGAGGTCCTCCTGGTAGAGCTTCGAGGGGCTCGGGCATCAGCCCGCTTCCCTAGCGCCCGAGCAGCATTCCCAGCAGGCCGTGTGAGCCGCGCTTCTCGAGGTAGCACTGGTGGTACTCCTCGGCGCGCCAGAACGGGGCGGCCGGCTCGATCTCGGTCACGATCGGATCACGGAACCGATCCTGCGCCCGCTCGATGACCTTGCGCGCGACCGCGGCCTGCTCGTCTGACTCGGCGAAGATCACCGACCGGTACTGCCAGCCGACATCGAGGCCCTGGCGGTTGACCTGGGTCGGGTCATGAATCTCGAAGTACTTCTCGACCAGCTCCTCGTAGCTCACTTTCTGCGGGTCGAAGGTGACCTGGGTGACCTCGACGTGCCCGGTCTCACCGCTGCAGACCTGCTCGTAGGTGGGATTGGCGACGTGACCGCCCTCGTAGCCGACGGCGGTGTCGATCACGCCGTCGAGCTGCCGGAACGCCTCCTCGACCTGCCAGAAGCAGCCGGCGCCGAACGTCGCCTTCTCGGTCTGGGTCGTGATGCCGTTCTCGGTGGTCATCGGGCTCCTTCCAATCAGCTTCCGTGTCAATGATGGCGTCTGCCTATTGGTCGGCCAGGGGGCCATGCCGTTACGCTCGGCGGCGGCGCGGACGGCTGCTTCACGACCCCCGCCTCAGACCGTGAACGCACGGCGCTAGACGTGCGGGCGGGCCATCTTGCGGTGGTCGAGGGCCTCGTCGAGGATCTCCTCGCTCACGCCCTTTTCTCGAGCCACCTCGCGCAACGGCCTGCCCGACTCGTGCGCCTCCTTGACGATCTCGGCCGCCGCGTCGTAGCCGATGTGCGGATTGAGGGCGGTCGCCGTCGCCAGCGTGTTCTCGGCGTGGCGGCTGGTCATCTCCTCGTCGGCCTCGATCCCCCGCACGCACTTGGTGTCGAGCAGCCTCGACGCCGCGGCGAGCAGCTTGATCGAGTCAAGGAGGTTGCGCGCGATCAGCGGCACCCTGACGTTCAGCTCGAACTGGCCCTGCGAGCCGGCCATCGCAATGGCCGCGTCGTTGCCGACCACCTGGTCGCCGACCTGGATCGTGACCTCGGGGATGACGGGATTGACCTTTCCCGGCATGATCGACGAGCCCTTTTGGAGGGCGGGAAGCTTGATCTCGGCCAGGCCCGCGCGGGGTCCTGAGCCCATGAGCGCGATGTCGTTGGCGATCTTGATCAGCGAGACGGCGACGACCTTCAGGGCGCCGGACAGCTCCACCAGGGCATCGCGGTTGCCCTGCGCCTCGAACGGATCGGCCGGCTCCGAGATCTCGAGGCCGGTCGCCTGCATGAGCTTGGCCCGGACGCGCTGGGCGAATTCCGAGTGGGTGTTCAGGCCGGTGCCGGTGGCCGTGCCGCCGAGCGGGATCTGGCCCACCCTCGCGAGGGTCGCACGGACGCGCTCGCCGCCGAGGCGGATCTGCGCGGCGTAGCCCGCGAACTCCTGCCCCAGCGTGACCGGCACCGCGTCCATCAGGTGGGTTCGCCCCGCCTTGACGACGTCGGCGAACTTCTCGGACTGGCGCTCCAGCGCGGACGCGAGCTCGTCCATCGCGGGCAGCAGGTCGTGGGTCACCTGCTCGAGCGCCGCGAGATGCACCGCGGACGGGAAGACGTCGTTCGACGACTGGCCCATGTTCACGTGGTCGTTGGGGTGTGCGTCGTCCCCCGCGAGGTTCGCCATCACCTCGTTCGCGTTCATGTTCGACGAGGTCCCGGAGCCGGTCTGGAAGACGTCGATCGGGAACTGGTCGTCGTATTCGCCCTTCGCGATTGCGTCGCCGGCGGCCGCGATGCGCTCGGCGACATCGGCGTCGAGGAGTCCCAACTCGGCGTTGACCCGCGCCGCCGCCGCCTTGATCTGACCGAGCCAGTGGACCACCGGCGGCGGGATCGGCTGGCCGGAGACGGGGAAGTTCTCGACTGCCTTCATCGTTTCTCCCCCCAGAGCCGCTCGCGCTGTTCCGTATCGGTCGCCGCCATGGTTCCTCCATTGTCGCTATCCGGTGGCCTCTCCGGCAGCGTATCCCTTCCCGAAAGCGCGCTCGAAGGCCGCGCCGAGCGAGCCCCCGCCGCGGGTTGTAGCGGGCCGCCGTGTCGACGCGCCGCACGAGGTCGGCCTCGCTAGGCACGTGGGCCGCTCCCCCGCGGACGGCGCCGTCGAGGTATCCCAGGCTGACCGTCCCCTGGCCGCCCGGGGCGCGCCTCGCCTGCGCGTTGAGGACCGTCGCAGCCTTGACCGCCGTCTGCGCGATATCCGGGGACTCGGCGCCGGTGAAGCAGTCGCTGATCCGCGTGTCGCCCCCGAGGCGCACGGCGCCAGGCGCATTCCGGAGCGCCGAGAGCCAGGCACCCGCCGGCTCCAGACAGGCGCTCGGCGCGCTGGTCGAGCCCTTCGAGCCGCATGCGGCGAGCGCACCCATGAGCAGTACCGCTGCGGTCGCAATCGCACGCCTCATCGCCCTCATGCTACGAGCGGGCGGCAGCCCGGCACCCGGAGCTCGGCTTGCGATTGGCAGAATCAGACGCCCATGCACTTCCGGCCGGTAGACGCGAAGCAATCGTTTCCGCAGCTCGAGGACCGGATCCTCCAGCGCTGGCGCGACCGCGACGTCTTCCACCGATCGATCGCGCAGCGCGACGGCGCGGAGGTCTGGAGCTTCTACGAGGGGCCGCCGACTGCGAACGGCAGGCCGGGATCGCACCACGTGCTGGCGCGCGTGTTCAAGGACATCTATCCGCGCTACCGGACCATGCGCGGCTACCAGGTGCCGCGCAAGGCGGGCTGGGACTGCCACGGGCTGGGTGTCGAGCTCGAGGTGGAGCGGGAGCTTGGGATCTAGTCCAAGGATGAGATCGAGGCGTACGGGATCGCCGAGTTCAACCAGCGATGCCGCGAGTCGGTATTCCGGTATGTGGACGACTTCGAGCGGCTGACGGAGCGCATCGGGTTCTGGATCGACATGGACGACGCCTACGCGACCCTCGCGAACGACTACATCGAGTCCGTCTGGTGGTCGCTCCGAAGAATCTGGGACGACGGACGCCTCTCGCAGGGGCACAAGGTGGTGCCGTATTGCCCGCGGTGCGGCACGGCGCTCTCCTCCCACGAGGTGGCGCAGGGCTACGAGGACGTCGAGGACCCGTCGGTCTACGTGAAGCTGCCGATCGTGGAGGGACCCTCATCAGACCCCGGCGCTCCCGGACGTGAAGCGGAGGAGGCGGCGGGCATTGGTGCTGGGGAATCGCCTCTGCGGCCCGGCGATCAGCTCGTGGTGTGGACGACGACGCCGTGGACCCTGATCTCGAACGCCGCGGTGGCCGTCGGCCCGGACATCGAGTACGCGCGGGTGCGACCGCAAAGGGCGCGGAAGAGGTCTTCGTCGTGGCGAAGAGCCTCGTCGAGCGCGTCTTCGGCGAGGGAGCGGAGCTCCTCGCCTCGTTCCCGGGGAGCGCCCTCGCGGGGACGGCCTACGAGCCGCCGTTCGGCTACATCACCGACTACGGACCCCGGGGCCACACCGTCCTCGAGGCCGACTTCGTCTCCACCGACGACGGCACCGGCCTGGTCCACACGGCGATCGCCTTCGGCGAGGACGACTTCCGGCTCGGCGAGCAGTACGGGATCACGCTACAGAACCCCGTGCGTCCGGACGGGACGTTCGACGAGCGCATCACGGACTTCGCGGGCCGCAACGTCAAGGAGGCCGACTCGGACATCATCGATGCGCTCCGCGCGAGCGGAAGCGCCTCCTGCGCGCCGAGACCATCGAGCACGCGTACCCGCACTGCTGGCGCTGCGGAACGCCGCTCCTCTACTACGCGAAGTCGAGCTGGTACATCCGCACGACCGACGTCCGCGATCGGATGCTGGCCCTGAACGAGGCGATCGGCTGGCACCCCGAGCACATCAAGCACGGCCGGTTCGGCAAGTGGCTCGAGGGGAACCAGGACTGGGCCCTGTCGCGGGAGCGGTACTGGGGCACGCCACTGCCGATCTGGGAGTGCACGTCCGCGGACTGCGACGAGCGCTTCTGCGCCGGCTCATGCAGGACCTGCGTGACCGCCGAGCTGCACGTCCCGGACGACCTCCACCGCCCCTACATCGACGAAGTCACGTTGCGCTGCGAAGCATGCGGCGGCGAGATGCGGCGGGTCGTAGAGACGATCGACGCCTGGTACGACTCGGGCTCGATGCCCTTCGCCCAGTGCCATTATCCGTTCGAGGGCGAGGAGGCGTTCTCAGCGCGGTTCCCGGCCGACTTCATCTGCGAGGGGATCGACCAGACCCGTGGCTGGTTTTACTCGCTGCTCGCGGTCTCGACCCTCCTGTTCGACCAGACCAGCTATCGAAACTGCGTCTGCCTCGGGCTGATCCTCGATCCGGAGGGCCTGAAGATGTCGAAGAGCCGAGGGAACGTCGTCGATCCGTGGGAGGTCATCGAGCGCTACGGCGCCGACGCCTTCCGCTGGTACTACTTCACCGGACAGCAGCCCTGGAGCGGCTATCGCTTCTCGACGGACACGCTCGGCGAGGCCGTCCGCACGTTCTTCACGACGCTCTGGAACACGTACTCGTTCTGGGTCCTCTACGCGAACGCCGAGGGGATCGGCCCGTCGGATCTGGCCGATTCCGTGCCAGAGGGCGGTCAGGGAACCGACCTCGATCGCTGGGCGCTCTCCCGCCTGCAGGGGTTGACCGCCGAGGTCGTCGAGCGCATGGACGGCTACGACTGCACCGGGGCAGGACGGTTGATCGCGGACTACGTCGACGAGCTCTCCAACTGGTACGTCCGGCTGTCGCGGCGACGCTTCTGGGAGGGCGACCGGGCGGCCTTCACCACCCTTCGCCATTGCCTGCTCACCGTCTCGTCGCTGCTCGCCCCGTTCGTCCCTTTTCTGGCCGACGAGATGTACGCGAACCTCGTCGGCGGGAGACGAGGAGCGATTCGACGAGGTTCCGGACTCGGTCCACCTGACCGACTTCCCTGAGCCAGACGAGACGCTCGTCGATCGCGAACTGGAGGCCGACGTCCAGGCGGCGCTCCGCACGATGAAGCTGGGGCGGGCTGCGCGGGCGCACGCAGCGCTGAAGATACGCCAGCCGCTGCGCAAGGCCGTGATCGTCGCCCGCGGCGCGGAGCGCGACGCGATCCAGCGACTCGAGAACCTCGTCGCCGGCGAGCTGAACGTGAAGGAGCTTGAGTTCGTCTCCGAGGAGGCCGAGCTCGTCCACTACGACGTCAAGCCCAACTACCGCTCGCTTGGCCCGCGATTCGGAAAGCTGATGCCCCAGGCCGCCGCCGCGATCGAGGCTCTGGACCCGGCGGCGGTCTCCGACGCAATCGCGGGGAACCGCAAGATCGGGGTCAACGTCGACGGTACCGAGCACGAGCTTCAGCCCGAGGACATGAGCCTCGTGATGAGGCCGCTCGACGGCTATCGCGTGGAGGCGGAGGCCGGCCACGCGGTCGCATTGGCCCTCGAGCTGGACGACGACCTACTTCGCGAGGGACTGGCTCGGGAGATCGTCCACGCCGTGCAGAACGCCCGTCGAGACGCCGGCCTTGAGGTAACCGACCGGATCGGGCTGGTGCTCGGCGGCAACTCCGAGCTGCTGGACGCGGCCCGTGCGCACGAGGCGTACGTCGCCGGCGAGACGCTGGCGACCACCGTTGGCTATGACGGGGAGGCGATGGGCGCCGCCACCGAGATCGAGGGCCGCGACCTTCACATCGCCCTCGAGCGAGCCGGCTAGGCGGGGCACGAGATCTCGCTAGAGGCGGTCATCTTCGACCTGGACGGAGTCCTGATCGACTCCGAGACGGTCTGGGGCGAGGTCCGCGAGCGGGTGACCGAGGAGCTGGGCGGCCGCTGGCACGACCGCGCCCAGAACGAGATGATGGGCATGAGCTCGCATGAGTGGTCGCGCTACATGCACGACTCGCTCGGCGTGCCGGTGGAGCCGGACGAGATCTCGGACCTCGTGGTCGAGCGCCTGCGGGAGCGCTTCGAGCGCGAGGTTCCGCTGATGCCACATGCGGCCGAGGCCGTGCGGGAGCTCGCGGAGACCTGGCCGCTCGGCCTGGCCTCTTCCTCCAACCGGCCGCTGATCGACCTGGTCCTCGAGCTGACGGCGCTGGCGCCGTGCTTCCGCGTCACGGTCTCGTCCGAGGAGGTCGGCCGCGGGAAGCCCGCCCCCGACGTCTACCTGGAGGCGGCGCGGAGGCTGGATCCGAATCCGTCGCCTGCGCGGCCGTCGAGGACGCGACCAACGGCATCCGCTCGGCACACGCGGCGCAGATGACCGTCATCGTCGTCCCGCACCCGGACTTCCCGCCGGCGCCGGAGGCGCTGGAGCTCGCTGACGTGGTCCTCGACTCGCTGGCCGAGCTGCCGGAGTGCCTGAAGGCGCCCTGAGCGCACGCCGATAGGTGACACGATGGAGGGCATGGGGAAACGGCTGGCACGGGTCGTGCTGGCTGCCTTAGTCGTCGCCCTCGTGGCCGGGGGCGGGGCGGCCTCAGCGGCGTCCGCGAGGCCGTCGACCCACGTGGTCTACAGCTTCCAGGTCAAGGGCTCGCACGGCTAACGGATCCACGTCGAGTTCCGGCGTGCGGCGCTGACGCTCATCAAGGGCACGCGTCATCTCGGCAAGGTCACCGTCACCGCTCGCGACCACGCTGGCGTCGACGTCCTCCACGGCACCCGCCGGATCAACCGCCGGCGGATCAGAGCCAATCTCGGCAGCCTGGGCAGGATCGCGCTGCATGTGGACCGGAAGGGCGGCTTCTGGCTCCCAACGGCCAAGACCGCGGACCGCGCAGCGGCGCATCGGCGTATGCGATGAGGGTGGGGGCGAGGCTACCGAGGAAGTTCCACGGCATCTGTCGCTTCCGCGGTGAGGGCGGCTACATGAGCGTGCGCCTTCGTCATGACGGCGTCAGACCATGAGCGTGCTGACAGTCGCACCGGCCCGAACCCGATCCGAGCAGCCAGGTCGCGAGCAGGCTTCCCTCGATTTCGGCGAACGGCGGGTTCGTCAGCTTCATATCGCCGGGCAAGTTCGTCCCTGCCGATACCAATGGGGTGGACGACGTCTACGTCCGCCGCCTCGGCAACAACACGACGAGCCTCGTGAGCGTACGGTCGAACGGGACCACCCCCGCCAAGGGCAGCGGCGTGGCCGCGCCCGCCCGGCTGTCAGGCAGCGGTCGCTACGTCGCCTTCGAGTCCCTGGCCCAGCTGGTACCGACCGACGGCAACGCCTATCGCGATGTCTACATGCGAGATCGCACGGCGGGGACGACAACCAGGGTCAGCGTACGGGCGAACGGAGCCGGGGTTCCCGGGAATCACCAGGAGCCTGCGATCTCAGCGGACGGCCGCTTCGTGGCATTCGCCTCGATGGGGATATTCACCGGCGGGGACTCGGGCAACGACTTCGACGTCTTTCTCCGCGGCCCGCTGCACTAGCGCGGCCGATTCGAGAGACGGAGCGTTTCGCCCTAGGCCAGCGCCGGCTCGAGCTCGGACTCCAGGCGGCGCTTCGGCATCGCGCCGATGACCCGCTTGGCCTCCGCCCCGTCCTTGAACAGGATCAGCGTCGGGATGGAGAGGACCTCGTACTGCGCGGCGGTCTGCTGGTTCTCGTCGGTGTTCAGGCTGACGATGCGAAGGTCATCGCGCTCGGCGGCCATCTCCTCGAGGATGGGATGGACCACGCGGCACGGGCCGCACCATGGCGCCCAGAAGTCGACCAGCACCGGCTGCTCGGCGTCGAGCACCTCGGACTGGAACGTTCCATCGGTCACGTCGGGGAGCTTCCCAGTCACTTCTTCTCTCCTGATCGCTCGTTGATCAAAACGCTTCGGCGGGTTTGCCAGCCGCCATTACTATACAAAATATAGTAGCTGCCACCGAGGTGGGCGGCGCGGGCTCCCCGACGCCGGAAGCATATGCCGATCGCGATCCGGCGGCCCCGATCAACGCCCTCGCAGCCTCATCGCGGGGACGCGCCACGCGGCCTCGAACACGATCCCGCCGGTCATCTTCGACTCCCCCACCCTGCGATCGCGGAAGACGATGGGAACCTCGACCACGCGGAACCCCGCCTTGACCGCGCGGTACGTGGTCTCCACCTGGAACGCGTATCCGAGCGAGGCCGACGAGGAGAGGTCGATCGATTCCAGCACCTCGCGCCGGAAGACCTTGAACCCGCCGGTGAGGTCCTGCACGCCGATCCCGAGCGCCGCCCTCGCATAGGCGCTGCCCCAACGGCTGACAGCTCGCCGGCCGGCGCCCCAATCGGTGACGCCGCCTCCACGCACGTAGCGGGACCCGAGCACGAGGTCCGCGTCCTCGGCAGCCTCGAGCAGGCGGGGCAGGTCCTGGGGATCGTGGGAGAAGTCGGCGTCCATCTGGGCGATGAGCTCCGCCCCTCCGTCGAGCGCCTCGCGGAAGCCGGCCACGTACGCGGGGCCCAGGCCGGCCTTGCCGGGCCGGTGCAGCACCGCGACGTCGTCGTTCGCCTCGGCGAGCCGGTCGGCGATCGCGCCCGTCCCATCGGGCGAGGCGTCGTCGACGATCAGGACGCGGCGCGAGGGCGGGAGCACCTCACGGACGGCCTCCACGATCGCCTCGACGTTCGCCGATTCGTTGTACGTGGGGATGACGAGCCAGACGCGAGCACCCATCACGCAACGACACCAGCCAGTTTCGGGGCTAAAGCCCCTCACCTCAAACTCCGGCACCCCCCGATGCTATTCAGCGCCTCTCTGCTCCGGTACAGCCGCCAATAGGTTTGGGGTCATGAGAAACGCGGAGATCGCGGACGCGCTCACCGAGCTCGCCACCCTGTACGAGCTCGACGGCGCCATCCGCTACCGCGTGCTGGCGTACCGAGAGGCCGCACGGGTGATTCGCCAGAGCCCCGTGTCGGTGGAGGAGCTCGCACGGGCCGGCAGGGCGACCGAGCTTCCAGGCGTGGGCAAGACGCTCGAGGGCAAGATCGTCACCCTCCTCGACACCGGCGAGATCCCGTCGGCCGCGAAGCTCAAGCGGAAGTTCCCGGCGACGCTGGTCGAGGTGACCCGGGTCCCCGGCGTGGGCGCGAAGACCGCGCGGCGCCTCTACGACGAGCTCGGAGTCTCCAATCTCGACGACCTGCGCGAGGCGGCCGAGGCGCAGCGGATCCGCAACATCAAGGGGCTGGGGCCGAAGGCCGAGGAGAACGTGCTGGCCTCGCTCGGCAAGCTCGCCGACAGGGGGCCGGCCGAGCGCCTGCTGCTCTCGGAGGTCCTGCCGATCGCCGAGACGATCGCCTCCGCACCTTCGCGAGCCATCCGGCCAGCGAGGCCGTCGAGGTGGCCGGCTCCGCGCGGCGGCGCGCCGAGACCTGTCACGACATCGACCTGATCGCGACCAGCAGCGATCCGGTCGCGCTGTCGCAGGCGCTTCTGGACCACCCGCTCGTCGTCGCCGGAGGGTCACCGCGCGAGAGCGGTGCCCACGTGACCACCCACAACGGGGTCGCGATCGACCTGCGAATCGTCCCACCCGACGCCTACGGGAACCTGCTCCAGCACTTCACCGGGTCGGCGGAGCACAGCGTCGAGCTGCGGGAGCGCGCCGTCAAGATGGGCCTCTCGGTCTCCGAGCACGGGATCACCGACTCCGAGTCGGGAGAGGTCGCCCGCTACGCGACCGAGGAGGAGGTCTACCGGCGGCTCGGGCTCGACTACATCGAGCCGGAGCTCCGCGAGGCCAACGGGGAGATCCAGGCCGCCGCGGAGGGAACGCTGCCGGAACTTGTCACGCTCGACGACATCCGCGGCGACCTGCACTGCCACACGACGATCTCCGATGGGCGCAACTCGCTCGAGGAGATGGCGGAGGCCGCACGGGCTCGCGGGTACGCCTACCTGGCGGTCACCGACCACTCCGCTAGCCACGGCTTCGGCAACCACGTCACGCCGGAGCGCCTGGAGGAGCGGATCGAGGAGGTGCGGGAGCTGAACTCCGGCCGGCGCGGCTTCCGCGTGCTGGCGGGCTCCGAGGTGAATGTCATGCCGGACGGCTCGCTGGACTACGAGGACGACCTCCTCGCCGAGCTCGACTGGGTGATCGCGAGCGTCCACACCTCCTTCAAGATCTCCGAGCGCGCGATGACCGAGCGGATCACGACGGCGATCGAGCAACCCGCTCGTCGACTGCATCGGCCACCTCACCGGCCGCCTCATCAACCGCCGTGAGCCCTACGACGTCGACGTCGAGAAGGTCGCCGAGGCCGCGGCGCGCACGGGGACGATGCTTGAGATCAACGGCAACCCCAACCGCCGCGACCTCTCCGAGCGCCATGCCCGGCTGGCGGCGGAGGCCGGGGTGACGATCTGCCTCAACACCGACGCCCACGGGACCGACACGCTGAGCAACATGGTCTATTCGGTGGCCACCGCCCGCCGTGCCTGGCTGACGGCCGACCGGATCGCCAACACCCGGCCGTGGCGGGAGTTCTCCCGCCTTCGAAAGCGGGCGAAGCCCAAGCGCGCCTGACGTCAGCCTGCCCGAACTAGTTCGCTAAGATAATTAGCGATGGTAACCAATCGCGCACGAGACCGCCGCCGATCGGGATCTGAGCGGGCTGGCCGCCCACCTCCGCCTCGTAATCACCAGGACCGCGAGGCGCCTGCGCCAGCAGGGGGGCACGGATCTCGGCCCCTCCCAGCTCTCGGCCCTCGCGAGCATCGAGCGCCACGGTCCCCTGACGCCCAGTGAGCTCGCCGAGATCGAGCGCATCCAGCGCCCCAGCGCCACCCGGATCGTCGCTCGCCTCGAGGAGGCGGAGCTCGTGGAGCGGGTGGCCGACCCCGCTGACCGGCGCTCGTTCACGGTCGGCATCAACGCCGAGGGCCGGACGCTCATGAACAAGCTTCGGACGCGCAAGAACGCCTACCTGGCCCGCCGGCTGCGCGGGCTCGACGAGGCCGATCTGGCCACCCTCGACCGGGCCGCCGAGATCCTCGAGGATCTCCTAGAGGGCGAGCGCCGGTGAGCGCCGCGCAGTGCTGAGCCGATCCTTCACCTCCCTCTCCGTCCCGAACTACCGGCGCTACTTCACCGGGCAGCTCATCTCGCTGACCGGCAACTGGATGCAGATCGTCGCCGAGATGTGGCTGATCCTGTCGGTCACGGGCAGCGGCCTCGCGGTCGGGGTCACCTCGGCGCTCCAGTTCCTCCCGTTCCTCCTCTTCGGAGCGTTCGGGGGCCTGCTCGCCGACCGCGTCCCGAAGCGGAACCTCCTGATCGTGACTCAGACGCTGATGGCGCTTCCCCGCGCTGGCGCTCTGGGGCATCACGGTGAACGGAGCGGTGGAGCCGTGGATGGTCTGGGCGCTGGTCTTCGCGCGGGGCTCCGTGAACGCGATCGACAACCCGACCCGTCAGAGCTTCGCGATCGAGATGGTCGGCCCCGATCGGGTGGTCAACGCCGTGAGCCTGAACAACGCCATCGTCCACTCGGCGCGCATCCTCGGGCCCGCCGGCGCCGGCATCCTGATCGCGACGGTGGGCGTCGGCCCGTGCTTCCTCCTGAACGCGCTCTCGTTCGGAGCGATGATCGTCGCTCTGCGGGCCATGAACCCGGCCGAGCTCCGGCCCGCGCCCGTGGCCGCCCGCGGCCGCGGCGCGGTCCGCGCCGTCGCTCAGATATGTCGCCCGCACGCCGGCCCTCGCGATCCCGCTCGGGATGATGGCCGTGGTCGGGACGCTGGGCTACAACTTCCAGGTCATCCTGCCGCTCCTGGCCCGCTTCAGCTTCGACGGCGGGCCGGCCACCTACACGGCACTAGCGGTCGCGATGGGCGCCGGGTCGGTGGTCGGAGCCCTGGTCGCGGGGGCTCGCGGCAGCGTCGGCCCCCGCCTGCTGATCGCGGCCGCGTTCGGCTTCGGGGCGGTGGCGCTCCTCGCGGCCGTCGCGCCGTCGGTGCCGCTCGAGATCGCCGCCCTGATCCCGCTCGGGGCCGCCAGCGTGACCTTCGCGGCGGGCATCAACTCCACGCTCCAGCTCGCCGCCGACCCCGCGATGCGGGGCAGGGTCATGGCCCTCTACTCGATCGTCTTCCTCGGCTCGACGCCGATCGGCGGCCCGATCGCGGGCTTCCTCAGCCAGTCGATCGACCCCCGGGCGGCCCTGGTGCATGGCCGGCGCGGCCGGGCTGGCGGCGGCGGTTGGCGCGCGCGCCGCGTTCAGCGAATGGCAGGAGGAGGCGGAGGAGGATGCCCTGCCGGAACGCGGTCACGTCCCAGCCCGGGCGTCCTGATCAGCTTCACCGGCGAGAAGGCCGAGCTCGGCTCCACGTAGAAGCGCACGCCATCGCGCTCCTCGATCGCGGTCACGGCGCGCTCGCGCCCTCGCCACGCGAGGGCGTTGAGGATCGCGAACCCGGCGCCGACTCCGGTCACCTGGGGCCAGATGACGGCGAGCCCGCCGGCGACGAGCGCGAAGAGGCCGATCGGCCACAGCCGCTGGAAGGCGATCCGCCCGGCGCTCTCGGTCGGCAGGGAGGTCGAGGTCCGGGCTCCGGACAGCGCGCGTCCCATCGCCTCCCCGGACCGCCGCGAGCCGCCGAGCGAGATCCCGGCGATCGACGGCGATCAGCCACCACACGCCGGAGATGTAGACGACCGCGTAGTCGGCGTTCTGGTTCGCTGCGATCACGGTCACGAGGCCGAGCACCGACGCCGCCCCCGCGATCAGGAGCACCGTCAGGCGCAGCAGATCGACGAACAGCATCAGCCGCCCGCCGCCGTCAGCGCCTTCAGCACCTCGAGAAAGCCGCCGGGCTCGTCGACCACGACGTCGGCCCGGTCGGCGAGCTCCGACGGGGCCTCGTCCGAGGCCACGCCCACGCATACCGCCGCGCGCAGCCGGCCCGCATTCGCCATGTCGCCCAGCGCGGCGAAGGCGTCGAGGTCGCCCCGATCGTCGCCGCCGAACAGGGCGAGCTCGACCGAGCGCTCTCCCAGCAGGCGCTCGACCGCCGTGCCCTTGTCGATGTCGGCCACCGGCCTGATCTCGAGCACCTTGCGCCCCCAGTGGGGAACGAGGCCCGCGGCCTCGGCCTCGCGGGCGATGCGCTCGGCGGCCTGCCGCGCGGCCTCGCCGTCGGCGGCCTCGCGCCAGTGAAGCGCCTGGATCGGCCCCTTGTTCTCAGAGGCGAAGCTGCGCCGCGCTCACCTCGTCCGCGTCGAGCGCGAGCACGAAGTCGCGGGCGCGCCGGGCGGCGTCGGCCACGGCTGGGTCGAGCTCGGGGTCAGTCGCTCCGGGCGCCAGGAGCTCGAGGCCGTGGTTGCCCGAGTAGACGAGCTCCTCGACGCCGACGATCGAGCGCGCCTCGAGCGCCCGCCGGCCGCTTACGCACGCCACCAGCGCATACCGGGCGGCCAGCTGGCGCAGCACCTCGCGGGTCTCCTCTGGAACCGCCGCGTCCTCGGGATCGGACACGATCGGGGCGAGAGTCCCGTCGATGTCGCAGAGCACCGCGGACGCCCCAGGCTCGGCGCCGAGGGGTGCGACGAGCTCCGCGATCCGGGCGCTCACGCCCGGCGCCCCGCTCACCCGTCGCCGCCTGTCGCATGCCTCATCGCGACTAGTATCGCCGCCCGTGACGCGGGATCGCTTGGTGAAGCTGCTCGTGATCGGCACCCTCGGCGGCTTCTTCAGCGGCCTCTTCGGCGTGGGCGGGGGAACGGTCATCGTCCCCCTGCTGATCTTCTGGCTTGCCTACGGCGAGCGTGAGGCCACCGGAACGAGCCTGGCCGCCATCGTGCTGATCGGCGCCTACGGGACGGTCGACCAGGCGATCTACGGCAACGTCAACCCCGGCTATGCCGCGCTGGTCGGGATACCCGCGCTTGCGGGAGTCGTCGCCGGGGCCGCGGTCCAGCAGCGCATCCCCGAACGCGCGGTCTCGCTCATGTTCGCCGCGCTGCTCGTGGCCACCGCCGCGGAGTTGATCTTCTGATGGAGTACGTGGCCGCAGGCGCGCTGGGATTCCTGGGCGGCATGCTCGGCGGGCTCGTCGGCGTGGGCGGCGGCGTCCTCTTCGTCCCCGCGCTCGTGATACTCCTCGACCAGACCCAGGTCAAGGCCGAGGCCACCTCGCTGATGGCGATCGTTTTCGTCGCGGCGCTCGGCGCCTACCGCCAGTACGGGTACGGCAACGTCCGGGTCCGCGACGGGCTCGTGATGGGAGGCATGGGTGTCGTCGGCGTGGTCGGCGGCGTGGCCATCGCGAACGCGGTGTCCGGCCGAACGCTCGAATTGATGTTCGCGGCGCTCTGCCTCGTGATCGCGGCCCAGCTGGTCCGGCGGGTGCTGAAGCCGAGCCAGCCCGCCGCTACAGACCGTGCTCCAGGGCCCCCTTGACCGAGGCGTCGAGCGCGTTGAGCCGGTAGAGGGCCAGGGCCTCGGGCGACTCGAAGCCGCGCCCGCCATCGGTTCCGTGATGGGAGAGGACACAGTTCAGGAGCGGTAGGCGGCGCTCCGCCGGAACGTCCTCCGCCGCGCCCGCGATGAGCTGGGCGCCGATCGTCAGGTGGCCGAGCATCCTGCCCTCGTCGCTCAGCTCGAAGCGGGCGCCGTAGGTGAACTCCCGCGCCTTGCCGACGTCGTGCAGCAGCGCCGCGGCCATCAACAGGTCGGAGTCGAGGCGGGGGTGGAGCTGGCAGAGATCGGAGACCAGCGTGCCGACGGAGACCGTGTGCTCGAGGAGCCCTCCGAGGTAGGAGTGGTGGCCGGCGCGGGTACACGGAGCGCGGCGAAAGTCCTCGGCGACCGGGCCGCCCAGCAGGAGCCGCTCCACCGGCCGCAGCAGCGCGGGGTCGTGGATCTCGCGCGCCAGATGCTCGAGAAAGCCCTCGAGCTCCTCGACCGAGCGATAGGCAGCGGGTAGGAACTCCGCCGGGTCGTAGGTCCCGGGCTCCAGGCGCTCGACGTCGTCGAGCTCGGCGACCATCTCGCCGCGAAAGCGCTCCACCCGGCCGCGAACGCGGACCGCGTCGCCGCTTTCAAAGCGCAGCCCGATCCGGTCGGCCTCGCGGAACACCCTGGCCGGGATCGTGCCGGTCGGGTCGCGGAGCTCGACCGACAGGTAGGAGCCGCCGTTGCGCGACGTCAGGCGGTCCTTCCGCAGGCAGCCGAAGCGGCCCTCGAATCGCCGCCCCGGCCGGAGGTCCGCTACCCGCGGCGAGGGCCGGCTCTCCGTGGTCGGAGCGGTTGCAGCTTCCATGCCTCGATGGTGACCGCGAGACCGGACGGCCCAACCCGCGCGGCGCTCCCGTTTGAACGAATAGGCTCGCGTCGTGGAACCGATCCTGTGGGAAGGCGATCTCCCCGAGCTCCGCTCGCCGACGCTCGTGTGTGCGTTTGCGGGCTGGAATGACGCGGCGAGCGCCGCGAGCACCGCGCTCGAGGCCGTGGCCGCCTCGCTCGATCCGGAGGTAACCGCGAGGATCGACCCCGAGGAGTTCTACGACTTCCAGGTCAACCGGCCGACGATCCGCCTGGTCGAGGGCCAGACGCGCGAGATCGACTGGCCCGCGAACACGCTCCTGTCGGTTCGCGTGCCCACCGCGGAGCGGGATCTCGTGCTGCTGAGCGGCGTGGAGCCCAACCTGCGCTGGCGGACCTTCGCTGACTCGATCGTCTCGGCCGCCGAGCAGCTCGGCGTGCACATGGTCGTCTCGCTCGGCGCCCTGATGGCCGACGTCGCCCACACCCGGCCGGTGCCGATCACCGGCCTGGCGTCCGACCCGGAGCTGGTCGAGCAGCTCGGCATGAGCCGCTCGAGCTACGAGGGGCCGACCGGGATCGTCGGCGTGGTCCACGACGCGTGCAGGCGACACGGGATGACCTCGGCGAGCCTCTGGGCGGCTGTCCCCCACTACGTCGCCGCGGTGCCCAACCCCAAGGCGGCGCTCGCGCTGCTTCGCCGTCTCGAGGGGCTGACCGGGATCGCCGTCGAGGCCGCCGAGCTGGAGGACGCCTCCGAGCGCTTCACCGAGCAGGTGGACCAGGCGGTCTCGGCCAACCCCGAGATCGAGGAGCTGGTGGCGAACCTCGAGGCCTCCCAGGAGGAGGACTACGAGATCAGCCAGGACATGCCGTCGGCCGACGACCTCGCCCAGGACTTCCAGCGCTTCCTGCGCCAGCGCGGCAGGGACGAGAACACGTCGGCGTCCGTCGCGGTCGGTGAACGAGCCCGAGTAGTGCGAGGAGCCGCCGGTGACCCGCTTGCCGGCGCCACGCACGATCCGCCCGAGCTTCTTGACGTCGACGTGGACGAGCTCGCCCGGACGGGAGCGCTCGTAGCGGCGCGCAGGCTCTTGGCCGAGACGTCCGAGCTTCCCCATTCCGCAGCGCGTGAGGATCCCCGAGACGGTGGTCTCGGGCATCTCGAGGGCCTCGGCGATCTCGGCACCGGTGATCCGCAACCGCCGTAGTGCACAGATCACCTGGATCCACCGCTCCGGGGTGCGGTTCCAGACCCGCTTCGGCGTCGAGGAGCGGTCGTGGAGGCCCAGCTCGCCCTCGGAGCGATAGCGCCGGGCCCACTCGCCGGCGGTTCGCTCGCTCACTTCGGCGGCCTCGGCCGCCTTCGTGAGCGACCAACCTTCCTCGACGATGCGCCGGGCGAGGACCCTGCGCTTGTTCAGACTGAGAGCGGCGTTAGCGTGAATCTTCATCCGGGTGTTCCTCCTTGGAGCTGGTGGGCGTCAAGCACCCCCAGCCTCCAAGAGGCCCCGGATGAACAACGTGCTCAGGGATTACAACTAGGCCTCGGACGCCGGGCAGATCAGGCGGTAGTCGCACCAGGAGCAGATCTCGTATGACGGGCGCGGCTCGAAGTCCTGACCCTCGATGCCGGCGCCGACCTCGAGCACCGTCCGCTCGACGCGCTCGGCGTCGTCGGGAGCCGCCGGCATCTCGACGCGCTCGTCCGCCAGCACGTACCAGTAGCTCCCGATGTCGGCCTCGATCTGCCACGCGGAACGCGCGGCCAGGCGGTACAGGGCGAGCTGTACGTCGTCGCCCTGACCCGTGCGCTGCTCGCCGGTCTTGTAGTCGATCAGCTCGTAGCCGCCGTCGGCGCGCTGGTCCACGCGGTCGACACGGCCGCGGAGCTGGTGGTCGCCGATCGTGAACGAGAAGCCGCGCTCGAGCCACACCGGCTTCGAAGAGGCGCTTCGCTCGCGCTCGTGGTAGCGAGCGAGGGCCGCGACGGCACGGTCGCGGTACTGGAGCTCGTCGTCGGAGGAGCCGAACCCGGTTCGCCGCCAGCCCGCCTCGAACAGGAACAGCAGGCGGTCGAGGCTGCCCGGCGCACCCGAGCCCGGCCGGGAGGCGTCCTCGCCGTCGCCGAGCGCGTTCGCGCGCATGGCCTCGGTGTGGAAGCGCTCCAGGACCTGGTGGATGAGGATCCCGAAGCGCTGGTTGATCGTCGGCTCTCTCGGGATCGCGAAGACGCGCGCGAACTTGTACTTGAGCGGGCAGGTTCGGTACAGGTCGATGTCGGACGCCGAGAGCGCCAGGCCGTCGCCGCGCCGGGGGATGAACTGCTCGAGCGACGGCTCGCGGCGAGCGGCAACCAGCTCGCGGCGCGCGGTTGCGTCGCGCTCCTCGGCGACCACGTACTCGTCGAGGGCGGACGCCTCGAGCGCAGCCCGCTGCTCCGGAGAGGCGGCGCGTCCGAGGAGCTCGTTCAGCGCCGAGATCGTCTCGGCCGCGGGCTCGGTGCCGGGGCGCTGGACGAGGGCCGCGAGCTTGATCAGCTCGAGGTAGCGCGCGACCGCCTGCGTCACGTCCTCGGCCGTGTCGAGGCGCATCTCCGAGAGCGCGGACCCGGCGCGCCACGACGACTCGAGCACCTCGTCGCGGAGCATCCGGTAGGTGGAGTGAAGGCCCTCCGCGGGGCCGAAGAGCTCCTCCTCGTGGAGCTCCTCCTCGGCGTCGAGTGCGTCCCGCGCGGCCTCGTAGAACGGTGACGGGGCCACCTGACCGTCGGCGCTCTGTTGTGGCCACGAGATCACCAGCGCCCTGCGGGCCCGGGTCATCGACAGATAGGCGAGGCGGGCGCGGGCGGCCCTGGTGGCCTCCTCCCCCTCGGCTGCCGCGACGCCGCCTGGAAGCAGGCTCCGTGGCAGCCACCCCGCGGCCGAGTCGCGGGCGGGGAGCGCGCCGCGATGGAGGCCGAGGACGTAGACGTGCTCGAACTCGAGGCCCTTGACCTGCTCCGGCTCGGCCAGGACGACCGACCCGCCGGGAGCGGTCGCCGCATCGTCGGGGTCGAGCTCCCCGGCGTCCGCGACGGCCGTCAGGTGCCTGACGAAGTCGCGAACCGAGCCGCGCGGCTCGCGGCGGGTCCAGGCCGCGGCGAGCTCGGACAGTCGCGAGAGGCTCTGCAGGCGCTCGGCTGCCTCCGGTGTCGCGACGAACAGCCGGTGTCGCCGCAGTCCGATCCGCTCGATCAGGCGGCGAACGAAGACGTCGGCCCGCATCTCCTCCATGGCGGCGGACGCCGAGCGCTGGAGCTTTCCGAAGGCCTTGATGCGGTCGCGCGCCTCCGGAGGGAGCTGCGGGCTCTCCAGGGCGGCGTCGAGCGCCGAGATCATGTCTAGCTTTCGCCGGCGGGCGATGGCCGTGCAGCGGGCGAGGTCGATCGAGCGCAGCTCCACCGGCGGGCGGGTGAGCGCCCTCACGACGGCGGCCGAGTCGGTGGGGTCGGCCAGCATCCGCAGCCAGGCGAGCACGTCGCGCACCTCCGGGCGCTGGAAGAGCGCTGCGTCCCCCGCGAACCGGAACGGGACGGCCCGCTCCTCGAGGGCGGCGGCCACCAGGCGCGCCTCCCGCCAGCCCGAGCCGACGATCACGCAGACCGCCTCCGGGCGGACCTCTCCCGCGGCGAGCAGGTGCTCGATCTCTCGCGCCGTCGCCTGCGCCTCCGCTCGCTCCGTGGTGCAGCGCCAGAAGCGGACCAGCGATTCGTCTCCGCCGTCCTGGCCGCCAGGAGCCGGGGCACCATCCCCGGCCAGGACGGCTACGGCGCCCGCGGCGCGCGCCATGTCCGCTCCGAAGCGGAGCGGGCGGTCGAGCACCACGTGCTCCGCCTCGGGGTATCGCTCCATGAACGACGGCCCGGGGTCCACGGCGGCGGCCGGGGGGCGGCGGATGGACTGCGCCGTGTCGCACGCGCAGACGAGGTTCTGGTGCTCGGCGACCGCGTCGATCAGGGCGCGATGGGCAGCCCCGGCGTCCTCGAGCTCGTCGACCATCACGAACGGGAAGCGGGTCGAGACCTCCCGCCGCACGTCGGGTCGCTCGCGCAGGAGCCGCTCCAGCTCGACCACGAGGTCGCCGGCGTCCAGGCTCCCGTTCTCGCGCAGGATCCGGTCGTGGCTGGCGTAGAGCTCCGCGAACTCGCGCTCGCGGCGGGCGCGCTCCTTCTCCTGCGCGACCGCCGACTCGCGCTCGCGCTCCTCGGCCCAGTCGCGAAGCCGCGCGGGGCCGATTCCCTCCGCCTTCAGGGCATCGATTCGGCGCAGCAGGCGCGCCAGGAGACCGGCGGGGTTGCCGCGGATCTCGTGGCGGCGTAGCGAGAGGTCGTCCAGATGGTCGAGCAGCAGCGCCAGCCGGTCGGCGAGGCGGACCGTGGCGAAGAAGGGATCGAGGCCGGCCTCGAGCGCATACTCGCTCAGCAGGCGCTCGGCGGCCGACTCGTAGGTCGCGATCCAGAGCTCCTCATAGGGCGGGTCCACCAGCGTGCCGGCCCGCGCTCGCAGCCTCGTCGCCCCCGCGCGCGAGCGGGTCAGGATCAGGACGTACTGCGGCCCCACCCCGGCGGCCGCCAGGCTCTCCAGCCGGCGGGCCAGCGCCTCGCTTCGGCCCGTCCCGGCCGCCCCGGAGACGAGCAGCGGGCCCTCGCGGTGGCCGACTACGCGCGCCTGGAGCTCGGTCGGCGCGGGTTGTCGCGGTCCCGGTGGGCTCTCTCCCTCCACCGGGCTAACGCTAGCGCCTGCACGAGGGCCTGCCGGGGCCGGCAACTAGCATGGTGGCGTGGCCCACAGGCAGACCTCCGAAGCGGACACGAGCGCTTCCGCCGCGGGCGACGTGACCGGCGCCGACTGGCTCGGCGCCTGCCGGCGGATGGTCGCCGCGCAGCGCGAGCTGTTCGCGGAGAAGCGGAGCATCGCCGCGCGGACCGTCTACGACGGCGTCGGGGAGGGGGGCGACCGGACGCTGGCCATCGACCGCCGCAGCGAGGACATCGTCTTCGCGGAGCTGGAGCGCCTGAGCGATGAGGGCCTCGAGTTCACCGCGATCTCCGAGGAGCGCGGTGAGGTCCGATTCGGCGACGGCGGGTCGGGCGCCTCCGTGGTCATCGACCCGCTGGACGGCTCGCTGAACGCCCGCCGCATGCTCCCCTCGTTCTCGCTCAGCATCGCGGTGGCGTCCGGGCCACGATGGCCGACGTGGATGTGGGCTACGTGTACGACTTCGGATCCGACGAGGAGTACTTCGCGCGTCGCGGCAAGGGCGCGCAAGTGAACGAGGAGCCGCTGCGCGCCCAGGGCCCGGGGTTCGGGCTCGAGGTGGTCGGCCTGGAGGGAGCCAAGCCGGAGCGGCTGATCCCGGTCCTCGACGCGCTCCAGGGGAAGGCGTTCCGCATGCGCTCGGTCGGTTCCATCGCCATCTCGCTCTGCTACGTGGGCGGCGGCCGCTTCGACGCCATGCTCACCGGCCGCGCCTGCCGCTCCGTCGACGCCGCAGCCGGCCAGCTGATCGCCCGCGAGGGGGGCGCGATGGTCGCGTTCGCGGGGGAGGGCCTCGACGTCAGCCTGGACCTCGACGCCCGCTACCACGTGGCCGCGGGGCTCGACTCCGAGATGCTCGCACGTGCTCGAGGCTCAGCGATTCGCCGAGCGAGCCCCGGAGGGCGAGCGGGCGAGAAACCAGCCCGGCGCCCGTCCGGAACGGACGCGGCTGGTTCCGAGCCGCAGCCGAGCCCGCGGGCTGACCGTGGACCGGTTCGTCGACTGGAGCCTGGCCCAGCGCGTGGCGATCGGCGTGGCGGGGGGCGGAACCGATCCGGGCTACTTCTCGGGTCCCGCGGTCGAATCGGCCTGCGAGGAGGCCCTCGGCCTCGTGCTCGAGTACACGCGACTCACCCCCGCCCGGCCCATTCCCCCGCCGGAGGTGGTCGACCGAGCCGAGTGGGCGCGGGTCGGCCTGCGGACGCTGCGCGACGTCTCGCACGAGTTCGAGCAGCGCATCGCCGGCGGACATGAACGCGCCGGGGCCGCTCGGTGGCATGGCCCGGTCGCTCGCCGGAGCGGCAGCGGGCGCCGAGGCCGGAATCGCAGTGGGCTACGGGGCACGCAAGGTCCTCGGCCAGTACGACATCGCGATCGTCCAGTCCGACCGCCCGGAGCGGCTGCTCTTCGTCGGGCCGAATCTCGCCGCCACCCACCTCCAGCTCGGCGAGACGCCGGAGTTGTTCCTGAAGTGGATCGCGATCCACGAGACGACGCACGCGGTGCAGTTCACCTCGGTCCCGTGGCTGCGCGGCCACCTGGCCGACCTCCTCCAGCAGCTCATCGACGGCGCCGCGGCGCAGATGGACCGGGCGTCGCTCCAAGGCCTCGCCAAGCGCGTGCTCACCAGCGACCCTCGCAAGACGATCAGGTCGCTCCTCCAGGGCGATCTCGCCCGGATGCTGGCCGGTCCGGAGCAGGCCCAGGTGCTCGACCGCCTGCAGGCGACGATGTCGGTGATCGAGGGGCACGCGGAGCACGTGATGGACGCGGCCGGCGCCGCGAAAGAGCCCGGCTACGCCCGATTGCGCGAACGCCTCGACATGCGCCGGGCCCGCCGCGGCGGCCTTGGCGAGGTGGTCTCCAGGCTGCTGGGCATGGAGCTGAAGCTCCGCCAGTACAAGCTCGGCAAGGCGTTCTGCGACGCGGTCGCCGAGCGGACCGGGATCGGAGGCCTGAACCGAGTGTGGTCGGCGCCGGAGGCGCTCCCGAGCGCCGAGGAGCTCGAGCAGCCCTCGCGGTGGCTCGAGCGGATGGACGCCTCGACGGTCCGGCGGGCGCGTAACGAGGCGGCCCGGGGAAACGCACAGGCCGGTCTCAGCCACCGCTCGGTTTCGAGTGGAGGATTCACCGCGCGGTGCGTATCCGATTCGCCCAGGGTGCCGCCTGGCTCGCACGGCACCGACCGCGGGCCGCCAGCGTCGTAACCGCGAAGCGATTGTTCCCGAACGGCTCGGGCGCGGGTCGAGCGCGCGCCCAAGTCGCCTGCCTTGCCCCCGCCGGCGAGCGGCCGATTATCGACCGCATGGGTGGATTTCGCGCCGCTCGCGCGCCGGCCGACCCCTGCCGCCCTCGCCCGCGTAACTCAGCTGCGCCGCCGGGGTACAAACACCTGTTCGCGTTGATAGACTCGAATAACCTTAGAAATAAGGACGTCGAGCGCAAGCCCTACCGAGGGGGATGGAAAGGAAAGATGGCAGCCAACGGCACCACCAACACCAACACGACGCAGCGCAAGAGCCGCGCCGCGTACGACCAAGAGCGCACCAGCCGCACGGACGCCCAGAAGATCCGCGAGGGCCTGACCAGGGTCCGCAACGGCAGCGTCTCCTATGCGCGCCAGACCGCCGAGCGGTCCGTCGACGTTCCAGTCGGCGTGGTCCTCACGGTCGCCGACCGCGTCAACGAGGTCGTCGAGCCCTTCACCAAGCGTGAGACCGCCGAGCGTGAGCTGAAGAGCTTCCGCACGCAGGTCGAGCGTGAGATGAACAAGCTCGAGCGCCGCGGGGCCACCTCCCGGCGCAAGGCTCGCACTCGTGCGCGCCAGACCCGGAACCGTGTCCAGCGCCAGGTCAAGCAGCGGCGACGCCGGTTCGAGACCACGGTCAAGCAGAACCGAGCCCAGGTCGAGAAGGGCCTGAAGCAGGCGCAGACCGCGGTGTCAGGAGCGGGTCACCACGCTCGTCTGACCCTTAGCCCGGGCCGCCTGAGAGGTGGCGTCCCGGAGGGATCTGCTCGCAGCAAACCTCGCGAGCAGAACAGCAACCTCTCCTCCCCGATCGACCGGCCATCGCGCCGGTCGATCGATGTTCGGGCCCCTTTGTCACAATGAACGCAGTGGCACTACCCACCAAGGAACAGATCACCGAGGCCCTCCAGGGCGTGATCGATCCCGAGCTGCGGCGAAACATCGTCGAGCTGGGGATGGTGCGCTCGGTCCAGATCGCCGACGACGGGCGCGTCGACGTCGTCGTCTCGCTCACGACTCCCGGTTGCCCGATCCGCTCCCACTTCCAGAACGCGGTCGCTGAGCGCGTCGGTGAGCTGGAGGGGGTCACGGGGGTCGGGGTCGAATTTCGACGTCCTCTCCAACGAGGAGAAGGGACGCATCCAGCAGACGCTCGGCCGGCAGCGGCTCCCCGAGGGGGCGCTGGCCCAGGTCAAGAACGTCGTCTGCGTCGCGTCGGGCAAGGGCGGCGTGGGCAAGTCCACGATGACCGCGAACCTCGCCGCTGCGCTGCAGGCCGAGGGTCAATCGGCGGGCGCGCTCGACTGCGACGTCTACGGGTACTCGATCCCCCGCATGCTGGGCGTCAACAGCCAAGCCGGAGGTCAACGCCGAGCGCAAGATCGTTCCGCTCACGGCTCCATCAGGGGTCAAGGTGATGTCGATTGGCTTCTTCCTCGAGGAGAACGCCGCCGTCGTCTGGCGGGGACCGATGCTCCACAAGGCGATCCAGCAGTTCCTCGAGGACGTGGACTGGGGCGAGCTGGACTACCTGCTCCTCGACCTCCCGCCGGGAACCGGAGACGTGTCGATGACCCTGGCCCAGCTCCTGCCGCAGGCGAAGATCATGATCGTGACGACGCCTCAGCCCGCCGCGCAGAGCGTCGCCCGCCGAGCCGCCGAGATGGCGGAGAAGGTTGATCTCGAGCTGCTCGGCGCGATCGAGAACATGTCCGCCTTCACCGGCCCGGACGGCCAGCGCGTGACCATCTTCGGCGAGGGCGGTGGCCAGCTGCTCGCCGACGAGCTCGACATCCCGCTCCTCGGGAAGGTGCCCCTGTCCGAGGAGCTTCGCGAGGCGGCCGACGCCGGCTCGCCGCTCGTGCTCTCCGAGCCGAACGCACCCGCCGCGCAGGCGATCCGTGACGCCGCGCGCGGGATCGTCGCCGCTACGCCGCAGGAGCTGCCGGTGATGCAGGCGCCGCCACCGGCGGCGATGCCGGAGCCCGCTGTCAGCGGGACCGAACTGCCGGTCGTCCAGCGCTAGACGTTCTCGGGAAGGTCAGAAGCGGTCGCCGATGCTGTTAGCCCAAACGGGGACTACGCCTTCGAGTAGTACTCGGCGTTGATCTGGATGTACTTGGACCACTCGTCGGGGAGCTGGTCCTCGGCGAAGCACGCGTCCACCGGGCAGGCCTCGACGCAGGCGTCGCAGTCGATGCACTCGTCGGGGTCGATGAAGAGCTGCTGCTGGGCCTCGTAGTCGGCTTCGTCGGGCGTCGGATGGATGCAATCGACGGGACAGACCTCGACGCACGAGTTGTCCTTCTCTCCGATGCAGGGCTCGGCGATGACGTAGGCCACGGCTGATTTCTCCCTCTTTGGTGCCTCGGTAGGAAATCCAGACGGTCGCCCCGCGGGCCGTCCCGCGGGCGCGGAGCGACATTCTAGGCGAGTTGGCCTCGCGGCCGGCCGCAGGAAAAGTGACGATCGGCGCTTGTGCCAGCCACCTGGCGAGCTCCGGAGGGTGGGTAGAGTCCGCCCCGTGATCCTCCTGACCGGGGCCAGTGGAACGGTCGGCAGGGCGCTTCTACCGCTGCTGCTGGGGGCCGGGCACGACGTGCGTGCCCTCGTGCGCGACCCACGAGGGCTGGGCCGTCATCGCGTAGACGTGCAGATCGCACTGGGCGATCTGGCGCGCCTGGGTGATCGCCACCTCCAGCGCCAGGCGCTGCGCGGCGTCGACACGGTGATCCACCTGGCGGCCGCGATCCGCGACGAGCCGCACGCGCGGGTGGAGGAGCTGAACGGCCTGGCCACGGTCAGGCTGCTTCGGGCGGCCGAGCGCGCGGGTGTGGAGCGTTTCGTCTTCTTCTCGGCGATCGGCGCCAGCGAGGTGCAGCGGACCCGGTTCTTCCGCGCCAAGGCTCTCGCCGAGCAGGCGGTCGCGGCGGCGCCCCTCTCAACGACGATCTTCGCGCCATCCATCATGTACGACCCCGCCGACCGCTGGGTGCGGCTGATGAAGCGGCTGGCGCTCCTCCCGGCGCTCCCGATATCCGGGTCCGGCACCGCGAGGTTCCAGCCGATCTGGGCCCACGACGTCGCCCGCTGCGTGGTCGCCTCCCTGGAGCGACCGGACGAGAAGGCTCGCTACGAGCTCGCTGGGCCCCAGGTGCTCACCTACGACGAGATCGCGCGGACCGTCGCCCGTGCGACGGGGCACGAGCGGCCGCTGATTCACGTCCCGCTGGGGTTCGTGCACCTGGCGCTGGTCGCCCTGCGGCGGATGTTCGGCGAGGCCGTATTCGCGACCTGGGAGGAGGCCGAGCTGATGGAGGTGCCGATGGTGAGCGCCAGGGGCACCGCCGATGCTGACGCTCTCGGCGTGGAGCCGCTTCCCGTGGACGCGGTCCTCGGCGCCTAGCGCTGCGGCCCGACCGCTAGCGCCGGGGCCGTAGAGGCCCCTCCTCCTTCCAGCGCGACCCGGGCCGGCCGGGCAGCGCCAGGACGATCAGGACCCCGACCACGGAGAGCAGCAGCCCGAAGGCGAGTCCCAGGCGCTCGCCGTAGCCCTTGCGATCCGCGAGCCAAGCCGCGACGGCCGCCGAGATCAGCCACGCGAACAGCAGGTACAGGCCCTTGACCCCGATCAGAGCGACGACGGTCATGCGCCCAGGTACGCCCTCTGGACCTCGGGGTCGTCCCGCAGCTTCGCGGAGTCGTCCGCGAGGGCAACCCGACCGGTCTCCAGCACGTATCCGTGTGCGGCGATGTCCAGGGCGTAGTTGGCGTTCTGCTCGACGAGCAGGATCGTCACGCCGTCGCGGTTGATCTCGGCGATCGTCTCGTAGATGCGCTCGACGAGGATCGGGGCGAGACCCATCGACGGCTCGTCCAGCATCAGCAGCTTGGGCCGGGCCATCAGGGCGCGCCCGATCGCCAGCATCTGCTGCTCGCCGCCGGACATCATTCCCGCCTTCTGGCGCTCGCGCTCCGCAAGCCGGGGGAACAGCGAGTAGACGCGCTCGAGGTCTGCTTCGATTCCGTCGCCCCGGCGCCGGTGGGCACCGAGATCGAGGTTCTCGCGAACCGTCATGCGCGGGAAGACGTGCCGCCCCTCGGGGGCCATGGCGACGCCGCGCGCGACGATGGCCTCGGTCGGGGCGCGGGTGATCTCCTCACCCGCGAACCGGATCTTGCCCGCGCTGGCCGGAGTGAGGCCGGAGATCGCGCGGAGCGTGGTGGACTTGCCCGCGCCGTTTGACCCGATCAGGGTGACGACCTTTCCCTCCTCCACGGTCAGCGAGATGCCCCGCAGCGCCTCGATCGTCCCGTAGTGGGCGTGGATGTCCTCAACCTCGAGCAGCGCCATGTCAGCCCCCGGCTTCCTCGTCCTGCTTGCCGAGGTACGCCTCGATCACGCGGGCATTGTGGCGGATCTCCGCGGGAGGCCCCTCTGCGATCCCCTCGCCGAGGTCGAGGACCGTGATGCGCTCGGAGATGCCCATGACGACGCGCATGTCGTGCTCGATCAGGAGGATCGTGAGGCCCAGGTCGTCCCGGAGCTTGCGCATGAACCCGGTAAGGCGATCGGACTCCTGCGGGTTCATGCCCGCGGTCGGCTCGTCCAGGAGCAGCATCGTGGGATCGGAGGCCAGCGCTCGGGCGATCTCCACGCGCCGCTGATCCCCGTAGGAGAGATTGCCGGCGAGCTGGTCGAAGACCGCGTGGTTCAGCCCGACGTAGTCGAGGATCTCGCCGGATCGCTCGCGGGCGGCGCGCTCCTCGCGGCGAACGTGTGGCGGGCGCAGGATCGACCCCCAGACGCCGGCGCGCATGCGCGCGTGGCGTCCGACCACCACGTTCTCGAGCGCCGTCATGGCGCGGAAGAGCCGGATGTTCTGGAAGGTTCGCGCCACCCCCAGCGACGTGATGACGTCGGGGCGCTTGGACGTGATGTCGTCGTCCCTGAAGTAGATCCGGCCGGCGTTCGGCTTGTAGAGGCCGGTGAGCATGTTGAACAGCGTCGTCTTGCCGGCCCCGTTCGGCCCGATGATGGAGACGATCGAGCGCTCCGGGATCTCGATCGAGACGTCGTTGACGGCCACCAGCCCGCCGAACTCCTTGGAGACGTGCTCCGCGCGCATGGTGGGCGGAGGCTTGGTGCCCGCCGCGGGCGCAGCCGGGGCGGTCTCGGCGGTGCTCATGTCGTCGGCTCCTGGAGCATGGCCTCGCCGGTCTCGATCTCCTGCGTGAGCTCGAGCTTTCGACGCCGCTCGGGGAAGAGGCCCTGGGGCCTGAGGATCATGACCAGCACGAGCAGGAAACCGAAGATCCCGAAGGACAGGTCGGTGAGGGTGAAGTCGAGCCCGAAGGTGCCCGGGAGGCTGTTGAAGACGTCGGGGATCAAGTAGAAGTTGATGTAGGAGAGGAGCAGGGCGCCGAGCACGGCTCCCCAGATCGATCCCAGGCCGCCGACGATGATCATCGCGAGGACGAAGATCGAGAACGAGAACGCGAACTGGCCGGCGTTGACGGTCGTGTAATAGGCGCCGAGGAACGCTCCGGACATTCCGCCGAAGGTGGCGCCGATCGAGTACGCGAGGAGCTTCGTGCGGACGGCCGGGATGCCCATCGACACGGCGGCGACCTCGTCCTCCCGGAGTGCCACCCAAGCGCGGCCCAGGCGCGAGTCCCGCAACCGGATGTTCACGAACAGGACCAGCAGCATGATCCCGAAGATGAGCCAGTACCACGCGCGCAGGTTGAGCAGCTGGAATTTTCCGATTCCCGGAAAGTACGGGAGGTCGACGGCCGGGATGCCGAGATTGCCGGCCGTGAGGGTCATGCCCGGGTCCGAGGGGGTTCCGTTTCCCCCAGTGAGGTGGATGTCCGTCCCGTTGACGGCCACCGTGCCGATGATCTCCCCGAACGCGAGCGTGACGATCGCGATGTAGTCGCCCCGCAGGCGCAGCGTGGGTAACCCGATGAGCGCTCCGAAGACGGCGCAGATCAGCGCCGCGGCCAGCAGGACCAGCAGGAAGTTGAGGTGGATCCCCGGCGACGTGGTCAAGGCCGAGGTCAGCACGTGGGCGTCGGCCTTGTAGAAGAAGCCCGACGCGAACCAGCCCATGCAGTAGGCGCCGATCGCGTAGAAGGCCACATAGCCGAGGTCCAGGAGACCCGCGAAGCCGACGACGATGTTGAGGCCCAGCGCCATGACCACGAACGCGAGTGACTTGATCGTCGCGTCCATGAAGCCGCTCGTCGGTGCGAATGCGAACGGCAGCAGGATGCCAACCGCGATCAGGATGGCTGCTGCGACAATCGGCGTCCGGGCCGGCAGCCGCGCCTCGATCGCGTCGCGCCACTCGGTGAGCTGGGCCACGAGCTCGCTCATCCCGCCTCCCGGGTTTCCTCTCCGAGCAGCCCGTGCGGGCGGAGGACCATGATCAGGATCAGGTAGGCGAACACGACCGCGCCCGTCCATTCGGGCCCGAACCGCGCGTCGGAGAACTGCTGGATGATTCCGATGATGAGGCCGCCGAGCACGGCGCCGCGCACGTTCCCGATCCCTCCCATCACGGCCGCGGTGAAGGCGATCAGGCCCGCCTCGAAGCCCTGGAAGTACCAGATCGTCGTCTGGTAGAGCGCGTAGACGAGGCCGGCTGCCCCGGCCAGCATCCCACCGAGGAGGAAGGTCAGCGAGATCGTGCGGTCCACGTTGATCCCCATCAGCCGCGCCGCCTCCGGGTCCTGGGCCGTCGCCCGCATGGCGCGCCCAGGCCTCGCGTACGCCAGGAACCAGGTCACCGCGATCACCAGGGGCACCGTGACCCCTACGGCGAGCACGTCGGCGCGATGGATATCGACGCCGGAGATGCTGAACACGACGTTGTCCTGGTGCAGGAGGTCGCTGACGCCGACCGGCGAGCCACCAAGCCACAAGAGGCCCACGTTCTGGAGGATGAACGAGAAGCCGACCGCGGTTATCAGCGGGGCTAACTTCGGCGCGCTTCGCAGCGGGCGATACCCGACCCGCTCGATCAGCACGTTCAGGCTCCCACAGACCGCCATACCGACGATCAGCGTCAGGATCAGGCCGAAGACGAGCCCGAGGGTGCCGGTCGCGAGCCCGAGGCCGATCGTCCCCCAGAAGGCGACGGTCGCGAACGACCCGATCATGAAGACGTCGCCGTGGGCGAAGTTGATCAACTCGATGATCCCGTAGACGAGCGTGTAGCCGATCGCAATCAGCGCCCAGATCATCCCGTTGGAGACACCCTGGACGAGCGTCTCGCCGACCTGCGTCAGGTTGTGGACGATGATCGGCTGCCCGTGCGCGACGCCGGCCTGGTAGCCCTGGGTGAGGTCCTTGATCGCGTAGTAGATGGGAAGGATCAGGAGGGCCACGATCAGCCCCCAGCCCCCGGCCGTCTGACGGAGCTTCGCGAGTGCGCCCTTCGGCCCAGCCGGAAGGCTGACCGTCAGAGACCTCGCTTCCACGTCCGTGCGCCTCCTCTCAGCGGGTAGGGAGGGGGCGCTGCAGCGCCCCCTCCTCAACCGATCTGCCTATGCCCCTACTGCGATGCGACCGAGGCGGGCGGCGTCAGTGTCTTGAAGAACACCGGGTTGCCATCCGAGCCGACCTTGTACAGCCCGTACGAGGTCAGCGTCGTATCGCCGTTGGAGTCGAACCCGTAGGTCCCGAGAACCGAATGGCGATCCTTGGTCGCGAACAGCGCGTCGAGGACCTTCTGCTTGTCGTTCCCGTCAGCGCCGAGACTCGAAATCGTGTCCAAGCCGAGCTTCATCGCCTCATAGCCATAGATCGCGTACGGGTCGGGGCTGCTCGTCCCGTACTGCTTGGAATAGGCCTTGATGAAGTCCTTTCCACCCGGATAGCTCTTGAGATCGAGTGTCGCCACCGTGCACTGGATCAGTGGCGCGATGCTGGCCGGCACTCCGCCATCCTTCTCGCCCGTGTACGCGCTGGTGCAGACACCGTCGGCGCCGAAGATCTTCGCGTTCGGCAGCGCGGAATTGACGTCCTTGGTCAGCTGAACCGCACCGTTCGACACGATGCCCGCGAAGAAGAAGCAATCGGCCCCCTCGTTCTTCACCTGCTGCGCGTAGGAGCGGAAGTTGGCAGCCTTCGGGTCGATTCCCGTGTTGCTGGTGATGTCGACTCCGAACTGCTTCTTCTCCAACTCGAGCAGCGCTGCCAGCCCGGCACCGTAGGCCTCCTTGTCATTGGCCACGGCGACCTTGGTGCAGCCGGCGTCCTTCATCGCCATCAGGTCGGCAGCCGCCTGAATCGAGTCGCGCGGGACGATCCGCACGTACGTGCGGTTGCCGGTCGGGTAGTACTTGTCCGGCTCGCCCGGCGCGCTGCCCGGCTCGTTCGTCGTCAGGCCCACGTACGTGTTCGCCGGGCTGATCTGCGGGATCCCGGCGTTGTTCAGGATCGGGATCGAGACCTCGCTCGCTCCCGAGTTGAACTCGCCGATGTAGAACACGGTGTTCGGGTCGGCGGCGGCTTTGCGCGCGTCGGCGGCCGTCTGTCCCGGATCCCACTCGCCGGCCTGGGCGGTGGCGTCGTCCAGCGACGTGTATTTGACCGTGTAGTCGCCGGCCTTGTTGTTCGCCTGGTCAAGCGCCAGCTTGATGCCGTTGACCATCGGCTTGGTCTGTGCTGTCGATGCGCCCGTCAGCGGCAGACTCGAATAGACGTCGACCGTGCCTCCTCCGGAACTGCCACCGCTCGTGGTGCTGCTGCTTCCCCCACAAGCGCTGATCGCGGCCGTCGCTACGACGACGCCGCAGACGGCTAGAGCCTTCGTTAACACCCCATCCTCCTCTCGTGCCCGGCCCCCATCTCTGGCCGGATTCGCGGAGAATATCGCCGGTTCGGACAACTTTGCCCGGATCACCTAAAAATCGGCCCGAGGGGAGCGCGTTGAGCTCAGGCGAAACGAGGTGGGCGACGTTCGACTGCTACGGCACTCTCGTCGACTGGAACGGCGGGATCGGCGACCAGCTCGAGCGCCTCTTCGGAGCGGATTCGCGTGAGGCCGCGCTGGCCCGCTACCACGAGCTGGAGCCGCAGGTCGAGAGCGAGACCCCGGACGCGCCCTACCGCGATGTCCTCGCGAGGTGCCTCGCGGGCGTGGCGGAGTCGCTCGGGAGCGACCTCTCCGACGACGAGCGCCACGCACTCGGGCGATCCCTACCCGACTGGCCGGTCTTTGGTGAGGTCCCGGTGGCGCTCACCGAGGCGCGCCGGCGCGGGTGGCAGCTGGTCATCCTCTCCAACACCGACCGCGAGTACATCGAGGCCTCGATGGAGCGCATCGGCGTGCCGTTCGAGCTCGCCATCGTCGCCTCCGAGATCGGCTCCTACAAGCCGGCCCCCGGCCACTGGCAAGAGTTTCTGCGGCGGACCGGAGCCGACCCCTCGCGCCACGTGCACGTCGCGGCGAGCCTGTACCACGACGTCGAGCCCTGCCGCGAGCTCGGCATCCCCTGTGTGTGGATCAACCGCGAGGCGGAGGCAACGAGAGGCGCGCCCGCGGCGGAGCTTTCTGACCTCGGCGCGCTGCCGGACACGCTCGACCGTGTGCTGCCCGCCTGAGGTTGGATCGGTGGATCCATGCTGAGAGCTATGCCGCCAGGGCCTCCGCGTCCGGCTCGGCGACTTCGTCGGCGCGTTCCCGATGGATGGCGATCGCCGCGATGACCGCGGCGACGCCCGCGAGCTCGGCGGGCGATGGGACCTGCGCCAAGACCACGACGCCGATCACGGTGGCCGTCGCCGGCAGCAGCGAGACCATCAGCGCGTAGGTGGGCCGGGTGAGGCGCCGCATTGCGAGCTGATCGGTGACGTATGGGATCACGGATGAAGACACGCCGACCCCGATTCCGGCCAGGAGGGCGACCGGCTGCGCGAAGGCCGGCGCCGCCTGCCAGCCGCCCAGCGGGGTAACAGCGACGACCGCGATCAGCATCGCGGCGCCGAGACCGTCGATGCCGCCCATGCGCTCGTAGCGGGACGCGCGGTGCGCGAGAACGATGTATGCCGAGAACAGCGCCGCGTTGGCGAACGCGAAGGCGATTCCGAGCGGCTCCGCCACCAGCTGCACATCCGTGATCAAGTAGACGCCGGCGATCGCGATCAGCAGCGCGGCGACGTTGCGTGGCGTCCTCGCACCGAGCGCCGCGAGCGCGATGACCGGAACGAACTCGATCGCCGCGACGGTGCCGAGGGGAAGCCGGTCGATCGCGATGTAGAAGCAGGCGTTCATGACCGCGAGCACGACGCCCCACATGACGAGCAGACGCCGTCCCCCGAGTCGAGTTGCGCGAACGTGCGCCACGGCTTCCGCCAGATCGCGAAGATCAGCGCCGCCGATGCGATCCGCAACCAGGCGACGCCGAGGACATCGATCCGGGCGAAGAGGAGGACGGCAAACGCCGGGCCCAGGTAGTGGAAGACCGCGCTGGTGACGAAATAGAGGTGCGGCGGGACCCGATTGGCCATGGATTGAAGAATGCCTCGTAACATGGCTTGCGTCCATGGCCTGTGCGCGGTAGAGTGCGGGACGTGCCTGCGAATCGACGGTCGAACGGATTCAACGCCAACGATTCCACAATCGACGAAATCGACCGCCGGATCGTCGCCTCCCTTCAGGCCGAAGGGCGGCTGACGATGGCTGAGCTCGGCCGCCGCGTCGGGCTGTCGGCCCCGGCCGTGACCGAGCGCCTGGGACGTCTGGAGCGGCGCGGGGTGATCCGCGGCTACCACGCGGACGTGGACCCTCGGTCCCTCGGACTGTCGCTCGGCGCCGTGATCCGCATCCGCCCAGCCCCGGGCCAGCTAAAGAACGTGGCCGACGCGGCGGTCGCGACCCCGGAGGTCGTCGAGTGCACCCGGATCACGGGCGAGGACTGCTACATCATGCGCGCCAACGTCCGCGACGTGGAGCACCTCGAGGAGGTCATCGACCGCTTTGCGGTCCTCGGCCAGACGACGACATCGATCGTCCAGTCTTCTCCGGTCCCCCAGCGGGGCTTGGCAATCAGCTGACGAGGCGCTCGAACTCGGGCACGTCGCGCAGCACGGTGAGCCGAGACACGACTTTGTTTCGCATACGGAAACAAGGTCCACTGTCGGTGCCGCTCAGAAAAAGAGAAGGCCCGGCTTGAGCCGGGCCTTCTCAGCGCTTCCGCTCGAGGCGGTCGCTACATCATTCCGCCCATGTCGGGCATGCCGGCTGGTGCGGCAGCGCCCTCCTTCTCGGGCGGCTCGGCCACGATGGCCTCGGTCGTGAGGATGTTCTTTGCGATCGAGGCTGCGTTCTGCAGCGCGGACCGCGTGACCATCGTCGGGTCGATCACGCCGGCCTTGACCAGGTCGCCGTACTCGCCGTCATCGGCGTTCAGGCCCTCGCCCTCCTTCAGGCCGCGGACCTTCTCGACCACGACCGAGCCCTCGAGGCCCGAGTTCTCCGCGATCTGGCGAAGCGGCTCCTCGAGCGAGCGGCGGATGATCTCCGCGCCCGTGCGCTCGTCGTTGTCGGTGAGGCCGCTCGGATCGATGGCATCCTGCGCGTTCAGGAGCGCGACGCCACCGCCGGGGACGATGCCCTCCTCGAGGGCGGCCCGGGTGGCCTGCAGCGCGTCCTCGACGCGATGCTTCTTCTCCTTCATCTCGGTCTCGGTTGCCGCGCCGACCTTGACGACGGCGACCCCGCCCGCGAGCTTCGCAAGCCGCTCCTGCAGCTTCTCGCGGTCGAAGTCCGAGTCCGTGGTCTCGATCTCGGAGCGGATCTGGTTGATCCGACCTTCGATCTGGGACTTCTCACCGGCGCCGTCGATGATCGTCGACGTGTCCTTCGAGACGACAACTCGCCGAGCGTGGCCGAGCTGCGAGAGCTGTGTGTTCTCGAGCTTGAGGCCCATCTCCTCGGTGATCACCTCGCCGCCGGTGAGGATCGCGATGTCCTCGAGCATGCGCTTGCGGCGATCGCCGAACCCGGGCGCCTTGACCGCGACGCCGGTGAAGGTGCCGCGGAGCTTGTTGACCACCAGGGTCGCGAGCGACTCGCCCTCGACGTCCTCGGAGACGATGACAAGCGGCTTGCCGCCCTGCATCACCTGCTCGAGGATCGGCAGCAGGTCGCGGACCGAGCCGATCTTCTGGTTGGCGATGAGGATGTACGGATCCTCGAGGACCGCCTCCATGCGCTCCTGGTCGGTGACCATGTACGGCGAGATGTAGCCCTTGTCGAACTGCATGCCCTCGGTGAACTCGAGCTCCATGCCGAACGTCTGGCCCTCCTCGACGTTCACGACGCCGTCCTTGCCAACCTTCTCGATTGCGTCGGCGATCACGTTGCCGATCTCGTCGTCGGCCGCCGAGATCGCGGCGACGCGGGCGATCTGCTCCTTGCCCGCGATCTCCTTCGACTGCTTGTCGCGCAGGTTGTCGACCACCTGATCGACGGCGCTCTCGATGCCGCGGCGCAGCGCCAGCGGATTCGCGCCGGCGGCCACGTTCTTCAGCCCGTGACGAACGACCGTCTGCGCGAGCAGGGTCGCCGTCGTCGTGCCGTCGCCCGCGACGTCGTTGGTCGCCGTGGCGACCTCGCGAACGAGCTGGGCGCCCTGGTTCTCGAACACGTCCTCGAGCTCGATCTCCCGGGCGATGGTCACGCCGTCGTTGGTGATGGTGGGCGCGCCGAACTTCTTGTCGAGGACGACGTAGCGCCCCTTGGGGCCAAGGGTCACCTTGACCGCGTTGGCGACGCCATCGACGCCGGCCTGAAGAGCGGCCCGCGCCTCCGCGTCGTACTTGAGCTCCTTATGAGCCATGTCTCAAATCTCCTTCGATTCGTTGGTTGCTCAGACGACCTTTGCGAGGACGTCCGACTCCCGCAGCACGAGCAGGTCCTCACCGTCGACCTTGATCTCGGTGCCGCCGTACTTGCTGTAGAGGACCTCGTCGCCCTCGCTCACGTCGAGCGGGCGGCGCTCGCCATCCTCGACCGGGCCGTCGCCGACTGCGATGACCTTGCCCTTCTGGGGCTTCTCCTTCGCGGTATCGGGGAGGACGAGGCCGCTGGCGGTCGTCTCCTCCTCCTCGATCGCCTGAATGATCAGCCGATCGCTAAGGGGCTTTAGCTTCATCCGTTCATTACCTCCGTCTTGCGGTTTGAAAGTTGCTTCCCGCCTGCCCTGGCACTCTACATATGAGAGTGCCAAGGCGCTATGCGGAGTGTAGCCACCTCGTCGCGGATTTCAAGCGCGAATCTGAGTCGCGGCGACTCAGATCAGTCCGAAGCCAGGAGGCGGCAGTCGAGCAGCCTCGCGAGCCCCTCGCCGCCATTGCGCATCACCCAGTCGTGATTCCAGGCGAACACGGGAGCCGCGAGCGGCGCGAGCGCGTTCATCCACGGCCTCGTGGTGCGCACGTTCCACTCGTAGAGGACGGCGGTCGAAGGCTTCGCCTCGCCCTCGGCGAAGAGGCGCCAGCGGCCGGTGCCGGCGAGCTCCCCCGTCGCCTCGCCCTCGAGCAGGTAGGGCCGCTCCACCCGGGTGGTGGTCATCCTGAAGTCGAGGTCGTACGGGAGCTTCGACCGCCAGCTGTATCGGCCCACCTGCCCCACCCCGGCCTCGTCGCCGTCGGACAACTTCTCGGCCGCGGTCACGCCGCGCCACCACTGGGGCCACTTCTCCGAGTCCCAGATCGCTTCCCAGACCCGCTCGCGCGGGGCCTCGAGGCACCAGGTCGTGAGGAAGCTGTACTCGGACATCGGCCGCGAATGGAGCTAGTTGCGCGAGGAGGGCGTCTCGCCGTTTCCCATGTGCGGTGCAACCGATTCGACGACCTGCGAGAAACGGATCACCGTCACCGTGTCCTCGGCCTGGATCTCGCGGCCGTAGATCTGGCGCAGGAAGCTCGTCATCTCGTCGAGCCGGCGAAACTCGGGGTTGTCGTGCTCGATGTCCCGGGGCGAGAGCTCGCGCACCCGTTTCACGTCGACGTCGTCGATCACCGCTGAGAAGAGCTTCTGCCGCGGGCTGTGCTGGTGGCCGACCGTGATCCAGACGATCTGGCCCCGCTGGTACTTGCGCGACTTGTCGCCAAGCCTGATCGTCGCGGTCTTTCGCCCGCGCTTGAGCTGGTCGACGAAGGCCGGGGAGAAGAAATTGAGGGCGAACAGGCCGCTCGTCATGGTGAGACCGAACCTCTGGCGGGGTGGGCGCTCACAGCGCCAGACTAACGGGGTTTTGCGGCAAGAGTCGCTACTCGGAGAAGCCCTCCATCCCGATCAGGGGGACGAAGCGGCACGGGCCGATGACGTCTCGGTCGAGACCCTCGCCCGTCAGCACGTCCACCGTTTCCGCGATGCGGCGATACGCCATGAGGACGTCGGCGCGGCGGCTCGCGATGGGAACGACGAGGCGCCCGCCGATGGCGAGTTGCCCGACGAGCGTGGGCGGAGGGCCGGGCGCCGTGGCGTGCACCGCGACGGCGTCGAATGGCGCGCGGTCCGGCAGGCCGGCGCTGCCGTCGGCGATCACCACCTCCACGTTCGCGACGCCGAGGTCGGCGAGGGTCGCGCGAGCCAGCTCGGCGAGCTCGGGCACGCGCTCGATCGTGGTGACCTCCCCGGCCAGATGCGAGAGCACGGCCGACGAATAGCCCGAGCCGGTCCCGACCTCCAGCACCTTCTCGGCTCCGGCGAGCTCCAGCGCCTGGCAGATGGCCGCCACGATCCAGGGCTGGGAGATCGTCTGGTCGTGGCCGATCGGGAGGGCCGAGTCCGCGTAGGTTCGCCGCGCGTGGGGCTCGGGGACGAAGCGTTCTCGAGGGACCGCCGCCATCGCGCCGAGCACCCGTTCGTCGCCGATCCCGCGCCGCCGCAGCTGCCGCTCGACCATGTCCGCGCGCTGGGACGCGAACTCGTCGGCGTCGGGGAGCCGGCGACTCACTAGAAGATGTAGGCGCGCAGGCGGCGGGGCTCGACCACCGTGACCCTCCCCCGCCCGACCCGCACAACGCCCGCTCGCTCCAGCGTTGCGAGGAACCTGCTGACGCTCTCGCGCGAAGTTCCCGCGAGCTGCGCCAGATCCGCCTGCGTCATGCGGATCGTGATGCCGTGCCGGCCCTCCGACGCGCTCTCCTCGGCGATCAGCTGCGTGAGGACGCCGGCGACGCGACTCGGGACGGTCTGGAACGACTGGCGCGCCACCCGCTCGTTGGTCTCGCGCAGCCGTCGGGTCAGTGCGGCGATCAGCTTGACCGAGATGCCAGGGTGATCCGCGAGCAGCCGCCTGACGTCCAGCGCGGGGAGCGCCAGCAGCTCGGCGTCGGTGAGCGTTTCGACGCTCGCCGAGCGCGCCTCGCCGTCCAGCATCGCGAGCTCGCCAAAGATGTCTCCCGGCCCCAGCGTGGCGAGCGCGATCGCCCGGCCGTCGGGATGCTCCCGCGTCACCCGCAGGTCGCCCGTGCGGACGAGGTAGCAGGCGTCGCTGTGGTCGCCCTCGTGGAAGACGCGAACGCCGGCGGGAAACGACCTCGCTACGGAGACACGCGAGATGCGCTCGAGCTCCTCCCGCGAGAGCTCCGAGAAGAGCGGCACCCGCGAGAGCAGATCGATGGATTCGCCTGGGCTCATCCTTCCTCCCTCACGGCGCCGATTATGCACCGCGCCGGGTCGGGTCTGCTCCCTGACACGACGCGCACCAGTAGGTCGTCCGGTTCGCGTCGCCCTGGCCGCGCGACGAGATCGGCGTCCCGCACCGGGGGCAGCGCCGACCCGCCCGACGGTAGATCGAGCGCGGCGTCCGCCCAGTCTCGACGCCGTAGCGCATCAGGCCACCGATCTCGATCACGAGGCGGCGGAGGTCCTCGTCGTCGAGGTCGGACAACGCCCGCCAAGGATCGACCCGTGCCGACCAGCATCCCTCGCACTTGTAGATGTTTCCGATGCCCGCCAGGACCCGCTGGTCGAGGAGCGCCTCGCCGAGCGTGCGGGACTGGTCGGCGCCGCGGAGAGCCGCAACGCCGGCCGCGGCGTCGAAGCCCTGAGCCAGCACGTCAGGTCCGAGCGAGCGCAGCTGCGGATTGGACCGCGTCTCGGCGTCGGTTCGGAGGTCCAGGTGCGAGCCATCGAGCTCGGCGGCCTGAGCGCCGGGGACCGAGAGCACGACCCATGCCCGCCGATCGCGTGTCGGGGCGCCGCTGGAGATCCGCCACGACCCGCGCATGCCGAGGTGCGAATGGAGGACGAGGCCCCGGTCGAAGTGCAGGAGGAGGTGCTTTCCACGTGCCTCCGCCCTATCCATCGCCGCGCCGCGGAGCTGATCGACCCGGCGGGCCTGGCGGCGCAGCGGACTCCGCGGGTTAGGGACCTCGACGTCCGAGATCGTCTTGCCGGCGAGGGCCTCCTCAAGCGCGCGAGCCGTGCGGTGAATGGTGTCGCCCTCGGCCACGGGCGGGGGTTGCGGACGCTCTAGCCGCCCCCCGCGGCCCAGGGCGGGATGTTCTGGAAGATCGCCGGGCGCGGGTCGTCGGGCGTGGCCGGCCGCTCGTCGCCGCGGGTCTCGGCGGTCGTGTCCTGCTCCGAGGGTGGCAGGCCGATTCTCAACACGAACCAGTCCCCATCCGCGTCCTCGCGCGGCAGCCAGCGATGCGTGTAGCGATCGGGGCTCTCAGTCGCGAGCCGGGCGCATTCCGCCTCAGCTTCGGCGCGGGTCATGGCCAAAGGCTACGCCGATGCGACGAGCCTGCGCGGCTGCCGGTGGAAGCCGGCCTCGATCAGGGTCTCCTCCAGGCCCGAGCCGATCACGGGCTCGCCGTCGACCCGCTCGATCGCGAGGCGGGGAAGGAGCCCCTCGTGGGCGGCGGACGCGAGCTCGCCGACCGCCTCCGCGAACGCGTCACCCTCCAGGTTGGTGAGCCTGAGGATGCCGCGACCCCCTCGCTCGACGAAGAGCAACGGGTCGCCATCGCGAAGCAGGACGTAGGCGCCCGGTGTCCGGCTCGGCCGGCGGCCGCCCTCGCGCTTGGGCCAGGGGATGCCCGCGCCGTACGGGTTGGCCGGATCGGTTGCGGCGAGGATCGCGTAGGTGCCCTCCGGATGCGGTAGCGAGCGGAGGCGCTCGATCGCGCCGGGAAGGGCGAACTGCGCTCCGCCGAGTCCCTCGACGAAGTAGCCGCGCCGGGCGGTCCCGAGCATCTCGAGGTTGGACATCTCGCCGTAGACCGTTGAGAAGCCGCCGGGGATACCCTCGGCGAGGACCGTCTCGCGGGTGACGATCCCGTAGCGCTCGAGCATCAGCTCGGCCTGCGCTCGCCAGCGCGGCCCGGAGGACGGGGCGTTCTCGAACAGGGCCGCGGTGAGCGACCACCGTCCCTGGACGGCGTTGGACGCGCCCGCCCGGCGGGCGGCGAAGCGGCGGCCGCGCTGCGGGGCGCGCTGGACGGAACGCAGGCGCCGGGCCCGCAGCGGGGCGAACGCGTCGTTGGTGACCTCGCCCGCCCAGGCGAGGTCCCAGAGCGCGTTGTGGAGGTCCTCAGGCGAGAGGTCGAGCTCGTCAACGAGGTCGATCCAGAAGCAGGGCCTGCGGCCGAGCAGGTCCCGGATCGCGTCGTGCACGTCGCCCTTCGGCGCGTCGATCTTGGCGTTCGACGGCGGCGGGCCCGCGAGCCGCACGTCCTCGCGGAAGTAGAGAGCCACCTTCCCGCCGCTGCGGCCGAGCGCCCCGGCGCCGACCCACACGACTTCGCCGCCGGTGGAGAGCTCGTCGAGCCAGGCCGGGCTGTAGGCGCCCAAGCGGCGTGGGAGCACATCGCGCTCCCAGACCTCCGGCGTCAGCGCGATCCCCTGGAGGGGGACGAGGGCCTCCCGCAGCCGGTCGGGGCCCGCGCCCGCCGGCCGGAAGGCGTCCACGTTCTGCCAGCTCGGCAGGAACCTGGCGAGCTCGCGAGTCTCGACCGCCTCGGCCTCGGCACGCAGATGGGCGAGGCTCGCGCGGCGGAGGCGGCGCAGCACGTCCGCGTCGCACCACTCGCGCTCCGTCCCGCCGGGCAGGAGCTCGCCACGCACGAGATCGCCCGCCCGCTCGAGCTCGCGGAGCGCTGGCGAGGGATCGGCCCCGTAGCGGTGGGCGGGCTCCTCGGTGGTGAAGGGCCCATGCGTCCGGGCGTAGCGGCGCATCAGCGCGACCATGGGATCGTCCTTTGCGTCCAGCATCGCCTCCGGCAGGCCGGGCGGTGGGGGAACGCCCAGGGCGTCCCGGTAGAGCGCTGCATCCTCGGCCGCGATCCAGCGCTCCTCGCCGCCGATCCGGATGCGGGCGGCGCGGCGCTCGCGTTCGAGCTTCGTCAGCATGGAGGCGGCCGAGTAACCCTCCACCACACGTTCCTCCGCCTCGTCCGCGTTGAGGTCCCCGAGCCGGCGCAGGATCTGCTGGAGCGCATCGCGGTCCTTCGCCCGCGCGGCCTCGACCTTGTGCTGAAGCGAGTCGATGACCTCCGCCAGCGCGTCCGGGTCGATCAGCTCGCGGAGCTCCTCCTGGCCGAGGAGCTCGCGCAGGAGCTCGCGATCCAGGGAGAGCGCCGCCGCGCGGCGCTCGGCGTTCGGCGTGTCGCCCTCGTACATGTAAGTGGCGACGTAGTCGAAGAGCAGCGACGAGGCGAACGGCGAGGCGGTATCGGTCTCGACCTCGACCAGCGAGATCTTCCGCGAGGACAGGTCGCGAAGGAGTTCCTCCAGGCCGGGGAGGTCGAGGACGTCGCGCAAGCACTCGCGGTAAGTCTCGAGGATCACCGGGAAGCGTGGGAAGTCCTTCGCGACCTCCAGCAGGTTCTGGGACTTGAGCCGTTGCTGCCACAGCGGCGTACGCTTGCCCGGGTAGGCGCGCGGGAGGAGGAGCGACCGCGCGGCGTTCTCGCGGAAGCGGGCGCCGAACAGCGCCGAGCTCCCCAGCTCGCGCACGACGAGCTCCTCGATCTCGTCGGCTTCCAGCAGGACGAGGTCCGAGGGCGGCGGCTCGTCGGCGTCGGGCATGTGCACGACGATCCCGTCGTCTGACCAGATGGCGTCCGCCTCGAGGTCGTGTTCCTCGCGGATCTTCGCCGACAGCGCAAGGCCCCAGGCGGCGTGAACGCGGCCGCCCCAGGGCGAGAGCACGCACAGGCGCCAGTCGCCGATCTCGTCGCGGAAGCGCTCGACCACGATGGTCTCGTCGGATGGGACGACCCGGGTTGCCGCCTGCTGCTCGCGCAGGTAGGCCACCAGGTTCTGGGCCGCCCGGCGCTCGAGGTCGTACTCCTTCGCCAGCTTCTCCGGCTTCGCGCTCACCGCCTCACGTGCGAATGCGCCGATCGCCTTGCCGAGCTCCGCCGGCCTGCCGATGCCGTCGCCCTTCCAGAAGGGGACGGCTCCGGGGACGCCCGGCGCCGGCGTGACCACCACGCGGTCGCGGGTGATCTCCGCGATCCGCCAGGTGGTGGCGCCGAGCAGGAAGGTCTGGCCCGGCCGCGCCTCGTAGACCATCTCCTCGTCGAGCTCGCCGACGCGGCGACCGTCCGGCAGATGGACCCCGTAGAGCCCCCGATCCGGGATCGTTCCCGCGTTGGTCACGGCCAGCTGGCGCGCGCCCGGCCGGCCGCGGATGGTCCCCGCCGCGCGGTCCCAGACGATGCGCGGCCGCAGCTCCGCGAAGCGGTCCGACGGGTAACGGCCGTCCAGCATGTCCAGCACGTTCTCGAGCTGCTCGCGCGAGAGCTCGTGGAAGGGCTCGGCGGCGGTGACGAGCCGCTCGACCTCGTCCACCTCCCACTCGTCGTCCGCGCACATCGACACCAGGTGCTGCGCGACCACGTCCAGCGGGTTGCGAGGGATCACCGTCTCCTCGATCTCGCCCTCCCGCATCCGTCTCGCGACCACGGCGCACTCGAGGAGGTCGGCGCGGAACTTGGGGAAGATGCGCCCGATCGAGACCTCCTCGATGCTGTGCCCGGCGCGGCCGATGCGCTGGAGTCCGCGGGTCACCGACTTGGGCGACTCGACCTGGATCACGAGATCGACCGCCCCCATGTCGATGCCCAGCTCGAGCGACGAGGTCGCGACGAGGCACGGCAGCTGGCCCGACTTGAGGAGTTCCTCCACGATGATGCGCTCCTCGTGGGCGAGCGAGCCGTGATGGGCCCTGGCAACCTCAATCGGAGCCTCGACGGTAGATCCGGAGCCGTTCCCGGAGTGCTCAGTAGCGGGAAGCTCGGATTCGGGCTCCTCGTTGGCGAGCTCGTTCAGCCGCTTGGCGAGGCGCTCGGCACCTCGCCGGCTGTTGACGAAGATGATCGTCGAGTTGTGCTCCTGGACGAGCTTCAGGAGCTCCGGGTAAATCGCCGGCCAGATCGAGCGCGCGGTGGGCGCGGCGTCGAAGTTCGCATCGCCGGGCGGCGGAAAGCCTGAGTCGCCGCCGTCCTTTCGCTTCTCGATCGAGGCGTCCGGCTCGGTCATGTCCTCCACGGGGACGACGATCTCCAGGTCGAGCTCCTTGGGCTTGCCCGCGTCGGCGATCTGGCACTTGCGCTTCGGGCCGACCAGGAACTGGGCGACCCGCTCCAGCGGCCGCTGCGTCGCCGATAGCCCGATCCGCTGGGGATCGGGACCGTCGTTGGAGGTCACGAGGTGCGAGAGGCGCTCCAGCGTCAGGGCCAGGTGCGCGCCGCGCTTCGACTGCGCGACGGCGTGGATCTCGTCCACGATCACCGCTTCTGTGCCGGTAAGGATCTCCCGGACCGCCGAGGTCATCATCAGATACAGCGACTCGGGGGTCGTGATCAGGATGTCCGGAGGCCTGCGGCGCATCGCCTGGCGGTCCTTCTGGGGCGTGTCCCCGGTGCGGAGGCCGACCGCGATGTCCACCCCGATGCCCGTCAGGGGGGCGCGCAGGTTCCGCTCGATGTCGTACGACAGCGCCTTCAGCGGCGATACGTAGACGATCCGGACGCCGGAACCAAGGGCCTCGTCGGCGTCCGCGGGGAGCTCGGCACGGCGCGCGAGGCGGTCGATCCCCCACAGGAACGCCGCGAGCGTCTTGCCGGATCCGGTCGGGGCGCAGATCAGCGTGTCCTCGCCCGAGGCGATATGCGGCCAGCCCAGTGCCTGCGCCGGCGTGGGCTCGGCGAAGGATCCCTCGAACCAGCTCCGCACTGGCTGCGAGAACTGCTCAAGTACCGATCCGCCAGTCGATTTCGCGTCAGTGGCCAACCCTCCGATCTTACGCTTCCAGCCAGCGGCCTCCGGGGGACAGGTGACGGGAGGCCTGACGTCTCCACCTGAGCGCAGTAGCCTCCCGATCCAGAGTCAGAGTCGCCCGGCACTCGAGCAAAGGGAGAGATCATGAGCACGGATGAAAAGACCTACGAAGGGCAGTGCTACTGCGGCGCCGTCAGGATCGTCGTCACCGGCGATCCGGAGGGTGCCGGCTACTGCCACTGCGCCGCCTGTAGGAGCTGGTCCGCCGGCCCGGTCAACGCATTCACGCTCTGGAAGCCCGAGGCGATCGAGGTGACCCAAGGGGAAGACCAGATCGGCGAGTACAACGCGAACGAGCGGACCTACCGACAGTGGTGCAAGGAATGCGGCGGCCATCTGCTGGCGCGGCACCCGCAATGGGGTCTGGTCGACGTCTACGCGGCGACGATCCCCTCGTTCCCGTTTGAACCCGGGGTGCACGTCAATTACGAGTCGACCGTGCTGCCCATGCACGACGGCCTCCCGAAGCTCAAGGACTTCCCCGAGGAGTTGGGCGGCTCGGGCGAGGCGATCGCCGAGTAACAACGCGATCGGCGGGCGCCTCGACCGGCGGAAAATCACGCGGTCGGGCTCTCTCCGCATAGGATGGCCCCGAGGGATCGAGAGCCCAGGGTGAGTACTTCTCGATATCGGCTGGTTTGGTTCGTGCTGGCCGCCGTCGTCGTCGCGGCAGCGCTGCCTGCGCCGGCGTTCGCGTCCGGCGGCCGTTCCAGGCCGCTGCGGGTCGTGCCGGCCAGGCCCAACCCCGCGGCCGACGGGGCGCTCAGCCCGGCGGCCCGCCTTGCCCTGAGCCAGGGGTACCTGGTGCCGGACCGGCGCGCCTACGAGCAGGACAAGGCGAGGGCCGCGGGGGCGACTCCCTCCCTCGCGCTGACCGCTCCGGTCATGGCCAAGCACGCCCCGAGCACGGCCAACTCGTGGCAGGGCCTGTCGGACACCGGCTTCGCTCCGTCGGACTCGACCGGCGCTGTGGGAACGCAGCGCTTCATCCAGCTGGTCAACTCGCAGTTCGGGATCTACGACAAGGGCGCCACATCGCCGATGGCATCGGGATCGCTGAACACGCTCGCCGGGGTGTCGAGCGCGGACACGCTGTTCGACGTGCAGGTGATCTGGGACCCGACGACGAGCCGCTTCTACTACACGATGATCGATGAGATCTCGCAGACCCAGAACGCCCTCGCGTACGGCTACAGCAAGAGCGCGTCACCTTCGAGCGGGTCGAGCTCGGACTGGTGCAGGTACTCGATCAACTTCGGTAGCCGCTTCCCCGATTACCCGAAGCTCGGCGACAGTAAGAAGTTCGCGCTGATCGGGGTCAACATCTTCCAGGCCAGCAGCATCTTCACCGGCGCCGAGGCGCTCGCGATCACAAAGCCGTCGAGCGGATCGGGCTGTCAGAGCTCACCGAAGATCAAGACGAAGTCGCCGTTGATGAGCAACGACTCCACCAAGGCGTTCACGCCGGTCCCGGCGAACGAGATCGACACCAAGGACAACGGCTGGATCGCGGCGATCCCGAGCACCCTCCCGAGCAAGAAGATCTCGCTGTTCAAGGTCAAGAACGACAACGGCACGGCGAAGATCCAGGGAACCGCCACGCAGCTCAAGGTCAAGCAGTACGGCACGCCGGCGAACGCGCCGCAGAGCGGCAACAGCGTCAAGATCGACACCCTGGACGGCCGGCTCACCCAGTCCGTCGCAGGCGTGGACCCGTCCCACAACGACAAGCTCACCGTGTGGACCCAGCACGCCGTCTCCGGCGGTGCGGGGTCGAAGGTCCGCTGGTACGAGATCTACCCATCGGCTCCCAAACTGATCCAGAACGGATCCGTGTCCAACGACTCGAAATACGTCTTCGACGGCGCCATCTCCCCGAACCGCGCCGTCAAGGGGTCCAACAAGTCGGGCGGCAAGAACATGGTGCTGAACTTCGTCGCCTCATCGGGCTCGAGCTTCCCCACGATCAAGATGGTGTCCAAGAAGGGCAGCAAGAGCCAGTCTGGGCAGGTGGTCGTGAAACAGTCACCCGGCCCGATTGCAGGCTTCGATTGCTCGGACGCCGACCAGGGCGATCCATGCCGCTGGGGCGACTATGCGTCGGCCACGCCCGACCCGAGCAAGAGCTCAAAGATCTGGAACGTCAGCCAGTGGGCGTCGGGGAACAAGCCCGCCTGCACAACGGCGTTCAACTGCCCCGCCACCTGGCGGACGCAGATCTTCATCGCCAGCCCGTAGTCGGGGGGCGTAGTCCCCCCGCCCTGCGCCGATATGGCGCATGGCGCGCCCGTGGGAACTACAGTCGGTCGATCGTGACCTGCCGCGCGTGGGGAACGAGGAGGAGGAGACCGAAGGGCCGTGCCCTGCGGGTAGCCGGCGCTGCGACTCTGGCGGCGCTGGCGGCACTTGGAGTCGCCAGGCCTCAGGGCTCCGCGCACGCGGGCCCGGTGTGCATCCCGGGCGGCACGACCGTCCCGGTGACGGCCGACGCGAAGGTCTCGTCGGTCCATCCCAGGCGGCACTACGGCCACGCGGGCAGGCTGAAGGTGAATTACGGCCCGGCCAGCGCCCGGACGCTGCTGACCTTCGACCTTCCGGCGTTGCCCCTCCAATGCACGGTCAGTAAGGCCACCCTCAGGCTCAAGGGCACGCTCTCCGGCACTCCGAGCAGGCCGGACGACTTCCCGAGCGCCAGCGTGAACATGAGCATCGTCAAGAGCCACTGGACCGAGGCGGGAGTCACCTGGCGCAACATGCCGGGCGCGAACGCATGCGACGGCGGAACCCAGGACTATGCCAGAGGTGACTACTGGCAGTTGACGGGCATCGTCCAATCGGCCTATCAGTGCCTCGACAGCGGCCGGCTGGCCGCATGGAACGGCCTCAAGGTCAAGGGCTGGAGCATGGCCGGCCGCGGCGCGAGCTGGAAGCTGGTGGTCGACTCGCGGGAGGGCGATCACCCGCCGTTCGTCGAGATCAGCTGGGACTAGGAAGCGCCTACCAGGGAAGGCTGTCCGCGATCTCCGAGAGTCGGGGGGCGGTCTTGTCGCGCTCAGAGAGCATCGGCTCTGTGATCGGCCATTCAACGCCCACGTCCGGGTCGTCCCACGCGATGCCGGCCTCGGTCGCGGGGTCGTAGAGGCTCGAGAGCTTGTAGGCGACGTCGGCGATGTCGCTCAGCACGCAGAAGCCGTGGCCGAAGCCCACGGGCACGAGGAACTGGCGGTGCTTTTCATCGTCCAGCTCGTGGCCCTCCCACTGGCCGTAGGTCGGCGAGTCGCCCCGAAGGTCCACGGCCACGTCCCAGATGCGGCCGCGCATACAGCGCACCAGCTTCGCCTGGCCCGGGCTGGTCTGGAAGTGGAGGCCGCGGAGGATGTTCTTCCCGGACCGCGAGTGGTTCTCCTGGGCCGCCTGCATGCCGATGCCGAGCTCGCGCCACAGGTCGTCGCGGAAGGTCTCGACCAGGAAGCCGCGCTCGTCGCCGTGGACCTCCGGCTCGATGAGCACCAGCCCGTCGAGCTTCGTCTCCAGCCGCTTCGGCATCAGCCGAGCGTGCGCCCGTACTGGCGCTCGTAGTACTCGCGGTACTCGCCGGAGCGGATCGGGCTCCACCACCACTCGTTCTCGCGGTACCACTCGACCGTGCGCTCGAGCCCCTCGTCGAAGAGGATCTCCGGCTCCCAGCCGAGGGCGTTCGCCCTATCTGAGGCGAGCGAGTAGCGGCGGTCGTGTCCGAGCCGGTCGGTGACGTATTCGATCAGCGACTCGTCACGTCCGGCCAGCTCGAGGATCCTCTTGACCACGTCGATGTTGGGGAGCTCCTCGGGGCCGCCGAGGTTGTAGACCGTTCCGGCCTCACCGAAATCCAGCACGGTGTCGATGCCTGAGCACATGTCCTCGACGAAGATCCAGTTGCGAACCTGCATGCCGTCGCCGTAGACCGGGAGCGAGTCGCCGTTCAACGCGTTGAGGACACAGAGCGGGATGAGCTTCTCGGGATGCTGGCGCGGACCGTAGTTGTTGGACCCGCGGACGATCAGCGCGTCGGTTCCGTAGGTGTGGTGGTAGGCGCCGACGATCAGGTCGCCGCCCGCCTTCGAGGCCGAGTAGGGCGAGGAGGGCTGGATCGGCGACTGCTCCGTGAACGAGCCGGACTCGATCGAGCCATAGACCTCGTCGGTCGAGACCTGGAGGTGGCGGATGCCGGCCGATCGAGCCGCCTCGAGCAGGACGAAGGCGCCGAACACATCCGTCTCGATGAACTCGCCCGGCGACTCGATCGACCGGTCGACGTGCGACTCCGCGGCGAAGTTGACGATCGCGTCGCAGCCCTCGATGGCCTCCGCGACCCGTTCGATGTCGGCGATGTCGCCCTCGACGAGCTCCACCTGGTCGGAGGGCAGCCCCTTGAGATTCTCCCGGCGCCCTGCGTAGGTGAGCTTGTCGAGGATTCGGACGGCGTCGTCCGGGTGGGCCTCGAGACGCTTGCGGACGTAACAGGAGCCGATGAACCCGGCCCCGCCGGCGACGAGGACCTTCACGCGGCGGCTTCCTGCCTGGCGGCCTCACGCTCAGCGAGGTACTCCGCGAGCCCCTGGCGCCAGTGGGGGAGCCGGATCGGGTCGGGCCGCTCGGTGCCCAGAACGGAGTACGCGGGCCGTGGCGCCGGACGCGCGAGCATCTCGGTCGTCCCTGACATGACGCGGCACTCTACGCCCGCCTGGTCGAAGATCTCCTGCGCGAACTCGTACCAGGAGCACTTGCCGTCGGCGGCCATGTGGTGGATGCCGAAGTCATCGCGCTCCATGAGCTCGGCGAGGCCCTCGCCGAGGTGGCGCGTGTAGGTCGGAGAGCCGACCTGGTCCGAGACGACCAGCACCTCGGGCCGCTCGCTGCCGAGGCGGAGCATCGTCTCGACGAAGTTCTTGCCCCCGATCCCGAAAAGCCACGAGGCTCGGACGATGAAGTGGCGTGGATTGGACACCGCCACGGAGGTCTCGCCGGCGAGCTTCGAGCGTCCGTAGGCCGAGATCGCGCCGGTCACGTCGGACTCGACGTAGGGGCGTCGCGAGGAGCCGTCGAACACGTAGTCGCTCGACGGCTGAACGATCTTCGCGCCCAGGGCAGCGGCGCCCGCTGCGAGGAGGGCCGCCCCTTCGTCGTTTATGCGCATCGCGCCTCGCTCGTCGGACTCGGCGCCGTCAACGTCCGTGTACGCAGCGCAGTTGACGACCACGTCAGGCTCGTGCAGCGAGATGGCGTGCTCGACCGATGCGGAATCGGTGATGTCGAGCGCGCTGTGGGCGAGTCCGATCACGTCGTGCCCGCGCTCTCGGGCGGCGGTCATGAAGTCGCGGCCGAGCATCCCGCCGGCGCCTGCGACCAGGACCTTCAGCGGCTCCGCCCGGCGCGCGGTCATGGGATCTTGATCTCCGCGTTGTCCCCGACGATCATGCGCAGGGTCTTGGGAAGCGATGGGCCGCGACAGAGCGTGACGTTCTTGCCGAGCAGGCTGGCCTCCATGCGCGCGTCAAGGTCCGTGACGCTCGACCCCGAGAGCAGGATCGAATGCTCCACCTCCGCGCGCTCGACGACCACGCCGTCGTCGATGGAGGTATACGGGCCGATGTAGGCATCCGTGATCCGGGCACCCGCGCCGATGATCGCCGGGCCTCGCACGATCGCGCGCTCGAGCCTGGCGCCCGCCCGCACGATCACCCGCCCCTCGACCTTCGCCTCGATCAGCTCCCCGTCGACTGAGCGCTCGATGTCCTCGAGCACCAGGCGGTTCGCCTCGAGCATGTCATCGAGCTGGCCGGTGTCCTTCCACCAGCCGGTGACCGTGTGGCTGGCGACGGACTTGCCGTTGTCGATCAGCCATTGGATGGCGTCGGTGATCTCGAGCTCGCCGCGTCCGGACGGCTCGATCGCCTTTGCCGCATCGAAGATCTGCGGGCCGAACATGTAGACGCCCACGAGCGCGAGGTCGGTCGGTGGGTCGGCTGGCTTCTCGATCAGGCGCACCACCTCCTCACCGTTCAATTCCGCGACGCCGTAGTGCTCGGGATCGGAAACCCGCGTGAGCAGGATCAGCGCGTCGGGCTCGGACTCGCGGAACGCGCCGACAAGGTCGGTGATTCCGTCTCGAAGAAGGTTGTCCCCGAGGTACATGACGAACGGCCCGTCCTGGAGGAAGTCCTCTGCCGTCAGGACCGCGTGGGCGAGGCCCAGTGGAGCGTCCTGGCGGATGTAGGTGATCCGGGCACCGAACTGCGAGCCGTCACCCGCGGCGGCCTCGATCTCATCGCCGGTCTCCGGGGCGATGATGATCCCGATCTCCTCGACGCCCGCCTCGACGAGGGCCTCGATGCCGTAGAACAGAACCGGCTTGTTCGCCACGGGCACGAGCTGCTTGGCCGAGGTGTGAGTGATGGGGCGCAGGCGCGTGCCCGCACCCCCCGAGAGAATCAGACCCTTCAGGTTCTCCATGACCGCGGGAAGGCTATCTAGTGGGGTGTCTCATAACGTGGTGCCTGAAATGACGAGGCGCAGGCGACTCCGGACAAGGACGCAGGGAGCCCGAATAGCAGCGCTATTCGGGCGACTGAGGACGCCGTCCGGAGGCGACTGGGGCCGTCATTTCGGGTGCAACGTTGTGAGAGGCCCCACTAGTAGGTCCCGCCTAGCTTTCGGTGATCCCAGGTCGCTACCCGCCGCGCCTGGAAACGGATCGCGACCCGCTTCTGGGCCTGGCCCTTCAGCGCCTCCGCCGCGTCTCCGGAGACGTCGGCGCCGTCGGCGTAGCGCGAGGTCAGCTCCAGGGCCAGCTCGAACACGGTTTCGAGGTCGCGATGGATCTCCGCCTCGGCTTCGATCTCGACGCCACGGAGTTCCGCGTACTCGTGACCCGTCTCGATGAGGAGCGTGGCGCGCGGGTCACGCTCCAGGTTCTTCACCTTCTGCGACTTGGCGTACGTGTAGATCCAGATCTCGCCGTCGCGCGGCACGTACCAGAGCGGCATCGAGTGCGGCCAGCCCCGCACGCCGAGGGAGGACACGACGACGACCCGCTCGGAATCGATCAGCTCGCGCTGCTCGTCCGCAGAAAGCTGGATCTCGCCGCGCCTGCTCACGCCGAGCAAGCAGCAAACGGCTGGCAGCCGGCACCGCGGTTCCTCATTTGCTTGCTGCTTGCTGCTTGCTGTTCACCGGTTCCAGGGTCAGCCTGCGCCAAGGTCCCTCCCCTCCCATGGGTTGGGTTCGGCCCTCCTTCCAGTCCGGCTGGAGGTCGTCGTAGTGAGGGCTCGCCGGGTGGCCCGACTGACCGGTGAACGCCTGCCAGCGCGACCGCTCGGGATCGGTCGGGTCGGCGACCATCCGCCAGCACGGGGCCCAGATCGCGGTGAACGGGTCGTTGGGGTCCCAGCCGACCTGCGCGACCGTCTCCTGGCCGCCACCGACCTCGAGCCTGCGGCTGAAGATCCTGGCGAAGAAGGGGTTCGCGGCACCAAGGGCATGCGGGAACACCAGCGGGTGCACGCGACCCCAGCGCCAGGCGTCCGGGTCCGGGCCGAACTCGGATTCCAGGTCGTCCATCGCGCCCCGCAGGGCGTCGAGGACGAGGTGGTCCCAGGGGCGGCCGATCAGCTCGTCGTCGCCCTCCTCCCACAGCGAGAGGAGGTGCGACTGCCACCGCCACGGGGAGGTCACGTGGGCCACGAACCCGTTGTCCGCGCGGTCGAGCCAGCGCTCGGCCAGATCCCTGTCGGCGATCGCGGCGCGCGCGACCTCCCTGCCCAGCCGCAGAGTGAAGGCCTGGTAGATCGTTGCGGCGATCGAGTCGGGGCCCATGTCGCCGTCCCACGAGCGCAGGCGCTCGATCGCTGACAGCTCGCGCTGGTCGCGCGGGGTCAGCCGGACCAGGCGGTGCACCGTCTCGAGGCCGGGGAGGGACTGCATGTCCGTCTGGATGGCCTCGAAGCTGCCGATGTCGTGCTCGGGCTGCGCGTCGACCAGCTCCTCGATGCGCTGCGCCCGGTAGCCGTCGAGGTAGTCGCTCGTGATGTGGTGCGGGTAGTCGACCGGGGCCACGCGGTTGTTCGCGGTGACGACGAAGCCCCGCTCGGGATCGTCCACCCGGGGAAGCTCCTCGTACGGGACCCAGCCGTCCCAATCGAACTCGCCCGACCACCCCGGCTTCGGCAGGTCCGGGCACCCGCCCCGGCGCAACGGGATCCGGCCGACCGTCGCATAACCGATGGACCCGTGGCGATCAGCCCACACGAGATTCGACACCGGATGGGAGTGTTCGGCCAGGGCGTCGACGAGATCAGGGCCGCCCTCGAAGCCGAGCACCGCGAAGTTCGCCTCGGTGATCCCCGGGAAGTCGAGCGCGGAGAACCGCAGCGCCAGCGGCTCCGCGTCGTCGGCGCGGAGGGCCTCGTTCACGACCGGCCCGTGCTCGGTCTTGCGCACGACGAGCCGATCCGGCCATGCCTGGCCCTTCACCTCGATCTCTTCCTCGATCACCTCGAGCGGCCGCCGGTCATCCCCGACCTCGTATTCACCCCCGTCGATCCGCTCGATGAACAGGTCCATCACATCCGCCATCACGTTGGTGAACGACCACGCCACGTCGTTGTTCTGACCCATCGTCACGCCCGGGAGGCCGGGCAGGCTGGCGCCGCGGCAGAACCGATCGCCGAGGTAGAGACCCACCTGGTAGGTGATCCCGGGCATGCTGGGCGGGAGGTGGGGGTCGCCCGCCATGAGCGGTCCGCCCGTCGCCGAGCGCTCGGCGCTGACCGCCCAGTTGTTGGAGCCCGTGGCGTCGACGGCCAGGCCGATCACCTCACGCACCTTCGCGATCTGCTCGGCGAGCTCGAGGCCGTCGCCGCTCCACCCCGAGCCCGGCGTGAGCACCACCGGGTTACCGTGCGGGTAGCCGGGGTCCAAGCGGGCCGCGAGCTCGGGGCCGAGCTCTCGGGTCATCTCGGCCCTGAGCAGCTCGCGCTCCCAGTTGGTGGAGAGGCCGTACGAGAGAAGCTTCGTCATCGTCAGGGCGTCGGTCGCAACGAACGGCTCGAACCGCTGGCGCAGGATCTGAAACTCCGCCGGCAGAGGGCGATCGGCTGCGGCGGCGTTGATGCCCGCGCAGTACGCGTCAAGCCGCGAGCGGATCCCGGGCGCGAGCTCGGCGGCCTCGGACTCGGCGACGCGACGCAGTCCCAGCGTCCGGATGAAGCGATCGGTGACCAGGCCCGCGTTCCCGGCGATCTCCGCCAAGCGGCCGGATCCGATCCGGCGGTAGAGGTCGATCTGCCACAGCCGGTCCTGCCCGTGGCAAAAGCCCTGCCCGAACCACAGGTCGAGGTCGGTCTCGGCGCGGACGTGCGGCACACCCCAACGGTCGCGGGAGATCTCGATCGGGCCTCCGATGCCGGGCACCCGCAGGTCGCCCGTCGTTCGCGGCAGGGGCCGCCGGAAGAGCTGGTACCAGAGGCCGGCGGTCGCGCCTCCCGCGAGCCCCCAGAAGGCGGCGCCGGCGAGCGCGCTCCGCTTTGCGACAGTCCCGACGTTCACACCGTCCACTCTAGGAAACGGCGCCAGATGGTCGCCTAGTCGTGAATGCCGTCCGGCAGCCGGCCCTCGGTGTCGAGCTTCTCCAGGTGCGCCTCCATCACCAGCGCGGCGGCCGGGCGCAGCTGCTGCGGAACATCCTCCCAGGCCGCGTCGAGAAGGCGCGCACGCGAGCGCTCGCCGGCATCGAGCGCCGCGAGCAGCTTTCGCTCGCGATCCAGGCGGTGGTCGATGTACTCGCTGATCTTCGCCTGCGGGTCGGTGACGTAGGGACCGTGGCCGGGGCACAGCAGCTCGAGGTCGAGCTCCTGGACCCGGTGCAGAGAATCGAGGTAGGCGGCGAGCGAGCCGCCGTCGGGTGGCACGAACGAGGAGCCCTCGCCGAGGATCAGATCGCCCGTGAAGCAGACCCGGCCCAGCAGGAAGCACACGTGATCCTCCGCGTGCCCGGGCGTGGGCACCACGTCGAGCGGCCCGGACTTCACCACGGGGGCGTCGAGCATCGGCAGCGCTGCCGAGTGGTCGCCGTGCGAATGGGTCAGAAGGACGCCGCCGAGCCCGCCGCGACGCTCGGCCTCGTCGCGTAGTGCGGCGACGTGATCGGCGTCCTCCGGCCCCGGATCGATGACGTAGGCCGGGTCGGAGCCAACCACATAGCTGTTGGTGCCGTCGAGCGTCATCGCGCCCGGGTTCGGCGCGACGAAGCGGGCGATCTCGGGGTGCCCCGGGGCGGAATCGATAAACGCGCCCCCGGGCGCTACCTGCCGCTGACGGCCTTCAGCACCGCGTCCCGGGCGTCGTTGGGCTCGAGCACGACGAGGTCGCCCACGCCCTTCAGCACCTCGCGGACGAGCCAGTCGGTCGAGCCATACGGCAGCTCGACCACGACCGCGCCGTCGGAGAGCTCGTCCGTCACCGTCCGCTCCTCGCGCAGCCACCGGGCCCGGTCGGGCGAGACCCACACGCGCGCCACGCCGGCCGTGCCGACCTCGCCGTGGACCAGCCACTCCTGCTCGGCGAGCCGCTCCTCCACGCCGTCGCGCGGCTCGAAGGAGTCCTCCGTCACGCGCGCCTCCTTCATCCGGTCGAGGCGAAAGTGCCGGGTGTCTTCTCGGCCCAGGTCGTAGCACCCGAGGTACCAGCCCTCGGGCCCGTTCACCAGCTGGTAGGGCTCGACCTCGCGCTTGATGAACTCGTCCTCGTTCTCCTTGTAGTAGTGGAGCTCGAGGAGCCGGCGTCCCTCGATGGCCTCGTTCACGGCCCGGATCACCTCCGAGTCGTCACGCCCGGGGGCGATCTCGAGGCCCTCGTGCGACGGGTCGTGGCCCAGCGCCGCGACGATCTTCTCCCGGGCCGTCGAGAGGCCGGCCTGCGGCAGGTGATCGCCGAACAGGTCGATGGCCGCGACCAGCGCCTTAGCCTCCAGGGGAAGCAGGCGCGCGGGCCGCGCGAAGTTGTCGCCGTAGGTGTCGGGATCGACCTGGATCTCGTCCCCGTCGATCTCCGCGTAGAGAACGTAGGTCCCGCCCCCGAAGTTGACGACGTTGAGGACGTCGAGGTCCTCGTGGAGCTCCTCGCGGCTGACGTTCAGCTCCTCGAGGACGCGGTCAACCGGAAGCTGCGTCTCGTCGCGGGCGGCGCCGATCAAGAGGCCTGCCAGGGTGACGAGGCGCGCGAAGCGCTCGGGCCGGATCACCGCCTCCGAGCGGCCGTTCGACGAGCGCGGCCTGCCGTTGCCCTCGGCGATGGGGCGCTTGACCGTGTTCGCGACGTCGAAGTCTCGGCGGTGGCGCCTTCGCAGCAGGTCCAGGCGCTCGGCGGCGTCCTTTGCGAGGTCCGCTGGCTCGAGCAGCTCGGCGTTCTCGCGCCAGCCGAGGACCCACGAGGTCAGCATGCGGCCCGACGCGTACTCGGTCTCGTAGATGAAGCCACGGCTCGGAGCGGCGTCCTTCTTCGTCGCCTTGCGCAACTTGCCGAAGCCGCCGAAGTCCCGCTCGACGAGCCAGGCGATGCGCTCGCGCAGGAACACCTTCGCGGTGCCGGCGATCTCGCCCATCTGCCAGTCGGCCCGAGACGCGTAGTCGCGGCGATCGAAGTCCTGACGCGGCGCGAAGTCGTGCTCGGCCTTCGTGGCGTAGGACACCTTGCCGCGGATGCGTGAAAGCCGAAACACCCGGATGTCATCGCGCTCGTGGGAGTGGGCGATCAAATAGAACTGGCCGTTGCGGAACACAAGGTGGTACGGGTCGACCTTGCGGTCGGAGACCTCGTCGCGCTGCATCGAGTAGTAGCTGAACTCGATCGTCTTGCGGCGCGAGATCGCCGTCTCGATCTTCGCCAGGCGCTGCGACATCTCGCGCCCGCCGCCGGAGGGCGCGAGCTTGACGTCGATTGGCGCCGTGTCGCCCTCGACCAGCGGGCTCGGCCGCCCCCACGACACCTGTTGCAGCGCGAGCCGCAGGGGCTCGGCGTACGCGAACTCACCATCCAGCAGGACCAGCGCCGTGCGAAGCGCCGCCAGCTCGCCGTCGGTGAACTCGATCGGCGGCAAGTAGTAGTTCTCCGGCGGCAGCGCGTACAGCTCGGCCTCGAAGAAGCCCTCGGCCGGCTTGTCGACCTGGAGAGAGATACCCAGGCTCTCCAGCTCGGCGCGGTCGGCGTAGAAGCGCCGCGCGAACGCGTCGTCGTTCATCGAGCTGTAGCCCTCCACCTCCCGCTTGATCTCGAGGGCGGACACGGGCCTCCCCGTGGCCATCAGGAACGAGATCAGGGAGAGCTGGCGGATCAGCTTCTCGGTGTCCTTGGCCACGGCGCAAGAGGATAGTCGGGCCCTCCGTAGCCGGACAGGGCCGACCCGCCCCTGTCGCCGAGGGTTTCCGCAAATTGGGCAGCCGGCCGGAGACTCGCAGCCCTGCCTGCGAGAATCGCCCCGTGGAAGCCGCACGCCCCGACCCGGTGCCAATTCCCGTCAGCTCCCCGATCTGGAGCCGGTTCTTCCTCGTCGCGCCGCTGGTGCTGGTCGGAACCCGCGAGCCGGACGGCGGGCACGACCTCGCCCCCAAGCACATGGCGATGCCGTTGGGCTGGCAGAACCACTTCGGATTCGTATGTCACCCTTCCCACGCCACCCAGCGCAATGCCGAGCGAACCGGCGAGTTCACGGTGAGCTACCCGCTGGCCGGTGAGATCGTCCAAGCCTCACTCGGCGCGGCGCCGCGAACTCCCGAGGGGGGCAAGCCGAGCCTTGCCGCGATACCCGTTTTCGATGCGAGCACGGTCGACGGGGTGCTCGTCCGCGATTCCCACGTATGGCTCGAGTGCGAGCTCGAGCGCATCATCGACGGATTCGGGGACAACACCCTCATCGTGGGCCGGATCACCGCCGCCGCGGTGTCCGAGGACGCGATGCGGGCCTCCGATTCCGACGACGCCGAACTGATCCGCCAGCGACCGCTCCTCGCCTACCTTCCGCCCGCGCGCTTCGCATCCATCTCGGAGACGTTCTCGTTTCCGTTTCCTCACGACTTCCGCCACTAAATGGCTGCTCCCGCGGTACTCGACTGGCTGCGATCGCGCACCGCGGACATGGTCGAGGCCGTGGAGCGCCTGGCGAGCGCCGAGTCGCCCTCTCTCGAGCCGTCCTCGCAACGCGAGCCGTTCCGCATCCTGTCGGAGCAGCTTGGCGAGCTCGACTTCGACGTGGAGCGGATCCCGGGGCGCAGCGTCGGCGATCACCTGTTGGCGCGCCAGCGCAGCGTGCCGGCTGATGGCCGTCAGCAGCTGTTGCTGGGACACATGGACACGGTCTGGCCCCGTGGAACGCTCGCGGCCATGCCGGTGCGCGAGGAGGAGGGTCGTCTGCACGGTCCGGGCGTCTACGACATGAAGGCGGGGCTCATCCAGATGCTGTTCGCGCTCGAGGGGCTTCGCGAGCAGGGACTCGAGTCGGCGATGCCCGTCGTGGTGCTCGTCAACAGCGACGAGGAGATCGGCAGCCCGGAGTCGCGCGAGCACATCGAGCGGCTCTCGCGCGAGTCGACCCGCGCCTTCATCCTCGAGCCCTCCTTCGGCCCGGGCGGCCGGCTGAAGACCGCGCGCAAAGGATCGGGTGACTTCGCGGTCACCGTGAAGGGGATCGCCAGTCACGCCGGCATCGAGCCCGGCAAAGGGGTGAGCGCAATCCTCGAGCTCTCCCACCAGGTCCAGCGTCTGTTCGAGCTCAACGACGCTGGGCGGGGCGTGACCGTGAACGTCGGGACCATCGACGGTGGCCTGCGGCCCAACATCGTCGCACCCGAGGCCACCGCCATGGTCGACGTCCGTGTGAGGACGGATGCCGACGCCGAGCGCGTCGAGGCCCAGATTCGGGCGCTCGAGCCGGTTCAGGAGGGAGCCGAGATTCGCGTCGAGGGAGGCTTCGACCGACCGCCGCTCGAGCGAACCGCTCGAAACAGGGCCTTGTGGGAGGAGGCCCGCGCCGCGGCCCGGGAGCTCGACATCACGCTGGACGAGGCCGAAGTCGGAGGCGCTTCGGACGGCAACTTCACGAGCCGCCACACCGCCACGCTCGACGGCCTCGGTGGGGTGGGGGACGGGGCGCACGCGGAATACGAACACGTGATGGTCAAGCGCCTGCCGGAGCGAGCGGCGCTGCTCTCGATGCTTCTCTGCAGATGAGCGAGCTCGCCGAGAAGGGGGTCATAGCAGGCAGCGTGGCGCGCATCGCCGACTTCGGCTCCGGGCCGCCCACGATCGAAGGGCTGCCGCGTGAGGATTGGGCGACGGGCGACTTTGTGGTGGGAGAGGTCCTCGATTCGGGCGAGCTTCCCTGCAGGATCGAGACCGCATCGGGCCGGATCGCGCGGATCGCTCCGGGCGATCTCGCGCTGGGCGCCCTCGGTGTGCGCGCCGCGACCCTCGAGGCCGTCGGGCACTGGCGCGAGGTCGGCTCGGACATGGTCATGCAACAGCTGAGCGCGGCCTGCGTATTCGGCGGCTGCACGTCGCTCTCCGCGTGGACCCACCCCCTCGCGGACCTCCGGTACCTCGGCCACGCGGTCGGCGAGGGACACAAGCTCACGATGAGCGGGTATGCGGCGGCGGGTGCCCCGAGCGATCCACCGCCGCTGAAGGCGCCGGTGATCCTCATCATCGGCACCTCGATGAGCGCCGGGAAGACGATCGCCGGGATGGCGATCGTGCGCCGCCTCAAGCGCATGGGCCTTCGCGTCGCCGGGACCAAGCTCACCGGCGTGGCCCGTCTCTCCGACACTCTCGCCTTTCAGGACGCGGGCGCCGACTTCACGGCGGACTTCGTCGATGCCGGGCTCCCCTCCACCGTCGTCGCCCGAGAGGAGTTCCAAGCGGCTCTTCGGATCCTCCTCGGCAAGATCGCGGCGGCGGAGCCTGACGTGATCATCGCCGAGGCGGGCGCCTCGCCGCTCGAGCCGTACAACGGAGACGCTGCGGTCGAGCTCCTGGGAGACAGGGTTCGCTGCACGGTGCTGGCGGCCAGCGATCCCTACGCAGTGGCCGGGGTCATCAACGCTTTTTCGACCGCGCCCGACCTCGTCTCGGGACGCGCGGCCAGCACGAACGCCGGCATCGAGCTGGTCGAGAAGCTCGTCGGGATCCGCGCTCTCAACCCGCTCGACGAGGCCTCGCTGCCGGAGCTCGACCTCGTGCTGCGCGAGCGACTCGACCTGGGCTGAGACGCGTCCTAGTGGGGCCTCTCCCCACTAGGCGGCGCGCGAGCGGAAGTAGGCCGCGGAGTCGAGGCCGCGGTCGAACCGCGACCAGGTCTCACCGTCGGCCAGGCCGCGCTCGATCCGGTCGAAGCTCCCGAGCTTCCCGCCCAGGTTGTCGATCATGTGGACCAGCGTAGCCTCACGGGTCGCCGGGAGAACCGGGGAGCCGTTCTCCAGCGTGCCGTGATGGGAGAGGACGATGTGGAAGAGGGCCTGGGCCAACTCGGGGTCGAGCCCGTCCATCCGCTCCATCTCGCGGCGCACCAGGTAGTAGCCGAGCGGGATCTCGCCCTGGAGCCGCCCGGCGTCGGTCAGGTCGATCGCGAGGGGGTCGTCGTTGTAGGCCATCGTCTTGCCAATGTCGTGCAGCAGTGCCCCGGCGATCGCGATGTCGCGGTCGATGCCGGGGAACGCTGCCGCCGCCGCGCTCACCGCCTGCGCAACGGAGACCGTGTGGTCGAGGAGGCCGTGGCGGTATGCCTGGTGGTAGTACTTGGCGGCAGGGGCCTCGCGGAAGCGGCTCCAGACCGGGGAGTCGGGAGCGAAGAAGCGATCGAGGAGCGCGGCGAGCTGCGGGTTCTGGATCGTCGCGAGAAGCTCGCGAAGCTGCGCCTCGAGCCGCTCGACCGGGACGCTCGGCCCCTCGGCGAGGTCGGACGGCTCGTACTCGTCGTCGCGGGCGGAGCGGATCGTCTCGATCGTGATCTTGGGGCCGTACTGGGAGTGGATCGCGAAGCGCCCGGTGATGTGGACCGCGGAGCCGGGCTGGGCGAGCTCGAAGCACTCGGCGACCTCCTCCCACGCCACCGCCTCGACGGCCCCGGTGCTGTCGCAGACGATGAGGCGCAGCCATTCGCCGCCGTTGCGGCGCTGGCGAAGCTCGCGCTGGCGGACGCCGAAGACACCCATGATCGCCTGGCCGTCGGCGAGGTCGCGCACCCGGGCCCGCTCGGGCCCGTGGCCGTTTTCCCTGCTCGCGACGCTATCCGCCGCGCCGCCGATCGCCTGCTGCTCAGTGAGTGAGACCTGCTCGCTCATCGTGTGCTCACAGTAGAGAGGGGGGCGGACGTGCCAAATCTCCCCCCGTCGCGAGGCGATTCACGAGCTAGGTCTCCTCGGGCTCCTCCTCGCCGGGCCACTCGCCGGTGAACCGATAGAAGGCCATGCGCGAGCCGCGGTCGGATAGTCCTCGCACCGCTCGGAAGATCGCACCTTGGAGCGCCATGGCGACCGCGAGCTTTGCCCAGCTCACGTCGCGATGCTCGGGCTCGGGCGGCTCCTCGTCGTCGACCAGGCCCCACGCGAGGTCGAACACCTTCTTCGAGAGGAGCCCCGCGATGAGGCCGGCGACGAGGCTGAACGGAATGAACAGCAGCTTGCCCATCCTACGCCTGCCTAGGCTGACCCTTCGCCGGCGCCTGCTTGGGCTGACCCTTCGGCGGCGTTCGCGGCTCCATCGCGATCGTCTCTTCCTCGGGCACGCCGCTCTCGAGCTCGCGGCCGCGCTCGATCTCGGCGTTCATCTCGGCGCCGAGAAGTACCGCGATATTCGAGATCCAGAGCCAGATCAGAAAGACGATGATGCCGGCGAGGCTGCCGTAGGTCGCGTTGTACGAGGAGAAGTTGGACACGTAGAACGCGAACCCGACTGACGCCAGGATCCACAACAGGACCGCGAAAACGCCACCTGGCGTGATCCAGCGGAAGCCGGGATGCCGGACATTGGGGGCCCCGTAGTAGAGGATCGCGAGCATCGTCATCAGGACGAGGATGATCACGGGCCACTTCACGATGTTGAAGATCGTGACCGCGGTGCCCTGAACACCGAAGACCTTCCCGACCTCCGAGGCGAGCGGGCCACTGATGACGACCGCGATCGCACTGATGGCCACCAGGAGCAGCAGGATCAGCGTCATCGCGATCTGGATCGGACGAAGTTTCCAGAACGGGCGGCCTTCGTCCATCTCGTAGATCACGTTCGACGCCCGCGAGAAGGCACCGACGTAGCCGGACGCCGACCAGAGCGACGCCAGGAGGCCGAGCACGAACGCGACGCCCGCCGTGCTGGAGCTGGCGGCGATCTCCTTGATCGCGCCGCTGATGATGTCCTGAGCGGGGCCGGGCCCCAGCTCCTTGATGTTGTCGAGGACGGCGTTGATGGCCGAGTCGCCCGCGAGCCCGAGGATCGAGACCAGGACGATCAGCGCGGGGAAGATCGAGAGGATCGCGTAGTAGGTGAGCGCCGCCGCCCAGTCGGTGAGGTTGTCCTCGCGGAACTCGGACACCGTCCGCTTGAGCACGCCCCACCAGGCGCGCCGCCTCAGCTGAGTTGGATGCCGTGGCCCCTTCACCCCAGGAGGAGGATTCCCGCTGGGGTGGAGGTCAAACCGCACATCCGTGACGGCGGCTCCGCCGCCTAACGACACCTGCTGCGATCGCGGCAAGGCCGATCCGATTGACGATGCTCCTATGCACCAGTGCTCCTTCCATAAGCCCCAGACTCCGATCAATCCCTGCACGCGGAGCCGCTTGATGCTGTGGATGAGCCTGTCGGCTCGATCGCAAGCCGGCGGCGTACAGACGGCCCGATCGGGCGTCAAGGTCCGGGGCTTCACGGATGCGATGATCGCGTGCGGCGGGTCCCCCTTTAGCGTTTCGCAATGACCCGCGCTAACAATGCGGTTATGACCGCGCTCCGTCGACGCGTTCTCGTGGTGGACGACGAGCCGATCGTCCGCGAGGTGCTGGAACGCTACCTGCAGCGCGGCGGCTTCGACGTGGCCACCGCCACCGATGGCACCAGCGCGCTCCACGCGTTCGAGGAACATCGCCCCGACCTGATCGTCCTGGACCTGATGCTGCCCGGAATCGACGGCATGGAGGTATTTCGCCGAGTCCGCGAGCGGCGCCGGGGCACGGGCGTGATCATGCTCACCGCCCGTGGGCAGGAAACGGATCGAGTCGTCGGCCTCGACCTCGGTGCCGACGACTACGTCGCGAAGCCGTTCTCTCCCCGCGAGATCGTCGCCCGCGCCCGCGCGGTCCTGCGGCGATCCGGCGTCGACGGCACGAGCGCCCGGAGCGGGCCGCTGCTCAAGGCGGGACCGCTCGAGATCGACGCAAACGCCCGGGGCGTGACGGTGCACGGCGACCCGGTCGAGCTGACGCCGAAGGAGTTCGACCTGCTGAGCCACTTCGCGGCCAACCAGCGGACCGTCTTCAGCCGCTCTCAGCTCCTCGAGGAGGTCTGGGACATTGCCTACGCCGGTGATCCCTCGACGGTCACGGTGCACGTCCGGCGGCTGCGAGAGAAGATCGAGCGCGATCCATCGGCGCCGGACCACCTGCTGACGGTGTGGGGCGTCGGCTACCGATTCGATCCATGAACCGCAGGCCGACCTCGCCCGTCGTCGTCTCGACGCTCATCGCTGCGCTTGGGGCGGTCGCGACGCTGGCGATCGGCCTTGGCGCGTTCGGAGCGAGCGACGTCGCTGAGCTCGCGCTCCTGATCCTCGTCGCGATCGCCTTGAGCGCCGCCGCCACCGGCCTCGTCGCGCCGCGGCTCGCGCGCGCGTCCCTGCGCGTGCGGCTGGTGTCGATCGCCGCCTTCGCGACGCTCGTGGGCTTCGCCAACCTGGTCGTCCTCTCGCTGCTGATGCTGGTCGACACTCATGTCGCGACGGTACTCGCCGTGTTGCTCATCTACTCAACGGCCGCCGCGGTCGGGGCCGCGCTTGCCACCGCTCGCGCCACGTCGACCGCGCTGACGAAGGTGGGCGACACCGCGCGCCGTCTGGCCGCTGGGGACCTGGAGGCGCGAACCGGGTGCCTCGGCGCGGGCGAGGAGATCGACTCGCTGGCGCGGAGCCTCGACGAGATGGCCGAACGCCTGAGCTCCTCGCTCGAGCGCGAGCGGGCGGCCGAGGTCCAGCGGCGCAATCTGGTCACCGCCGTCTCCCACGACCTGCGAACGCCGCTGTCGGGGCTGCGGGCGATGATCGAGTCGATCGAGGACGGGGTCGCCAGCGATCCGACCACGATTCGCCGATACGTCCACGAGATGGGCGCCAGCGTCGCGTCGCTGGTTGAGCTCGTGGACGACCTTTTCGAGCTCGTACAGCTGGACGCCGGGGCGATCCAGGCCGAGACGGAGCGGGCCCGGGTGGAGGAGGTCGTCCGATCGGCCGTGGCCGCCTGCGAGGCACAGGCGTCGACGAAGGGGCTGGTGGTGCAGGCGCGAATCGACAGCGCCGCCGAGGTCCCGTGCTCCCCAGGCTCAGCCGCGTGGTTCAAAACCTCCTGCAGAACGCGATCCGTCACACACCCAGCGATGGCACCGTGGTGATCGAGGCGAGCCACCGCCGCCGGGAGCTCGAGCTCGCGGTCACGGACACCGGCGAGGGAATCGACGGCACGGTCCTCGACCGGGTCTTTGACCCCTTCTGGCGCGGGGACTCCGCCCGAGCAGGCGACGGGTCCGGACTCGGCCTCGCGCTCACCAAGCGCATCGTCGAGGCGCTCGGCGGCACGATCGCGGTCGAATCGGCGCCCCCGCAGGGCTCGCGATTCGCCGTCATGGTTCCGGACCGCGGGAGGCCTGAACCCAGCCTCGCTCCGTAGGACGCTCAGCCACGGCCCATCCCCTATCGGGATGGGGCCTTAATTCCTGCGAAAGGAGCCGCGGATAGCGTCGTCGCCACCTTGCGAGGTCGCGGCCCCGCGCAGCCTGAGAACCCGAGCAGCCGTCTGAGGCTGAGTCCCTCGACGACGGCGGTGATGGCCGGCCGCGGGCCGGCGAACAGCGGCCAGGCCCTGAACCTGCCCCCGGTGTTCGCGTCGGCGTACCACGCCAACGGATCGCACGCCTACGCGCGAGAGGGAAACCCGACCTGGGCCGCGCTCGAGGAAGGGCTCGGAGCGCTGGAGGGCGGTGAGGTGATCGCCTTCTCGTCGGGCATGGCGGCCGCGACCGCGGTCCTCGAGAGGCTCCCGGCGGGCGCCCGCGTCGTGGCGCCGGACGACGGGTACCTCGAGCTCCGCATGCTGCTCTCCGATCGCGCACGGACCGGCCGGCTCGACGTTCGAACGGCGGATGCCAGCGACACGGCGGCCATCATCGCCGCCCTGGACGGCGCGGACCTCGTCTGGCTGGAGGCCCTGACGAACCCAACGCTCGAGGTTTGCGAGGTGGACGCGATCATCGAGGCGGCCCGGCGTCGCGGCGTGACCTCGATCGTGGACGCAACCCTGGTGACGCCGGCGCTCCAGCGCCCGCTCGACCTCGGCGCCGACGTGGTCATCCACAGCGCCAGCAAGTACATCGGCGGCCACTCGGACCTCCTGCTGGGCGCCGCCGCGACTCGAGATCGCCAGTGGCTCGAACTGTTGCGCCGCTCGCGAACCGCGCTTGGCGCAGTCCCGGGGACCATGGAGGCGTTCCTTGCTCTCCGCGGGCTTCGCACGCTGCCGCTGCGGCTGGAGCGAAGCTGCGCGACGGCGGGCGAGCTCGCCCGGCGCCTCGAGCGACATCCCGCGGTCAAGCGGGTGCGATACCCCGGGCTAATGGCTGATCCCGGCCACGAGAGGGCGCTTCGCCTGATGGACGGCTTCGGGGGGATGGTCGCGTGTGAGCTGAGGGGTGGCGCCGAGCACGCCGAAGCCGTCTGCGCCTCGGTACGGGTATGGACCCACGCCACCAGCCTGGGCGGGGTGGAGAGCCTGGTCGAACATCACTTCCGCCCCCCCGGCCGAAGGCAGCTCGCACCCGGGCTGATCCGGATGAGCGTGGGCTGCGAGGACCTGGATGACCTCTGGGATGATCTGGAGCGGGCGCTCGGCTCATTCGCGTGGCCCTCAGGGCCGATCCCGATTGGGGGAGTGCCCGCCGGGAATGCGTGGGCCGACCGAGGTGGGCTCGGCGCGGATTCCGCGTAGCCGTGCCCCCTCAGACCTCTCCTCGGCGTAAAGCCGAGCAACCAAAGCAGACCCTGAAGCGACGACGGACGCATTTCGGCGATATCGGCGCCGGAATCGACCCATCCGGCGTTCAAACCCAACCACATGCGTGAGGGAGCGGGGCGTATGTGTGAGTGGGCCGAGCCCGTATCGCGACGCGTCCACCCGCTCAGCCGACGGGTGCTATTCCCTGGCGGGAGACGCCCTCCGGCGCAGCCGCAAGGCGTAAACGATCGCCGAGCCGACGAACAGCGCCGCGGTGAGGAGCAGCCAGCGGCCCAGATAGACGCTTGCCGAAAGGCCGGTGTCGGCACGGTAGCGGTCGGAGCTCAGCCCGAAGATCAGCGGAAACCACACCACGAGGGCGAAGGCGGACAGGAGCGCGGGCACGCGCACGTGGTTCAGGGTCACGGCACCGCGAACGTCCAGCCGCTGCCCCTCCAACCGGGCACCACGGCCGGCGAGCAGCGCCAGGCCTGAATACAGGGGAAACGCGATCAGGTCGTGCGCCACGATCGCGCCGCCGAACCACAGCAGCACGTTGATCGCGTTCGGGCGGGCGATGATCTCGACGAAGGCGTAGCCCGCCACGGCCAAGGTGGCAAGGACCGCCAGCAGGTGCAGCGCGCTCGAGCCATAGCGGTCCCGGATCGCGGTCATCTCAGGCGTTGATGACACTGATCGTCGACACCCACTTGGTGCAGTGGACGCCGGGGGCTGCGGGCACGATCACCCGGGCCGGATAGCCGTGGTCGAGCGAGAGGTCGACGCCGTTCACACGAAGGGCCAGGAGCGATCGCTCATCGGCTACCTGCTCGGCGGCGAGCGCCGCGTTGCTGAAGGCCCCTCCCGCTTGCAACGACTCGACGAGGACGGCGGTCGGCTCGGTCGAGCCGGCGCGAGCCAGCAGGTCGCGGAGGCGAACCCCGGTCCACGACTGCGTGGTGGACCACCCCTCGACGCACGCGATCGGCAGCGAATAGGTGTGCTGGTCCATCGCCAGGAGCTCGGTCCTCGTCAGCTCGAGGTCGCGACCACCGCGCAGGCGTAGTCGCCATCGTGGGCCGACCTGGCCGCGGGTGACGCCAACGGCCGCGGCGGTCTTGTTCACCTGGAACTGATTCGGACCGGATCCCAGCGAGCGACCATGCGGCGCGAGCAGCGCGAGCGGCCGGAGTGGCCCGCCGATCTGCTGCGCTGCCGTCACCAGCCCCAGGCCCAGGGATCCCGCGCCGACGGTTGCCATCAGACCGCGCCGCGAGAGCGTCGCCGCCGCCGGGCCCACCGCCGCCGTTGTCCCCTCCCGTGGCGGCTCGGGCGCGGTATGCGCCAGGTCCTGTCGAAGGGGCCGCAGGACGCCCTGCTCGCGAAACGCGCGCCGGACGACCGGCAGCTTGAGCACGAGGTGGAGTCCCAGGGCGGCGAGGAAGATGAACGCCCCGTAGTAGTGAGCCGGGACGAAGCTGAACCCCCACGGGTAGTACAGCTGGATGTTCATCACCCCGGTGAAGAAGACGAACAGGCTGCCGCCGACGAGGAACGCGAGCGAGAGCCGCTCGAGCACGTGCGCCAGCGACCGCGCCGGCGGCCACTCGAACAGCTTCGGCATCGCCGACCAGAGCTTCGCCAGCAGGATCGGGATCGCCATCACGCCGCACGTCACGTGGAGCCCCTGGGTGACCGCGTAGAGCCATGGCGGCGATGTCGGCCAATTGAAGAAGTAGAGGTCGAAGCCGATGTTGACGCCCCCTCTCCCCGTCACCGAGTTCCCGTCGAGCCACGGGTAGTAAGCGACGTGCGAGAGGAAGCCGGTGATCGCGCAGACGGCGATCAGCGGGAGCAGGGCCGAGCCCAGCGCCGAAGCGAGCCATGGGCCGCGCAGCGGACTACGCCAGAACTCAGGCCGGAAGGGTCCCGGTGGTGGGCCGCCGCGCTGTCCGCGCGGAGCGTCCATCAGCCGGCCGAGGATCCCGCGCCGACGAGCCCGGCCACCACTGCATCCACCTCGCTCGCGAAGCCCGAGCCCGGACACGCCTCCGCGACCTCGAGGGCGTCCGCGAACGTGTCGACGTCCGGCAGCGCGGGGAGCTCCACCGAATCGATCCCGAGCCGCCCCAACCTCGTGCGCTGAGCGCGGGCCGTCCATGTGGTGCTCATCGGGACACCGATGAAGACGTCTGGGCGAGGGTCGCGCAGCCCGATCGCCCAGTAGCCGCCGTCGGTGGCTGGGCCCAGAACCGCTCCGGCGCGGGGTCGCGACAGCGTGAAGAGCGACACGCGGAGCAGATCGGCGTCGAGTTGTGGCGTGTCCATGCCGACCAGCAGTGCCGGTCCCCCGACCGACTCGAACGCGCCTGCCAAGCGCGCGTCCAGCCCGCCATCGACCTGCGCATGAACCTCGAACCCGTCCGGAAGCCACGGGCCCGGCTCTCCGTCAAGCACGAGGGCGCGCCTGGAAGCCGGCGTGGCCGCCACGGCCGCAAGCGTGTCCCGGAGCGCCGCCTCGGCGATGGAGGCGGCCTGCCAAGGCGAGCACGGCGGACAGAGGCGGGTCTTCACGCGTCCGGGCGCAGGTGACTTCGCGATGACGATCAGCGCGGGCTCCATCAATGCAGCGCCCTCGTCATGTCCCGCGCGGCGCGAACGGTGCCCCGAAGGGTCCCCGTCACCTTCGACTGCCCCGCCCGCGGACGGTACGCGACCTCGACCTCGCCGATTCGCCAGCCGGCGCCGGCGCCGCGCAGCACCATCTCCAGCGGCCATCCGAACCTCCGGTCGCGAATCCCGAGCTCCCGCAGCGGCCGCGCTCGCGAAGCTCGCATCGGCCCCAGGTCCCGCAGCTCAAGGCCGGTGCGCCGCCGAACCTCCCACGAGAGCCCCCGGTTCGCGACGCGCGCGTGGATCGGCCAGGCGCCGGGGGCGGCGCATCGCCGGCCGAGCGCCAGGTCCCAGCGGCCGGCCGCGATGGGCGCGATCACACGCGGCAGCTCCCGCGGATCAAGCGACCCGTCGCAATCCATGAAGCAGACGAGCTCGTCCTGGGCCGCGGCGAGCCCCGCCCAGCAGGCGGAGCCGAAGCCGCGGCGAGGCTCGTCTACAACGGTCGCTCCCAGTTCGCGGGCGATCTCACCGGAGCCGTCGCTCGAGCCGTTGTCCACCACGATGGGCCGGTAGCCACGCGGCATGCGGCCCAGCACCCACGGCAGGGCCTCAGCCTCGTCGAGCACTGGAAGGACGACGTCGGGCATGTCTTCTAGGCCGTACGGCGCCGGCAGCAGGTGGCGTTCATCTGGTGGGTGCAGGCTGGCAATCGGGGATTACAGACCCATTAATCGACCTGTAAGCAGCCGGCCATACGTTGCGCGGCCGATGGAACGCATCACCGCCGAGGCACCAAGGCCCGCCCTGAGAGCCGAGCGCAGCCGGCTCGAGGCGACGCGCGCCGGGCTCGGGCTCTGGATTGCCCTGGTCGCCGGTTGCGCCGCCTGGGGCGCGGGGCTCATCCTCTCCGGACACCACCTGGTCATGAGCGCCCCGCCGCTGCTCGGGTACGTCGACCCCCTGCTCGGCCCTCGCCTTCTGATCCCGATCGCGGTCGCCGTCGTGTCGGTGCGATTTGCTCCGACGCTGGCCATGCGCCTCGGCTGGCGGCGGCTCCTGGCGGCCTCGATGGGTGGGATCGTGGTGTGGGCGGCGGCGCTCGCGCTCGTCGAGGGGACCGACGGGATCTCGGCCCCGCTCGCCAGCCCACACGAGTACCTCACCGTCGTCGGCCAGATCTCCTCTCCCGGCGACTTCCTGACGCACTTCACGGAGCGGATCGGCGGGTACGCGACTCACATCCGCGGCCACCCGCCGGGAATGGCGCTGATCGTGTGGGGGCTCGCAAGCATCGGGCTCGGTGGGCCTTGGCCGGCGAGCGTGCTGATCGTGCTGGTGGCGGCCTCGATGGCGCCGGCGGCCATGCTCGCCTTGCGCGAGACGGCCGGCGAGGAGACCGCGCGGCGCGCGGCGCCATTCCTGGTCATCGCGCCCGCCGCGATCTGGACCGCGGTCTCGGCGGACGCGCTCTACGCGGGCGTCGGCGCCTGGGCCGTGGCCCTGCTCGTCGTCGCGATCCACCGGCGCGGGGCGTACTCCGATCTCGCCGCTCTCGCGGGCGGGCTCCTCTTCGGAATCGCGCTCTTCCTCTCCTACGGCCTGATCCTGCTGGGACTGGTCCCACTCGCCGTCGCCATCGCCGCTCGCCGAGTCCGCCCGCTGGCGATCGCGTCGGTGGGCGTCGCCGCCGTGGTGGCCGCCTTTCTCGCGGCCGGCTTCTGGTGGATCGACGGACTCGAGGCGACGCGAAACGAGTACCTCTTCAGGAGCGCCGCCGTGAGCCGGCCTTACGGGTACTTCCTCTTCGCCGACCTCGCAGCGCTCGCGCTGGCCGTGGGCCCGGCCACGTTCGCGGCGGTCGCTCGGTTGCGGGATCGCCGCCTGCTGGTGCTCGTCGCCGGCGGGCTGGCGGCGGTTGCACTCGCCGACCTCAGCGGGATGTCGAAGGGCGAGGTCGAGCGGATCTGGCTGCCGTTCATGCCGTGGCTGCTGGCTGCCGGCGCCGGCCTGTGGAGGCCGCCGGGATCGGTCCGCGGATGGCTCGCGGCCCAGGCTGCCTGCGCCATCGCCATCGAGACGCTGGTACGCACGCCGTGGTGAGCGACAAGCGAACTCTGGTGGTCGGCGGGGCCGGCTTCATCGGCTCCTTCGTCGTGGATTCGCTGGTGGAGGAGGGCTGCCCGGTCCGCGTTCTGGATCACCTCCACCCCCTCGCCCACGACCGAGTACCCGACTACATCAATCCCGAGGCCGAGTACCTCTGGGGTGACGTGCGGGATGCCGACGTGGCCGCCAAGGCGATCCGTGGCGTGGACTCCGTCTCGCACCAGGCCGCCATGGTGGGGCTCGGCGCCGATTTCGCCGACACCCCGGACTACGTCTCGCACAATTCCCTCGGGACAGCGGTTCTGCTGCGAGGGCTCTACGAACGGCGCTTTGAAGGGCGGCTGGTCCTCGCCAGCAGCATGGTCGTCTACGGCGAGGGGCGCTACCGGTGTCCCCGTCACGGCGTCGTGCGCCCCGGCCCCCGCTCCGTCGTGCGGCTCCGCGCCGGTCGCTTCGATCCCGCCTGCGCGCGTTGCGGTGCCACGCTCACGCCGGAGCCAGTCCCCGAGGATGCCCCGCTTGACCCGCGCAGCGTCTATGCGACCACGAAGCTCAACCAGGAGCATCTGTGCTCGGCGTTTGCCCGCTCCACGGGCGCTTCGGTGATCGCCCTTCGCTACCACAACGTTTACGGGCCCCGGATGCCGCGTGAGACTCCGTACGCCGGCGTGGCCAGCATCTTCCGCAGCGCAATCGCCGCCGGGCGGCCTCCCCTGGTCTTCGAGGATGGCGCGCAGCGACGCGACTTCGTGAACGTACGCGACGTGGCGGCGGCCAACCTCGCGGCGCTCGGTGCCCCGCACGGGACAGAGGGGCCGTTCAACGTCGCGAGCGGTTCGCCGCGAACGGTCGGCGAGCTAGCGGCGGAGCTGTCGGCAACAGCCGGCGGCCCGCCCCCTCGAATCACGGCCGAATTCCGCGCGGGCGACGTCCGTCACGTGTTCGCGTCGACCGAACGCGCAGCGAGTGTGCTCGGCTTCTCGGCGAGCGTCGCCTTCCGGGCCGGGATCGCGAACTTCGCGTGTGCGGACCTGCGGTCGGCCGCGAGGTCGCCATCGGATAGCACGCTGGCGTCCGTCGGGTCCGCCCCAGAGCACCACCGGTAAGGTCAAAGCGTGCCAAGGCCCGAGACCATGTACCTGTTCGCGCTCGCCTGCGCCGGGCTGGTGCTGCTGCCGGGCCCGGCGCTCATCTTCATCGTCACCCGCGGGGTGGTTCACGGGCGGCGCGGCGGGCTGATCTCCACCCTCGGCGTCGAGACCGGCAACCTGGTCCAGGTGCTGGCCGCGACCGTCGGGCTGGCTGCGATCGTCGCCTCGTCGGCGGAGGCTTTCAGCGTCATCAAGTACGTCGGCGCCGCGTATCTGATCTTCCTCGGGATCCGAGCGCTCACCGGCAACGGCGACGACGCGGACCCGGTGGTGACGCGCTCGCGGTCCCCACGCCGGCTCTACGCCGACGGCGTGATCGTGGGAGCTCTCAACCCAAAGCTCGCGCTGTTCCTGCTCGCCTTCCTGCCGCAGTTCATCGAACCCGCGGTCGGGCCCGTGTGGATCCAGACGCTCGTCCTCGGACTGATCTTCAACGTCATCGCCGCGATCGGCGACTCGCTGTTCGCGCTCGCCGCCGCGAGCGCCGGCGGACGCCTGCGCAGCTGGCTTCACAGCCGCCGGCTCACGCAGACCAGCGGCATCATCTACCTGGGGCTCGGCGCCGTCGCCGCACTGAGCCACGGTGAGTCCACCAAGAGCTGACCCAGACTAGGAGGGCACGGCGATGACCGACCTCGCCGCGATGTTCGACGCGCACGTGCAGGTCACCGGATCGGACCAGGAGGCGGCGACGCTGCTCGACCAGGGTCGGCCCAAGAACGAGCTCTTTGACTAGCCGGCGATGAATCCGGACGCTCGGGCCGGTCCCTAGGTCAGGTACGAGCGGGAGGAGGAGGAGGAGCGACAGTGGGCAAGGTCAAGGTCAACATCACGATGTCCCTCGACGGCTACGTCGCGGGGCCGAACCAGGGCGAGGAGAACCCGCTCGGAGAGGGCGGCGAGAACCTGCATGACTGGCTGGTTCCCCTCAAGGCCTTCCGCGACATCGCACGGCGAGGAGGGCGGTGAGGTGACCGCGAGCTCGCCGCTGGTCGAGCGATGGTTCGAGAACGTGGGCGCGGTGATCATGGGGCGCAACATGTTCGGCGGCGGGCCCGGCCCCTGGGAGGCCGGGTGGCGCGGCTGGTGGGGGGAGGATCCACCGTTCCACAACCCGGTCTTCGTGCTCACGCACTACGAGCGCGAGCCGCTGGAGATGGAGGGCGGCACGACCTTCCACTTCGTCACCGATGGGATCGAGTCCGCGCTGGAGCGGGCGAGAGTGGCGGCCGGGGGCAAGGACATCTCGCTCGCCGGCGGCGCTGACGCCACCAGGCAGTACCTGGCCGCAGGGCTGCTGGACGAGATGGAGATCTCGATCGTCCCCCTGCTCCTCGGCGCCGGGGAGCGGCTCCTCGACAACCTGGGCGACGCGGCGATCGAGCTCGAGCAGGTGGGCGCGGTCGAGGGCGTGGGGGTGACCCACGCCACCTACCGGGTCACCAAAGCCGCGGCTCAGTAGCAGGTTTGAGACACGACGACGGTGCCCGCGTGGACAGATGGCGCCGCCTTAGTGGCGCACGGGGTGAACGTGCGAGGTCAGCTCGCCATCCACCAGTGCGTGAATGGCGAAGCGCGGCGGCTCGTCGGTGAAGCCGATCTCGTCGGCGGAGAGGTCGAGGCGCGCCTGCACGTAGGTACTGGGGGCCGTGATCACCCCGGTTCCGCCGAACCGTCCCGCGATCGGCCGCGTGCTGTCCACGATCACCAGCCGAAGCGGCCCAAGATCAACTGAGTCCTGGATCGGCGCGCCGGTCGGCCCTGGCAACTCGAAGCACCTTCGCATGGTGTCGCGGTCGTCGTGGTTTCCGGCCAGGACGTGTACGGGGGGGTCGAGCTGTCCGACCAGCTCCCGGACGGCCATGTATTCAGCGCTCGCGGCATTGTCGGCGAGATCCCCCGAGACGAGCACCGCGTCGGGTCGATCGGGCAGCCTCCGCACCTCCTCGACGGTCGCGGCGAGTCCGGCGACCGGATCGCCGCCGGCCCAGGTGGCGCCGACATGTGGGTCGCTGAGCTGAACGAGAATGAACGCCGTACCCATAGCTCAGGCCAGCCTACGCAGGCGCGGACCGTGAGGAGCGCCGGCGCTTGGAGCTCGTCAGTCCCGCCCCAGGGCCCGCCGCATCGATCGGCGGGCGACGTCGAACACGGTCGGGTCGCGTGAGAGCTGGAACCCGTAGCTGGCGGCCGCCGCGAGGGCGTTGAGCTGGAAGGCGACGTCGCGCACACGCGTCTCGGCCGGAAGCTCGCCGGCCTCGATGGCGGCCTCCGCCTCGCCCTCGAGCACGCCGAACCAGCGCTGCATCGTTCGCGCGATCGCGTGTCGTAGCGGCCCGGGCCGGGCGTCGTACTCGATCGTCGCCGTGGTGAGGAAGCATCCCCCGGGCAGCACCCCACGCTCGTGGTAGGAGAGCCAGCTGTCGCAGAGGGCGAGGAGCCGCGCCAGGCCCGGGCGCTCGTCCGCGATCGGTTTCCACACCTCATCGGTGAATTGCTGGACGGCCGCCTTCAATGCCGCAAGCTGCAGGTCCTGCTTGCTGCCGACGAGGCTGAAGACGGTGCTCTTGCTCATCCGCGTCTCCTCGGCGAGGCGGCCGATCGTCAGTCCCTCGAGACCCTCGACGGAGGCGCAGTCGACCGCCGTCTCGGTGACCGCCGCGCGCGTCTTGGCGACGGCTGCTGCTGGCCGGCGTGGCATCCGCGCCATGATACCGTACGATCGTCCGATAAAGGAGAGAGGCATGAAGGCGCGATGGCTGGGTTGGGCGGGAGTCGAGATCGAGGCGGGCGGGGCCTCGCTGGTCATGGATCCGCTTGCGAACCCGGGCGCCACATTCGCGGCGCTGGGGGAACGGGCCGGGGAGGTCCAGCTTCCAGCGGTGCTGGCGCCCGAGGCCAATGGCGCGGCCGTGGCCGGACTGGTCAGCCACCTGCACCGGGACCACGCCGACGCCGGGGCGCTCGCGACTGCCCTAGCCCCGGACGCGACGGTCCACGAACCCGCCTGGACGGGCGGAGAAGCAGCCGAGAACCTGGCGCTGGCGCAAGCCGACTCCGAGCTCGAGGGATCGAGCATCGCCCGGCGCCAGGTTGAGACATGGGAGCGAATCGAGGTCGGGCCGTTCGCGATCACGGCTCTTCCGGCGGTCGACGGCCTCGGCGATCCGCAGGTCTCATGGCTCGTCGAGGCGGACGGGCAGCGCGTGCTGCACCTCGGGGACACGATCTTCCACGGCTACTGGTGGCGGATGGCCCGCCGCCACGGGCCCTTCGACCTGGTCTTCGCACCGGTCAACGGCCCGGTGATCGACTTTCCGCACCTCCAGCCGCCGAGCGTGCTCGCCGCTGCAATGGAGCCCGAGCAGGCCGCGCTCGCAGGGGACCTGCTTGGGGCGCGTGCGGTCGTGCCGATGCACTACGACGGCTACGTGATCGACCCGTGGTACCGGCCGATCGACCACGCGGCGGACAGGTTCCAGGCGGCAGCAGCGGGCCGCTCCTACGCGGCCCGCATGCTGCGCCCCGGTGACGCTCTCGAGCTCGCGGGCCTGTAGGCCGGCGGGGGCGGTCAGCCGGCCGCGGCCGAGTCCGCCGGCCGGCCGACGTCCTTGTTCTCGAGGACGAACTGGCTCGCGATGAAGGTCGCGCCCTGCGGGTCCGCGATCACGGTCATCCTCACCCACGGAGCGTCGAACGGCGGGACCACCACCTTGGCGCCGAGCTCGGGGGCCCTCGCTGCGATCGCGTCCGCGTCGTCGACGGCGAACGTCACGCTCCAGTGCGCCGGTGTATCCGGTTGGTCGTCCGGGATCGGGTTGATGCGACGCGACCACGTCCTCGAAGCCCGCCGGGCCGCCGACCTCCGCGACCGCTTGCGGAGGTCCGGGTTGTCCCGCTCGAGGTAGTCGCCGTAGCCCGGCAGCGTCCACATCTCGGCGCCGCCGCCGAGGGCGAGCGTCGTCCACCCGAACACCGAGCCGTAGAACGCCTTGGCGCTCTCGGGGTCCCGCGTGTTGAGGCCGTTGAAGTTCAGCGACCCGTGCTCGTTCACGACCCGCGCGCCCTTGTGCTCTTTCGCCTGCCAGACGCAGAACACCGCACCCTCGGGATCGGCGCAGCACCGCCATCCGGCCGGCGTCCATGACGTCGAAGGGCTCCATCACGACGCTGCCGCCCGCGGCCTGCGACCTTCGCGGCGGCCTCGTCGGCGCTCTCGACCCAGACGTAGGTGTTCCACATCGCGACCGGCGGCGCCGCCTCGGGGATCGAGCCGACCGCGGCGACGTCGCCGCCGCGGATGCGGCGCGATGAAGTACTTGCCCGGCGCGTCCGGCGGCATCACGTCCTCGAACTCCCACCCGAAGAGACTCGCCGTAGAAGTCGACCGCCGCCTCCGGGTCGGGCTGGCTCGTGTCGATCCAGCACGGAACGCCTGGGATGTATCCGTCTCGCTCGGGCATCTGCTGCTCCTCTCTGATCGGTTGACGTCCGGCAGCACCCTACGGATGATTTAGGTCAGGATATGTCCGCAATCCGCGGAACCATGGAATAACGCATGAGCGAGACCTCGAGCCGACTCCTGGAGCTGCTCTCCCTGCTCCAGGGACGGCGCGACTGGCCGGGGGGCGAGCTGGCCGACCGGCTCGAGGTGTCCGGCCGCACGATCCGGCGCGACGTCGAGCGGCTGCGCCGGCTCGGCTATCCCGTGGAGTCGCTCAGCGGTCCCGCCGGCGGCTACCGGCTCCGCGCCGGCAGCGCGATGCCGCCGCTGCTGCTCGACGACGACGAGGCGATCGCGATCGCCGTCGGCCTTCGCACCGCCGCGCGCGCCTCGGTGACCGGCATCGAGGAGACCGCGGTGCGCGCTCTCGTCAAGCTCGAGCAGGTGCTCCCGGCTCACCTTCGGCGGCGCGTGGCGCGCGCTGGGCTCGGCGACCTTCACCCTCCCCGCGGGCGGGCCGACCGTCGACCCGCAGCACCTGACCGTCATCGCCGCCGCCTGCCGCGACTCGGAGTGCCTGCGCTTCGGCTACCGGCGCCGCGACGGCACCGACAGCCGGCGGGAGGTCGAGCCCCACTCGCTCGTCAACCGGGGCCGCCGCTGGTACCTCGTCGCCTGGGACCGCCGCCGCGAGGACTGGCGCACATTCCGCATCGATCGCCTGAGCAGGCCGGCGTCCACCGGCGTGCGCTTCCAGGCGCGCAAGCTGCCGGCGAAGGACGCGAGCGCATACGTCGAGCGCAGCATCACGGCCGCGCCGACCCGCTACGAGGCGCGCGTCACGCCTGCAGGCCTCGGCCGACGAGATCCGCAAGCGCGTCCCGGACTCCTGGGGCACCATCAAGCCGATGGACGGGACGACGTGCGAGTTCCGGACCGGCGACGACGACCTGCGATGGCTGGCGGTGCGCATCGCGATGCTCGGCGTGGACTTCGAGGTGCTCCAGCCGCCGGAGCTGGCCGAGGAGCTCCGGGCCCTGGCGTCACGCCTCGAGCGGGCGGCCGGCTAGTCAGGATCTCGACGGTGTCCTGCTCGCCACCTCGGCCTGATTCGCCTCCAACGCCCCATGCCGAGCCATGCGCGATCATCGCTCCGTGGCTCGGCTGACCGCAAAGGAGCGCGCGCGGCTTCCGGATCGCGCGTTCGCCTACATCGACTCGGCGGGTCGCCGGCGGCTGCCCATCCATGACGCGAGCCACGTGCGAAACGCCCTGGCGCGCTTCAACCAGGTGGCGTTCGAGGACGACGGGGAGAGGGATCGCGCGCGCACCCGCTTGCTCAACGCGGCGAAGAAGCACGGGATCATGCCGATCGGCTTCGTCAATGCGGAGCTGCAGCCGCAGAAGAAGCTCCCGAGGGGCCAGGTCACGTTCCTGATGACCGACCTCGAGCGCTCGACCAACCTGCTCGCAGGGCTCGGCGACGGCTACGCGTCGCTCATCGCGGACGTCCGCCGCCTGATCCGAACGGCCGTGCGTGCGGCCGGCGGCCATCGGGTGGATTCGCGAGGCGACGACTTCCTCGCGGCCTTCGAGCGCGCACCGGAGGCCGTCGAGGCAGCGATCGCGATCCAGCGCGGGGTCGAGGCTGGACGGTGGCCGAGTGGGAACGACGTGCGGCTTCGGATCGGCCTACATCGCGGCCGGCCCGCCCTCACCGACCACGGCTATGTCGGGCTCTCGGTCCACACGGTGGCCCGCATCTGCTTCGCCGGCCACGGCGGGCAGGTTCTCATTTCCGAGGCGGTTCACGACGCCGTCGTCGAGACGCTCGATGTGGGCATCCGACTGAGAAGCATCGGCTCATGGCAATTCGAGGGCCTACCCGAGCCGATCGAGATCTACCAGGCCAGTGCCGCCGACCGCGACGCGAAGTTTCCGCCCCTGCGCGCAGGCGCTCTCATGACCACGTAGGAGGCAGTCGTTCTGACCCGAGCCTGGATGGCGAGCCGCAGGAGGCAGTCGTTCTGACCCGAGCCTGGATGGCGAGGGGCAGAATCGAACTGCGAGGCGAGCCCGGAGGGCGAGCCGCAGGAGGCAGTCGTTCTGACCCGAGCCTGG
>CAWHJT010000008.1:0-188281 GCA_963829735.1 uncultured Actinomycetes bacterium
TGTAGACCGTCGTGAAGACGATGATCCACATGACGTCGACGAAGTGCCAGTAGATACCCGGCACCTCGACGCCCAGGTGCTTCTTCGGCTCCTTCGAGAAGTGGCCGCGCCAGCCGCGGATGTTGGCGAAGGCGAGGAGGATGAGGCCGACGGTCACGTGGGCGCCGTGCAGTCCCGTGAGGCCGTAGAAGATGGAGCCGAAGGCGTTCGTGTGGGGCGAGAAGTCGAGGTGGGCGTACTCGTTGATCTGGATGAAGAGGAAGGTCGCGCCCAGCATGAACGTCAGCGCGAGGCCCATGTACATCCCGCGCCGGTTCTCGCGGCGGATCGACTCGAGCGCCCAGTGCACCGTGAAGCTCGAGGAGACCAGGATCGCGGTGTTGACCCCGGCCACGGAGACCGGAAGCGTGAACCCGTCCGGGGGCCATGGGCCGACGTTTGCGACGACGCGGATGAAGAAGTACGCCGCGAAGAACGACCCGAAGAGCATGACCTCCGAGACGATGAACAGCAGGATCCCGAGCGTCTGACGGTCGATGCGCGAGCTCGCGTGGGCCTCGGGCGGCCCGTGGTGCTCGTGCTCACCCGTGGCGGCGATCGATGCCGATTCCATCAGGCGGTCTCCTCCGCGGCCCCCACGTGCGCGGGCTCGGCGGCAGGCGGCTGGGACGAGGGCGGGACGACGTCGTCGCCGGCCTCGACGTGCTCAACGAGCTTGTCCGTGATGCCGCCCACCTTGTCGATGAGCCCCTCCTCCAGCCACTTGGACTGCTGCCCGGCGAGGGTCGAGATGAGGATCTCGTCGATCCGGTAGTGCTCGAGCGCGTTCTGGATCGCGGCCAGCGGAGCCGGGCTCATCGGCTGCCCGGTCGCGTCGATCTCGGAGCGGTACATCTCGGCGAGGGTGCGCGCCAGACGGTCGCAGATCTCCTCACGGCTGATCCCACCCGACGGGGGGCTGACGATCGTGTAGCGCTGCGGGTGATCGGCGGCCTTGCTCTTCAGGCGCGAGACAAGGCCGCTGCTAGCGACCGTGCGGGTTGCGACGACGAGCGTGTGGGTGACGTCCCAGCGAACCGCATCGTCCTCGATCCGCACCGGGATGTGCGTGATCGGGACGTCGAACGTCTGCTTGGCCCACTCCACCAGGTCCTTGCGGGTGAACCCGAACCGGGTGTCGTAGAGGCACGAGAGCAGGACCTCGCGGGGGCTGAAGGCGCGGATCGCGTCGTCCAGGGCCAGTGCCGAGTCCGGGTCCATGATCGCCCCTGTCGAGTGGATGCCGAACTCCCGGAGCACGGCCTGGGTGACCTCGACCCGGCTCTCCGCAGCCTCGCGCACCTCATCGCGATCGACGATCTGCCCGGCGCTCGGGAGGTTCTGCGGCGCGGCGACCGCGACCTCGTTGACACCGCTGGCGACGCGCTCACGCACGGCCTCCAGCAGCCTGCGGCCACCAGCGACCTCGTTCATGAAGACCAGGACGGTTCCGCCGTGCCCGTTTTTTGGCGCACCGGTCCCTGGGTCCGCCGCAGCGGTCACGGACCTCGACTCCCGGCGGCGCCGGCCACCGCTGGCTCTGGCGCGCCGACCTCAGCCTCGGACGGCCCGAGGATGGCGTGCCGCGCACCCGGGACGCCGTACTCGTAGGGCCCGCCGACCACGCGGGGGATCTCGTCGAAGTTGAACACCGGCGGTGGCGAGGTGACCAGCCATTCGATCGTCTTCGCGCGCCAGGGGTTGTCACCGGCGAGCGGGCCCCACCGCCAGCTGACGATCATGTTGTAGAGGAAGATCAGCTGGGCGGCGCCGAGCAGGAACGAGAAGCAGGAGATCAGGAGGTTCCAGTCGCCGAACTGGGCCGAGTAGTCGGCGACGCGGCGGGGCATCCCCTCCATCCCGATCCAGTGCATCGGCAGGAAGGTTCCGTACATGCCGATCAGAGTGAGCCAGAAGTGCCAGCGGCCCAGCTTCTCGTCGTACATCCGCCCGGTCATCTTCGGGAACCAGTGGTAGATCCCGGCGAAGATCGTGAACACCGAGCCGCCGAACAGCACGAAGTGGATGTGGGCGACGATGAAGTAGGTGTCCGAGACGTGGATGTCGATCGGCACCATGCCGAGCATCACGCCACTGATCCCGCCCATCGTGAAGGTGACGATGAACGCGAGCGCGAACAGCATCGAGGTGGATCTCAGGTGGAGCTTGGAGGCGAACAGCGTCCCCAGCCAGGAGAAGATCTTGATCCCGGTCGGGACCGCGATCAGGAGCGTCGTGATCATCATCGGCACGCGCAGCCACGCGAACATGCCGGACACGAACATGTGGTGTGCCCACACTGTGTAGCTCAGCACCACGATCCCGATCAGCGCCAGCGCCATCAGCCGGTAGCCGAAGATCGGTTTGCGGGCGTGGGTCGAGATGACCTCGCTGATGATCCCGAACCCGGGCAGCATCATGATGTAGACGGCCGGGTGTGAGTAGAACCAGAAGATGTGCTGGTAGGAAAGGACGTCGCCGCCGTTCAGGGTCTGGAAGAAGTTGGTGTGCAGGGCGCGGTCGAACAGGACCATGAACTGCACGCCCGCGATGAACGGCGTCGCGGCGACGACCAGGAGCGACGTCGACATGTTGGCCCAGACCAGCAGCGGCATGCGCCAGAAGTTCATTCCGGGCGCACGCATGGTGATGATCGTCACCAGGAAGTTGAGCGCCGTCGCGATCGACGAGGCCCCGGCGAACTGCACGCCGAGATTGAAGAACGACTGGCCTAACGGCGCCCCGGTCGAGAGCGGCGCGTAGCCCGTCCACCCGGCGTCGAAGGCGCCGCCCGGGCAGAGGAAGCTTCCGACGAACATGAGCCCGGCGATCGGCAGCATCCAGAAGCTCAATGCGTTCAGGCGCGGGAACGCCATGTCCGGCGCGCCGATCATCAGCGGCAGGACGTAGTTCGCTATTCCCGCGAACACGGGGATCACGAAGACGAAGATCATGATCGCCGCGTGGGCCGAGAACAGGCCGTTGAAGGTGCCCGGCTCGACGATCTGCGTGCCCGGCTGGGCGAGCTCGGCGCGCATGATCATCGCCATCAGCCCACCGATGAAGAAGAAGATGAAGGTGGTGCAGATGTACTGGATGCCGATCACCTTGTGATCGGTGTTGAACTTGAAGTAGTCCTTCCAGGAGTACGCGCCGTGGCCCGAGTGGTCCTCGGGGATGGTCGGCGCGCCGGCCGCCCAGCGGAACCAGTAGTCGAAGGCGCCGAGACCGATCAGGAACCCGAGCGGGCCGGTGATCAGCGGGACGATCACCTGCGGGTAGCCGGTCTGCTCGGTCTGGAAGGCCGGCAGGCCGGAGGCCTTGCGCAGCAGCACAACGAGGGCGAAGCCGAATGCAGCACCGAGCAGGGCCCCCAGAGCCCCGCGGCTGAGTCCCGGTCTCTTCAGCGCCGCTACCAAGTCCTACCTCGGGCCGGAAGCCTACTCATTGATCATGAACTCCCAGACGATGTGTCAGGCGCCAAACCAGGCGGCGCTGGACCCTGCCCGCCGGTGGTGCTCTCAGTGCTGGAGGTCCCGGTCGACGAGCCGCTCGGGCCGCCGGGTGCGGGCTTCACCTCCGGCTGGCGCTTCAGCCAGCTCTCGTACTGGTCAGGCGGCACCACCCTCACGAGGGCGCGCATGGTCGCGTGCCCGAAGCCGCAGAGCTCGGTGCAGACCACGTTGTAGGTGCCGACCTTGTCCGGGGTCACGACGACCGTGTTGTCGACGTCGTTCCCGCCAGGCCCGGCCGGCACGAGGTCGCGCTTGATCCGCCACTCGGGCACCCAGAAGGAGTGCAGCACGTCGAGCGCGGTCAGGTGGATGTCGAGCTGCCTGTTGTCGGGCACGACGAGGGTCTTCGAGCTCACCACCTTGCCGCTCGGCTGCGGGTAATTGAAGGTCCACTCGAACTGCTGGGCGGTGACGTCGATGTGGAGCGAGTCGGAAGCCTGGCTCTCGATGTCGCCGAGCACGATCCAGCTGTAGATCGCACCGAAGAGGACGATCACGGTGGGGATCACCGTCCAGGCGATCTCGAGCTTCGTGTTGCCGTGGATCGGCTCGCCGTCGGACTCGTCGCCCGGCTTCGCCCGGTACTTCCAGACGCAGTAGCCGAGCATCACGAGGACGATCGAGAAGACGAAGCAGGACAGGATGATCATCACGTTCAGCAGCGTGTCGATCTGGTGCGCCTGCGTCGACGCCTCGGTGCCGTTCCAGTGGATCAGCGTCATCGGCACCGCCATGACGACGGTCAAAACGATGATCGCGGCGATGAGCCTGACAAGGGTGGCGCGGGTCACCGCGCGGCATTCTATTGCTCGGATCCACCCCCACGGACGGCCGCATCGGAGCTGGTGGCAGCCGGCACATGCGGCTCCGGCAGCTCGTCCAGGCTCCCGGCCGACGCGGCCAGCACCGCCCGGGCCACGCCCTCCCAGCTCCACCGGTGAGCGGCCACTTCGTGGAGTGCGGCCAGGGCCCGTTCGCGGGTCTCGGGGTCGAGGCCCAGCCAGCCGTTGATGCGCGACGCCAGCGACTCCACCGCGCGGTTGCCCAGCTCGAACGAGACCAGCCCGGAGGCCTTCGGGGGCAGCCCCTCAGCGAGCGCCTGGCTCACCTCGGCCATTCCGGAGTGCGCGGCGGACACGGGCGGAGTTCCTGAGGCGGCCGCCTCGGCAGCCACCATCCCGAACGCCTCCGGGAACGTGCTGGGCATGACCAGCGCATCGACCGCGGGTACCAGGCGGCCGACCTCGTCGTACTCGAGGCGGCCGGCGAACGAAACGCTGCCGGCGGCCGCCCGGGCGCTCTCCACGTAGCCGGCCGGCAGGCCCTCCAGAAAGGCCGTGAGCATCTCGAGCGGTGCCTCCTCCCCACCTTCCAGCGCCCACCCGCGCCGCGCGACCTCGCGGACCGACGCGAGGTCGCCCCGCTCGAGGGCGGCCCACAGCTGCCTGCTCGCGTCCTCGTACTCGCCGAACCCGACCATGAGCAGTCGCGCGCCCGGATTCACCTCATGCACGAGCGGCCAGGCTGCCAGGAGGAGGTCGACTCCCTTGGAGACGATCAGCTTGCCGACGAAGACGACACGGGGCCCGGTGGCGCCGGCGAGCTCCTTCACGGCCCGGGCCGCCTCCTCGGGGTCGCGGTCCCAGTTCGAGTCCGCGCCCGGAGCTGCACGGAGGTCCGCGGCCAGCGCCTCGAGCCTCGGCCGGTGCTCCGCGGGAGCGATCGGGGCGAACAGGGCCGTATTCACCCCGGGTGGGCCAAGCCGGGTCTTCGGCGGCAGGCTCGGATCGCCGAGAGCCCGCCAGAGGCTGGCGGCCGTGTGCCCGGAGCCGACCAGGACGCCCGCCGCGGCATCCATGCCCTCGCGTGCGTACGGAAGGAAGCGGTCCAGGTTGGGCTTCACCGTGTACTCGAGCGCCGAGCCGTGGACCTTGGCGGCGAACCGGAGGCCCGCTCTGGCGAGGATCGCGGGGCCCATGATCAGGTGGTTGGCGAGCGCCGCGTCCACGCCCCCGGCGCGCTCGGCCACCTCGCGGACCGCGGCCACGTTCGCGTCCAGATAGGCATCGAGCTCGGCCTGCGTCAGATCATCGAACGCCTTGACGCGAAAGCCCTCGTAGGCGTCCTCGACGTACACGGGAAGGAGCCCACCGATGTCGGGGATATAGACGGTGACCGTGCCGGGGCCCTCTCCCCCGCCGGTGGATACGACCCGGAGGTGGCCGTCCTCCCAACTGCCGACGCGATCGACCCACGGCAGATCGCTCGCGCCGCGGTCCTGGCACAGCAGGTGGATTTCGTGCCCCAGCTGCGCGAGGGCGGCCGTGAGGCTGGCGTTGTAGATGTTGCTGCCCGTTCCGCGGAGCAGATAGCCGTGAAAGATGAGGACCTTCACGCGCCGCAGGCTAACGCCGCCGAGTCCGCCCGGATCTTGGCTATCGTGTCGCGCGCATGGTCCTGAACCCGCGGCAGATCTACCGGCTCCGCGCCCCGGCATCGGGTCGCGAAGCCCTCACTCCCATCGAGGGTGACGCCGTCTACGTGGACCGCGAGACCGGCGAGGACCTCCAGCCCGTCACGCGGACCCTGCCGCTGGCGCCGTCGGACTCGGCGCTCCTGCGAACGCCCGAGAACCTCCGGATCTGCCGCCGGTGCGACCAGCTCATCGGCCTGGACATCAGCGACTGCCCCTACTGCGGCCTTCGCCAGCCGGCCCTCGACGGGACCTCGTGAGCGGCACCGCGCCGCGCATCGAGCGGAGGGCGAAGGCCCCCCGCGGGCGGCGACTCGCCGTCGTGCTCGCCGCCGCCTCGCTGGGCGCCACCGCGCTCGCCGGCTGCGGCGGCGGCTCGGATGCGACGACTAGCACCCCGGTCCCCAGGGCGGACACCACGCCCACGACGACTCACACGGCGACGCCACCGCCCACCACCACCCGGACCCAGTCGTCCACGACCTCGACATCCACGACGCAGCCAACCACCACGACCAGCAGCACCACGACGACCACCCGGACGGGCGGGTCAGGCGGCAGCAGCGGCGGCACCTCGCCCGGCGGCGGCTCGGGCGGGAGCGGCGGCGGCAACGGCGGCACCGGGAGCGGCTCGGGGGTCGACAACGGCGGCAAGCCGCCCGGCGGCTTCTGCCCCGGCAACTCCTGCGACTAGCGCTCGCCGGGTACTACTTCTTCGTGCTGGGAACGAAGTAGGCCCAGTAGAGAAGGCGCCCGCCCGTGTAGTTGCAGTCGTAGCTGCGGGTGGTCCCGACCTTCTGGTGAGGGTGGCTGTTCCGGGCGAACCGGCGCTTCTGGGCGTCGGTCGGGTTGTTACCCCCCTTTGGCTCGCAGTTGCCCTTCTTGCGGCTCGCCCGCCACTGGTTCTTACTGGTGCTCACGTTGGAGGCGAAGTTCGAAGCCCACGTGGGATAGGTGAGGGCCACAACCTGCCCGGGGTGGACGTGGAGCGGCTTCTGCAGCGTGATGACCTGCTTGCTGCCGAGGTTGTGCTGGAGATCGATGGTGGGGCTCTGCTTCACGAGCTTGAACTTGTGCTTGTCCTTGTGCTTGAGCACGGACAGCCGCGCCGTGGGGTGCTCGCCCCACTCCTTGTTCTCGAAGAGGCTGGCGAAGTAGCTTCGCTGGGGAGCCTTCTTCGTGTCCGCGGGCTTGGAGAGGTCAATCGCCCAGGCCACGATCTTGCCGTCCTTGAAGATGTTGAACGGATGCTTCTTCCCTCCGGCTACGGTCATGTATCCGGTGGCCCGTCCCACGACCTGGCAGAGGCCCTGGTTCTTCAGGTTGGGACACGACGGAGGCGGGGTGCTCTTGGTCTTGCCGAGGACGTTCGCCTTCTTGGCGCCGGCCACCGAGATCCCGATAGCCGCCGTGAGCCCGACGCAGAGCGCCGCGAACGCCAGCAGCGACACCGCACGGCGGCGTCCGCCTCGGCTTCCTGTCGTCGTGCCACTCATCGGAGCCGCATAGCTTAGGGTCCGCCGCCGACGTGGGGGGGTCGCACCGGCCCAATTCGGGCTTTTCGCGATCAAATAGGGTCCCCTCCGATGACCCCGGACAGCTCGCGGTACTACATCCAGTCCGGGCTCGCGGTCCTGGGCCTCGACGCCGCGGAGGACGAGATCGCCGTCATCCAGGCCGTTCACGCGATCTACGGCCCGGCTCTCGACGCGCTCATGGCCGAGGGGTTCGACGGCATCCCCCACGAGCCCGGCGCGGACATGTCGAAGCCGCCGCGAACGGACTCGGAGCGGTAGCACGTGGAGCTCCTCGATCGCCCGCTCCGCGAGCAGGTGGCGGCGATCGCCGGCGGTGACGCCGGACCCTCGGAGGTGCTCGATGCTGCACTGAGGAGAATCGACGAGCGAAATCCAGCGCTGAACGCGATCGTCGAAACGTTCGAAGAGGAGTCGCGCTCGATGCTCGCCGAGGCGCCGCGCGGGCCGCTCTATGGGGTGCCGGTGGCGATCAAGGACGAGTGGCCGCTGCCCTGGCGGGCCGAGCGGCTCGGCGCGGCCCAGCACATCGGCCCTTCTCCCCAGCCCGGCGAGTCGGGCCCGTACCGAGCGCTTCGCGACGCGGGCGCCGTGATCGTTGGCGTCGCGAACATGCACGAGTACGGCTCCGGGAGCACGGGCCACATCTCCGCCTACGGCGCGGCGCGTAACCCGTGGGATATCGAGCGCTCGCCAGGCGGCTCGTCCAGCGGGCCCGCGGCGGCGGTCGCCGCCCGGCTGGTCTCCGGTGCGGTGGGCGCGGACGGCGTCGGGTCGATCCGCTACCCGGCCGCCTATTGCGGGCTGACCGGGCTGAAGCCCACCTTCGGTCGCTCGACGATGCTCGGCCACCACGTCCCGCAGACGACGACGATCGTCTCCGGGCCGCTGTGCCGTGACGCGGCCGACTGCCGGCTGCTCGGCGGCGTCCTGTTCGGCGAGGTCCTCGGCGAGGGCCAGGTAGAGGGCATGCGGATCGGCCTCGTCCCCGGGGAGCTCTGGGACGACTGCCAGCCGGCGGTCGTCGAGGGGTGTCGCGAGGCGCTCACCGCCCTGCGCGAGGCCACCGGGGCGTCGGTTTCCGACGTCGACATCGAGGGCCGCGAGCACATCCTGATCGCGTCGATCCTCGTGGGGCAGACGGAGGACCTGGGGCAGATGACCCCCGAGCGCATCGAGGCGCTCGGCGAGGACGTGAGCCTGGTGGCGCGGGCGCTGCTCCGCTACCGGCTCCTGATCCCGGCCGTGGCGATCGCCAAGGCGGGCGAGGCCCGAACGCTGGTGCGGCGCTCGCTCGCGAAGCTCTTCGAGCGCGTCGACGTGCTCGCGTGGCCGACGGTCGCAGCACCCGCCCCGCGCCTCGACGACACGTCCGTCGAGCTGCCCTCCGGCAGGTACCCCGCCGATTACGTGAACCCACGACAGGGCGGGCTCGCGAACCTTGCGGGCGTCCCCGCCGTCAGCGTGCCGGTCGGGCGAAGCCCCGAGGGTCTGCCGGTGGCGCTCCAGCTGATCGCCGCCTGGGGGCGGGATGAGCTGCTGCTGGACGCGGCGGAGGCGCTCGAGCGCGCGAACGACCGGCGGTGGGTCGACGCGGCGCCGGCGCTGGCCTCCGCATAGGGCGGCCCTCGCCGCCGCGCGGGTGGCCTTCGCTACGCGGTGGTGAGCTGGCTGGGAACCGGAACTCGGGGTGTCGCGGCCAGAGTGGCCGCGAGAAGCAGTGGCCCGAGGGCGGCGAGGCGCTCCGGCGACGGCGTCGTCAGGTCGGGCTGGCCGGCTGCCGACATCCGCTCGTTCAACTCGATCAACCGCGCCATCGCCCGGCAGATGGGAGCCTCCGGCGCGTCGTCGTCGACAGTGCACCCCAGCCGGGCGAGAGCCACCATTTCGTCGGCCGGCGCACCAGCGATCAGCCGACCGAGGGCGACGATGAGATAGGTGAAGATGCGATCGAGGATGAGCCCAGGCGAGATCTGCGGCACCCCCGGCGCCGGACCCGCTTCGAGCGGGGGCTCGCCGGCGAGGAGGCGCTCCAGTTGCCCGCCTGCCACCGCCCTGAGCTGGTCCGGTGAGAGCCCCGCCTGGATCGCGCAGCGGAGCGTGAGGATCGCGTTCATGGCCGGCACCCCGTAGGGGGCGTCGCTCGCAAAGAGGATCTGTCCCGGGGGCGCGTATGCGAACAGGGTCATGAGATCGACCGGGTTCCACCACGAGGTATCGATGAAGAGGTTCGGGCGGCCGGGCAGGTGGGTCCAGATCCAGCTCACGTCAGAGACCGCCGCGTGCGCGAGGATGACCCGCGAGTCGGGAAACTCTCCGGCGAGCTCGAGGGAGTGCCTGCCGAGCGCGGGGATGCCTCGGCCGGCGTGGATCAGGACGGGCAGCCTGCGATCATGCGCGAACGCGAAGACGTCGCGCACCGCTTCGTCATCCACGGCGAACGCCTCGGCGCGAGGGTGAAGCTTGATGCCGCGCGCCCCGCGCTCGACGCAGCGAGACGCTTCGGCAACCGGATCGTCGTGCGGGTCGAGCCGGCAGAAGGGAACCAACCGGCCCTCCGATTCCGCCGCCCGCGATAGGACGGTGTCGTTCGCCTTGGAATAGCCATCGGGCTCCTGCATGGCGAAGACCACGGCCCTCGCGTCGAGCGGGGCTAGTAGCTCGAGAAGCTGTTCGGCCGTGCAGCGCGCCCCATCCGGGTCGTTGTCGCCGATGTGCGTGTGGGCATCGAAGAACGAGAGCCCGGGCAGGTCGGCCAGCAGTGGTGCGAGCCAATGCGTGACAAGGGGGGAATCGCTCGGCTCGTTCACCGCGCGAGTCTATCCGCCGGTCGTTCGAGCTATGCACGCAACGGGGCGTCGTCGAGCCTCTTCTGGCAGCGCCGGCCCATGTCTATTCTCACGCCACATGGCGGCGATCGAGGCCAGCGGGTTGGAGCGAACGTTCGGCGGTGGCGTACGCGCCGTGGACTCTGTCGACCTCGAGGTCGCCGAGGGCGAGATCTATGGGTTCCTTGGGCCAAACGGCGCCGGGAAGACCACCACCGTGAGGATGCTCACCACCCTCCTTCGACCAACCGGCGGCAGCGCGCGGGTCGCCGGGTTCGACGTCGTCACCGAGGCCGCCAGGGTTCGCGGGGCCATCGGGGTGGCGCTGCAGGAGGCCGCCCTCGACCCTCTGATGACCGGCCGTGAGCTGGTTCGCCTGCAGGCCACGCTCCACGGGCTTGGGCGCGGCGAGGGGCGACGAAAGGCCGATGCGCTCCTCGAGCGTGTCGATCTCGCGGGTGCCGCGGACCGCCAGGTCGGCACCTACTCGGGCGGCATGCGCCGCCGACTTGATCTTGCCTCGGCGCTCGTCCACGGTCCCAAGGTGCTGTTCCTGGACGAGCCGACGACGGGCCTCGACCCAGTCAGTCGTCGGACGATCTGGGAGGAGGTCGAGCAACTGAACGCCGAGGGAACGACCGTGTTCCTCACCACCCAGTACCTGGAAGAGGCCGATCACGTCGCTGACCGGGTGGGGATCATCGACTTCGGCAGGATCGTCGCCGAGGACACACCGGCGCAGCTGAAGGCGCAGATCGGCCACCCCCACCTCGAGGTCAAGCTCCTGACCGGCGACGTGGCACGGGCGGAGGAGATCGTGCGCCGCTACGGTGAGCCGCTCCCCAGCCAGGATGGGACGGTGCTCGTCACCCTCGAGCGCGGCGCCGCGGAGATAGCGCCGGTCGTCCGGGCGCTGGACGAGGCCGGGCTCGCGGTCGAGGCCCTGGACCTCGTCGAGCCGACGCTCGACGACGTCTTCCTGGCGAGGACCGGGCATCACCTGGATCCCGAGGAGCCATCGGAGCCCAGCGAGCTCGAGTGATGTCGGCCAACCTCCGAGTGATCGCCGCACTTGGCGCAAGGTCGGTCAAACAGACGTTTCGCCGTCCGCAGCTGATGGCTCCGATCATCGTCTTTCCCACCCTCTTGCTCGCGATTCAGGTGGGTGGGGCGGGCCGAGGGATCGCGTTGCCCGGCTTCCCGCCCGTCAACGGGTTCCTCGACTTCATCCTGGCCGGGGCGATGATCCAGTCGACCCTGCTCGCCGGGAACAGCGGCGGCATCGCGCTGGCGGTCGACATCGAGATGGGCTTCACCGATCGTCTGCTCGCGGCGCCGATCTCACGCTTCGCGATCGTGCTCGGGCGCCTTGCCGGTACCGCCGCCCTCGGCGCTCTCGCCGCCATCTGGTTCATCGCGATCGGGCTCGTCTTCGGCGCTCGCATCGACGAGGGCGTTCCGGGCGTACTGCTGATGATCGCGTTCGTGGTTCTGTCCGCGATCGCGTTCGGAGGGCTCGGGGCCGCGGTGGCGCTCCGGACCGGCCGGGCGTCGGTTGTCCAGGGCCTGTTTCCCCTCGTGTTCGTGATCCTGTTCCTCTCCTCCGCCTTCTTCCCCGCGAACCTCATGCTCGAGCCGGCGGCTACGGTGGCCCGCTACAACCCGCTCAGCTTCATCGTCGAGGGAATCCGCGACCCGGTGATCTCGTCCCTGTCCCTCGAGGCGTTCGCCAAGGCGCTCGGATCGATCGCTCTGGTCGGGGCGATCAGCATCGGCCTGAGCGCCCTGGCCTTGCGCAGACGGCTGCGGACCGGCGGCTGAACCGTGGATTGGCGCGCCAACACGCGGGCAGTTGCTGCGCTCACGCGACGCGCGGCGAACGAGCTGCTGCGCGTGCCCGGGGCGGCGATCCCCGGTGTGCTGGCGCCCACCATCTTCTTCCTCGGACTGTTCGCCGTGTTTGGCAATCTGACCCTGCTTCCGGGCTTTACGTCGAGCAGCTACCAGAGCTTCCTGATTCCGATCAGCCTCCTGCAGGGAGCGGGGTTCACCGGCGCCGCCACCGGCGTGAACCTCGCACGGGACATCGAGCAGGGGTGGTTCGACCGCCTCCTCCTCTCCCCCGCGCCGCGTCCCGTCCTGCTCGCCGGACTGGTGCTGTCGGCAAGCCTGCGCTCGCTGATCCCGGCAGCCGTGTTGCTGACCGTGGGGTTCGCCCTGAGCGTCCACTGGCCCGGGTTCGGCGGACTTGCGATCGCGCTGTTCCTCGTCATGGGCATGGGCACGATCGCCGCCTGCTGGGGCGCGACGATCGCGCTGCGGTTCAAGTCCCAGTCCGGGGCGCCGCTGATGCAGGCGGGGATGCTGCTCTTGATCTTGACCACGACCTCCTACGCGCCGCTCGCTCTGCTGAGCGGGTGGCTGCAGACCGTTGCCCGCTACAACCCGGTGACCCAAATCGTGGAAGCCGCTCGGCAGGGGTTCGTGGGCAGCGTGACGTGGGGCGATACCTGGCCCGGGCTGCTGGCGCTGGCCGGGTTGCTCGCGCTGATGAGCGCGCTCGCGTTGCGCGGGATGCGGCGCACGGCCATTTGAGCTCTCCCGAGCTCACCGAACTCGTTCGCTCAGTCCTCCGACGAAGCTGGACGCAGGGCGAGCGTGAAGGCCAGCGGTATTCGTACACCCGCCCGAGCCCGTCGCGCTATCCATGGCAGTGGTACTGGGATTCGTGCTTCGCGGCGATCGCCCGGCGCCGGTTCGACCCGGAGCGCTCGCGTGCCGAGCTCGAGAGCCTGCTGGGCGCGGGTGGCGGCGAAGGGTTCATCGGCCACACGATCTTCTGGGAGCACCCGGTCTCGCTGACCCGCAGCGTCTACTACAACGTCGCCTCCCGCTCGGCGGCGATGACGAGCACGATCCAGCCCCCTTTGCTCGCCTGGGCGTGGCGCATCGCCGTCGGCGACCCCGGCGAGGAGCCCGCGATCCGGCGCCATCACGAGTGGCTGGTGGAGCACCGCGACCTCGACGAGGACGGCCTCCTGTGGATCGTGCAGCCGGACGAGTCCGGGCTCGACGACTCGCCGAAGTTCGACCCCGTCTGGGGCCGGCGAGCGCACGCGAGGCTCGGGTTCCCGGGGCTGATCCGTCGCAACCGCCGTCTCGGCTGGGATGCCCGCGCGATCCGCGACGAGGGCGGGCCGGTGCTCTGCGAGGTCGTGACGAATGTCTTGTGGGGCCTCGCCCGCCTGGCGGCGGACGAGCCCTCGATCACGCCGGCGCTGGTCGACCGCCTTTGGGACGACGAGAAGGGGCTCTTTCTCGACGAGGCCCAGCCCGGCGGCCAGCGCCCGGCGGTCGAGACGTGGGCGGCCCTGGCTCCGGTCGCGCTACCCGACCTTCCGGAGGCGATCGGGAGAAGACTCGTGGAGCAACACCTGCTCGATCCCGAGCGCTTCTGGCTGCCGGTAGCGCCGCCGTCCGTCTCCGCCGCCGAGGCGACGTTTGTTCCGGACCCCGCGCGAGGGCTCTTCCGCCGCTACTGGCGCGGCCCTACATGGATGAACTCCGCCTGGCTGATCTGGCTCGGCCTTCGACGGCTCGGCTACGTGGACCCTGCCGAGCGCATGGCCGGCGCGCTGGCGGACACCGTGTCCCGCGAGGGCCTGCGGGAGTACTACGACCCGCGAACGGGCGCCGGGCTGGGCGCGACCGATTTCGCGTGGACGAGCCTCGTGATGGAGCTGGCCGACCCGGACCCGGCCGCTGCCTCCAGCCACGTCTAGGGAACGGCGGCACCCCAGGGCAGCTCTACCGAGGATGGATGCAAAAACCGCCCAGATGTGCGGCTATCCATCCATCGCTCCGCTCGGTGGCGCGTGCGGCTCGTACCGGGCACCCCGCTCAAGCAACGTGCGGACGGTCCTCGTGCCCAAACCTCACGGGTCGCGCACCGTTTGTGTGTCGAAACCGGGTCTTACATCTAGCCCGGCGCCCGGCAGCTCGTCGCCCACGCGCACAGGGCAAAGCCGTTGTGCTGCGGGTCCGGTGCCGACGGGGTGCCGATCACCTTGCCGTTGGGCGACGTCAGCAAGATCCGCTCGCCGGCCTTCAGCCGGGCAGAGGCGCCGTTCACCCTCGCGCGGTCGAACGTCGTGCGCGAGAGCCGGGGCAGGTCGGCGAGCCCCGCGTTGGTCCCGATCACGATCGGCGTCTCCTCGATCCATTCCGCGGTCGCGTACGTGGACGTATAGGGGACCGTCTTGGAGAATGTCCGGTGGCGGGTCAGGTTCTGGAGGGTGATGTGCCAGATCTCCGTCCCCCTGTGCGCCTCCGTGATGTTCGCGCGCATGCGGTCGCCGGGGCGGACCTTCATCCGCGCGATCGGCATCGACGGGGCCGGGATGATCTCCCACCAGGCGGAGTAGGACGGCTTGCCGGATGCCGAGACGTCCTGCTCGGTGCCGGTCTGGATCAGGGTCTCGTCCCCTCTGGTGCACTTGGCGTTGGTGCAGCCGCCGCCGATCCCGATCCAGGTCGAGGACGACTCGGCCTGCCGCTTCGTATGCTGCCGTGCCCTCGGCACGGTCCAGTCGCCGGCGATCGAGTGGAACTTCACGCCCCGCTCCTGGCTGCCCTGGTTGTATCCGAACCAGTTGCTGCTCTTGCTGGCGTTGGAGCCCAAGCCCGGCCTGACGAGGTGAAGCACGTCGCCGTGCGATCCGGGTACCTCCACCGAGCCCGAGGCGAGCGAGGCCCCCAGCGCAGTGGACGCCGCCAGCACGGCAGCGCCGATCATGGCCCGCCTGCCTGTCGGTCGGGTCAGCATCTCCTCGGCTTATCTACCCGGTTTCGACGGGGCGACACGCCTTCCGCCGCGGGCGCTCTCCGGTCGTGGCGACATCGGAACGCGCTACTTGTAGCGGTAGGTGATCCGGCCGCGGTCGAGGTCGTACGGCGAGAGCTCGATCTTCACCCGGTCCCCGGGGAGGATGCGGATGTAGTGGCGGCGCATCTTGCCCGAGATGTGGCCGAGGACCTCATGGTCGTTGTCGAGCTTGACCTTGAACATCGTGTTGGGCAGGGCCTCGGTGACCTCGCCCTCCATCTCGATCTTTTCCTCTTTGCCCATCGGCGGCAAGAGGGTAGCGGGTGCGTTGGTGAGGGGCTCTAGCCCCGAAACTGGCTGGTGCCGTTTTTCAGGTGCGTCTTATTCGCCTTTGAAAGTCGCCTTTCCGGGTCCCTCGCTGAGAAACGAGCGCACCGCGCTCTGGAGGTCCTCGGTCTCGAACAGGGCGCCGGCGACCTCCGGGGTGACGCGATCCGCCTCCTCCACCCCGCCCCGCAGGTACGCGCGCACGATCTTCTTGGTTGCCCCGTGGGCCTTGGTCGGGCCGTCCGCGAGCCGCTGGGCGAACTTCATCCCCTTCTCCAGCAGCTGCTCATCGCCGACCACGCGGTTGACCACGTTCCAGCGCTCGAGCGTGGCCGCGTCGTAGATGCCGCGCGTCATCACGAACTCCCGCGCCCGCGCCGGTCCGGCCCGTTCCGCCATGCGCTGCGTCCCGCCGGCGCCCGGAGTGAGCCCCACGACCGCCTCGACGAGCCCGAAGCGCGCCGACTCGGTCGCCCAGATCATGTCGCAGCCCAGCGAGACCTCGAGGCCGGCGGTCAGGCAGAGACCGTGCACCAGAGCGAGGGTGGGAATCGGAAGCTCCTCGATCCGTTTGACCGCGCCCAGCAGTTGGCCGAAGCCGGCCGCCTCGGCGTTCGCGCTGCCGCTCTCGAGGATCTCCACCACCCGTAGTTGGAACACGTTGACGTCCGCCCCGCCGGTGAAGACCTCACCCTCGGCCCTCCACACCATCGCGCGGGCGTCGGAACCCTCGACCTCGTCGAGGCAGGCCATGAGCGCCTCGTAGGTGTGGGGACCGAACAGGTTCAGCGGCGGGTCGTCGAGGACCAGCGAGGCCACCCCGCCGTCGCGCTCGAGGCGGACGGGCGCGTCAGCCATCGGTTCCTCGAACCTTCTCGGCGATGGCGGCGATCTCGTCCGGGTCGCCCGCCTGGGGCACCCACGGAAGCTCCAGCGGGTCGTCCTCGTAGCGCGGGACGACGTGGAGGTGGAAGTGGAACACGGTCTGCCACGCGGCGGCACCGCACGAGTTCAGGACGTTGAAGCCGTCCGGGCGGAGCGCCGCCTTCATCAGGCGGGCAAGGCGGCGGGCGGCGACCATCGTCTGCTCCAGGTCCTCGTCCGAGATCTCGAACAGGTCGGCCGAGTGCGTCCGGGGAACGACCAGCGCATGGCCCGAGGTCGCCGGGTTGATATCCATGAAGGCGACCGTGTGCTCGTCGGAGTCGACCACCTGCGCCGGTACGTCGCCGGCGACGATCCCGCAGAAGAGGCAGTCGCTTCCCTCCACCACGACTAGATCGCGCTTCGCCCCAATATCTGTGGCCCTTCTTGTGGCTCCGCACTCACAGCGGCGCAGCTTATCCGGGAGCCGCCTCCAGCCGCCGGGCGAAGCTGATCGCGTCGTCGCGGCCCGTCACCTCGCCGGCGTAGACGGCGGCCTCGACCTCGCCGATGATCCGGCCGAGCTCGGGCCCGGGCTCGATGCCGAGCTCGGCGGCGAGCTCGTCGCCCGGGATCGGCGACCTCGGCGGGCCATCGCGGTTCCAGTCGAGCGCCGCGCCCAGCATCTCGCGGGCCAGCTCGAGGTGCGCCTGGACCATCTCGGGCCCGGCGATCGGCCCCTCACCGCGAGCGGCCAGGCGGTCGGCGACGGTCAGCAGCGTCACGTCGGCGCTCACCGGATCGGTGTCGCGCAGGTACTCGTAGACCCGCCGCCGCGGGAGCGGGCGCTCGCGGATGAGGAAGCCGAGCCGCAGGTGGTTGAGAGTCAGCCCCTGAAGGTGGCGAGTCAGGCGGCGGCTTGCCTTGAGCCTCTCGCACAGGTCGCCGACGATCACCGCGCCCTCGCGGTCGTGGCCGATGAACGTGATGTAGTCGCCGTGGCGCCCGCGCGTGGCCGGCTTGCCCATGTCGTGGACGACGGCGCCGAAGCGAAGCGCGCCTCCCCGTGTCAGGCGGTCGGCGAGCTCTGAGGCGAGCAGGTCCGCCACCTCCGGCGCGCGGTCGCCGGCGTAGCGCTCGAGGTCGGACTCGACCTCCAGCAGCTGCGTCAGCACCTCGATGGTGTGACTGTGGACGTCGAGGTGGTGGTTCGGGTTCTGCTCCACCCCGCGCAGGGCCTCCAGCTCCGGCAGCACGCCCGGCGGTCGCGCGCAGCTCGTCGAGCAGCTCCAGCCCGCGAATCGGATCCTCGCCGGTGATCAGCAGGCGGAGCTCGGCGAGCTGGCGCTCACCCGCCGGCTCTCCGGCCCGATCCGAGGCGGCCCGGGCAAGGTCCACCGTCCCGGGTCCAGCTCGAGCCGGAGAGTGGAGGCAAGCCGCGCGGCGCGAAGCACCCTGAGCGGGTCGTCGGTGAAGCTGTGTTCAGATGTGGCCCGCAGCAGCCGCCTGTCCAGGTCGCCGAGCCCGCCGCTTGGATCCACGGGACCCGCCGCCGGGTCCGCGAGCGGCACGGCGACGGAGTTGATCGTGAAGTCGCGCAGGGCGAGGTCGGCCTCGATGGAGCCGCCGCGCAGCTCGGTGACGTCGACGTGCCACTCCGGGCCCAGAGCGCGCCAGGTGCCGAACTCCTCCGAGAGGCTGAACGCCGGGCCGCCCGCCGCATTCGCGATCGCCCGAGCCGCCGCGGCGACGTCCTGGGCGACGGCGACGTCGACGTCGACGACGTCGCGGCCCAGGGCGGCGTCGCGAACGGCTCCGCCCACGACCCAGGCATCGCTGCGGTCCCGGAGGGCCTCAGCCGCCGCCCGAACCGCAGGGGCCGCGGCCAGAGAATCGGCGAGGGGCGCGCTCACGGGCGCACGGTACACCGACGGTCCTCGATGGTCGGGCCGTTGACCGGCGGTCCCCAGCGCTCAGTCCACGTGGATCCGCGGCACCCGCTTCGAGATCCCGCATGTGACCTCGTAGTTGATGGTGTCGAGCCGCCTCGCGACCTCCTCGCACAGGATCCGCTCGTCGCCCTGGGCGCCGATGAGGGTCGCCGTCGCCCCTGGACTGACGTGGGTCGCCAGGCCCAGCTCGACCGTCACATTGTCCATCGAGATCGTGCCGACGAGCGGCACGCGCTTGCCTTCGACGAGGACGTCGCCGTTGTTGGTCAGCCCCCGCCGGACACCGTCGCCGTAGCCGATCGGGAGCACGCCGACGTGGGTTTCGACCGGCGCCCGCCAACGTTGCCCGTACCCCGCGCTGTCGCCGGCGGCGAAGCGCTTCACGTCCGCGACGTACGAGTGGAGCGCCAGCGCCGGCTCGAGCTCGCGCTCGAACGGATTCCCCTGAAAAGGGTCGAGCCCGTAGATGGCGATCCCGCAGCGGACCATGTCGAAGTGCGAGGCCGGATCGCGGAGGGTCGCTGCGCTGTTCGCCGCATGGACGAGGACGCCGGGCTGGTCCGCCCGCACTCGCTCGGCGAGGGCGGCGAAGCGCTCCAGCTGCTCGTCGAAGAACCTGGAGTCGGGCTCGTCGGCGGTCGCGAAGTGAGTCCAGAAGCCCGCCAGCACCAACCGCTCGTCCGCGGCGACGGTCTCGACCAGACGCAGGACGGTGTCCGGGTCGCGCTGGCCAAGCCGGCCCATCCCACTGTCGTACTTGACGTGGACGCGAGGGCGAACGCCCCGCTCGGCGCCACGCGCGGCCGCGAGCTCCGCGTGGTCGGGCCTCCACACGGCGATGTCCGACGGGGCCGCGAGCGCGATGTCCAGCTCCGTCTCGGTGAGGGCGCCCATCGTCAGCACATGGATCTCTGGAAACGCGGCGCGGATCTGGGCCGCCTCGGCCGCAGCGGCCACCGCGATCCAGCTCGCTCCGCCCGCGAGGGCGGCGCCGGCGCACTCCACCGCGCCGTGGCCGTAGCCGTCCGCCTTGACGACCGCGCACAGGCGAGACGCGCCCGAAAGGCCGTCGGCGAGCCTGACGCAGTTGCGCCGCACGGCCCCGAGGTCCACGACCGCGGCGGTGCGAAGCTCGGCCGACCTCATGTCAGGAGAGCCGAGGGCAGCGCCGCGATCACGTCCGTCGCAACCACGGACTCCGCGGCGCCGACCCGCTCGGCGGCGATCCGGCCGGCCCGCTGGTGGGCATGAACCCCGGCGCAGACCGCCGTGAAGGGCTCCATCCGCCGAGCGAGCAGCGCCCCGATCGTCCCCGACAGCACGTCGCCGGTCCCGGCGGTGGCCAGGCCGGGGCTTCCGCCCGCGCTGATCGCCAGACGATCGCCATGCGCCACCAGGGTGTCGTCCCCCTTCAGCACGACGATCGCCCCGCTTCGCTCGGCCGCCTCGCGCACCGAGGCGAGCCGGTGCCGACCGATCTCGCTCGACTCCCGCTCGAGCAGGCGGCCGAGCTCGCCGGCGTGCGGGGTGAGCACCGTCGGCGAGTCACGCTCTGCGATCAGGTCGAGGCGCCCGGCGTGGGCGTTGAGGCCGTCCGCGTCGATGAGAAGCGGCGCAGCAACCCCGCGCACCACCTGGCGGGCGAGCTCCAGCGAGTCCTCGTCACGCCCGAGCCCCGGGCCGAGCACGACCGCCGCGGCTCGCTCGCCCGCGGCGAGGATGTCGTTGGCCGAGCTGCTCGCCAGACGGCCGGGCGCTTCCTCGAAGCCGCGCGACATCACCTCGGTGAGCTTGATCTCGAAGATGTGCTCGAGGTCGGCGGGCACCGCCACCGTCGCGTACCCGGCGCCGGCCCGGATCGCGGCGGAGGACGCCATGCACACGGCTCCCGTCAGGCCGCGCGCCCCGCCGATCACGAGCACCTCGCCGGAGTCGAACTTGGTCGAGTTCGTCCCGCGCCTGGGCGCAATCGCGAGCACCTCGTCGCGAATCACGCCGCCTGCGGGCTGCGAGGGTGCGCCGGCCGGAATCCCGATTGCGGCAACCCGCAGCTCGCCGGTCCGTTCCTTGCCCGGGGCGATCCAGTGGCCCAGCTTCGCCGCGTGGAAGCTCACCGTGATGTCGGCGCTGACCGAGGCGCCCTCGGCCTCGCCGGTCGAGGCGCTGACCCCCGATGCGATGTCCGCGGCGACGACGGGCGCGCCCGAGGCGTTGATCGCCTCGATCGCGGCATCGGCGGGCGCGCGCGGCGAGCCCTCGAAGCCGGTGCCGAAGATCGCGTCGATCACGGCCCCCGAACCCGCCAGGGCCCCCGGCAGATCCCCGGCGGCGATCTCTCGGACCTCGCCGTCGAAGCGCGCCAGGTTCGCGCTCGCGTCCGGCGAGAGCTCGCCGGCGGGCCAGAGCATCAGCACCTCTACGTTGTGACCGGTGCCAGCCAGATGCCGCGCCGCGACAATCCCGTCGCCGGCGTTGTTGCCCTTCCCGCAGACCACGCGGACGGGGCCATCGGAGGACGCGTCGCGCGCCGCCTCGGCCACGGCATCCCCGGCCGTCTCCATCAGCTCCAGCGACGGGACGCCCTGCTCTGAGATCGCCCATGAGTCCACCGCCCGCATGCCCTGGGCGTCGTAGATGGGATCGAGCCAGCTGTCCATGCCGGCCCAGACTAGATGACCGTTTGGGAAGTCAGCGGCGCGTCGGGACCGCGAGCACGACCGCTGCCGCGGTCTCGTCCGTGTGAGTCAGGGCGACCTGAAGTTGGACCCCGCGCTCGGCCGCGAGCTGCGCTGCCCGCCCGTGAAGGGCAAGCCGTGGCGGGGCGTTCCCCCCACCCGTGACCTCAACCTGCCTCGGCGCGACCGGGCTGCCCAGCGCCTTGATCGCCGCCTCCTTGGCGGCGAAGCGCACGGCGAGATGCCGCGCGGGCCGGCGACGGCCGGCGGCGTAATCCAGCTCGAGCGCGGTGAAAAGCCGCTCCGCGAGCCGCGGCCGGCGCTCGAGCGCTCGCTCCAGGCGATCGATGTCGACGAGATCGAGACCGAGGCCGGGGTCCGCCATCGGCTACCTGACCCCGACCGCGAAGCGCAGGGTCGTTCGGCCGGCGTCGGTTCGGCTGCCGACCATCAGATAGTCGAGCTTCTGCAGGTACGGCTTGGCGGCCAGGTACTGCGGGTCGGTGGCCTGGCCCCCCTTCTCGGCAACGACGAAGAACGGCGAGAGGGAGACGAAGGCCAGCGGCTCGAAGTCGGCTCCGAGCGCGCCCTGCCCGGCAACGAACGACGGATCGTCCGCGAGCTTGTGCTCCGGGCGCAGCGCGTTCTCCGCCGGTTGCCCGGGACCGAGCGCCGCGACGACCTGGTCGCCGACCTGATCGACCTCGATCGCCTGCGGGGACTCCGGGGCCGATGCAGAGAAGCCCGCGTCCGCCCCGGGGAGGCTTGGCGGGCCGAGCTTGGCGTCGGCGTCAGCCTGGAACCTCTTGCCGAGCGCCTCGATGTCCTTCGACGAGGCCTTCGTGTCCGAGCTCTGCACGACTCCACCGATATCGATCGTCTCCTCGCTGGTCCCCGCGACGAATCCGTAGCCGGCCTGCATCCACGACAGGGCCTCGCGCGGGTCCACACCCGCCTCGCGCTGGATCCGGCTCTCGATGACGCCTGCCCCTGGGATGGCTTTCGTGACCGTGCTTAGCGCGTCGCCGAGCGTCGCTCCCAGGTCCTGGGCGCCGATCGCGAACCAGGCGTCGGCGGGCGCCTTGCCGACCATGTCTCCTCCGGCGAGCGGCGGCAGGGCGCCGGACGGCAGCGAGACGTCGAGACTGGCCTCGTCGGGCCGCCCCGAAACCGAGAACCCCGCCGGTCCCGAGGCGAGCTGCTCAAGGAGGGGCTTCAGGGCCACCGCCTCCAGCGGGTTCATCGTGGACGAGACGGCGCCGATCGCCTTGGCGGAGTCCACGTAGCCGAGCCCGAGGTTGTCCGACGGCACCGTGGCCGTCGCGTCCTGGAAGTCGCTCGAATCGGCGAGCGAGGACCCGTTCGAGGCGTCGACCGCCGCCTTGAGCTGGTCGAGAGTGCCGAAGACCAGAAAGTCACCGACCACGCCAAAGCCGATGCTGCCGCCCCCGCCGGTGGCCGCGAAGTACTTCACTCCGTTGTAGGTCGCCGGCTTGAGCGCCTGGTCGGCGGCGGTGACCTTGTCGAGAAAGTCCTGGGCCGCACCGGAGTCGGTGGTCTCAATGATGGCGGCGAAGGGTGGCGGACCGCCCTCGAAGGACTGGAAGAAGATCGCCGCGCGCTTGCCGAGCCAGGGCTGGATGTCCTGCTCGTAGCTGACGTCCGCTCCCGACTGCGCCAGCACCGCGTTCAGCCGGCTGAGGATCGCGCCGCCGGGGTCCTGGATGCCGCCGACGCGGGACGCCAGCGACTCGATCGCATCCTTCTGGCCCCCCTCCGGTTGGATCACCGATTCCAGGTACAGGGACGCGTCCGAGGGCGCCAGCGAGGCGAGGTCGTCGTTCGCCCCGCCGCCTCCGCCGCCGCAACCCGCGACGAGCAGCGCCGCGCACGCGACGAGGCCGATCGCCGCCCGCCGGATCACTCCACCGTCACCGTCTTCGCGAGGTTGCGCGGCTGGTCCACGTTCCGGTCGTTGAGCCTCGCCACGTGGTAGGCGAGCAACTGGAGCGGCAGGACGGCGAGGATCGGCTGCAGGACCCAGTCGGTCTCAGGAACGTAGAGGACCTGGTCGGCGACCTCCGCCACCTCGTCGTTTCCCTCGGTGGCGACCGCGATCACGTCGGCGCCGCGGGCCCTGACCTCGGCGATGTTCGACAGCACCTTGTCCAGGATGGGGCTGTTGGTGGCCACGCAGACGACCGGGGTCGACTCGTCCAGGAGGGCGATCGGCCCATGCTTCATCTCGCCGGCCGCGTAGGCGTCGGTGGGGATATAGGAGATCTCCTTCATCTTGAGCGCCCCCTCGAGACAGACCGGCAGCCCGATGTTGCGCCCGAGGTAGAGGAAGAACCGCGCATCGGCGTGGGATCGGGCGATCGCCCGCACGCGCTCGGAGACCGAGGTGATCGTCGTGTCGATCTTGGACGGCGTGCCCTTCAGCTCGGCGATCACCTCCGCGATCCTCTCGGGCGCCCAGGCGTCGCGCGACTGCGCGAGCCACACGCCCAGCAGGTACATCGCAGCCGTCTGGGCGGTGAAGGTCTTCGTCGCGGCCACGCCCATCTCGAGGCCGGCGCGGGTGTAGAGCACCGTGTCGGCGTCGCGGGTCGCCTGGCTGCCCATGACGTTGGTGAGCGCGATCACCTTGGCGCCCCGCTCGCGCGCCAGCCGCATGGCGGCCAGCGTGTCCGCCGTCTCTCCGGACTGGGTGATGCCGATGACCAGGTCGTTCGGCCCCACCACGGGGTCGCGGTAGCGGTACTCGGAGGCGATGTCCATCTCCACCGGAACGCGGGCCCACTGCTCGATCGCATAGCGCCCCACGAGGCCCGCGTGGTAACTGGTGCCGCAAGCGACGATGACGATGCGACGCAGCCCCTTCACGAAGTCCTGGGAGAGGTCGAGCTCGGAGAGGTCCACCCGATCCTGGCCCGGGATGCGGTCGGTGATCGTCTCGGCCACGGCGTCGGGTTGCTCGTGGATCTCCTTGAGCATGAAGGTGGAGTAGCCGCCCTTCTCGGCGGCCTCCGCGTCCCAGGTCACCTCCTCGATCTCGCGCTCGACCGGCGTCCCCTCGACCTCGACGATCCTGGCGCCCTCGGGGGTAACAGTCACGATCTCGCCGTTCTTGAGGCCGAGTACCTCGCGCGTCTCGGCCAAGAACGCGGGGATGGCCGAAGCGACGAACGTCTCGCCCTCGCCGATCCCGACGATCAGCGGGCACTCCTGCCGGGCGGCGACCAGCACGTCCGGGTGGTCGGCGTGCATGGCGACGAACGCGTAGTGGCCGCGAAGCTCGGCGAAGGCCCGGCGCACGGCCTCGGTGAGGTCGCCGTCGTAGTGCTTCTCGATCATGTGGGCGACGATCTCGGCGTCGGTCTCGGAGCTGAACGCGTGGCCGGCCTCCGAGAGCGCGCGCCTGAGCTCGGTGTGGTTCTCGACGATGCCGTTGAGGACGATGTGGACGTGGCCGGTGCAGTCCCCGTGCGGGTGGGCGTTCTCTTCCGTCACCCGACCGTGGGTGGCCCAGCGCGTATGTCCCAGGCCGATGGTCGCGGGCGGCGTCGCGACGGCAACGGGGCCCTCGCCCGAAACGGGCTGATCGGCGTCGAGCCCGATCGCGGCGCGCAGATTCGAAAGGTTGCCCACGGCCCGAACCGTGTCGACGTGGCCGTCTGAGAGCAGCGAGATCCCCGCTGAGTCATAGCCACGGTACTCGAGCTTCTCGAGCCCGGCGACCAGCAGATCGCGACAGGGACGGCCCCCGACATATCCGACGATGCCGCACATGGGAGGCGAGTAAGGGTAGAGCGTGGCGGGTGGTTGCCGATGCGGAGCGCCTTCTTTGAATCGGGGGCTCGACGTGTAGGATCGATCACGCTGGGATGGGGGTCACAGGGAACAGTGAGAAGCGAATCGTGCTGGGTCTCGTCGCGCTCGTCGCGCTCGCGTCTGGCGTGCTCATCGCATCCGGCTCGGCGGCGGGCGGCAAGTCGCACCGCCTGATCCTGTCTCCGCGGTCCGGCAAGGGCGTTCCGGCGCAGCCGACCTTCCTTCGGGTCCACACGGGAAAAAAGTCGCGCGTTTTCCGGGCGCAGCTCAACGGCCACCCGATCGCGAAGTATTTCTCCACCCCGTCGCGCCACGGCGTCCGCAAGCTCGAGGTTTCGCTGAGCTACGGGTTGCGCTACGGCCGCAACCGGCTTCATGTTCGCGTGGGGCGCCACCGCTCGGAGTGGTCGCGGTTCCGGGTCTGGCGCGGGCGCCCGCTCGTGGGCGCCGGCGTCGATCGAACCGTGGCGGTCGGCTCGCAGGTCTACCTCCAAGGACGTGTGGCATCCGCTGCTCGGCGTGACGCCGCCCGCTCCGGTTCGCGCCTCACGGCCCGGGGAGCGGGCGCGGGGTCCACCACTGGCTGGAGCCTCAAGAGTGCTCCCCGGGACAGCCCGCCGAAAGGGCCCACGGGAGCCGCCGGTCGGAATGCGAAGTTCACCCCCGAAGTCCCTGGGCGCTACACGCTGCGGCTCTCCGGGAAGTGGCCGGACGGGCAGCGGGGCGCCGACACCGTTGGCCTGACGGTGCTCCCCGATCCCAGCGTCCCCGTCGACACGATGGCGAAAGAGGGCGGCCAGTCGGGAGTGAAGGTCGGCGACCAGTTCTATCCAGGCAGTTCCCAGAAGTGGCTTCAGCTGCTCGTGCTGAAGGCTGACACGCTCGAGAAGGTCTCGAACAAGTCCTACGACTGTCCGCAGGCCACCGCCAATCCAAAGGTCACGGACCGCGCCGCGGTGAAGCCGTGCACCGACGAGCTCTCGAGCGACCTCAACGCGCTCAAGGCGTCCAAGCAGCGCGATGTCGTGATCGCAGTGTCGCAGCCGCCGAACGGCCAGATCGAGCGTACGCCCGCGTGGCAGACGCAACCGCCGGTGGGTGTCCTGGAGTCGCTCCACTCGATCGGCGCCCCCGCGACTATTCCGTGGCGGAACCCCCAGACGCCGATGCTCCGGGGACGCTTCTCGATCATCGGGAGCCTTGGCGGCGTCTCCAAGACAGGGACGCTCCATTGGAACCCCGACCTCAACGACCTTCGCGACGACGGGAAGATCGAGGGATTCCTGCTTCGCGACAACAAGGGCGAGCTCAGGCTGGACCTCGACGACGAGTATTCGACGTACGCCTCCTCCGAGCACCCGCGGTTCGACACCCAGGCGCCCGGGTCCAACGCGACCTTGAACGTCATACAAATCGGGGATATCAACTTCTACGAGCCGATTCCGCCGAACTCGGACGGCGGCTTCCAGGTCGTGATCGTCGACCGCCAGGATCTTGTCGGAAGGTCGTACTTCTTCAACACCGGTGGCCACGGCCCATCCGACTGCCCCAGCTGCACCGCGCTCGACGAGCTGAACAGGATGACGGACACGATCTCGAGCGGGTTGCGGGACGGCAACAGCGACGGCCGTGGCGTGCTCGTCTTCATTGCCGGCCTAGGCGACGCTCGACTGCACGGGGCCGGGCCATCCGCCGGTCCGGTCCTACAGCGGCAGTTCGACGATGCAGCAAAGCGCCTCGTCGATCTGCTCACGACCAGGCTCGGAGCCACCCGCTCGAGGGCCTACCGGGCGCTCGATCCAGGTCTCACGAAGACGAGTAACTGGTCCTACAGCCTGGTCGCCGAGAACGGCACCCCGCCTGCCCAGGGAGTGGAGGCGGAGGGGCCAAGGCGAAGCGGATTGAATGGTGTGCCGCTGATCGGCTCGCTCACCCGCTCGGCGATCGACTACGGGTTCGAGCTCGAGCCGAGCCAGGTCGGTGACGAGCTCGGCGGGCCGGGCGTGAAGCTTCGGGACATCGTGTTCAGCGATCCCGGGCCGTGGCCCGAACAGAGCAACGGGGGGTGCAAAGCATATGCGGGCGACAGCGACCCCAGCACCCTCGACAACGAGGGGTGTAAGGCGGCCGTCGCCTACATCTCCGATCAGACGAGCATCGGGACCAAGCGTGAGCTGTTCTGGAGCGAGGCGTACGACCCATCAGACTGGGATTCGAAGAGCAAGGAAATCTCGAAGCTCAAGCGTCCGGGCAAGGCCAACTTCAGCGCGGCGGACTTCGCGTGGGCTCAGGGCGAGCTCACCGACGAGATCGGCTGGCTGAAGCTCGCGCACGCGTTCGCGAGCAAGCTCGCGCAACCGTTCGCGCGGAACCAGCTCTCAGCCTGGTCCGACGTTGGGTCCCTGGCCGAGCACATCAACAACGACGTCAAGGCCCCCAACAACAGCACGGAAGCCGAGGCCTGGCTGGTCTTCGATGCGGCTCGCGAATTCGCGGCCGGCATCACTGGCGAGATCCCCCTCATCTCGATCCCGATCGAGACAGCCAACATCCTCTACGACACCGTGGGGGAATGGACCAAGATCGACGCGGAGGGCACCGAGGCCGACGACCCATTCAGCGTCCAGGCTGCCGACGCCGGCGCCCAGATCCAAAAGCGCCTGCAGCTCGCGCAGGACACGCTGCAGCGACAGATGGTCGACGTCATCGCCTCCGACTACCGGAAGCTGCGGACGGTCGCGCTGTGCGAGAACCTCAACAAGGCCTGCCCCGATCCGCCGCTCGACGAGTGGCAGATCCCGCCCACCTACCAGTCGAAGATGGCGGAGGCGATCAATGCCGGGGTGCACGTCAGCATCTACAATGCCCTTCTCCCGGCCAAGTACCGGGCCTGGGCGCCCGACCCGAGCCCCAACCGCTCGATCAACTGGAACGGCAATCAGCCGGCCGGGCAGGACATCTTCGCCTGGCACTGCCCGTTCCACGACGAGCCCCAAAGCGCGAATTTCGCGTACCCGATCCGGCCGGATGTTGGCTCGTCGGGAGGCGGCTCGTGGCAGGTGATCGCCTACGCGCAGCGCACCGGGACCGGGCTCTTCCGTGACCCCTACGAGATGACCCTCCCGGACGCCAAGATCACGAACCCCCTATTCAAACCCCTCAGCGAGGGCGGCTACGAAGTCCTTCCCGAGGACTTCTATTGGAACTCCTTCGGATCGGACAAAACCAACCCATTCTCGGCGCCCGGCGGCGGGACGGAGAGCCAGTGGGGGTTCCCGCTGCGCGACTCGCAGGTGCGGTGGATCTCGCAGCACGACCCAGCCGGCTTCAAGGCTCCGAGCTGCGGTTACTGACCGGCCGTCCGCCGCTGAGCTCGCGGCCGATCAGTTTGATCAGGCGAGCACAGACTTCGTGACACTCTGATTCGCTCGGCGCCTCGACCATCACCCGAACGAGCGGCTCGGTGCCCGAGGGCCTCACGAGCACGCGGCCGCGGCCCTCCAAGACCGCGCTCTCCCGCTCGAGCGCGTCCTGGACAGCGCGTGCATCGGCGACCGCTCCGGGGTTCGCGATCTCGACGTTCTCCAGGACCTGCGGCAGCTTCCTCATCGGGATCGCCCGGGCCAGCTCGGCGTCTCCGAGCGCGCTCATCACGAGCAGCGCGGCGGCGATCCCGTCGCCGGTAGGCCCGTACTCGGTCCAGATGATGTGGCCCGACTGCTCGCCGCCTAGCACCCAGCCGCGCTGCTCCAACTCGGCCGACACGTTTCGGTCGCCGACCGGGGTGGTCGCGACCTCGATCCCGGCGTGCTTCATGCCCTCGTGGAAGCCGTAGTTGCTCATCACCGTGACCGCCACGCCGCCCCCGCCAAGCCCTCCTGACTTCGATAGGTGGGTTGCGCACAGCGCGATCAGCTCGTCACCGTCGCGAACCGTGCCCTCGCCGTCCACCGCGATCACCCGGTCGCCGTCGCCGTCGAAGGCGAACCCGATATCCGCCTCGGAGGAGGCAATGGCCGTCGCCAGCGCCTCGGGATGCGTCGAGCCGAAGCCCTCGTTGATGTTGCGGCCGTCGGGCTCGTCGCCGATCGTCTCCACCGCGGCGCCGAGCCGCTCGAAGACGAGCGGCGCCGCCCGGTAGGTGGCCCCGTGGGCGCAGTCGAGGAGCACCCGCCTGCCGGAGAGGTCGACCCTGAACTTCGCTATTAGCTCGCGCACGTAGTCGTCCAGCGAGCCCTCGAGGTCCCGCACCCGCCCCACGCTCGGGCTCGGCGCGCCGCTCTCGGCCACGTGCGCCTCGATGCGGGCCTCGAGCTCGTCCTCGAGCTTGCGGCCGTCTGCGCCGAAGAACTTGATCCCGTTGTGCTGCCAGGGGTTGTGGGAGGCCGACACGACCGCACCGACGTCCAGCCCCAGCCGGCGAACGAGCACCGACGCCGCCGGCGTCGGCAGGACCCCGGCGAGCAGGGCCTCCCCACCCGCCTCGGCGATGCCGGCAGCCAGCGCCGCCGCGAGCATCGGGCCGGACTCGCGGGTGTCACGGACGACGAGCACCTGCGGCCGATCGGCTGGGCCCTGCATCGTGGCGGCCCGCCCGAGCGAGAGCGCGAGCTCCGCGGTGAGCTCGGTCCCCGCGATCCCGCGAACGCCGTCTGTCCCGAAGAGCCTGGTCGAGTTCATGCGCCCGCAATTCTGAGGCCCGGCGGTGGGCCTGTGTGCGGCCGCCTCAGCGCTTCGAGAACTGCGGGCGCTTTCGAGCCTTTTTCAAACCGGCCTTGCGGCGCTCTTTGGCGCGGGCGTCCCGCGTCAGTAGCCCGCGGCGCTTGAGCTCGCCCCGCAGCTCGGGATCGATCTCGGTGAGAGCCCGAGCGATGCCGTGGCGGACGGCTCCGGCCTGGCCGGCGATCCCGCCGCCGTGGACCCGGACCCTCACGTCGACCTTGCCCTCGTAGCCGGACGTCAGGAGCGGCTGGCGGACGAAGGTCTGGTGCTGGTGCCGGGGGAAGTAGTCCTCGACCGTGCGCTTGTTGATCTGGAACTCGCCGCTGCCGGCGCGCAGAACGACTCGGGCGATCGACGTCTTGCGCTTGCCGGTCGCCTGGATGCGCGCGTCGGCGTCCAGGTCGACCACCGCCTCTCGCGCGGGCGCGGGCTCCTCCCCAGCCTCGGCCGTCGCCTCGGCTTCGGCGCGGGCGCGCTCCTCCGCCTCCGCCTCGAGGCGAGCGCGCTCCTCGGCGCTCAGCTCCCGCTGGGGCTCGATCGTGATCGGCTCGAGCTCGGCGCCCGGGGGCACGTCCTTCGCCTTGGCGGAATCCTTGGGTTCGGCCACCGGCTTCTCAGGGGTGTCGGCCTGTGGGGCCTCCTCGGCCGGGGCCTCCTCGACGGGCTGCTCGTGCTCCGGCTCCTCGGCGGCTGGCCGCTCGTCGCTCTCACCCTGGGGCTCCTCAGCGGCCGGCTCCTCATGAGCCGCTTCCGGCGCCTCGGTCTCGGGCTCTTCGGGAGCCCGCTCCTGGGAAGGCTGCTGCTCGTCCTGGCGCTCTTCGTCAGTCACTACGACTGGACCTCCATCTGCTTGGGCATCTGCGCTTCGTGCGGGTGCGCCGGGCCGGCGTAGACCTTCAACTTGCCGAGCTGCTGGCGCGCGAGGCGGTTGCGGGGAAGCATCCCCTTGACGGCCTTGCGGATGACCTCCTCGGGCCGGCGCTCGAGCATCTCGCCGAGCGTGCGCGACCGCAGCCCACCCGGATAGCCGCTGTGGCGGTAGTAGATCTTGTCGTTCCGCTTGTTGCCCGTGACGCGGATCTTCTCTGCGTTCACGACCACCACGAAGTCGCCGGTGTCGCAGTGCGGCGTGTACTCGGGCTTGCGCTTGCCGCGGAGCGCGTCGGCGATCTGCGTCGCGAGGCGGCCCAGGGTCTGGCCCTCGGCGTCGACGACGTACCAGTCGCGCTGGCGGTTGGCGGGTGTGGCTACGTAAGTCTTCATCTCGCTCTCGTCGCGCTCGGCGACCGTGAAAAGCCGCCCCCGGGCATACGGGCGCGGCCCGCGTGATGATAGTGGGGGCGACGCCGGGCGGGCCCCGAAGCCGCACCGGCGACCGCGGCCAAGGCTATACTGCGGCCGCCCAAATGACCTGCCGAATCCGGCGCGGCCACGCCGCGCCGGAGCGGGGGAACCGGAGGGACGGTGTCGAACACCGTCCCGGGGGCGAATCGAACACACGAGTTCGTAGCGCCGCTCTTCGGCGCGAGCCCGACAGCTAACCCCGTAGGCCCGACAAGGAGAGAGATTTGAGGGCCCGTACCAGCACGCCGAGACGGCGAGGATCTGGATCAGCGGCGGTTGTCCCCGTTGCGATCGTCCTTGCGTGCCTCTCCGCCGGCGCCGGCATCGCTTCGGCCTCCGGCGGCGGCATCAGCCCCGGCGAGCCGCCAGAGCTGAGCGACGCGGTCTGCATCGAGACCTGCGGCGGCGTGCACAAGGCAACGACCGACTCGAGGGTGCAGCTCTCGGGCCGCCACCTGAGCGGCGTGAACAAGGTGCTCTTCAAGGCCAAGGACGGCGGCAAGCTCCGGGTCGAGCCCTCGTCCGTGGGGAAGCGCAGCGTCACCGCGGCCGTCCCGTCCGGCGCCGCCAGCGGCAGGCCCAAGGTCACCGACCCCTACGACAACAAGGCGACGTCCCCCACCTCGATCAAGATCGTCAAGCCCGGCGATATCCCGGACACGGGCGCCTTCAAGCTCAAGGAGCTCTCCGCCAAGCCCCGCACCGCGTTCTACGACGGCAAGAAGAAGCCGAAGGTGCACTACATGTTCACCAATTCCGAGGCCGTCGACGTGCGCATCGACGTGATCGACCGCAAGACGAACGAGGTGGTCGACTCGATCACGAGGGGCGCACAGGAGCCGAACGTGGAGCACTCGGCGGGTTGGAACGGCAGGGTTGACGGCTCCAAGCGCTCAGCGTCGAGCGGCGACTACAAGTTCCGCGTGGGGCCGGTGAGCGGCAAGCTCGCCTCCGCGGACACCGCGGGCTTCCGGTTCCGTCCCTACAAGTTCCCGGTGCGCGGCTCGCACACGTACGGCGACGGGGTGGGGGCGCCGCGGGCCGGCCACACCCACGAGGGTCAGGACGTAATGGCGGCATGCGGCACACCCCTCCAGGCGGCGCGCGGCGGACACGTGCAATACCGCGCCTACCAGTCCGCCGCCGGGAACTACATCGTCATCGACGGCAAGGGAACCGGCCATGACTACGCCTACATGCACCTCAAGAAGCCCTCGCCGCTGCACGAGGGTGACAAGGTGAAGACGGGTCAGAAGATCGGAGTCGTCGGCGAGACCGGCGACGCGACGGCCTGCCATCTCCACTTCGAGGAGTGGTCCGCGCCCGGGTGGTACGAGGGCGGCCACTTCCTGAAGGCGGTCACGAGGCACCTCAAGAAGTGGGATTCCTGGAGCTGATCGGCGCTCTCCGCCGGCGCTCCGGCAGCCAGCTCTCCGATCTCCGTCGCCTTCGCCTCGCTTTCGTCGTCGCCGCGCTCTCCGTGGGCGGCGCCCTCGTTCCGGCGGCTCGCGCGGCCAGGCCGGGCCCGGGCCCGACGGACCTGCGCTGCATCACGGGGTGCGCTGGCGAGCAGACCGCCGCCGCCCACTCGCTCGTACGGATCACCGGCAGCGGGCTGAAGCACGTCGTCGAGGTCAGCTTCCGGAGTCGCCGGCATCGGGTCGCCGCGGAGCCGACTTCCTCCGAGACGCACCGGGTGCTGGTCAAGGTCCCCCGCGGGGCGACCACCGGGCCCCCGCGCGTCGTCGAAAGCGACGGCGGGCGCTCCACCATGCGGGAGCGCCTGCGCATCGTCCCACCGGGCCGGCTTCCCGAGCGAGGGAGCTTCAAGGTCCTCGACAAGAACCTCAGCCCGCACAGCGCCTTCTTCGACGGCGGCCGGGACTTCAAGCTGGCCTACCGGTTCCGGGCGTACGCGCCGGTGAACGTGACGGTCAAGCTCGTCCACGGTGGGCGAACGGTCCAGACGTGGACCCACGAGGACTCACTCGCGTACAAGAAGCACAGGCTGCGGTGGAACGGCCTGCTCTCGAAGCACCGCGTCGCCCCACCGGGGCATTACCGGTTCGAGCTCAAGGTGCCGGGACGAAAGCCGCGCCCGGCCGGCCGCGTGCGGATCCTCAGCGGCAAGTTCCCGATTCGCGGCCCCCACAACTACGGCGGGGCCGAGCAGCGCTTCGGCGCTCCCCGCAGCGGCGGCCGGGTTCACCAGGGCCAGGACGTGTTCGCCGCGTGCGGGACTCGGGTCGTCGCCGCCGTCGGCGGCCGCGTCCAGGCGCGCGGATCGGATCCGGTCCTCTACGGCAACTGGATCGTCATCGACGCGAAGCGCTCGAGTACGGACTACCGCTACGCCCACTTCGAGCACCCGGCGAGCGTCCACGAGGGCGAACGGGTTCACACCGGCCAGACCGTGGGGCGAATCGGCAGGACCGGCAACGCGCGGACGGTCGGCTGCATGCTCCACCTGGAGGTCTGGCCACACGGCTGGGAGCACGGCAGCCCGATCGACCCCCTCCCGATCCTGAAGCGCTGGGACGGCTGGAGCTAGGTCCCACCGCCCGGCCGATTCAAGCCGCGCCTACTCCCACTCGATCGTGGCGGGAGGCTTAGAGGAGACGTCCAGCGCCACGCGGTTGACGCCCGTGACCTCGTTGATGATGCGATTCGAGACCCGCTCCAGCAGGTCGTATGGAAGCCGCGCCCAGTCGGCGGTCATCGCGTCGTCTGACGTGACCGCGCGAATCACGATGGGGTAGGCGTAGCTCCTCCCATCGCCCTGCACGCCGACGGATCGGACCACCGGGAGCACGCAGAACGACTGCCACAGCTCGCGATAGAGGCCGGCCGCGCGCACCTCCTCTTGGAGGACCGCGTCCGCATCGCGCAGGATCTCGAGCCGCTCGCGGGTGACCTCCCCGCCGACGATCCTGATGCCGAGGCCCGGGCCCGGGAACGGCTGGCGCCACACGATCCGTTCGGGGAGGCCCAGCTCGGTGCCCACAGCGCGGACCTCGTCCTTGAACAGCATCCGCAGCGGCTCCACGAGGTCCAGTCCCAGGTCCTCGGGCAACCCGCCGACGTTGTGGTGGGACTTGATGATCTCGGCGCCAGCTCTCCCGTCGCCGCCCGACTCGATCACGTCCGAATACAGCGTGCCCTGGACCAGGAAGCGGACGTCGGGCAGCTTCTCGGCCTCCTCCTCGAAAACGCGGATGAACTCCTCGCCGATGATCTTTCGCTTCTGCTCGGGTTCGGTCGCACCCTCGAGGCGGGCGAGGAAGCGGTCCGTCGCGTCCACGTGGATGAGCTTCATACCGCGGTCGCGGAACGTCTCCACCACCTGCTCGGCCTCGTTCTTTCGCAGCAGGCCGTGGTCGACGAGAACGCACGTGAGCTGGTCGCCGACCGCCCTGTGCACGAGCGCCGCGGCGACCGCGGAGTCCACTCCGCCCGACAGCCCGCAGATGACGCCGCCGCTGCCCACCTGTGCCTTGACCCGCTCGATCTGCTCGGTGATCACCGACGCCGGCGACCACCTCTCGCTCAGTCCGGCGACGTCCCTCAGGAACCGCTCGAGGATCTCGGTGCCGTACGGCGTGTGCACGACCTCCGGGTGGAACTGGATCCCGTAGAGGCCGCGCTCGGTGCTCTCGCACGCGGCGACCGGCGAGCCGGGGCTCGACGCGAGGGCGGTGAAGCCCGGCGGCGGCTCGAACACGCAGTCGCGATGGCTCATCCAGCATTGCTGCTCGGACGGCAGCCCGGCCAGCAGCCGACCGCCACCGTTGACGAGCTCAAGCGGAGTGCGGCCGAACTCGCCCGCCTCGGCCCCCTCGACCCGCCCGCCGAGCACACGGACCATCGCCTGCATGCCGTAACAGATGCCCAGCACGGGGACGCCGAGCTCGAGGAGCTCGCGGCGGAGCTCCGGGGCGCCGTCCGAGTACACGGAGGCCGGCCCGCCGGAGAGCACCAGCGCCGCCGGCCGGCGATCCCGGATGCGCTCGGACTCGGTCGTGTGGGGCAGGAGCTCGGCGAAGACCCCACACTCGCGGATCCGGCGTGCGATCAGCTGCGAGTACTGGCCGCCGAAGTCGAGGACGAGGACCTCCTCACGGGCGGTCTCGGGCGGCTGGACCTCGGCGGCCTCCTCGGAGACCGGCTCGGTGCCCGTTACGCCCCTGGCCGCGGTCGGCGTAGCCGGGACCGCGGCCGGGTCAGTCATCGCTTACTGCCACCCCGGCCGCAACCGCGGCGCGTCCGTTGGACCCCATGCCCACGGACTGCTCGCGCTGGAGCTTCTTGCCCTCGGTCTGGAGCGCGGGCGCGACCATCACCTCGGCGCGCTGGAAGTCGCGGATGTCCTCGTAGCCGCAGGTGGCCATGGAGGTCTTGAGCGCGCCAACCAGGTTGAACGTGCCGTCGTTCTCCTGAGCGGGGCCGAGCATGATCTCCTCGAGCGTCCCGTCCTGGATCGTCGCGACCCGCGCGCCCCGCGGCAGCGATGGGTGGAAGGTCGCCATGCCCCAGTGGAAGCCACGGCCAGGTGCCTCCTTGGCGCGGGCGAGCGGGGAGCCGATCATGACCGCGTCGGCCCCGCAAGCGATCGCCTTGGACACGTCGCCGCCGGTGCGCATGCCGCCATCGGCGATCACGTTGCAGTACTCGCCCGTCTCCAGCATGTGCTGGGAGCGAGCCGCCGCGACGTCGGCGATGGCGGTGGCCTGGGGAACCCCGATCCCGAGGACGCCGCGCGTGGTGCACGCGGCGCCGGGCCCCACGCCGACGAGCACTCCGACGGCGCCGGTCCGCATCAGGTGGAGGCCGGTCGAGTACGAGGCGCAGCCTCCGATGATGCACGGCACCGGCACCTCGGCTGTGAACTCCTTGAGGTTCAGCGGCTCGGACCTCGACGACACGTGCTCCGCCGAGATCACGGTGCCCTGGATCACGAGGATGTCGAGCCCGGCCTCTAGTGCCAGCTCGTAATGCTCCCTCACGCGCTGCGGCGTGAACGACCCGGCGGCGACGACGCCCTCCGCCTTGATCTCCTCGACGCGGCGGGCGATCAGCTCCGGCTTCACCGGCTCGCTGTAGATCTCCTGCATCGTGCGCGTGGCGACCGCCGGGTCCGCGTCGGCGATGCGCTCGAGCTGCCCCTCAGCGTCCTCGTAGCGGGACCAGATTCCCTCGAGGTTGAGCACAGCCAGGCCCCCGAGGCGCCCCATCGCGGCGGCGCTCTGCGGGCTGACCACGCCGTCCATGGCCGACGCGAGCACCGGAAGCTCGAAGCGGTAGGGGCCGAGCGTCCAGGTGATGTCGATGTCCTCGGGATCGCGCGTTCGCCGTGACGGCACGATCGCGATGTCGTCGAACCCGTAGGCCCGCCTGCCCTTCTTCCCGCGTCCGATCTCGACTTCCATTCGCTAAACCGCCCCTTCCTCTGAGTAAAGAGCCAGGCTAGGCACGGTCGCGGACGAAAAAAGCCTCGTCGAACGAGGCGAAAGGTGCGCGTATTGCGAGTCTCGGCCCGGCGTTTCCAAGGCCTCGGCGATGTTAGCACTGGCCCCAGCGGGCTCCACTTGTGCGCGGGCCGCCCGGCTGCACGACGTCGTTCACGGGGAGGAGGTCCGCGCGGAGCCAGAAAGGATCGACCTCGGGCGGGCACAGGGACGGGCCCCGAAGCAGCCGATCCAGCCGCAGCGGGCGGCACAGGAGGCGAGATCAGGTGCCGATCCGAAGCGTTTGCGCCAGTGTTGCCATCGCGGCGGCCTGCTTGGCGGGCACCGCGGCACCGGCGGGGGCGACGGTCGCGCACACCGTCATGCCGGGCGAGACGCTGTGGTCGATCGCCGCCGCAAACAACCTCACAACCGACACCGTCGCCGCCTACAACGGGCTCTCCGCGGACTCGCAGGTCTACGTCGGCGAGACGATCCAGGTCCCAACCGCGGCGGAGGGCGCAGCAGCCCTCGCGAGCGCGGGCACGACGTCGAACAGCACCACGTCCAGCACCTCCTCCGGGATCACGCATACGGTGCAACCCGGTGAGAGCCTGGCCTCCGTCGCCGCCGCAAACGGCATCTCACCCGTCACGCTGGCCGCCGACAACGGGCTCTCGTCCGACTCGCTTCTGATTACCGGCGAGCACCTCACGATCCCGGCCTCGAGCGCCACCACGTCTGCCACCTCGACCACGTCCACCACATCCACGACCAGCGCGAGCACATCGAGCTCGGTGGGTTCCCCGCCGCCCGAGGAGCACCCCTCGTGGACCTCGCCGATCTACTGCCCCTCGTGCCCGAACGGCGAGGCCTACCTGGCGTCCAACGCCGCCTACAACTGGAACGCGATGCGCCAGGCCTCACTCGACACCTACGGGATCGACCTCTATCCAGCGGGCCCGTTCTCCGCCTACCGCTCGTACGGACAGCAGCTCTACCTCTACGACCAGTACGTCTCAGGAGCCGGCGCACTCGCCGCTGTGCCGGGCAGCTCGGCACACGAGTACGGGAGCGCGGTGGACCTCGCCGACCCATCCATGCGGACTGTCATCGACCAGATCGGCGCGACATACGGCTGGGCGAAGACCGAGGCCTCCAGCGAGTGGTGGCACGTGGATTACGTGGGGCCCTGAGCGCCCGGCCTCGGCCTCGGGGACACATAGGGGCTCCAATCCTCCGCTCGACGCACCAGCTGCGTCTCCCCCTCAGTGCCTCGTCTCGTCACACGGCCCGGACCCTGAGCGGGAACCTCCCCGCCTCTACCCCACCCCAGCGGGCACGTCCACCTCCCGCACCTCGACCCGCGGCAGCAGGCGCTCGGCCTCGCGTGCGTTCACGGCCCCGGCGCCGAAGTGCTGGGTCGACTCGGCCCCGCACGCGACCCCGTACGCGAGCGACTCCCGGGGCGGGGCGCCCTCGTATCTCGCCGCGGCGTAGCCGGCCAGGAAGCAGTCTCCCGACCCGACGCCCGAGACCGGGTCGAGGGATTCGATCTCGACCTCGTACCGGTGCCGAGCGCCGTTCTCGGAGACGATCGCGACGCACCCCTCAGGGCGGGTGACGATCGCCTCGCGGGCGCCCATCTCGAGCAGGGTGGTCAGGCCAAGGGCCAGGTCGTCGGCATCGTTGAACTCGTGACCCACGGCCCCCTCGGCCTCCTCCACGTTCGGCGCTACGACGGCCGGCTCCGCGCGAAGGCCCAGGCGCATGGGATCCCCCTCCGTGTCGAGCAGCGTCTGAACGCCCTCGCGGCGCAGCTCGGCCACCAGGCGGCCGTACAGCGCCGGGTCGACCCCGGGCGGAAGCGTGCCCGCGATGACGCAGAGGCTCGCGCCCTTGGCGAGGTAGAGGAGCTTCTCGATGAACTCGTCCACCTCCTCGGGCGCCACCTCGGGGCCGCGCTCGTTGATCTCGGTCTGCTCGCTCGAGGTTGGATCGATGATCGCGAGGTTGGTACGGGACTCGCCGTCGATCGTCGTGAAGTCGTTGAGGATCGACTCCTCGGTGAGGAGCTCGAGGATGCGCGCACCCGTGGGGCCGCCCACGAGTCCAGTCGCGATCACCGGGCGGCCCAGGAGCTTCAACGCGCGGGCGACGTTGACACCCTTGCCCCCCGCGACGGTCCGCGACTCGACCGCCCGGTGCCGGCGGCCGAGGCGAAGATTTGGGACGGCCACCGTCCGATCGATGGCCGCATTCAACGTAACCGTCAGGATCACCAGTGATGCCTCCGGGTCCTCGCCTCTGCTGGGACGTCGAGACGACCTTAGAGCACCGGCGGGAACCTCACCCCGGGCGGCGCCTCGCCAGCGCGGCGCCAATCAGTATCACGATCGCCGCCAGCCCCACCCCGATGATCCAGACGACGATGCGTGGCCCGGGGACCGCGTCGTCGACGTCCGCGATCGGCGAGCTCGTCGGCGCGGGCTTCACCCCTCGCCCGGCCACCACCGGAACCGTGCCGACGGGCTCGCCGGCCAACGTCGCCTTCGCGACTCCAACCCGCTGGCCGCGATGGATCGGCGCCTGGATCGACTTCGGTGCGTGCACCGTGACGTCGATGCGCTGACCGCGGCGGACGGTCGCGCTCAGCCCGCCCCGGGCCTCGAGCGCGACGCTCGTGCCGGCGTTAGGGACGTGGGCCGTGCCAACCTTCTCATCCGGCCGCACGGCCGCCTCGCGCCGGTAGAGCGAGAAGCCGTAGTCGAGCAGCGCCAGCGTGTCGCTGTCGCGCACGGGGATGCTCGGGGCGCCCATCACAACCGAGAGCAGGGTGACGCCCTTCTGGGTGCCCGACGCCACGAGCACGTTGCCGGCGTCCGGCGTGTAGCCGGTCTTAACCCCGTTGATCCACGGACGCGAGATCACGAGGTCGTTGTGGTTTTCGATCGTTCGGGGATGGTCGCCCGAGTGGAGCGTGATCTGAGGCGTGTTGACGATCCGCCGGAACAGCCCGTCGCGGCGCAGGGTGAGCGCGAGGTTCGCGAGGTCGCGCGGGCTCGAATAGTTGCGCGGCGCGTCGAGCCCGATCGGATTCGCGTAGCTCGTCTCTTTCAATCCCAGACGCCGGGCCGCCCGATTCATCTGCTCGACGAACTCCTGAGTCGAGCCCGCAACGCCGTCGGCGAGCGTCACCGCCGCGTCGTTGCCACTCGGGAGGAGCAGCCCGTACAGGAGGTCCCGGACGGTCATCCGCTCGCCGGGCTCGAGACCGAGAAGTGACTCACCGGGGATCGGGTGGTACGGGGGCGCCGCGATCAGCTTCTTGAGCGGCAGCTCGCGGAGCGCCAGGTAGGTGGTCATGAGCTTCGTGGTGCTCGCCATCGCCCGGGATTCGTCCGGATCGTGAGCAGCCAGACGGGTGTGGTCGTCGGCGTCGATCAGGAGCCACGCCTTCGCCGGGATGCTCGGTGGCTGGGGCTTCGAGGCGGTCGCCTGAGCCGGACCGAGCGCGAGCAGCGTGATCGCGAGGCAGGCTGTGCCCCAAAGGCGCGCTGCGGCCCGACTCACCCGCCGTTCGCGTTCGCCAGGACCTTGCACCCCTCCGGGACCAGGTTGATGCAGCCCTTCTCCGGGAGGATCTGAGTGTCGAGGTTTGGGTTCAGCTTCTCGAGTCTGGTGACCGAGAACCCCTCCTTGGATGCGATGTCGGCGAAGGTGTCGCCGGGCTGCACCACGTAGTACTTCGGCCGGTTCTTCTTCTTCTGTGCGTGGGCGTGATGGGGCGTCGACGACTGCTCGCCGGACCCACCGCCGAGGGAAGAGGAAACCAAGACGACCACCACGATCGCCGCGCTCACGATTGCCAACACCGCGAGGATCCTGGCCACGGGATGGTGATCCTAGTCGGCCACGGGGCGCCGGTGGGCCGCCCGCGTCAAGCGGCAACTGGGCACCCACCCTCCGCAGACCACCTAATTCAGCCGCCACAGCTCCGCGCGGAGCTCTTCGGCCGCCTGCCCTGGATCGGGTGCTCCGGCGATCGAGCGCGATGCCGTGACGAGCATCGATCCGGGATGCGAGGCAAGGGCCGGGCCCAAGTCGGCGGCCCGCCCGCCCTGCGCCCCGACGCCCGGGATCAGGAAGACCGCCTGCGGCATCAGCTCCCGCAGGCGCGCGAGGTGCAGCGGCTCGGTGGCGCCGGCCACGGCGCCCATCCCCGAGAGCCCTCGCTCGCCCGCCAGCCTCCCCGCCCGCTCGGCCACCAACTCCGCTATTCGCTCGAAGAGCGGGCTTCCGCCCGCATCGAGGTCGAGCAGGTCCGCCGCGCCCGGATTCGACGTTCGGACGAGCACGAACAGGCCGGCGCCCGCGGGCTCCGCGACGTCGAGGAACGCATCGAGGACGTCGCCGCCCATGAGGGGGTTGACGGTCATCGCGTCGGCCCCGAGCCCCTCCGCCCGGTCGCCGGAGCCCACCAGGCTCTCCGCGTAGACGGAGGCCGTGTGCGGCACGTCGCCGCGCTTGCCGTCGGCGATGACGAGCAGGCCGGCGCGCTGCGCTCCCGCGACGGTATCGGCGAGCGCCTCCCACCCTCCAGCGCCGAGGCGCTCGAAGCACGCGAGCTGTGGCTTGACCGCCACGCACGAGCCGCCGGCGGCCTCGATCAGGCCAAGGCAGCGGTCGGTGACGGCCGGGGCCGGGCCGGAATCGGGATCCAGGCCCAGGCACAACTGGCTACGCCGCTCTTCGACGAGAGCGGCGAGCCGGTCCGCGAATGCTGCTGTCAGCCCTTGACCTTCGACTTCAGCCCGGCGCCCGCGGAGAACTTGGGCACCCGGCCCCCGGCAATGGTGATGCGCTCGCCCGTGCGGGGGTTGACGCCCTGTCGTGGGCCGCGCTCGGCGACGCTGAACTTCCCGAAGCCGGTGAAGTTGACCTCGCCTCCGCCTGCGAGCACGTCGGTGATCCCGTCCAGCAGGGTCTCGACGGCGTCGCCCGCGGCCTTCTTGGTCTCGAACTGTCCCGCGATCCGATCGACGAATTCAGCCTTGGTCAATGTGAATCCTCCTAATCCGCTTCAGGGGCGCCTGAATCTAACAGTGGGATCGGCGTTGAGGCTTCCGGCTTACGCAGTGACGCGTGCGGGGTCGGGCGGTGGCTCCTGCTTGGCGGACGAGCGGGCCCATTGCCGGCGCAGGCGCAGGAACGGCGACTCGATCGCGGCATAGCTTCCGATGGCGATCAGGATGCAGATGGGCACCGCGATCGCGGTCAGCGCGACGAAGCCGGTGGACACCCCGCCGTCGATCAACGCCTTGATCACCGGCACGTGCCAGAGGTAGAGGCTGTAGGAGGCGACGCCGACGAATGCGAGCGGGCGCCACTGGAGCGCGTTGGTCACCGGCCCGGCCCGCATCGGCAGCACGCATGCACCCACGATTCCGAAGGCGGCCACGCCGACCAGGAAGTCGAGGCTGTAGCTGCCGAGCACGACGAGCGCCCAGAGCGGGACGGTGGCAAGGATCCACAGGTCTCCCCGGGAGGGCGGCCCGCGGACCCAAGCCGGCCGGCGCTCCTCCCAGCTCACGCGGACGAGCGCCAGGAGCATTCCCGGGACGAAGAACAGGAACGTGGCGGGGAGGTTGAGGCGCCACAGCGGGTCCACCGGATCGGCGTTGTAGATCGTCACCACGCGGATCGCGAGCGAGGCCAGCGCGAGCCCGATCAGCATCGCCGCCGCGCGCCCGCGAGAGCCGCGCGCGAGCCGCGCGATCGCGTAGGCGAGGAGCGGGAGCAGCAGGTAGAAGCACAGCTCCACCACCAGCGACCAGGCGGGGCCCACGATCCTCCCGGCGGTGCCAGGCGAGAGGGTCTCGGTGAAGGTCAGGAACCGGGCCCACACGCCGAGCCCAGGATTGTGCTCCTGGAACAGCAGGACCACGACGACCACCGCGTAGTAGAGCGGCAGGATCCGCAGTGCCCGGTTGATCGCGTAGCGGCCGAGCTCGATCGAGTCCCCGCCGCCGAAGTAGCGCTTGGCGAAGGGCCAGGAAAGCAGGTAGCCGGTCAGCGCGAAGAAGAAGAACACTCCGTAGCCGCCGCCGTAGGCGACCCGCTCGATGGTTCCGAGGTCGCTCGCGGACGGCAGCGCCGGATTCAGGGCGAGGCTCGCCGCCACCACGTGGCCCCAGACAACCGCGAGCGCCGCCAGCGCGCGGAGCGACTCGACGCGGGCGGAGCGCTCCTCGCCTGCTTGGTTGATGGCCTCGCCGCGATCGGCTGGCGGCTCACCTCCGGCCGAGGTCGGTCGGTCCCTGACCAGGGCGGCAGCCGTCGCATCCACGCTTTGAGCGTAAGCGTTGTGACACGCATGCGCGCCACCCCCGCGCCGCTCAAGCGTCGCGACACCCACCGGCCGGCGGCTATCGTGACCGCGATGAGCCGTGCCGACAGCCCCTTGTCAGGCCGGATGATCTTCAACGTCGGCTCGCGGCGGAGCGGCACGTACTGGCTCCAGCGCATCGTCACCGCCCATCCGGACGTGGCGGCCGTTCCCTCCGAGACGCACCTGTTCGCCGGCGGCATCGCGCCGCTGTTCGAGGGCTTCCAGCACTCTCTGCGCTCCTCCGCGAAGGTGGGCGAGGTCTACGTCGAGCGCGATGCGGCGCTCGATGCAGCGAGGGACCTGTGCGACGTCGTGTTCGCCGGCGCGGTCGAGCCGGGCTCAGCGAGGATCGCCGAGCGGACGCCGCTGCACGTCTTCCACCTCGAGCTGATCGGGGCCATCTATCCGGACGCCCGTTTCGTTCACATCATCCGCGACGGCCGCGACGTCGCCCGCTCGATCGCCGCGCAACGCTGGGGGCCGGAGGAGATCGCCGCGGCAGCCACCGAATGGCGCGACGCGATCCTGGCGGCGCGCGCGGCCACCCTGCCGCCGGGCGTCTACCGCGAGGTCCGCTACGAGGACCTGCTCACCGATCCGGCGCCCCTCGTGACCGGCCTCTATCAGTGGCTGGGGCTGGAGTCGCCGGACGAGGTGGTCGCCGAGGCGATTGGAGAGGCCGGCATCGGCGCAAACCTCGGCGCCGCGCCATCGGGCATCGGCGTCGCCAAGTGGCGCGAGGCCTACACGCCGGCCGACCTCGCGGTATTCGACCGAGTTGCGGGGGACGTTCTGCGGGAGGTCGGATATTCGGAGCCCGAGGACGCCCCACCACCGCCGCAGCCATCGAGCCGGCGCCCTGATCCGGTCCGCTCGGCTCGCGCGCGGCTCGCGGCGCTGCGCCGCCCGCGCCTCGGCCGCCGTGGCACGCCCATCAGGGCCCGGAAGCTGCAGGAGCTCGTCGACGGCGCCGTTGGGGCGCTTCAGGAGCACGCGTTCGACGGTGTGGCAACGCTGTTGACGGACGATGCCCTCGTCCGCGTCGTCTCCGGGCGCGGAGGCGAGCAGGGCCGCGGGGGTCGGGGCCATGATCTCCTCCGAGCGTACCTCGCAGAGGATTCGGCGTTCACCGGGCGTCAGGAGCGCGGCGATGTCTACCTGGGCCTGCCCTACGCGGGTGTGGTGCTCAGCTACCGCAACGGCGCGGGCGAGCCGGCCGAGCGGATCGCGTTCCTCAGGTTCGCCGGTGACCGGATCGGGGAGCTCATCATCTACGAGCTGTGACACGTCTCTGCACGGCAGCCGCGGTCGGTTTGGTCACGGTGGTCGCGGGATTGGCCGGCTGCGGCGGTGGTGAGACCACGGTCGAGGTCGGGCCGCGGGTCTCGCGCGACTTCTTCGGCATGAACGCCCAGCTCGTCGAGCAGGCGGCGCAGGCGGGGAAGCTCGACTACGCCGGGCACCAGGCGGCGCAGATCGCCGAGCTCGGTGTCGGCTTCGTCCGCTCGGGGTTCGACTGGGCCGCCATTGAGCCCAATGCGCCCGCCGGAGCTCGGCATTCGTACGAGTTCTCCGGCGTCGACGGGTGGGTCGCGACGCTCGCCCGCAACCACCTGCGGTGGCTCGTCACCGTCAAGGGCGGCCCGATTCCGGACTGGGCGGCGAACCCGTCCGCGAAGGCCGCGTGCGGCACGAACTCGCCACCGCGCGGGACCGCCGACTACGCGGCGCTGATGGATGCGCTGGTGCGACGATACGGGCGCGGCGGATCATTTTGGAGCGACCATCGCGAGCTCCCGTACGAGCCGATCACGGAATACGAGGTCTGGAACGAGCCCAACTTCGGGCGGCTGTGGTGTCCGCGTCCCGACCCCGCCGCCTACGCGCGCCTCTACCTCGCCGCTCGCGCCGCCGTTCATGCCGTGGACCCGAGGGCGCTGGTGCTCGTCGGCGGGCTGGCCGCGTTCGCCACCGACGACGCGGGTCCTCCGGCCAAGATGAGCGTCGGGACGTTCCTCTCGCGCGCGGTGCACTCGCAGCCGTCGCTCGGCAGGGTCGCCGACGCCGTTGCCGTGCACCCGTACGGAGCCACGGCCGGCGCGGTGATGGGCACGCTCCGGTACCTGCGCGCGACCCTCGACTCGTCGGGACTCGACGGGATGGCGATGCTCGCGGACGAGGTCGGCTGGCACACCCGCGGGGCGCTGGGCCTCCCGCCGGTGCCCGAGGAGCAGCGCGCCGCGGACTTCCGCATCGTGGCACCGGCGATCACCCGCTCGGACTGCGACGTCATCGGGATCGCTGCCCACACGTGGGTGACGGCGGAGCAGCGGCCGAACTACTCCGAGGACTGGTACGGCATGGCGGACCCCCTGACCGGCAAGCCGTACCCGTCCGCGGTCGCCTACTCCGATCAGGTGAAGGCGCTCGAGGCCGGAGCGGCGGTCGCGGCGACGCCGCCCGCGTGTGGCACGCTTACTTCGGGCGGCGGCAGCTGAAGGCGACGTAGCGCGCCGGTTCCATCGACGGCGGCTTGGTGATCGTAAGGCGGCGGACCTCCGTGAAGGCCGCCGCGTTCAGCCACGCCGCGATCGCGGCCAGGTTCGGCAGCCACCAGGTGTAGTCGGTGCTCGCGGCGCGAAACTCGGCGCTTGGCCGGCGCCGTGACCTCAGGCTCAGCGGCACCGAGAACGGCTCCACGGAGAGGAGCTCCCCTCCGGGGACGAGAGCATCGTGGATGCGCTCCAGGGCGCGGACCGGGTCGCGCAGGTGCGTGAGCGTCGCGCCGTTGAGCGCGAGGTCAACCGGGCCGCCGATGACCTCCGGCGTCAGCTCGTACACGTTGCATACCACCCGCGACACGCCGGAGGAGATCGCCTCCGACGCAAGCCGGAAGCCCACCCCGAGCTCGAAGCCCTCCTCCTCGCGCCGCTCCCGGAGCTTGCCGCGTCGCAGAGGCGGGAACTCGGCGAGCTCAATCCGCTCCAGGTCGATCGCCACGACCTCAGCGCCGCGGCGCTCCAACTCGAAGGCCCAGAACCCGTCGAAGGTGCCGACGTCCAGCGCCCGCACGCCGCTCATGTCATCCGGGAGCACGCGCTCCGCCGTCTTGCGCAGGTCGATGAACCCGGGCGTCACGACGCCGGGCGCCAGCTCGATCGTGTGGTACCAGAGCCTCGGGTTCTCGGCCAGCGCGCGCTGCGCGGCCGTGGCGGGCTCGCCGGCGACCTCCGTGCGCGTGGGCGGGCTCATCGGGGCGAAGCTACTACACAACGCCCTCAGGACAACCCGGTTGAACGGCGGCTGGCGCCGCGCCCGGCGGCGGCGCTTAAGCTCCCCCGAACATGCACACCGAGACACCGGCGGCGGCGCACGAGAACCTCGCTGACCTCCGCCGCGAGGTCGAGTCGCACCCGCTCTGGTACCACACGATCGAGCTCGCTCCGGATCTCGTGACTCCCGGCTGGTTCGACCTGCGCCCGATCGTCGAGGGGATGCCGTGGCCGGACGTCCGGGACAAGCGCTGCCTCGACGTCGGGACGTACGACGGGTTCCTCGCGTTCGAGCTCGAGCGCCGGGGCGCCGCCGAGGTGGTCGCGACGGACATCAGCGACCCGTCCGGCTGGGACTGGCCGCTCATCACTCGGGAGCAGGGGACCGAGGCGGTCGCGAACACCGCCGGCGGCAAGACTGGGATGGGCTTCGAGATCGCTCGGCGGGCGCTCGACTCCTCGGTCGAGCGCGTCGAGACGAGCGTCTACGACCTCAATCCGCTGGAGATCGGCGCCTTCGACGTCGTCGTCTGCGGGAGCCTGCTGCTTCACCTCCGCGACCCGGTTCGAGCCCTCGAGGCAATCCGGGGCGTCTGCGGCGGGGTCTTCCTCTCCGCTGAGACGGTGCAGCTCGGCCTCACGCTGCTTCGCCGCCGCACGCCGGTGGCCGAGCTCAAGGGCGATCGCAACTGTCAGTGGTGGATCCCGAACGTCGCCGGCCATCGCCGGATGATCTCCGCGGGCGGCTTCCGCATCGAGGAGGCCCCCCGGCCCTACTCGATCCCGTTCGGCCCCGGCCATCCGGCCAACGACCGCCCGCTCGAGCGGCTGCGCCAGCGCACGCTGACCAAGCTCGTCACCGGCCGCGTCGGGGTACCGCACAGTGCCGTGCTCGCCAGGCCCGGCTGAGCATGCGGAGGTCTAATTGGGCGTGCAGCGCAGGCCGGCGTAGAGCTGCCGGACCCGCCTCGCGGGAGGCCGCACGAAGGTGATGCGCTCGCTCCCCTTGAAGCCGGCGGCCCGCGGCCACGCGTGGAGGGTCGCCAGGTTCGGCAGCCACCAGCCGAAGCCCGAGTCGGCGGCGCGGAAGACCGCGCTCGGCCGGCGAGGCGCCCGCAGCGTCAGTGCGAGGGACAGCGGCTCCATCAGCCGCAGCTCCCCCTGGGGCTCGAGCACGTTTCGGACCCGCTCCAGCGCCCTAACCGGGTCGCGAAGGTGAAGCATGATCGCGCCGCTGAAGGCGAAGTCGACCGGGCCGTCGATCCGCTCGAGGTCCAGGTCGTAGACGTTGCAGACCACACGGCGGGCGCTGGACCCCAGGAGCTCCGAGGCCAGCTTGAATCCTCGGCCGAGGTCCACGCCCCAGTCGCGGGCACGGCGCTCCATCTCCGCACGGCTCGCCGGTGGCCACTCCGCCGCCTCCACCTTCTCGACGTCGAGCGCCACCACCTCCGCCCCGCGGCGCTCCATCTCGAACGCCCAGAAGCCGTCGAAGGTGCCGACGTCCAGCGCGCGCTTGCCGGTCAGGTCCCGCGGGAGCAGCTTGGCCGCGATGCCGCGCAGGTCCACCGCGCCGGGTGTGGTGACGCCGGGCGCGAGCTCGATCGTGTGGTACCAGGCCGGATTGTCGCGCACCGCCTGCTCGGCGGTGGCGATCGAGCTCTCCGAGCCGTTCCCGACCACTTGGGCGACCGACACGGGCGAAGTAATACCGGTCGGCTCCTATGATCGCGCTGCATGAGCCCCACCGATCGCCCGGGAGCGCGTCGCCGGATCGGGGCGGCACTGCGCTTGATGGCGGGTCGCCGGCGAGGAGATCTGGCGGCTCGCGCCGGGACGCTGCAGCTCGCCCCGGGCGAGCCGGCGGGTGCCGACGCCGCCCAGAAGGGACTGGCGTTCGACGCGAGCGCCTTCGAGTCGCGCCTCGTCTGGATCATGGGCGCCCCGCGCACGGGCAGCACGTGGCTGCTGCGGCTTCTGATCCACCCGTGGATCCTCGCCCGGGGCACGGCGAGCGGACTCAGGGCACCACTGCCGCGGCGCGGCAGGCGGCTCCCGGACGTGGTCCCGATCGACGAGACCTACCTGTTCCACCACCTCGCCCCGCTGCGGCCGCTCCCGGGCGAGCCGGCGGAGCAGCCGGCGCCCGACGCGTTCGTCGTCAACGGCGACCGCCGCGCCGACCCCGGCTACTTCTTCAGCGACGAGTACGAGCGCGCCTGGCAGCCTGAGCTCCGGCGCCTGGTGCTCGCGCGTCTCCACGCCCAATCGCAGCGCGCCGCCCGTGAGCACGGGCTCGCGGACCCGCTCGTGCTCATCAAGGAGCCCAACGGCTCGCACGCCGCCGAGCTGGCCATGAGCCTGCTACCTCGCGCGCGGCTGATCTTCCTGCTCCGCGACGGGCGCGACGTCATGGACTCGCTCCTCGACGCCCGTAGCGCCGACGCATGGATCGGCGCGGGCAACATGGACATGAGCGATCCGGGCGAGCGGGTCGCGTACATCCGCCGGCAGGCCAGGCTGTGGCTGAACAGCACCAATGCGGTGCAGAGCGCCTACACGGCGCACCCCGACGAGCTGCGCCGGACGGTCCGCTACGAGGACCTGCGGGCGAACACGCTGGACGCGTTGCGGCCGCTCGCCGAGTGGCTCGGCCTCCCCTCGGACGGCGACGCGCTGAGGGAGTCGGTCGAGGCCAATGCCTTCGAGGCCATCCCCCGCCGACTGCGCGGGCCGGGCACTCCAAGGCGCTTCGCGACACCGGGCCGGTGGCGCGAGAACATGACGCCCGCCGAGCAGGAGGCGATGAACGAGATCATCGGCCCGAAGCTCCGCGAGCTGGGGTACGAGGACGTCACCTAGGGCGCAAAAACGGCAGCGCCCAGGGCAGCCACCAAGGCCTTGCCGCAGCTATTGGCGCGTCAGTGCATATCCGGTCCGATCAGGCACTCCGCCTCCGCCGAGGCAGAACCGGACTCACATCCGCGACCGGCAGCAAATCCACCTATGCGGTGGATAATCGGCCGCTCGCGCGATGGAAGCGAGGCCGGCGTCTGTCCTAGGTCGGAACCCTTAGCGCCATACGAACGCTTGCTTCGCGATCGGGGACGCTGGCGCCTTGCCTTCGGATGCCTACGGAACCCGCCCCTCCACGTAGGGGACCTCCAGGACCTTCTCGTGCATGATCGGGCCGTGGCCGAAGTAGCGGTCCTCGCCGAAGAGCTCGCCGTGGTCCGAGGTCACGATCACCCAGGTGTCGTCCGGGAGCTGGTCGAGGAGGCGCGCGAACACGCCGTCCAGGTACTCGACCGCGTTCACCTGACGGTCGCGTAGCTCACCCATCTTCGCCCGGTCGAAGAACTCGCGCGGCTCGGTCGGCTGCGGCTGGTCCCCGAGTCGTCGTTCAGTCGCTTGAAAACGCCGTGGACGCCCGAGATCCGCGGCCACGTTGTCGGGTCTTCGTCGGGCAGGGCGTACGGGTAGTGGGTCTCGCCCACGTTGAGCAGGTGGAAGCTCGGCCGATCCTGGTCGAACTCGAGCTTGGGCAGCATCGCCGCCATGTCGTTGTGGGTCGGCATCAGCTCGTAGGTGTCGAAGTCCCGGTTGATGGCGGTGTGCTGATTGAGCACCGGCATCGAGACCATCGCGTGCGTCCGGTAGCCGAGCTCGTGGCGGAGGAAGGTCGGCAGGAAGATCGACGGGAGCATGCGCTTGAACTCCATCCCCTCGATGCCGAGCCTCTCCCCGTAGCGCCGGAAGTCCTCCTTGTAGTACTCGGATGCGTAGACCTCCGGCGGGCTCGTATGAGGGAGCAGCCCCATCAGAAGGTTGTAGTGAGACGGCGCCGTCCAGGTGGCGTAGCTCCACCGCCGCTCCACCTGCCCGAGCGCCGCGAGGGTCGCCGGCTCGGCGGCCAGCCAGGAGTCGTGGCGAAGGCTGTCGAGCACGACCATCACCAGGTTCCGGGCCCCGGGCGGGGGCGCGGGCAGGTCGGCCGAGCCGGTGGCTGGAGCAGGCTGATCGTCGGTCAAGGCGGCCCCACCTTAGTGCCCGTCGAAGGCCGGGCCGCGAGAAACCACCTGCATCGCGGCCATGGGGGTCCCGATTACACTCGCGCCGTGCCGCCGAACGTTCTCTGCGTCGTCATGGACACGGCGCGAGCCGACGCGCTTGAGCCCTACGGTGCCCAGCCGGGCTCGACTCCCGTGCTCGCGCAGCTCGCCTCCTCCGGAATGGCGGCCCCGAGCGCCTACGCCGCGGCGAGCTGGACGCTCCCCTCGCACGCGTCGATGTTCACCGGGCTTTTGCCGCGCGCGACCGGAATCGGGCTGACGGAGGCATCACCGGCCGACGCTCACGCCCGCATGCATGTCCTCGCGGATCGGGTCATGCCCGAGGTCATGCGGCGGGCGGGCTACCGCACCGGCGGCGTGACGACCAACCTGTGGGTGTCGGAGCGCACGGGCTTTTCGGTCGGCTTCGACGACTTCGTCGAGATCAACACGGGCCGGCAGGGAAAGATCCGCGAACCGTCTCTGCGAGCCCGCGCGCAGTGGGCGAAGGAAATCCTCCGCGCCGAGGTCGACGATGGGGCGGCCCATGCCGAGAAGGTTCTGCGCGGATGGATCGACGACATCGACCCGGCAACGCCGTTCTTCTGGTTCGTGAACTTGATCGAGTGCCACTCCCCCTACCTGCCGCCCCGGCCATACAGCGACCTCTCCCCTGCCGGCCGGCTGAAGGCCGGGTTCGAAGCGCGGCGGCACCTGACGCTCGAGTCGATCTGGAAGGCGTGCGTCTCCGACTTCGACGTCCCCGACACGGCGCTCGGGCGGATGCGATACCTCTACGGGCGCAGCATCCGCTACATGGATGACTGGCTGGGAAGGGTCCTGGAGGCGCTCGACAGGCGCGGCGCGCTGGAGGACACGATCGTCCTCGTCACCTCCGACCACGGCGAGAACTTCGGCGAGGGCGGCCTGCTCGCTCATTGCTTCTCCCTCGACGACCGGCTCATCCACGTGCCCCTCCTGGTCCACGGCCCCCACGAGGCGGTGGACCTCGATCGCATCGTCAGCCTGGCCGAGCTGCCTGGCCTCGTGGCCGGTCTCGCCGGTGTCGAGGCGCACCCCTGGAACGGCGACCTGCCGGAGGGCGTTGCCCTCTCGCAGCTCGACCCGCCGGTGCTCGCGTCGGACCCCCGCGCAACCGACGTCGCCCGCGACTGGGGCCTCGACGACGCCGGCCTCGAGCGGCTCACGACCCCGTTCGTCTCCGCGACCGACGGGCGCCGCAAGCTGATCCGCCGCAACGGTCGCGACCTGCTCCTCGACCTCGAGTGGGACCCGCTGGAGCTCAGCCCGAGCGAGCTGGCGGCTGACCCACGTTCAGGCGCCGATGCCGGCGCGATCGACCGGCTCCGGGCGGCGCTGGACCATCCGGCGATGGTCGCGACCGGCCTCGAGCCCGCCGTGGTCGGCGCCACACCGAAACGGCCCGCTCCGACCGCGGATGAAACCGAGGACCTCGAGGAGCGGATGCGGCTGCTCGGCTACCTGTAGGCGGCTTCGAGCGCTAGTTGGACGGACTGGCCGGCTCGTATCCCAGCTCGCGCAATTTGGGCCCCATCACCCGCTCCGCGACCCCCTGCTCTTCCTCGCTGAGGCTCTCCCGCCACAGCCCGGGCTTCGCCGCCCGGAAGATCCTGTCCGGCCCGCGGTGCTCGGCCGGCATCCGCTCGAACGACTGCCCCTCGACCAGCGCCCCCAGGTCCGCGTCCGATATCTCCAACCCCAGCCAGTCGAAGACCCGCCGCATGTGCGCCGCAGCGTCGGCACGCATGTCCTCGTAGCGCACGAGCAGCTTCGGGCCCTGGTGCGCGGCGTAGGCCTGCTCGACGACCTCGGTCCGCCAGACCCACTTGTGGGCGCTCTGCTCGACGAACGCCGGGCGCTCGTCCGGTGCGATCCCGCCCACGACCGGGAACACGTCGGAGAGCCACGACCCCTTCGACGCCGCCGCGAGCTCGGAGTCGACCACGTCCCTGCCGTCACGCAGCAGGAACAGCAGGCGGGATTGCGGCAACGCCTCCATGATCAGGTCCGCAGCCTGCGAGCCGTGCGGCTCCTTGATCACCAGGAAGGTGTCCGACAGCGGCACGGCGGACGAGCGCGCGGCGGCGTGCGCGTGAAAACGCGCCCGCATCATCGCCCCCAGCGCCGGCAGCCAGACGTCGCGGAATTCCTCGGCAAAGAAGTACTGGCCGGCGTCGCGGAGATACCTGCCCGGCGTGAAGTTGTTCGAGTCGAGATCCTCGGCGCGGATCCCCGGCTCGTCGCTGAAGAAGGGGCCGAGGTGCTGACCGATCAGCGGCTCGTTGACGGGCACCACCGCTGGATGCCCGGCGAGCAGGCGCATGAGCCAGGTGCTGCCGCTCCGGGGCGAGCCGAGCAGCCAGACCAGTCGGGAGTCGAACGACTCGTCAACCGAGCCCGCCGCGCTCGCTCGGCCCCGCCGCCACCGGCCGGCGGCGCCTCGGAGCCCTCCGCTCACGCCGCTTTCCGCCGCGCTCGAACGACGCAGAACTGGGTGCCGGCGCCGAAGACGTGCTCGACCCGCATCCCCGCGCCATCGGCGGTCCGCTTGAGCACGTCGAGGTCGACGGCGGATCCGAGCCAGGCCGGGTCGTCCACACCACGCGGAGCGCGGCGCGCCCCCGCCCGCACCCGCCGCAGCAGCCGGTTCCGGGTCGAGTTGTGGTGGGCGGCACGGTGGACCCGCGGGTCGTTGGAGACCTGGAACGCCGCCGGGCCGCCGGGGCGAAGGACCCGGCCCATCTCGGCGACGTAGCCCAGCGTCACCGCAGGATCGGGGATGTGCTGGAAGACGACGTGGGAGACGCAGGCGTCGACGCTCGCGTCGTCCACCCCGGCGAGGGTGGCGCCGTCCCCGCGGAGCCAGGTGACGTTTCCGAGCTCGCGGTTGTGCTCGCGCGCCCGGGCGAGCATCTCGGCGGAGACGTCGAGGGCGACCACCTCGCCGGCGCGCGCGGCGAGCCCGCGCGTCAGGCGCCCCACCCCGCAGCCGATCTCGAGCACGCGGGATCCGGCCTCGACCTCAACGCCGGCGATCTCGAGCAGCGTCTCGAGGTCCTTCTCCCCCTCGCCCCAGAACCGCTCCATGTCAGGGCGGCGGTATGGAAGCCGGCTGTCGACGAAGTGGAACGCGTCCTCGCGGGCGCGCCGATCCCAGAACCGGCGCATATGCGCCTCGTCGCGCCGCATCACGTCGCGGCGGGGCGTACGCCGCCGCGCACGTATCCCACCAGCTCGCGGATGAACGGCCGCTCGAACGCGTAGGTCGCCACGATCGTCGCGACGCCGTAGAGCGCGAGCTCGGCCAGCGCGATCTCGAAGGTTCGGGTCCCGCTCTCCACGAAGCGCACGCCGAGCACGAGCGCGGCCGGCACGACGATCGGCGCCACCGCGCGCACGATGTGGCTGGTCAGGTTGAAGCCCTCGAACAGCCGTGAGAGGTACCAGCCGCGGAGCGCGATCTCGCACACCGTCGTCACCGCCATCCCGATTGCGTAGCCGGTGAGCCCCAGCGTGAGCATGAGCGGCGTCGTCACGACGAAGAACACGCCGATCTGGAGGGCGCCGTTGACCGCCAGCGGCCGCGTGTTCCCGATCGCGGTCATAAAGACCACCCAGTTGAAGGCGATCTGGCGCGTCGCCAAGATCAACCCGAACGCCTGGAGCAGCCCGGTGGCGACCTCCCACCTCGAGCCGAGCACGAAATCCACCAGGTCGGGCGCGAAGAGCGCCAGCCCGACGCCGAACGGCACCGCCCACATCAGCGCCAGCCGGTTGGATTTCACGAACGCCTCGTACAACACGTCGATGCGGTCCTTCACGGCGCAGACCGCCGGGTAGATCGTGATCCGCACGATGCCGTCCACCCGGTCGATGAAGGCGGAGAAGCTGGCCGCCAGCGCCAGCGCGCCCAGGCCCGCAAGGCCGACCGCATAGTTGCCGATCAGGATCGCTCCCTGCACGACGACGAGGCTGGACGCGTTGGACAGGAACAGCGGCCACGAGAAGTTGAAGTACTCCCTGGTGGTGCTCCGGTCGAACCGAAGCCGGATCGGGTACGGGCACGTGGCCACGGCGGCGATGGCGGATGCGAAGGTCCCAACGACCGCGCCGATGATCAGTCCCCAGTAGCCGGCGCCGGTGACGACGAGGGCGATGGTCACGACAGCGGTGACGACCGGGTTGATCCCCTCGAGCAGCCGCTGTCGTAGGTAGCGCATCTGCCGGTAGGCGACCCAGATCGGGCTCTGGAGCGCGGTGCCGAGCAGCGCGATCGAGAGCACGAAGGCGGGCAGGATGATGTCCGCCCGCCCGTAGAGCAGCGCGAACAGTGGCACGGCGACCGCGACGACGCCATAGAACATCAGCGTGTAGACGAGCTCCAGCGTGAAGGCCTTCTGGAAGGCGGTCTCCTGGTCATCGTCGTCCTGCTGGACGTACTTGTCGCTCACGCCGACCTGCTTGAGCCACGTGATCGTCACGAGCGTCGTGACGACGAGGCCCCAAAACCCGAACTCGCTCGCGGTCAAGTAGGCGGCGACGGCCACCCGCTGCACGAGGCCCAGCGCCGCGTAGCCGATGTTGAAGCCCGAGGTGATGATCCCTCCGTGCGCGGTGTGCGAGCGGAGGCCGCGGTCCCCGACCCCAGCGAAGCGATCGTCGTCGACCCCGAGAAGCTCGCCGGCGTCGTCAGGGGGGTTCGCTGTCGGGCTGACAACCGCTGGCTCGACGGCCATCTCAGGTCGCCGGGCCGCGCGCGTGGATGACCACGTGCGGCACGGTGTTGCGCATCTCCCGGAAGCGCATGGCGAAGCGCGAGTGGCGCCTCACGCCCTCGAATCCCGCCGTCCGGACCATGGCGAGCCAGGCCCGCGAGGAGGGACGCCACCAGGTGCTCCAGGGGCTGTCGCCGCGATACTCCGCGGCGTTCAGGAAGGGCAGCAGCTCGAGCTTGCGGCTGTACTCCTCCGCCAGCACGAGCCGGCCCGAGCACAGACCCGCCATGCGCTCCAGCGCCAGCATCGGATCGCGCAGGTGGATCAGCACGGACCCGCAGAAGACGAGATCGAAGCGCCCGCCGAGCAGCTCGGGCGTGGCGTCGTAGACCGAGACGCCCACTCGCTCCACCGAGCTCCCCAGCGCAGCCTTCGCGAGCTCGAAGCCCTCGCCGCGGCGGTCGTCGGTGTCCGGCCGCAGGCGCGGCGGCCAGTCCAGGTCCTGGATCCGGTCGACGTCGATCGCGGTGACGTCGGCGCCGCGGCGCTCGAGCTCGAAGGCCCAGAAGCCCTCGAACGTCCCGATGTCCAGCGCCCGCTTGCCGGTCAGGTCGTCCGGGAGCCCGTAACGGCTCACGAAGGGCCGCAGATCGAACATCCCGGGCGTGACGAGGCCCGGAGCCAGCTCCTGCGTGTGGTACCAGCCGATGTCGCCGAGCCGCCCGCGCACGCGGGCGAAAGCGTCCGCCTCGCCGGCCATTTCCCCCTCCTGGGCAAGCTTTTCGGGCGGCACGATGAGAAGCTTACGCACAGAAACCCATGGGCCCGCCGATTCCCCCAGGCTGGACGACCGCCGCCCGCAGCCGCCGATGAGCTCGCCCCCGGAGGCCGAGCGGGCGCGATTTGTGGCCCAGCGCCCTCCCGAGGTTCGCCGGGCGCCGCCCTGGCACCGCCTCGCCTACATCGTTCGCACGCTTCCCGCCGCCCTCGAGCGACTGGCCCCGGACCTCCGGGTCCCGGACAACGGCCGGGTGCTCGACTACGGCTGCGCCGACGCCCCGTACCGGCGCTTCTTCCCAACGGGCGCCGACTACGTGACCGCCGACCTGCCGGGGAACCCGCAGGCGTCCGTCGAGATCCGTGACGACGGCTCGGTGCCGTGCGAGGACGAGAGCTTCGACGCCGTCGTCTCCACGCAGGTGCTCGAGCACGTGGACGACCCGGGCCTCTACCTGTCCGAGTGCCACCGGGTGCTGCGGCCCCGCGGCCGACTGCTGCTATCGACGCACGGGATGATGCTCTACCACCCCGACCCGGTCGACTACTGGCGCTGGACCTGCGCGGGGCTGCGCCGGATCGTCGAGGATGCCGGCTTTGAGATCGTCCGCTTCGAGGGGATCATGGGACTGACGGCGACCGGGCTTCAATTCACGCAGGACTCGCTGCTCGGGCGGCTGCCAAGGTTCCTGCGGCCCGCGCTCTGCCTGGTCATGCAGGCGCTGGTCGGGCTCGCCGATCGCTTCGAAAGCCGTGAGAGCCGCGAGCTGAACGCGCTCGTGTTCGCGGTCGTCGCCACCCGATGAGGGCGATCTCTCCCCACCGAGCCTGGCGCTCGCTCCGCTTTCGCCTTCTTGCGCGCAGGCTCGCCGCGACCAAGCTGATTCGCGCCTTCGCCGACACCCACCCGGAGGCCTTCTTCGTCGAGATCGGCTCCAACGACGGCGTCCAGCACGACTTCCTGCGGCCGTTCATCCTCGAGCGCCGGTGGCGGGGGGTCATGGTCGAGCCGGTCCCGTATGTCTTCGCGCGGCTGCGAGCCAACTACGGATCGCTTGATCGGGTTGCGCTGGAGAACGCCGCCATCGCCGAGCGCGACGGGTCGCTTCCCTTCTTCCACCTGCGCCAGGCCGACCGGGGCGAGCGCGAGGACCTGCCGGACTGGTACGACGGGATCGGGTCCTTCGACCGGGACGTCGTCGCGAGCCACGCGAACCACATCCCCGACATTGAAGAGCGCATCGTTCGCTCGGAGGTCCCGGCGTTGACCTTCGAGTCGCTGTGTCGCAAGCACGACGTGTCCGAGCTCGACCTGGTGCTCGTGGACGCGGAGGGCTACGACTCCCGAATCGTCCAGGGCATCGACCTGGCGGCCCGCCATCCGCGGCTCCTGGTCTACGAGCACTTCCACCTGACCGCGGAGGACCGCGAGCGGTGCGCACGCCACGTCCGCGCCGGTGGCTACGAGACGATGGAGGAGGGCTTCGACACCTGGTGCCTCGACACCGGGACTCAAGATGACCTGACGGCCGCGTGGGGCAGGCTTCGCCCGGCCGTGCCCGGGGTCTCCGCGCTGGTTCTCCTATGAGCGACGCCGGCGTACCGCGGCGCCTGCGCCGCGCCGCGCGCAGGCTCAGGGGAGGGCGCGAGCGCGACCCTCTCGTCCTGACGCCCGAGGACCGGCGCTACCTCACGGAGTACTACGACGCGAACGTCCCGCTGCCGCCCGGCGCGGACGCGGAGCTCTCCGAGAGCAGCCCGCGGCTGCGCGAGCTGCGGGAGTCCTACGCCGTGCTGGACCTCCCGGCGTCGAGCGGGTCCCGCTGGCAGCGTGACCACGTCGACGCGTTCCTCGACCTGCGCTACTTCCGCGGCGAGACGCTGATCACCTGGCACTACCGCGAGCTGCCCAGGATCACGCGGCTCAAGTACTTCGTGCTGATGCGCTACGTGGCCGAGCGCGACGAGCTCGGCCTCCTCGAGCGGCTCGACGAGGACGGGGCCTTCGGCTGCTGGACCTACGAGTACCCGGGGTATGGCCGGTTCAGCCGCGATCTGCTCGAGTCAGTGAACGAGATCGCGTTCCTTGAGCGGGAGCTTGGACTGTCGAAGCGCGAGCGCTTCTCGGTGCTCGACGTCGGCGCCGGTTACGGACGGCTCGCGCACCGAATGGCGGTTGCCTATTCGAACCTCGCCGACTACTGCTGCCTCGACGCCGTCCCCGCATCGACCTTCCTGTCCGAGTACTACCTCCGCCACCGGGGATGCTCGCCCCCGGCCCGGGTCGTGGAGCTGGGCGCCGTGGAAGACCTCGCCCCGGGCTCGTTCGACCTCGCGGTGAACATCCACTCGTTCTCCGAGTGCACCCACGACGCGATCGGATGGTGGGTGGATCAGCTTCGCCGGCTGCGCGTGCGCGAGCTCCTCGTGATCCCAAACGAGCCCGACGAGCTGCTCAGCCTCGAGGCCGACGGCAGCCGCCGCGACTTCGCGCCGCTCATCGCCGGCGCCGGCTACCGGCTCGTCCACGGCGAGCCCGTCGTCGCCGACGAGGCCGTCCGGGAGCTCGTCCCGCTGGAGGACCGGTTTCACCTCTTCCGGCTGGAGGACCGGGCATGAGGGTGCTGGACGTCGCCTGCGCCGCCGACGACGCCTATGCCCCCCACAGCGCCGCGATGCTCCACTCGGTCTGCGCCCAGCGCGGGGATTCCGAGCTGCGCATTCATTACCTCCACGGGCCGGGCTTTCCGGAGCGCTCGGCGGAGCTGATCCGCGGGACGGTCGAGGCACACGACGCCTCGATCTACTTCCTTCAGATCCCGGACAAGCGGATCGCCGGGCTCCCGGAGATGGACTTCGTGAGTTCGGCGATGTGGTACCGGATCTTCCTGCCGGAGCTCCTCCCCGGCGTGGATCGGGTCCTCTACCTGGACGTCGATGTGATCGCCCTCGAGTCGCTCGAGCCGCTCTGGAACATCGACCTCGCATCAAGCTACGTCGGCGCGGTCACCAACGTCTTCTACATGCGAAGCCACGCGCAGCGCGCGAGCCAGCTCGGCATCGAGCCCGGCGACTACTTCAACAGCGGCGTCGTCCTCATGAATCTCGACCTGATGCGCCGCGACAACTCGTCGCGCGCCCTGTTCGACTACGCGACGGGCCATGCAGCGGAGCTGGCGTGGCCGGACCAGGACGCGCTCAACGTCGTTCTCGGGAAACGGCGCGTGGCGCTCCACCCCCGGTGGAACTGCATGAACAGCGTGCTCCAGTTCCCCTGGGCCGGCGATGTCCTGGGGGCCGCTGCCGTGGAGGAGGCTCGCGCGAGGCCGGCGATCCGCCACTTCGAAGGGCCCACGATCAACAAGCCCTGGCACCAAGGCTCGGAGAGCCCCATGCGAGACGTGTACTTCGAGCATCGAAGGCAAACCCCGTGGCGGGAGGTCGAGATCGAGGGCGCCCCGTCTGGGAGCATCGTGGGACGCGTGGCCAGGAGCTTCCTCGGGCGCGGCAAGTCGGTCAGCGCTTAACGACGATGCGGCCCGTGTAGTCGATCCGCGTGAGCATCGGCCCCGGCCCGTGGGCCGCGAAGTACTCGTCCACCGCGCGCCGCGCGCCCTCCCAGTGGCCGTAATCGTCGATGATCAGTACGCCGCCCTCGGCCAGCCGGGGATAGAGGTGATCCAGCTCGTGCCTCGTGGACTCGTACCAGTCGGTGTCGAGGCGTAGCAGGGCGAGTGCCTCCGGCGCCCCCGAGGGGAGCGTCTCCTCCACCGGCCCCGGCACCAGGTGCAGGCGCTCCCGCGGATAGCCGGTCTGCGCCAGCGTCCTGCGGACGGCGTCCTCGTTGAACGTCTCCGCGTCGAAGAGCTGCGACCACGGCCGCTCCTGCTCGCCCTCGGCGTCCCGCCACGTCTCGAGCGCCGGAGGGTCGATCGGCGAGGTGTCGCGCTCGGTCGGCTCGGTCATCCCCTCGAAGGTGTCGTAGAGGTAGACCTCGCGATCGCTGGTGCCCAGCTCCTGAAGGGTCAGGATCATCGCCAGCACCGAGCCGCCGCGCCAGACCCCGCACTCGGCGAAGGCACCGGGAACCCGCGCGCGCTCGAGGTGGCGAACCGCGTCGATCAGTGCCTGGAGCCGCGGGACGCCGGTCATGGTGAACGGCAGCGCGCGCTCGACGATCGCGCGATCGGCGTCGTCGAGCCTGGCGAGGTCGGCTGCGGGCGGGGTCGGCGACCTACCGGCCGGGTCCTCGTGCCGGCGGCGTCGCAGGCGGGCGGGGATCAGGCGGCCGGCCATGGGGCGGGATCGTGCCATAGTTGGCGCAGCCTCCTCGCCACCCGGCCGACGATTGTCGACTTGCGGCGGATATATCGCCGGAACTCGACAATGGTTCGTCGACGGCTACCCGGGGGCGGCTCGCTCGTGTTCGTCCACGACCGCCCGCGCAAAGGATTCCTGGTCGTGTCGCGCGGCCGTGGTCATCCCCTCAGTGCGCAGCCTCGCCCGCAGCTCCCGATCCTCAGCGAGCCGCCGGACCGCCGCGGCCAGCGCCGCCGGGTCCTCGGCCGGCTCGTAGATCATCGAGTTCTCCCCGTCCCTCAGGAACTCGCCCGACCCTCCCCGGCCGGTGGCCACCACCGGCACGCCGACGGCCATCGCCTCCAGCGGCACGAGGCCCCAGGGCTCCTCCCAGAGGACCGGAAACACGACGATGTCGGACGCGGCGTAGGTGGCCCGTAACTCGTCCCTGGGCGCCGCGTCCCGGAACTCGACCCGGTCCTCGACGCCGGTGTCGCGCACGAGAGCACGCAACCGATCCAGGTACGCGTCGTCGCCCGAGCCCACCACGGTGAGCGTGGAGCCCGGCAGGTGCTCGAGGGCGCGGATGGCGGTCTCGATGCCCTTGCGCTCGTCGATGCGGCCCACGTAGAGCAGGCGGCCGCTCCACTCGCGGCGCTCCGGAGCGGCCCCGAACAGCGAGCGGTCGACGCCCGAGCGGGCGACGGCGGTGTCCCTGAGCTCCCACCGCTCCGCTGCCGCGGCCCGGACCGTCTCGCTGACGAACACCCATCGGGCCGCGGCGCCGAGGTCCCTCACCGCCGGTGCGCCGGCCATCGAGGCGACCGGCGGGCCAACCGGTCCCAGGCGCGCGACCGCGCGCTGCCAGGCGTCCACCTTCGGCGCGTAGAGCATCCACTCGTCGTGGACGAAGCCGACCGCAGGGGTCCCCAATCTGCGGACGCGCTCGATGAGGCCAATGGACATGCCGCCCATCGCCCACCAGCTGACGACAGCCGGATCCACCTCGCCGAGCTCGCGCTCCAGCACGCGGGCGTTGTGGCGCTCGAGTGTCAGGCGCTCACGGAGCGACAGCGGCGGGAACTCATGATCGCGCCAGTACCACCGGAGGTCGCGGCGGGCGTCGGGGTCGTCGGGCGCGGCGGGATCAGCGCTCGGCGACCGGTAGTCCGTGGTCAGCACGCGCACATCGTGTCCCGCGGCGCGGAGCGCCTCGACGCCCGCCCGCCACATCAGCTCGTAGCCGCCCAAGTGGTGAGGCGGGTACATGTTCCCGACCGAGAGGACCCTCACCGGATCGGCCTCACAGGACCGGGGAGCGACTTCGGACGCTGCCCCAGGCGAGCGCGGCGAAGCCCACGGCGTCCGCTCCCGACTCGACCGCCGCGACGCGCGCCGACCTCCACCGCCTCCCGTAGCGCGCAAGCCGGATCGCGTACGGCGCGGCCGCCAGCAATGCGGCCGGTGAGCGCTTCAGGGCCGCGAACGCCACGCCCGCCAGGGCCAGGTCGAAAGATGCCGAGCGCCGGGTAAGGAAGAGGCGGCCGAAGAAGAGGGTCTCGCGCAGCTCCGGTACGCGGGTGGCGATCGCCGGAAAGTAGACGAGCCGCAGCCGCTCGCCGACGTAGCCGGCCGGGCCGCGCGGCAGCACCGCGTGATGAACCAGCGCGTCGGAGCTGAACGCGGTCCGGGCGCCTGCGCGCCGCGCGCGCCAACCGAGCCAGAGGTCCTCGGCGAGCGGCTTGCCGATCCGCGCGCCGAGGAAGTCCTCGAAGCCGCCGAGCCGCTCGAAGAGCTCCCGCCGCAGGAAGAGGTTCGCGGTCTCGTACAGGCCCGACTCTCCTACCACCCACACCGTGTGATCGAACGGGCCGAGCTGAGCGCCTGGATCGGGCTCGACCCGGCCCTGGACCAGGTCGGCATCTCCCAGGGCGGCCGTTCCCGCCCGCAGCCAGCCAGACGTCGGGGAGCAATCGGAATCGGTGAACGCCAGCACCGGCGCCACGCTCGCCGCAGCTCCGGCGTTCCTCGCCGGGCCGGGGCCGCGGCCCTTGGACCGGACCACCCGCACCGGCCCGCCGGCGCCCTCGGCGATCGCCGCCGTGCCATCGTCCGATCCGTCGTCGACCACGACCACCTCGTACGGGTCCGGCAGGTCCTGCCGGGCTAGGGCCGCGAGCGTGTCGCCGATCGTCCGGGCCGCATTCCGCGCGGGCACGATCACGCTCACGGCGGGCTTTTCGCCGCCCGCGGCCTGGCCGCCGTTCACCGCGACCCGCGCGGGTCCCCCGATACCGCGCTCTCATACGTGCGCTCGTAGCTCTCGACGACGCGGTCCCAGTCGTAGCGGCGGGCCTGCTCGCGGCAGCGCTCCGCCGAGCCGGGAGCGATCGAGAGGTCGAGCGCCTCGCTCATCGCCCGGGCCAGGTCCTCCTCGTCGTCGGGCTCGAACAACAGGCCGGTGCCGTCGCCACCGGCCACGTCGGGGGCACCCCCGGACCGGGCCGCCACCACCGGTGTCCCGGAGGCCAGCGACTCCAAGAGGACCAACCCGAACGCCTCATGGATCGACGGCAGGACCGTCGCCCAGGCGGAGCGGTATGCCCGCGCCAGCGACTCGGTGCGGTCGATCTCCAATCTCTCCACCCCCTCGCCGAGGCCATCATCGGCCCCGCCGTACGGGTCCTGCCCGCCGGCGAGGACCAGGCGGACGTCCGGCGTCCGGTCGCGCAGACGCGCGAAGGCATCGAGCAGGAGCGGCCCACGCTTTCGCGGGTCGCCGAGGCTCGCGGCACAGAGCAGGGTCGGCGAGTCCGCGGGCGAGCGCTCCCCGGCGTAGTCGGCGCAGACCACGCCTCCCGGGAGGACCACGGGATCGCCCAGCGCGTAGCGCCGGAACGGCTCAGCGGCCGCCTCGCTGAGCACCGAGGTCACGGCGGCGCCGGCCACCGCGGTGCGCAGCATCTCCAATCGGTAGCGCCGGTGCACCAGATACTCGCGGTTGAGGACTCCGTGGATAGAGAGGACGTACGGCGGGCCGCCGAGCCTGCGGGCCTGCGCTGCTGCCCATCCCTCCACCGGCAGCAGCGCATGCGCGAGGTCGAACCTGCCGCGCAGCAGCTGCCGGATTCGCTGCGGCGCGCTTGCCAGGTGATCCTCGTAGAACTTGGCGCCCGGCGGTCTCGGTGGGCGGCGCTCGCGGACAACGCGGATCCCGTCCTCCAGGGAGGGGGCCGTGGCCGCGTCATGGCCGGTCAGCAGCGTCACCTCGTGGCCCCGCCGGACCAGCGCCGCCCCGAGGTCGTGCGCCAGGCGCTCGGACCCGCGCCGGACCTCTGGCCAGTACGTCGGATGGAGAAGCGCGATGCGCATGATCGGCTCGAGCTGCCTAGATCACGAACGCCCGGTTGCGAACAGCCGCCGGCAGGCGAGAGGCGACCTCCACGGCGTCGATCGCCACCCAGACGGGCAGGGTCGCGAGGCGGCGGGCCAGGCGCCGTGCGGTCGGCGCTCGCCAATTCACCCGCAGCTCCAGGTACGGGAGAGCCGCTGCGACGGCGATCGCCGGATGCCTGCGCGCGAACGGCAGCCCGGCCGCGGCCAGCAGGAGCGCCGCGTGCGACTTGCGCCAGAACACTCCGCGGTAGAGCGCCTTCCGCAGCTCCGGGTGCTTGGCCACCACGCCCGACATCTGCGACCAGGAGCGCGCCTCCCGGAGCGCCCGCTGCGGCGACCGGTGCATGACCGCGTGCCAGACGAGCGCGGAGTCGACGTACTCCGCGAGGGCACCCGCCTCGATCGCTCGATAGGCGATGTCGGTGTCCTCGCCGCCGAAGGGCAGGGACTCGTCGAACCCGCCGAGCCGCTCGAGCAGCTCCCGCGGGTAGGCCATGTTGCAGGTCTCGTACCAGCCGCTGAGCCCGTCGATCTCCTGGCTGCGGGCGAAGCCGTGGAGCAGATGGCGCTCGTCCGGGTCGGGATCGGTGCGGCCCTGGAAGAACACGTTCGGGCCGTCCGCCGCCGCCGCCAGCGACTCTAGCCACCGGGGGTGCGCGCGGCAGTCGTCGTCGGTGAAGGCCACCAGCGGCGCGCTGCTCGCTCGCCAGCCGATGTTTCGCTTCGCGGTCGGCCCCGCCACGCCCGGGCGCTCCAGGAAGCGCACCGGCAGCCCGGGCGGAGGCTGCGCGAGCGGCTCGGCCGGGTCACCGTCGCGGACGACGAGCACCTCGAACCGGGAGGAGTCGAGGCTCTGAGCGCCGAGCGCTTCGAGCGCGAACGCCAGCCTGGTCTCACGCCGGCGGGTCGGGATGACGACTGCGATCCGCAGATCGCTCGCCGGCGGGTCACCCTGGGACATCGCGCCAGAATCTAGATCACCGGCGCGGGTGCAGGCGCCATGTGCGGCCCCGCGGGAGGGCGCTTGTAAGGATGCGCCGCGAGGTGCAGGCAGCAGCCGACACCCCGAAGCGACCGGCGGCCACCCTGTCAGTGGTCGTCGCCACGCACAACCGGGCCGGCGACCTGGAGCGGATGCTGACCGGGCTCGCCGCGCAGGAGCGCCGCGCCGAGGAGGTGATCGTGGTGGATGACGGCTCAACCGACGACACGGCCGCTGTCCTCGAACGCAATCAGCGGACCTCGCTCCTCCCGCTGCGAGTGATCCGCCGCCAGGCGGCCGCCGGCCCCGCCACCGCGCGCGAGGATGGTTGGCGGGCCGCCTCCGGCGATCTGATCGCGTTCACCGACGACGACTGCGTCCCGGCGCCCGGTTGGCTCGCCGCAGCCGAGCGCGTGTGGGGGCACGAACCGCTCATTTTCGTCCAGGGACGCACCGAGCCCGAGCGGCCACACCCCGGCCCGTTCTCGCGATCGCTCGGCGTCGAGAGGCTGAACGCGGCCTTCCCCACCTGCAACATGGCCTACCCGCGGGAGCTCCTCGAGCGGATCGGCGGCTTCGACACGGAGACCTACGGCCGCGAGCCCGGCGGCGAGGACTGCGATCTCGCGTGGCGGGCGATCGAGGCCGGCGCCCGCCCGGTATTCGCGGACGACGCGGTCGTCCGCCACGCCGTGACCCACCCGGGCCCGCTCGGCAAGCTCCGCATCGCCGCACGGTGGACGACCCCGATGACCGCCTACGCGCGCCACCCGGGCCTGCGAAAGGCCCAGTTCGTCCACTGGATCTTCTGGAAGGACATCCACTACCTCTTCGTGCGTGCGCTGATCGGCTTCCTCCTGCCAACCCGCTGGTCCGCGCTGCGCAACTGGCTCATGTACCCGTACCTCAAGAACGTCTGGGCGCGCGGCCGCCTCGAGGGCGGCGGCCCATTCCTGGCCCCCTACTTCATGCTCCACGACCTGATCGAGGTCTGGGCCGTGGCGCGGGCGGGAATCAGAACCAGAACGCCGATGCTGTAGCGCCCGCCGACGAGGCTCAGATCACCAGCGTTCGATGCCGGATCGAGCCGCGGAGCGACGTGTACGCCTGCGCCAGGTCGTACGCGAGCAGGTACGGCGCGAGGAGCGGCCCGGCATCCGAGGACATCGAGCGGCCCAGTAGGTTCCGCGCGTACGGGAGGGCGAGCAGGGCCGCCGCGCGGTGCCTCTGCGCGAGCAGGAGCCCCGCGAGTGCGAGCGCAAGCCGCTCCAGCGACGGGTTCCTGAACACGCCATAGCGCAGGGCCTCGGCGCGAAGCCCGGGGTGCCGGCGGAAGGCGTAGACGGCGTCGGCGCCGAGGAGCGCATGCCGCATGTACCCGGCCGGCCCCAGGTCCTCGACCGCGTGGTGGACGACTGCGTCGCCGGCGAACTCGACGTGAGCCCCGATCTCCAGCGCCCGCCAGCCCAGGTCAGTGTCCTCTCCGAGCGCCTCCGGGAACAGCTCGTCGAACCCATCGAGGCGCTCCAGCAACTCGCGCGGGTAGGCGATGTTGCAGGTGGCGAACCAGGGGTTCGGGCCGGGGATCGACCGGGTTCGGGCAAAGGGGCGGCTGAGGAGCTCGGCCTCGCGCGGGATGGGGCCGGTCACCCCCTGGACGATGGCTCCTGGAGATCCCGCTGCCATCCGGAGCAGTGCCTCGAGCCATGAGGGGGTCGGCTCGCAATCGTCGTCCGTGAAGGCGATGAGGGGTGCCGTCGCCGCCCTCCACCCCGCGTTGCGCGCCGCCGCTGGGCCATTGCCCGCCAGCCGGATCAGTTGCACCCGGGGGCCGTCGCCGCCGCCCAGCCGGGCCAGGAGCTCGCGGGTCTCGAGGCCCGAGCCGTCGTCGACGACGACCACCTCGAACCGCGCGGTGCCGACCGTCTGGGTGCGAAGTGCCTCCAGCGCGGAGGCCAGCCTCACCGGCCTGTCCCTGGTCGCGATCACGACGCTGATCTCGGGCGAGGCGCTCATCGCCGTAGCTCCCCAACGCGCGCCGCCTGGTAGCCGAGCCATCCGCCTGCCGCAACCAGGCCGTCGACGAGCTTGAACAGGGCGCGTTCAAAGCGAGCGGTGAGCGTCCAGACGAGGGCGCCGCCGACCGCTCGAACGAGTGGCCCGACAACCGGCGGCGGCTGAGCCGCCGATCCCCACCGGTCCCGGAGCCAGCGCTTGCCGGATCCGTACATCCACGCCTGGCGCCACACGTCCCCGAGCCGGGTCGGGTCGCGGTGGGCGACGGTCGCGTCCGGCCGGTACTCGAGCGTCCAGCCGGCGTCCTGGACCCGCCAGCAGAGGTCCACGTCGGCCTCCGAGCGGGCGTTCTCCACGAAGCCCCCTACCTCCTCGAGGACGTCGCGCCGCAGCATCAGGTTCCCGGCGATCCCGGCCGGCCGCGGCCCCTCCACGTGGAACCGGGCCATCATCCCACGTCGGGATCGCGCCCAGCGCGCCAGCGCCTCGGTCTGCGCGGCGTCGCCGATCACCTCACCCGCGACCACACCGCATCGCTCGGCCGGCTCCGTCGCGAAGTACGCGTCGAGGAGCTCCGGATCGGGACGGCAGTCGGCGTCCAGGAACAGCAACCACGGATTGGCGGCCCCGCGAGCGCCTGCGTTCCTGGCCCGGCGGGGGGACGGCGGTGCGGGTACGCGGACCACCTCGACGGTCGCGCCGGGGCCGTCGGGCACCACGCTCACCGGCGTGTTGTCGGCCACGATGAGCTGGTCGCCGGCGCGGGTACGCAGCCGTGCCAGGTTCTCGAGCAGGGACTCCGCCGCGGCCCGATCGCCCCGGAACGGCACGACGACGGTGACGGGCGGTCGCTTGTCGCTGGTGGCGGGTGGCATGCCTACCAACGGCTACTCTGGGCGATCGACCGTGCCGGCGAGCCCCAGATACGCACCTTCGCGTGCGCCGGTGTGGGCGTTCGGGCCCACCGCTCACCGCGTGGGCGACCTGCGCTCGTTTGCGATCCCGGCGGTTATCGGCGCGGCGCTCGCGCTCGGGCTGCTCGTGATCGCGCTCGGCGACCGGATCGTGGTCGTGGCCATCGTGGGGATCATCGCGGCTGCGGTGCTCGGCGCGCGCCGGCCGGTCGCGATGATGCTCGCCGTCTTCTTCTCCTCCGGCCTGGTCGGCTCGATCACGGCGTTCACGCCGATTCCGGTAACGCGGTTCGTCGACCTGCTGCTGCTCGGCCTCTGGCTGGGCGCGCTTGGAACGTATCTGAGCGGGCGGGCCGAGCGGCGCGCGTGGCTGTGGCCCGCACTGATCGCCCCGGCCCTCTACCTTGGCATCACCGGCGTCGAGGCCCTTTTCACCCATCCGATCTCACTCGGCATACAGGGCTTCAGGGCAGCCAGCTGGTACATGGCGGCCTTCCTGCTGGTCGCGATCGCGCCATGGCCTGAGCGTACGCACAGGCGCATCGCGCACGGGATCGCCGTGATCGCCCTGCTGATCGGCGCCTACTGCACGTTCCGGTGGATGGCCGGGTCGAGCGTCAAGGAGACGCTCGCCGCCAAGCACGCGCAGCCGGGGATCCCACCGGCGATCCAGGCTCGCTTCTTCGGCTCGTTCCTGAGCGCGAACCAGCTCGCCGGGTGGACGTCGACGATGATCCCGTTCTGCCTCGCCGCGGCGATCAGCTGGCGCGGCCGGATCAGGCTCGTCGCGGCCGCGGCGATCCCGCTGCTCGCGATCCCGCTGCTGGCATCCACCATCCGGACGGGCGCCCTGGCCACGGGGGCCGGCGTTCTCGTGGTCCTCGTGCTCGCGATCATGCTTCGGCGAGCCCGCGGGAGAATCGGTGCCGCGCTGGTCGCGCTGCTCGCCGTTGGCTTGATCGGGGCCGGGATATACGAACTGACGGTCGGCGGGTCCGACAAGCAGTCAACGCGCTTCGCGAACATCCTCTCGCCGGAGCACGACCTCGCCTACACCCTGCGGCAGCAGCGGTGGTCGGAGGCGTGGAAGGACATCCAGGAGCACCCGTGGGGCCATGGGCTGGGCACCTCCGGCGGCGCGTCGGCGCACAACCCCACGGGCCCGGTGATCACGCCGTACATCGACAGCTCGTACTTGGTGGTGGGCCTCCAGCAGGGCCTGCCCATCATGCTCTTGTACATCTTCGCCCTCGTGTCGCTCCTCATCGCCCTGGCGCGGCGGGCCAGTCTGATCGGAGACCCCGATCGGGCGTTCCTGGCGATCGCTGCGTGCGGGACTCTCGCCGCGATGCTGGTCCTCTTCTACGCCGGCATCTACAGCGAGGGCGCGTACTTCGCGGGGGCGTGGTTGATCGTCGGGCTCGGCGTCGCGCAGGTCACGGTGCGGACACCGCGGGCGCCGCGGACGGGCCCGCCACTTACCCAACCTCCTCGGTGAGCGACGGCTCGGGCCGTCGCAACGATGCGACGAGACGCCGCGTGGTGGTCGTCTTTCACGAGCCCCACCTTGGCGGAGCCACCCGCTCGGTCACTCGGATCGTCCCGATCCTCGCGGAGCGGGGGTGGCGGTTCAGCTTCTGGTGCGCACGCCCGAGTGCGCTCTTCGACCACCTCGCGGCCGAGGGCTACGAGGTGGCGGGCGCGCCGCGCATGCTGGAGTACAGCGCCAGGGCCTGGCGCGTGCCGCCTGGCCCGGTGGCACGGGTGCGGACCCTGCGGCCGTACTTCCGCCGGTTCCGGCAGTTCCTGCGCGACGCCTCCCCGGACCTCGTGCATGCGAACTCGGTCATGACCGTGGCCGAGGCCATCGCGGCGCGGTCGGACGAGCGGTCGGTGCTCCTCCACGCGCACGAGATGCTCCCCGGCGGCGTGCGCGGCAATCTGCTGCGGCGCGCGGCGTGGAGCCTCGACGAGGTGGTCACGGTGTCCAGGGCAAGCGCCGAGCGGCTCCGCTGGCGCGAGAGGGTCCCGCGGATCGTCTACGAGGGGACTCCGGTGCCCGAGCGGGCGGCCGAGATCCGCCCGGACCCGCTGCCGTTTTCGGTTGGCACCGTGGCGGTCGTCTCGACCCGCAAGGGCAGCGACCTCTATGTGGAGGCGGCCCGGCAGGTCCTGTCGGGCTCGGATGCCTTTCGCTTCGAGATGGTGGGTGCGCCCAACGACGCCGTCGAGCGCGACTGGGCTCGCGACCTCGTCTCGCGAGCCGAGGCGATCGGCGTCATGCATCGCCCCAGCGCCGACACCTTCGAGTGCTACCGGAGCTGGGACGCGTTCGTCCTGCCGTCGCGGGCCGACCCGTTCCCGATCGCGATGCTGGAAGCCATGGCCAGCGGCATCCCCGTGATCGGGACGCGCCGGGACGGGCTCTCCGAGCAGATCACCGACGATTGCGGCGTCCTGGTCGAGCCCGACGACCCGAGAGCGCTGGCCAAGGCCATCGTCTCGCTCGCCTCGCTCGACGCCGGCGAGCGCCAGGCGATGGGCCGCGCCGCGCGCGAGCGAGTGGCGTCGAACTTCAACCTCGAGCGGCAGGCCGACGCCATGCACGAAGCGTACCTCGCGGCGCTGGCGCGTTAGAGCGCCCTAAAAGCCGCGCCGCCCGAGGCGCAGGCGCAGGCTCGACACGAGGCCGCGGTCGACCTGCGGCACGCGCTCAAAGAGCGGGTCGGCCGGCTCCCGGGGGGTTCGCCGGGCAGCCTCGCGGTGTCCCCTCACCGCGCCGAGGTTGCGGTCGATGAGAGCCTTCCCTGCGTAGACGACGCCGTCGATGAGGAGGCCGCGCACGCGGGCCGCCGGCGTGAGGTTGGCGCCGTGCTTGCGCGCCAGCCGCCCGCGGCCGCTGCCGAGGAGGCGGTTCTTCGCCTCGCTTCCGGAGCCGAGCGTCGCGGAGTGCTCGTGCACCGCGATCGCCCGCGGCGCCAGTACGCATCGCATGCCGAGCATGCGCATCCGGATTCCGAGATCGACGTCCTCGAGATAGGCGAAGAAGCCCTCGTCGAAGCCGCCGGCCGCCCGGAAGGCCTCGCGGACGAACCCGGCGGCGCCGCCGCTCGGCGCGAGCGGTGGATCGGTGTGTCGCTTCGCGGCGCCGTCCAGCTCCTCGCCGTATCCGATGTCGTAGGCGATCAGCGACCGGTCGACCTCGACGCCCAGCGACTCGATCCGCCCGTCCGGTCGCCGCAGGCAGGTGGCGACCATCTCGGCGCCGGAGGCGACCTGCGCCGACAGCAGCTCCTCGCAGAAGCGCTCGTCGGGTACGGCGTCGTTGTTGAGGAAGACGAGCACGTCCGCCTCGCTCTCCTCGGCGCCGCGGTTCAGCGCCGCGCCGAAGCCCAGGTTCTCCTCGAGCCGGGTGCAGGCGACCTCGGCGAACTCGGCATCGAGCATCTCGGGCGTCCCGTCGGAGGAGCCGTTGTCGACCACCCGGACCGGCACCGGATGCGTCTGCCGCCGGAGAGCCCCCAGGGTCTCGCGCAAGCTGTCGATCCGGTTGTGGTGCGGGATCAGCAGCTCTGCGGAAGGGAACTCGGGTGGGCTCAAGGGCCGCCGCCCAGATCGACCTCACGGCTCCGCCCCCTGCCGCGGCCGAGAATCAGGCGCGGCTCGCGCCACCACAGTCGAGCAAGACCCGCGACGTGGCTGCGCCGCGGGCGCGAGGTCGCGAGCGCCCCGGCGCTACGGCTCGCGCGCGGATAGCGGTGGCGAAGGCTCACCGAGGGCTCGAACACGACCTCCCAACCCGCGCGATTGCAGCGGCGGCAGAAGTCGGTGTCCTCGATGTAGAGGAAGAAGCGCTCGTCCCAGCCGCCGACCGCGATGAAGGCCGTCCGCCTGATCAGCATCGCCCCGCCGATCACCCAGTCGACCGTCCGCGCCCGCTCGGAGCGCGACGGCGCGACGTAGCGCTCGTAGCTGCGACGCAGCGGCGGCGCGATCCGAGCCGCGGCGGTGCCACCGAGCATGGCCGCGAGGCTCGGGTACAAGCGCGCGTTCGGCTGCGGCTCGCCGTCCTCGCCGACAAGCCGGGGGGCGACGACGCCGACCCCGGGCTCGTGGTCGAGCACGCGGGCCAGCGCCCGCGGCGTCTCGCCGTTGGAGAGCTCGACGTCGGGGTTGACCAGGAGCAGGTCACGACCGGGCGCGCGAGCGAACGCCGCGTTCACGGCCGCTGCGTAGCCTGCGTTGCGGCCCAGCTCGTGAATGCTCAGGTGGGGATGCTCCGCCTCCGCTGCCCGCAAGAGCCGGACGGTCTCATCTGACGAGGCGTTGTCGACGACGACCACCGGCGCGTCGACCTGGAGGGCGGCCGCGAGCTGGCCAGCGAGGAATCGCCGCAGGTCGCCCGCGGAGTCGTGGGTGACGATGCCGACCGCGAGGCCCAGGGCCCAGCTCAGTAGCCGTAGTAGTCGTAGGCGTCCGGGTCGCCGCGGCGCATCCCGGTGAGGACAGCGCCGATGGGCCGGTCGGGAAGCGTGCTCAGTGCGGTTCGAGTGGCGCGCGCCTGCTCGCGGGTCGTCTGCTGAGCGCGAACGCAGATGATCGCCGCGTCCACGTGCGGGAGGATCTCCATCGGGTCCACCACCGCCAGCAGCGGGCTCGCGTCCAGGACCACGAGGTCGTACGCCTTGCTCACCTTCTCGAGGAAGTCCTTGAAGCGCTCGCTCATCACGAGCTCGGCCGGGTTCGACACGGGCGAGCCACCCACGATGCAGACCAGCGTCCCGGCCGAGTCGGCGGACTGGACCGCCTCGGTGCCGTTGACACGCGCAGGCTCGGAGAGCTCGACGGTCTGGAGGATGTCCTGCGGGCCGGCGTTGCCGAGCAGGTAGTCGGTGAGCCCGGGTCGTGGCTGGATTCCGAACCGCTCGGCGAAGCATGGCCGGCGCAGATCGCCCTCGACCAGCAGTGTGCGCTGCCCGGCGAGCACCGCGGCGCTCGCCAGGGCGGCGCTCACGGTCGACTTCCCCTCCTCGGGCAGACCGCTCGTCACCAGCACCGAGCGCACCGCCTCGCCCTTCGCCAGGTAGCCGAGGTTCATCCTCAGGACCCGGAAGGCCTCGAAGTCGGCGTCGGTCATGGGCGGCTGGCCGTTTCGGGCCAGACCGGCACGCCCGAGCGCGGTGCGGCTCACCCGCCCGAGGACCGGCAGGCCGAGCTCCTCGTGGACCTCGTGCGAAGACCGGACCCGCCGGTCCAGCGCGTCGCGACCGAAGGCGGCGAGGAGTCCCAGGACGAGGCCTAGCGCGAGCCCGATCCCGGTATTGCGGATCGGCCGCGGCGAGGCGGTTCCGGTGGGCGGCGTCGCCGGCTGGACGATCTCCACCGGCGTCGCGGACTGCTTCACCGCCTCCACCCGCGAAAGCTGCTGCTCCAGCGACGTCACCGTGGGCCCCGTGATCCCCTGAACCGGGCTCTTCTTCGCCTGCTTGATCTGATCGGACAAGGCCCCGGCGACCCGTGCGATCTGCGTCCGCGCCTGCGCGTTCCCGATCTTGCGCGCGGCCCCGGCGTAGGTGTTGGTGAACAGTGCCGCGTCGTCGGCGGTCCGGCACGAGCCGTCGACGGCGACGTTGTTCGTCTCCACCAGCACGCTCGCGTCGATCGAGCAGCCGGGCGGCGGGCCGCGCTTGAACATCTTCGTGGCCACGTGTTCGGTACGCGGGGAGGTCACCAGCACCGCGGCGTTCGCGGCCCGCACGGCGGCGCTCTCCTGGGGAATGCCGCTGCCGGCGTTGAGGAGCGTGAGGTTCGCGAACGGGTCGCCGAAGGACATCTGCGCCTCGGCCTGGTAGGTCGTCGCCTGCGTCTTCGAGTACAGGAATGCGATCGCCCCGAGAGCCACGGTCACGACGATGATCAGGACGCGATGCCGGCGGACCACCCTGAGGTAGTCCGTGAGACTGCTGTAGCGGGCGACCTCGCCCTCGCGCTCACGCGCGCTTCGGTCTGATTCCGGGGTTTCCATCTCGCTCGAGGGCTCCGCCGCCGTGCGCCTGCGGATGAACACCTTGCGCCAGGCCCGCGGGGCGACTGAGGTGCCATTCTAGGCGCAGATGTCGCACCCGAACCCCGATGGGGCGGCGCATCGCCGGCACCGAAGGGTTCTCAGTTGATATCTGACAGGTCCTCTTCTAGCCTCCCGCTCCCTGTCAGGCCCGTCGGAGCCTAAAGGAGCCGTCGGTCCGGGCCGAATCAACAGCTAGCGGACGAGGGGAACTCGGTGGAATCGACATCGGTCACGGCTTCCACGAAGCCCGCGGGGACGCGCATCCCACCCGTGCGCCACATCGACCCCGAGGTTCTCCGTGTCGATGCATCGGCGGCTCGCGCGTCCGATGCAGGGCTGCTGTCGCGCCGGCGCCAGCTCCTCCGCCGCGACTCCGCCTTCCGTCGGGCGCTCGGCGTCGCCGACATGTGGTCGATCCTGCTGGCCATCGCGACCACCAGCCTCCTGTTCGAGAGCGGCGGGATCACCTGGGCGACGCTCGCCGTGCCCCCGCTCTTCGTCGTGCTCTGCAAGGCGCTCGGCCTTTATGACCGCGACGAGCACCTGATCCACAAGACCACGCTGGACGAGATCCCGGCGCTCTTCGGCATCGCCACCCTCTCCGCCCTGCTGCTCGTCTTCTCCGATGGCCTGTTCTTCTCCTCGGGCCTCAGCCGTGGCGAGGCTGCCGTCCTCTGGGTGCTGCTGTTCGTGCTCCTTGTCTGTCTGCGCTCGATGGCCCGCTGGATGATCACGCGGCTCCTCCCTCCGGAGCGCTGCCTCCTGGTCGGCGACCCTCGGCGCGCGTCGATACTGCGCGAGAAGCTGAACCTCACGACCCCGGCCCGCGCGGAGCTGGTCGGCTACGTGCCGGCCACGGCCGGCGCACTGCCGGATGCGGACGGCAGGGTGGCCGCCTTCGCGGACCTCGAGCCGCTGCTCGTGGCGAAGTCGATCGATCGGGTGGTGATCGCGCCACCTGCTGACGGCGGAGACGATGAGCTGCTTTACATCATCCGCGAGCTCAAGTCCCAGGGGGTCAAGGTCAGCGTGCTGCCAGAGGCCTCGCGGATGGCCGGCTCCTCCGTCGAGCAGGACTACCTGTCCGGCGTGACGCTCCTCGGCGTCAAGCGCTTCGAATTCAGCAAGTCGTCCCAGCTGATCAAGCGGGGGCTCGACGTGGTCGTCTCGGCGGCGGCCTTGATCGTCGTCGCTCCGGTGCTCGCCGTGGTCGCTCTCGCGATCAAGATCGACTCCCGCGGGCCGGTGCTCTTCCGCCAGGTGCGCGCGGGCAGGCGAGGCGGGCCGTTCGAGATGCTCAAGTTCCGCAGCATGGTCGACGGCGCCGAGGACCTGAAGGACGAGCTCCGCCACCTGAACGAGGCCGAGGGCATCTTCAAGATCGCCGACGACCCGCGGATCACGCGCGTCGGGCGCGTCCTGCGACGCACCCACCTCGACGAGGTGCCACAGGTCATCAACATCCTCAGGGGCGAGATGAGCCTGGTCGGGCCGCGCCCGCTCCCGCTCGACGAGGACAACGCCATCCGCGGCTGGTACCGGGACCGCCTCGAGGTTCCGCCGGGCATCACCGGTTACTGGCAGGTCCTCGGCTCCTCGCGCATCCCGCTCGAGGAGATGGTGAAGCTCGACTACCTCTACATCGCGAACTGGTCCCTCTGGAGCGACCTCAAGCTCATGCTCCGGACCGTCCCGGTGGTCTTCAACCGGCGCGGGATGTAGCCCCCGCCGGCAACCCGTCACATCCGGTCCGGCGCGCTGACCCCCAGCAGTCCCAGCGTCCTCGCGATCACGCGCTTCGCCGCCACCGCCAGGCCAAGGCGCGCGGCCTGGAGCTCGTCGGGCGCGCCGACCACCTGGCAGTCCCGGTAGAAGGCATGGAAGTCGGCCGCGGTCGCGGTCGCGTAAGCGGCCAGGCGGTGTGCCGCGCGGCGCTCGCCGGCGGCCCGCACCTCGTTGGGAAGCTCCAGGAGTCGCTGCACCAGCGCGCGCTCGCTTGGCTCCGCGGCGGCCGCGAGTGCGTCGGCCGTCGCGGCCGCGACCGCCCCCTCGTCCACACCGTCCCCGTCGCCGGCGGGCACCGCGCCCTCGGCGCGAGCCTTGCGCAGGATGCTCGCGATCCGCGCGTGGGCGTACTGCACGTAGTAGACGGGGTTGTCCTGCGACTCGCTCCTGGCGAGCCCGAGGTCGAGATCGACCGTGGTCTCGTGGCTTCGCTGGAGCATGAAGAAGCGCGTCGCGTCGGTGCCGATGTCGTCGAGGAGCTCGTCGAGGGTGACGAACGTGCCCTGCCGCTTCGACATCTGGGCGCGCTCGCCGCCAAGCTGCAGGTGGACCATCTGGATGATCTGGGCCTCGAAGCTGTCCGGGTCCTCTCCGAGGGCGGCGAGCGCCGCCCGCATCCTCGGGACGTACCCGTGGTGGTCGGCCCCGAGCACGTCGATGAGATGCTCCGCGCCGCGCTTGAGCTTGTCGTAGTGGTAGGCGATGTCCGGGGCGAAGTAGGTGGGCTGGCCGTCGGATCGCACCAGCACGCGGTCCTTGTCGTCCCCGAACTCCGTGGTCCGCAGCCATAGCGCACCCTCGCGCTCGTAGGTGTGGCCGCTCTTTTGCAGCCTCTCGATCGCCGAGTCGAGCTCGCCCCGCTCGTATACCGATCGCTCCGACGACCAGGTGTCGAAGCGGACGCCGAAGCGCTCCAGGGTCGCATCGATCCGCTCGTGCATCGCCTCGATTCCAAGACGCGCCAGTTCCTCGACGTCATCCGGGTCGGCCCCCGACTCACTGAGCTCGGAGGCAAGCTCGATCACGTAATCGCCGCGGTAGCCGTCCTCGGGCGGCTCCGTGCCGCGCATTCGAGCGGCGATCGACTCCCCGAACCGCCGCACCTGGCGGCCCATGTCGTTCAGGTAATACTCGCGCTCGACCTCGTGCCCGCCGAAGGCGAGGATGCGAGCCAGCGCGTCGCCGTAGGCGGCATGGCGGCCGCTCGCCGCGTGCAGGGGGCCGGTCGGATTGGCCGACACGAACTCGATCAGCACCCGCTGCGGCCGGTCAGGCGCCCCCTGGCCGAACCCGTCGCCTGCGTCCAGAAGGGCGGTGACGCTCTCCCGGTACCAGCGATCGGCGAGGAAGAGGTTGACGAATCCCGGGCCGGCGACTTCGATGCGATCGACCGTTCCGCCCAAGCGGTTGGAGAGGTCCTCTCCGAGGCGTTCGGCGATCTGGCGAGGCTGCTCGGCGAGCGCCGGAGCCAGCAGCATGGCCGCGTTGGTCGAGTAGTCACCGAGCTCGCGCTTGGGCGGCCGTTCGAGGGTCGGGACGATCGAATCGGCCGTCCCGTCACGGAGCGAATCGGCCGCTGTGCGGATGGTTCCGCGGAGGTTCGCGAGCGGATCGGCCATGGCCGTCCTACGATAGTCCGCTCGTCTCGTCATGCGGCTGGCCATCCTGAGCGACATCCACGCGAACCTGCCTGCCCTCGAAGCCGTCCTCGCGGACGTCGACGGGGCCGGCGTCACCGAGGTGTGGTGCCTGGGCGACGTCGTGGGTTACGGGGCACAGCCCGACGAGTGCACAAGGCAGGTCGCCCAGCGCTGCGACCTGTGCCTGGTCGGAAACCACGATCTGGCGGTGCTCGGCGAGCTCGACATCTCGTCCTTCTCGCCGGCCGCCGCAGCGGCCGTGCGGTGGACGCAGCAGACAGCGGACCCCACCACCCTCGACTTCCTGAGCAGCCTCGAGCCGGCTGACGAAACCCGCGACGTGGCGCTCTACCACGCCTCGCCGCGGGACCCGATCTGGGAGTACGTCCTGTGGCCGGATCAGGCCGCCGAGTGCATCGCGGTCCAGGCGGCCCGTGTGAGCCTGATCGGCCACTCGCACGTGGCCCTCTTCTTCGTGATGGGCGGGGACCGCCGCCCGGCACGCGGCAGCTCGATCGAGGTCGAGGACGCGGCGCGGGGCGCGCAAGCCGGCGCGGGCACCCGCCTGGATCTCTCGGAGGGGCGCTGGCTGATCAACCCGGGCAGCGTCGGGCAGCCGCGCGACGGCGATCCGCGCGCAGCCTGGCTCGAGCTGGACACGGATGCCGCCGAGGCGACCTACCACCGAGTGGAGTATGAGATCGATCGCGCGGCGGCGGCGATCGCGGCGACCGACCTGCCCGAGCACCTGGCGCGGCGGCTCTATGTGGGTCAGTGATGCGGATCAGGATGCCGGAAGGACGCCTGGGTGCACTCACTAGACTCGCCGCGATGCCAGGGAAGAAGCGATTGGCGGGCGCGCTTGCGGTCGCGGCAACAGCCGTGGCCGTCTCGGCGTGCGGGTCGAGCAGCAGCAACCCGACGATCCCAAGCACGAACGCGACCGAGCTCACGACCGCGCTCAACGGAGTTGAGTCGGCCGTCAATCAGGGCAAGTGCAAGCACGCCCAAACCGAGGCGCAGAACTTCATCGACGCCGTGAACAGGCTCCCGGACACTGTCGGCACCACCGACAAGGAGGCCCTCCGGAGCGCCGGAGAGAACCTCCAGAAGCTTGCGAAGGACAGGAGCCAGTGCAAGCCCGCGGTGCCCACCGGCACCACTGATCTGGGCGGCGCGCAATCGACCAGCACGACCACGACCACCCCCACCACGACGACTCCGACGACGACCCCCACGACCACCGACACGACCCCCTCCTCCGGCAACGTCGGCGGCAACCAGGGCGGCGGGAATGCGGGTGGCGGTTCCTCGGGCACGGGCGGCGGCCAGACGGGCGGGGGTAACACCGGCGGCGGCAACACCGGGGGCAACACCGGCGGCGGCAACACCGGCGGCGGCGGGGCGGCGGGTGGTGGCGGCGGCGGCAGCGGTTCCGGTGGCACCGGCGGGACCGGCGTCGGGGGGGGAGGCGGGACGGGTTGATGGGCGCGACCGTGATCTCAGGCCGCTACCAGCTGGGCGACCGGCTCGGATCCGGTGGCATGTCGACCGTCTACAAGGCGATCGACCGGGTGCTGGAGCGGACGGTCGCCGTCAAGGTGCTGGCCGAGCACCTGTCGGACGACGACAAGTTCGTGGCCCGGTTCCGGCGCGAGGCGCTCGCCGTCGCCAAGCTCATCCACCCGAACATCGTCCAGGTCTACGACACGGGCGTCGATGAGGGCCGGCACTACATCGTCATGGAGTACGTGGAGGGCCGCTCGGGCGCACAGCTACTGCAGAGCCGCGGGCGCCTAGGGGCGGAGGTTGCGGTCGAGATCGGCATTCAGGCCTGCGGCGGCCTCGAGTACGCCCATCGCCAGGGGATCATCCACCGCGACGTCAAGCCCGGGAACCTGATGGTGATCGGGGGGCCGGCCGGCCGCCGGGGCGCCTCGCCCAACCCCCAGGATCCGCCCACCGGCGAGATGACGGTCAAGCTGACCGACTTCGGCATCGCCCGAGCGGCCGAGCAGACCCGCCTGACCCAGGTCGGGTCGGTCGTGGGCACCGCGGCATACCTCGCCCCGGAGCAGGCTCGCGGTGAGGAAGCGACACCGGCCTCCGACGTCTACGCGCTCGGCGTCGTCATCTACCAGCTCCTCACCGGCCGCCTGCCGTGGGAGGGCACGACCCTCGCCGAGCTGGCGATCCGGCGCGAGAACGAGCGCCCCCTGGCGCCGAGCTCCTACGACTCCGAGGTGCCCGAGACCCTGTCCACCGCCGTGCTGCGCTCCCTGGAGGGAGACCCGGCCCTGCGCTACACGACCGCCCGGGAGCTCGCCAACGCGCTGCGCGACGGCCTCGCCGGCGCAGAGCCGCTGCCGCCGGATAGCGAGGCGGCCACGAGGGCGATGACCGGAGCGCCGACCACGGCCACACGGCGCATGCCCGCCGACGAGCCGCCCACTCCCCCGACGCGTCGCGCCCCGGCGCCTCGCCCGGGTCCCCGAGCCCGACCGGCCCCCGCCCCAGCACCGGCCGCCGCCAAGCGCTCGGGGCGCGTGCGCAGGGTGATCGGGCTGATCCTGGTGATCGCGATCCTGGCGGCGATCATCGCCGCGATCGTGCTCGTCACGACAAACGCAGGCCAGAACACCGGCCCGGGCGAGCTGATCAAGAACACGATCCACGATCAGATCAACGCGGTCAGGGACTTCATCAAGAGCCACACGCAGTAGCCGCGGCGTCAGGGGGTGGCCCAGGGTGGCGACCCGGCCAGGATCGCGTCCCCATATGCACAGAAGCGGCCTTCGCGGATCGCCTCCCGGGAGCCCGCGACCAGCCGCTCGAGGTAGGCCAGGTTGTGGACCACCAGCAGGCGCACGCCCGTGAGCTCCTCGGCGCGCGAGAGGTAGTGGACGTAGGCGCGCGTGTGCGCGGCGCACGTGGAGCAGGGGCAGCCTTCGACGAGAGGTGATTCGTCCCGTGCGAACTCCACCTTGCGGATGTCGAAACGGTGGCGGCTGGCCGGCCGCGGCGCGAGCGCCATCCCGTGCCGTGCGAGCCGGGTCGGCACGGCGCAGTCGAACAGGTCGATGCCGAGCCCGATCCCGTGCACCAGGTCGTCGGGCTCGCCGATCCCCAGCAGGTGCCGGGGCGCCTCCTCCGGCAGGCGCACGGCGGTCATCGCCACCACGCCCCGCATCTCGTCCTTGTCGCGGCCGAGCGTGCCGCCGATCGCCACGCCGTCGACGGCCGCGGCCGACACGAGCTCCGCCGACTGGTGGCGCAGGTCCTCGTAGACGCCGCCCTGAACGATCCCGAAGACGGCCTGGCCGGGCGGGCCCTCGCGCTCGTGCCACTCGAGGCAGCGATCGAGCCACCGATGCGTCCGCTCGGTCGAGCGGGCGGTGTAGTCGCGATCGGCGTGGTAGGGAGTGCACTCGTCGAAGGCGAGCGCGATGTCGGAGCCCAGCTGCGCCTGGAGCGCCATTGACTCCTCCGGCCCCAGAAACCGCTCGGACCCGTCCACGTAGGAGCGAAACCGAACCCCGTCCTCGCCGATCTCGAGCACGCTCCCCCGCCCGCTCCGCTTTCCCCGCCTGCCCTTGACCTCGTCGGCGACGTTGCCGTGGGCGAGCGAGAACACCTGAAAGCCGCCGGAATCGGTGATGATCGCCCGGTCCCAGCCCATGAACCGGTGTAGGCCCCCGAGGGCGGCAATGCGCTCGGCCCCGGGAGACAGCATCAGGTGGAAGGTGTTGCCGAGGACCATCTGAAAGCCGAGCCCGGCGACCTCGGCGGCCGTGAGCGACCGCACGCTCCCGCGGGTCGCAAGCGGGATGAACGCGGGCGTCTCGACCACGCCCGAGGACGTGTGGAGCCGTCCGGTGCGCGCAGTCCCGTCGCGCGCGGTGATCTCGAAGCGCAGGCGTTCCGGGTCGGATCTCACCGGCCCGGAAGCCTACGCGTACGCCGCGCGCCTACTTCTCCTCCGCCGTGCCGTTGAGCGTTCCAGCACCGATCTCGACGCGGTGAGGCTTGCGCTCCGCGGGCTTCGGGATGCGGACCTCCAGCACCCCCTTGTCGAAGTTCGCGATGATTCCCTCGGCGTCGATGTGCTCGGGTAGCGACATCGACCGAGAGAAGCCGCCGAAGCCGCGCTCGACACGGTAGAAGCCGTCTGCTCGCTCCTCGTGCTCGGTCTTGCGCTCGCCGGAGACCGTGAGCACGCCGGCCTTGACCTCGATGTCCACGTCGTCGGAATCGAGGCCCGGCAGGTCCGCCTTCAGCACGAGATGATCCTCCGTCTCGACGAGGTCCATCGGCGGTACCCAGCGGCGGACCCCCGCGTTGTTTGCGGGTCGCCCGCCGAAGAACGTGTCGAACAGCCGATTGACCTCGGACTGAAGCGAGTCCACCTCACGAGCCGGATCCCAGCGTACGATTGCCATTTTTTCCTTCACCTCCTGACATTTCGCCCGAAGAAAATCTGAGCCCCTATATAGCAGATATATCGCGGCTGTCAACCGCTCTGTCGTGGAAACGCCGGCCGTCCCAGGCGTGGAACCATGCGGGCCGGACCGTCCCCGCCTCTATCGGACCAGCGAGTGCCCCGTCATCGCCGCCGGCTGCTCGATCCCCAGCAGCCTCAGCACCGTCGGGGCGACGTCGGCGAGCCGGCCGTCCTCGACCGAGGTGCTGTCCACGGTGACGATGAACGGCACGGGGTTGGTCGAGTGGGCGGTGTTGGGCGAGCCGTCGGGCTCCAGCATGTTGTCCGCGTTGCCGTGGTCGGCCGTGACGATGCACGCGCCGCCCGATTCGTGGACTGCCGCGATCACGTCGCCGAGGCACACGTCCACCGTCTCGATCGCCTTCACCGCGGCCGGGATGTCGCCGGTGTGGCCGACCATGTCCGGGTTGGCGAAGTTGATGATCCCGAAGCGGTAGCCGTCGCCGGACCACTGCTCGCGGAACGCGTCGGCCGCCGCCCGCGCGCTCATCTCGGGCTTCTCGTCGTAGGTGGCGACATCGCGGACCGACGGCACGAGGCGACGCACCTCCCCCTCCCACTCGTCCTCCCGTCCGCCGTTGAAGAAATAGGTGACGTGGGCGTACTTCTCGGTCTCGGCCACGTGCAGCTGGTGAGCCCCAGCGGTCGCGATCACCTGGGCCAGCGTCACCTCGGGCACCTGCGGGGGGAACGCGACCGGGTACTCCCAGCCCTTCTGGTACTCGGTCAGCGTCGTCAGGTCGATCCGAGGCACGACTCCGCGCGGGAACTCGTCGAAGTCCGGCTCGCCGATCGCCCGCGTGAGCTCGCGGGCGCGGTCCGGGCGGAAGTTGAAGTGGAGGACCGCGTCGCCGTCGGCCATCCCGTCGTAGTCGCCGATGACGGTCGGCTCGATGAACTCGTCCGTCTCATCCTGCTCATACGACTCCGCCACGGCCGCCTCGGCGCTCGGCGAGTGCCGCCCCTCGGCATGGACGAGCGCGTCATAGGCCCTCTGGACTCGATCCCACCGGCGGTCGCGGTCCATGGCGTAGTACCGGCCGCAGACCGTGCCGATCCGCCCCGCGTGCTTGAGCCACCGCTCGAGCTCGGCGAGGTAGCCGGCGGCGGCCCTGGGCAGCGTGTCGCGGCCATCGGTGAACGCGTGGACGACGAGGTCCGGTACGCCCTCGCGAGCCGCGAGCTCGATGCATGCCTCGAGGTGCTCCCACCCCGAGTGGACGCCCCCGTCGGAGACCAGCCCCATGAGGTGGAGCCGGCCGCGCGGGCCGCTCCGCGCGGCCTCGCACGCGGCCCGCAGCACGGGGTTCTCGAAGAAGCTGCCGTCGGCCACGGCGTCGTCGATCCGCGTCAGGTCCTGCTGGACGATGGCGCCGGCACCGAGGTTCATGTGGCCGACCTCGGAGTTCCCCATCTGACCCTCGGGCAGGCCGACGTCGCGGCCGCTGGCCGAGAGAGTGCTGTGCGGGAACCGGCTCCAGAGCTCGTCGACGACGGGCGTGTCGGCCTGGCTCACCGCGTTTCCCGGTCCCGGCGGCGCCAATCCGAAGCCGTCGAGGATGACCAGCGCCAGCGACGGGACCGGCACCTCTCGAGGTCCGTCGGGCAGCGTCACCGGCAGGCCGCCGCGACGGCGGCGAAGTCGTCTGGGTCGAGGCTGGCGCCGCCCACGAGCGCCCCGTCGATCTCGTCGGAGGCGAGCACCTCAGCAGCGTTGCCCGGCTTCACCGAGCCGCCATAGAGCATCCGGACGGCCGCGCCCGCCGCCTCGTCGCGACCGGCGACGAGCGAGCGGATGAACGCGATCGCGTCGGCCGCCTGCTCGGGCGTCGCGTTGCGCCCGGTCCCGATCGCCCACACCGGCTCGTACGCGACCACCAGGGCCCCGAGCTCGCCATCCGGCACCTCCGCCAGGTCGGTCTCGACCTGATGCCTCAGCACCGCCTCGGTCTCGCCCGCCTCACGCTGATCGAGCGTCTCTCCCACGCACAGGATCGGCTCCAGGCCGGCCGCGAAGGCCGCCGGGACCTTGTGCGCCAGGGCGTCGTCGGTCTCGCCGAACATCTGGCGGCGCTCGGAATGCCCGAGGATGACCCCGTGGGCGTCCAGCTCGGCCAGCATCCCCGCCGAGACCTCGCCGGTGAACGCCCCCTCGTGCTCGAAGTGCATGTTCTGGGCGGCGACGCGGATCGTCGTGCTCGCGCACCGCTCCACCGTCAGCGCGAGGGCCGTGTAGGGCGGGCAGATCACGATCTCCACGGAGTCGAGCAGCTCCGCGGCCAGCGGCAGGAACGAGTCGACGAACGCCGCGGCCTCCGCACGCGTCTTGTGCATCTTCCAGTTGGCCGCGCAGATCGGCTTGCGGGAGGACATAGGCTCTCGCGCGCGAGCCTATTGCCTGGCGACCGCGTCGGCGTCGAGCAGCGCTTCGACCCCAGGCAGCTCGGACCCCTCCAGGAACTCGAGCGAAGCACCGCCGCCGGTGGAGACCCAGTCGACCCGCTCGGTGAGCCCGAACTGGTCGAGGGCGGCGACCGAATCGCCGCCGCCCGCCACCGTCGTGCCCGGAGCCGCGGCGATCGCATCGGCGATGGCTCGGGTGCCCTCGGCGAACGGCTCGAGCTCGAAGGCCCCCATCGGCCCGTTCCAGAACACGGTTCCGGCGCTGGCGATCGCATCCGCGCACGCCGCCGCCGACCGCTCGCCGATGTCGAGGCCCATCCAGCCCTCGGGGACCTCGATCCCGTCGAGCTCGCGCCGCTCGGTGTCGGCCGAGAACTCCCGCCCGAGGACGAGGTCGACCGGCAGCACGAGGTCGCAGCGCGACTCGGCGGCGCGGGCCAGGATGTCCCCGGCCGCCTCGACCGAGTCGTCGTCCACCAGCGAGTTGCCGACCGCCACGCCCTGGCGCTTGAAGAAGCTGAAGGCCATCGCGCCGCCGATCATGATCCGGTCGGCGACGTCGAGGAAGTGGCTGATAACGCCGATCTTGTCGTTGACCTTCGCGCCGCCGAGCACCAGCCGCATCGGCTGCGCCGGGTGCTCACGGATCGCGTCGAGCTCCCTGAGCTCCCGCTCGAGCAGGAGCCCGGCGTACGCGGGGAGGAGATGCGCGACACCATCGGTGGTGGCGTGCGACCGGTGAGCCGCCCCGAAGGCGTCGTCCACATAGAGGTCGGCGAGCTTCGCGAGCCCGCGCGCGAGCTCCGGGTCGTTGCGCTTCTCACCCGGCTCGAAGCGGCTGTTCTCGAGCATCAGCGCGTCGCCAGGCCCGAGCTTCTGTACCAGCGCCTCGACCTCCGGCCCGACGAGCTCTGGCGCCATTCGCACCGGCGCGCCGATCAACTCCCCCAACCGCTCCGCGACCGGAGCGAGCGACAGGTCGGGGTCCGGCCCGTCCGGCCGTCCCAGATGGGACGCGAGGAGGAGTTTGGCGCCCCGGTCGCGCAGGAGCTCGATCGTGGGCAGCGCCGCCCTGATCCGCGAGTCGTCGGTGACCCGCCCCCCGGTCAGCGGCACGTTGAAGTCCACCCGCACCAGGACGCGGCGCCCATCGACCTCCGCGTCGCGGACGCTTGCCTTCGTGAAGCTCAACTCACCGCGTGGCCGTGACTGCTGGCGCGGGCCGCAATCAGCCGTCCGCGGCCGCGAGAGCCGCCTTCGGCTCGAGCACCTTGGCGGCCAGCTCGACGCAGCGGTTCGAGTAGCCCCATTCGTTGTCGTACCAGGCGATGACCTTGGCCAAGCGGCCGTCGGTGACCATCGTCTGCCCCGCGTCGAAGATCGACGAATGCGGGTCCTTGACGATGTCCGTCGAGACGATCGGGTCCTCGGTGTAGGACAGGATGCCGGCCAGCGGGCCCTCCGCGGCCTCCTTCACCGCGGCGTTCAGCTGCTCGGGGCTGGTCTCGCCGGACGCCTCGAAGGTCAGGTCGACGACCGAGCCGGTGGCCACCGGCGCGCGCACGGAGATCCCGTTGAGCTTGCCGGCGAGCTCCGGGAGCACGAGGCCGGCCGCCTTGGCGGCGCCGGTCGTGGTCGGGATGAGGTTGAGGGCCGCCGCCCGCGCCCGCCGCAGGTCCTTGTGGGGCATGTCCTGAAGGCGCTGGTCGGCCGTGTACGCGTGGATGGTCGTCATCAGCCCCCGCTCGATGCCCACGGAGTCGTTGACCACCTTGGCCACCGGCGCCAGGCAGTTCGTCGTGCACGACGCGTTGGAGATGATGTGGTGCTGCTCGGGGTCGTAGGCGTCGTCGAAGTTGACGCCGAGAGCCACGGTCACGTCGGGATCGGTCGCGGGCGCCGAGATGATCACCTTCTTCGCGCCGGCCTCGAGGTGCTTCGCGGCACCGTCGCGCTTGGTGAACAGACCCGTGGATTCGATCACGACGTCCACGCCGAGGTCCTCCCACGGCAGACTCGCCGGGTCCCGCTCGGCCAGCACCTTGATCTCGGTGCCGTCGACGGCGATCGAGGTGTCGCGCACCTCGACGCTGCCGGGAAAGCGCCCGTACATCGAGTCGTACTTGAGCAGGTGCGCCAGGGTCTCCGTGTCCGCGATGTCGTTGACGGCGACGAACTCGAGCTCGCTCCCCGCCTCGTACGCGGCGCGGTACAGATTGCGCCCGATCCGGCCAAACCCGTTGATCCCGACTCTCACTGGTGGCATCTGAACGTCGTTCCCTCCTTATCGCGGCTCCGGTCGACGACCCTGAACATACTGGGCAGGGCCCGGCGACCGCCGGCCGGGCCGACGGAAGTACCGCGCGCGAGGTCGACCGGGTACCGGCCTGCGATACAGACTCCAGTCATGCGGCCTGCGGCGTCCACTTGAAGGCGCGCAACGCCACCAGGAACCCCGCGATCCCCCATGCGGCCACGACCGCGAGGTCGAGCCATTTGAAGCCCGCGCTTCCCGCCCCGCTGACCCAGGCGGCGAAGAACGCGTCGAAGAAATGGCGCACCGGAAAGATGTCGGCGACGTGGAGAACGCCGGTCGGGATCTCGCTCTCGGGGATGAAGACGCCAGACAGGAAGTAGAGGGGGAAGATCGCGATGTTGGTGATCGGCGCGGCGGCGCTCTGCGACGGGATGAAGCCGGTGAGCGCGAGGCCGAGGCAGCAGAAGGTGAAGGCGCCCACGGCCAGCGTCACGAGGACGGCGGGAAGGTGGTCCCACGGGATGGCGACCCCGTAGGCGACCCGGCCGATCGCGGCCAGCAGCACAAGCATCACCCCCGAGACGACGAGCGAGTTGCCGATCCGGCCGGCGAAGAAGACCCAGTCCGGGAGCGGCGTTCCCCGGCCGCGCTTGAGGATCCCGAACTCACGGTCGATCGTGACGCTCATGGCCAGGTTCTGGAAGGTGGCGGAGATAACGGCGAGCGTGATGATCGCCGGGACGTAATAGGTGCTGACGCTCACCCCCACCCCCTGGAGGTGGATGCGATTCCCGTTCCCGAACACCAGGTCGAAGATGACCAGGAACATCACCGGGAAGGCGACGGTGAAGAACACCGACGCCGGGTTCCGCCAGAACGTCTTCTGATCGAAGCGGAACTGGTGGAGGGCGAGCGCGGCGCCGCTCACTGCGGCACCTCCTCCGGCGCGTCCGCTGTGAGCTCGAGATACACGTCCTCGAGGTTCGGCTGGCGTACCTCGAGCTCCGTCAGCGGGACGCTCCGCGCCAGGGCCCAGGCGGTCAGCTCGTGGAGCGCTCGCACCGGGTCCTCGGCCTGGATCCGAACCTCCCCGTTGCCGGCGGTGCCATCGGAGTCGGGAACCAGGGCGCCCGGCAGCTCGGCCGGCGTCACGCCCTCCGGGAGGCGAAACCTGATCACGGCCGCTCGCTGGTCGCGGTGGGTCAGCTCCTCGGGCGGGCCTTCGGCGACGATCCTCCCGCCCGCGATGATCGCCACGCGATCCGCGAGCTCCTGCGCCTCCTCCATGTAGTGGGTCGTGAGGAAGATCGTCTTGCCGAGCTCCCGAAGGCTCGCGACCACCTCCCACGCGCGGCGCCTGGCGGAGGGGTCGAACCCCGTGGTCGGCTCGTCGAGGAACAGGAGCTCCGGATCGCCGATCAGCGCGAGCCCGACGTCGAGCCGCCGCTGCTGTCCGCCGGAGAGGCGCGCGACCCGCTCGTCCGCCTTCTCGGTGAGTCCGACGAGCTCGACGGTCTCGTCCACCCCGCGCGGCGCGTGATAGTAGCCGGCGAAGAGCTCGATCGACTCGCGCGCGGTGAGCTCCGGGTGCATGCGGCTCTCCTGGAGCACGATCCCGATGCGCTGGCGCCACTCGTGGTCGGCATTGGCCGGATCGACGCCCAGCACGGTGACGTCACCCGCGCTGCGCTCCCGGTAGCCCTCGAGCACCTCGACGGTGGTCGTCTTGCCGGCGCCGTTCGGGCCCAGGAAGGCGATGATCTCGCGGCGGGTGACCTCGAGGTCGATGCCCCGCACCGCCTCGAGCCTGCCATAGGACTTGCGCAGGCCGCGCACGCTGATCACGGGTTCGGCCACGTGGACGATTGTATGGACCGCCCCCAGCCTGCATCTCCGCGAGGTTGTGGGTTGACAAGCGGGGCCGGCGCTCTCTACCGTCCGCGCGCCGTGGGATCGCTCATCGGGACGTCGATCCGTTTGGAGAGGCGCTGGCCCGCGGTCGCGCTCGTGGCACTGCTGGCGGCGGCTTTGACGCCCGCCGCGCACGCCTCGCGAGGCTGGGTGGGGCCGGGCTACTACGGCATCAACTTCCAGCAGCTTCGGCAGCTCCCGCCGTCCGAGCGCTCGAAGCACCTGTCGGAGATCGCGAAGCTCGGGATCCACGACATCAGGGTCGGCTTCGCCTGGCCCCGCATCGAACCGCTGCCGCCGGCAGGCGGCCGGCACCAGTACCGATGGGACGCACTGGACGGCGAGATCGAGTCACTCGCCCGGCACGGGATCCGCGCCGAGGCCAACATCACCCAGACGCCGCGCTGGGACGCCGACACGAGCATCCTCGGGGCGATCAACTGCAACCGCTCGTCGAGCTGGGCGCCGCTCGACATCGGGCCCTACGGGTTCCTCGCGAAGGCCATCGCCACGCGCTACGGGAGGGGCGGGACGTTCTGGAGGGCGCATCCGGACATCCCGGCGGAGCCGATCACGCGCTACGAGATCTGGAACGAGCCGAACCTCCGCGGCGGCTGGTGCCCAAACCCGCAACCGGAGCGCTACGCGGACATGTTCATGATCGCGGCCAACGCCATCCGGTCGGTCGACCCGCACGGGCAGGTGTTGACCGGCGGGGTCGCACCCCCGGCGAAGGAGAACAAGCACTACTTGGGCATCGCCGACTTCCTCGGCCGCGCGACCGCCCGCCAGCCGGGCCTCTCGCGCAAGGCGGCCGGGGCCGCGGTTCATATCTATCCCGCGACCGGCGCGGCGAAGCAGCTCGACCGCCTCGTCTGGTTCCGGGACCAGCTCCGCCAGGGCGGGATCCCGAACCGGACCCCGATGCTCATCAACGAGATCGGCTGGCCAAGCCAGGGGGCCGGCGAGACGATCTCGGAGGCCAAGCGATCAAAGGCCTACACCGCCGCCACCGTGAACTTCCCGCGGACGAACTGCAACGTGATGGGGATCCTGCCGCAGGCGTGGACCAGCGCCGAGCAGAACCGGAAGAACCCGGAGGACTGGTACGGGATCGCAAGCCCGGTGACGGCCAAGCCGTACCCCACGGCGCACGCCTACTCGCGCGCCGTGAGGCTCATGCGCGGCCAGCTCTCCGAGCCACCGCCCGAAAAGCCGCTGATGGTGTGCCGCGGGATGCCGCCTCCGGTGCCGCCGGGTGGCGGTGGCGCGGACCCCCAGACGGTCACCCCCCGCATCGCGAAGCTCGAGGCCAAGCGCCACAGAGCCCGGCTCAAGATCCGCGTCCGCGGCTATATCACGGACGCCTCCACCGGCAGGCACGCACGCGGCCGAGTTCGCCTCGTCGGCATTCACCATGGCCACCGCCGGCACCTGCGGGTTCGCGACCGCGATCGATACGACGACAAGATGTTCGTGCGGCGGCGCTTCGAGCCGGGCAGGTGGAAGCTGGTCGCCCGGTTCAGCTCACACGACAAGGAGAAATGGATTAGCCGGAAGACCTGCAGAACGTTCAAGATGCCGCGCCACGTGAGCCGGCATCACTGGGTCAAGCTCCACTCGGATCGCTGCTGATCCAGCCCCGAGACGAATGCCTCAGTCCAGTTCGACGTCGCGGTGGACGACCCGCATCGACACGTCGTCGTGGCCCGCGAGGTGCCCGGCGATCCGGTCGGCGACCGTCACCGACCGGTGCTTGCCGCCGGTGCAGCCAATCGCGATCGTGAGATGAGTCTTGCCCTCGGTGACGTAGGCCGGCAGCACGAAGTCCAGCAGCGGGAACAGGCGCTCGTAGAACTCGGCGGCAATGTCGCCGGCCTCCACGTAGTCGACGACCCGCTGGTCCCTGCCCGTGAGGGGGCGCAGGTCCTCGCGATAGTGGGGGTTCGGGAGGAACCGCACGTCGAGAAGTAGATCGGCCTCGCGCGGGGGGCCGTTCTTGAACCCGAACGTGATCACCGTGAGCGCGAGCCGGCCCGATGCGCCCTTCGGCCCGAGGAGCTCGGTCACGACCCGGCGGCGGAGCATGGCGCCCGTCAGGTCGCTCGTGTCCATCACCACGTCGGCATGCTCGCGAAGCGGACCGAGCACCTCGCGCTCGGCGCGGATGCCCTCGAGCACGCGCCCGTTCGGCGCGAGCGGATGGCGCCGCCGCGTCTCCTTGAAGCGATCGAGAAGCGTCGCCTCGTCGGCCTCGAGGAAGAGCACCGTCGGCTCGAGGCCCGCCTTTCTCAGCTCATCAAGCACCTCGACCAGCTCGTCGAAGTACTCACCCCCGCGCACGTCCGACACGATCGCCGCACGCCGCACGCCGCTTCCCTCGTGGCGGAAGAGCTCGCCGAGCGAGCCGATCATCCGCGGCGGGAGGTTGTCGATGCAGAAGTAGCCGCCGTCCTCGAACGCCGCGATCGCCTCCGACTTGCCGGCGCCGGAGTACCCGGTGATCACGACCAGGTCCACGTGCGGCCTGCCGTCGCCGCCGTCGGAGCGGGAGTCTCCGGGCGAGACGCTCATCCGATCTTGTGGAGCTGGCGGTGGATCTCGCGGGCCAGCTTCCCGGGAATGCCTGGGACGGCCTCGAGCTCCTCGCGGCTCGCCCCGACCAGCCGCTCGGGCGAGCCGAAGTGCGTCAGCAGGGCCCGCTTGCGGACCGGTCCCACGCCGGGGAGATCGTCGAGAACCGAGCGCGTCATCGCCTGGTCCCGGCGGCGGCGGTGGAACTCGATCGCGAAACGGTGCGCCTCGTCGCGCACCCGCTGGAGCAGTCGCAGGGCCTCCGAGTCGGAGCCGATCGGGAGCGGGGCCGAACGACCCGGGACGAAGACCTCCTCGATCCGCTTCGCTAGTCCGACCACGGCGACGCCCCGCTCGGCGAGCGGGCGGAGGGCCCGCATGCCGGCGGACAGCTGTCCCTTGCCGCCGTCGATGACGATCAGGTCGGGAAGCGCCGCGAAGCTCGCGTCGCGCTCGGAATCATGGGGGGAGAGATCGGCCTGCTCGAGAAAGCGCGCCGCCCGGCGGCCGAGCACCTCCTCGACCGACGCGAAATCGTCCGGGCCGGCATAACTGCCCGATGGGGGGGCGGCGGGCTTTCCGCCACGAAGATCGCCCCTGACCTTGAAGCGGCGGTAGTCGGACTTCTTCGGCGCGCCGCCCTCGAAGACGACCATCGAGGCCACGGTGTGGTCGGGGCCGAGGTTGGAGATGTCGAAACCCTCGACCCGTACGGGCAGCGATTCCAGCTCGAGCGCGTCCTGCAAGGCGGCGAGAGCGTCGACGCGCTGCTGGCGGCGCCTTTCGGTCCGAAGCTTGTCCTGGGCGAGGGCGAGGCGGGCGTTGCGCTCGGCCAGCTCGCGAAGCCTGCGCTTGTCGCCCCGCTCGGCGACCCGGACCTCGACCGGTCCGCCGCGGCGGGTTGACAATGCCTCCTCCAGCAGGCCGACCCGGTCGGCGAGGGCCGGGCCGACCACCACCAGCCTGGGCACCGCGGGGACCGCGGAGTAGTACTGCGCGATGAATTCCTCGGTCACCTCCGCCTCACCCCGCTCGCCCTCGTTTGCAAGGTAGAAGCCCTGCCGCTCGGCGAGCACGCCGTCGCGGACCTGGAAGACCTGAGCGTTCGCGCCCGTCCCCTCGACGGCGACCGCGATCAGGTCCGCCGTCTCGAGCGACTCGCCGGCGACGCTGCGCCGCTGCATCAGCGACCTCACCGCCTCCAGCCGGTCACGGTAGGTGGCCGCGCGCTCGAACTCCTCGTCGGCTGATGCCTCGTTCATCTTTCGCTCGAGGTCGCGCTCGACGTCTCGATAGCGCCCCGAGAGGAAGTCCACGATCGCCTCGATGTTGCGCCGGTACTCCTCGCGGTCGATGTACCCGACGCAGGGCGCCTGGCAACGCTTGATGTAGTAGTCGAGGCAGGGGACGCCCGAGCGCCGCCCCGGCTCCGGCCCCTCGCACGTCCGGTACTGGAACAGCTTCCCCAGCAGGTCGAGGGTCTCGCGCACGCGCCGGGCGCTGGAGAACGGCCCGAAGTACACCCGGCCCGATCGGTGGCGCTCGCGAGTGAAGTACACGCGCGGGAACTCCTCGTCCAGGCTCACCCCGACGTACGGATACGACTTGTCGTCGCGCAGCCGGATGTTGAACCGCGGCCGGTGGCGCTTGATGAACTGCTGTTCGGCGAGGAGGGCCTCGGCCTCGGTCTCCGTGACCAGGAAGTCGATCGAGGCCACCCGGCCGATGAAGTCGAGGGCCCCGCGGTGCGGGCCGGAGAAGTGCGAGGCCACGCGCTTGCGAATCGACGTCGCCTTGCCGACGTAGAGCACGCCGCCGTCGGCGTCCTTGAACGTGTAGACGCCGGGCGAGTCGGGCAGGGCCCTCCGCTGCGAATCAATGCCCACCGCCTCCTCCGCTGTGCGTCCGGGGGCGATGGGGTCACCGTCACTTCGCATGTCCGTCATCTCTCAGACAAGGTTAGGCTCCCGGCCCGCTGGCCAAATCACGAACTTCCTTTACGAGAAAGACAATCCATGAACGCAGCCGAAACCCTCACCCCACCCGAGCTGAACACCCTGAGCATCGACGTCGACGGCGAGATCGGAACCCTCACGCTCAACCGTCCCAAGGTCCTCAACGCCATGAGCCCGGAGTCTGATCGGGGAGCTGGTCACCGCCGCCGGATGGCTGGCCGACCGGGCCCGTCTGCGCGCCCTGATCGTGACCGGTGAGGGCCGGGCCTTCTCGGCCGGCGGCGATGTCACCTGGTTCAAGCGCGGGCTCGAGGAGTCCGGCGAGTACCTGTCCGCCGACGTCCGCCGCGGCGCGGAGGTGCTCCATCAGGCGATCGTCGACTTCCGCCGCATTCCCTATCCGGTGATCGGGGCGATCAACGGCGTCGCCGCGGGCGCCGGATTCTCGCTCGCCCTGATGTGCGACATCAGGATCGCGTCCGAGGACGCGGCGTTCGTCTGCGCGTACGGCCGGATCGGCGCCTCGCCCGACGGCGGCATGACCTACTTCCTGCCCCGGGTCGTCGGCCCGGCGAGGGCGCTACAGCTGCTCATCGAGGACCCCATCCTCAGCGCCGAGCAGGCCCGTGAGGACGGGATCGTGTCGGAGGTCGTGAGCGCCTCCGAGCTCCTCGAGGTCGCTCGCGAGCGCGCCACCGCACTCGCGGCCAAGGCCCCCCACTACGTGCGCATGTCCAAGCTCCTCGTCGGCCAGAGCCTCGAGAACAGCCTCACCGACCACCTCCAGCTCGAGCGCCACGGCATCGCGGACAGCATGGCCACCGAGGACCTGCGTGAGGGCGTCACCGCGTTCCTGGACGGCCGCCAGGCCGAGTTCGAGGGCCGCTGAGCAGGCGCGCAAGATGCCGGTCGGGAGCCCGCGCGCGTTGAACCCGGTCTGAGAAACCCAGGTATACACTCACGCACGCCTGCCAGCCAAGCATTGGAGGGATCGATGAAGAAGCTCGCGCTGACCTTTGGCCTTGCCGCCGTGGCGTCGCTCGCCCTGGTCGCCTGCGGCGGAAGCAGCAGCACGTCCCCAGCCACCACGCCGACCACGACAGCGGCCAACGGCGGCGGCGGCGGAAGCAGCAGCGGTGGCGGCGCGAGCTCGAACGTGAGCCTCGCCGCCGACCCGAGCCAGATCGCCTACGACACCACCTCGCTCTCGGCAAAGGCCGGCAACGTGACGATCGACTTCGACAATCCGAACTCTGCGCTCGGGCACGACGTCTGTGTCCAGGACCCGAACGGCAAGAAGCTCGGCTGCTCGCAGGTCGTCACCGGAGGCAAGACGACGCTCGACCTGAGCAACCTGAAATCGGGGAGCTACACCTTCTACTGCAGCGTGGACTCCCACGAGGCAGCGGGCATGAAAGGCACGCTCACGGTTCAGTAGCGCGTCACCGGGCATCAAGCTCGGCGCGGTCCAACATCGGTCCCGAAGAGGGCACCCCAGGGAACGACTCGGGTCGTGACGACGCACCGAGCGCAGACTCAACCGGGCCTCCCCGGTGGCGTGCTAAGCGACCAGGGCTCGGCCGACGCTCTCGGCCACGCATACGGGCTTGTCCTGGCCCTCCCCCTCGACGGTGAACTTGGTCACGACGTGCCACCAGCCGTCGCCGAGCTCCTCCACCGAGACGACCTCGGCGCGCGCTCGCACGCGTGAGCCGGCGGCGACCGCGGCCGGGAAGCGCACCTTGTCGAAGCCATAGTTGATGCCCATCTTCACGCCGCTGTTGCGAATCAGCTGCGGGCGAAGGTGCTCGATCAGCGAGAGGGTCAGGTCGCCATGCGCGACGGTCGTGCCGTAGGGGCTCTCCTTCGCCGCCCGCTCGGTATCAACGTGAATCCATTGGTGGTCCCTGGTGACGTCGGCGAACTTGTCGATGTCCTCCTGGGTGATCTCGATCCACTCGGTCGGGCCGAGCTCGCGGCCGATCAGGCCGCGGAGCTGCTCGATGCCGTCCACCTGCACCGGTTCCATCGGCGAGAGCTTATGTGGTCACGCCGGGCTCAGATCGTCACGTGCAGGAGAGCGGCCTCGACCTCCCGGAGCCGGTCGAGGTCGCCCTTGGACCCCAGCGCCGCGTCGTTGAACAGGAACGCCTCGGCCAGGCGAACGATCGCGTAGCCTAGGACCGCGGGCTCAACGGGTGGCTCGTAGGCGCCGGATCGCGCCTCGTCAGTGATGCGATCCGTGATCATCGCGACCATGCGCGGCTGGACGATCCCGCTGCGCGAGGTGATGATCCGGAGCGCTGCCTCACGCTCCGCCTCGACGAACTGCCGCAGGGCCGGCGCGTCGGCGAGCCTGCGGTTGAACCGGTCGAACGTTTCGAGCAGCGCCGGCCCACCGCGCCCGCCGGCCTTCGCTCGCGCATCGGCGAGCACCGGGGCCGAGGCGAGCACGATCACCTCTCCGATCAGTGCCTCGCGGGTGCCGAACCAGCGGTGCACGGTGGCGCGGCCGAGGCCGAGCTCCGCGGCGATCGCCTGGATGTCGACCCTGCGGCCGCGCAGGTAGCGGTAGAGCGCGGCGTCCAGCACCTGCTCGCGCGTCGCCGCGGCCGGGCGGCCCGGTCCCCGTGCGGATTCGGTGTCTGTGGGCATTCGGGTGGAACTTACACGCGGTTGTGACCCCGATAGAGTCTCCACTCGTGAGGCCCACGGAAGGGGTACGCGGGCGGGTCGCGGTCGCCGCGGCCGTTATCGGAGCGGCGGTCGCCGTCATGCTCACCTCAGCCGCTCTCGCCGGCGCCTCCCAGAGGGGCGTCTCCAACGTCAACTTCACCGTCCGCGGCAGCGCCGAGCAGGTCGAGATCACGGGCGCGAAGCCTTCTCAGAAGCTGAAGCTGGTCGACCGCGCCGGCAAAGTCGTCCAGAAGAAGAAGGCGGGATCGCTGGGCGGGATTGTCTTCCGGCGGGTCGAGCCGGGCGGCGGCTACCGGGTCCGCGATCCTGGCGGCGGTGAGTCGCCGAAGTTCCGAGTGCTCACGGACCGGCCGGCGCCCCCGAACACGAAGATCTACGACCAGAGCCTCCCCGCCGGCGGCTACGGCTACCTCAAGACCCGCGACAGCACCAAGCTCGCGATCGACGTCCACCTCCCCGGCCCCGCCGACAAGGGCCCCTACCCCACGCTCGTCGAGTACTCCGGCTACGGCTACGCGAATCCGGCCGGGCCGCAGAGCTCGATTCAGCCGATCGCCGCGATCCTCGGCTTCGCGGTCGTCGACGTGAACATGCGTGGAACCGGCTGCTCGGGCGGGGCGTTCGACTACTTCGAGCGCCTCCAGTCGCTGGACGGCTACGACGTCGTCGAGACCGTCGCGCGCCAACCCTGGGTACTCAACGGCCAGGTCGGAATGATGGGCGTCTCCTACGGCGGCATCAGCCAGCTCTTCGTCGGCCAGACCAACCCGCCGCACCTGTCCGCGATCGCACCGCTCTCGGTGATCGACAACACGCAGACGACGCTCTATCCGGGCGGCATCCTCAACACGGGGTTCGCGCTCCAGTGGGCCGAGGACCGCGTGCACGATGCCGAGCCCGCCTCGCCAACCGGCGGCCAGCCCTGGGCGTACCAGCGCATCCAGGACGGCGACAAGGTCTGCGCGGCGAACCAGGACCTTCACCCCGAGGCGGTCAACCTGATCAAGAAGATCGAGCGCAACAACTACTACCGCGCAAAGGTCGCCAACCCGCTGTCGCCGATCACCTTCGTTCACAAGATCCACGTGCCGGTGTTTCTCGCGTGCCAGTGGGAGGACGAGCAAACGGGCGGCCACTGCCCCTCCCTCCCGTCGCACTTCACCGGGACGGACAGGAAGTGGTTCACCTTTACGAACGGTGTCCACGTCGATTCGCTCGACCCTCGGACGTTCAACCGCTGGTATGACTTCTTAGAGCTGTTCGTGGCCCAGCAGAAACCCGAGCTCAGCCCGAGCCAGAAGGCCGCGGCGCCTTCGATTTACAAGGCGGTGATGGGTGTCGATGGCGTCCACCTGCCAAACGACCCGATCCAGCAGAAGCCGGATTACGCCTCGGCACTGGCCGCCTTCGAGAAGTCGCCGTCGGTGCGGGTCCTCTTCGACAACGGAGCGGGCGGGGATCAGCCCGGCGCGCCGGTGGAGGGCTTCCGGCACTCGTTCAAGCGCTTCCCGCCGCCGGGCACTCACGCCCGCTCCTGGTACCTGGGCAACAACGGCTCGCTGGGCCACGACAAAGGCACCAAGCGCGGCACCGAGGTCTTCAACTGGGATCCCGCCGCCAGGCCGCCGACCGACTTCACCGGCGACACGGGCTCAGGCGGTCTGTGGACCGCCACGCCCGATTACCACTGGGCGCAGAGCCCCGCCGGACACGGGCTCTCGTATCTCAGCAAGCCGCTGAGCAATGACACCGCGGTGATCGGCGCGGGCGCGCTGAAGGCCTGGATCCAGGCCGGCGCCCCGAGCGTCGACCTCCAGGTCACGGTCTCGGAGGTGAGGCCGGACGGCAAGGAGACCTTCGTGCAGAGCGGCTGGCTGCGGGCAAGCGAGCGCAAGCTCGACCGGAAGAAGAGCACCAAGCTCGAGCCGGTGCCGAGCTTCCGCAAGTCCGACGCCAAACGGCTTCCAAGCGGCAAGTGGGCCAAGGTCACCGTGCCCCTGTACTACGAGGGTCACATGTACCGGAAGGGATCCCGCATCCGCGTGACGATCCAGGCGCCCGGCGGCGACCAGCCGGTCTGGGCGTTCGATCAGGTCGACCCGTCAAAGCCGGTCGACGTAATGCTCGCCCACTCGAAGAGGATGCCGTCGAAGCTTCTGCTGCCGGTCGTCTCCGGCGTGTCGGCCCCGACCGGACTCCCGCCCTGCCCGGGACTGCGCGGCGAGCCGTGCCGCGACTACGTGCCGTACACCAACTCCGAGCGCTCGCTTCGCTAGTTGTAACCCTGAGCACGTTGTTCATCCGGGAGCCTCTTGGAGCGCTGGGGGTGCTTGACGCCGACGCAGCTCCAAGGAGGACGCCGGATGAAGATTCACGCTAACGCCGCTAGCTCAGTCTGAACAAGCGCAGGGTCCTCGCCCGGCGCATCGTCGAGGAAGGTCTGGTCGCTCACGAAGGCGGCCGAGGCCGCCGAGCAGTCGAGCGGAGCGAAGCGCTCGGCCTGCAGTGGGCCGGCGCATCGCGTCCGAGGGCGAGCTGGGCCTCATCCACGAGCGCATCGGCGCCGAAGCGGGATCGTGCGAACCGTATCGGCGGAGCGGCGGATCCAGGTGATCTGTGCACTACGCGCGGTCGCGGATCACCGGTGCCGAGATCGCCGAGGACCGCTCGAGATGCCCGAAACCCGACCGTCTGGGGATCGCTCACGCGCTGCGAGAACTGGAGATAGGCTCGGACGGTCTCGGCCAAGCAGCTGCGCGCCGCTACGAGCGCTCCTGTTGCGGGCGTAGTCGTACACGTCGACGTCAAGAAGCTCTGGCGGATCGTGCGCGGCGCCGGCAAGCGGGTCACCGGCGGCTCCTCGCACTACACGGGCTCCGTTCACCGACCGCGACGGACGCCGACGTGGCAAAGGCGGGCTGGGAGTTCGTCCATGTCTGCGTCGACGACGCGACCGGCCTCGCCTATGTAGAGGTTCTCGACGACGAGCGAGCGACGCACCGCGGTCGGGTTTCTGCGCCGAGCGATCCACTTCTTTGCCCGCCATGGGGTAACCGTCGAGCGAGTCATCACCGACAACGGCTCCGCCTATCGCTCGATGATCGACGCGATCGCTTGCCGGGCGCTGGGGATCAGGCACCTGCGCACTCGGCCTCGCCGCCCTCAGACCAACGGCAAGGCCGAGCGCTTCATCCGCACGATGCTCGGTGGCTGGGCCTACGGCGCGATCTACCGCAGCTCCGCCGAGCGCACCGCAGCGCTCGACGGGCTGGCTATGGCGCTACAACTTCCGGCGCAACCACGGCTCCCTCGGCCGAAGACCCCCGGCAGCTCGGCTCGCCGAGCTGAACAACCTGCTCGGGTCTTACAGCTAGTCGAGCGCGGCGCGGAGAGCGTCCAGGTCGCGCGCACCGAAGACCACGCGGTTCTGCGTGGCGACGTAGACGAGATCCAGGTTGACTCCGGCCGTGGCGATTTTGCGGGTCAGGTCCGCCAGCACGCCGGGACGATCCTCGACCTGGACCACGACCACCTCACGCTCCCGGGTGACGGCCACATGCGAGATCGCCAACGCGTGCCTCGCCGCCTCGGCCCGCGGGACGAGGATGTGGAGCTCGGCTCGATCGGCGGGGCCGACGCACGTCGCGGCTGCGATGTTCACGCCGGCGTCGCTGATCGCGGCCGCCACCTCCGTCAACGCCCCCGGCGTGTTCTCGATGTCGATGACCAGGTCGACTGCCATGCGCCCTGGGTGGGCAGCCTACTTAGAGGGCGGGTCCCGGCGGCAGGGCTGATTGCGCAAGGTGTCGCGCGCCGGCAGCGGCGCATGCGCGGCGGCGCCCGGGACCGCGCCGACCACCAGCCGCGACGAGTGGGCGGCGAGGCGCGGGCGCGAGACCTACGTCCAGCGCGGATGGCTACGGACGTCGCACCGCAAGCTCGACCCGGCGCTGTCGACGGCACTGCGCGTGTCCAGTGCGAGCTCCTAGCTTGAGATCGGCAGCGCGCGGCGCAGATCGAACTGCGGGAAGACGGTGCTATCCGCGAACCAGGTGATGGCGGAGATCTCTCCGCCCTCGAGGGTGAGGACGAAGAGCGCGTATGGCCGCGCGATGTCTGTGTTCGGGATCGCCAGATAGCAGCCGAACGCCGGCTGGCCGTTGGCGCGGGTTGGCACCAGCCGCAGCCTTCCGCGGCGAACCTCGCGGCCCTGTAGGAACGCGTCGATCGCATTCGCGCCCTGGTACTCGTGCGGCTCGGGCGGCATGGTCAGCCATGCGTCGTCGCTCAGCAGCGCCACCATGCCGTCGATGTCGCCGGCCTCCACGGCCTCGGCGAAACGGCCGACGACGTCGCGCTCGACCTTGGAGTTCGGGGACGGCGCCCGTTCGCGCCCAGCGGCCGGTAGGCGCGATTCGAACGCCTCTCGTGCCCGGCGCAGGAGGCTGTTGACCGATGCTTCCGTGGTCTCGAGCATCTGGGCGACCTCTGCCGCGCGAAAGCCGAGGACATCGCGCAGCACGAGCACCACGCGCTGCTGAGGCGGGAGGCGCTGAAGGCCGACGATGAATGCCAGGCCAATCGCCTCCTTGGTCTCGTAGCGCGCCGCCGGTCCGGGAGCTTCGTCCGGGATGCCCTCGAGCAGGACGTCCGGGAACGGCTCGAGCCAGATCGGCTCGCCCCGGCGCGTCGGCTCCGGCACATCGGTCATTCGCTGCAGCTCCTCCGGGCGCCGCCGGCTCGCGCGCAGGGCGTCCAGCGCCCGGTTGGTGGCGATCCGGTAGAGCCAGGCGCGGATGGACGCCCGCCCCTCAAACCACTCGAGGCCGCGCCACGCGGCGAGCAGCGTTTCCTGGAGCAGGTCATCAGCGTCCTGGACCGAGCCGACGATCCGGTAGATGTGGACCTGGAGCTCGCGCCGGTACGGGCCGGTCAGCTCGCGGAATGCGTCCCCGTCGCCGGCGCGCGCGCGGGCGAGGATCTCCTCGGTCACGCTCGCATCCTCGCATCGACTTCTCCATTCGCGGCCATCACCACATATGACGCCGGCGCGACTCGAAAGTCGCCGCTCAGGTCTCGTCGCGGCATACGTCTCAACAAACGCAGCAAGCAACTGCCCAGCGAAAGGAGCATTTAGATGGGAACGATCGTGATCGGCGGCCCGCAAAACGTCTCGCTCGATGGTGTCGTCCAGGACCCGGACGGTGAGGAGGGCTTCAGGCTCGGCGGCTGGTTCGCCCAGTTCGGGGACAAGGACCTGGAAGAGTGGAACAAGGTCGCGCTCGCGGAGGCACTGGGAGCCGAGGCATGGCTGCTGGGTCGGCGGAGCTATGAGTTCTTCGGGATGAGGTGGCGACCCCGGAGCGGCGAGCTCGCGGACCGGTTGAACAGCATGCCCAAATACGTCGTGTCATCCACTCTCGTCGAGCCCGACTGGGACAACTCGACGGTCCTCGAGGGCGATGTGGTGGCGGAGGTCTCGAGGCTGAAGCAGGAGCTCGACGGAGAGATCGTCGTCCCCGCCAGCTATCAGCTCGGGCGCACGCTGATCGAGCACGACCTCGTGGATGAGCTGCGGGTGGTCGTCTTCCCGGTCCTGCTCGGGGCGGGTGAGCGCCTCTTCGGCGAGACCCGCGATAGGAAGCCCGTGCGGCTCGTGGATGCCAAGGCCATCGGTGATGGCCTCGTCCTTCTCGCATACGAGTTCGTCCGGGAGGCATAGCGGGCGGCGAATCCAGTTCCGACAGGCATTGCGCGTTCCGGCTCCTCAGCGGTTCCGAGGTACCGTGCACGCGGTGAGCGTCTTCCGGGAGGCAGAGCTTGAGTACCTGTCCGGCGGCCTTCAACTCGGGCGGATCGCGACGGTGGGCGCGGACGGCACCCCGCACGTGGTCCCGGTCGGATGGATCTACAACGCGGCGCGCGACACGATCGACATCGGAGGCCGCGACCTCGAGCGCTCGAAGAAGTTTCGCGACGTGGGCAGATCCGGGCGCGCCGCGATCGTAATCGACGATCTGGCGAGCACGGACCCGTGGCGCCCACGTGGGATCGAGATCCGAGGGCGCGGCGAGGCGATCGCTCTGCCGACGCCTCTGATCCGGGTCCACCCGGAACGGATCGTCAGCTGGGGCCTCGAGGCGGCGCGCAGCGCGCGTACCGTGGCGCCGTAGCCTCGGCCGGGTGTTCGATCACGTCGCCATCGCCGTCTCGGACCTCGCGGCCTCGGAGCGCTTCTACCGCACCGTCCTGACCGTGCTGGGCGTGGAGCCCAGCCATGCGGACGCCGACCTGGTCGAGTGGGAGGACTGGGACATCGGGGCGACGGATCCCGAGCACCCGGTGACCCGCGGGCTCCACGTCGCCTTCCGCGCCCGCGACCGCGCGCAGGTCGACGCGTTCTGGCAGGCGGGCGTCGACGCGGGATATCGGGACGACGGCGCGCCGGGGCCGCGCACGCGGTACGGCCCGACGTACTACGGCGGGTTCCTGCTCGACCCCGACGGCAACAGCGTCGAGGCGGTCCACGGCGACCGCGAGGACGCCGTACCCGACGGCCGCGTCGACCACCTGTGGATCCGGGTCCGCGACCCGCGGGCCTCCCGGCGCTTCTACGCGACGATCGCCCCGCACGCAGGGCTCCACCTGGCGCACGATGGGCCCGGCCGCGTGCAGCTGTCCGGCCCGGACTACAGCTTCTCGCTCGTCCGGGACGAGCGGCCACTCACGGAGCACGTCCACCTCGCGTTCGGTGCGCGCGAGGACGAGGCGGTGCGCGCGTTCCACGCCGCCGCGCTCGCGGCCGGCTACGAGGACCACGGCGCGCCGGGCGAGCGCGCGGTCTACCACCCGGGATACTACGGCGCGTTCGTGCTCGACCCGGACGGGCACAACGTCGAGGTCGTCAACCACAACCGGGGCTGAGCCGTGGCCGACGAGGTCGGCACCACATCTCGGTCGGATAGGCGGTGGCCCCCTGCGCCGTGGACACGATGCAGCCCGACCCGGAGGGCGCGGTCGACTTCTACGGTGGCCTCTTCGGCTGGGAGTTCGAGGACGCGATGCCGCCGGATTCGCCGTGCCCTTGTTCTCCTTCGCCTGCCAGACGCGGAACGCCGTGCCCCCGGCATCACGACCTTGGACGATGAGGGTCCTCGCCGACCCGCGGGGCGCGACGTTCATCGCGAGCAAGTTCGTGCCGGAGAACAAGAACCTCGGCCAGCGAGAGGCGCGCGTTCGGGAAGGCTAGGACTGCGGTATCAGTCCGACTGATCGCGGGCGCGCTCGTAGCGCTCGTAGACCACGCGCGAGCCGAAAGTCCTGGTCTCGACCAGGTCCAGAGGGACGCGTTCGGTGAGCGGCGGCAGGAAGGGCGTGCCGCCACCGACGACGACCGGATAGCGGAACATGCGCAGCTCGTCGACGAGACCGAGCTCGATCGCCGCCGCGGCCAGGCCAGCGCCGCCAATCGAGACGTCCTTGTCGGTCGCGTCGAGCGCCGCTGCGGCCTCCTCGGCCACCGACGCCTCGGCGAGCCGGGCGTTGCCCTGGACGCTGTTGAGCGTGCGGCTGAAGACGATCTTCGGGATCGCGCACCAGACGTCGGCGAACGCGGCCCTGACTTCGTTGTCGCGCAGCGACGGATCCGTCTCCCATACCAGCATCGTCTCGTAAAGCCTGCGGCCCAGGAGATAGCCGCCGAGCTCCCGTACTTGCGCGAGGTGGAAAGCAAACAGCTCCTCGATGGGGGCCGTCCACGCGAACGCGCCCTCGCGGTCGGTGATAAAGCCGTCCACCGAGACGCCCATCGAGTAGATCAGCATGCCTTCAGCTCGTGGGGCAGGGGCGACGGACGATGATTGCGATGAAGCTCACGCTTCCGCTCGCTACGGTGGGGGATCAGGATCCCTTCGCGTACCAGGTGTCGCCGCAGCAGTAAAGCGACGAGCCGTCGGCCTCGCCCCAGGTCACGTGGGCGATCCCCGTTGAGCTCACAGCCATGCCGAAGTAGTCACCGTCCGGGAACGTGTACCCATTCGGGCTCTTGTACGGCGCTCCGGACCTCAGGTTCGACAGCCGAACGGGCGATCCCCAGGTGGTCCCCCCGTCCCCGCTGCGGGCGTACCAAGTGTTGAACCGGCCCGTGCGATCGTCCTGCCACGCCAGCCGGAAATCGCCCGACGTCGGACCGTCGTCGATCTGCGGAAAGCTGGAGTCCCCGATGGCGTTCACCAGCCTGCGAGCGCTCCAGCTTATTCCGTCGTTCGAAGTCCGGACGTAGAGCGACTTCGGCCCGTGCGCCTGCGAGGAGAACGAGTAGGCGAAGGCCATGTGCCCGGTCGCGTCGATGGCGATCGCGCCGGTCGCCGCGTAGTAGTCCGGGTAGCACCCGGACACTGCGCAGGGCGGCGGCGCCGCGGACACTCCGAACGAAGCGAGGGTTGGGTTGGCACACGGTCTCGTGCGTGAGGGCGAGCAGCGCAGCAGCGCCACCTTCGCCGGCCCGTCGAAGTCGTGCCCATGCCCCGACAGGCTCGCCTCGCCGTCGAGGGCGAAGTACACGTCGCCGTTGGGAGCAATCGCACCGCTGTTGGCGTACCACCACAACTGATCGTCGTTCACCTTCTGCGGCGGGAGGAATGACTGGCCGAAGTTGTGCGACGCCACGACCATGTTGTCGAACTTGTGGTTGAAGGCGACGTACACGTGGCGGCCCGAGGGCGAGATCACCAGGATCGGCTTGTCCATGTACTTGAGCCCGCCGTTCATGGTCACCGGCGCGCTCCACGTGTCGCCGCCGTCGTGGGACGTGAACAGCTGCACGCCCGGGTCGTATTGGTCCATGAACGCGACGTAGATCGTTCCGCAGCCGCAGTCCGGATTGGTGTCATTCGCCACCCGGATCTGTGGGTCGAACTGCCAGCCGATGGTCTTGCAGGCGTTCCCGCAGACGAAGGACTCGGGGCCGAACGTCGCGCCCCCGTCGATGGAACGCCGGAACAGGACACTCGTGCCCGGGCAGTTGCCCTTGCAGGCCTGGGCGTTGATGCCGGTGATCAGCTGATAGACGCGGCTCGGGTGATTAGGGTCGACGGCCAGCGTCGGCTCCCAGTTGGTCTGGTGCTTGGGGTTGATGTCGTACCCGGCGGCAGTCTCGTTGTCGAAGCCGGTTGCGGACGCCGGCCCGGCCACCGTGGTCGCGATGACGACCGCCACGAGCCATGCGAGGGCTGGGATTCGTGCCTGCATTGCGACCTCCCTTTACTCATTCTCCGTCGATTGTCGGCCGTGCGGGGTTGATATCGGAGACCGCTCTCCGAGTCAATTGGCCGACGCGGACATACGTCGGGCCGCCCTTGACCACCCTGGATGAGAGAGCACGGCTCGCCGCCGCTCTTCCGTCCGACCGGGAGCATCGCGCGCTGCATTGGTTGCCAGACGCCCCGACCCGGGATAGGATCGCTCAATGGGAACGCGACGGCCCGAGTCTCAACTCCGAAAGTCGAGGCGAGGGTTGGCGGTACTCGGCCTCGCTGCCTTCTCGGCGGCGGCGCTCGCGGCGGCGGCGCTCGCGGCGGCGCCGGCCGGCTCGGTCAAGCAGGCCTCCGGCAAAGACGGGTGTTACACCGCAGACGGGTCGAGCGGGTTGGTGGCGAATGCCTGTCACAACATCCGCGGCGGCACTGGCTCGACTACGCTCGCGATCAGCCCCGGCGGAGACTTCGCATACCTCGTCGGCTATGGGAGCACCTCTCCTCCTCCGGTGGTCCCGGTGCTCTCGGTCTTCCGCCGCAACTCGAGCGACGGCACCCTCCATCAGCTTGCCGGCAAGAAGGGGTGTTTCTCGCGCGACGGATCGAGCGAGGACGGGCCCAACACCTGCACCGATGCGCGGAACCTCGACAGTGGAGATGCGACCTCGATCGTGATCTCGCGCGACGGCAGGTTCCTCTACGTCGCCTCGGAGCTTTCGCTCATGAACGTCCCCATCGGGGGGGTTGCGATCTTCCGCCGCAACCTGAAGACCGGTGCCCTTCATCAGCTCCCCGGCAAGAGCGGCTGCGTCTCAGCGACCGGGGAGAGCGAAGACGGCCCGGGAACGTGCACGAAGGCCCGCGAGGCGGACGACACGTCCAACCTCCAGATCACGCCCGACCAGAAGTTCCTCTACGCCTCGAACTACGACAGCCCGCCCCACAGCGGGATCGCGGTCTTCAAGCGCAGTGCCAAGACGGGTGAGCTGCACCAGCTTCGGAGGAAGAACGGATGCATTACGGACGACGGCACCACCGTGCAGAGCGGCACCGAGGTCGTCTGCCGCAAATCCCCGAACCTTTACGACCCCTGGGACGTGGCGACTCCCGACAACCGCTTCGCCTACGTGCCGGCGAATGGCGACACCCCGAGCACCGACCTCATCCAAGCGTTCGAGCGCAACGCAAAGGGCGGGCTGGTGCCAATGTCGGGCTCCCGCGGCTGCGTCAGCGATGACGGAACGAGCCCGGGGGGCCCCTGCGTCGACGGTCGCGGTCTCTACGACGCCGAGCGGGCCGTGCTCTCCAAGAACAAGCGGTTCATCTATACGAACAGCTACGCAGCCCCGTCGCCGGTCGCGGTCCTAAACCGGAGCCTGAAGACCGGGAAGCTGTCGCAGCGCTCGGGTCCGGCCGCCTGCATCAGCGTCGACGGGACGAGCGGGGACACGACCGACACGTGCCGCGACGGAAGGGCGCTGTCCGGCGGCTATGCGGGCACGCTGACGCCCGATGGTCGCACCCTGTACTTCGCTGAATTCGGGACCGGCGGCGCCAACGGAAACGGGATCGTCATCTTCCGGGTCCGCCACAAGTCGGGCGGCTTCCACCAGCTTGCGGGAAAGGACGGCTGCGTCACCTTTGACGGTTCGAGCGAGGATGGCGCCGGCACCTGCGGGACTGGCAGGGCGATCGAGGGCGCCTATCAGGTGGCCCTGGGGTCGCACGGCCGCGACGTCTACGTCTCCGCCTACAGCGGCAACGGCGTCGCGCTCTTCCACGCAGCGCGCTAATCCTCTGCCGCGATCAAGACCGCGACCCGGTAGCGCGCCGGCTTGCCCGTGCGGCACCCGGGCAGGCCCGTCGGTGCACGCCCACAGACGCCCCCGATCTCACGCCAGGTTTGCTACCCGCGAGCCGTTTCGCGCGAGCCAAACGGACTGAACATGCGAGCGGCCCGCCGTGCCGAGGGCGCGGCGGGCCGCAGGGATCGGATCTGTCGGTCGGCTACTTGACCACGCGGACGATCCGTTCCATCCCCAGCTGGGTGTGCTCGCGACCGTCCTGGGTGTCCATGAAGCACGCCTCGACGTAATAGCCGGGCTTCGCGTGCAGGACAGACTGCTGGAGAGCGCCGGGGGAGGCCGGGTCCATCAGATTGACGAACTGCCCGTTCAGATACGGGCGGAGCGCCTTGCGCGACTTGCCGGCGTGCAGCCCGTGGGCGAGCTTCTTCGCCGCCTCCTTGTTGCGGGCGCCGACCATGTCGATCATGTGCACCAGGTAGCCCTTGTTTCGCTCGCGCACGATCGTCCCGCGGTGCAGTTGGCTGGGACCGTGGAATCCAAACTCGATCGCCTTCTGGCTCGCTGCGGCCTTCGGCAGCGCGGCCGGCGAGGAGTTCTTGCGTACCTTGAACGGCGCGAACGCCGGCTGGTGACCGCCGGTGTTGATCGCGTAGTAGTTGTCGCTCGGCTTCAGGTCCGTCTGCAGCCTGCCCGGCGCCGGTGCGGCGACCACCAGCGCCCCGTACGGCGTCAGCGCGTTGAGGTCGCCGTCGTGGCTTTGTACCGCGTGGATCGCCTGCTGGAGCGTTACGCCGTCGTTCAAGCGGATGATCCCGAAGTCGCCGCGGCCATTGCCAGAGAACGTGGTCACGACGTTGACCGCACCGGACGGCACCGTTTTCTCGGAGACCGATACGCCGGTCTTACCGGTAAGCGCGATGTGCAGCGTCGACAGCGAGCCGCCGGGTGCGCCAGACGCCGCGCCGCTCGCCGCGACGATGGCGGCTGTGGCTACAGGCACCGCGATCAAGAGAGTCATCAAGCGCTTCAATTCCCGCTCCTTTCATTGCTTGACCCGGCCGAGCCCTCCCGCAAGCCGGGGCGACTGAGTTACGCGGCGGCGGATGCTAGCCCCGGCGAGCCGAACTCGGATGTTTGGAAAGTGACCGAGGAGAGGCCGTGCGCCGGCTTGCCGTCGCACCATTTGTTTGCCGCCTTCCCCCTCGCTTGCGTCGACCCCTCCGGCGATTCGCCTGGTCACGCCAGCGGTGAGCCGCCCACGCTTCGCAGCTCGCGGGCGATCGCCCGAGCCGCCCGCCTCGTCTCCTTGCCCATGTAGCCGAGCTGGCTCGGTCGCGGCTCGTAGCCGATGAAGCGCAACCAGTCGACCGACCGCGCGCCGCGCGGGCGGCGGCCCGCTCGCCGAGTGCTCCGAGGTGGCCGACGAGCGGTTCGAGGCCGCAGCGGAAGCCCGTCGCGCAGATCACCGCCTGGGGCTCGACACGGGCGCCGTCGTCGAGCTGGATGCCCGTCGAGTCGAGCGACTCGACGCCCCGCACCACCTCGACCTCCCCGCCCGAATCGCCTGGCAGGCCGTACTCGGTCAGGCCTCCAACGTCCATGCGCCGGCCGAAGCGCGCGATCGCGTCGCAAGGCGGACCGGGAGCCGCCACAGCACGATCGCGATGAATCGCGATCGCGACGCGTCGACGGGGCGGCCGACCTCGCGATAGCCGCGCTCCCGCGCGTCGATCGCCACTGACCCCTCATCGAGGAAGAACGCCGCCGTCGCGAGGCCCTCCAGCGCGTCGGCCGCGACCGCACGCTCGAACGACGCGAGCGCCTCATCCCACGCGCCTCGGTCCAGATCCGTCTCGCCGGTGGCGAGCAAATCGCTGTGGGCGTCTCTGGTCGCCATAGGCGACATGACGTTACCCATACCGCGGTAGGCGCTGCCTCGGGAAAATCCGCGCAGACGCCTGGCGCTGAGAGCGGGCGTGTTGACCGGCCTCAGAACCGCGAATTTGTCCCTCGGTACGACACCGGGAACTGTCGGGACCCGCTGGCGTCCGCCTTCCGGCAGATGACGAGGGCCTCGATGTAGTCCAAGCGGTAGCGGTCGGGGGCATCCGCGACGCGCTTCTCGAGCTCTTTGAGGAAGTCGGCGAGGAGAGCGGGGGCGCGCTCCTCGCGCTCGCGCGCGAAGGCGCGCAGGAGGAGCGGCTTGCCCCATGCGGTCACGCTCCGCACGTAGTCTCGCGCGAACACGGCCGGATCCTCGTGCCAGTACGGGTTGTCGAGACGAAAGAGCTCGGCACTCTCGAGCTCGAGGCCGGCGACGCGACCGCCGCCCGTCTCGAAGGGACGCCGGATCTCGTCGAGCGTCCGCATCCAAACCGGAACGACGATCGCGGCCACGGTGCCGGCGCCGATCCGCCCCGCGCGGCACCAGTCGGCGAGCACCCGGTTCATGTCCGCGACGATCTCCACATAGAGCCCCGTCCTCTCGGGGCACGGAGCGGGGGACGCCGGGAGCGCCGCTACGAACCAACCGCCAGGCGCAAGCTCCGTGGCGCGCATCTCGAGCAGCCGCTCCCACTGCCGCGCAGCTGCCACGCGCCATGCCCGCCGCTCGGCCTCGTCTGTGTGGTCCGGGTAGCCCGGGAAGACCGATCCGGTCGAGGCCAGGCCGGCCGCGTTGGCGACCCAGTGCATCGCCGTCCCGGTGACCGCGACGTGCACACTGCCCGACGGCAGGCACGGCGTCTGCTCGAGGGGCATGCCCGCCATGCTGATGACCACGGCGGGCCGCGGGCTCTGCTCGACTGCTCGGCGGCAGGCCTCGCCGTGGGCATCCGGCAAGGTGTAATGGGCGCCGGTGCCGCCATCGGCGACCCCCGGGCCGGCCTCGCCCGGCGCGGGGATGACGAGGACCCGGGGCCGGTCCGCGGCTCCGTCGAAGGCGTGTCGCAGATGGTCGGCGGCCACTCCCCACGCATTCGTCGGAAGGTCGACGAGCGCGTAGATCAGCGGCCGACCGGCGCGCATGTCCACGAGATCGCGGATGAGGCCGTGGGAGTTGACCCCGTCTGCTGCGCCGAGATCGACCACGCGGAGCATCGGCTCATCGGCAAAGAGCCGCGCGGCGGCCAGCGCGGCCGGGTGGGTCGCCTCGAACGCGGCGCGCTGCGAGAGCGCGTGCCGCGCGTAGTCATCCGCCATGCTCGCGAGCTCTGGGCGATCTGAGGGCGTCGCGCCTCCTTCCGGACGGCAGCGCCCGACCTCCGCGCTGCTGAGACGATCTTCCCACCGCGGCAGCGTCCGCGCACGCAGGACCGCGACGCCGAGGCAGATCAGGCCAATAAGCGCGCAGGCCAGCGCGAGCGTCTCGAAGGCAGCGAAGCCGGCGGGGTCGTTGGCGGGGATGCCGCCATGCGTAACGAGACACATCGGTCTCGATGCGAGCGCCGGGCAGGCGGAACCCGTAACGCCCGGGGGTTTGACGCCATCACACGGTCGCTTCTTCGGCCTCTAGGTCGAGGAAGAGCTCGTGCTGTACGGCGGCCTCCGTCGGCTCGAGCCCGGCATTGCTGAGATCATGCGGGTGGGTGTACGTTGCGCCGGGCCATCGCGGCATGGGTTAGTGGCGGAGGGTTCTGCTCGCCCTAGAGGATGCCGCCCGCGGTCGTTTACGGCGGCTTCGCCTCGGCGAAGCGCTCCAGCCCATCGTCCGGGATCGCCTCCCACGCAACCGCGTAGTCAACGTATGCGCGCCAGCTCGGGCGCACGCCGGGGTCACCGTCGAACGCACCCATGCGCACGCTCATTTGCGCGGGCTCGTCAGGGTTGCGGCTGAACAGGTGCGCCCCGCACTCGCGGCAGAAGCACTTCTCGAAACCGCCTTCGGGATGACGCCAAGCCTTCACCAACTCCTCCCCCTGCAGCAAGCGCAAGGTGCGGCCGTCGATCCAGGCCTGAGCGGAGGCGGCCGTTCCGGTGCGGCGCTGGCAGCGGGTGCAGTGGCAGTAGCCCGCGGCGGGCGCCGGCTCCGTGAGCTCGAAACGGACGCCGCCGCACAGGCAGCCGCCGGTCACCGACGGATCGCTCATCGCCGGTAAGTCTTCCATGCCGCGCCGCGCGAGAAGGAGCACTGCGCCGGCTGCCGTCGACAACGCTCAACAGCTGGCTCAGGTTGCTGCGGAACTCGCGCACGGGGACGGTTTTGGCCATCGGCTTCAGAGCACACGGTTGTGTACACACCTCGCGAGGCATGAGGCGGCCAGGCCGCCCTCACCCCACCAGCCGCACCTCCAGCGTCGGCGTCACCAGCTCTCCCGCGCCGCCCATCAGGCCGAGGATCCGCGCAACGTAGGCCTCGGTCTCGGGGATGTTCGGAACGCAATCGCACGCTTCGACCGGGCCCGGGCCGGCGTTGTAGGCGGCGAGCGCGAGCGAGACCGAGCCACCGAACTCCTGCAGCAGGTCCGACATCAGGTGCGCCTGGGCGTCGATCGCCGCCGGCGCGTCGAACGGATCGTCGAGCCCGTAGAGCGCCGCCGTACCCGGCATGAACTGGGCGATCCCCTGCGCGCCGGCCGGGGATACCGCGAACGGGTTGAAGTTCGACTCCGCCATGAGCTGCGCGGCGAGGAGACCGGCGGAGACGTTCCACCGGGCCGCCGAGCGCAGGATCGGATCGCGGTACTGCCCCGGAACGAAAGACTGCAGGCCGGCTGTGGGCTCGGCTTCGCCATGGTCGGCCGGCATCCCCACCTGATCGCCCGCGTCGGAACATGGCGGCGGGCCGCCGGTGAAGCCGAAGTGCCAGGGCTCCCACGAGTATCGCTGGAGAAAGTCGAAGTCACCCGCATGTGCGGCGAGCCAGCCGTACGCCGACGACGGTCCGAGGTCGAGCTCGGTCGCGCAGCGGTGAAGCGAGGTGCCCGGTGGAGCGACCCACCGGGGGTCCGGATTCTGCCTCCAAAGCTCGCGCCTGCTCGGCGTCGGAGCGGAAGGCCGAGTTGATGACCAGCGAGATCCCATTGTGCCGGGCCGCGGCGGCCAACCGGTCAAACGCCTCGGCGACGTCGGGGCGCATGGGCTTGCCGAGGCGTTATTTGTTTGGGGCGATTCAGGTGGGCATCGACTCACCAACGTAGGCGCCCAGCGGGGGCAAGTCATTCCAGAGCCCGGCCGGGCCGCCCCGGATCGGAAATGCGACGAGGCGTATTAATGCCGTATCCGCGCGCGGGACCCTCCCTGCACACCGGCATGATTGCCGATCGACATCGACCCGAATACGGATGGCCTGTTCGGCGTGGTAGTGATCTACGAGTGGAGCTTTGAGTTGGTCGGGATTCAGTCACCCCGGGGCATCACGAACCGCCACCGCTTCACGTACGTACGCGGTGGCGCCGACGGAGCTGAAGAAGGCAAGCGCGGGTTCGAGGTGCTTCCCGGCCTCACCCCGACGGCCTTCGGACACGAGCGCCTCGGCGGCACGAAGACGGGCGTATGCCTCATCGAGCCGAGCGCCGATCTGTTCGTAGATCTCCGCCGCGCGTGCGAAGTCCTTGGTCACATAGGCCGACGCCGCCTCCCACCAGGTCGTTTGCGCTGCTCCCGCGCCGAGCTCCAGTAGCTCCTCGCCACGCTGGAGTTGCTCGACGACAACGGCAGCAGGTGGCATGACGAACGGGTGCGAGTCAAACCTGCTGGAGGCGAGCATTCCGAGCAGCTCATCGAGGCGAGCCGAGGCCTCGGAGTCGCGTCCGGCGGAGACGTCCACCAGCGAGGAGAGCGCGAGCGCCGGCATGAGACTCATTGGTATGGCCACGCGCCGGGCAAGGTCGAGGCAGCGCTCGGCCTCGCGGGATGCCGCGTGGTCCTCGCCACGGGCGATATGAATTCTTGCGCGCACCCAGAAAACGGTCACCGCCTCGAAGCTTGGCTCGTCGGCGAGCTCGTCGGCCAAGCTGAGGAGCTCGCCCCAGTCTGAGCCGGTAACGTAGAGTTGCTCGAGTTCCTCGAAGCGAAGCCCGCGCAAGTACCAGCGCAAGCCGAACTGCTTCGCGCGCCGCATGCCCTCGTCGAGTGCCCCGCCAGCGCGTTCGAGCTTTCCAATATCGGCCAACGTGGTCCTCAGGTTCGAGTAGCCACGCACCACTTCGGGGGAATTGAGCGCAGACGCGATCTCGGTCCCCCGCTCGAGATCCCTGATCGCTCCCTCGAAGTCACCGAGCTCCTGCCGTGCCGGACCAAGCGAAATCAGGGCATGCGCATGGAGCTCGCGGAGACCGAGCCGCTCAGCGATATCGATCGCGGAGCTGCCGATGCGCACGGCCTTCTCGCTCTCTGCGGACCACATGAGAACGCGACAGGCCTCCGCGAGGATCTCGCCCTTCTCCCGCGACGCTGGAAGCCCCTCGGCCAGATCGAGCGCCTTCGCTGTCCGCTCGCGCGCCGCGTCCCCCCGCGCCAGCTCCCCATAGAGAGTCCCCAGCACCGACTCCGCGCCGGCCGCGGTGAGGCGGTCGCCGGCGGCGACTGCTGCCTCCGAAGCTGCCAATAGAACCTCCTCGCCCGCAACATCAGCGAGGAAGAGCGCCTTTCCCTGCCGGAGCAGCAGCTGAGGTCGCTCAGGATCACCCTCGGACAGGAGATCGAGCGCGGATCCGTAGTGCCTGGCGGCCGCGCGGAGGGTACCGAGCGCCGTGGCCCGCTCGCCGGCATCGATGAGGGCCTGGCGCGCCTGTCGCCGCAGCTCGTCAGCGTCCTCGCTCGCAGGCGCTAGCTCGAGGGCGCGGAGGTAATGGTGAGCGAGCAGCTCGGCGTGGTCTTCACGGCGGCCGAGCGAATCGATCCAGACAGCTGCGAGGCGGTGCTTGACGCTGCGTTCCGCCCGTGGAATCTGCCCGTAGGCGACATCGCAGATCAGCGCGTGACGAAAGGAGTACTCGCTCTCGCCCTCGATCGCGGAGCGGCGCCGGCGCAAAAGAAACTCCTTCTGCTCGAGCGGCCGCGCGAGTTCGATGACGGTGGTGCGATCGGTGCCTCCGAGGGCCGCGATCGCGCCGGCCCATACCGTCTCCCCCACCACCGCCGCGTCCTGTACCAGAGCCTTCTCCGCGGGTGACAGTCCGTCCAGACGAGCCGCGATCACCGCCAGCACTGAATCGGGAAGCTCTCGATCGCCAGCGTCGCCCGCGAGCATCAGTCTTGCGTACTCCTCGGCATAGAGCGGGTTGCCGCCGGCCCGCGCGATCAGCTCGCCGTCCGCTCCGGCCCGCAAGTCTGTGCCTGCGAACAGCTGGTCGAGCAGCAGCTCCGTTTCGTCTTCCGAGAGCGGAGCAAGGGAGATCGTGGTCGCGTTGCGCTTGCCGCCTCCCCAGCCGGGCCGGCGGTCGACGAGCTCCGGGCGGCTGGTGGAGAGGAGGAGCAGCGCCACGTCCGTCGCGCGCTCCACCAGCTCGTCGATGAAGTCGAGCAGCCCCTCGTCGGCCCAGTGCAGGTCCTCGAACACGAGCACCAGGGGCGTCTCTTCGGCGAGCCCCTCGACGAACATCCGCCAAGCGGCGAACGGCTCCCCCTGGGGGTCGGTGCTCGCGCCACCCTCGCCGCCGAGGCCGATCAGCGAACGCAGGTGCCGGAGCACCCACAGCGCCTCGTTACCTGGGCCAAGCACATCCTCGACGACGAGTTGGAGCTTCTCGTCGGCAGCCGGGGCCGGATCATCCTCGAAGATGCCGGCCCGTTCCTTGACGATCTCCCCGAGAGCCCAAAAAGTGACACCCTCCCCATACGGAAGCGAACGGCCTTGAAGCCAGGTGATCTCGGGTCCGTCGCCTTGGACCCGCTCGCGGAGCTCGCGGACGAGGCGCGTCTTGCCGATTCCCGGGACGCCCAGGATGGTGGCGAGCTGCGCCGAGCGCTCGGACTGCGCCCGGATCACGGCATCGAATAGCTGATCGAGCTCATGCTGCCTGCCAACGAGGGCGGCCTCGGGCCGGGCGCTGGGCTTGCGGCGCTCCCCCCGGACCTCCCAGGCAGGAACCGGGTCTCGCTTACCGCGTGCCACCACCGGCTTGAGTTCGTGGTACTCGATTGCTGGTTCTGTCGCGCGGTACGTCGCCTCGCCGACAACGACGCCGCCGGTCGGGGCGAAGCTCTGCAGGCGCGAGGCGGTGTTGACCACGTCGCCGACGACAATGCCCTGCCCTGTATGCGGGTCAGGGTCGAGCGTGACGAGCGCTTCGCCCGTGTTCACAGCGATCCGCAGGTCCAGCTCGCTTGCGAGCGCTTCCTGGATCGAGAGCGCCGCCCTGACGGCCCGCTCGCAATCATCCTCATGCGCTACAGGGGCGCCGAACACTGCCATGACGGCATCGCCGATGAACTTGTCGACCACGCCGCCGAACTGCTCCACTTGCTCACGAACGCGCGTGAAGTAGGACTCGAGCAGAGACTGTAGATCCTCTGGGTCGTGATGCTCGGAGTGAGCGGTGAACCCAGCCAGATCACAGAAGAGGACGGTGACGATCTTACGCTCGCGGCGCGGGGCGGTGGCACGATCCGATGTCCGAAGGCGAGGACCATCAGTGCCTTCAGACTCCACCTCCGGGAGACGTTGCGCCTGAGCCGTCACGTGGGGGGCGGGCGCAGCAAGGTCACGATCGTGGGCGAGGATTTTTCGCTCGAGCTCCTTTAGGTCGGGGCCGGGTTCGAGGCCGAGCTGCTCGGCGAGGGCGTGTCGGGCCTGCTGGTAGGCCTGAAGCGCATCCGCCTGCCTGCCCGCTCGGTAGAGCGCGAGCATGAGCAGCGCCCACAGGCGCTCCCGCAGCGGGTCGTCCGAAACCAAGCCCCTGAGCTCCGCTACGAGTTCGCTGTTCTTGCCGAGCTCGAGCTCCGCCTCGATGCGATCTTCGAGCGCCAAGAGTCGCAGCTCCTCGATCCGTTGTGTGTGCGCGCGTGCGAAGTCCTGATACCGGACGTCGGCTAGCGGCTCGCCGCGAAACAATTCGAGAGCACCGCACAGCAGCTCGACCCGGCGGGATGCATCTGTCTCCTGGCGTGCCTTCTCGATCGACGTCCGCAGGCGCCCGAGGTCGATCCGCTCAGACTCCACCCGCAAGAGATAGCCGGACGGACGGGTTTCGATGGCATCCCGGCCGAGCAGCTTGCGCAGCGCCGATACATGCCCGTGCAGGGCCGTCTGCGCAGTCTCGGGAGGGCTCGCACCCCAAAGCGCATCGATCAGCTCGTCGCTCGCGACGATTTCATTCGGGCGCAGGAGCAGGAGCGTGAGAAGGGCGCGCTGCTTCGGCCGGGCTGGCGTCAGCTCGCGGCCATCGACGACAACCTCGAGCGGGCCGAGGACCCGGAATTCGGGACGCGCTTCGTCCATTCCCCTCGGCCTGATTCTCGCACGCGTTAGCGCGGCGTTAGGCCCAGATCACGGATCCGTTACCGGGCCGGCGGATTATCGATCGCGAGATCACCGAAGCCTCAACCAAGGAGGGCATCATGGGATTTATCCCAACTATCGGTACAAATCGACTGATCGGAGTTCTGATCGCCGCGGCGGTCGCGGCGTCGATCACCATCCCGGCCACGGCGGGTGCGTATCCCGCGACCGAGCCCGCGCAGTTCGGCCCACAGCAGACAAAGGATGTACGACTCACCTCGTCAAACGGCCTGGCGTTGCGCCGCGACGGTTCCAAGGCTGTGCCCTTTGTCGCCGACCTGGGTTCGAATGCGCCGGCCACGACCGGTGGCTTCGACTGGGGCGACGCGGCGATCGGCGCGGGTGCAGTCTCCGGCGCGATCGCGCTCGGGCTCGGCGGCGTCCTCGGTCTCCGCCGGCTTAAGGCCAGCCCGGATCGTGGTCGGATGCCAGCGGCCACCAGCAGCTGAGCTACCGCGGCCGCCGGATCAGCTGACCAGCTATGAAGCCCCGATCCTCGCCCGTGCGGGATCGGGGCTTCTCGCGGCGGTCAATCGACTAACCGCACCTCGAGCGTCGGCGCCACCAGCTCGCCCGCGCCGCCCATCAGGCCGAGGATCCGCGCAACGTAAGCCTCGGTCTCGGGGATGTTCGGAACGCAATCGCACGCTTCGACCGGGCCTGGGCCGGCGTTGTAGGCGGCGAGCGCCAGCGAGACCGAGCCACCGAACTCCTGCAGCAGGTCCGACATCAGGTGCGCCTGGGCGTCGATCGCCGCCGGCGCGTCGAACGGATCGTCGAGCCCGTAGAGCGCCGCCGTACCCGGCATGAACTGGGCGATCCCCTGCGCGCCGGCCGGGGATACCGCGAACGGGTTGAAGTTCGACTCCGCCATCGAGCTGCGCGGCGAGGAGACCGGCGGAGACGTTCCACCGGGCCGCCGAGCGCAGGATCGGATCGCGGTACTGCCCCGGAACGAAAGACTGCAGGCCGGCAGTGGGCTCGGCTTCGCCATGGTCGGCCGGCATCCCCACCTGATCGCCCGCGTCGGAACATGGCGGCGGGCCGCCGGTGAAGCCGAAGTGCCAGGGCTCCCACGAGTATCGCTGGAGAAAGTCGAAGTCACCCGCATGTGCGGCGAGCCAGCCGTAGGCGCCGACGACGGTCCGAGGTCGAGCTCGGTCGCGCAGCGGTGAAGCGAGGTGCCCGGTGGAGCGACCCAGCGCGGGTCCGGGTTCTGCTCCCAGAGCTGCGCCTGCTCGGCGTCGGAGCGGAAGGCGGAGTTGATCACGAGCGAGAGCCCGTCCCGCTGGGCCGCCGCCGCCATGCGGTCGAACGCGTCGGCGACATCCGGTCTCATCGGTTTGCCCTGCACGTAGGCGAGCGGCCCGGAGTAGCCGCCACCGCTCGCCATCGTGGGTGCCGTGCCCGCGCCCGCCGGCGGCGATGCCTCCGCCTCCCCGCTCGCCTCGATCCGGATGCTGCGGTCCCCGCTCCCGTGATGCGTCGGCTGCCCCGGCAGCGACGGCGTGTCGAGTGTCGCTGTCACCGACGCCTTCACGCGAGTCGGGGCGAACGAATCCCGATCCGGGAAGGTGACGCGGAGCCGGTCGGGGTCCACCCCGTTGCGTGTCGCGGCGTCGCGCGCAGCGGCGGCAGCCCGGTCCAGGTAGTCGCTCTTGTCGAGGTGCTGCGGATTCGGCGCGCCGCCCGGAAGCCGCGCCCGGACGAAGAGCCGCGTGAAATCGTCCCGCAGCGACCTCGCCCCCGACAGCGCGGCGAGATCCGCGGCACGCTGCGTGCGCGCGGTTCCGGTGACCGCCCCGCCGATCGCCGCCAGGACCGCGGCGCAGAACAGCAGCGCGAACGCTGCGGCCACGACCATCATGAGGGCCTGCCCGCCCTCCGCCGTCAGCGCGCCGAGCCGGCGGAGACAGCGAACGCTGCCGCCAGGATCCGCCGCCTCTCAGCCCCCGCGCGAGGCGCGCCGAGCGCTGGGAGCTGGCGCCGCCGGCCTCGAGGCCGGCGAGCGCGCGCCGCGCCGCTACGCGCCCGAGCGGGCGCGAGGCCACGCGGACGGGGATGCCCTGAGCACGCAGCTCGATCACGGTCATCGCCGTCAACGAGCGATCCTCCGGAAGGTCGGCCCGCAGCAGGGCTGCGACCGGCCTCTGGACGGAGCCCGACAGCGCCGGCTGCCAGAGGGACGCGGGAAGGTGCGCCACGCAAACTCCACCCTGAGGCAGCGCGGCAGCCGCCCGGTCGAGCTCGCCCAGCGCGTCCTCACCGGACCCGAGACCCAGCCAGCACACGCGCCCGCGCGCCGCAACCCGCTCGAACCCCTCGGACCGCAGCGCTTCCTCGAGCTCTCCGGCGGCGCCGGCTGCGAGCATGGTCGGCCCGCGGCGGCCCGGCGCGCCGAGCTCCGCAACGAGCACACTCGAGCGCTCGTGGCTCAGCGCGACGCCGACGGCCGCCGCCACGGCAATGCCGCCCTTCGCCTCGCCAAGGCTCGTGGCGAGCACGAGGTCCGCGCCCGTCATCCGGCGGGCCTCCGGACCCAAGCAGACGAGGTCACCTCGAGCCCGCGGGCGATGGCGGCCATCGGCGAGGGAGGCTCGAGGCGGACCGTCAGGCGGCCGCCGTCCACGTCGACCCGACTGCGCCCTCGCGCCCATCCGGGCAGGGCATCGCGGACCGCCGGCCCGAGCCGGCTTGCCCGCGGCCAGCGCCATCGCGCCGGCCTCGGCCGCGCCGTCGGCGAGCGTCAGCGAGTACCCGGTGGCGAGCAGCTGAAGCGCCACGAGGCCCGCGAGGAAAAGCGCTGGGATCCCGGCCAGGAGCTCCAGGCTCGCCTGGCCTTCCTCACCCCTAAGCCATCGCCAGCGTCCAATCCCGCTCGCGCGGTGACCGGGACCGATGGAATTCCCGGGCACCAGAGACGGTGCGCGCACGCGCACCTGCTGCACCCCATCGGAGTCCTCGACGTCGGCGCCGATGGCGAAGCGCGGCCGGAAGCGAGTGCCGCGCCGCGGCCTCCGCGTCGCGGCCCACGTACCCCGCCCGTGCTCCAGCGCGGGCCGCCGCCCCGGCACTCCAGAGCGCGTAGCCCGCAATCGCCAGCTGCGCCACGGCCAGCGTGACCACGAGCAGCACCGGGATCACAGCTACCAGCTCCACCGACGCCTGGCCGTCCTCGCCCCCTGAACGTCTCCCGGCTCGTGCCATGGCGCGAAGCTAGGCTGGGCGAGCGCGCGGTTGGCGCGCTGAGATGTGCCGAAACGCGCGGCAGGACCGTGGCGAAGTGCCGCGCTACCGCAGGGGCCCCGCACGTCTCAGCCTGGCTCCAGCCTCAGTAGCTGTGCGCCCGCATCCAGACGCCGATAATGGCCACGACCGCGCAGGCCATCAGCGTCACCCAGATCACGGCGCTGAGCCCACCCTCGCCGAGCATCTGCCCCGCGCCCGCGATCATGAGGACGATCACGCCCACGGCGCCGTAGAGCACGGCGCGCTGGTCGTCGGGAAGCGAGTCGAAGGTGAGCCGGTCCTCGCGGTAGATCTGGCGGGCGGCCGCCACGAGCGAGGCGAGGAAGGCCATCAGGAGGATCGCGAGCACCGCCTGGGCGACGCCGCCACCGCCGGGGACGAAGGCGACGGGCACGGCGAGGATCAGGATGATCGCGATGTTCCTGACGGTCCGCAGCACCGCCGCCAATCCTACTTTCGCGTCATCACGATGATGCCCAGGCTCACGACCCCCAGGGCTGCCACCAGGGCGACGACCCCGAGCGTGCCGAAGGCGATGGCCGCGGCCGGGCGCCCGTCCCGGCTCCGATCCACGAACCGCGATGCGCCGAGGATCGCCAGCGAGAAGATGAAGGTCACTCCCACGCCGGCGATGAGCGCGGCGACGACGGCCTTGAGCAGCGCCCCGGTATCGACGATCGTGGCGAGCATCGCTCCTCCTACGGCGCCGGGACCGGCGTGCCGGCCCGAACCCTCCTGGTGAACGCCGCCGCGACGAGCCCGAGCCCCACAGCGGAGATGACGATCGGCCCCGCGGCGCCGCTGCCGAAGATCTCCGTCACCCCGTACGTGAGCGCTCCGATGCACGCCGCGGCCGGAAGCGTCAGCAGCCAGGCGACCACGATGTTCCCGGCGACTCCCCAGCGGACCGCCGAGACGCGCTTGCCCGCGCCGGCGCCCATCACTCCCCCACTGATCACCTGGGTGGTCGAGAGCGGGAAGCCGAAGTGCGACGAGGCGAGGATCACCGCCGCCCCCGCGCCCGACGCCGAGAATCCCTGCGCCGGGTCCATCTTGATGATCCGGGTTCCCATCGTGCGGATGATGCGCCAGCCGCCGGAATAGGTGCCGAGCGCGATCGCGCTCGCGGCGGTGACGATCACCCACGTGGGGGGATTCGAATCGGCGGGCAGGTTGCCGTTCGCGATCAGTGCCAGCGTGATCACGCCCATCGTCTTCTGGGCGTCGTTGGTCCCGTGCGCGAGGGCCAGCAGGCCGCCGGAGACGACCTGCCCGAGTCGGTAACCCCGTCCCGCGTGGCCCGGTCGGAGCCGCCCGACCACGCGGTAGCAGACGACGATTCCGATCGCCCCCACGATGAAGGCGACGATCGGGGCGAGGATCGCCGGGATCAGGACCTTGCCGAGGATGCCGTCGCCGAGGACGGCGCTCGACCCCGCCGCCGCGAAGGCGGCGCCGACGACCCCGCCGATCAGCGCGTGCGACGAGCTGGACGGGAGCCCGAAGTACCAGGTGATCAGGTTCCAGGAGATGGCGCCGATCAGCCCGGCGAAGACGACGGTCGGCGTGATCGCCCCTGCGCTCACGACGTCCTGAGCGACCGTCGCCGCGACCGCCAGGGAGATGAACGCCCCCGCGAAGTTCAAGAGCGCCGCGTAGCCGACGGCCACGCGCGGAGGCATCGCTCGCGTCGAGATCGACGTGGCGACCACGTTGGCGGTGTCGTGGAACCCGTTCGTGAAGTCGAAGGCGAGCGCGGTCCCGACGACGATGACCAGGACGACGTCGTTCTGCATCAGGCGTTCTTGATCACGATGCCCTCGAGGATGTGGGCCGCGGTCTCGGTCGCGTCGATCGCTCGCTCGAGCACCGTGAAGATGTCCTTCCACCGGATCACGACCATGGGATCGATCCCGTTCGCGAACAGCGCGGCCACCGCGTCGCGGTAGAGCCGGTCGCCGTCGTTCTCCAGCCGGTGGATCTCGATCCAGTACTGCTCGAGCCCTTCGAAGCCCCTGAGATGGGCGAGGATGGTCGCGAGCTGCTCGCACGACTTCACCAGCACGTCGGCCATCGCCTGCGCCTGCTCCATGGGCGCCTCGATCTTGTAGAGGCCCATGAAGTCCGCCGTCTCCTCGATGAAGTCGACGATGTCATCGAGCTGGGTCGCGAGCGCGTAGATGTCCTCGCCGTCGATCGGCGTGACGAACTGGGTGTTCGTCCGCTGGACGATGTCGTGGGTTATCCGGTCGCCCTCCTGCTCGGCGAGGAGGATCTCCCGCGCCAGCCCTTTGTCGTCGGGCCAGTCGTGGAGCATCTCCTGGAGCATGCGCGCCGCGCGCAGCGTGTTCTGCCCGGCCTCGTTGAAGAGGTCGAAGAAAACGCGATCGCGAGGTACGAGACTGGGGAGCCTCACGGCTCGGAAGCTACCAATCCGCGACGACGTCGGCGACCCTCTCCGCCGCATGTCCATCCCATAGATCGGGGCCGCCGCCGGCCGCCGCGGACCCCGCGAGCGAGGAGAGCAGCGCGGGGATCTCGCGGATGCGGGCCGGGTCGAGCCCGAGCAGGGTGTTTGTCCCGGCCCGGATCGTGACCGGCCGCTCGGTGTTGTCGCGCAGCGTGAAGCAGGGAACTCCCAGGTAGGTCGTCTCCTCCTGGATCCCGCCGGAGTCGGTGAGCACGGCTCCCGCCTGCGACTCGAGCGAGAGGAAGTCGAGGTAGCCCACCGGGTCGGTGAGGGTCACTCCCTCATACTCGGCGCCGTCGAGCATCTTGCGCGTGCGCGGGTGGACCGGAAACACGACGGGCATCTCGCGCGCGACGGCCTCCAGCGCGGCCATCGCGTCGGCGAGCAGCGGCCCGTCCACGAGCGCCGGCCTGTGCAGGGTGACCAGGAGGTAGCTCCCCGGCTCGACGCCCACCGAGGCGGCGGCGCCGCGCTCGCGGAAGCGCTCCTCGAGCGCGACGAGAGTGTCGATCATCGTGTTGCCGACGAACTTCAAGCGCTCGTTGCCGACGCCCTCGGCCCGGAGGTTCTCGATCGCCTCCTCGGAGTGCAGGAAGCACAGCGCCGAGAGATGGTCGGTGCCGATCCGGTTCGTCTCCTCCGGCATCGAGCGGTCGAAGCTCCGCAGGCCCGACTCCACGTGCCCCACCGGGATGCCCATCTTGTCCGCGCACAGCGCCGCGCCGAGCGTCGAGTTGACGTCCCCGGGCACCAGCACGAGGTCGGGCGACTCGGCGGCGAGCACCGGCTGGAGCCGCTCGAGCACCCTGGCGATCTGCTCGGCGTGGGTGCCGGATCCGACCCCGAGGACGTGGTCGGGCTCGGGCATGCCCAGCTCCTCGAGGAAGATCTCGGACATCAGGCGGTCGTAGTGCTGGCCCGTGTGGACGGTCTGCGTCGTCCAGTCCGGCGACCGCCGGCGCAGCGCCCCGATGACGGGCGCCATCTTGACCATGTTCGGGACGCGTCCCGACTACGCAGAGGATGCGCATAGCGCGCGGAGCGTAGTGCCGTGGGGTCGAGACTGAGGTTTGTTTCCGTATGGGAAACAAAGTCCAGGCTCGGCGGTGCGCACGCCTATCCGGCCGCGATGCCGTCGATGCGCTTCGCGAGCTCGAAGTCGTTCTCGGTGAGGCCGCCCGCGGCGTGGTTGGTGATCGACACGGTCACCTCGTCCCAGGAGAGCGACAGGTCGGGATGGTGGCCCATGTCCTCGGCCGGCTCGACCAGCGCGTCGACGAACCGCACCGAGCCGACGAAGTCGTCGTTCTTGAACGACTTCGTGATCGACGTCGCCCTCGCGGCGTCCAGCCGTCGAGCTCGCCGAGCCGCGACTCGATCTCGTTGTCGGAAGCAGGTCCATGGCGCTCGCCACGATCCCGAGCCTACCCTACCCAGGTGTCGTGCCATAGTCGTCCAATGCGAATCGCCAGCCTCGTCCCCTCGGCGACCGAGTCCCTGTTCGCCCTCGGCCTCGGCGAGCAGCGTCGTCGCGGTCACCCACGAGTGCGACCACCCCGCCGAGGCGCTCGGGCTTCCCCGCCTGACCCGCAGCGTGATCCCGGAGGGACTCGGGCCCGAGGAGATCGACACGATGGTCCGCGAGGTCACCGGCCGGGGCGATCCCCTCTACGAGCTGGACGAGCCCGCGCTCGCGCGCCGTCGCTCCGGACCTGATCGTCACCCAGGCGCTGTGCGCCGTGTGCGCCGTCTCCTATGACGACGTCCGGGCGGTCGCCGGGCGGCTTCCGTCGCACCCCGAGGTCATCTCGCTCGACCCGAAGACGCTCGGCGAGGTGCTCGACGACCTCGTGCGGCTCGCCGAGGCAACGGGCGTGCCCGATCGAGGCGAGCCCCTGCGCGCCGAGCTCCAGGCGCGGCTCGATCGCGTGCGCGATGCCGTGAGGGACGCGCCCCGCCCGCGGGTGCGTCACGCTCGAGTGGCTGGCGCCCCCGTACGCCGGCGGCCACTGGGTGCCCGAGATGGTCGAGCTCGCCGGCGGGCGGAGCGTCGCGGACGAGCCGGGCCGCGACTCCCGGGCCGTCCCATGGGACGAGCTCGCGGCGGCGCGGCCCGACGTGGCGGTGGTGATGCCGTGCGGCCTCTACGCCGAGGAGGCGGCGGAGCAGGCGCTCGCCCACGCGATCGAACTCGAAGTCGCTCGGCGCCGAATCGGTCTTCGCCGTGGACGCCGCGTCGTCGTTCTCGCGGCCGGGCCCGCGGCTGGTCGAGGGCGTCGAGCTGCTCGGCCACGTGCTCCATCCCGACCGCGTCCCGGCCCCCGAGGGCCTGGGCTTCAGGGACCTCTCGGCGGAGATCGGCGCGCGCGTCCGCGGCTAGGCGACGGCTAACGCGCCGACGACGCTGAGCACCGCGAGCGCGAGCATCCCCAGCACCTCGAGCTCCACCGGACGGCGCACCCGGCGCTCGGCGAAGACGATCAGGAAGCCGCAGAGCGCGCCCGCGATCAGGCCGCCGAAGTGCCCGCCGATGCTGATCCCGCTCACTCCGATCGTGAAGAAGATGTTGATGATGATGTAGAAGCCGATCTGTCCCGCGAGCTGCTCGACGCCCCGGTGCCGAGCGACGATGAACGCCGCCGACATCAGGCCGAACACCGCTCCGGACGCGCCGACCGTGTGCACATCGGGGGTGATCAGAAGGGCCCCGAACGAGCCGGCCAGCAGCGAGACGAAGTAGACGCCCAGGAAGCGCGGCGTGCCGATGCCCGGCTCGAGCAGGCTGCCGAGGAAATACAGGGCCACCATGTTGAACAGGATGTGAATAATCCCCGCGTGAAGGAACGCCGCCGTGACGATCCGGTACCACTCCCCGTCGGCGACGGCGGGGCCGAAGAGTGAGAAGTCTCGATAGACCGAGCCGCCGGCTGAGAACGACGTTCCAAGCGGCGCCCCCGAACCGATCTCCGCGATGAACGCGATCACGTTGATCGCGATCAGCACGTAGGTCGCCGGCGCTCGCCCCAGGTGGATGCCCGGGGTGATCCGCGTCACCTTGGTGCGCTCGCGCGCGCACTCCGGGCATCTCATCCCGACCGGGGTCACGGTCATGCAGTCCGGGCAGATCGGCCGCCCGCAGTTGGAGCACTGCACGTTCGTCTCCCGCCCGGGATGGCGATAGCAGTCGGCCATGAGCGGCGTGAATCTACTCGGTGGCCTTCAGGCGCCGGTTAATTGAGCTGCACGCTCAGCACCGGCGAGGAGCGTCGGCTGCTTGCTCCCTCCGCGCGGCTCCTTGGTGACCAGAACCGCGTCGGCGCCGTCCAGCCCGTCAGGGACGGCCGCGTCGGCGCTGTGGTCGGTGCGGGGCACGAACAGGCTCGACGGCTCGAGCTTGCCGTCGCGCTGCACCCAGACCTCGTAGACCTGATTGCTCGCCAGCGTCGGCATCCCCTGCACGCGGAGGATGCCCGGACTCCCCGTCGCGCTCGAGGACGCCGTGGGCCTGGGAGCGTTCGGCATCGCCTGCGCCTGGAGCGTCGTGGTTCGGCCGCCGTTCGGCTGCGCCGATGAGGTAACCGGCAACGGCCCCGACGACGAGCATCGCACGCAGCGACGACCGCCGTCGCCGGCCGCCACACCGAGAGGCCCGAGCCTGCGCCACGAGCTCTCCCGGACCGGCCGGGGAGGCTCGGCGCGCGGCGCGGAGCCGCCTCGGCGCGCACGGTTTCGAGCAGCTGACTCGCGGAGCCGCGGCGGCGGCTCGAGCTGCTCGACGGTGCGCGGGAGGAGCTCCACGGCCGGCTCGAGCCAGCGCAGCGGCGCGCCGGCACTCTTCGCATCCCTCCAGGTGGCCTCGGAGTCGCTCCTCCTCCGGCTCCTCCAGGGCTCCGAGCGCGTAGGCCGCGAGGTCGTCGCGAGAGCTCGTCGTGACCCGCTCGGGTGATCGAACCGCGCGCTCATAGATACGCCCCCGGGGCGTCCCCTCGGGGAAACCCTCCGCGAGCGTCGCCGGATCTTCTCGAGCCCGAGCCGCATGCGGCCCTTGATGGTCCCGATCGGCGCCCCGAGCATGTCGGCGATCTCCGAGTGGCTGAAGCCGCCGAAGTAGGCGAGCTCGATCACCTGCGACTGCTCCTCGAGGCAGCAGCCCGAGGGCCTGGCGAAGCGCGCCCGGCGGTCTCGCGGCGGATCGCCTCGGCCTCGGTGCGCTGCTCGGCCGGCGCGTCTCGAGCACGGCGTCGTCGTCGAGGTCGAGCTTGGCGCCGGTCGCGCCGACGGCGCAGCGCGTCGATCGCGCGGTTGCGGACGACGCCCAACACCCAGGCCGGACGCTCCCGCGCGTGGCGTCGAACCGCGCGGTGCTGCGCCAGATCGAGAGGAAGGCCTCCTGAGTCGACATCCTCGGCCACCCTGCGTCGCCCACGATCCGGTGGGCGAGCGAATAGGCGGCACCGCCGTGGCGGTCGTAGAGCGACCGCGAAGGCGTCGGGGTCCTTCTCGTCGACGAGGGTCATCAGGTCCTCGTCGGCGAGACGTTGGAGTGACTCGGGGTCCGGCTTCGATCTCGATCCTTGTTCCCTGATCCGATCCTTTTACGCGCGCATAGATGCGTACGTGGGGGCGTGGAGCCCGGATCAGTCCGGCTCAGTCACGATATTCCGGGCCAGCCAGATAGTCTGCGGCGGCTTCGCCAGCCTGCAACCCGAGGAGTCGATGGAAGCGTCCGGTCCCGCAAGGCTCTACGCGACGTCGTGGGCGCGGTCGCTCACGATCGCGGGGATCTCGGCTTCTTCTCGCAGCAGCTTCGGCGCCGGAGGACCGTGGACGACATCTTCGGGATCTTCGCGGTGAACGGCTGGCGCAACGTCCTCCACCTGGCGACGGCCTGCCTCGGACTCGCAGCGGCGGGCTACGCGGCCCGAACTACGCGCTCGCGGTGGGCCTCTTTACCTGGTCGTCGCGATCTGGGGCTTCATCATCGGCGGCGGCGACTCGATCCTCGCATCGTGCCGGTGAACACCGCGGACAACGTGGTGCAGCTGATCATCGGGCTGTCGGCTCGCGGCCGGCGCGGCCAGACCGCGCCAAGCGGCCCGCGCGGCGCCGGACGGCGCCCGCCTGAGTAGCCGGCCGCCAGCCCTAGCTCGGGGCGCACCGAGCGCATCACGCTCTCGGCCGTCGGCGCGCAGGCCCGTCGATCGGCGCCGGCGGCGCATGCCCACCACGACGAGCGCGCCACCGGCCAGCGTGCCGGCGGCGACGGCGGCGACCGGCCGCACCCAGTTGCGCGGGTCGCGCAGCGACTCGAGCTCGCTCTCCGAGAGCTCCTCGGCCCAGCTCGAGAGCTCGGCGCGGCCTGCTCGGTGATCGCGGTCAGGGTGGTCTCCACCCGGGTCGACCAGATCCTCGGGCGGCTCGATCGGGCGCAGCGCGTCGCTGAGCAGCGCCTCGAGATCGAGCTTGACTCGCTCGTCGCTCATCGGCTCACTCCTCACCCTCCATCTCCTCCTCGAGCTGCTTGATCGCCCGATGGATGAGCACCTTGGTCGCGCCGTCGGAGCGTCCCAGCGCGCGCGCGATCTCGCGGTTCGACATGCCCAGCGCAAAGCGCATGATCAGCGCCTCGCGGCGATCGTCGGAGAGCCGGTCCAGCCGGTCCATCACCAGCGCAGCTCCTCGCGCCCCTCGACGACTGCTCGGTGTCGTGCGGATGCGACGGCGGCTCGACCGCTCGAGCGCCGCCTCGGGGCGCCGCGAGCGGTCGCGGTGGTAGTTGGAGGCGAGGTTGTGGGCGATCCGGATCAGCCACGGGCGCAGCGGCCGGCCGTTCGACTCGCGCCGCGCCCGCTCGAAGTGGCGATAGGCCTGAAGGAACGCCTGCTCGGTCAGGTCCTCGGCGTCGTGATGGTTGCCGACCCGGTAGTACGCGTACGAGTAGACGTCGCGCAGGTGCGTCCGGTAGAGCTCCTCGAAGGCGCGATCGAGCTCGGCCTTGGCGGCCCGTCGGTCGTGCTCTCGCTCACCGCTGCAAGCCTAGTCTGCCACCCATCGCGCAGCCGCCCCGCCTACGCGGCCCGCGCTCGCGCTCGGCGCGGCGCAGCCCGGCGACCCACTCGCCGGGGTCGATGCTGCCGTCGATCAGCGCGGCGAGGCCGTCGAGGCCCGGCGCCGCGATCCCGGCGCGCCCGACCGACTCGGCGATCAGCGGCACCGAGTCGAGGCCCTCCGACGCCTGGCCGATCTTCCCGGGATCTGGTCGGCCGGCATGCCCGCGCCGAGCAGCTCGCCCGCCCGGCGGTTGCGGCTTCCCGGCGCGATCACGGTCGCGGTCAGGTCGCCAACCCCGCGAGGCCGGTGAAGGTCTCGAGGCGCGCGCCGCGCGCCAGCGCGTACTCGACGCATTCGCGCCAGATCGTCGCCGCGGCGATCCCGGCCGCGTTCAGCCCGTGCGACTCGGCGGCGGCGGCCGCCAGCGCTGCGGCGTTCTTGGCCACGCCGGCCATCTCGACGCCGGCGACGTCCTCGGTTTCGCTCGCAGACCAGCCCGGCGCGGTCGAAGACCTCGCCGAGCTGGGCGCGCAGGTCGTCGTCGGTGGTGCCGAGGACCAGGGCCGCCATGCCCGCCGCGGCCTCGCGGGCGTGCGCCGGCCCGCCGAGCGAGGCGATCGCGCGCGAGCGGATGCGCTCGCCGACGTACTCGCTGGGCAGCTGGCCGAGCGGCTGGACGAGGCCCTTGGTGAGCATCAGCACCGCCGCCCGGGAGCCGACCCGATCGCCGAGCCCGCCGACGACCGCCGGGAGCGCGGCGGAGGGGACGGCGAGGCAGACCAGGTCCAGCCCGCGAGCTCGATGTCGGCCGCGCGCCTGACCGAGACGTTCTCGGGCAGCGGCACGCCCGGCAGGTAGGTGCTGGTTCTCGCGCTTGGCGCCGATCTCGCGCGGCCTTCTCCTCGGTGCGCGTGCCGAGCTGGACCTCGAGCCCGCCGCGCGCGAGGAGGACGGCCATCGCGGTGCCCCAGCTGCCGGCGCCGATCACCGCCGCCTTGCGCAGCGGTGGCAGGCCGCCGAGCCACTCCCACTGAAGCTCGATGTTCGGCCAGATCCGGCCGGTGACGGTCGCGGCGAGGCCGGGCGACGGGTGCTCGGTGCGCGGGAACGTCATCGGCGCGCCGACGCGCAGCCTGACCTTGCGCGGGCGGATCCGCCAGCCGCGGCGGACCTGCTCGCGAGCCGTGCACGGCGACCGGGAGGACGGCGGCGCCGGTCTCGAGAGCCAGCCGGCCGACGCCGCGCTTCGGGGTGCCCGAGCGAGCCCGACCGGATGCGGGTGCCCTCGGGGAAGATGCAGACGGTGCCGCCGCGATCGAGGACGATGCGCCGCGGTCTCCATCGCGGTCTCGTCGGACTGGCCGCGGCGGATCGGGAAGGCGCCGAGGCGCGAGAGCATCCAGCCCTGCCAGCGCCGCTCGAAGAGCTCGACCTTGGCGACGAACTGCATCCGCCGCCGCCAGGGGAGCGTCGCGCCGATCACGAACGGGTCGAGGAAGCTGCGGTGGTTCGAGGCGACGATCAGCCCGCCCTTGATGCCGCGAAGTGCTCGCGACCGTCGCGCGAGAGGCGGAGCCAGACCAGGAAGGCCGGCTGGAGGATGAGCGGGCGACGAGTGTAGAGCAGCCGGTTGACGCCGCGCTCGCGCGCGTAGCGGTGGTAGCGCCGAAGCGCTCCTCGCTGATCACGCGGTCGGTGCGCGGCGGCGCGGACGCCGCGGGGCCGCTCATCCATGCCCATGCCTACACGCGCCGGGTTAACGCGTTACTTCCCGCAGCGCTTACCGAGCAGGCGTTTCGATCAGGCGTCCTCGAGCAGCTGGCGAGCTCCTCCGGTCCGGGCGGATCGGGCGTCATCGCAGCTCGGCCGGGCCAGGATCGCCATGACGCGCCGCGTCGAGGCGGTCGCGGTCGGCCGCCGAGCTCGCCGAGCCGCCGGCGACCGCCGCCGAGCGCCTCGATCCGCGCGCGGCAACTCCGGCTGGGCTCGACGCCCAGCGCGCTGCGCGAGCGCGGTCATCTGCCTCGGGGCGCGGCCCGCGCATCGCGCTCCATGGTCCGCGGCAGCATCGCCGCGTTGGTCTCGGCGTGCGGGGTGCCGAGCATCCGCACCAGCGTCTGGCAGACGACGTGATGCAGCGCGAACAGGGCCGAGTCGAGGGCGTAGGCGCAGAGGATCGAGCCGAGGGCGAGCGCCGCGCGGTCGCGCTTGGCGCGGCGGCTGGTCGAGCGCCTTGGCGATCAGCTCCGCGCCGCGCAGAGCGGCCATGTTCGCGACCGGGTTGGCGAGCGGCGTGTAGAGCGAGTCGGCCCCGTGGGCGAGCGCGTTCATCGCGCTCGCGCGCAGCGCGCCTCGGCCAGCGTCCGTCATCAGCGGCGGGTCGGCGAGGACGAGCAGCGGCCTGATCAGTCGCGGCGCGCCTCGCGACCCTCCGGCAGGCGATGGATCGCGGTCATCTCGGCGCCGGAGAGGGTCGTCGGCGATCGCCGCGACGCGGCCGCCGCCGCACCGCCGCGATCGCCTTCGCAGTGTCGATCACGCGGCCGCCGCCGAGCGCGACCAGGTCGCGGTTGCCGCACCGGCGTCGATCAGCGCCGCGGCGACGTCGTGGACCGGCCCGGGCTGGACCTGGTGGACAGCGGTCGCCTCCTCGGCGAGCTCGACCGGCGCGGCGCCCATCGCCCGCGCGGTGGTCAGCAGCTCGAACCGTCCCGAATCCGCGCCGGCGAGGATGTCGGGCGATCGTCGACGCCCCGGCACGGAAGACGATCGTGCGCTCGCCGTCGCGCCAGGTGAAGTCGCGCACCGGCAGCGTGTCAGATCGGTCGCGTCTTTGCCAGAGCCCGCGCCCGGAATCGAACCCAGGGCCTTCCGCTTACAAGGCAGATGCTCTGCCAGCTGAGCTAGGCGGGCGCGGACCATGTAGCGCCGGGGAAAGGGCAGCGAGGGAGGTTGCCCCGCGCGCGCGCGCGATCGGCACCGGTGGTGGCTGGCGAGAACTGGCGGATGGCGCCTGAACTCGCCAGGACCGGGGAAACTGTTCGAGCGGCGCACTCCGGCGCCTCGCGGCGCTACCTCGCTTCAGTCCGATGCGGAGACCGTTTCGGTCGCGCCCTAGACAGACCTCGCGGCCCGGCACGTGCTGGCCGACCTTGCGCTTGACGCGCTGGAGGGCGTTGTCGACCGTCTTCGTGTCGCACTCGAGGCGCTCGCCGATCATCTCGTAGGAGTAGCCGTCGAGGTAGAGGCCAGAGGACCTCGGCTCTCCAGCTCCGAGAGGACGCTCGACAGGCACGAGACCAGGCTCTGCGAGCTCCTCGGTCGCGATGACCCGCTCCGATGGCTCCTCGCTTCGGCCCGGGAAGGACCTCCTCGAGCGTTGTCTCGGCGTCGGCCGCGCCGGCCGGCGACTGCGCGAACGACACGTACTGGTTGAGCGGTGCGTGCTTGTTGCGGCTCGCCGTCTTGACCGCGGTGATGATCTGGCGCGTGATGCAGAGCTCGGCGAAGTTGCGGAAGCTCGACTCGCGGTCGGTGCGGAAGTCGCGGATCGCCTTGTAGAGGCCGACCAGCCCCTCCTGGATGAGGTCCTCGGACTCGCCCCCGAGCAGGAAGTACGACGACGCCTTGAGGCGCACGAACCCGCGGTAGCGTTTGACGATGCGCTCGTAGGCATCGGCACTGCCGCGCTTGGCGAGCGCGACGAGGTACGTATCCTCAATCTCGGGTCGAGCCTCAGACCGGAGGGCTGGGAGCGATCCGGCGCCGCCGGGCGCAGCCGTGCGCAATGTCGGCCTGGGTGGGTATGGCCACTGGTCCTCCTTTGTTCGGATTGGACTGGTGGCGCCGTACCTCCCCTAGGCGCCCTCTCCTCGAGGTGGTATCGGCAGGCTTGACCTCGACCTTTAGTTCACCCTTATGCGCGGCATGCTAACCGTTAGTGCGTTCCTATGTCAACCCCGGGGCGCGGACGCTGCAAGATCTCGTTGCAGTTTCGCGGCAGCTGTCCGGGGGTCGTTGCTATCATGCGGCTGCCGCGCTGACGGACGGCCTCGAACAGCAGGACCGCGGCAGCGGCGGAGACGTTCAGCGAGCCGACCTGCCCGCGGACCGGGATCGAGACAAGCACGTCGCAGCTCTCCGCAACCCGCCGGCGTAGCCCCTCCCCCTCGCTGCCGAGCACGAGCACCACCTTGCCCGTGAGGTCGGCCTCGCGTAGGGCGACTCGGCGCCGGCCTCGGCGCCGTAGATCCAGGCGCCGGCCTCCTTGGCGCGTGCGAGCCAGTCGGCGAGGTTGCGCACCCTGGCGATCGGCAGGTGCTCGACCGCTCCGGCCGACGCCTTCGCGGCGGCCGCGGTGACGACGGCCGAGCCGGCGCTGCGGGATGACGACGCCCGGACGCCCCGGCGGCCTCGGCCGAGCGGCAGATGGCCCCGAGGTTCCGCGGGTCCTGGACCTGGTCGAGGGCGACGACCAGGGCGTCCGGCTCGCCAGCAAGTCGCGGGTCGGCGTAGGGATACGGGTCGACCTCGGCGACGACGCCCTGGTGATCGGGCGAGCCGGCGAGGCGCGTCAGCTCGCCGCGGCGGCGTCATCGGCGTGGTCCACACCCGCCGCACCCGGCGGCGCCCCCGCTCGGCCTCGGCGACCGGGCGGCGCCCGTAGACGATCTCCTGCTCGGCCGCTTCGGCACGACTCAGCTAGCGCGCGGACGCAGACCGCGCGCCCCTCGGGCGTGTCGCGGATCTCGCACCCGAGCTCGGCGAGCTGGTCGCGCAGGCGCGTCGGCGCGCGCGAAGTCGCGCTCGGCGCGCGCCTGCTCGCGCTCGGCGAGCAGCCGCTCGGCCTCGGCGTCGGCGGCCTCGGCCGGGCGCGGCCAGCGACTCCGAGGCCGAGCAGCTCGAGCATCTCCGCGAGCGCCTCGCGCGCGCCGGCGAAGCGGGCGCGGTTGCCCTCGGAGATCAGCTCGAACAGCACGCCCAGGGCCCGCGGGGTGTTGAAGTCGTCGGCCAGCGCGTCGAGGAATCGCCTCGCGCTCCGGCCACGGCGGCGTCCGTCCTCGCCGCCGTCGCCGGCGGCGCTCGAGCAGAAGTTGCGGATCCGCTCGATGCGCGCCACCGCCTCGCTCCAGCGCGCTGCTCGGAGAACTCGAGCGGCTGGCGGTAATGGCCGGAGACCAGGAAGGCGACCACCGCCTCGCGCGCCGAAGCGATCGAGCGCCTCGCAGAGCTGGAAGATGTTGCCCACCGACTTCGACATCTTCTCCTCGGCCGTCCGGACCATGCCGTTGTGCATCCAGATCCGGGCCAGCGGCACGCCGCGGGCGGCCTCGGTCTGGGCGATCTCGTTCTCGTGATGGGGGAAGACGAGGTCGAAGCCGCCGCGTGGATGTCGAAGTCGGCGCCGAGGAGCTTCTCGGCCATCGCCGAGCACTCGATGTGCCAGCCGGGGCGCCCCTCGCCCCACGGCGACGGCCACGACGGTGTCCTCCCGGGCTTGCGCGCCTTCCACAGCGCGAAGTCGAGCGGGTCCTCCTTCAGGCTGGCGGTTCCCGCCTCCTCGCCCTGGTCCATCTCGTCGGGATCGCGGTTGGAGAGCTTGCCGTAGCCGGGGAAGCTGCGCACGCGGAAGTAGACGTCGCCGCCGCGACTCGTAGGCGTGCCGCCGCTCGATCAGGGCCTCGATCAGCTCGATGATCTCGGCGATCGTCTCGGTCGCGAGCGGCTCGGCGTCGGGGCGGCCGAGGCCGAGGCGGTCGGTGTCCTCGACGTAGGCGCGGGTCATCTCGTCCGCGACGCGCTCGGACGGCACGCCGGCCTCGCGCGGCCGCGTCGTAGATCTTGTCGTTGATGTCGGTGACGTTGATCGACCAGGCTCGGCTCGTAGCCGCGCGCGCGAGGAAGCGGCGCGAGCAGCATCGGGATCACGAAGGGGCGCGCGTTGCCGACGTGGATCCGCGAGTAGATGGTCGGGCCGCAGGCGTAGATGCCGACGCGCGGCGGATCCGGGCTCGAGGGTCCGCAGCTCGCCGCTCAGGGTGTCCGTGATCCGCACCTCGCGCACGCATAGTTGATGCTATTTGCGGGAACGGAGCCGCGGCGAGGCGCCGGTGCGACAGCTGCGATGGATAACGTCCAACTCGCCGATGAGTGAGGGAACGCGAAGGCGTGCGGCGTCGGAGACGCACCGCTCACCGATCCAGCATCTCGCTTCAGGCGCAGCGGGTGCGGCGCGTCGAGGAGGCCTTCCGCTCACTGCCGTCCCGCTACCTGGGCGCCGAGCCCGGGTTCGACGCGACCTTCCAGATGCGGCTCGGCGACGTCGGTCGCACCTGGGAGGTGCGCACGCGCGAGCGAGCGCTGCGAGCGTTCGGCCCTCGACCAGCCGAGAGCCCGACGTGGTGATCGGCACGCGACGCAGCGACCTGGATCGCGCTGCGCGAGGGCCGGCTCTCCGGGCTCGACGCGTTCTCGCAGCGCCGCCTCTACGCGCGCGGCGACCTCGACCTCGCGCTCGGCTTCGAGGGCCTGTTCCACCTGCCGGGCGGCCGTCCCCCGCTGCTGCGGGTCACCGACGTCGACGATCGCGGGCGCGACCATCCGCACGACTCGATCGCCGGCGACGGCGCCGAGCACGTGATCTGCCTCCACGGCCTGGGCTGGAACAAGGCGTCGTTTTTCGAGACCGTCTCGGCGCTGACGCCGGACCACACCGTCCACGCGATCGACCTGCCCGGGCTTCGGCTGCTCCTCCAAGCTCGGCGCGCGCCGCCTACGACGCCCCCTACTTCGCCCGCGCCGTGCTCGGCTACATGGACGCCATCGGCATCGAGCGCGCGCATCTGGTCGGCAACTCGATGGGCGGGCGGGTGCGCTGGAGGCGGCGCTGGCCGATCCGCGATCGGGCGCTCACGGTCAGCCTCCTGTCCCCCGCGCTGGCCTTTCGCAAGCGCCGGGAGCTCGTCCCGCTGGTGAGGCTCGCTGCGCCCCGAGCTCGCCGCCATCCCGCACCCGATGCGCGAAGCCCGCGTCCGCGGCTCAGTTCTGGGGCCTGTTCGCGCGCCCCGAGCGCCTCGACCCGGCGGCCGCAGACGTGGCCGCGGACGAGTTCTGCCGCACCTATCGCTCGCGCTCGGCGCGGATCGCCTTCTTCGCCGCGCTGCGCAACATCTACCTCGACGCACCCCACGGGAGGCACGGTCTGTGGACGCGCCTTGGCCGAGCTCGGCCGCCGGCCATGTTCGTCTGGGGCGATAGCGACCGGCTCGTTCCCGCCGCCTTCTCCCGCCACGTGGCCGATGCCGCTCCCGGCGGCTCGATCAGGTGGTCCTCCCCGAGTGCGGCCATGTTCCCCAGGTCGAGCTGGCCGACCGCACGAACGCGCTCGTCCGCGGCCACATCGCCGGCAGCCGCCGCGCGCCCAGTCCCGGCGCGCAGCCTAGCCCGGCGCGTCAACGACGTGCCGGGAGATCGCCGGCCCCTAGAATCGGCCGCCATGGCCGATCAGCAGACCGTCTCCGAGCGTGCGAAGCGGAACGGCGGGGGCGCCGACGGCGCGCTCCGGCGGCGCGGCTCGGGTCGATCGGCGGTGTCGGCCGGGTGGGCGGCGGCCTGGCGCGAGCCGGCGGCGAGTTCGTGCGCTCGGGCCGGCGGTTTGCGGGCGCGCTGGCCGAGGCGGGCCAGGAGGCGACCGCGGCGCCGCGAGCCGCGCTGCACGCGAGCTCGGCGATCGGCTGACCGCCGACCTCGACGACCGCGACCCCGACCACCTCCGCGAGCAGCTACCGCTGCTGTGGCTGATCGCGAGCTTCTGGTTCCGGGGCGAGGTCCGCAACCTCGGCAACATCCCGGAGCAGGGGCCGGTGCTGATGGTCGGCAACCACTCGGGCGGGAACATGACCCCCGACACCTTCGTCTTCACCCTGGCCTTCTCCACCTACTTCGGCGTCGAGCGACCTTTCCATCAGCTGGCCCACAACCTCGTGCATGGCGTCGCCCTACGCCCGTCTACTGCGCAGCGGAGGAACCGTCGCCGCTTCACAGGAGAACGCCCGCAAGGCGCTCGAGTCCGGGGCCGCCCTGCTCGTCTATCCGGGCGGCGACTGGGAGGTCCACCGGCCGAGCCGCGATCGCAACAAGGTCGAGTTCGCCGGCAGGAAGGGCTTCATCCGCCTGGCGCTCGACGCCGACGTCCCGATCGTCCCGGTGGTCGCGATCGGGGGCCAGGAGACCGCGCTCTTCCTCAGCCGGGGCGCGTGGCTCGCCCAGCTCCTGCAGCTCGACCGGCTGTTCCGCCTCAAGGTGCTGCCGATCTCGCTCGCCCTGCCGTGGGGCCTCAACGTCGGCGACTTCCTCGGCCACCTGCCGCTGCCGGCCAAGATCACGGTCGAGGTCCTCGACCGATCGACGTCCGCGAGCAGTTCGGCGACGAGCCGGACCTGAACGAGGTCTACGACTACGTGACGCGCGTGATGCAGGAGACGCTCGACACCCTCGCCGCCGAGCGGCGCTTTCCAGTGATCGGCTGATGAGGCTCAACGAGTCGATCGTCATCTCGGCGCCCCCGAAGCTCGTCTGGGACTACATGGCCGAGCCCTCGAACTACCTGCACTTCATGTCCGGCGTGACCCGCTGGGAGGTCGAGGGCGAGCAGCGCAGCGGCCTCGGGGCCCGCTACCGGATGCTGGTCCGCGTGGGCTCGGCCGAGGTCGGTGGCCTGATCGAGATCGTCGAGTGGCACGAGGAGCGCGACATGGCGTGGAGCTCGGTCACTCGGCGTTGACCAGCGGGGCCGCTGGCGCCTTCGCGAGCTTCCGGACGGGCGCACCAGGGTCGAGCTGCGCTTCGCCTACGGCGTCGCCGGCTCCGGCATCCCCGGCTGGATCGCCGAGCTCTTCGCCGCGCCGCAGCTGGGCGGCCACCTGAGGCGCTCGCTGCAGCAGCTGAAGCGCCAGGTCGAGCACGAGCAGCTGCGCGCGAAGCGGCGGCCCGCCAGCGCGACGAGCCGCCACCCCGTAGGCGATCGTCAGCTGCCGCGCTTGCGGTTGACCGCCGCGAGCAGCTGGCGCTTGTTCATCCTCGAGCGACCGCGGATGTTGAGTCGCTTCGCGTCGTTGTAGAGCTGCTCGCGGGTTCTGCCGCCCGCACCGCTGCCGGAGCGCTGGCCTCCCGCCGGCCCGAGGAGATGTCGCGGGTCGAGCTCCGCGAACGCTGACGCGACTCGCCGGAGCGGGCGCGCTCCTTCTGCACAGTGCGCGCCGCGATCTCCTCGGCGCGACTCTCGGAGCGTCCCTGCCGCTTCTGGCTGCGCTTGACATGCTCGTACTGGCGGGCTCGCTTCGTGCCCTTCTTCACGCCACGCGGTGGCATTCGTCCACCTCCAGTTCGCTTCGCTGTCGGGTCGCCCCTACCCGGCCGAATGCAGGAAAAACGTTGCGATCAGGCGTCGTCGACGGCCGTTGCTTCGCCGGCCGAGCGCCACGTTTCGAGCTCCTCACCCACGGCGGCCAAACGGTGCTCGATGTTGCCGATCGCGTCCGCGCCAAGCACAAGCCGAAGCGGCGGCTCGTCGGCGTCGAGGGCTGCGACGATCGCCTCGGCTGCCTTGACCGGGTCACCCGGCTGTGCGCCGTGATTCGTCTGGACGTACTCGCGGGTGGGCCCGACGGTCTCCGAGTACTCGGTCATCTCGGTCGAGAGATATGCGGCGTCGGCGCGAAACAGCCCGGTGCGGAACGCACCGGGCTCGACGATCATCGTGTGAATCCCGAACGGCGCGACCTCATCGCGAAGCGTCTCGGTGAGCCCCTCCAGCGCGAACTTGGTGGCGCAGTAGGCGCTGAACCCGGGCGCCGTCACCTGGCCGCCGACGCTTGACATCTGGACGATCGCGCCGCTGCCGTGGCGGCGCATCTGCGGGAGGACGGCTCGAGTGAGGGCCGCCGGCGCGAAGAAGTGGAGGTCGAACAGCGACCGCAGCTCCTCGTCCGTCGTCTCCTCGACCGCGCCGACCTGGGTGCGGCCCGCGTTGTTGACGAGGACGTCGATGCGTCCGAAGCGCTCGAGCGCCTCGTTCAGGGCGGTCTCGCGTTGAGTCGCATCGGTGACGTCGAGCGCGATCGCGTGACCGCGCTCGTGCTCATCCGCGTAGGAGAGCGAGTCCTTGCCGCGTGCCGTGGCGACAACCGAGTCTCCCCGCTCGAGCGCGGCGTCCGCGATCGCGCGGCCGAAACCGCTCGACGCGCCGGTGATGAACCAGACGCGATCGGCCACGGCTAGGCGAGCTCGCGCTTCAGGACCTTGCCGGTCGCATTGCGCGGCAGCGAGTCGAGGAACTCGACCTCGCGGGGAACCTTGTAGCGGGCGAGGTTCGACTTGACGTAGCTCTTGATCTCGTCCTCGTCGAGCTCCGCCCCGTCATCCGGGACCACGAACGCCTTGAGGCGCTGGCCGAACTGCTCGTCGTCGACGCCGATCACGGCGACCTCCTTGACGTCGTCGTGATCGGCGAGCAGGTCCTCGACCTCGCGCGGGAACACGTTCTCGCCGCCCGAGACGATCATCTCGTCGTCGCGGCCGTCGATGAACAGCCGCCCCTCCTCGTCGAAGTGGCCGACGTCGCCGGAGGAGAGCAGGCCGCCGAGCTCGTCCTTGCCGCCGCCGCCCGTGTAGCCCTCGAAGGCCATCTCGTTGCCGACGAACACCCGTCCGGTCTTGCCCGGCTCGACGTCGTTGCCGTCCTCGTCGACGATCCGGACGACCGTGCCGCGGGGCGGCTTGCCGGCGGTCCCTGGCGCCGCGCGCAGGTCCTCCGGCGTCGCGATGGTCGCCCAAGCAACCTCCGTCGACCCGTAGAGGTTGTAGACGTTGTCGGAGAAGCGGTCCATCCACTTGATGGCGAGCTCCCCGGCAGCACCGAGCCGCTGGCGGCGGTCACCCGTAGGTCGGGAGCTTGTACTTGTCGAGGGTCTCCTCCGGGAGCTCCATGATCCGCTGCATCATCACCGGCACCACGACCAGCGCCGTGGCGCCGCTCTCCTCGATCGCCTTGAGCGTGTCCTCCGGGTCGAACTTGCGGCGCAGCACGTAGGTCGAGTTCAGCGCGAGCCCCAGCACGAAGTGGGCGAAGCCCCACGAGTGGAACAGCGGCGCGGCGATCATCGTCTTCTCGCGGGAGTGGAGGGGGATCCTGGAGAACAGCGAGGCGAGCGGGCTCAGCGTGTCCGGCTGAGCGCGCTGGGCGCCCTTCGGCGTTCCGGTCGTTCCCGACGTGAGGATCACGAACCGGCCCGACTCCTCGGGCGGGTCGAGATCGTCGTCGCTGTTGGACTCGACCAGCTCGTCGAGCGTGGGGTCCTCCTTCTCGTCGGGCCCTTGTCCTCGCTCCAGGCGACGTAGCGGCTGAGGCCGATCTCCTTGCCCGCCTCGCTCGCCTTCGCGAGCAGCTCGCTGAACTCCTCGTCGTAGACGAGCGCCTCCGGCTTCTCGCGCTCGATCACGTCGGCCAGCTGCGGCCCGGAGAAGGCGGTGTTCATGTAGAGGCCGCTCGCGCCGAGCTTGGAGACGGCGAGGGTCGCCTCGATGAAGCCCCGGTGGTTCCGGCACATGATCGCGACACCGTCCCCCTCTCCCACGCCGCCCGCGGCGAGGCCGCGGGCGATCGCGTTCGAGCGGGCGTGCACCTCGGCGAAGGTCAGCGTCCCGGCCTCGTCCTCGACCATCGGCTCGTCGCGGGTGGTTGACCGCCGCCCCGGCGATCCCGGCCGCCGGCGAGGCGCCCCAGCGCGAGAGCAGCACCGCCATCGCCGCGAGCTTGTCGGGCCGGACCGGCCGGATCACGCCGGCCCCCGCGAGCACCCTGACGTTGAACGGCACCTCCCTCAGAGCGCCCAGGGGGCCGAGCTTGATCCTGCGGCTGATCTGGTCGATCGGGCCGGTCACGAATTCGGGTGAAAGCTTGGAGGCAAGCGAACGGACCACTCTCCCGCTAACTCTATGTACCCACTCCGCGGCTCACAATCATCACCCGCCTCACTCGAGCTCGACCAGCGCGACCGCGATGCAGGCGATCCCCTCACCGCGCCCGATCCAACCGAGGCCCTCGTTCGTCGTCGCCTTGACACTCACTCTCGCGGAGAGCGCCTCGCCCAGCCTCCGCTCCATCTCGGCTCGGTGCGGACCGATCTTCGGCTCCTCGCAGATCACCGTGGCGTCCACGTTCACCACCCGCCCGCCGAGCTGGCCCATCGCCACCGTCAGCAGGTCGATCGAGTCGGCGTCGCGCCACTGCTCCTCGTCCGGCGGAAACAGGGTCCCGAGGTCGCCCAGGCCGGCCGCGCCCATGATCGCGTCGGTGATCGCGTGCGTCAGCACATCGGCGTCGGAGTGGCCCCCGAGGCCGCGGTCGTGCGGGACCTCGACGCCGCCCAGCATCAGGCGCCGGCCCTCCTCGAACGGATGCACGTCGTACCCGATCCCCACCTGGACGCTCATCGCGATGACTCCTCCGTGCCGCGATCTCGCTTTGGCCGAGCGGCTCGAGGCGGCGCACGCGCCCTTCGAACACGGCGACCTCGCGCACGCCCCAGTCGTCCATGGCCTCCAGCGCGCGGTCGTATCCGTAGCCGACGTCCTCGGGCACGTGCGCGTCCGAGGACAGGCTGAACGCCGCACCGGCGTCCACGCACATCGCCGCGAACGCCGGCGCCGGGTAGAGCTCCGCCGACCGGCTTTCGCAGGCCGGCGGTTGAGACCTCGACCGTGACGCCGGACTCGGCGATCGCCTCGACGGCGGGCTCGTAGTAGAAGCGCGGGTCGCGCTCCGGCTTCGGCTTGGCGCGACCCCAGACCTTGACGAGGTCCGGATGGGCCAGGACGTCGAACAGCCGGCTGCGCGCCGCCTCGGCGAGCGTCTCGAAGTAGATGCGCCAGACGCGATCGGGATCGCCGATCGACTCCCAGATGTCCCAGACATCGTGATCGACGGCGTTCTCGCGCACGAAATGGACCGATCCGATCACGTAGTCGAAGTCGAAGGGCTCGAGCAGATTCGCGATGCGGTCCTCTCGCCCCGCGACGAAGTCCATCTCGATCCCAAGGCGAAGCGGGGTCTCGCGCACGAAGTCCGGTAGGCGTCCAGGTCATCGCGGGCGTTCTCGACCCAGAACGGGTGGTCCCAGACGTCGAGCGCCCGCCGGAAGCGGTACACGTGCTCGGAGACGCCGAGCTCCTCGATCCCCGCCTCGCCGGCCGCCGTCAGATACCGCTCGACGTTCTCGCCGGTGAAGTACTCGTCGGGCGGCGTGCCGGGCTCGTCCGGCCGCAAGTGAACGTGATAGTCCGTGAGCATCGCGTCTGTACGCTAACCAGGTGGTGGCTACCGCGAGTACGCGCCCACTGGGCGGTCCCGGATGACCTCGCCCAGCCGACCACGTATCCACGGGAGACACCGCTGATGGTCCACCTACGGATCGTGGTGCCGAGCTATCAGTCCGAGCACGCACTCGATCTGCTGAAGAGTGCGCCATCGGTCTGCAACGTCGTCTTCCTGGAGCGCGTTGCCCACCGCCCCGAGGGCGACCTGATCCTGTGCGACGTTGCGCGCGAGGATGCCAGCGTGATCATCTCCGACCTGAAGGAGCTGGACATCGATCGCGAGGGATCGATCGCGATGGAGATGGTCGACTCCCAGGTGTCCGCGGTGTCCGCCGCCGCCGAGAAGTCGGCCCGTGGGCTTCCGTCGGACGCCGTGGTATGGGAGGACGTGCAGGCCCGAACCTCGGAAAGCGTCGAGCTCTCGGGGAGCTTCCTGGCCTTCATGGTGCTCGCAATGCTGATCGCGATGGTTGGCATCCTCACCGACCAGATCCTGCTGATCATCGGCGCGATGATCGTCGGACCCGAGTTCGGCCCCCTGGCCGGCGTCTGCGTGGCCGCGGTGGAGAAGCAGAGGGATCTCTTCAGGCGCTCGTTTCGCGCCCTGGTCATTGGGTTCCCGCTGGGAATCACCACGGTCTTCCTGGTGGTGCTCTTGATCAACGCCATCGGCCAGGTGCCCGAGAACTTCTCGGAGGGCTCCCATGCGTTCACGCACTTCATCACCCATCCGGACGGCTGGACGATCCTGGTCGCGTACCTCGCCGGCACCGCGGGGGTCCTGTCGCTGACGTCGGCCAAGTCGGGGGCTTTGGTCGGAGTGCTGATCTCGGTCACCACGATTCCGGCGGCCGCCAATATCGGAGTCGCCGCAGCCCTTGGTCATTGGCACGACTGGGCGGGCGCGGTGACGCAGCTCTCGGTCAACCTGTGCGTGATCACGCTGGCCGGCATCGGCACCCTGTTCGTCCAGCGACGCCTCTACGTGCGCCGTCGCCGTGCACATCTCCACGACGAGTCGAGGCTGGCCGCGGGGCTCCCGATTGGGCGCAGCCGGCGCGTGGGCAGCGCGAACTATAAGACTCCCGACGGTGCGTAGGACGACACGCGACCTCGTCGTCCTGCTGGGGGCGTTCGCGGCCGCGAGCGCGATCGCCGCTGCCTTCGGCGCAGCGAACTTCGGCACCGCGCTCGCCTTCGGCCAGATCGGCTTCGCGATCGCGCTCGTATGGGTGCTGCTGACGCGCTGATCGACTCACCCAGGGCGCGCGAGATCCTGCGCCGCGCCCGCTCCATACCGGAGGGCTTCGTAACCACCTATGGCGACCTGTGCCCGGGCGCTCCCCGATTCGCCGGCATGGTGATGTCGGCGTGCTCCGACCCGGCGGTGCCTTGGCAGCGGATCGTGAGGGCGGACGGCTCGCTGGCCAAGGGCGATCGCCAGCGCCGCCTGCTGGAGGCCGAGGGGGTGCCGTTCCGTGGCCGCCGGGTGGACATGCTGGTGGCGCAGGTCGACCCCGCGTCCTTGGTCAGCGACTAGACGATGGATGCATTCCGGCGATGTAGGTGCCGGATTCGATCCATCGTTGTCGAGAGACGTGAGGGGCGGCTCCAACTAGCTCCGTGCCTGGGTTCTGCCCTGCTCGAGCGAGGCGTGGATGGAGCGGACGACGAGAGCGCCGTCTCCCACCGCCGCCGCGACGCGCTTGGTGGAGCCCTCGCGGACGTCGCCGATGGCAAAGACGCCGGGGCGCGTGCACTCGAGCATCAGCGGGTCTCGTTCCACCCCGTCCCAATGGCGGGTGAAGTCCGGGTGGCACCGGGCGTCCTCGCCGGTGACCACGAAGCCCTTGTCGTCCTGGCCGACGTAGTCGACGAGACCCTCGGACCTCGGTGAGGCGCCGATCATCGCGAACACCGCTGAGGTCACGACCCGGCGATCGGGACCCGCGCCCGAGATCACGACCGCCTCGAGCTTCTCGTCACCCTCGAGCGCGCGCACTTCACAGCCGGACCAGACTTCGACATTCGACTTGGCCTCGATCTGGTCGACCAGGTAGCGCGACATCGCCGCCTCAAGGGGTCGGCGGGCCACGACGTGGACCTGGCGCGCATGGTCGGCAAGCTTGACCACCGCCTGGCCGGCCGAGTTTCCGCCGCCCACCACGACGACGTCCTCCCCCGAGCATTGCTGGGCCTCGATGTGAGTCGCCGCGTAGTACAGGCCCAGGCCCTCGAACCGATCCGCGTTCTCGGCCGGCAATCGACGGTAGTCCGCACCCGGGGCCAGGACGACGCAGAGCCCCCGCACGCGCTGACCGTCGGCAAGCTCGATCTCGCGGAATCCCCCGACCTCGGGCTCGGATATTGAAGAGGCCTCGTGGACGCTGGAGATCACCGCACCGAACTTGCGCGCCTGGAGCGTCGCTCTCCGGGCGAGATCGGCGCCGGTAAGGCCCGTGGGGAAGCCGAGGTAGTTCTCGATGCGAGCGCTCGTCCCCGCCTGACCGCCCGGGGCGAACCGTTCGAGCACGAGCGTGTCGAGGCCCTCGGAGGACGCGTACACCGCCGCCGCCAGCCCGGCCGGACCGCCGCCGATCACGACGACGTCGAAGGTCTGACCGTCGACCTGCACTCGCAGGCCCAGCTCATCGGCGACGGACGTCACGGTGGCTTGGCGGATCACGCTGTCCGAACGGACCAGGACCGGGCAGTCGGCGTCCCCGATGCCAAGCCCGTCGAGCAGGACCCGGCTCTCGTCGTCGATCGTGAGGTCGTGCCACGTGAACGGAACGAGGTTGCGCTCCAAGAGCTCCCGCACCGTGAACGCCTCGCCCGACCATCGTGACCCGATCAGCCGCTGCTGGCCCAGGCCGCGGCCCTGCAGCCACTCCCGGCGCGTGACCATCGTCCGCAGCAGAAGGTCGCCGAGCTCGGCCGCCGTCGCAACCACCCGGCGCACATCCTCCGGCGGGAGCGCCACAAGCGACGTCGATTCGGCTGCGAACCCGGCGGCGAGCGTCGGCTCACCCGTGAACATCGAGATGTCGGCGGCGAAGGTCCCTTCCCGGCACTGGGTGAAGTAGCGGTCACCCTCCGGCGCTTGGTCGATGACGTCCACGGCTCCGCTGAGGACCACATACATGGGAGTCTCGCGCTGGCCGTGCTCCCAGACGAGGTCTCCACGTGCGAACGACCGCTGGGTGCCGATCTCCGCCAGGTACTCGATCTGCGGCCGGCTGAGGCGGGGGAAGAGAATCGGATCGTCCGGGTCGAGGAAGTCCTCTACCGGAGTTGGGGCGTAGTCGCTCGTCATCCTCGCGGCGAGACTCTACGGTGCCGAGCCCGCCACCTTAGGGCTGGGCGAGGACGACGGCAAGCGTCGCCACGGCCAGCACGAGGCCGAGCCCGGCCAGGAATCCCAGAAAGCTGGACTGGAGCTCCGCCCACTCGCCGCGGCGGACGGCATCGGTGACGGCGCGGCGGCGCTGCTCCGCATAGGCGATGAACACGATCCCGAGGACCGCGTAACCGGCGCCCAGGGTCACGTAGGGCCATGAGGTGCCGCTCACCAGCTCGGGGACGATGCGACCCACCGCGAGGCTGACGGCCAGTGCGGTGAGCCCCGTTCGCCACCAGGCGAGGTAGGTCCGCTCGTTGGCGAGGTGGGTGCGGCGGGTCGCATCGGCGACCATGTCGTCCGGCTCGCCGTCCTGCAGCTTCATCACCGCCGTCCTAATTCGTTTACCCATCCAGCCGGATGCGGATGATAAGCGGGTGTCGACGAAGCGGCCTCTAGGATCGTGACTCCATGACGAGCCACATCGTCGCCCCACCCAAGCGGACCTGCAAGCAGTGCGGACAGGGCGGGCAGATCCTCTTCCGCAAGTGCCCGAAGTGCGGCCGCCGCTACCTCGGCCGCAAGACGTACGGCACGGTTCACTGAGCCCCGCAGCGGCTCAGAACTCGCACGGGACGCGCTGCTTCTTGATGCGATCGTCCTTGCGGTTGAAAAGCACGAGCTGCTTTACGCACAGGTTCCCCCGCGAGTGCAGCACGACGAACCGGAAGTTTCGCCTCACATCTGCCCTGCGGGCCTGATGTCGGGTCATGCGCTTGGTGTCCATCCGCGTCCATTCGGCCGGCCGACTCGATCGCGGATGGGCGATCTTGAGCCGCATGCTCCTTACCCGGTTCTGGGTGGTCTCGAGCCCAACTGTTGCGTCATCGTCGCTGATCGCCAGCAACGGGCTGAAGAGCGGTGGTCGGTGGTCAGGCCCTCAGCTGGCAGCAGCGCTCGCGGAGCCCTCACCGCTCAACGACACCTGGTAACACCGATGATGATGCCGTCCGTGCACTGCAACGGACCACGAGTGACGGGCGAACTTGCCGTGGGCAATGATCACGTCAGGCGCCGTGGACGAACCCCCCGCCATCGCCTGGCCACCCACGACCACCGTAGCGAGGAAGGCGACCGCAACGATTGTGAAGGCGCGCCTGTGCATCGAGGGCCTAACGCTACCTCCACGGAGCGAGGGTGCACACGCCAAGTCACCCGTCCGATTCAATGTCACGGCCTTCGACAGCAAGGACCGCGTCCTGGGCCGGAAAGATGACGGCGTCGGTCCGGCCGGTGGCTGGCACCGCGCCCGCGCCGGCTAGGAGCGGCTCGCGAGCAGCAGCTCCGCGATCCGGAGGTCCAGCGGTGTCGTCACCTTGAGGTTCTCCGGTGATGAGGGGTGGAGCAGGACCTTGCCGCCCGCCTTCTCGACCAGCATCGCGTCGTCGGTGGCGGCGGCGATCCGCTGCGGCTCGGCCTCCAGCGCCTCCCGTAGGGCCGCCGTGCGGAAGACCTGCGGCGTCTGAGCGGCCCACAGGTGGTCGCGGCTGACCGTCTGCGCGACGGTCGGACCCCCGCGGGGAAAGTCGCCCTTGGCGGGGCGCGGCTCGCGAGCGCGCTTGACCGTGTCCGCGATGGGGGCCGCGGCGAGCACGGCGGCTGCGTCGGGACGATCCAGCAGCTTCGCGACCAGCTCGTCGATCAGCTGCGCCGTGACGAGCGGCCTGGCGGCGTCGTGCACGGCGACCAGCTCCGTCTCGACCCGCTCCAGCCCAGCCGCCACCGACTCCGAGCGGCTCGCTCCGCCGGCGACCGCGACGGCGCCCTGGGGGACCTGATCCTCGGCGCCCGCGGGCACGGCGACGATCACCGCATTGACGCTCTCCGCACGCGCGAAGGCGTCGAGCGACCAGTGGAGGAGCGCGCGACCGCCTATCTGTACGAAGGCCTTCGGGCCGCCGGCTCCGAGCCTCTCGCCGGAGCCGGCGGCCGCAATGACCCCTGATGCCGCTGGTCGGTCAGGCAGACGCCTTGGCGCCGAAGCGCTCCTCCAGCAGCTCGTCCAGGTATGCCTCGGCGCCCTCCTCGTCCTTGCCGAGCGCATACATGAACTCGGAGGCGAGGATCTTCTTGGCCCGGGTGTACATCTGCTTCTCCCCCGTGGAAAGGCCCTTCTCCCACTCGCGAATCGCCAGGTTGCGGACAACCTCGGCCAACTCGAAGACGTCGCCCGTCTTGATCTTCTCGCGGTTGTACTTGAAGCGCCGATTCCAGTTCTTCGGCATGTCGGAGACCTCGCCGGTCAGAACCTTGATCACCTTCTCGACTTCTTCGCCCGCGATCACCCGTCGCAGTCCCGCTCGGTGGGCGTTCTCGCAGGGAACCATGACCGTCATGTCGTTGTGCAGGATCTTGATGGTCAGGTAGTCCCGCTTCTCACCCAGGAGATCCTTCGTCTCCTTCTTCATCACGACCCCGGCCCCGTGGTGCGGGTAGACGACGTTGTCGCCCTCCCCAAAGGTGCACTCGACGGGGCCGAGCTCGTCCTCGAGGTCCTCTATCGCGTCGTCCGCGGTTGCTAGCTCAGGAATGTGGTCCTCCTTAGTTGGGACGGCCGGGCAGCGGCCGTCAGTTCATGGATAACGGTCGACGAAGTCGACCTCTTGCAAGCTGCGAAGGCCCTCGCGGATCTCACGCGCGCGGGCCGGCCCGACGCCATCGACCGCGGCCAGCTCGTCCTCAGTCGCGTTGACGATCGAGTCGAGGTCGCCGAAGGTATGAACGACCTTCTGGACCATGAGGCGGGGAAGTCTGGGAATGCGGGAGAGCGCCCGGTAGCCGCGTGGCGAGACCGTGACGTCGATCGTGCTCGTCTTCCGGTCATAGCCGAGGAGCTCGGCGAGGCGGCCGAAGTCGAGCAGCTCCTGGTGGGGCACCGTTGCGAGCTCCTGCAGAATGCTCTCGACGCGCTCGTCGGAATCGACGACGCTGTAGTCGCGTACGAGCGCCACGCGCTCGGCCATGACGCCGACAACGGTCTCCTCGAGCTGCATCTCGATCAAGCGGCCCTCGGTGCCCAGCTCGATGATGTAGCGCTCGACCTCGGCGCCCATGCGGGTCACCAGCTCCGCCCTCTGGATGGTCGAAAGCACGTCGTGGAGGGTGCAGCCGCCGAGCAGCTCGAGGCCAGTGAGACGGGCCGAGACCTGGTCCAGGCGGGAGCGGTACTTCTCGAGCGTGGCGAGCCCCTGGTTGGCCTTCGAGAGGACCTGGGGGATCTCCTGGAGGATGTACTTGATCCCCTCCACGTAGAGCGAGACGACGTCGCGCCGCTGCGAGATGGCGATCACGAGCGCCTTGGTCTGCTTCGAGACGCGCTCCGCGGTGCGGTGACGGGTCCCCGTCTCCATCGAGAGGATCGTGGGATCCGGCATCAGCTGGACGTTCGCCCAGTGGATCTTGGTCGCCCGCGGATCGAGGACGATGGCCCCGTCCATCTTCGCCACCTGGTAGAGGAGCGCCGGCGTGTAGTCGATATCGAGCCTGATTCCGCCGCTGAACAGGAAGGAGACATCCTCCGGCTCGGCGATCAGGATCAGGCCGCCGGTGCGGGCATGGATGATGTTGTCGATGCCCTCTCGCAGCGGCGTACCAGGCGCGACCATGTCGAGCGACTGGAGTAGCCGTGGGTCGAGACGAGCCTCGAGTTCATGCAGCTCGTCACCGACACTCGACGCCATCGTTGATCCATGATGACAAATAGCCCTTAAGACACGTGGGCAGCCGAATTCCAAGTGGACAGGTCGGATTGGGCGTTGTCAAGCGGCGGCCGGGGGCGCCCACCCGGGCAATGAGGGGGCAGATCCGCGGGTCAACGCAATCCATGTCCGGAATCCGGACGCGGATTGCGTCGACCCGGCTACAGCCCGCCTCGGCCCTGGCGTTCCGGCGACCTGTCGCTGCCGTCGCCCTCAGCGCCGATCGCAGCGAGCCGTGGGAGGCGAGCCCTTCGACCCGCTCCCCCGCCTCGGGCCCGACGACCGGCCCGAGGCCGAACTTGAGCGCCTCGGCGACCCGCCGCTCGGGATGGGCGACGAAGCGAAGCTCTCCGGTGAGCCCAACCTCGCCGAAGCAGGCCAGCGGGCGGCCCTCGGGATCGGCGAGCGTCTCGCCGCGGTGAGCCGACGCGAGCGCCATCGCCACGGCCAGGTCGGCCCCGGGCTCGTCCACCCGCACGCCGCCGGCGACGTTCACGAACACGTCCGCTGCCGCCAGGGAGGGCCCGCCGTGCCGCGCGAGCACCGCGAGCACCATCGCCAGGCGGTTGCGGTCGATGCCGGTCGCGACCCGGCGCGGCGGCACGATCTCGGTGGGCGCGACGAGGGCCTGAACCTCGACCAGCAGCGGCCGCGTGCCCTCCATCGCGCACAGGACGCAGGAACCGGGCGCGTCCGAGGCCTCGCCGACGAACCGCGCCGATGGATCGGCGACCTCGACCAGGCCGCCGGAGCGCATCTCGAACACGCCCACCTCGCTGGTGGCGCCGAAGCGGTTCTTGAGCGCCCGCAGGGTGCGAAAGCTCCGCTCGCGCTCGCCCTCGAACAGCAGGACGCAGTCCACGAGGTGCTCGAGCACCCGCGGCCCCGCGACGCTGCCGTCCTTGGTCACGTGGCCGACGAGGACGACGGCGGTGCCGAGACGCTTGCCGACCTCGGTGATCGCGCCCGCGGCCTCCCTCACCTGGCCGACCGAGCCCGGCGCTCCCGTCATTCCCTCCGAGTGAAGCGTCTGCACCGAGTCGATCACGCACACGGCCGGCTGCTCGGCCTCGAGCGCTGCGAGCACCGACTCAACCGAGGTCTCGGCCAGGGCCGGTACCGACAGGGCGTCGCCGCCGAGCCGCTCCGCCCGCAGCCGCACCTGTGCCGCCGACTCCTCCCCGGACACGTAGAGGACCTTCGCGCCGCGAGCGGTGAGGTTCCCGAGCGCCATGCCGGTCAGCGTCGACTTCCCGATGCCGGGCGACCCGCCGAGCAGCACGACCGAGCCCGGGACCAAGCCGCCGCCGAGCACCCGGTCGAGCTCGGCGATGCCGGTCAGCAGGCGCTCCGCCTTGGGTGCCTGAACCTCGCGCAGCGGCACCGGGCGGGGAGCCGCGGCCGGGGCGGCTTGGAGCTTCCCCGGCGGCTGCCTCCGCCACCGTCGGAGCGCCTGGCCTCGACCAGCGTGTTCCACTCGCCGCACCCCGGGCAGCGGCCGGTCCACGCGAGCGCGGAGTGCCCGCACTCCTGGCAGACGAAATGCGAGTTCGAGGCCATGGGTCTTGTCTGGTGAGGGGCTTTAGCCCCGAAACTGGCAGGTGCCGTTCATAGGTCTGACTCTAGGCACCCCGCCCGACGGCACCGCGCCCCCTCGCACCGGGAGACGGCGGCGATCCGGACGCGGTCAGGGCAGTGGTATGTTCGGCTTCCGGCGGGGCCGACAAGGAGGAGATCACCGTGACCGAAGCCGACGCAAGACAGGAGGCGGACCGCGTCGCGACGCGGTCGGGGTTCACCGAGCAGCTGGCCGAGAGGGTTGGCGCGACCGCGCGAGCCTCGGCTGTGTTCGGCGAACCCGTGGAGAGCCAGGGCGTGACCGTCATCCCCGTCGCCAGGGCCAAGTGGGGATTCGGTGGAGGAAGCGGCGGGCGCAATGGTGAGGAAGGAGCGGGCGGCGGCGGAGGCACGGCGGTGTCGCCGGTCGGCTACATCGAGCTGCACGCCGGGGAGGCGCGCTTTCGCCGCCTCCACAACCACGCCCGCATCGCGGCCGCCGCGGCAGGCTGCGGCCTCTCGGCGGCGATCGCGTTCCGTGTGGGACGGATGCGCCGACCAAAGGCCTCTCGAGCGGGCCGAGCCGGCGTCAGGTGGTTGTTGCTGAAGCCGGCCGGAATGGGCTTTCGGCTGCTGAAGCGCGGCGGCGCGAACTAGCTGATGCCGTAGATCTCGGCGGCTCGCTCGCGAAGCTGGCCGCACGTAGGGTGCGACGTCGATCGGCCCGCCGACCACCTTCTCGATCAGCTCCTTCGGCATGAACTTGTTGCCGTGGCGGTGCAGGTTCTGCCGCAGCCAGTCCCGGAGTCCGGTGAGCTCCCCGCGCCCGATGCTCTCCTCGACGTCAGGCAACTCGGCGGTGATGCGGTCCCACAGCTGCCCGGCGATGACGTTGCCCAGCGAGTACGTGGGGAAGTAGCCGAACATCCCGCCGGCCCAGTGCACGTCCTGCAGCACGCCCTGGGCGTTGTCCGGGACCGAAATCCCCAGGTAATTCGGCAACTTTTGCGTTCCAGGCCTCGGGCAGATCCTCGAGCTCGATCGTCCCGTCGAAGATCCCGAGCTCCAGCTCGAAGCGAAGGATGATGTGCAGGTTGTAGGTCACCTGATCGGCCTCGACCCGGATCAGCGACGGCTCGATCTTGTTCGCCGCGCGGTACAGCGAGTCGAGCTCGACCTCGCTCAGGCGCGTGGGGAACAGCTCGCGAAGCCGCGGCAGGAGGTGGTCCAGATAGGGCCTGCTCCTCCCCACCCAGTTCTCCCACAGCCGGCTCTGCGACTCGTGAAATCCCAGCGACGACGGGCTCGCGAGCGGCGAGCGCCAGAGCTCGCGCGGGACCCCGTTCTCATACATCGCGTGGCCTGACTCGTGGATCACGGCCCAGACCGCGGTCCCGATGTAGTAGGGGTCGAAGCGGGTCGTGATGCGCAGATCGGCCGGCGAGATCGCCGTCGCGAACGGATGCACGGTCTGGTCGAGGCGCCAGGCCCCCTCCTGGAGCGGAAGCTCCGCGACCACCTCGTGGGCCAGGGTCTCCTGCGCCTCCAGCGGAAAGTCGCCGTGCAGGCAGGAATCGTCCACGTCCTCCCCGCTCTCGGCGACGGCGGACGACAAGGGGGCGGATGCCGTCTCGAAGCTCGCCGAGAACCGCTGTCATCTCCGGCGTCGTCATCCCCGGCTCGAAGTCGTCGAGCAGGGGATCGAACTCGTGCGCGAAGCCTTCGAAGCCGTCGAAGCAGGCGGCGTAGCGGCGTCGCAGCTCGACGTTCTTCCGCAGGTGGGGCAGGAACGCGGCGAAGTCCGACTTGGCCCGAGCCTCGGCCCAAGCGTGCTCGGCGATCGACGCAGTGCGAGTGAGCTCAGCGCGGAGGTCGGCCGGCACCCGACGCGCCTTCTCGCAGCCGCGGCGCGCGACCCGCACGAGGCTCGCGTCGTCGGAGTCGTACGGGAGACCCTCGGTCTCGCCGGCCGCCCCCTCGATCAGGCTGCCGAGCTCGTCGGAGATCAGCAGCTCGTGACGAATGCGCGCGAGCGTGGCCACCTGCTCCGCGCGGGCCTCGGCCCCCGCGGGCGGCATCTGCGTCCGCTCGTCCCAGCCCAGCAGGGCGCGTGCCCGCCCGAGATCGTTGATCTCGGCCAGCCGAACGCGAAGCTCCTCGAGCTTGGCCGCCACCGGCGTGCTAACGCTCCGGCCGCGCGGCGAATCCCTCCGCCCGGATCGCGTCCAGGATCAGCTCGCCGTGCCGCGGACCGTCGGTCTGCAGCACGAGCTCGATCGCGGTCTCGCGCACGTGGAGCTCGACGCCCTCGCGAATGTGCTCGACGTCCACCACGTTGGCGCCGTGCTCGGCGACGATGCGAAGCAGCGCCGCGAGCGCCCCGGGACGGTCGGGGACCACCGTCCAGACGACGAGACGGCGGCCCACCGCCGTCTCGCCCAGCCGGATGCACTCCGCAAGGCGGGACGCGTCGACGTTGCCGCCGGAAAGCACCACGCAGGTGTCGCCTTCCGCGGCGGGCGCGACCTTGCCGGCGAGAAGCGCCGCGACCCCAACGGCGCCCGCACCCTCGACCACCAGCTTCGAGCGCTCCAGGAGCAACACCATCGCCTGTGCCACCTCGTCGTCCGAGACGGTGACGATCTCGTCGAGGTATCGCTCGACCAGCGGCAGCGTCAGCTCGCCCGGGCGCTTGACCGCGATTCCGTCGCAGATCGTGTTCGAGGAGCGGGCGCCGATCGGGCGATGCGCGGGCCGCGAGTCGACGTACGGGGAGCACGCCTCCGCCTGGACGCCGACGACGCGCACGTCCGGAAGCTTCGTCTTGAGGCCGATCGCGACTCCCGAGGCCAGGCCGCCGCCCCCGAGCGGGACGATTGCCAGCCGGACGGTCGGTGCCTGGCGAGCGATCTCGAGACCGACCGTCCCCTGTCCGGCGACGATGGCCGCGTCGTCGAAGGGGGGGATCAGCGTCCCGTGCTCCGCGTCTGCGAACTCCCGCGCGGCGTCCGCTGCCTCCTCGTAGGAGCCGTCGACCAGGTGCACCTCTCCCCCGTAGCCGCGCACCGCGGAGACCTTCGCGAGCGGCGACTCGGCCGGCATGAAGAGGTCGGCGTGACTGCCCGTCCGTTCGGCCGCCAGCGCAACTGCCTGCGCGTGGTTGCCCGCGCTCGCGGCAACCACTCCGGCGTCGAGCTCGGCCTGGCGGAGGCCGCCCATCTTGTTGAAGGCCCCCCGGACCTTGAACGAGCCCGTGAGCTGGAGGCACTCGGCCTTCATGACCACCTCACCCCCGACGCGGCGGGAGAGCTCGCCCGCCGGCAGGACCGGCGTCTCGCGCACCTCCCCGGCGATGAGCTGTGCCGGCCCGCTCGATGTCGTCGGGCGTGACGACCTGTTCCGGGTTTTCGACCGGGCGCGTGGTCATGCCTCCAGGGTAGACCTCTCGCCGTCGAAGTTCGCACTACGAGGCCCCGCCCACAGAGGGACCTCGGATGACGTTCGTCAGCCCTGTGCTTCGGCGAGCTCGCCGTGCGGCTCGCGCTCGCTCGCGGGCCGCAGCAGGACCGCGGCCGCCACGGCGCCCAGTGCGCAAAGGATCGCGCCCACCCAGAACGCGAGCTGGTAGCCCTCGGTCTGCGCCAGCACCGGCGAGGCCCCGCTGGCGATGGCCGCCGTGCGCGCGGGAGGTGGCGATCGTCGTCAGGGCCGCGAGCCCAAGTGCGCCGCCGACCAGGCGCGAGGTATTGAGGAGGCCGGAGGCAAGCCCGCTTTCCGCGGCTGGGACGCCCCGGACCGCGACGATCGTCGCCGGCACCAGCGCGAGGCCCAGGCCGAACGCCGAGAGCACACCGCCGGGGAGGACCTGAGCGAGATAGGTGCCGTCCGGCCGCACGCCGGTCAGCAGCGCGAGGCCCGCAGCCGCCGAGACCATCCCGGCGGTAAGGACGAACCGGGCGCCGATCCGCGGGATGAGCCGCGGTGCCAACGTCGCCGCCGACGCGACCGCGAGCGTCATGGGCAGGAAGGCCAGGCCCGTTTGGATCGCGTCGTGATGCAGGTCCTGCTGCATGTAGAGCGAGACGAAGAACCACATCGCGAAGATCGCCGAGTACAGAAGGAGGATCACAGCGTTCGCCGACCGCAGCTGGCGCAGGCGGAAGACGCGCAGCGGCACGAGCGGGGCCTCGGCGAGCTTGCCCTCGACGAGCGCGAAACCCGCGAGCAGCGCGACGCCGGCAAACAGCGGCACGAGCACTCCCGCCGAGCCCCAGCTCAGCACGTCCGTGCGGACGATTCCGTAGACGAGGGCCACCATCCCGGCGGTCACCAGCAGAGCGCCGGTCAGGTCGAAGTGCCGGTGGCCCAAGGCGCTTCGGCCCTCGGGGATGACGCGGCCGCCAAGGCGACCACGGCGAGGCCGATCGGAATGTTGATGACGAAGATCGCGGGCCATCCCAGCCCCTGCGTGAGGACGCCGCCGAGGAGGACGCCGGACGTGGCGCCGAGGCCGCCGAGCGCACCCCAAACTCCCAGCGCCCGGTTGCGGGGAGGCGCCCTCCTCGAACGAGGTGGTAATGATCGCGAGGCTCGCAGCCGAGATCACCGCTCCCCCCAGCCCCTGGACGGCGCGTGCGCCGAGCAGGACGGCCGGCGAGCCGGAGATCGCGCAGACGAGCGACGCGGCGGTGAACAGCGCGGTTCCGGCGAGGAAGACCCGGCGGCGGCCGAGCAGGTCCGACGCCCGGCCACCCAGGAGCAGAAAGCCCGCGAAGGTGATCGTGTAGGCGTTGATGACCCACTGCAGACCGGTGGTTGAGAAGCCGAGCCCGTTGCGGATCGCCGGCAGCGCGACGTTCACGATCGAGACGTCCAGGATCACCATGAACTGCGCCAGGCAGACCAGCAGCAGGAGGAGATTCGAGTCCCTCTGGACGTAAGCCTTGGATGCCGTAACGGGGTTCAACGAGCCTCCTCGTACCTGAACGCGTCCCTGCGGGCTAAGTGGAATTCGCTCTCGTTCGTTAGTACGAGGACGATCGTACCAAAAGTACGACGATCGTCGTATACTCGCGGCCATGGGCCTATATCATCCACAACGCGCGGACCTCGAGCTGGCGGCGGTCCTACACGCGCTGAGCGACCCGCAGCGGCTCCGCATCGTCCGGCTTCTCGCCGCGGATCCCGAGCCGCGCCCCTGTGGAACGTTCGGACTCGAGGTCTCCAAGTCGACCGCGACGCATCACTTCAGGGTGCTCCGCGAGGCCGGGATCATCGAGCAGCGAACCGAGGGCACCGCCAAGTACAACACCCTGCGCCGCGCCGACCTGGAGGCACGTTTCCCCGGCCTCCTCGACGCCGTCCTTACCTCGGCGGCGGTCCCGGTCTAGGGCCTGCGGCGCGCTACTCGGTCTCGGTAGCTCCGTCGGCGGCGGTGCCGTCGCTCTGCTCGTGCGCCGAGCCCTCAGACGGGGTATCGCTGCCGCCGTCATTCGGTGCGGTCGGGCCGCCGTCCTCGCCCTGCGATGACTTGGCCCCAACGCCAACGGGCTCGCGCTTCTTTGCCGGCGGCCGCTTCTTCGGCTTGACCAGCTTCATCTTCAGCGGGCGGTCGTCCTCGTCGCCCGATGCGTCGCGCTCGACCAGGACCGTGGTGCCGGACACGATGTCGCCGGTGCGCAGCACCTCGTCCGCGAGCGGGTCCTCGATGTAGCGCTGGATCGCCCGCCGCAGCGGGCGCGCGCCCATCGCCGGGTCCCAGCCCTTGTCGACCAGTAGCTCCTCGGCCTCCTCGTCGAGCTCAAGCTGCAGCTCGTGCTCGGCAACCTGCGCGCGAACCCGGCCGATCATCAGGTCGATGATCTCCTTGATCTCGTCACGGCTGAGCTTGTGGAAGACGATGACCTCGTCGATCCGGTTCAGGAACTCGGGGCGGAACACCTTCTTCAGCTCGCCCATGATCCGGCCCTTCATCTCCTCGTAGGAGGCACCGGTCTCGTCCGAGGCGCCGAAGCCGAATGACACATTGCGCGCGATGTCCTTGGCGCCGATGTTCGACGTCATGATCACGATCGCATTCCGGAAGTCCACCGTGCGGCCCTGGGCGTCGGTCAAGCGGCCGTCCTCCAGGATCTGGAGCAGGATGTTGAAGACGTCGGGATGGGCCTTCTCGATCTCGTCGAGGAGCAGCACCGAGTACGGCTTGCGCCGCACTGCCTCGGTCAGCTGCCCGCCCTCGTCGTAGCCGACGTAGCCGGGCGGCGACCCGACGAGACGGGAGACGGCGTGCTTCTCCATGTACTCGGACATGTCGATGCGCACCATCGAGTCCTCGTCGCCGAACAGGAACTCGGCGAGCGTGCGGGCGAGCTCGGTCTTGCCGACCCCGGAAGGCCCCAGGAAGATGAACGAGCCGGCGGGCCGCTTGGGATCCTTGATGCCCGCGCGGGAGCGGCGGATGGCCTTCGAAACGGCGGTGATAGCCGGCGTCCTGGCCGATGACCCGCTTGTGGAGCTCGTCCTCCATCCGGAGGAGCTTCTTGGTCTCGGCCTCGGTCAGCTTGAAGACCGGGATGCCGGTCCACATCGAGACGATGTCTGCGATCTCCTCCTCGCCGACCTCGGGGCGCTCGCCGCCCTCGCCGGCGGCCCACTGGTCCTCGAGCTCGCGCTTACGGTTGGTGAGCTGCCGCTCGGTGTCCCGGAGGTTCGCGGCCTTCTCGAACTCCTGGGCCTCGATCGCGGACTCCTTGGCGCGCCGCGTCTCCTCGATCTCCTCCTCGAGGTCGCGGTAGACCGGCGGCTGCGACATCGACTTGATGCGCATGCGCGATGCCGCCTCGTCAATGAGGTCGATGGCCTTGTCGGGCAGGAAGCGGTCGGAGATGTAGCGGTCGGCGAGCTCCGCTGCGGCGCCGAGCGCGTCGTTGGTGATCTCGACGCGATGGTGCTCCTCATAACGCTCGCGCAGTCCCTCGAGGATCTGGACGGTGTCGGGGATCGACGGCTGGTCGACCTTGATCTGCTGGAAGCGCCGCTCGAGCGCCGAGTCGCGCTCCAGGTACTTCCGGTACTCGTCCATCGTCGTCGCGCCGATCGTCTGGATCTCGCCGCGGGCGAGCGCCGGCTTCAGGATCGAGGCGGCATCGATGGCGCCCTCGGCAGCGCCGGCGCCGACGAGGTTGTGCAGCTCGTCGATGAACAGGACGATGTCGCCGCGCTGGGTGATCTCCTTCATCACCTTCTTCAGCCGCTCCTCGAACTCGCCGCGGTACTTAGAGCCGGCGACCAGTGCGGCCAGGTCGAGCGTGTAGATCTGCTTGTTCTTCAGGAGCTCGGGGACCTCGCCCTTGGTGATGCGCGAGGCGAGCCCCTCGACGATGGCGGTCTTGCCGACCCCCGGCTCGCCGACGAGCACCGGGTTGTTCTTGGTGCGCCGGGAGAGGATCTGCATGATCCGCTCGATCTCGGTCTCGCGCCCGATCACGGGGTCGAGCTTGGACTCGGCGGCAAGCTTGGTCAGGTTGCGGCCGAACTGGTCGAGCAGCTTCGAGGACTTCTTCCCCTCGCCGCTCGCGCCGGCGCCAGCGCCCTGACGGCGGCCGCCGGGGCCGGACAGCATCCGGATGACCTCGTTGCGGATCTTCTCCGAGTCGGCGTCGAAGTCGAGCAGGATGCGGGCGGCGACGCCCTCGTTCTCGCGGACCAGGCCCAGCAGGATGTGCTCGGTGCCGATGTAGTTGTGGCCCAGGGACAGAGCCTCGCGAAGGGCCAGCTCGAGGACCTTCTTCGCGCGCGGCGTGAACGGGATCTGCCCGGAGGTGACCTCCTCACCGGAGCCGACGATCCGCACGACCTGTGCGCGGACGCGCTCGACGGTGATGTCCAGCGATTCGAGAACGCGAGCGGCGAGGCCCTCCTCCTCGCGGAGCAGCCCGAGCAGGATGTGCTCGGTGCCGATGTAGTTGTGCTTGAGAGTGCGCGCCTCCTCCTGCGCGAGGACGACGACCTGCCTTGCTCTCTCTGTGAATCTCTCGAACACTGTTTCTGCCTTGTTCTCTTTCCGCCTCTCAGGCTAGAGGGGGAGACCTCGCGGCCCTCCCAAGTATTGCCTACCCATTGGTCGTCTCCGGAGGCTCAAACGGGGACGCATGAGCGCCGGAGTCCCATCCAATGTTTCGGCTGCGCGGTGCCGACGGATTAGACCTCCGGTTGTCGTTTACGCCGAGCATCGAGTATATCGGCGGCCCCTGCGTAGCTAGGCGCGTCTCAGGCGTGGTCGATAGTAACCGCGCTAATTGCGAATTGACGTCACGGCGGGACGCGATCCGGCCGCCGCCCGAGCGTCCGCGCGCGGCGGGCGAACTGGCGCGCGCGCGTCGCGATCTCCATAGCGTTCGGCCGCCCACGCATGGGAACCCGGGCAAGAGGAGGGAAACGGCGGGTTGCCGCAGTACATCGTCCAATCGAGGAGGCAATCTTGAGAAAGCTCGTAACGCTGGCGTGCTCGATCGGCGCGCTGGCACTGGCACTGACTCGTCCCCGCCGTCGCCTCGGCGTGGGCGCCGGCGTCGTCCGCGACGATCCACCCCGGCGTCCAGACGTTCACCGACGGCGCGCAGTGCACGTCCAACTTCGTCTTCAGCGACGGCACGAACACCTACATCGGACAGGCGGCCCACTGCTCGGGCACGGGTGGCAACACGGCCACCGACGGATGCACCAGCGGCACCCTGCCGGTCGGCACGCAGGTCGACGTCACCGGCGCGAGCAAGCCCGGAACCATGGTCTACAACTCGTGGGCCACGATGCAGGCGAACGGCGAGAGCAACGCCGACACCTGCGCGTACAACGACCTGGCGCTGGTCAAGCTCGATCCGTCCGACGTCGCGAACGTCAACCCGTCGGTTCCCGGCTACGGCGGCCCGACCGGCGTCGGTACGGTCGGCAGCCTCGGTGACAAGGTCTACTCCTACGGGAACTCAGAGCTTCGCGGCGGCGTGACGAAGCTGAGCCCGAAGGAGGGAGTCCTGATCCAGAATCAGGGCAACGGCTGGAGCCATAACGTGTTCACTGTGACGCCCGGCATCCCGGGCGATTCCGGCAGCGGGTTCATGAACGACTCCGGCCAGGCGATCGGCATCCTGTCGACGCTGCAGCTCGCCCCGGCCGCCGGTTCAAACGGCGTCGGCGACATCGCCAAGGAGATCGCCTACCTGCACGCGAACAGCTCCTTCTCGGGAGTGAACCTCGTGCCGGGAACCGAGCCGTTCAAGCCGGACCTCGTCGGCGCGATCCTGGGCGCGTAGCGCCGGCTCAAACGAACTAGGCAAGTAGGGCAGGCCCCATCGGGGCCTGCCCTTCGTCTGCCTGAGGTCAACCCAATCCATGTCCGGAAACCGGACGCGGATTGCGTCGACCCGGCTTTCACGGCGCCGTATGGGACGACGTCCCTGACCCCAGCTGATCCACCCCCGGATAGACGAACTGAAGGTCGGTACCCGCGGGCGGGTCCACCGGGCTCTCGCCGGGCGCGGGCTCGCGACCGAGATACAGCGTGGTGCGAGTGGTGCCGAGCATGTAGATGGAGTCGCGCCGAATTTCGAAGGCGTCCTCACCGAAGCGGATGTCGTCGCCCCCGAGCAACGGGGCAGTGACGCATTTGAGGTCGGGGTGGGCATCCTCCGGGCGGTCACACGGCTGAGGAGGTGGCTCCTTGCCCGGGTTGAAGCCCAGCCAATGGCCAACCTCTCCGGCCGTGCGGGCAGCGCCTGTACCTCCGCGTCGATGCCGGCGTCCTGAAGCTCCTGGGTCATCTCCGCGGCGCCGGCATCGCCGTCGAGGATGCGGACCGTTACCCATTCGCTGCCGTCGTCGATCGCCAGCACCGGCTCCGGGACGGCGGTGAACACCCCGCCGGCGAGAACTGCGGCGGCCACCGCAATACAGGCCGCCCCGGCGATAGCCGCCCGCGAACGGATCCGCCGGCGGCGCCTACCGATGGCATCCACCAGGGCGCTGCGAAGCGCGCGAGGCGGATCTCCCGGAGCGGCCGGCTCGATCGGCACGGGGAAATCACTCATGACGTTGCCTCCAGTGAGTCGGCGAGTTTGGTCAGGGCGCGGGCCACGCGGACGCGGGCTGCGCCCTCCGTGCAGCCGAGGCGCCGCGCGACTTCCGCGTAGGGCAGCTCGGCGTCCACGCGCAGGCGCACGGCCTCCGCGCTGTCGGGTGGCAGCTCCGAGAGGGCGGCATCGAGCCGCCCGCGGACCGCTGCCAGGTCGGCGAGCTCCTCGATCCGGCGAAGCGCGTCGTCGTCCAGCTCCAGCCGCTCGAGGCCGAGCCGGCTGCGGGCGCGGTCCTCGATGCGTTCGTTCCGAATGGAGTCGGCAAGCACATGGCGGGCGATGCCCAGCACCCAGGCGATCGCCGGCACGCCCCGATCGCGGTAGCGCCGCCTGGCGTGGAACGCTCTGGCAAAGGACTCGGCCGTTAGGTCCGCGGCGCTCTCGGCGCACGCGGTCCGCCGCTGAAAGTACGCGAGGACGGTCGCCGCGTGCCGGTCGTAGAAGACACCGAACGCCTCCGGATCGCGAGCCGCGGCCCCAAGCAGCTCAACGTCGCTCCTCCCGTCGTGTTCCCGGCCCATCATCCAGATCATCGGCCTGGCCGGCGCCGACGTTACATCGCGAGGCTAATTCCGCATCGCGGGGAAGAGCATGACTTCGCGCAGGTTGCGCGCACCCGCGAGGATCATCACCAGCCGGTCGATGCCCAGTCCGACGCCGCCGGTGGGCGGCATGCCCTGCTCGAGCGCCTCGACGAAGGCCTCGTCGAACGGCTGGGCGTCCTCGTCGCCCCGGCGAAGCTCGTCGGCCTGCTGCTCGAACCGGCGGCGCTGCTCGTCGGGGTCGTTCAGCTCGGTGAACGCGTTCGCGATCTCGACGCCGCCGACGAACGCCTCCCACCGCTCCACGAACCCCTCGGCGGAGCGGTGGCGCTTGGCGAAGGGCGAGAGCTCGACGGGGTAGTCGACGATGAAGGTGGGCTGTATCAGCGTGGGCTCGACCAGCTTGGAGAGCACGCCGTCGACGAGCTTGCCCCAGCCCTCCTCCGGCTCCGGCTCGCGGCCAAGCGCGGCGGCGAGCGCCTCGCGACTCGGGCGCTCAGCGAGGTCGACCCCGGCGCGGTCCTTGATCGCGTCGCGGAGCGTGACCCGCTGCCACGGCGGGCTCAGGTCGATCTCGTCGCCGTCGCGCTCGACCATCGTGCTCCCAAACGCCCGCTCGGCGACCGAGGCGACGAGCTGCTCCAGGCGCTCCGCCTCGTCCATGTAGTCCGCGTACGCCTCGTACCACTCGAGCATCGTGAACTCGGGGTTGTGCTTGGGCGAGATTCCCTCGTTGCGGAAGTCCTTGCCGAGCTCATACACCCGGTCGATGCCGCCCACGATCAGCCGCTTGAGGTAGAGCTCGGTGGCGATTCGGAGGTAGAGATCGCGATCGAGCGCGTTGTGGTGCGTCGTGAACGGCCGCGCGAGGGCGCCCCCGTAGAGCGGCTGAAGCACCGGTGTCTCGACCTCGACGAAGCCGCGTGAGTCCAGCCACTGGCGAACCGAACCGATGACCTGCGCGCGCCGCGCGAACAGCTCCCGGACCTCGGGGTTGGCGATCAGGTCGAGCTCGCGGTGCCGGTAGCGCACCTCGGTGTCCTCGAGCCCGTGGAATTTGTCGGGCGGCGGGCGCAGGCTCTTGGCGAGCAGGGTCCACGAATCAACCCGCAGCGAGAGCTCGCCACGCTTGGTCGCGAACACGGTTCCCTCGGCGCCGATGATGTCGCCGAGATCGACGCTCACCAGAGACTCGAAGGACTCCGTCCCGAGCACGTCCTCGCGGGCGTGCAGCTGAATCCGGCCCGAGCCGTCCATGAGATCAAGGAAGGCCGCCTTGCCGTGACCCCGGCGAGCCGCAACGCGGCCGGCGACCCGGTGGCGGTCCTCGGTCTCCTCGCCCGCGGCCAGCCCCTCGTGGGCCGCCCGCACCGCCGCGATCTCGGTCCGCCCCTCGAAGGAGTGCGGGTACGGCTCGACCCCTGTCTCTCGCAGGCGGGCGAGCTTCTCACGCCGCTCGGCGAGGAACTGCGACTCGGAGCGCTCTGTTTCGTCGGTCTCGCCCATCGAGCGAGCGAGCCTATCGACGTTATGCGGCTTCGATCTTGGTGATCTTGAGCTTGCGCTTGGGACCGCGCGGCACCTCGACCGTGACGACGTCGCCGCGCTTGTGGCCCACGAGGGCCTTCCCGATCGGCGACTCGTTCGAGAGCTTGCTCTCGGCTGGATCGGCCTCTGCCGAGCCCACGATCTGGAACTTCTTCGAGTCGCCCGACTTCTGATCCTTCACGTGAACCCGAACGCCGACGCCCACCGTGTCGGTGTTGAGCTGCTTCTCGTCGACGACGGTCGCCCGGCGGACTCGCTCCTCGAGCTGCGCGATCCGCTGCTCGAGCAGGGCTTGCTCGTTCTTGGCGTCGTCGTACTCGGAGTTCTCCATGATGTCGCCGAACTCGCGCGCCTCCTTGATGCGCGCGGCGACCTCCCGGCGCTTCACGGTTGTGAGCTGGGCGAGCTCCTCGCGGAGCTTCTCGAGCCCTTCCTGGGTGATCAGTGATTCACGAGCCACGGTGCTGAAACCTCATCCCCTGATTGGTCATAGGGGCGCATCGCTGCGGCCCCCCGGTTCTGACGAAACAAAGGCCCGAACGCGGCGCATTCAGTGCGCTCGCGGGTCGGGCAGGCGGGCGATTATAGCGGGGCGGTTTCGGCAGCCTAAGCGGCTCGCGCAGGCACGGGCGCGGTGGGTGCCAGGCCCGTCACGAGCGTGCGGGCCTCGTCCAGGGTCTCGGTCCGTTGCAGGACATCCGCCTCGGCGCCCCTGATCCCGAGGTGCTCGAGATACCAGGGGTAGAACTTGCGCGTGTAGCGCGCGGCACGTCGCTCCCCCATATGCCGCTCGGCGCGCTCCATGGTCCAGAGCAGCTCCCGCACGATCTCGTCCTGACTCGGCTCCCCGACCCGCTCGCCGGTGAGCTCCTGGAAGATCCACGGGTTGCCGAGCGCGCCGCGCGCGATCATCACCGCGTCCGCTCCCGATTCGCGGTAGGCGCGGCGGGCGTCGGGCGCGGTGGCGAGGCCGCCCGAGACGATGACCTGAGCCTCGGAGCCATCGAGACGCTCGACGAGCTCGCGGACCAGGCCGTAGTCGGGATCGCCCTTGTGCTGGACCGCGGCGCTTCGCGGGTGGAGCGCGATTGCGGCGACGCCAGCCTCCTCGACCAGCCGGACGCGCGAGATCGACCCCCGACCGGTCGCCCGGGTCGATGCCAGAGCGGAGCTTCACGGTGACGGGCCGCCCGGATCCCTCGGCCGCGGCCCGGGCGAGATCGAGAGCGAGCTGGGGCCGCCGCAGAAGCTCGGCGCCCGCTCCCACCTTGCGGACCTTCCTGACGGGGCATCCCATGTTGATGTCGATCAGGTCGGCGCCCGCCTCGGCGGCGATCGCCGCCCCGGACGCCATCACCTCGGGATCGTGCCCAAAGAGCTGGATCGAGACCGGGTGCTCCGACGGATGGATGCGGAGGAGCTCGGTCATGGTGCGCTCGTTCCGGTAGTGCAGCCCGAAGCTCGAGACCATCTCCGAGACCGCGAGCCCGGCACCGTGGCGCCGCGCCTGAAGCCGCACGAACCAGTTGCCGATGCCGGCGAGCGGCGCGAGCAGCACCCGGTTGGCGACTTCGACGTCGCCGATCCGAAACGGTGTTGTGAGCGGCGGCTGCGTCACTCGTTGCGCTCCCAGATCAAGCGTAGGCCCGTGAGCGTGAGCAGGTCGTCGACCTCCTCGATCAGCTCGCAGAACGGGACGATCGCCGGAGCGTGGCCCCCGGTGGCCACGAACCGCACGTCGGTCCCGAGCTCGCGTTGGATGCGACGCGCGATCGCGTCGACCGCGCCCGCGAACCCGTAGGTGATGCCTGACAGCAGGCTCTGGTGCGTGGTCCGGCCGATGACGCCGCCGGCCGGGCTCGGGGGCTCCCCGAGCTCGATGGGCGGAAGCTTGGCGGTGCGCTGCGCGAGCGCCTCCATCGAGATCTCGACCCCGGGGCCGATCACCCCGCCGAGGTACTCGCCAGCCTCCGAGACGACGTCGAACGTGATCGCCGTGCCGAAGTCCGCGACGGCGCAGGGACCGCCGAGCAGGTCGTAGGCGGCGATCGCGTTGGCGAGCCGATCCGCGCCGAGCTCGCGCGGGTTGTCGAGCTGGATCGGCATGCCGGTCTTGACCCCTGGCCCAAGGACCAGGCAGTCGCCCTGCAGGTAGCGCTCGCTCATCCCCTGGTACTCCGGGGTGAGCTGCGGCACGACGGACGACACGATGGTCCCGTCGACCGTGCCCGACTCCAGGCCGCGCAGCGCAAGCAGCGTGGACACGCTGACGGCCAGCTCGTCCGCGGTCGCCTCCACCTGGGTCGCGAACCGCCAATGGTGGACGAGCTCGTCGCCCTCGAACAGGCCCATGTGACTCTGTGTATTTCCCACGTCAGCCGCGAGCAGCACGCCGGGGATTATGGAGGGACATAGGATGGGCGCGCGATGGCCGGCGCCCAGCCTGACGCGAAGCTCTACGCGATCCCGGGTTCGCACCCGGCGATGGCCGCGCGGCGCATGCTGGAGCTGAAGGGGATCCCATACAAGCGGGTCGACCTGATGCCGGTCATCTCGCGCGGCGCGCTGCGCGTGCTTCGGTTCCCCTCGAACACCGTCCCGTCGCTTGCGATCAACGGTCGCAAGCTGACCGGGTCGAGGGAGATCGCCCGCGAGCTGGACGCGATCCAGCCCGACCCTCCCCTATATCCCGCCGAGGCGGAGCGCCGTGTCGCGGTCGAAGACGCCGAGCGGTGGGGTGAGGAGATCCTCCAGCCCGCGGTCCGCCGGATCCTGTGGAACGCGCTGAAGCGAAACCGGGGTCCGCTCGCCAGCTACGCCGAGGGTGCGAAGCTCGGGGTCCCGATCGGCCTCGCCGTCAAGACGGCCGCGCCGATCGTGGCGGCCGCGAACCGCATGAACCATGCGGACGACGAGGCGGTTCGCCACGACCTCGCGTCGCTTCCCGGCTGGCTCAAGCGGATCGACGACTGGATCGCGGAGGGCGTGCTCGGGTCGGATCAACTGAATGCAGCCGACCTGCAGATCGGCGCGAGCCTGCACCTGGCGATGACCCTCGACGATCTTCGCCCCGCGATCGCCTCCCGGCCGGCCGGCGAGCTGGCCATGCGGGCGATTCCAGACTTCCCCGGCCAGGCACCGCCGGTACTGCCACCGGCCTGGCTGGCCCCGATTCGCGAAGCCGAGCAGGCTGCGGCCGGCGCCTGACGGCACGGGCAGACTCAGCCCAGGGCGCCCACCCGGTTGACCCGCTGGCCCGGTCCGAGTCCCTCGAGGGCGTCGTCGAGCCGTGTGCCGTCTGGCAGGCTGAGCTCGGGGTCGAGCTCGAGGAGCGGCGCGAGGACGAACCGCCGGCTCGTCACCTCGCGGTGCGGCAGGGTCAGGCGCCTGCTCTCGAGCTCGATGTCGCCAAGCAGCAGGAGGTCCACGTCGAGCGGGCGCGGACCGTGGCGCTGGCCGCCGAGCAGCCGCCCCTGCTCGACCTCGATCGCCTTGCATACCTCGAGGAGCGCCTCGGGGTCGAGCTCGGTGCGGATGCGGATGGCCGCGTTCAGGAAGTCCGGCTGCTCGAGAACCTCGCCGACCGGCTCGGTCTCATAGAGCGACGAGACGGCATCGACCTCGACGCCGTGGTCGCGCAGCGCCGCGATCGCGGCCCGCAGATGGGATTCGCGATCGCCGACGTTCGAGCCGAGACCCAGGTACCCGACGCTGGCGCTCACTCGCCGTCGTCGTCCTCGCGGCCGACCTCGGAGCCCTCGCGCAGGTGGACGACCTCCACCCCGACCTGCTCCACCGCGATCGGCAGCGGCGGCTCCGGCTTCGCGGCGCGCACGCGCACCGACTCGCACGCGAAGCGCTCCATCAGCCGCTCCGCGATCACCTGGCAGAGGCGCTCGAGCGTCTTGTAGCTGCGCTCCGTCGCCCCGAGGGCGACGATGTCACAGACCTCCGCATAGTCGACCGTGTCCTCGAGGCGGTCCGTGAGCACGGCGTCGCAGTCGGGAACGTCGAAGCTGACATCGATCTCCAGGCGCTGCCCAATCTCCTGCTCGGCCTCCGTCACCCCGTGATGGGTGAAGATCGACAGGCCCCGGATCTCGACCTCGACGGATGGGCTGGTGCTCCGGTCGCTCGTCCACGCGCGGACGGTACCAGCACGGTCGCTCAGGCCGAGGCCGCCGGCAGGATCCACTCGGCTACCAGCGCCGCCTGCCGCATGTCGGCCACGTCGTGGACCCGCAGGACGTCGGCACCCGCCCTCAGCGCGAGGACGTTGCTGGCGATGGTGCCGCCGAGCCGATCGTCCACCTCGCGCCCGGTGAGCGTGCCAATGAAGCGCTTGCGTGAGGTTCCCACGACTACCGGCCTTCCAAGCTCGCGCAGGTCTGCGAGGCGCCGCAGCAGCTCGAGGTTGTGCTCGACGGTCTTGCCGAACCCGATGCCCGGGTCGACCCAGATCCGCTCCTCGGCGATGCCCTCCCCCACGGCGAACTCGAGACGCTCGAGCAGAAACGCCTTGACGTCGTCGACGACGTCCTCGTAGGTCGGGTTCTCCTGCATTGTCCGCGGCGTGCCCTGCATATGCATCAGAACCACCACGCACTCCCGACCGGCACACAGCCCGGCCAGCGCCGGCTCCTGCCTCAGTGCCGTGACGTCGTTCACGACCTCGGCCCCGGCGTCGAGGGCGGCCTCGGCCACCGCCGCCTTCGAGGTGTCGATCGAGATCGTCGCGTTAACGTCCTGGAGCCCGGAGAGCACCGGCGCGACCCGCGAGAGCTCCTCCTCGGCGGTGACCGCCCGTGCGCCGGGGCGCGTCGACTCGCCGCCGACGTCGAGCAGGTCCGCACCGTCCGCGACGAGACCGCGCGCGTGCTCGATCGCCCGCTCCGGGGCGAGGAACCGCCCCCCGTCCGAGAAGGAATCGGGGGTCACGTTCACGATGCCCATCAGGCGGGGCATCGTCATTGCGCGCGGATCAGGTTGCCGGAGGTGTCGAGCTCGACGAAGTGGTGAGCCTGCCCGTTCCGGAAGCGCTGGCACTGGTTACCTGGGACGTCGTCGACGGGCTGGCGCGGGTCGTGGGCGACGTCGGCGACCCAGTCGGACAATCCGGGAAGCTGCTCGGCGATGCACGGTCCCCGGCTGAGATCGGTGCCGTCGGCTTTGGCTTGCCGGTAGGCCGCCATCGCCTCGTTCACCGCCCGATCCCGAACGTCCTGGCTCGGTGAGCCTCCCCCGCAGCCGGCGAGGAGCAGGGCTCCGGCGAGGGCAGGCGGGAGAAGGCGCCGCATGTTTGAAAACGCTACCGCCGGGCGTTAGGTGGGGCGCAGCCATAGCCGATCCTGCTTGCCACCTGGCTGGAATGAGCACGAAGGCACGAGGGATGGCGGCGGGCAGTTCGACGCGGCGATGCTCAATGCGCTGCCGGCGCGACTCGACTCCATCCTTGGCATCCCGGCCAGCCCGCCCGACACCGGCGTGCGGCGCCGATCAGGGTCGGAGCCTTAGCTGGGCGCTCGTTCGGGTCGTCGGCGCGCATCTCGGCGGTGCCGCCGGCGAGGCCCGGGCGGGGACGGGGCATCGGCCGGGGGCCCTCGCGGCTGGCCGGCTTTCGAAGCCTCCGCCTCGGGCTGATCGGGCACTCGCGTCTCCTCGTCGTCCTCGGCCCCGAAGACCTCTTCCTCGGCCGCGCCGTCGAGCAGCTTCGCGAACTGCTCGGCGTCGATCGTCTCGCGCTCGAGCAGGATCTTGGAGATCGTGTCAAGCGCCTTGCGGCGCTCGACCAGGATGTCCTTGGCGGTCTGGTGGGCCTCCTCCACGATGCGGCGGATCTCGTCGTCGATCTCGCGCGCGATCTCGTCGGAATAGTCCGGCTCGGCGGAGAACTCGCGGCCCAGGAACGGCTGCGAGCGGTCGTGGCCGAAGACGCGCGGCCCGAGTCGCTCGGACATCCCGAAGCGCATGACCATCTGCTTCGCGGTCTCGGTGACCTTCTCCAGATCGTTGGAGGCGCCGGTCGTGATCTCGCTGAAGATGATCTCCTCGGCGGCGCGGCCGCCCAGGGTCATCGCCATGGTGTCGGTCAGCTCCGCGCGAGTGGTGAGGAACTTGTCCTCGGTCGGCAGGGAGATCGTGTAGCCCAGCGCCTGGCCGCGGCTGATGATCGAGATCTTGTGCACCGGGTCGGTGTTGGGGAGCAGGTGCCCGACGATCGCGTGGCCGAGCTCGTGGTAGGCGGTGACGAGGCGCTCCTTCTCCGACATCACCCGGCTCTTCTTCTCGGGGCCGGCGATCACGCGCATGATCCCCTCCTCGAGCTCCTGCATCGTGATCTCGCGCTTGTTGGACCGCGCGGTCAGCAGCGCGGCCTCGTTGATCAGGTTCGCGAGGTCGGCGCCGGTGAAGCCCGGGGTCTGGCCGGCGAGGGCGTCGAGGTCGATCTGCTTGGCGAGCGGCTTGCCGCGGGTGTGGACCTCGAGGATCCGCTTGCGGCCCTTGCGGTCGGGCCGGTCGACCACGATCTGGCGGTCGAAGCGGCCGGGCCGCAGCAGCGCCGGGTCGAGGATGTCGGGGCGGTTGGTCGCGGCGATGAGGATGATGTTGTCCTTCATCTCGAAGCCGTCCATCTCGACGAGGAGCTGGTTCAGGGTCTGCTCGCGCTCGTCGTGGCCACCGCCCATGCCGGCGCCGCGGTGGCGGCCGACGGCGTCGATCTCGTCCATGAAGATGATGCAGGGGGAGTTCTGCTTGGCCTGCTCGAAGAGGTCGCGGACGCGGCTTGCGCCGACGCCGACGAACATCTCGACGAAGTCGGAGCCTGAGATGGAGAAGAACGGCACCCCGGCCTCACCGGCGACCGCCCTCGCGAGCAGCGTCTTGCCGGTGCCGGGCGGGCCGTAGAGGAGCACGCCCTTGGGGATGCGGGCGCCCGAGCGCCTGGAAGCGCTTGGGGTTCTCGAGGAACTCCTTGATCTCGTGGAGCTCCTGCACGGCCTCGTCGACCCCCGCGACGTCGCGGAAGGTGATCTTGGGGGCGTCGACCGACATCCGCTTCGCCCGCGACTTGCCGAAGCTCATCACGCGCGAGCCGCCGCCCTGCATCTGGTTCATGAGGAAGATCCAGAACCCGAAGAACAGGAGGAACGGGAGGATGTAGGTGAGGATCGAGAGGAAGCTCGAGCCGCCGGTGCCCTCGACCTTCGTACTGGACGCCCTTCTTGGTCAGCAGATTGAGGAGGTCCGGCAGGCCGTTTCCCGAGTTCGGGTAGCCGGTGGAGTAGCTCTTGCCGTCCGGCTGGTCGACCGTGAGCGAGCTCGACTTCTGGTCGACCGTGACCGACTCGATCGTCGAGGGGTTGTTCTTGATCTGCTGGACGAACTGGTCTGTAGGTGGGCGTCGTGGTGTCGAGCTCGGGCCGCTGATCAGCCGCTGGGCGAAGAAGGCGAGCACGATCACGATCAGGATCGGGAACGCCGCGCTGCGGAAGAAGCGCCTCATCCCGGATCACCCGCCCCGAGACGGCGCCGTCCCTGCGCGGCGTCGGTGCGGTGAAGCTGGTGGATCTCGCGCATGATCGAAAGGGTCTGGACAGCCCCGCAAAACGTCCGATTCAGCGTACCAGGGTGCCTGTACCCCGCCTAGGGGCGCTGGCCGGGCTGGTCCGTGTTCGCCAGGACCGCGACGTAATCGAGGTTTCTGTACCTCTGTGCGTAATCCAGCCCGTACCCGATCACGAAGCGGTTCGGGATCTCGAATCCGACGTAGCGGATCGGCAGGTCGACCCGCCGCCGCTCGGGCTTCGTCAACAGCGAGCAGACCTCGAGCGAGGAGGGGTTCCGAGCCTTCAGGCTCCGCTGCAGGTACTGGAGGGTGAGCCCGGAGTCGATGATGTCCTCGACGATCAGCACGTCCCGGCCCTCAATCGACGCGTCGAGGTCCTTGAGGATGCGCACCACGCCCGAGGAGTCCGTCTCGGAGCCGTAGCTGGAGACCGCCATGAAGTCGATCTCGCACGGCACGGTCAGGAACCGCATCAGGTCGCCGAGAAACAGCACCGCGCCCTTCAGGATCCCGATCATCACGAGGTCCCGCCCCTCGTAGTCGCTGCTGATCTGGGCCGCCAGCTCCTTCACCCGGCGCTGGAGCTCGTCGGAGGTGACGAGCGTCTCGCCGATGGCGGGGTCACTCATAGCGGCGTGAGTCTACGTTTCGCGGCGGCCCGCAGCGCCCTGGACACGGCAATGAGGCAGCGCACCGGCGGACGCCGAGGCTTCGTATCACTCCGAGCGCCCCAGGTCACATCTGTACACCCGCTTTTGGGGGTGACCGACTTTGTCCATCAATATGAGGGCAAACCTCGGTCACCCCTCCCGCTATGGGCACCGCGCCGAGGCGGTCGCTGGGCGGCCGCTCAGTCCAGCACCCGCGCCGTGAGCACCGCGACCTCGCGGGCCTCCGGCGCCAGGCGGAAGTCCTCGGATACCGCGACGCCGGCAACCCACACGACTCGCCCCGCCGCCGTCACGACCGGGAGGCGGTGGCGGAGCGAGCGCGGCACGCCGCGATCGGTGAAGAGGTCCTGCAGGGTCTTGGTGCCCTCCATGCCGAGCGGGCGCATCCGATCGCCGTCGCGCCAGGTGCGTACCACCAGCTCGTCGCCGAGCGCCTCCGCATCGAGCGTCGCCAGGTCGGGGCCCGTGGGCTCCAGTGGTCCGGCCCGCAGCTCCGCGCGCAGCTCCCACTGCCCGAACCGGCAGCTCCCGGGGACCCGCAGCGGGGCCGGCGCCGGGGCGGCGTCGGCCTCCATCTCGGTTTCGAAGCGGATCAGCCCCTGCTCGCAGATCGCGCGGACACCGTGCCCCAGGTCGACCGCGCCGCCCTCCGGCATCCGTGCGAGGCGCATGATCTGGGCCGCCCGCCTGCGTCCGAGCGGAATGGCGCGGCCGGTGGCGCGTTCCGCGAGAGCGCGGAGGGCCAGCCGCCGGAGCGCCGGCTCGGACCCCGCGAGCGCCTCCGCCCGGATCGCGACGGCACCGGCACCGGCACCGGCCGCGTCGAGCGCCTCCAGCACGACGCGCTCCAGCAGCTGGGCCTCCTCGGTCAGCTCGGCCTGGGTCTCGGCGATGTTCCGCTCCGCTGCGTCGCTCAGGTCCCGCATCACCGGCAGGATCTCGGCCCGGATCCGATTGCGTGCGAACGCCGGATCGAGATTCGTCTCGTCGTCGGCGAATGGGAGGCCGGCCTCGGTGGCCAGGCGGCGCAGGTCGGCGCGCTCCAACTCGAGCAGCGGCCGGACCACGCGCCCGCTCTGTGCGGGCAGGCAACGAAGGCCGCGCGCGCCCGGTGACACCGCGAGGCGGTAGACCGTCGTCTCCGCGAGGTCGGTGCGGCTGTGGCCGGTGGCGATCCAGTCGCCGCCGGCCCGGGCCCGAAGCCGCTCGGCCGCCGAGTAGCGGTAGTCCCGGGCGGCGGCCTGAAGGTTTCCCTGAAGCGAGGTTGGGCGCTCGATGTGGAGATCGACTCGCAAGAGCGAGCAGAGGTCGCGGCAGACGCGCTCGTCGCGAACCGCCGTGTCGCGCAGCCCGTAGTTGACGTGAAGCGCGTGGACGTTCTCAGGCCCGACCGCCCGGGCAAGGCCGGCCGCGGCACAGGCCGAGTCGGGTCCACCCGAGACGAGCACGACTCCGGAGGACGGCGGCGCGATCAAGCCGCTTCGGCGCACCACCTCAACAAGGCGATCCAGGGCCTCCCACGCACTCCCATGTGGCGATCTTAAGGAGGCCGTCGGCCGCAAGTGGCGGCCTACTCATCGAGCGCGCTCTCGGGCTCGCGCGCACGGGCGACAAAGAGCTCGACCGGCTGCGGGAAGCCCTTCAGCTCGACCCCGCCGATCGGGTCGAACTCCAGGTACCCGGAGCCGCCGATCGCATCGGCGACGGCGGTGGTCACCATCACCTCCCCGCCCAGCGCCCGGGCGACGACCCGGTGCGCAAGGTTCACCTCGCTCCCGAAGTAGTCGCCGTCGCGGTAGACGGCCCGGCCGTAGTGAACCCCGACCCGCGGCTGGGGGCGCTCGCTGAACAGGCCGAGGAACCCGACCGCCCACTCGGTGAGCGTCACCGGATCCGGCGAGACGATCATCACCTCGTCGCCGATCGTCTTCACGACCAGCGCCTCTGAGGGGAGCGTCGCCTCCACCGTCTCGACGAACCGCTCGACGAGATCGAAGGCCTCCTCGTCCCCCTCCTCCTCGGTGTAGCGGGTGAACCCGGTCAGGTCGACGAAGCAGAACGCCATCTGCACCCGGCCGAGCTGCTTCTGCCCGGCGAGCTCGGTTTCCATGTGGCCCACCACGTCCTGCTCGAGGTAGAAGCGCAGGTAGCGCTGGTGGATGTACTCCATGAGCGGCGAGGTGATCGGGAGCAGGTCGCGCGCAAGCCCCTCCATCTCCTCCGCCATCTGCAGCGCGTCGACGCCCTGCTGGATGAGCGGCTCGTGGACGTACAGATGGAAGAGCCGGACCTCCGCCTCCGCGATCTTGCGAATGGACTGCGCGTAGACGCGGATCAGCTGCAGCAGCGCCACGAGCGGGAAGCCCGCGCGGAGCACCTCGCCCACGTACCCCATGGCCTCGACGTCCTGCTCGTTGAGCGTGCCCTCCAGCGCCGTCGGCGTCCCGAGCAGCGACATCATCCGCTCGATCAGCGCCTCCTCCAGGCCGGTGCGCTCCGCCGCCTCGAGCCGGGTCAGGTTGCGCTCGCGGCCCGGGAACAGGTCCTCGACGTAGCCGAAGGCCAGACGACCCTCGCGAACCGCCCGCCGGAGCTCGGCGAGGGAGTGACCGCGCTCCCGCAGGCGGCTCACCACTCGCGCCTGCGCCGCCGCGGCGGTCGTCCACCTGCCGCCCTTGACGGGAATCACCCCGGCCTTCACCCACCGCTGAAGCGTGGACGGCGATACTCCGGCGAGCTCCGAGGCCTCGCTCAGAGAGATGTGATCGTCGGGCATCGGGGGTCGATCCTTTCAGGGTCGCCCGGCAAGAGCGGCTCACAACGTAGAGCGACGGGGCTCGCGCTGCCCCGTCGCCCGCGGGCTTTCGGCCCGCTGCGTCGGCCTACGGCGCCATGAACGCCTCGCGGGCCCGCTCCATCCGCCCCAGTCGCCGAAGGACCGCGGAGCGGGACCCACTGCGGCCTATTTCCGATCTCTCGACCGCGGAGGCTACGCTCCCGCGGAGCCGGCGTCAACGAGAATTTCGGGGCCTGCGCGGCGCCTACTCGAGCACCAGATGCGGGTGCTCCTGGGTCACGAGCTTGCCGGTACGAGGAGACGAGCAGCCGAAGTGCCGGTATGTAGACGAGGGCGGAGCGCGTGTCACCGCTCGCCTTGACGCGGCCGCGGGCGATGGCGATCGCCAGGCTCTCCTTTCCCTGGAGGTACGCGTTGGCGACCTTGGAGTCCATCCGGAGCTTGAGCTTCGGCTTCCAGTCCACCTCGTCCGAGAACTTCCAGGTCACATGATGGCTCCCCTTCTCGGTCGCCGCGAGGCTCAGGACCAACGGGAGGTCGGGGAAGTCGAACCGGATCCGCAGCCCCGCTGCGCGCAGGAGCGGGCCGGCGTGATCGTCCGCGTCCGCCTCGGTCAGGACGTCATCGAGCAGGTGCTGAAACTCCGCTGCCGCGGCGGGCGACTTGCGAGTCCGGGTCCCTGTCCCCATCTCGCGCTGGAGGCTATCGCTACAAGGGGGCGACGAACGCCGATCGACGCTTGACGAGGTTCTCGTAGAGCTTGCCCTGGATCGTCTCCCTCACCTGCTCGGTGACCTCGAACAGAAGCCGGCGATCATCGGCCGCGTCAGGGCCGTGCTCGGAGAGGTCGATCGGCTCGCAGAACTCGATCCGCCACTTCGACGGCAGCGGGATCAGGCCGAGCGGCCCGAGCCACGGGAAGGTCGGGGTCACCGGGACGAACGGCGCCCCCAGGGCGCGCGCGAGCGGGCGGGCGTCGGCCAGCTTCGGGTAGATCTCCTCCGACCCGACGACGGCAACCGGCACGATCGGCGCGCCCGTCCGCAGCGCCACCTCCACGAAGCCGCCGCGGCCGAAGCGCTGGAGCCGGTAACGGTCGGAGAACTGCTTGCCGGTTCCCTTGGCGCCCTCCGGGAAGACCATCACCAGCTCGTCCTGCTCGAGCAGGCGGGCCGCGTTGTGCTTGCTCGCCGGCACCCCGCCGACCTTGCGCATGAACGCCGAGATGAACGGGAGCACGAACGCCCAGTCGAGCACGAGGAACCGGGCCCACCGCGGCAGCGGGTGCTGCTTCATGATCGAGAGCAGGATCATCGACGCGTCGAACGGGAACAGCGCGCCGGCGTGGTTGGAGACCAGCAGCGCTCGCCCGTGCGCCGGGACGTTCTTGACGCCGTCCGACTCGACCCGCCACCACACCTCATACAGGAACTCGAACAGCGGGTAGACCGCCTCGGCGAACTCCTCGTCGAAGCCCCATTCGTCCTCGTGGTAGTCGCCGCTGACGCGGCGGGCGAGCATCTGGACCGCATCCGCCAGGCGCTTCGGCAGCTCGTCGGCCGCGCGATTCGCGGCGCTCACCGGATCGAGGCCGTCCTCGATGCCCAGCCGCATGCGGCGCAGGAAGTCGGCGACGCTCTCGGTGGGCGGCTGTTGCGGCCCCGCGCCCTGCTCGGTGCGGGTGCTCACCGGAGCACTCCGGACAGCCTGCCGGCGAGATCGCCCGGATGCAGCGGGGGTCCCACCCGGCGCCCCGCGGACTTGGCCGCGAAGTCCCGGATCGCCGCCTCGGCGTCGAACCGAGGCTCGTAGGAGATCTCGCTCCGCAGGCGCTCGTTGTCGACGCCGCGCCCGAACCGGAGCAGCCGGACCCCGTCCCCGTAGAGCGGGCCGAGCTCCGAGCCGCCTGCCCAACCGCTCGAGCGCAACGCCAAAGAGAGGGTTAGGGATCGGGATGGCCGAGCGGCGGACGAGGCGCAGGATGTGGCTCAGCGAGATCGAGCCCGACGGCGCGACGTTGACCGGGCCGCGAACCGGGGCCCGGGTAGCCGCCTCGAGCGCGCCATGGGCGTCGTCCGCGTGCAGGAACTGGAGGCGCGGGTCCCAGCCAAGCTGGACCGGCACCACCGGGAGCTCCAGGTAGCGGACGAGCGGGGTGTCGAGATCGGGCCCGATCTCGGGCTGGCAGCGCAGGATGCAGCAGGTGAGGCCGGGATGGCGGCGGGCGAAGTTCTCGACGTATGCCTCGAGCTCCGATACGTCCCGCTGGAAGCGGGTGCGCAGCGGCAGCGTCCGTGCCATGTCTTCGGTGAAGAAGTAGGGCGTCGCCCCTTCGCAGCCGTAGATGGCGGCGGATCCCCGGACGATGAGTCGCTCGAGGGTCGGCGTCCGCTCACACGCGGCGAGGAGCTGAAGGGTGCCGATGACGTTGACGTCGTGGAGGACCCGGGCCGGCCGCCCGGGCTCCGGATACCAGAGGATCCCGCAGTGGACGATCGTGTCCGGCTCGGTGGACGGCAGCAGCCGGGAGAGCACGGGGCTGCGGATGTCGGCCTCGATGAAGTCGGTCCGCTCGAGATCGCCGGCCGGTGGCTCGATGTCGATGCCGGCGAGATAGTCGACGGAGGGGTCGCGCTCGAGCCGGCGCGCGAGCTCCAGCCCCCAGCGCTCGCCACACCGACGATCGCCACCCTCCGACCGGGCATTAACCCTCAGCCTTAGGCTTAGCCTGGCGATCGGTCTTGCGCAGGGCGTCCTCGAGCTCCGCGAGCCGGCGCTCGAAGGCCTCGAGGCGCTGGGCCATCTCCTCGGCGGCGCCCTGGCCCCTCCGGGCGAGCTCGGCGCCGGCGTCGTGTCCCCGGCGCGTCAGCTCCTCCCGCGCACCCTGTCCGCGGCGCGCGAGCTCCTCGCGAGCGTCGCGGCCGAGCTTCGCGACCTCGTCGAGCAACCGCGTCGCCCGCTCGCGCGTGAGCCCCGAGGTGCCGGCCCGCGCGGGACTCCCGGCCGCCGAGAGAGTGCGATCGATCGCCGCCCGCAGCGCGTCGGCCACGCCGCCGTCCGATTGGCTGCGGGACTGCGCCGCCACGGTTCGCTAGTGATCCCCGCCGCCAAACGCGATCGCATCTTCGGCGGGGAGCACTAGGCCTCGAAGCGTTCGGGTGCGCTGGTGCGGTCCTCGCTCGGGGCAGCCTCGCTCGCAGCGGCCTTACGGCGCAGGGCGGCGAGCTCGTCGAGCGCATCGTCGAGCTGGTCCTCGACCGCCTCGAGCCGGGTCGAGAGCGACCGCATCCGCTGCTCCAGCCGCTCGAAGTCGGTCGCGGCCGGGATGTTGAGCGCCCCCATCGCGGAGCGCTGCGCGTGTGCGGCTCGTTCCCCCGCGCCGATGGCCGTGGTCACCGCCTGGCCGAAGATTGGATTGTCGAGGAGAGCCTGGGCGAGATCGCTCAGGGCCTCCTCGCCACGGGCGCGAATGCCCTCGCCATGCCTGGGATCCTCAGTCACGGAGAGGCCTCCTCCGCTTGTCGCCGTTGCCACCCATTGGGTGGCGCAATGTAGCGCTTCAAGAGCGGCCATCCGAATGCCGATTCAGTCGCCGAGGGCTTTCCCGTAGCCTCGTGTGGGTAACGCAGAAGCTGCGAGAGCGCTCCCATGCCTGAATTCACGTTGCAAACAACCCCACGAACAGTTAGCGTTCTCACGGTCCTGAGCAGGCTGGTTTGGGGGAGTCGCGAGGAGGCATTCTCCCCTCCGGTCGCGAAGGACGGGGTTTAGCAGGATGGGAAGGAAGCTACTTCTGACACTCGCCCTTGGCATCCTCGGCGCCGTCGTGGCCGCGGGCACTGGCATGGCGAGCGGCGGCTCCTCGCCTCATCCAAGGCGGACGTGTCCGTGAATCTTCCCGGCGGACAGAACCCGCCATCCGTGAACGCCCTCGCGGCGTGCTCGAACGGTAAGGACGACGACGGCGATGGCCTGGTCGACATGCAAGACCCCGGCTGCTCCGGCCCGCTCGACAACGACGAGACCGACCCGGCGACCGGGACCACCGGCGGCTCCACCGGCTCCACCGGGACCACGGGGCTGACCGGGAGCACGGGGACCACGGGTGCCACCGGGACCACCGGCACCACCGGGACCACCGGGGCCACCGGCACCACCGGGGCGACCGGGGCGACCGGCAGCGGCGGTGCCGCCGGCCCGGGCGGCCACGGCGGCTCCGGCGGACGGCCCGGCAACCACGGCCACCGCAACAGCAACCGCCGTCTCCATCACAACAACGGCGGCACCTCGGCCTCCCACCACACCCCAAAGCCCTCATCGACCGTCAAGTCCAACGGCATCCCCACCAAGTCGAACCCGACACTTTCCATCGCGAGCCCCACCCCGGCCCCGCTCGGCGTCCCGAGCTTCCTCATCAGCCAATTCGAGATCCCGCCCTTCCTCCTGCCGATCTACCAGGCCTGCGGCACCCAGTACGGGATCCCGTGGGAGGTGCTGGCCGGGATCAACAAGATCGAGACGAACTTCGGCACCAACCTGAACGTCTCGACGGCGGGCGCCGAGGGTTGGATGCAGTTCCTTCCCTCCAGCTGGCGCGCGTACGGCGTCGACGCGAACGGGGACGGCCGGGCGGATCCCTACAACCCCGTCGATGCGATCTGCTCCGCGGCCAGGCTGCTCAAGGTCTCCGGTGGTCAGAGCGACCTGCGGAGAGCGATCTTCTCCTACAACCACGCGAGCTGGTACGTCGACGAGGTCCTGCTCTACGCACGTCAGTACGGCAACATGCCTTCAGACCTGGTCGGGTCACTGACAGGCCTGACGCAGGGTGACCAGTTCCCGGTTGCCGCGAAGGCGCGTTACGCGGACAGCATCTCCACCGCCCAGGCGTCCAAGGACGCGAAGCCCACCAAGGGGTCGAGCGGCAACGTCGCCAACGTTGTCTCAGGCTCGAGCACACGTCGAGGCATCAACATCTACTCGCGAGACGGCGCTCCGGTGGTCGCGGTGAACGACGGCACCATCCAGAAGGTGGGCCACAACTCCAGGCTCGGTAACTACGTCGTCCTCCAGGACGAGTACGGCAACCGCTTCACCTACGCGAAGCTCGGTCACGTCGCCAAGGCGTATGCGGTCCCGAAGCCGACGCGCCTGCTGGCGTCCGACTTCAAGTTCACCGACTCGAAGCCGCGGGGTGGGGGCTCGAGCAACGGACCCGGCAAGGTCAAGGCCGCTGCGAAGGGCAAGTCGAGCAAGCGCGGTGCCTCCGAGCAGAGCCGCGGGAAGGACACCGGCAGCGCGTCAACGAGCAGACCGCAGAACACCCAGAACCGCCGGCGGCTCTACGCGCTCCCGCAGCGCCCGCACAACGTTCATAAGGCCGACATCACCGGGCAGATCGGTCACCTCATGACCCAGCGGTTCCCGGGCTACTCGGCGGTCAAGTCCTATGTCGGCGGCGTCATGCACCTCGATCGCCATTCGATGGAGCTGCGATCGCTGCGCAAGGGCTCGAAGGTCACTGCGGGCACCGTCCTCGGCCGAATCGGGAAGTCCGGTGGCCTGGCGCCCCACCTCAACTTCGCGATTCAGCCCGCCGGCAAGGGATCGCCGCGGATCGATCCCAAGCCGATCCTCGACGGCTGGCAGCTGATGCGAGAGACCGCGATCTACCGCGCGGCCGGCCAGAACCCGTTCGCGAACGCGTCGGACAGCGCCGATTCGAGCAGCATCGCCCAGGACCTGCTGTTGCCGAAGAGCTCGCTCGCTCACCGGGTCCTGGCCGATCCGCGCCTATCCATCTACAACTGCGGTCGGAACGACGTCGCTACCGGCCAGGTAGACCGGCGGGTGCTGGCGACGATGGAGTACCTCGCCGACACCGGGTTCCGCCTCACGGTCAACGCGCTCCGGTGCGGTCAGCCCAAGCCCTCATCAGGGAACAGCACTGCCGCATCCACTGGCAACGAGCTGGGGATCAGCAAGATCAACGGGGTCTCGGTCCGTGGCCACCAGGGCCCGGGTTCGCTCGCCAACGAGCTCATACAGAGGGCGCTCGACCTGCAGGGGACGATGGAGCCCGAGGAGGTCGTCTCGACCGAGGATCTTCCCGGCCCGGTCAGCATCGCGCAGGGCAAGCCAGCCAGCGAGATCCAGATCCGGTTCAGCCAGCTTGCGGGCGGCGGGTACGTGAACCCGTTCCCCGACTCGACCGAGGGGCGGATCGACATGGGGGTCGACTTCACGGGGAGCGGCCCGATCCTGGCGATCGGTACCGCGCGAGTGCTCCAGGTTGGGGCGCCCGGATGGCCGAACGGCGGCGCGGGACCGGCCGGGCAGGGCGTGCTCTATCGCCTCCTCGCCGGCCCCGAAGCCGGAAGCATCATCTACGTCTACGAGGGGGTCACGCCCACCGTGAAGCCCGGTGACCTCGTGCTCGCGGGCGAGCGGATCGCGACCTTCTACCCGGGCAGCTCCATAGAGATCGGATACGCCGATTCGAGTGGCGCGCCGCTGGCCCATACGCATTACACCGAGGGCAAGGTCACGGGCTGGGGCAAGAGGATGTTCAAGTTCCTGCACACCCTCGGCGTCCCGAGCCAGCAGAAGCTCAACCACCAATTCTCGAGTCTCCTCAAGCCCGGTCAGTGGAGCAAGGTGATTAACCGCCTCAACCACATCTCGAACCCCACCATCCAGACCGAGCCTTCCAAAGCGGCGATCCCCGCCGGCAAGGCCTCACACAAGTAACCGCGGACGGCCGGCGGCGCGCCGGCCGCCACGAATAGGCTCCCCGCTGTGGGCTCGGATCGCTTTCGCTTCGTCCAGCTCGACGTCCCGGGACTGCTCGGGCTGGACGACGGGCGCTATCTCGTGCGGCCCGCCGGCGGCGAGGAGGACGACGACGACACAGTCCTCGTGGTCCAACGATGGGCGCCCCACCCGCCGGGAGGCGACCGCCGAGGAGGCGCCGCAGACCGCAGCCGGCCGATCCGGAGGCTGGCCCCCCGGAGGTCCCGATCACGCGCCTGACCGTTGTCCCGGCGCGCAGCCTGGACGCGGGACGAGCTCGAGGCGGAGCTCCAGGCGCTGAAGGCGGACCCGGCGGCGACGGAGGAGGCGGTGGCCGAGGCGCTGCGGGAGGTCAACCGGGTGGTGCGCGCGCACCGCGTCGCCAGCCAGGACCCGTACGGGCACGAGATCGGGAGGCTCACGCCGATCGCCGTGCGGGTCGGCGTCGGGACGGGGCCCGAGCTCGCCGACGGAAACTGGACCGAGGCGTTCACGGTGGCCTCGCCGGAGCGCCGCCGCCGCCGCGCCGAGACGCTCCGGCCCTCCGAGCGCCTGGCGGAGCTGCTCTCCGGCCGCGAGTCGATCGACGTCTGCGAGACCCTCCTGCTCCGGGCGCGCGCCGACCTGGACCAGGCCCGGCCCCGCGAGGCCGCCCTCCAGCTGAGCCAGGGCCTCGACGCCCTGCTCGTCGAGCTCCCGGACCGTGCCGGCCCAGGGCAGGAGGAGGACCTGGCCACGCTGCGGGAGCGCCGCCAGCCGACCGGCGAGACTGCTGCCGCGGCGCTCCGTGGGAACCCGTCGGACGACCAGGTGGACGAGCTCGCCGAGACGCTTCGCATCTGCGAGCGCGTCCTCCGTCGCCGGCAGGCGCTCAGGGGATAGCGCTCAGCCGCCGAGGCCCGCGAGCACGGCCTGCAGCTCCTCGGCCACGTCGCCGTCGAGCCGCACCGCGGCGTCGCAGTCGTACGGGGTCGAGCCCTTGGTGACGATCGCGATCCGCCCACCATTCCGCAGCGTGAGCCCGGGCAGACCGGCCACCGGATGGACCTCGAGCGAGGAGCCGATGCAGAGCAGCAGACCCGCGGACGAGCAGAACCGCTCGGCCCGCGCCATCGCCTCGGCCGGCAGGAACTCGCCGAAGAGCACGACGTCGGGCTTCACCTTGCCGGCACAGCACGCGCACGTGGCGATTCCGTCCGCGTCGAACAGCGACTCCACCTCCTCCACCGGATAGCTCGCCGCGCAACTCGTGCAGCTGGCCGTCTCGATCGAGCCATGGACCTCGACCACCTTCTCGGAGCCGGCCTTGCGATGGAGGCGATCGATGTTCTGGGTGATCACGGCATCGAGCTGCCCCCGCCGCTCGAGCTCGGCGAGCACGGTGTGAGCGGGGTTCGGCTCCTTGCCGGCGAGGTCGTGGAAGCGGGGCCGGTAGAAGTCCCAGAAGCGCTTCGTGTCGCTGTGAAAGGCGTCGATGCGTCGCGACGGCCATCGGATCGACCTTCGCCCACAGGCCCTTGCCGGGCGTGCGGAAGTCCGGAATCCCGGACGGCACCGAGACACCCGCGCCGGTGAGGGCGACAACGCGCTCGCTGGATTCGATGAGCGCGGCGAGCTCCTCCGCCGCGGTCGTTACTTGCCCTGCCACTTCGCCTTGCGCTTGCCCAGGAACGCCGAGATGCCCTCGCGGGCGTCCTCGGACCCAAACGCGGTCGCGAAGCCCGCCTTCTCGGCATCGATGCCCTCGTCCAAGTCGCCCTTCGCCGAGACCTTCTTGATCTGCTCGACCGCGACCGGCGCCTGTCCGCCCAGCTTGCGGGCCCAGGCGAGCGCCGTGTCGAACAGCTCGTGGTCGAGCACGACGTCGTTCGCAAGACCGATCTCATAGGCCTGCGCCGCCGAGATCGGGTCGCCCAGCAGGTTCATCTCGAGGGCCTTGCCCTCTCCCACCAACCGCGCGAGCCGTTGCGTGCCGCCGAAGCCGGGAATGATCCCGAGGTTGATCTCGGGCTGGCCGAAGCTGGCCGACTCGGCCGCCACCCGGAAGTCGCACGCCATCGAGACCTCGCAGCCGCCCCCCAGCGCCAAGGAGTTCACCGCCGCGATCGTCACCTTCGGTGACTGCTCCATGCGGCGGAGCAGGCCGTGGCCGGAGTCGAGGAGGTCCTTGCCGGCGGCCGGGTCGGTCATCTTCGTGAACTCCTTGATGTCGGCGCCGGCGGAGAAGACCGCGAAGTTCGACGACGCGATCACCGCGGAGTGGATCTCGTCGCGCGACTCGATCTCGTCCCAGACCGCCGTCAGGTCCCGGATCATCTGCGGCGAGATCGGGTTCGTGGGCGGCCGGTTGAGCCAGGCGATCGCGATCTCGTCGCGGGTCTCCAGCAGGACCGTCTCCTCTTGTTGGAAGCCCTCGTCCGGCTGCGGGTAGAAGAAGAAGCCCTGGCCGGTCTTCCTGCCGAGGCGCCCCTGGTTGACGAGGCGCCGGAGGAGCAGCGGTGGCGCGAAACCGTCGCCCCACTCGCGCTGGGCGACCTCGAGGCGCTCGAGCATCTGGTCGAGCCCCGCCTCATCGGCACGCGCGAGCGGCCCGGGCAGGATGCCGGCGCCCATCATCATCCCGAGGTCGACGTCCCTGGTCGTCGAGACACCCTCGTCGACCACCATCACGGCCTCCACGAACGCCTTCAGCTGGAAGCGCTCGACTACCGTCATCTCAGCGGTTGCGGCTTCCATCTCAGCCTCCGTGTGGGTAGTAGCCCTGGCCCGTCTTTTGGCCGAGATTCCCGGCCGCCACCAGCTCCTTCATCTGCGGGTGCACGTAGAAGCGATCGCCGTAGCTTTCGTGCAGGTGCTCGGCGACGTGCAGCACGGTGTCGAGCCCGAGGAGGTCGGAGAGGAAGAACGGCCCCATCGGGGTCACCTTCGCCTCGGCGATCTCCTTGTCGATCTCCTCCGGCGAGAGGCCACTCTCGTCCGCATGGCGCCAGATCTCCGATGCCGCCGAGTTCAGCACCCGGTTGACGAGGAACCCGGGCTCCTCGCCGCAGCGAATCGGGGTCTTGCGGATCTGCATCGCGAAGTTCGCCGCCGCCTGGCTCGTCTCCTCGGAGGTGAACTCCCCCTCGACCACCTCGATCAGCCGCATCACCGAGGCGGGATAGAAGAAGTGAAAGCCAACCACCTGGTCGGGGCGCGTGGTCGCCGAGCCGATCTCGGAGATCGAGAGCGCCGAGGTGTTCGAGGCCAGGATCGCGTGGCCGGGCGTGACCTCGTCGAGCTCGGCGAAGACGGCCTGCTTGACCGCCATCCGCTCCGGGACCGCCTCGACCACGAAGTCCGCGTCGCCGAAGCCGTCGTACTCCATCGTGCCGGTGATCCGCCCGAGGATCTCCTCGCGACGCTCGTCGGCCTGCTCCTGCGTCAGCTTCTCCTTCTTCACGAGGCCGGCGAGCTGGCCCTCGGTCACCTCGCGCGCCTTGTCCAGGCCCGCGTCGATGAACTCCTGCTTCACGTCCTTCATCACGACCGGCACGTCGGCCGACGCGATCACCTGCGCGATCTCGCCGCCCATCGTTCCGGCGCCGAGCACGGCGGCCTTGAACACGAACATCTGTGGGGATCCTCCGGGTGGGGGGTTAAGGAGCCCGGAAGGCTATAAGAGAGCTCAGGGTCGGGTTCCGGCCGCCATCTCCTCCACCTCGAGCTTGAGCCGAGCGAGCGAGCGGCTCAGCGAGCCACGCATCTGGGAGCGGATGAACAGGCGGTCCGTGACCTTCGCGAACACGCCCCCCTCGCGCAGACGGTAATCGAGCTCCTGCGTCACGGCCGTTCCCTCCCCCTCGATGGCGAAGGTGACGGTAAGCCCGCCCGTGGTCTCCGGATCGGAGAACTCGACCCGATGCAGCCGGCGCGGCTCGTGCTCGGCGACCCGCTCGGTGACGGTCCCGCGCCCGGCCGGAGTCGAGCTCCAACTAAGCGTCCCGCCGGCGTCCGGATATCCCATGTCCGTCTCCACGCGGGCGAAGCCGTCCACCCACGCCGGCCACCCGGCGGGGTCGAAGTAGTAGTCCCAGACCTCCGCGAGCGAAGCCCTCACGGCGACCGAGGCTGCGACCCGGCTCATCCGTCCTCGGGCGGGGAATCGCTGTAGATCTCGCGCTTGATCAGCGTCACCGACTTGATCACCGAGTCCAGGAACGGCTCGACCTCCTCGACGAGGCGCAGGTACTCCCTGCGGCCCGCCGCGGTGATCGAGTAGAACCGCCGCGTGCGGCGATCGGGGTGCTCCCACTGGCCCTTGATCAGCCCGCGCGCCTCGAGGTCTCGCAGCAGCGGGTAGATCGTGTTGGGATTCACCGAGATCACGCCGTTCGTGATGTCCTCGATCTCCTCGATCAGCCGGTTTCCGTACGCGGGCTCACGCCCGATCAGATGGAGCACCAGGAGCGGGAACACGTCGCGGCGCCGGATCTCCCCGCCGAAGACGTCCATCGCGCCGCCGCTTCGCCGCCCAGGCTGGCGCGATTCGGAGCGGCCACGGGTCCGTGCCGCTCGTGCCGCCTCGGCCAGCCGGCGCGAACCGGGCGCCGAGCCCTTCTCACGCTCGTCGGCCATGCGCACGCGACTATACGGTCCGCGGGAGCGTCCGAGTGCGCACCTGTGATCATCCGCACTTCCATTCGCCCGGGCGCGGGTGTAGCCTCGTCAGGCCGACCAACCAGGAGGGGCGAGATGGCGAACATGAACACCCAGGACCGGGCCCAGTACGAGCGAGCGGACCTCGCCGGCCCCGACAGGAGCCTCCGCGTCACCAGTCGCCGCTCGGTGACCATCTTCGTGGCGCTCGCCGTGGTCCTGCTCGCGGCGCTCGTCTACGCAGTGGCCTGGGGGATCAACGGCTGGGCCCAGGGCCTCGTTCTCGGCGTGATCATGCTGACGACGATCGGCCTGATGATCGCCGTCAGCCCGAACCGGCGCGCGTAGCCCGCACGCCGGTGCGTTAAGCGCCCTCGACTAGGCGACCTCGGCGGTTGCCGGGGCCTGCTCGGACTGTGCGGCGGCCACGTCAGTGTCCGTCTTGGTGATCTCCGGCTCCGGGGCGTCGATGTTGCGGGGCATCAGGACCTCGCGCGCGATGACGAGGCGCTGGATCTGCGATGTGCCCTCGTAGAGCTGCATGATCTTCGCGTCGCGCATCAGCTTCTCGACCGGGTACTCCTTGATGAAGCCATAGCCGCCGTAGACCTGAACGGCGTCCACGGTGACCTCCATCGCGGAGTCGGCCGCGAAGCGCTTCGCGTGGGAGGCGACCAGCGTGTTGCGCTGCCCCTGATCGAGGAGGACGGCCGACTTCCAGGTGAGGAGGCGCCCGGCCTCCACCTTCGTGGCCATGTCGGCGATCATGAACGCCACCGCCTGGTGCATGGCGATCGGGACGCCGAATTGGACGCGCTCCTTGGCGTACTCGGAGGCGAACTCGAACGCGGCGCGGGCTATGCCGACCGCGAGCCCGGCGACACCCGGACGCGTGAAGTCGAGCGTCTGCATCGCAAGCTTGAAGCCGTGGTTCTCCTCGCCGAGCAGGTTCTCGGCCGGGATCTCGGTCTCGTTGAAGGTGATCGTCGCGGTGTTGGAAGCGCGCTGGCCGAGCTTGTCCTCCTTCTTGTCGACCGTGACGGTGTCGTCCTTCGGGACGACGAAGGCGGAGATCCCGCGGTGCCCGGCCTCCTTGTCGGTCTTCGCGTAGACCGTGTACCAGTCGGCGTAGCCGCCGTTGGTGATGAAGCACTTGGAGCCGTTGATGACGTACTTATCGCCCTTGCGGATGGCGGTCGTGCGCATGCCGGAGACGTCGGAGCCGGCGTCGGGCTCGGTGAGGCAGAACGAGGCGAGCTTCGGCTCCTCCGTGAGCATGCCGAGGTACTTCTTCTTCGTCTCCTCGGAGGCGCCGATCATGAGCGGCGCGGACGCGAGCCCGTTCGCCATCAGCGTGGTGCCGATGCCGGAGCAGCCCCAGCCCAGTTCCTCCTCGATCAGGCAGCCGGAGAGGTGGTCCAGGCCCGGGCCGCCGTAGGCCTCGCCGACGTGGACGTTCATGAGACCGACCTCCCACGCCTTGTCGATGATCTCCTGGGGCCACGTGCCGTCGCGGTCGTAGTCCCAGGCCACGGGGCGAATCTCCTTCTCGGCGAAGTTGTGGGCCAGCTCGCGGAGATCCTTCTGCTCGTCCGTCAGCGTGAAGTCAACCAAGGCTGAAAGCTCCTTTTGGGTGCGCGGGAAGAGACGGTTGCGTGACCTGCCGATTGACTGGTCAGTCAACCAAACGGATACCCAGGATACCGAAATCGGATCGGGGTCAGACGGTTCAGTCACGACCTTGCGCAACGTCCCCACCGGCCTTAACCTGGATTCGTGCTCCCGATCGCGCTCAGCCTCAGCACCGGCGAGGTGATCCTCATCGTGGTCCTGGTCACGATCCCGGTCGCGCTGCTCACTTTCGCCATGGGGGCCAAGAACGCGCTCGACCAGGTGGGCAAGGGGCAGTTCTCGGTCGAGTTCGAGAGCGATCTGCCGTCCAAGCTCACCGACAGCGACGCCGAGGGCGGCCCCGCGGCGCGCGAGGACGAGATCCGCCAGCTGCTCGAGGCCAAGGCGTACCGCCAGCGGTCCCGCGGCGAGGAGCCGGTCGACGTCAACGCGGAACTCGACCGGCTGCTGACGGAGGCATCCGCCGCACCGGCGGGTGCCGACCCGCAGCTCGCGGAGGAGGTCCGCCAGTTGGTGGTCGCACGCAACGAGCGCCGCGCGCGCCAGGGCAAGGAGCCGCTCGACGTGGAGCAGGAGGTCGAGCGGCAGCTACGGGAGCTGGAGAACCTCGGCCAATAGATAGGATCGCGCCTGATGGCGGACATCGAGACGCGGATCACCGAAGTCGAGGACCTGCTGGTGCGGCCTGGCACCTACTTCAACCCACAGACCGAGATCGTGGTGGTGGTGGACGACTCCACCTCCATCGACCAGGAGATCTTCAACATGGAGGAATACGAGGGGTCCGACTGGGTGCGGATCTCCGACGACGTCCCGGTAGACGAGGACGGCCTTGACGCGACGCTCGAGGAGTTCCAGACCCACTACCGCGGCGCCACCCCAGACACGCTCACCGAGACCGCGGTCGAACAGGCCGACGACCCCGACGAACAAGAAGAGCAAGCGGAGGAGCCCGGCCGAGAGGACTGATGACCGTGGCCGAGTACTCAGTCGCCTCGCGTGAGGAAGCCAGCGACTGGATGGGCGATTACCCCGGCTTCGGGGAGATGCGCTCATATACGGACGCGCTGGGATGCGACGCGGTCGCCTTCACCTGGCGGCTGATGCCCCCGGACACCGGAGGCAAGGGCTCCTACGGGCACCGCCACAAGGACCAGGAGGAGATCTACTTCGTCTCGCGCGGCACGGTGGTGTTCAAGGTCGGCGACGACGTCTTCGAGGCGGGCCCGGGCACCGCGGTCCGCGTGGGCACTGACGCCTTCCGCTCCGTCCACAACGACGGCCCCGACGAGGCCGAGCTGATCATCGTCTCGCCCAAGGCCATGGCCGACGAGGCCGAGACCGAGACGACCGCAACGGACTTCTGGCCGGCCGACTGACGGCCAACGCCGCCAGGCGACACCAGGCTTAGCACGGGTGCCTCAGCGCCGGCCCGGTCACGCGAAAGCGAAGACGACCGCCATCACGACGTACACCGCCAGCAGCTGAAGACCCTCGAACCAGGTGGAGCGGCCCTCCTGGCTCACGTATGCGGCGATCCAGACGGCGAGGAGCAGCGCCGCGAGCTCGTACCCGTTGAAGACGAGCGGCAGCGGGGACGGGCCGATGAAGTATCCGGCGAGGACCAGAACCGGGGTCACGAACAGAGCGACCTGGGCGCTTGAGCCGATGGCGATGTTGACCGAGAGGTCCATCTTGTCCTTGCGGGCGACGAGGACAGCAACCCAGTGCTCAGCCGCGTTGCCGACGATCGCGACGACGATCACGCCGATGAAGAACTCGCTCAGGCCCAGCGAATGCGACGCGGAGCTGATCGATCCCACGAGAATCTCCGACATGACGCCGACAGCCACGCCCGCGATCGCGAGCATGACGACCGACCGCCGGGTTGACCAGCCCCAGGTGCCCTCGTCCTCGTAGTCCGGGTTGAAGAGGTCACGATGGGTCTTCAGCGAGAAGACGAGACCCGCAACGTAGGTGACGATCAGGACCCCGGCCACGAGCCCCGACAGCAGCTCGATCGTCGATCCGAAGGAGACGATCTCGACGCCCACCCGGGGCAGGCCGTCACCGTGGACGAGCTGAAATACCGCGGGCATCACCATGGCGACGGCTGCGAGGAGCAGCATGGTGGTCTGTGCGGAAACCGCGGCCGGATTGAACCTCTGCTCGCGGCGGCCCAGGCCGCCCACGAGCATCGAGGCGCCCATCACCAGCAGGATGTTTCCGAGGATCGACCCGATCAGCGACGCCTTCACGACCTCGTGCAGACCGTGACCGAGCGCGAACAGGGCGATGATCAGCTCGGGGGCGTTGCCGAACGTAACGTTCAAAAGCCCTCCGATCCCGGGGCCAGAGCGCGCCGCCAGCTCCTCCGTCGCGCGACCCATCAACGCAGCGGTGGGGATGATTCCCAGCGCCGAACAGGCGAAGACCAGGGCGTCGCTCGCGTTCGCTATATCGAGCACGACCGCGACCGGAATGAACGGCACGAGCAGGTAGGGCCAGCCCTGGGGGCCTACGAAGAACCTGGCGTTCAGCGGTGGAGGGTGCCCTTCCGGCGCCGGCATCCGTGCAGCCTATTCGCAGCGATCGCGGAGATTGGCCGGTGGCGTTGCGCGGTGTCTAGACTCCGCCCGGT
>CAWHJT010000009.1:0-142311 GCA_963829735.1 uncultured Actinomycetes bacterium
GGGGCGAGAGATGCACAATCCGCTTCGATCCGAGCGAGACGTCTTTCGCGCCGTGGTGATCATCGCCATCGCGCTGGGCGCGGTGATCGCCCTCACCTTGCTCACCCGGCCGGCGATCGGCGCCGCACTGCTGGCGCTCGAGGTCGGGCTCGGGATCGGCTTCCTGTTGCGCGGGGCGCAGGGCTCGATCCCGCACCAGGCGGAGGTCACCCGTCGCGACGACCCCGTATACCGGGTTCTGGTCCTCGCCAACGAGACGGTGGGCGGGCGGGCGCTCCTCGCCGAGATCGAGAACCGATGCAAGGGCCGCAAGAGTGAGATCCTCGTGGTCGTCCCGGCGCTCACCAGCTCGCCGCTCGAGCATTGGTCGTCGGACGTCGACGGCGCCCTCGACGAGGCACGCGAGCGACTCGACGCCTCCCTGGCGGCGATGGCGGCAGCCGGGCTGGAGGCGCGGGGCCACGTGGGCGATCATCACGAGCCCAACGCCTCGCTCGAGGATGCTCTGCGCGACTTCCCCGCCGACGAGGTCGTGATCTCGACGCATCCGCCCGACAAGTCGCGCTGGCTCGAGCGCGGCGTCGTGACACGAGCGCGCCGAGACGTGCCGTTGCCGGTCACGCACGTCGTGGTGGACCTGGAGGCCGAGGCCCGCGAGGCGACGTCCGCGGCCTGACGCCGCCCCGGCGGAGCGCTACTTCTTGCCGCTCGTCGCCGGCTGGCAGGGCTTGGTGCTGGCGCCCTTGCCTGAGCACTGCTGGAGGAACTTGACCAGGTTGTTCAGATCCTGCGAGTTGATGTCCTGGCCGAACGTCTGCGGCATCACGTTCTGCGGATAGCCCGGCGCGATCGTCTTGTTGGGGTCGGTGATCGCCTGCTTGATCCCGGCCGCGGTCTTCAGGTTGTCCTTGCCCTTCAGAAACACTTTCCCAATCACGTCGTCGAGGCTCGGCCCGACGGTTCCCGACGCGCCGGCGGCCTGCATGGTGTGACAACCCGCGCAGTTGTTCTGCGAGAACACCAGCGCGCCCGGCAGGTTCGGCAGCTGGGGGCCCTTGAACTTGGAATTGCCGGCGACCTCGCCGATGTAGCTGGCCACGTCGTCGAGATCGGTGCCGCTCAGGAGCCCGGCCGGCATCGAGACCGACGGGTTGGTCGTCGACGGCCGCGGATTGTCGACCTGGGCCTTGACGACTCCGGCGATCGTCTGCGGGTCCATCCCCGCGGCGCGTGCCTGGCCGAAGGCCGCGTCGAGGTTCGGGCCTATGGCGGATGTGCTGCCCGCGTCGCGCAGCGCGTGACAGGTCGAGCACTTGGCCGCGAAGAGCTGCTTGCCGCGGTTGAAGTCCCCCTGGGTAGAGACGCCGCAGCCGGAGAGGAGGGGTATCGCTGCGACGGCGAAGGCGAGCGCCAGAAAGCCGCCTCCCGTCGGGGTGAGCTTGGGTGGAGACACGAGGGCCGGGATCCTATCGACGGGGTCCGCTGACCGGTCGGGCATGGCGGTCGGCATGCGGGTTTCGGTAGGGTTGAGTCAATAGGCACATTCGCCCCTGGGGAGGCGCTGGATGGAAGTTCGGGAAGGCATGTCGAAGGTGGTGCTGACGCTCGGCCCCGGGCACACCCTGCGCGATGCCGCGACGCGAATGACCGAGAAGGGCATCGGCGCTGCGGTCGTCATCGACGATGAATACCCGGGCCCGCGGATCATCAGCGAGCGCGACATCCTCACCTCGCTCGGGCGAGGGCAGGATCCCGACGCCGAGTGCGTGGCCGACCACATGAGCGACACCCTGATCGCCGCCGCGCCGGATTGGAGCCTCGAGCGCGCCGCCATGGAGATGTCGCAGCGCCACATCCGCCACCTCGTCGTGGTGGAGGGAGGCGAGCTGATCGGTGTGCTCTCGATGCGCGACATCGTGCGCGTCTGGACCTCCGAGGGCGCGACCTCGGCGATGACCTCGCCGCAGGCCGAGGCCGAGGCGACCGCCTCCTAGCCGCGCGGCTCTACGAGTCCGACTCGCCGCGGCGCAGCGGCACCGCGGGCAGCACGGACGTGCTCGGGCGCTGCCGGCGCGGGAGCCGCCCGATGTCCCTGCCGGCGCTGCGGATCCATCCCCACAGGGCGGCCAGGGCGATCACGCCGCCGACGATGGCATAGACAAAGCCCGCGAACAGGCCGATCGCGACGACCGCGATGCCGGCGCCGGCAATGACCGGCGCCCAGCTCGGGTTGGGCGTGTAGACGAGCTCCGACGGCTGTGGGACGCGGCGTCCGTCTCTCATTGAGTGATGTAGAGGGCGGCGAAGAAGAACGCGAACCCGAACGCGAGCAGGGCGAGGCCGCCGACGAGGAGCCCGGAGATCAGGTTTCGTTGAGCGAGTCTGCGATCCATCTGCGGCGTTCTATCACGGATACGGTTCGCCCGATGACCGCGCGGTGCAGGAAGCCCGGCTCACCGGATGTCTAAGCGCCCGATCCTCCTCGTACGGGCCGCGGCCCAGTTCCTGATGGTGCTCGGGTCGGTGTGTCGAACGCCTGCATGACGCCGCCGATCGCAAAGCACACCGCGCCGGTGAGCGTCCCCCAGTTGGCGACGTCCACGTTGACCACGCTCCCGGTCACCGGCCTCGTGAACGCCGCCAGCGCCGAGACCATGAACAGGATCGAGCCTGCCTGGTTGATCGCGACGATCGCCCAGCCAAGGTCTCGGCGGCGGAGGCAGGGGCGAAGGCGGTGGCAGATCTCGCCCATGGCGAGATGGCCCGAGATCAGGAACAGGATGCACCCGATCATCTCGGGCGACCAGATCAGGCGATTCACCTGGTGCGTCGTCAGGCCCCTGAGAAACGCGGTAGTCAGGCTCACGCCGAAGGCCAGGGTGCCCGCGAACAGCACGAACGTGCTCAGCCAGTCGATCCGCTGCGGCTCGTACGACCACCAACGCCAGGGGTCCGCGACCGGCGTGCCGTCCGCGCTCACGCCGCAGGGAGCGTTGATCGCCCCGAGGAGCGAGGCGTATCCGCCGGTGCTGAAGAAGGTGCCGCCGGCGAAGTAGATCGAGGCCGAGGCGGTTGCGTTGCCCGAGCCGAGCTGGGCGATCGCCGCCCCGAGGGCGAACAGCGAGCCACCCACGACGAAGGCGCCCGCGGCGACCAGGTTCACGCGCCGCATGCGGGTGGCGATCTCGGGCGGCGCCTGAACGGTGGCTGGCGCCGCGCCGGGCTCGCTACGGACGGCGATCGCGCCGCGCCTACGGGCCAGCCTCGACTCCCACGTCGCCTGGCCGCCCGCTGGGAGCCCCCAGACGAGCCGGCTCGTGAACGGCCCGCCTCCGTCGGCGCGCTCCAGCGTGCCCTGTCCGGCGATCCGCGCGTCGTCGCTCTTCATGGTCCCCCGATCGTCGCAGGAGTGCCCGGCGGAGCGACGAACACCGCCTGGATGAACCAGGGGCCCGGAAAACTCGGCCAGCGGCTCGACCGGCGCATTCAGAGAAAGGGCCTGCGCCCGCGCTACGCCGCCTACGTAATCGTGGCGGCGTGGTCGATCGGGGTGGTGGTCTTCGGTGTCGTCGAGCGCCTCGTCGACCCGGGCACGTTCGACAACGTCTGGCTCGGCATGTGGTGGGCGATCCAGACGGTGACGACGGTCGGGTACGGAGACGTGGTGCCGGGAAGCACTGCCGGGAAGGTGATCGCCACCTTTCTGATGCTCGGGGGGCTCTCACTGTTCGCGGTCGTCACCGGCGCGATCACCAGCGCCTTCGTCGCCCAGCGACAGAGGGACATGATGGATGGCGAGGATCCGATCGCGAAGAGGCTCGACGACGTGACCGCCAAGCTCGATGCCCTGCGGGCCGACGTCGCCCGTCTGCGCGCGGGGGCCGACTAGGAGGTGGGCGCGGGCGCGTCAGCTCGTGCCGAAAGGGCCAGCGAGGTTAGATAGGCGACCAGGGACCCGACGATGATCAGCGGGCTGGCGCCCGGGCCGGCCGGCAACGTCAGGACCAAGCCGAGGACCACGGCCGAAAGGGGCAGCCGCAGGACGGAGGCGACCGAGGCTCCGATGCCGACGGCGACGGCCGGCGTGAGCGCGAAACCGGGGAGCTGAGCGGCCATCATGCCCCCGGCAGCGCCCAGCAGCATCGCGGGGAACGTCGGTCCGCCGCGAAAGGTTCCGAGGGAAAGACCGTACGCGAGGCCCTTGAAGGCGAGCAGAAGCGCAAGGGCGGAGAGCGACCAGTCGCCGGGGCTGGCCACGAGCGAGTTGATGGAGTTCTCGCCCGAGAACAGGACGTCGCTGACGCTCTTGTCCGCGGCCTGAGAGAAGGCGATCGCCAGGCCCGCCACCGCCATCCCGGCGAGCGGAGTCACCAGGAACGGCCGCGGGACTGCGAGACGATGCGTGCCGCGCGCGATCCGGAAGATCAGGAAGGTCACCACCGCCACCGCGACGGCCAGAACGATCGTCCAGCCGAAGTCGGCGGCGTCCGGGCGGTCGAACGGCGGCAGCTTCAGGGCCGAGATCGAGATCGCGGTGGTGCTGAGCCCGGTCCAGGAGCCCATCCCGATCCAGACCAGCGAGCCAATCCCGGATGCGAGGAGGCCTGGGACGAGGACAATCTTCAACTTCGAGCCGCCGAGGCCCGCCGCCTCGATCAGGATCAGCGCGGCGATCAGCGGAGACCCGAAGAGAAACGCCACCGCCGCGAACGTCGCCGCGGCCCCGACGACCTCGGTCGCCTGCGGAGGCGCGTCGGGCCTGAGGAGGCGGATGCTCAGAATCCCAAGGCCGCCGCCAATCGCGATCAGCGGGGCCTCCGGGCCGACGACGGCGCCGAGGGCGATGGAGGCCACGCCTGCGAGCACGACGCCCGGGAGCATGTTGGGTCCCGTGGGCGCAGCGTTCAGCCCGTCCGCGGGGACGTGGCCGCCGTTTCCGGGCAGGCGGGCAATCGCGAAGGCGACGATCACGCCGGCGATCGCGAGCACCGGAACCGACCACCAGAGCGGGGTGCTGTCGAATCCCAGGCCGTTTGGGAGGTCGCTGTAGACCCACGTCTCCAGGTGGGCGATCAGCTCGAGGAAGCCCCAGGCGACGACCGACGCGACGGCACCGATCAGCGCCGAGAGCGCGAGCAGGCCGAGGAACTCGCGGCTCAGCATCGTCTCCGTCGGGTCCGGGGCGGACTCCTCCGGGGGAGGGGCAGCCGTGTCGGTCATGCCGGCGCCCGGCTCAGGCTGCGAGCACCTTCGCCTTCTGGGCCTGGAACTCCTCCTCGGTCAGCACGCCGTTGTCGCGCAGCTCGCCGAGCTCCTTGAGCTGGGCGATCGGGTCGGGGGCGGCGGCCGGAGCAGCCTCTTGCGGCTGCTCGGCGTTCTCCTGCTGAGGCTCCTGCTGCGCCCAGCGCGACGCCTGCCGGCGCGATACGCGGTTGCTGACGCCGGTGGCCGTCCCGGCGATGACGGCCGTCCGGGCCACTCCTCTGAGCAATCCAGGCATGATCTGGCTCCTTTCCGGTCAGGTGGTCGTGGTGGCGGACTCGGCCTCCTCGGCCGCATCGAGCGCGGCGAGGATGGCCTGTACCGGGATGCGGCCGTTTGCGACGAGCTGGCCGCCGGAGCGGCGCACCGCCATGGCGAACGGGGCCGCCCAGCGATTCTCGAAGACGAGGATCCCGGCGGCCGAGCCAGGCTCGAGCGCGGCGCCGGCCTCCTCCAGATCGTCGTCGGACAAGAGGCCCGACGACGCGCCCTCGAAGGCCTTCAACTCCGCGACCTGCTCGCCAAGGTCGGATAGCTCCACGCCTGCTACGGAACCGTCGTCGCCCTTGACCACGAACGCGAGGTCGAGAATGCGAATGATCCCGCGGTCGACCAGGTCGACCACAAGGGGGGCTATCTCGCCGTTCGGCTTGGGATCCGGCCAGGCGATGACCAGGAAGTCGATCGGGCCCATCTCTTCGAGCTCGTCAGGGCTCACGGGCACTCCTTTCTCGAGTATCGAATCAATTGCTGAAGGTGCGAGGCCTCTACCGGTACACGAGTGGCCGCAGGCCGCCGCCGCCGTAGACGAGCAGCGCGTGGATCACGCCGATGTCGATCAGGATCAGGATGATCGCGATGGCCGGCACGTGGGAGAGGAAGGCGACCTGCGCGGCGATGTTGCCGGCCGCCGAGATGATCCCGACCCACTGCCCGTATCGCCCGCCGAGGAAGATCGAGACCGGCGCGGTCAGCTGGATCAGCGCCATGATCAGCATGATCCAGCCCGCGGGGTGGGCGTCACCGATGAGCCAGGCGGCGTGGGTGATGAAGATGTGCGACCCGGCGAGCACGGAGATCGCGTAGAAGAGATTCAGGAGGCCGAGCAGCCCCACCATGCTCCCCGCGAACACGAGCATGCCGACGCCCATGATGTCCGGGCCCGACCGGTACCTGAAGTTCGTGGCCGCATGTGGGTACGCCATCGCGCCAAACCTACATCAGGTCCGCGACGTGGTGGCATCGCCCGGTTCGGGCTGATCCGCTTCAGCCCAGCAGGATGCGGTCCATCGCCATGGCGCAGAACAGCAGCGCCAGGTAGGCGAGCGAGGCGAGGTGGAGGCGGACCGCCGCGGCCCGTGACGGCCGTACGACGAGGTCTGCACTCAGGCCGATGAAGCCCGCGCCGAACGCCAGCGCCGCCACCAGGTAAGGCCAGCTGAACAGGCCGGTGAGGTACGGCAGCACCGTGAACGCGACGAGGGCGATGCTGTAGACGAGGATCTGGCGCCGGGTCGCGGCGTCGCCGCGGGCGACGGGAAGCATTGGCACCCCGGTCGCGGCGTAGTCGTCCTTGACGAGCAGGGCGAGCGCCCAGAAGTGGGGCGGGGTCCAGAGGAAGACGATCGCGAAGGGGTAAAGCGCGTCGACCGTCAGCCCGCCGGTGGCGGCGGCCCAGCCGACCAGCGGCGGCACCGCCCCGGCGGCGCCGCCGATGACGATGTTCTGCGGCGTCAGCGGCTTCAGCCAGAGCGTGTAGACGAACACGTAGCCGAGCAATCCGCTGAGGGCGAGCAGGGCGGCGACCGGGTTGACGGCCAGTGCGAGCACGAGGACCGAGGCGATCGCGAGGCCGATCCCGAACATGAGCCCGTTCCGCGGCTCGATCCGCCCCGTGACCAGGGGACGGTCGCAGGTGCGCGCCATGCGGGCGTCCCGGTCGCGGTCCACGAAGTGGTTGATCGCGCCGGCCCCGCCGGCGGCCAGGTAGCCGCCCAGCATCGTCCAGAGGATCACCGCCAGGCCCGGCCCGGACGGGTCCGCGACGAACATCGTCGTCACGGTGGTGATCAGCAGGAGGACGATGATGCGCGGCTTCGTGAGCGCGAGGTAGTCGCGGAAGACGTCGCGGGCGCGTCGCTCCGGGCCCGCCCCGGCGAGCGGCAGGCCCGCGCCTTCGGCCGCGGCTCCCTCCACGGCGGGGGGGCCGACGAGCTCGGTGGTGTTGGTGGTGCTCTCCATGGTCAGGCGGCCGCCGCCTGGGTCTCGGCCTCGCGGGCCGAGCCCTCGGGACGCGGCGCCCCCAAGGGCTCGGGCACGCGCACGAGGGTCGTGGCGGCGTAGACGACGGTGCCCCAGAGGATGGTCGCGAGCGTCAGGTGCGACACGACGAGCCACGCGTGCTTGCCCTCCCAGACGTTGATCGCGCCGAGCAGGATCTGGCAGACGAGGAGCAGGGGAATCAGCAGGAACGCCCGGTTGCCGTCCGGTGGCATGACCACCCGGCGCCGCACCGCGATGATCGTCATCGCCAGGACGGCGATCGAGGTCAGGTACATCAACAGGCGGTGGGTGAGCTGGATGTCGACGAGCCTGCCGTAGGAGAACGGCATGAACTTGCCGAGGCAGGTCGGGAACTCCGTGCCGCACGCGAGGTGGGCGCCGATCACCGGCTGGCCCGGCGTCCCCTCCTCCTCGGTGCCCGCGATCGTGCCGCCGGCGATGATCGTCAAGAACAGCAGGACGACGGCGATCGCGGCGGTCCACCGGAGGGCCCGTGAGATATCGAGCGGTGCCGCCCGCTCGCGCTCGGAGGCGAGCCGGCGCAGGGTGATCAGGAGCCCGAGGAGAAGCATCGCCATCCCCAGATGGGCGGCGACGAAGGCGGTGTGCAATCCGTGCTCGACCGTGAGGCCGCCGAGGATCGCCTGCGCGATGACCAGGATGCCCGCGGCGACGACGCCCCGCACGAGCCAGCGGCGCTCGCGCAGGTACCTGAAGGCCATGTACGCGAGCACCGCGATCAGGATGACGATCACCGTCGCGGCGACACGGTGGCTGAACTCGATGATCTGATGCTGCTGGAGGAAGGGCAGCACCCGGCCGCCGCACAGGGGCCATCCCTCGGTGCCACTGCCAGCCGCTCCGCACCCGAGGCCGGAGTCGCTGACGCGGACGATCCCGCCGATGACGATCAGCGCGAACGTCGCGACGATGGTGGCGGTCAGTAGGCGGCGGAAGCGGCGGAGGTGATTGTTCGCTTCGCCACGAGGGGCGCTACGCATTGGCTCTCAGGCTACTGGGGCGCCGCCCTGAGCGTCCCCGCTGTCGCCCTGTCCGACGGGCTCCGCCTCCGGCTCCGGCTCCGGCGGTGGAGCCGCGGGCCGCGCAGGGGTTGGGGGCCGCCAGGAGTCCGTGCGGTCGCGGATCGCCCGGCGGATGTCGTACAGGGGCTCCGCGCTGCGGACGTCCGGCACGACGTCGAAGTTGTGAATCGGAGGCGGGGAGGAGGCGAACCACTCGAGGGAGGAGGCGGCCCAGGGATCGTGGCCCACCGCCACGCCCCGGCCCCAGCTGTGGGCCGCGTTGCCGAGCTCGACCAGCACGCCGACGACCATCACCAAGGCGCCGATCGACGCCATCAGGTTGGGGCCGTCGAGGCCCTCGCCCGAGAAGAACTTGTAGACGTCGGTCGGTTGGCCCTTCACGCCGGCGAGGAAGGAGCCCGCGGCGAAGGCGTACAGGCCGACCAGAATGGCCACCAGGGCGGCCTTCCCGAGCCCCTCGCCGAGCAGGCGGCCGGTGATCTTCGGGAACCAGTAGTGGAGCGCGGCGAACCCACCGAGCACTGCGCCGCCGACGAGGACGGCGAAGGTCGCCGCCTGGGCCGCGGTCGTGTGCTCGATCTGCCAGCCGACCGGGATCAGCGACCACGCGAGGTCGCCGGCGAGGCCGATGGTCATCGCGCTGATGGCCGCAAGCGCGTACAGCGGCGCGGCCCTCGTGCGCAGCGTGCCGCCCCAGATCGTCGCGATCCAGTTGTAGATCAGGAGGCCGATCGGGACCGTCAGGGCGATCGCGAGCAGCATCGCTCCGACGAGGAACGCGGTCGGGATCGGCGTCGTGTACATGTTGCGCATCCACCCGAGCGGGGCGAGGATCGTGATCGCGAGCAGGCACGCCATTGCGCCGCGGTGGCTGAAGAGCGGCTTGCGGGCGAACGTGGGCAGCACGTCCGAGATCACCCCGGCGGCGAAGACGACGACGAACGCGAACGCGCCGGTGAAGAAGAACCATGCGAAGTGCTCGTAGAGGATCGGCGCGCCCGCATACCCGGGGTCGAAGAAGACGCCGCCGAAGTTGCGGTCGATGAACAGCATGGTGAGCGCGGCGAGCATCACCGAGCCGCACACGATCACCAGGTATCCGCAGAGGTTCGCCGCCCACGTGAACACGGGGACCCGGCGCCAGGCCATGCCGGGCGCGCGCATGTTGCGCAGGGTCACCACCAGGTTCACCCCGAAGCACACGAAGCCGAGCAGGGCGAGGAAGGTGCCGACGATCCAGGCATCCACTCCGTGGGTGTTGGAGTACAGGGGCTCGGAGAGCGGAGGCAGCCCCGCGAACCCGGCCTCGGACGGGCGCCACAGATAGCTGCCGAAGATCACAAAGCCGCCCGAGACGAAGAGCCAGAAGGAAAGCAGGTTGAGCCGCGGGAAGGCGACGCCGCGAGCACCGACCTGGAGCGGGGAGATGTAGGAGAACAACCCGAGCGCCAGCGGGATCGCGAACAGGATCACGCTGGTGACCGCGAACGTCGACAGGATGCGGTTGAAGATCTCGGGATTGGTCAGGGTGTTCTCCGGGACGATCAGCTGCGCACGCATGGCGACGAGCTGAGCCGCCGCCGCGACCAGGAAGGCGAGCGACGCGCCGATGTACATGGTCCCGACGGACTTGTGGTCGGCGCTCGTGGCGCGCTCGATCCAGCTTTGGCGCCGGCGCGGCAGCTCCTCGGTCACGACCTCGGGGCGGGCTGTTCCCACGGCAGGGCTCATGGCGCGCCCTCCCGTCGCCGAGGATTCGCCGAGCGCCTTAACCACGTCCTGCTGCGCCCTGGCCAGGCCGGCGCGCTTGCGGGCGATGAACTGCTGGTACTCCTGCGGCGTGACCACGTGGACCCATCCGCGCATCGCCGTGAAGCCGCTGCCGGAGAACGAGGTGGACTGCCCGTGGTAGGTGCCGACCCGGTCGGCGCGGAACCACGTCGTCGCGTCCTGGCCGGGGATGGCGTCGATCTGGCCGCCCAGCGCCGGGATGAACCAGCGGTGGGTGACGTCACTCGACGTCAGGTGGAGCAGGACCGTGGTGTCGACCGGAACGGTCAGCTCGCTGTAGGAGAAGATCCGGTCGCCGGGAGCCGGCCGCCCGGATACTCGAAGCGCCACAGCCAGCGCTGCCCGATCACGTTGATGTTGAGCGGGTGCGAGGTCGGGCGGGATGCTCAGGCCGTTCACCTGGGCGAGGAGGTCGGCGTCGGCGTTGAGGCCCTCCGAGCCGGTCGCCTGTACGTCTCGCGCCTTGCTCATCATCACGATGCCGAAGACGAACAGGCCCACGACGACTGCGATCAGCGGGACCACCGGGCCGGACGAATGCCCTTGCGCCGGCGGTGAAGCGCTGCGGGGAGCGGCCGCGGCGGGCGCGATAGCGGACCACCGCCGCGATCAGGAACGCGTGCACCACCACGACCAGCAGGGCCGCGACGATGATCGCCACCCAATAGGCCGTGCGGATGTCGTCCGCGTTCGGCGAGTGCCCGGCGCGCGGCCCGAGGACGCTCGCGCCCGCGGGCGCGGCAGCGAGCGCCAGCGCGCCTGCGGCGAGCGCTAGGGAGAGCACGAGACGGCGGACGGTCTTCCGGGGCGCCAAGGCGCGAGCATTCTAATCGCGGGGCGGGGGAGAGCCCCGCGTCCCCGAGGCCGGGCTGACGGCGCACACGCTCGGAAAGCGCTCTAGCCTGGCCTGAGGACCTGTACCAGCGCCAGGAACGGCGGCTAGCCCGGAGGTGGTTGACGGCATGAAGGCGGCGCTCCGCGACTGCCGGTCGGTCCCTCCAGAAGTCCCGCTGATGCCCGTCATCCGATCGGCGCGCCGACACCGCCGATCGGGGGAGGCGCCGACCGTCGATCGGGGGATCCCAGGACGATCCTCAAAAGCCGTCGATCGGGGGATGGGCAGGCGACGCGGAGCCGCCGAGACTAGGTGCGGGATGGTTCGCAAGACGCTCGGAGGCATCGTGGTCGCGATCACGGCCGTGATCGCTTTCGTGGCCGTGTCCCCGGCAGCCGCGTTCGTCCCGCGCGAGTCGAGCGACTTCTTCGGCGTCAGCTCGCCGAACTTCTACCTCATGAACCAGAAGGGACAGGACGCATTGCTCAACTCGTATCTCTCCCACATCCACGACACGGGCGCGGGGTGGGTGCGGGACGCCGTCCCGTGGCCGAACGCGGAGCCCACGCCCCCGATCGCCGGAAATCACACCTACAGGTGGGGGACCTTCGACTCGCAGATCAAGCGAATCGCCGAGAACGGCCTGACGCTCCAGCCCATCATCCGCCGGACCCCCGCGTGGGCGGAGTCGGCGGAGGCGCTCGCGACGCCGACGAAGTGCGGTCGCAACGGCATGACCAGCGCATCGGGCGCCGCCGATTACGGCGCCTTCGTCGGCGCCTACCTCGCGCGCTATGGACACGGCGGTACGTTCTGGGCCGCGAATCCGACCGTGCCGTACCACCCGGTGGAGCGGGTCGAGCTGTGGAACGAGCCGAACTGGTACCCGTTCGCGTGCCCCGGGCCCGACCCCGAGCGCTACGCGCAGATGGTCGCCGCGGCCGCCGACGCGGCGCATGCTGTGGACCCCGGGGTCTTGGTCTCGATCGGCGGCCTGGTCGCGTTGAAGGGCGACACCTACAACGGCGACAACAGCCTCAGCGGCATGGCCGTGGGGGAGTTCCTCGGCCGTATGACCCGGGCGGTGCCGAGCCTGCCAGGCAAGGTCGACGCCGTCGCCATCCACCTGTACGACCAGGATCCCGACGGCGACGTCTCGCTGATCGGGTGGCTGCGGAGCAAGATGGCGGCGGCCGGGCTCGGCTCGGCAGCGATCCTGGTGACCGAGTTCGGCTGGCACACGCAGGGCGGCCCGGGCTCGGTACCGGAGGACCTGCGCGCGCAGTTCGAGACCGACTTCATGAACCAGGCCCCGCGCCTCAACTGCGACGTGATCGGGGTCGCCCCCCATGCGTGGGTCACCGCCCAGCAGGACCCGGCGAATCCGGAGAACTGGTGGGGGATCGCCAGCCCGACCGATGGGTCCCCGTATGAGACCGGCCAGGCCTACTCGCATCAGGTCCATCTGTTCGAGGGCACCGGCGCCGCGCCCGCCCCTCGGAAGACGATCCCGGTCTGCAACCGGCCGCTCCCGGACCAGGACGGCGACGGAACGCCGGACCAGAACGACGACTATCCCCTCGATCCCACCCGTCACAGCGGCTCGGGCGAGCCGTCCGGCGACCCGCCGCCGCCGCAACCTCCGACCCATCCGCCGCGCGTCGAGCCGACGTTCTTCGGCGCGATCTCGGGGAGCTCTTTCAACGACATCAGGAGTCGCCGGGCGCAGGCCGACTCGATGCAGCGGGGACAGATCCGCACCTCGCGCGAGACCGTCGACTGGGCGCAGATTCAGCCGACGCAGAACACCGATCTGAGCTCAGATGCGATCTGGTCCGACATGGACGGCCGCTTCCTGCGCCTCGGGCTTCGCGGCGTACGGGTCCTGCCGACGTTCAGAGATGCGCCCGGCTGGGCCAACCCGAGCTCCCCGTCCGATACCCAGGGGGCGTTCGCCGCCTTCCTGCGGGCCTTCGCCCAGCGCTACGGCCGCGGCGGGACGTTCTGGCAGCGAAACCACCAGCTCGACTCGTCGCAGCTCGCCGTGCGCGACTACGAGATCTGGGACCGCGGCAACCTCAGCCAGAGCTGGTGGGACCGCTCGGCATCCCCGGCGGAGTACGCGTCCGCCTACGCCCAGGCCCGGTCGGCGCTCCGGCAGGTCGATCCGCGCGCCCGCGCTCTGGTGAGCCTCGACCAGGGCGGCATGAGCTACTCCACCTTCATTCGCGGCATGGTCACGGCCCGTCCGGGCCTTGCGCGGCACATCGACGGCGCGTACGTGCTCGCCTCCACGTCACGGACCGACCCCGCCGTGGAGAACGTCGTCGCCAACCTCCGCTCCGAGCTCGACGGCACCGGCAACCCCTCCGCGCCGATCGACCTGGGGTTCGGCTGGTATGTGAGCGGCCCGGGGGCGATGTCCGAGCCCGACAGGGCGGCCTTCTACCGGCGGGTCGCGGACCGGCTGGCGCGCAGCGACTGCGGTGTCGACGGCCTGCTCGCGCGGTCCTGGGTGACCCCCCAGGGCGATGCCAGCAACACATCGGCGTGGTACGGGATGGTTGACGCGCAGACCTTCCGGCTCGGCCTGACCGCGCAGGCGTACCGCGCCGTGGCCAGGGCCTATCTCGGATACAGGTCCGTTCCCGCGCCGCGGGCCGTCGTGCACATCTGCTTCCGGCAGGCCCCCGACTCCGACGGCGACGGCGTCCCCGACGCCGCCGAGGACTATCCGCTCGATCCTCGGCACGCCCACGCGCTGGACACGCCGCCGCCGGCGCCGAGCATCCAGAGCGCGCCCAATCGGTGGACCAGCGCTCAGAGTGCCACCTTCACGTACTCCGCCAAGGGTGCGACCACCTATTGGTGCACGCTTGACGGCTCGGCCCCGGCGGTCTGCGACCGGTCCGGCCGCTCCTACGCCAACCTCAAGCCGGGTCAGCACACCTTCACGGTGCGGGCCGTCGACGCCCTGGGACTCGTCGGACCGAGGACGAGCCGCACTTGGACGATCGACACCACGCCGCCGAACACGTCCATCGGCGCGCACCCGGGCACCACGACCCTCGTGGACTCTGCCCGGTTCGCGTTCCGGAGCAACGAGGCCGGCGTCCGCTTCGCATGCCGCATCGACCGGGCGCGGTATCGCCTTTGCCGCTCTCCGATCTCGTACCGCAACCTGCCCGACGGCAGCCACACGTTCCGCGTCGCCGCCATCGACCGAGCCGGCAACGGCGATCGGACTCCGGCCGTGTTCACGTTCGCGGTCCACACCGTCCCCGCGGTTCCGCGGATCACCTCGGGCCCTAGGCAGGGTTCTGTATCCGGCCCCAGGCCGAGCTTCGGCTTCGACGCCCGGTACGCCGTGCGCTTCCAGTGCCGCTTTGACAACGGATCGTTCGCGCGGTGCTCGGGGGCGAACTCCGATACCCCCTCGGCCCCGCTGCCGAACGGCACGCACAGGTTCCAGGTCAGGGGCATCGGCGGGACCGGGACACCCGGCCCAGCCGTCGCCCGGACGTTCGTCGTCTCCCGCTAGCGCGGCGGCGATCGGGCGCAGGCCACCTATACACTCGCCGCGCCTTGCGCATCGGGATCCCTCGCCGCCGACGGCCAACGCTTAGGCCCGTGGTCCGGGCGGCCGCGGCGGCGGCCTTCGCGGCCGCGTTCGTGGTTCCGCTGACCCGGCGTCGCCTGCGGATCCCCGCCGGGGTCACCGTCGCGGCGACCGCCGCCGGCCCGTTCGCGCTGGCCGTGCTGTTCCCTCGCACCAAGGGCCGGGACGCAGCGCTGTTCGCGATGCAGATGTGGGCGTTCACGGTCATCCACGAGCTGCCATACGACCGGCCCGACCGGCTCCGCAAGCGCCTCCGGGTCCGCTACCCGATCGCGGTCGACCGGGTCCTCGGCGCCGGCGAGCTGCCGAACGTCCGGCTGCAGCGGGCGTTCTCGCGACCGGGAGAGGTGACCATGCTCGACCGTGTGCTCGCCGTGGTCCACTGGGCCTGGTTCATCGAGCCGCACCTGGCGCTGGCGTGGATCCTGCTCCGCAACCAGGGCCGGTTCCCGCGCGCGGCTCGGCAGATGGGCGCCGCGTTCGACATCGGCTGCGCGATCTACTTCGCGGTTCCGACCGCGCCTCCGTGGTGGGCCGCTGAGCAGGGCTACATCTCGGTCGCCGCTCCGAGGACCGCGAGAGCGAGGAGATCGTGGCGGCAGTCGCGTCCCCCCGCGGCTGCGGCGGGTGATGGTCGAGGTGGGGGAGGGGACCTGGGGCCGCGCCTGGCCGGCCCTCTATTCGTCGCTCGGCGGCAACCCGTGGGCCGCGATGCCCTCCCTGCACTTCGGGACCTCCGTGCTGGCGGCCCTCCTGCTTGCGGAGTCGGGGCCGGTGGCGGGGATGGCGGGCTGGTCCTACGCGCTCACCCTCGGCTTCGCGCTCGTCTACCTGGGCGAGCACTACCTCATCGATCTTCTGGTCGGTTCCGCGGTGGTCGTCGCCGTGCGGCGGGGCGAGCCGCTGGCGCGCCCGCTCGCGGACCGGGTCAGCAGCCTGGCGCAGCGGCTGGAGCGGATCGCGAACGGCTGAGCGGCCCTGCGCGGCGCCCCTCGCGCGCAGGCGGTTGGCCAAACCAACGGCTGGACCGCCTGCCAGTATTAGACGGCGATGGGGAACGACCAGGATGTGGTCGATCGGGATCTGACTGAGGAGGCTGAGGAGACCGAGCCTTCGTTCTTCGCCTCGCCCAAGCGGCTCCTCCAGACGGTCGTGGTGGTGCTTCTCCTCCTCGCCGCGATCTACATCCTGCTGCCCAGGATCGTCGGCATCAAGGGCGCCATCGGCCAGCTCGGCGACGCAGCGCCGGCTTGGCTCGTCGTCGCGCTCGTCTTCGACGTGCTCGATGTTCTTCTCGTACGTCGCGCTCTTCCGTGGCGTGGTCGGCGAGCGAGTGGCGAACCTCGAATGGAGCGAGTCCTACCAGATCACGATGGCGGGGCTGGCGGCCACCCGACTGTTCTCGGCCGGCGGCGCCGGTGGGATCGTCCTCACCTACTGGGCGCTGCGGAAGGCGGGTATGGAACGGCGGCAGACCGCGTGCCGGATGGTCGCCTTCCTCGTCGCTCCTGTACGCGGTCTACATGGTCGCGCTGGTCGTCTTCGGCGTGCTCCTGCGGGCCGGCGTCCTGAGCGGGGAGGCCCCGGTGGGGTTGACGATCGTGCCGGCGGCGATCGCCGGGGCCGTGATGATCATCTTCCTGCTGATCGCGCTGATCCCGGACGATATCGAGCGACGGCTCACGCATATCGCCCAGGGGTATCGCTTCCAGCGGCTGGCGCAGCGGCTCGCGAGCGCGCCGGCGACGCTGGCGAGCGGCACCCGGACGGCGATCGACTTCGTCCGCAACCCGTCCCGCGGCGGGCTCGCCGTGGTCGGCGCCATCGGCTTCTGGGCCTGCAACATCGGGATCCTGTGGGCCGCGTTCCACGCCTACGACGTGCACGTCCCGCTCGGCGTCGTCGTGCAGGGGTTCTTCGTCGGGATGGTCGCGAACCTGTTTCCCGCTGGCGCCGGGAGGCGTGGGCGCCGTCGACGCCGGGATGATCGGGACGTTCGTGCTGTTCGGCCTGCCGAGCGCCGAGGTGTTCGCGGCCGTGCTGACCTACCGGCTGGCCGCGTTCTGGCTGCCGATCCCGCCCGGCATCGTCGCCTTCTTCCAGCTGCGCAGGACGGTGGCCCGCTGGGACGAGGATCGCGCGCACGCGCCGTTCGCCGAGCGGGCGGCCGAGCCGCTGCGCGGGGCCGCCATTACTTCAGAAAGTAAAGTATGATGGTTTACGACGGTTTCCCCGTAACGGGGTAGCCGCTTCCAAGACGGAGTGAATGTGAACAACGACCGAGTCGAGAACGTCATCATCGTCGGCGGGGCGTGCGCCGGCTACACGGCCGCGACCTACACCGCCCGCGCCGAGCTCGAGCCCCTGGTGATCGAGGGGTTCCAGTGGGGCGGCCAGCTCCAGAACACCACCGACGTGGAGAACTACCCCGGCTTCCCCGAGGGGATCATGGGCCCCGAGCTGATGCAGAAGTTCCGCGACCAGGCGGAGCGCTTCGGCACCCGCTTCATCAGCGACGACGCCACCCGGATCGAGCTCTCAGACGGCGGCATCCAGACCGTCTGGGTGGGCGACGACGAGTACCGCGCCCGCTCGCATCATCCTGGCAATGGGCGCCGAGCCCAAGCGCCTCGGCATCCCCGGCGAGCTGGAGCTCGGCGGCAAGGGCGTCTCGACCTGCGGCGTCTGCGACGGCGCCTTCTTCAAGGGCGAGAACGTCGCCGTGATCGGCGGCGGCGACTCGGCGATGGAGGACTCGATCTTCGTCTCCAAGTTCGCCGACGATCTGACGATCGTGCACCGCCGCGACGAGTTCCGCGCGTCGAAGATCATGGAGGAGCGGGCCCGCGACCGGGACAACATCACGGTCAAGACCCCGTACGTCCCGGAGGAGTTCATCGCCGGCGACGACGGCAAGCTCGCCAAGATCCGCCTCCGCCAGGCCGAGACCGGCGAGACCGAGGAGCTCGAGGTCGGCGGCGCATTCGTCGCGATCGGCCACACGCCGCGGTCGGAGCTCGTGGTCGGCCAGGTGGACACCGACGACGAGGGCTACGTGATCACCGAGGGCAGGTCCACCGGGACCAACCTGGCCGGCGTGTTCGCCGTCGGCGACCTGGTGGACCACACCTACCGCCAGGCCGTCACCGCGGCGGGCACGGGAACCATGGGCGCGCTGGACGCCGAGTGGTACCTGCGCGACGTCCCGCCCTCGCCGGAGGCCCACTGGTCCGGCATGGCCGGCGAGGCGCAGCCGGAAGCCCACGACGCCGAAGAGCGCGCCGAGGTCAGCGCGAAGTAGCTCGGCGAGCCCCGGGGCGTGGTCGGGAGTTCCGGCCGTTCAAGGGCAATGACGGGCATCACCGTCGGTCAACGCAATCTACGCCGGAATCCGGACCGGATGCGTCGACCCGGCTTCGGTTGGGGCGCTGCCCTACCAGCCTCGACCGCCGGGGTGCGAGCCCGCCGGCTCGAAGGCGACGCCGGTAGCGCCGCGACTCTCTAGAGTTGGCCGGGTAGCCGAACCCCCGGAAGGAGTGCGTCGCGATGGCTGTCGTCTGAGGTTCCGAAGGTCAAGATCGAGAAGATCGGGCTCAAGCCGTTCCACGAGTTCGATGACGCCAACGAGACCTGGCCCCGGGGCGATCGGCCCGCGGCGATTCGCGAGGCAGCCGCCGAGTTCCGCGCCCGGTTCGCGACTCCCGAGAACAGGATCCGCGGTATTCGGACCGTCGACATCGCGTCCGCCGGCTACCCGCTGAAGTTCGCCTTCGGCGGGGCCGCGAAGGGGCCGAACCCCTACATCAACATCATCAACCGGCTTCAGGTCGTCCAGTTCGAGGACTTCGACGGGCAGCTCCGGACGCTCGCCTACGAGCCGACCGTCCCGGAGGGCCCCGTCGAGGCGCCCTACTACGCGCAGCAGATCGAGAAGCTGGGCGAGTTCCTCTCCTACAAGGTTCTCGCGACGATCTGGAACCACCCGGACGAGGCGCTCGCGAAGGTCGGGCTGCGGCCCGAGGACGTCGACTACGTCAGCTTCGACCACCTGCACGTGCAGGACCTGCAGGCTCGTTCTCGGGACCACCGAGCCGATCCCGGACGAGGCTGCGCCGCGCCCGCCGCTGTTCCGGAACGCCAAGCTGATCGCCCAGCGCAAGGAGTGGGACACGTTCGCGTCGCTCCACCCGATGCAGTGGGCCTGGTACGTCGAGGACGGGGTCAAGGACCTGATCACCGACAACGTCGTCCTGGTGGACGGCGACGTCGAGCTCGGCAAGGGCGTGGCGCTCGTCTGGACGCCGGGTCACACCGACGGCAACCACTCGCTCTGCGTCAACACCGAGGACGGCGTCTGGGTCTCCTCGGAGAACGGCGTCGCCGCCGACTCCTGGCACCCGCACCTCTCGAAGATCCCCGGAGTCCGCAAGACCGCCGAGTTCTTCGGTCGCGAGGTGATCCTCAACTCGAACACGCTCGAGGATTCGATCGACCAGTACGACTCGATGGTCAAGGAGAAGGCGCTCGCCGATCCGAACCGCAACGACCCGCGCTACCTGAACGTCTTCCCCTCGTCCGAGATGGCGAGCTGGAAGCGCCAGTGGCCGGTCGTTCCGACGTTCGTCTACGGCGGCATCAACTCGGGCGTGGTCGAGCGCCCGGCCTCGCGGAACGGAGCCTGAACCGGAAGCCCCATCGCGGCGGGCCAGCGATGGGGGCCGCGTCGATCGGATAGCCCCGGCACCCGGCTAGCCTCGACGGGTGGACCGTCGCTCATGGCTGTGGCTGTTGCTCCTCGCCTCGATTTGGGGAGCCAGCTACATGCTCATCAAGATCGGGCTCCGCGACCTGTCGCCCGAAATGGTCGCTTTCGCCAGGATCGCCCTCGCCGCGGCGGTGCTGATGCCAATTGCTGCCGCCCAGGGCGCCCTGAGCGGGCTGCGGGGCCGGCTCGGTGTGATCGCCCTGGTCGGCGCCGTCCAGGTGGCGGGTCCGTTCCTGCTCATCCCCCTGGGTGAGCAGCACATCACGTCGGCTCTCGCCGGGATCCTCGTCGCCACCACGCCGATCTTCACCGCGCTGCTGGCGATCCGGATCGACCACGAGGAGCGCTCGGAGGGGCTGCGTCTCCTGGGCGTGGCGATCGGCCTGGCCGGCGTCGTGCTGCTGTTCGGACTGGACCTCGGCGGCTCGACCGCGGCGCTCTTCGGCGGTCTCGCGGTCGTGCTGGCCAGCGTCGGCTATTCCGTCGGGGGCTTCGTGGTCAAGCATCGGCTCTCGGATGCTCGGCCGCTCGGCGTCGTCGCGTGGGTGATGACCGCGAGCGCCGTTCTGCTCTTGATCCCCGCGGTGGCCACGGCGCCGGCGAGCGCGCCCGGCCTCGGACCGCTCGCCGCCGTGGCGGCGCTCGGCGTGTTCGGGACGGGCGCCGCCTTCGTGATCTTCTACCTGCTGATCGGCACGGTCGGCCCCGCGCGGACGATGATCGTCTCGTACGTGGCGCCAGGTTTCGCCGTCGTCTACGGAGCGACTCTGCTGGGCGAGGCGATCAGCGCGGCGACGATCGCGGGCCTGGCCCTGATCGTGGGTGGCTCGTGGCTGGCCGCCGCGGGAGTCGTCCCGTCCCGGGCCAGCCGCGGACGTGAGGAGGGCCTCCCGGAGGAGGCCCTCGACGTCGCTCCCAGATCCTGAGCCTGGCTAGCCCTTCGCGTACACCGCCCGCAGGAGCAGCGTGCAGTTGCTCCGATGGCCGATGTTGTTCGTGAACGGGCCGTCCAGCGGCAGCACGGGCTGGTACAGAAGCTGCTCCGTGCTTCCCGACTGGCACCTCATGAGAGAGGTCTTCTTCGACTTGATCGCCAGGTAGTCGCCCTTGTCCACCTTCTGGTGCACATGGAACGTCTGGATGTGGCTCGGGTCGCCCTGGTAGGAGATCTTGTCTCCGCGGTCGACGAGCTTGGCCCTGCCGTTGTCGCCGTGGAACTTCTTGACCTTCGCGAGCTCGAAGCGGAAGTGGCCCTTGGTCTGGGCGACCAGGTTCAGCCGCTTGATCACCCCGTCCTTGGGCGCCTTCACGTTGCCGCCGGGTGAGCCCGTGTCCACGAACTGGACCGCAACGCGATCGCACGGCTTGCTCGCGTCGAGCGGGTTCGCGTCCTGCTGGCAGTTGCGATTGCCGTTCGCCTGGACGACGGAACCGTCCTTGTTGTGCAGATCGGAGCCGAACTTCGTCAGCGCCTGCGCGGTGGCGGTGAAGCCCAGCAGCGCGACGATCGCCGCGGCGCATGCGAGCACCGTCGCGTTCATTCCGAGCCGTGGCCTCCGCTGCTCTCCCCTGATCGTCATGAGCTACCTCCGGGGTGGATGTTGACCTCGACCCAACCCTATACCGGCCTCCGAGGGCCGCGAGGACTTTCGGCTATCGGTCCATCGCGGCGCGAGCCCGCAGCGGCGGCGCCACACGGTAGCGCTCCTCGCCCAGGAGATCATGCAACTCGTCGAGAATGGCGACGACCCGGCTCAGGCCGATCGCCGCACCCCACTCGAACGGGCCGCGCGGCCAGTTGAAACCGAGCCGCATCGCCGTGTTGCAGTCGTCCTCGGTCGCGATGCCCTGGCCGACCGCGAAGTGCGCCTCGTTCACGATCTGGGCGAGGATCCGGCCGAGCACCAGCCCGGGCGCCTCGCCAACCCACTCGGTGTGCTTGCCCGCGGCCCGGAAGTAGCGCTCGACCTGCGCCGCGCGCTCCTCGCTCATCGATGGCTCGCGAGCTACCTCGACCACGGCGGCCTCCTCGAAGCTCGGGAGCGCCACGTGGAGGACCGACGCCTCCAGTTCCGCGTCGCGACGCCAGGCCGGGTCGCGCTCGGGGCGCTCCGGGTCGTCTGGCCGGTGAGGGCCATCACGGTAGTCGTGATAGCCCCGGCCTGACTTCCTGCCAAGGCGGCCCGCGGCGACCGTTCGCGCCTGGATCGGGCTGGGCTGCCAGCGCGGCTCGTGGAAGCTCTGCTCCCAGAACGACTTGGCGACCTCGAAGTTCACGTCGACGCCGACGAGGTCCATCAGCTCGAACGGGCCCATCCGAAACCCTCCGCCCATGCGGACGATCCGGTCGATCTGATCGATCGGGGCCAGGCGTTCGCCGAGCATGCGCAGGGACTCCAGCGTGAACGGCCGCGCGAGCCGGTTGGCGACGAAGCCGATCGCGTCCGTCGCCCGGATGGGCTCGCGCCGCATCGCCCGCGCGACCTCGGTGGCGGCCTCGAGCGTCGGCGCCGACGTGTCGTCGCCGGCGACGATCTCCACGAGTCGCATAAGTGGAGGGGGGTTGAAGAAGTGCATGCCGCAGACCCGTTCCGGTCGCTCGACCCCGGCCGCGATCGCGGTGACCGACAGGGAGGAGGTGTTGGTGGCGAGGATCGCGTCGCGCCCGCAGAGCTCGGCGAGCTCGGCGAACAGATCGCGCTTGAGCGCGAGATCCTCGGGCGCCGCCTCGATCGCGAGCCGGCACCGACCCAGGTCCTCCACTCGGTCGACGAGGTGCAGGCAGCCCTCGGCCGCCTCCGCGTCGGCTTCGCTCCACATCCCGCGGGCCGCTCCCTTCGCAAGCCCGTCGGTGACCCGCGCCCGCCCGGCGGCCAAGGCCTCCGGCAATGGATCGTGGAGCCATGTCTCGAGCCCGCCCAGGCAGGCGAGCTGGGCGATCCCGGCGCCCATGGTTCCAGCGCCCACGACTGCCATCCGCTCGATCACTCCGCGGAGTTGTAACCGAGCCGTGGGGGTTGGCGACCCGCCGGGCCCATGAGCGCCGGCCAGCGGCACGATAACCCTTCAGCCGTCGGCCCGCCAGCGTCCGGTTGAAGAGTTGACCGCCCACAGGACGGTCAACTCTTCACCGAGCCCTCTCTGGCGGAACGGTTGAAGAGTTAGCGCGGCGGGCGGGGCGGCGCAGGCGGGTGGCGGGTTGGCGCGGCGGGCACTCCTCCTTGGCAGGTTTACTCGCCCTCCCAGTAGTCGACCACGTCGTCGAACCGGAAGATCGCCCTCACTCCCGTCGCCCGGGTGCCGGGCGCCTGCTGGCGCGCCATCACCTTGCCGGAGTCCGGGTATACGGCCACCTCAGGCTCATTCATCTCGCTGACGATCAGAGCCCTGGCGGCCGGGCCGACGTCGTTGGTCACCTTGTGGGCGCCCGCCTCGCCGGCCGGGAACGCGACGACGTCTCCCGCGGCGAGCCGGCTCTCGCCCTCGGGTGTGCGCAGGGTGGGCGTCCCGCTCAGCACGATTAGGAGCTCCTCGTTCGCGGCGTGCCAGTGATACGGAGCGATGCCGTTGCCCGGCGGGACCTCGTAGAGGCTGGCGCCGAGGCGTTGCGCCCCCGCTTGCTCTCCCACCGCCGCACCGCGACCCTCGTATCCGGATCGGCCCTCGATGTTCTCGAGGTCCGGGTCCAGGATGTTGGCGCCTCGGGGCGCGGCTGCGGGAGCGCGCGCCGGGTCCGGGTCCTCCGGGTCATGCTGCTCGACCGCCCCCTCGAGGCGCGTCCAGATCGCCATTCCGCCGCGCTCCGGCGAGGACATCGCCTCCATCGAGCCCAGCATGCCGTCCTCCGGATAGAACACGACCTCGGGGCCGCGCATCTCGCTGAAGAAGAGGATCCTCGTTGTCTGCTCGCCGTGGTTGCCGATCGCGTGCGTTCCATGCGGCCCGCGCGGGAACGCCGCAACCTCGCCCCGGCGAGCTCGCGGGTGCCGGCGGGCGTTCGGAGCGTCGGTGTTCCGCTGAGCACGGCGAGGAGCTCCTCGTTCGCGAAGTGGTAGTGGAGGATCCCCATCGACCCTGGCTCCACCTCCCACAGGCTCAAGCCCAGGCGCTGGCACCCCGCCTGATAGCCCAGCCGCGACCGCCGGGACCGGAACTCATAGTCGGCGTACCGGGTGACGTCCTCGTCGAAGGTCGGGTCGAAGACGTTCGGTCGCGACGTCACGCGAGTCAGCGCCCCTTGAAGTCCGGCTTGCGCTTCTCGAGAAAGGCGTCCATGCCCTCGATGCGGTCCTCGGTCGCCATCGCCAGCTCGTAGAGGCGGCGCTCGTGCTCGAGCCCCTCGCTCAGCCCGCTCTCGTCGGCCGCGATCACCGCCTGCTTGGCGAGGCGGACCGCGATCGGCGGGCGCCTGGCGATCCGCCGCGCCAGGTCCATGGCGCGACGCAAGCCACTCGCCCTCCGGGGCGACCTCGTTGACGAGGCCGAAGCGCTCGGCCTCGGCGGCGTCCATCCGCCGCCCGGTCAGCACGAGCTCCATCGCGCGCTGCTTGCCGAGGACCCGCGCCAGCCGCTGGGTGCCGCCACCGCCGGGAATGATCCCGAGGGTGATCTCCGGCTGGCCGAACTCCGCGGTCTCGGAGGCGACGATCAGGTCGCATACGAGGGCGAGCTCGCAGCCGCCGCCCAGCGCGAAGCCGGAGACCGCCGCGATGAGCGGCGTCTTGATGGCGGCGAGCCGCCGCCAGAAGGAGGCGGCGGGATGCCGCAGCGACTCCTCGAAGGTGCGCTCCCGGAGCGAGCGGATGTCGGCGCCGGCGGCGAACACGTCGTCGGACCCGGCGACGACGATGCATCGGACCTCGGGGTCGGCGTCGAAGCCCTCGACCGCGGTCGCGAGCTCGTCCATCAACTCGGGCGAGAGCGCGTTGCGCGCATCGGGCCGGTTCAGGCGGCAGAGGGCGACGTGCCCGTCGAGGCTGGTCTCGACGAGGCCGCTCACCGATCCGAGCGCACCGGCGTCATCGCGTTGATGCCGGTCGCCGCGCGCCCGATGATCAGCTTGTGGATCTGCGAGGTTCCCTCGTACAGCGTCGTCACCCGGGCGTCGCGCAGGTAGCGCTCGACGGGATAGTCGTCGACGTAGCCGGAGCCGCCGTGGACCTGGATCGCCAGGTTCGCGCACTCGACCGCGGCTTCGGTCGCGTAGAGCTTCGCGATCGAGGTCTCGGTCGTGTTGGGCTCGCCCTTGTCCTTCAGGATCCCGGCCCGGCGGACCAGCAGCCGGGCCGCGTCCCGCCTCAGGATCATCTCGGCGATCATCTCCTGGACGAGCTGGAAGCTCGCGATCGGCACGCCGAACTGCTCGCGGTCCTTGGCGTAGTCGACCGAGGCCTGCACGCAGCCCTCGCAGATGCCGACGCAACCCGGCGGCCACCGAGTAGCGGCCGGCCTCCAGGGCGGTCATCGCGATCTTGAAGCCGTCGCCGACCTCGCCGAGCAGCGCGTCGTCGGAGACCTCCACGTCGTCGAGCCCGAGCGAGGCGGTGTCCGAGGCGCGCAGGCCGAGCTTGCCGTGGATCTCCTGTGACGAGAATCCGTCGGACTCGGTCGGGACGAGGAAGCAGGCGATCCCGCGATGGCGCTCGTCGGGGTTGGTCTGCGCGAAGATCAGCGCGACCTCGGCGACGTTGCCGAGCGAGATCCACATCTTCTGGCCGGTGATCCGCCAGCCGCCGTCGATCTTCACCGCGCGCGTGCGCATGCGAGGAGGGGTCGGAGCCCGCGTCCGGCTCGGTCAGGCCGAAGCAGCCGAAGGCCTCTCCCGCGCACAGCCGCGGGAGCCAGCGCTTCTTCTGCTCCTCGGTGCCCCAGCGCTCGATCGAGCCGCAGACGAGGGAGGTCTGGACCGAGACGACGGTGCGCGCTGAAGAGTCCCCGCGGCCGATCTGCTCGACGATCAGCCCGTAGCTCACGTAGTCCAGTCCCTGGCCGCCGTACTCCTCGTCGACCGTAGAGCCCAGGTAGCCCATGTCGCCGAGACGGCGGGCGAGCTCGATGTCGAAGCGGGACTCGCGGTCGTTGTCGCGGGCGCGGGGGACGATCTCGTTGTCGGTGAAGTCCCGGGCGGTCTCCGAGATCAGGCGCTGCTCGTCGGTGAGGTCGAGGTCCACGGCGGTGCCCTATTCCTCGCCGAGCGCTTCCCTCAGGGAGCGCTGGAACGCCTCGGCGGCCTCCTTCGTCCTTGGGCCGGGGATCTCGAGGGCGAAGTCGTCGATCGCGGAGACGGGCTGGACCTCGCGGACGGTCGATGCCAGGAACGCCTCGTGGGTCCCGAGAAGGTCGTCGACGCCGAACTCGCCCTCCTCGACGTGAAGCGCCTGGATGATGTGCGCCCGGGTGATCGACTCCAGGATGCCCGACCCGATGGAGGGCGTGCGCAGGCCGCCCTCGGGGGAGACCCAGAAGATCGTCGAGGTCGGGGCCTCGAGCACGATCCCGTCGGGGCGCACCAGCAGCGCCTCGTCGAAGCCGCGGCCCTGCGCGACGCGGGTGGCCTGCATGTTGGCCGCGTAGGAGAGCGACTTGACCCCGGTCAGGATGATCGTCGGCGAATAGGTCACCGTCGCCAGGCGCACCGAGTGGCCCTTGTCCGGGAGGTTCTCGATCAGGAGGATCCGCCGCCCGCCCCGGGTCACCACGATTCGAAGCTGCGCGTCGCCGGCGCCGAACGCCTCCAGGAGCGCGTCGAGCTCGCGCTCGAGCGGCTCGCGCTCCACCGTGAGCTCGATCGCGGCCGCGGAGCGCTCGAGGCGGTCGAGGTGCTGCTTCAGCGCGAACGGGTGCCCCGTATAGAGCCGGATCACCTCGAACACCCCGTCGCCGCGGTAGAGGCCGTCGTCCGGCAGCGCGATCGTCGCCTCGGCGGTCGGCGAGATCGACCCGTCGACGCTCGCCAGCTCCTGGATGGTCGCCACGTCGGTCACGTTGGGCCGAGGCTATATGAGTCGCGACGCCGCCCGCGCCTCATTGGGCCGCCGCCGGGTTCTCGACCAGCGTCGCCACTCCCTGGCCGACGCCGACGCAGAGGGCCGCGATCCCGTACCGCGCCTTCCGACGGCGCAGCTCCCAGACGAGGGTCGTCATCAGGCGGGCGCCGGAGCAGCCGAGCGGGTGACCGAGGGCGATCGCACCGCCGTTCACGTTCAGGCGCTCCTCCTCGATCCCGAGCTCGCCGATGCAGGCGAGGACCTGCGCCGCGAAGGCCTCGTTGATCTCGATCAGATCGACTGTCGTCGAGCGACACGCTTCCGGCCTCGACCGCGCGGCGGATCGCCGGGATCGGGCCGATCCCCATGTACGCGGGGTCGACGCCGGCGACGCCGATGGAGACGATCCGCGCGAGCGGCTCGGCTCCCATCGCCTCGACGCGCTCCCCCGAGGCCATCACGAGACAGGCGGCGCCGTCGTTGAGCGTCGACGCGTTGCCCGCGGTGACGGTGCCGCCCTCGCGGAAGGCCGGCCGCAGCGTCGCCAGCTTCTCGAGCGAGGTGTCGGCCCGGGGGCCCTCGTCGATCTCGACGGCGACCGGGTCGCCGCGCCGCTCCGGGAGCAGGCGCCTCCACGGAGATCATCTGCTCGGCGAACCGGCCCTCGCGGGTGGCGTCCACAGCGCGCGAATGGCTCTGCAGCGCGAAGCGGTCCTGCTCGGAGCGGGTGACCTCGTATCGCTCGGCGACGTTCTCGGCGGTCTCGCCCATGGACTCGGTCGAGTAGCGCTCGGCCATCCGGGGGTTGATCAGGCGCCAGCCGAGCGCGGTGTCGTGCATGGTCTGCGGCCCGCGGGGCAGTCCGGCCTCGGGCTTCAGGACCACCCACGGCGCGCGGCTCATGGACTCGGCGCCCCCGGCCATGTACAGGTCGCCCTCACCGAGGCGCAGGGCCCGCGAGGCCTGGTTGACCGCCTCGAGCCCGGAGGCGCAGAGGCGGTTGACGGCAACTCCGGGGACCTCGACCGGAAGCCCGGCGAGGAGCGACGCCATGCGCCCCGCGTCGCGGTTGTCCTCGCCCGACTGGTTCGCGGCTCCCCAGTAGACGTCGCGGATGGCCTCGGGGTCGAGGCCCGTGCGCTCGACCGCGGCCCGGATGGTCTCGGCGGCAAGGTCGTCGGGCCTCACACCCGCGAGGACGCCGCGGTAGCGCCCCATAGGCGTGCGCACGGCGTCGACGATGAAAGCGTCGGTCATTCCGGTGAGGGGGCTTCAGGCCCCGAAAACTGGCTGGTGCGGTTCCTGTAGCTTGTTCGGCGAGAGGTCCATGGACTTCATTCTCCTAAGCCTGGGCTCGATTGCGTTGATCGTCGTCGTGCTCGTTCTCGTCGCTCGCGCCTACCCCGGCAGCGGCGCCGACCTCGTTGACTGGCGGCCCACCCGCTCCTACGAGGACGAGGCCCGCCTCGAGGGCGAGGACATCCAGCAGATGATCGAGGCGCAGAACGTTATGCGACGGCGCCGCGGCAAGCCGGACCTGACGGCAGCCGACGCCTCGCGGATGGCCCGCGAGGACCAGGAGGTCCGCGAGCGCCAGCGCAGCTCCTACGACGATCGCCTCGACGAGCTGGAGGACGAACTCGGGGTCTGACCCCCGGCCGGGCGGGGAGCGGTGGCGCGGGCGTACATCGTCGGCTGCGGCTGTCGTGGGAGCACACTGGGGCGGCGCCTGCACCAGGCCGGGTGGCAGGTTCGTGGGACGACGCGGGATCCCCAGAACTCGGACCGGATCCTCGCGGCCGGCCTGGAGGCGGTCGTCGCCGACCCGGATCGGGTGGGGACGGTCCTCGAGCACGTGGGCGACGTGACGATCCTGTTCTGGCTGCTGGGGTCCGCCGCCGGCGAGCCGGACCTCCTCGCGGCGCTCCACGGGCCGCGGCTCGACCGGCTGCTCGGCGAGCTGGTGGACACGCCCGTGCGTGGGGTGGTCTACGAGGCGGCCGGGACCGTCGCGAAGGAGCACGCTCGAGGGCGGCGCGGCGATCGTCCGCTCGGCCTCCGAGCGCTGGCGCATCCCCGCCGAGCTGGTCGAGGGCGGACCCCGGCGACTGGGAGGGGTGGCTGGAGGAGATGCTCGTCGCGACCGAGCGGCTGATCGGCGCCTCCGGCGGCGGAATGATCAGTGCCGCGGCTACTGAATCGGCTTCGGCTGGGTCTGCTGGACGCCGGGCTTCGACCACGGCGCCGAGTTCGGCACGTGCTTGCCGACTCCGGTGTCCAGCTTGCCGATGAGGATGATGCCGCCGACCACGACCACGGCGAGGACGGCCAGAAACAGGCCGTAGAGCGCAAGCTGCCTGGTCTTGGTCGGCCCGTACGTCTGGCCGACGACCGCCCGGCGCTTGTCCTTTCCCATCGCGTCGACTTCGGACTGCTCATGGCGCGCGAGCCGCTCCTCGGCGGGCTCGCGCTCGATGACCGTGTTCGGTCCAAGCGACGGTCCGGTGATCTCGGACCCGCTGTGCTTGCGACCCTTGCCCGTGTCGCGCGTTGCCTCCTCCATCCCTCCTCACACCTAAGCACATGGCCGGTCCTCTCGCCACCCCCAACCGCGCATCCGGAGGCAGTGTTGACGCGGGGGCGGATAGGGAATACCCTTAACTCCGATAGGGATTAGGGCAAATAGGACGGAGGAGCAGCGATGGCTGACTACGCGAAGGACGTTCTGGTTGAGACCGACTGGGTCGCCGAGCACCTGGACGACGACGGGATCCGGATCGTCGAAGTCGACGAGAACCCCGCGCTCTACGCGGAGGCGCACATCCCCGGCGCGATCGGCTTCGACTGGAAGCAGGACCTTCAGGACCAGGTGAAGCGCGACTTCCTCTCGGCCGGAGGACTTCGGCAACCTGATGGGCAGCCGCGGCATCTCCAACGACCACACCGTGGTCCTCTACGGCGACCGCAACAACTGGTTCGCCGCCTACACGTACTGGTACTTCCTCTACTACGGCCATGACAAGGTGAAGCTGGTCAACGGGCCGCGCGAGAAGTGGATCGCCGAGGGTCGCGACACGACGACCGACGTCCCCTCGTATCCCGAGGCAACGTTCAACGCGAGCGGCCCGGACGAGTCGATCCGCGCCCGCCGCCAGGAGGTACTCGACGCGCTCGACACCGGAAAGAGCCTCGTCGACGTCCGCAGCCCGCAGGAGTACTCCGGCGAGCTGATCGCGATGGCCGGCTACGAGCAGGAGGGCGCGCAGCGCGCCGGCCACATCCCGGGCGCGATCTCCGTCCCGTGGGCCCAGGCCGTGAACGAGGACGGCACCTTCAAGTCGGCGGACGACCTGCGCGAGCTCTACTCGTCCAAGGGCGTGATCTCGGACGGTGACAACGACGTGATCGCCTACTGCCGCATCGGCGAGCGCTCGGCGCACACCTGGTTCGTCCTCCACGAGCTCCTCGGCATCGACGACGTCGTCAACTACGACGGCTCGTGGACCGAGTGGGGCAACCTGGTGGCCGTCCCGATCGAGAAGGACGTCTAGTGGTGGACTGTCCCCGAGTTTCCCCGACACCCGGGAGATCGATATAAGTATCGACGGAAGTTGGCGCTTTAGCCGTCATATGCGCGGGAAAAGCGCCAAGGGACGGCTCGGCGCGTCATCCGGCGCTGTCCCTGTTGCTCTCCTCCGCTCGCGGCGCCACCCGCTCCAGGAAGTCCGACAGGATCCGGGCGGTCGCGCCCCAGATCATGTGCTCGCCGACCTCGTAGGTCGGGGTCCGGATCGGGACCCCGCGGCGGATGAGGCGCCGCATGGCGAACCCCTCGCGCAGCTGATCAAGGGTGAACATCAGGATCAGCGGCGACCTCGCTCGGGTTGGGCCGGAAGCGGAGGCCGTCCGGGATGGTCCCGACGAACGGGTGGACCTTGTAGCCGGTGACGAAGGTGCCCACCGGGGGCAGGGCGCCGGCGACGTCCACCTCGTCAGGGCTCAGGCCGATCTCCTCCTCGGCCTCGCGGAGGGCCGTGTCCAAAAGCGCCTCGTCCGGAGTGTCCGGGCGGCCGCCCGGGAAGGAGATCTCGCCGGCATGGCGCCGCAGGTCGAGGCGGCGCTCGGTGAAGACGAGGCCGGGACGCTCCGGATGGCCGAACAGGGGGAGCAGCACCGCGGCATCCGTTCCGCCTGGGGCCTTCATCGCCTGCGCCTCCTCCGGGCTCAGCAGGACGCTCGCGAGGGGGTCCACCGCGCTTAGATGATGACCGGGACGGAGCCGCCGTCGACGCTCCACGCGGCACCGGCGACGTAGGAGGCCCGCTCCGAGCACAGGAAGACGATCGCGTCTGCGATCTCCGCGACCTCGGCGAGACGCCCGATGGGCCGGCCGGCCCCGATCGCCTCGAGCGCCTCCTCGCGGGAGCCGTACCCGCCCGACTCCATCGCCTGGTCGAGCAGGCCGCCGGGCGCCATCCACAGCTCGTCCTGCACCGGCCCGGGGCAGATCGCATTCACCAGGACGCCCTGCTTCGCGTACGCGTCGGCGAAGAGGCGCGACAGCGAGAGCTCCGCCGCCTTGGCCACCGAGTACTCGGGCGTCCCGAGCGTCGGGCCGCTTGCCGGCGCTCGAGCAGACGTTCACGATCCGGCCCCAGCCTCGCTCGGCCATCGCGGGGATCGCCGCCCGCATCGCCCGCATCGGCGCCATCACGTTGAGCTCCCAGGCGGCGTTCCATTGCTCGTCGGTGCACGTCGGCAAGAGCGCGGCGCTCGGCGGTCCCGGCATTGTTGACGAGCACGTCGAGGCCGCCGAACCGCTCGGAGGCCGCGGCGACCATCCGCTCACCGGCGTCGGGCGCGGTGACGTCCAGGGCGAGCGCCTGCGGCCTCACCCGCCGGCGGCCGCGCATCGGCTGACCGCCTCGTCGAGCGGCTCCGCGGAGCGGGCGACCAGCACGACCCGGGCGCCTTCAGCGCAGAGCCGCTCGGCGACGGCGAGCCCGATGCCGCGGCTGGCGCCGGTCACGACGCACACCCGGCCCTCGAGTCCCATGTCCATCGGTTGCTCCCCGGCCGTCAGCGCACGGATTCGACGCGGTCGGTGATGCTGACGTCGCCCTCGTGCGCGATCAGGCGGTGCACAGGGCACTTGCCGGCGATCGTCCGCAGGCGGTCGGTCTGATCGGCGGTCAGCTTCGTGCGGGACGCGCAGGGTGACCTCGAAGGAGCGGGGTCGGCTGGCATCGCCGTACTCCATCTCGACCTCGACCTCGACCTCGCCGAGGTCCCAGCCCTTGCGGTCCGCGTACATCTCCGTCGTGATCGCGGTGCACGCGGCGAGCGCGGCGGCGACGGTGCGCGTGGGGGAGGGGCCCTCGTCGCCGCCTCCGGCCTCCTCGGGCTCGTCGATCACGAGGCGGTGACCGCCCTGGATCTCGACGTCGTGCGTGAAGCCCTGCCGGCGGCGCGCCGTGACGCTAACCATCGGCAGCACCCGCATCGCGGCCCTGGAAGAGCTCGGGGTCGGGGACATCGGCGTACCGCGCCATCGCGAATGCCAGGTCCGAGGCCCGGTTCAGATAGCGAAGCACCGCGTCCGACGCGAGCCCGTCGTCCTCCTTCAGCGCGACGACGCGCCGCTCGGCGCGGCGGATCGCGGTCCGCGCGACGTCGAGCTGCGCGGAGAGGGTGGTCCCGCCGGTGATCACGAACTTCGGCGGCAGGTCCACGCGATCCATGTAGCGGTCGATCAACGGCTCCAGCGCCTCGACCATCCCGTCGTCGATCCTGCTGATGCCCTCCTGCAGCCGCCCCTCGGCGTCGGGGGCGGTCGCGAGCTCGGCGCCGGCGACGAAGAGCTCGCCCTGAAGCCGCAGGATGTCCGCGGCGAGCTCGCCGTCGTCTGGGCCGCAGAGCGAACGGGCGACGCCGAGGGCGGAGCCCGCCTCGTCGACCGACCCGTAGGCCTCCGTGCGCGCATCGTTCTTGGCGACCCTGCCCCCGTACCAGAGCGAGGTCGTGCCGTCGTCACCCTTGCGCGTGTAGATGCGCGTCACTTGGCCAGGACCCTAGCGCGAGCGGAAGGCGTGGGCCCGGGCCTTGGTCCGCCTCAGCTCAGCGGGTTGAAGACGATGCCGGTCAGCAGCTTGGGGAAGAAGAAGGTCGACTTGGGCGGCATTGTCTCCCCGGCGGCGGCGACCGCGCGGACCTGCGAAACGGGAGTCGGCCGCAGGATGAAGGCGCAGTCGTATTCGCCATCGCCAACCAGCCGCTGCGCCTCGTCGATTCCCTTGGCGTATCCGAGGCCTCGCTTGCCCTCGATGTCCTCGTTGCTCATCCCGAGCGCTCCCTTGAGGACCAGCTCCTCGAGGATCACGGCGTCCAGGCCTCGGTAGGCGGCCGAGCGGTCCGGGAGCGCCGTGTCCAGGGCACCGGGCTCACGAAGCCGGAGGCGCAGCCGCCGATCCCGGTCGATGAACCCGTAGATGCCCGTGTCGTCGACGCCGGCGGGATCGACCTGGTCCGCCTCAACCTCCTCGACGTCGAAGTGGTCGCGGATTCCCCGGTCGAGCTGGCCCGGATCGAAGCCCTTGAGCATCCTGTGAGTCCCGAAGATCGTGAGCCCCGGATCCTCGAGCGATACGAGGCACATCAGCGTGTAGCGGTGAGGTCCGTCGCCGCCGATCTCGTCGGCGTAGATGCGGGCGGTTTCGTAGCGGTGATGGCCGTCGGCGATCAGCAGCTCGGCATCGGCCAGTCCGGCCGCCACCGCCTCGTGGACCGATGGGTCGGCGATCCGCCACACGCGGTGGACGGTGCCACCGGAGTCGGTGACCTCGCCCCAGGGCTCGGAGCCGAGATGCGGCTCGATGTCGTCCCACACGTTGCCGGGGTAAAGCGAGAAGATCGGCGAGAGGTTGTGCCGCGTCGCCCGGGTGAGGCGCAGCCGGTCCTCCTTTGGCCCGGGCTGCGTGCGCTCATGGGGCCGCACCAAGCCGGGGCCGTAGTCGGTGACCCGCACGCGCGCGAGGAAGCCATGGCGCGTGCGCTGCCCTCCGTCGGGGGTCGCATACCCCTGCGTCAGCGCCCAGATCGCGGGCTCGCGGTCCGCCGTGAGCACCCCGTCGAGCGACCACGCCTGGAGCGTCTCCGCGGCGTGCTCGTACGGGTCGCCGCCCCCCGGCGATCGGGGCAGGTCGATCTCCACCACGTTGAATGGGGACCGCCCGAGGAGGCTCGGTGCGCTGGGCCTCGTCGATGACGTCGTAGGGTGGGGCGGTCACGTCGGCGAGCGACGGGACGGCCGCGAGGTTGTAGTGCAACGCGCTCAGGGGCTTGACCTCGGCCATGGCCGGCGAACCCTAGCCCCTGGTAGACGACACGGCGCGCGCTCGCTTGTCACAGTAGGGCGGAGTGGCAGGCTCCGCAGCGGAGATGAGGCGCGTTCGGCGCGATGCAACACGTCGCGGTAGAGGCGGCGGGCGCCCTCGCCGCGCTTGTCGTGCTGGCCGCGCTCTGGGGATTGGCGCCCGCGGCTGGGGCCAAGGTCAAACCGCCCAAGCCCGTTCCCGCCTGGTACATGACGGCAAGCAACGTCACCGACCTGAAGCGGCAGGCCAAGCACAGCGCGTGCGTGTTCGCGAACCGTCAGCCGAAGGGCCGCCGGCTGCTGCTGTTGGACTTCGGGGCAGCGCAGAAGTACCGGGACGGGACGTTCGGGGCCGCGCTGCGTGGGATCCGGCGCTTCCGCAACGCGCAGGATCCTGGAGGCGCTCCAGGCGGCTGCGAGGGCGTACAACCATTGCCATCGCAAGGGCTCCGTGAGGATCGCGTACGGCAACACGAACTCGATCCGGGGCTATATGAGCAAGGCGGACGCGAACGAGGCGGGCCTGCATCAGGGCCTGACGGTGGGGCGCCTCGAGCAGTTCCAGAAGAAGGAGCACCATTACCGCCACCAGTCGGCGGCGGCCGCAGGCGACATCGAGCCCGGGTTCGGTTTCCCCGGCGTCACCAAGGCGCTCGTCGAGGGCGCCAACGGCGGCGTCCCGTACTACGACTTCGGGAACGCCGGCGGCTGTCCGGGCCAACCGGGCTCACAGGGTTGCTACAACGGCTGGGACCTCGGCGACCTTGGTGAGGTCTCCGTCGGTGGCCGCTCGCAAGCGCTGCCCGAGATCTACCGCTCCTATGAGGCGACCCAGTGGGCAAGGGTGCAGCGCCACTGGGAGGGGGACTACTCCTTCGCCGGCGTGACGGGCAGCCCGGTCGAGCCGCTATCTCCCTCGCAGGGCTGGGTTGCGCTCGAGCGACGCGCCGACCACGTGGGTCGAGAGCTGATCACCATTCGCAACGCGAGCTCGCGAACGGCGTCGAAGGCCGGGACGCCCGGAGGCCCGATGACAGGAACCACCAGTGCGCATCTGGTGTCGAGTCCAGAGCCCTTCTTCTCGACCAGCGTCATCCATCCGATCCGCAACGCGTGGGTCGCCTCGGACCACCGCCGGTTCCTCGCCGTCGAGGCCGGCGCGGATCCCGGTCCGGCCATCGACCGGCGTGCTCGGGATCTTCCGCCAGAACTACCTCCGCGTCAGCCAGAGCGAGCGCGTGGTTGAGGTGCCGGGCGCCGGGGCGCTGCGGCTCACCCGCGCCCCTGAGGGCAGCGGTCGCGCCGCCCTGCGGAGCGCGGCCGACAGGCTTCGTTTCACCAGCCGGCGGGGGATCACCGGGACGCTCGACCTCGGGAGCGGGAAGGTTGCCGTGGACTCGAGCTCGGGCGGCGCGCCGTGAGGCTCGGAGGTCGTCATCTGCTCGGCGTCGCGACCGCCATCGCGCTCATGGCCGTTGCCGCGGCGGCTCTCGGCGCGACCGGATCGATCACCTACAAAGGCTGCATTGCCAACGCGGGCATCGACGACTGCCGCGAGCCGCTCCACAACTCCTTCGGGAACAATGTGGGCCTGGCGGTCAGTCCTGACGGGACGACGGTGTACGTGGCGGCGGTCGAGGGCACGCTGACGGACCTGAGCAGTGAGGCGGGAGGCCGCCTCGCCTATCAGGGCTGCTTCGCCGACCGGGGAGCCCACGACTGCCGCGACATTCCGCACGACTCGCTCGACGCGGCGACCGGGGTGGCGGTCAGCCCGGACGGCCGGTCCGTCTACGTGACGTCGGCACAGCGAACGAATGCGGTGACCCGCTTCAAGCAGGACCCGGCCGGCGTGCTCAGATACCGTGGCTGCCTCGCCAACGGCGGGGCCAACGCCGGCACCGCAGGCTGCAACGCGGTGCCGCGAAACTCATTTGGACTCCAACGAGGCGGTCGCCGTGAGCCCAGATGGCGGCTCCGCCTACGTCGTGTCCTCGGACAGCGATTCGATCACCCGTTTCAACCGCGAGGCCAACGGCGCTCTGAGGTATCACGGCTGCGTCGCCAACCGGGGCGCGCACGGCTGCGGCAAGCCCAAGCACGATTCACTTGGCGGCGCCTTCGACGTCGCGGTCAGCCCCGATGGGAAGTCGGTCTATGTCGTCTCGCTCGACGGCGACGCGATCACGCGGTTCGACCGTCAGCCGAATGGTTCCCTCGCATACAAGAACTGCTTTGCGTATGCACGCGCCCATGGCTGTCGTGAGCTGAAGCACAATTCACTCGGTGGTGCGGACTCGGTCGCCGTGAGCCCGGACGGGAAGTCGGTGTACGTGGCGTCCCTGGGCGGTGGTGCGATCACCCTCTTCGAGCGCTCACCCAGCGGCCGGATCACACCGCGCGAGTGCTTTGCCAGCCGCGGCTCGCACCGCTGCCGCGCGCCGGAGGTGAATTCGCTGCACGCTGCCGACGGCGTCGCCGTGAGCCCGGACGGTGAATCCGTGTACGTGACCTCGATGACGGGGCCGAGCGTCAACGGCGGCGTGGGCGCGGTCGAGCACTTCAAGCGCCGATCCGATGGCTCACTGGGCGACAAGGGGTGCTTCGCGGATCACGGGAAGTACGGCTGCCATGCACCGAGGCTCGACTCGCTCGGCTCGCCGCAGTCGATCGCGGTAGACGCCGATGGGACCAAGGTGTTCGTCGGCAGCTACGGACGCGAGCTCTCGATCTTCCGGCGAGCGACCGGCGGGACCTAGCCAGATGGCGATTCGATCGTCTCAGGGGGCGCGGTAGCGCCGCACGACGAGTGCGCCATCGGAGAGGACGTGCATCGCGTCGTTCGGATGCGGTTGGGCGCGCTTCGGCGCGCCGGCGCAGACCACGTTCAGGTACAGAGGAATCGAATGCCCGTTTCGCACGACCGCATGACGGATCCGCACGGCGCCCGCCTTCGTCGTCCGGCACGGGCTGCTGTACGCGCTGGGGCCGTGGGTGCAGTTGAAGCCGTTCGCCTCGGTGAGCTGGCCGCTGCTGCTGACCGCCCCCTTCGCGACCCCGGTCGGTGAGACGGAGCGGCGCCCCCGGGTGAGGATCAGTTCGGTCCCGACGAAGGCCGGGTAGGGGAGGGAGGCGATCGTCACGAGGTGCCTGGCGCTCGCCTCGATCATGTCGCCCTTTCGAAGGTCGTTGATGCGCTGCGAGTAGATGACCCGGCGCCCGGCCTTGCCCGACGGCGCGATCGGGATCGAGTGCGACCGCACGTTCGTCGTCCGGTATCGCTTGGGCGGCGGGACGTGCCTGTGCAGGGTGATCGCGTTGAGGCGACCCTTGTCCTGGCGGACGGACCCGTCGGGAGTGTCGGCGCCGATGAGAATCACCTGCCCGTCTCGGGCATGCCGGTGATCCGCCTCCACGACGAGGTTCAGGTGGCAGGTGCTCGGGCGGCATGGGAGGCGGTGCGGGTGCCGGATAGTGGTCGGCTTGGGCGTGAAGACCAGCACGCAGTGGTGGTTCCGTTGCGGTCGCTTCTGGTGGCAGCGGACCGAGTGCGTCTCGGCGATCACCTTCGTGCGCTTCCCGCCACTCGCCTGGCGTCGGTTGGCGAGCACGATCCGCGCGTCCTCTCGCGGGCTGAAGCGGTAATGGCGCCCGATGCATCGCGGCGTTCCGAGGTCGACGCATGTCGTCGTGAGCTGGACCTCCCCCGAGGTCCTGAGGATGTCGTGCCGGTGGAAGGTCGGAAGCGCGCCCGGCCCGATCGACATCACGACCCGCTTCTTCCCCCACTTGCGGCGCGCGATGGGAACGACCCTTCGAATCTCCGAGTTGTCCCCGGTGGTGGCGAACCGGACGCTGGCGCGCGCGGGCTTGGACGATTGCTGCTGCTCGCGCGCCCTGGCGTTGTGGCCGGAGGCCGCACTCATCGGGGCCGCGGAGACCATCAGGAGGCCGGCTGCCGCGCATGCCACGATCGCCCCTCGCCGCAGGCCCCGGCTCCTCACGGGCGCGAGTATATGGCTGGGCTGGGGCCTCAGTCTGGGGTGGCGGCGGGCTTCGCTGAGGGCTGCAGGCGCACTGCGACATCCAAGTCGATCCACACGTCGGCGCCGCCCCCGTTCGCGTTTCGAGCGTTGGCGCTGCCGCCGTGAGCATCGGCGATCGCCTTCACGATCGCGAGGCCGAGGCCCGTTCCTTCGGTCGAGCGGGCGGTGTCCGCGCGGCGGAAGCGCTCGAAGGCATGCGGGAGGAAGTCGGGCGGGAAGCCACTGCCGTGGTCGCTCACGTGGATCTCGACCCGGCCATCGACCGTCCGTGACCAGACGCGGACGGCCCCGTCGCCGTGGCGCAGCGCGTTCTCCACCAGGTTGCCGATCGCCTGCTCCACCCGCATGCGGTCGGCCTCGATGGCGCCGTCGGCCTCGTCCTCGAACATGAGCCGGCGCCCGTCGCGCTCGGCGCGGTCGCTCATGCGGTCGCGCATCGTCGCGAACAGGTCATCGATCTCGACCGGCTCGAGCTTCAGGCCCAGCCGACCCTTGTCGGACCGCGCGATGACGAGCAGTGACTCGGCGAGCTGCGAGAGCCGGTCGGCCTCCTCGATCGCCGAGGCGATCGCCGTCCGCAGCTCTTCGCTCGTGGCACCGTAAGCCAGCGCGAGCTCCAGCTCCGCCCTGTGTGCGGCAAGCGGCGTGCGCAGCTCGTGGCTTGCGTCGTCGACGAACGCGCGCTCGCGCTCGAGTGCCGTCTCCAGGCGGTCGAGCATCTGGTTGAGGGTCTCGCCTAGCCGGTGGAGCTCGTCCTGCGCCCGCGGCACCGGCAGGCGCTGGCCCGAGCCGGATGCGGACACCTCGGCCGCGCGGCGGCGCATCGCCTCCACCGGGCGGAGGGCCGCGCCGACTGTCCAGTACGCGGCGAGGGAGGCGAGCAGGAGCGCGATCGGGCCGCCGATCAGCAGTAGCCTGAGCAGGCTCGAGAGGGCAGCGTCGCGATCGGCCGAGCGAGGCGCCGACGACGACGAGCAGCGTCCGTGCCCTCGAAGTCGAAGGGCGCGCGATGAAGCGCTCCGGCTCGGTGTGCCCGCTGTGGCTCGGGCAGCTCGAAGCGTGATCTCGCCGCGCGCGGCCTCTGCTGCTTTGTCGGGTGGCAGGACGGCGGGGCCGGCGTGCTGCGCTTCCGGGCTTGAGCAGCTCGCCCGAGGTGGTGAGCACCTGTGCGAAATCCTCGGCGCGGCTGTCGGAAGGAGGCTGCGGGCCGCCTCACCGAGAGGCCATGTCGGAGACGCGCATCTCCTTGATCAGCTGCTGGCTTCGCGATTGGAGGTCCTGATCGATCGAGCGGTTGAGCGAGGACTCGAGGCGCAGGTACAGGAAGAGGCCGGTCGCGGCGAGGACAACCGCCATCACGGCGGCGAACACCAGCGTGACGCGCAGCCTGATCGGTATGCGGCTCACCCGCCGCCGTCCTCTCGCAGGCGGTAGCCGGCCCCGCGCACCGTCTCGAGGCTCGCGGTGCCGAACGGCCGGTCGATCTTCCTGCGCAGGAGGCGGATGTAGGAGTCGACCACGTTGGAGCGGTTCTCGTACTCGTAGTCCCACGCGTGCTCGAGCAGCTGGAAGCGGGAGAGGACCTCGCCGGGGCGGCGCATGAAGGTCTCCAGCAGCGAGAACTCCTTCGGCGAGAGCTGGATCTCGGTGTCGCCGCGCCAAACCCTGCGACGAGCCGGGTCGAGCCGGAGGTCGCCGACCTCGAGCTCGGCCGGTCGCTCGATCGGGCCGCGGCGCACCAGGGCGCGCAGGCGGGCGAGGAGCTCGGCGTAGGAGAAGGGCTTCGTCAGGTAGTCGTCGGCGCCGCTGTCCAGCCCGGCGACGCGGTCGCGGACGGCGTCGCGGGCGGTGAGCATGCAGGATCGGTGCCCACACTCCCTTCGAGCGCAGCTCGCGGCAGACCTCGAAGCCGTCGGCGCCCGGGAGCATCACGTCGAGGATCAGCGCGTCGTACTCGGTGGCGGCGGCCATCCAGAGGGCCTCCTCGCCGTTGCCCGTGACATCGACCGCCATGCCCTCCTTGCGCAGGCCGCGCTGGATCAGGCCGGCCATCTTGACGTGGTCTTCGACGATCAGAACGCGCATCGCAGCTGCACCCTGAGCGGAGCATCGTGCGTGCAGATGAAAGAACGATGAACGAAACGGCACGGGTCTGAGCGGGAACCCCGCCTTTCAGCCCCCTGTCATCTGCGCCGCGTAGGACTCCGCGGGAACGCACCACCGAGAGGAGGTCATCAAATGAGAGTCAGGAGCAATCGGATCGCGCTCGCGCTCGCCGCGGCTCGGGGTCGTCGGGATCGGCGGCCAGGCCGCGGCGATGGGGCCAGAGCAACCCGGCGCCGGTCACGCGTCACTACCACCCGCACATCGACCCGGCGCACTTCGGCCGCAAGATCGACAACCGGTACCTGCCGTTCAAGCCCGGGACGAGGACGGTCGCGAAAGGGGTCGCCGAGAACGGCAAGACGCCCCAGCGCGACGCCCAGGTCGTCACTGATCGGAAGCGGAAGGTCGACGGGGTGAAGTGCGTCGTCGTCCGCGACACGATCACGTCGCGCGGCAAGCCGGTCGAGCGGACCTTCGACTGGTACACGCAGGACAAGCACGGCAACGTCTGGTACTTCGGCGAGAACTCCAAGGACTACCGGCACGGTCACTGGGTCAAGAGCGACGGCTCGTGGGAGGCCGGCGTCCACGGCGCGCAGCCGGGGATCATGATGGAGGCCCATCCGAAGCGGGGCGACGCCTACCGGCAGGAGTACTACCGGGGGCACGCCGAGGATCAGGCGAAGGTGCTCGGCAAGGCGGGCCGAGTCACGGTTCCGGCCGGCACCTACCGGCACACGATCGCCACCAAGGAGACATCACGGCTCGAGCCGGGCGTGGTGGAGAAGAAGTGGTACGCCCGCGGCGTCGGCGAGATCAAGAGCCAAGACGTGAAGGGCAGCAAGGAGGGCTTCCGGCTGGTGAAGGTGCACGCACTGACCGTTGTGGAGGCAGCGTCCCTGGCGGACGGGCAATGGATTTGGCCCGTCCGTCAGGCCTCTGGAGATTCGAACTGGCGATCGGGGTGCCCGGATTCGAACCGGGGATCTCGCGGACCCAGACCGCGCGCGATGACCAGGCTTCGCTACACCCCGAGAAAGATCGAGTCTAACCAGGCCTCTTGAGTGAGATCCATCCACGCTTGCAGCCGCGCGCGAAACTCGGTGTCGTGGGCACGGACTGTGATCACGCCGTACTTGCATCGCCAAGTTCGCCCCGACAGCTTGCCGCTGTTCGACTTCCGCTGAAAGCGGATCAGTTTCGGATTGACGCCTAAGCCGACGCTCCAGAAGGCGACCAGATGATCCAGATCCTGGTCCGCGTGATACTGGATCCAGTACTTGACTGGGTTCTTCGAGAAGCGGCGGATCCAGCGGTCAGCGAGGCGAGCCACCTTTGGGTCAGAGTTCGCGAGCCCAACCGTGCTTCGATCCCGCTTGGAGCCCTCGCCGATGTACACGCAGACGAAGTCGACGAAGGTTGGCTCCAGGCGAAGGTCCGCGTACTCGTCCAACCCTCTTTGGTACGCGGCCTCGCGGAGTGCCTTGTGCCGTTCGACGTTCAGGCGGGCACCCTTGGCGCGAGCTCGCGCTCTGGCAGGAGAGTCGCGGTACTTGATCTCGGGGTCGGGCAGGTCCTCGATCCAGTAGTAGATCGTGGTCCTCGGGAGCGCAAGGCGCTCCGCGATCTCATTCAGCGACATCCTCCGCTCGATTCGCAGCTTCCGTGCCATCTCTCTGATGTAGGCGGGGTAGGTCATTGTCCGCTGATCGAACATATGTTCGCGGAAGGGCCGGACGGAACCAGCCGTTTGCTCACCCTGCCAACGGGCACCCGTGAACGCGATGGGAGCAAGGAGGTCTGGATGCCTGAGTTGATCGTCGGGCCAATGCTGCGGTATCTCGGGGAGCGGGAGGCCACCGTCTGGGTTGAGACCGACGAGTCGTGTGAGGTCGATGTCCTCGACCACTCTGCGCGGACGTTCGAGGTCTACGGCCATCACTACGCGATCGTCGCCATCAGGGACCTCGAGCCGGGCACGACCTACGAGTACGAGGTCGCTCTCGACGGCGAGGTCGCATGGCCCGATCCCAACCAGAACCTTCCGCGGAGCCGCATCCGGACCTTCGATCGCGACGGCCCATTCGACATCTCATTCGGCTCCTGCCGCGTGGCCGTTCCGCACGAGCCGCCGTACACGCTCTCGAAGAATCAGCATCCCGCGGGGAAGGAGGCGGACGCCCTCCACGTGCTCGCGCTGGAGATGCTCCGCAACCCGGAGGGCAGGTGGCCGCACCTGCTGCTGATGCTGGGCGACCAGGTCTATGCGGACGAGGGCGCGCCGAAGACGCGGGAGTTCATCCGCTCCCGGCGCGACACCTCGAGGCCGCCGGGCGAGGAGATCGCCGACTTCGAGGAGTACACGCGCCTGTACTGGGAGTCGTGGCGCGAGCCCGTGGCGCGATGGCTCTTCTCCACCGTGTCGACGTCGATGACCATCGACGATCACGACGTCCGCGACGACTGGAACATCTCGCGTTCCTGGCTGGAGGAGATGCGCGCGAAGCCCTGGTGGCACGAGCGGATCGTCGGCGCCTACATGTCGTACTGGCTCTACCAGCACCTCGGGAATCTGTCGCCGGGTGAGCTCGAGGAAGACTCGACCTACCGAAAGGTGCGCGAGGCCGACGGCGACGCCGGCGACATCGTTCGGGAGTACGCGGTCAACGCCGACCAGCACCGGGACGGTGCCCGGTGGAGCTTCCATCGCGACCTCGGCCGCAACCGCGTGATCGTCATGGACTCGCGGGCTGGGAGGGTGCTGGACGAGGGACGGCGCTCGATCTTCGACGAGCCCGAGTGGGAGTGGATCCGGGAACAGGCCGCGGGCGAGTTCGACAACCTGATCATCGCGACCTCCGACCCATACATCCTCGCTCACGGGATGCACTACGCGGAGGTCTGGAGCGAACGCGTATGCGACGGTGAGTGGGGGTCGCTCGCCGCAAGGGGCATGGAGAAGTTGCGGCGGGCCGTCGACCTCGACCACTGGGCCGCCTTCCACGTCTCCTTCCACCGCGTGGCCCGGCTGCTGCGGGAGGTCGGCTCGGGCCGGCACGGCCGGCCGCCCGGATCGATCATCCTGGCCTCTGGCGACGTCCACCACGCCTACCTCTGCGAATCGGGTTCCCAAGGGGCTCAGGGGTCGAGAGCCACGTCTACCAGGCGGTCTGCTCGCCCTTCCGCAATCCGCTCAACACGAGCGAGCAGCGCAAGGCCAAGATCGCCTGGTCGCGCCCGGTATGGGTGCTCACCCGCGCTCTGGCGCGCGCCGCCGGCGCTCGCGATCCCGAGATCCAGTGGCGACCCGTCGATGGCCCCTACTTCGACAACCAGGTCGCGAGCGTGACTCTCGATGGCAGGGCATCGCGGCTGAAGCTCGAGAAGACGAAGCCGGGGAGACCCGAGGAGAGCCGTCTCGAGACCACCTTCGAGCGCGAGCTCTCACCCGCGCAACCGGCGCGGCGCTCGGAGCGAGTGCCGACCGCCTTATCCTGATCCCGGGCCCCCGTAGCTCAGCTGGATAGAGCAGCTGCCTTCTAAGCAGCAGGCCGGAGGTTCGAGTCCTCCCGGGGGCGTCGGCCGACGGCGACTCGGCGACCCCTGAGGTGCATTTGGGACGACCCCCACCATCTAAGACACTCGTCACTCGCGGAGCCTGCCTCGTGCGCGGACCGGGCGTCCGCAGTCGTGCGCCGACTTCGCGCGCGCCAGCTGGAACCGCGCAAGCTGGTCGCGGGCACCCTGGTCGACCAGCTTCGACAAGTAGCCCGCCCGTAGGTACATTGGGAGCGCGCGGTGAGCGTAGCTCAGCTGGTAGAGCTCCTGGTTGTGGTCCAGGCGGTCGCCGGTTCGAATCCGGTCGCTCACCTTACGGTCGCTTGCTTCCGGGCTGGGTCAGCTCGCGGAGCTGCCGTTACTCGCGCACAGCAGCAGCGCGAATTCGGTCGCTCAGCGCTTGCAGATCGCGAAGACCTGCATCTTCTGGACCTTGCCGCTCTGATTGATCGCTCCGGCCCGCCAACGCTGGGGGTCAGCGGGGAAGCTCTCCTTCACGTCGACGACCCCGGTGTCGCTCCCGGTGATGTCGATCCCGCCGCCGGTGACGTGGGTGTCCGAGGGACAGTTCGCAGAGGCCCGCACCAGGTCGCTGGTCGGCACCTGCCCCGGGTCGGTATGGACGTACACATAGCTACCGGCGGTACCGGACTTCGCGCAGACCGCGTACACGGTAATGGCGCCGCCGGTGGCGGCTCCGATCCATTTATCGTCGCGCTTCTGGTTCTGATCGGATCCGTCCGCCGGTTCGGTCGTGGAGACCCTGGCGGCTTGAGGGGTCTCCACGCCGCCCCCGGTGAGCTTGGTGCCGGGGAGACATGAGACCCCTGCTTGAATCGGGCCACCCGGGTTGGACTTGTCGACGGCCCGGTAGTGGAAACGGCCGTGCTTCTTGCAGATCGCTGTCACCGTCATCTGGGCGGGGGCGCCGGTTTCGTCGTTGGCGTCTGCGACCCACGAGCTTTTCTCCTCTCCCGCCGGCAACGGAAAGGTTGACGCAACGTTGACCGCAAGCCGGCCGTCTTCGGCAGACCCCCCTTCCGTGGTGATGCCGCCTCCGGTCACGTGCGGGTGGCTCGGCGGGCAGTCGGCCTTGGCCTTCGCACGTCCGTGGGGGGGCACGTCCTTGTCTTGCTGGACGTAGAGAAGGTGACCGAAAGTGGAGCTGTCGATCGCGCCGCGCCGGGCTGAGGCGCCGCCGGCGGCGGTGACGAGCGGCACCATGCCGATCAGTGCCATCGCTATGCCGGCCCAGATCCAGACCCGAGGCCGGCCGCGCTTCCCCGTTCGGAACTTCCCCTTCATTCCATTCATTCCGGTCGTTCACTACAACCGTAACGCCTCACGACTTCCCGGCGCCAAATCCAGGCCGGGCGCTTGAGTCCCGAGGATGACTGGGCATCTCACCCGGTGCAGATTGCGTGAAGAGCCGCTATCTCGCGGCGGAGATCCGAGTTCGAGAAAGGTCCCATCAGGGACCCTTACGGTTGCTTGCTTTGACTAGCGTCGATACTGCACCGGGCGATGTCAGCTGAGAACGTCGAGATCCGGAATGATGCAGCCCGTGCATTTCTGGCCGCTTTCGAAGCTGACGACGACGCCTTCCGCCGAGCCCTCCATCCCGAGATCGAGTGGTATCCGATCGAAGAGAACCGGACGCCCACCCTCGGGATCGACGCCGCCCTCTGGAACCGGAATGCATGGCTCGAGACCTGGGACGAGCATCACCTCGTCGTTGATGAAGTCATCGAGGACGGCGACGACGTCGTCGCCTCGGTCCGCATCAAGGGCCGGGGCCGCGGGAGCGGCGTCGAGGCCGACATCCGCTTCTACGTACGGCTCAGGGTCCGAGACGGCAAGGTGGCCTACATTTACGACCACGATGACCGAGCCGCGGCACTCCAAGCTGCGGGCCTCGGGGACTAGCTCCGCGGCGACCTCCGGAAATCAGGCGAGAAGCCGGTGGAGATCAGCGATTCACGAAGGCCGCGACGATGATCCCCGTCCCGATCAGCGACCCCCCGACGATGCGGAGGCTGACGGCGTCCGCGGTCGACGTGGCGCAGCTCGCTAACGAGCGGATCGACCTCGACTTGCGCGTCCTGGTCGATGACCTGCATGCGGACCTGCGGGAGCTGAGGCCCGACGATGACTGAGCGCGACACCGATCGCCTCACCCTCCTCGGCCGGATCGCCGATCGCGTTCCCGAGTCGGCAGCCTCGATCCGCTGATTCCCGGTCACGTTGCGCGGGCGATGTCGCAGCTTGGTTGGGGTGACGAGGCTTGACACGGCAGCCTGGAATCGAAGAGGATCGCCCACGTCGTTAAACCGCTGGGGACGCTGGTTTCTGGCCTGGACGAGGGAGTCCTCATGAGGAAGTTGAGCCGCTTTCGGCCATCGCCGGCGATGGTCGTCGCCCTGATCGCGCTGTTCGTGGCAATCGGCGGCGTCAGCTGGGCAGCCGCGACGATCGGCACCAACGACATCCAGAACGGCGCCGTGACAGCGAAGAAGTTGCACAAGAAGTCGGTGACGCGCAAGAAGATCAAGAAGAACGCGGTCAACGGGAAGAAGGTCAAGGACGATTCCCTGACCGGGAATGACATCGACGAGTCGACGCTCTACACGGTGCCGAGTGCAGACCACGCAACCAGCTCGGATACAGCAACGAACGCGGACCACGCAACCAGCACCGATACAGCAACGAACGCGGATAATCTCGACGGCCAAGACTCGACTGCATTCCTGTCTAGCTCCTCACGTGGCGTCGCCGTCGCGGCGGCGAGGGTTACCAACACTGGGTCGGTCTTGGGCTACTTCAACCGCTCCGGCGGTGCGCCGACAGTGACGCACACCACCGGTAGCGGCAGCTACACGATCAGCTTCCCCGGCAACAGCATCAATGTGAACATCCAAATCATCCAGGCGACCGTCTTGGGAACGGCGGGAGAAATCGCTGTAGACAGTGTCAGCGGCAACGTCATCGTTGATACGTACAACAGCGCCGGAGCCGCGGCAGATCGGCAGTTCACGGTGGTCGTGTTCCCTGCTTCTCTTAGCGGATAGCCCTTCAGCTTCGAAGGCCCCGCCTTATACCGACGCGGGTGCCGGGCCGGCGGATGGACGTCGGGTCACGCTGTGAGATCGGTGTGGGATCAGCCGCGCGCGACCTCGCGCTCACGCAGCTCGATGCGGCGGATCTTGCCGGTGAGGGTCTTCGGCAGGTCGTCCACGAACTCCACCTTGCGCGGATACGCGTAGGCCGAGAGGTGAGTGCGCACGAAAGCCTGGATCTCGGCGGCCAGCTCGTCGGACGGCTCGTGGCCCTCGCCCAACACGACGAAGGCCTTCACCACGTTTCCGCGCTTTTCGTCCGGCGAGGCCACAGCGGCGGCCTCCAGCACGGCCGGATGCTCGATGCAGACCGACTCGACCTCGAACGGGCCGATCCGATAGCCCGCCGAGATGATCACGTCGTCTGCGCGGCCCGCGTACCAGTAGTAGCCGTCGCGGTCCTGGGAGGCGGCATCCCGGCTGTGGAACCACTCGCCGCCGAATGCCTCCTCGGTCGCCTCGGCGTTGTTCCAATAGCCGAGCGGATAGTGGGGGTTGGACCGTGCCCGCAGGCAGATCTCACCGCGCTCACCCTGGGTCACCGGGTTCTCGTCCTCGTCCAGGATCCGCACGTCCCAGCCCGGCATCGGCTTGCCCATCGAGCCCTCGCGCACCTCCATGAATGGATAGTTCGCGCACAGCGGATAGGACTCCGTGAGCCCGTAGTAGTCGAGCACCGTGACCCCGTATTGGTCGCGAAACCATCGGATCGCCTCCGGGTTGAGCGGCTCGCCCGCCGAGCACACGATTCGGAACCTCTGCGGGTAGCGCTCCCCCGCGTCCTCGACCGCCATCATCGCCCGCATCGCGGTCGGCGTCGTGAACACGTTGGTGACGCCGTGGCGGGAGAGCACCTCGAGCTGCTTGTGGGGGTCGAAGCCACCCTCGCGCACGTAGACGAACTGGGTCGCGCCGAGGCGCCACGGGCCCAGGAGCGGCGCGATCCCGGCCGCCCACGCCCACTCGCCCATGCCGTGGAAGAGCTCGCCGTCGCGGACGTCGTGGCAGTAGATGAACTCCTCGTGGGCGAGGATGTAGCGGTGGGCATGGAGGATGCCCTTGGCGAGGCCGGTCGTCCCCGAGGAGTAGTAGAGCTGCGCCGGATCATCGGCCGCCGTCTCGACGGTCTCGCCGTGATCATCGGCGCCGGCGAGCAGCTCCTCGTCGAGCACCAGGATCTCCTCGACGAGGTCCCCCGGCATCCGCTCGACCTCGTCCGGCGAGCAGACGATCAGCTTCGCCTGTGAGTCGGCGACTCGGTGGCGAATCCCCTCATCGCCATAGAGCACCGACATCGAGAGCAGGATCGCCCCGAGCTTCCAGGTGCCGAAGAAGATCGCCGCCGTCTCCGGCGTGGCCGGCGCGACGACCGCCACCCGGTCGCCCCGCTCGACCCCGTGGGCCCGGAGGACATTGGCGGCCCGCGCCGCCAGCGACTGGAGCTCGCCCCACGTCACGTCGCGCCGGGTGCCGCGATAGTCCTCCCAGACCATCGCCGGCTTGTCGCGCGGGTGCTTGTCACAGACGTCGGCGGCGATGTTGTAGCGCTCGGGAACCTGCCAGCGGTGCGAGGCACACGCCTCCTCGTAGGAGCGGACCGTCGTCTCGGTGCCCGTCGTTCCCATGCGCTCTCCTCCGCGTGCTCGCCTTGTCAGATCCGATCTCAGTTTCCCGCAATCCGGTCGATGGTGAGAGGCAAATCACCGGCTTCCGGCCCGGCGCGCGACCGTCCTCAGCCCACCAGCTGCGAAGGTCCCCCTCTACCCCGGTGAGCGCTCAATCGCCGGGACCGGAGATCACCGTCTTCTTGCCTTGTCCGAGAGGGGCTCGTGTGGATTCTGACGAGGCGCCCGCGCTCCCGGTCAGCCGATCTGATCCAGGAGCTCGGGGTGCGCGACCAGGCACTGCTCCAGGGTTTGCGGGGAGTGCCCGGTCAACCGCTCGACGTCCTCGGTGAGGATCTCCAGCGACCCGTCGGCAATCGCGACGTATGACGTGACCCAGCCCTCGATCTCCCAGTCGGGAGCGCCTGAGGGCCGCCGGCTCTCCCACGCCTCCTCGATCGTCTCGGCTACATATCTGAACTCCTTCCCGGTGTAGGCGCCCAGCCGCTCGGCGACGTCGCTCAACGTCACGAGCTCGGGACCGGTGAGCTCGTAGGTGCTGCCATCGTGCTCGCCGTTTGCGGTCAGCACGGCCACCGCGGCGTCGGCCAGATCGTCGCGCGAGATCGGCGCAAACCGGCCGTCACCCGCGGGCCCGCGGATCACGCGATCGGGTCCGGCAAAGAACGGCATGAAGTCCAGATAGAGCTGCGATCGCAGAAACGTGAACCCAAGGCCCGCGTCCTGGATCGCCTGCTCGGTGGCCCGGTGCTGTCGCCCGAGGGTGAAGGTGTGGTCCGGCGTCGCGCCGGCGAACGAGACATAGACGACGCGCGCAACTCCCGCGGCGGCCGCTGCCCGCACCATGCCTCGGTGCTGCTCGAGCCGGTCCGCGTCCTCGCGGCCAGAGACGAAGTACAGCGTCTCCACGCCCTCGAGCGCCGCGCGCATCTCCTCCTCGGCGCCGTAGCTCGAGGCCACGGCGGTGTCGGCACCGTCGAGCTTCGGGGCGCGGTCGGGATCGCGAACGATCAGCCGCTGGGAGACCGCCCGGTCGGCGAGCCGTTGCGCTACGCGTCCGCCGAGCTCGCCGGTCGACCCGGTTACCGCCAGAGCAGCCATGCCCGGCATTGTCCCGCTTGTCAACGTCCTAGCGGCGTCGCCGGGCCGTGATCAGCCAGGAGCGCGAATCGAGGACCACGCCGCGCTCATCGCTGTGGTGCGCCGCGAGCATCTCGCGCAGGCGCTCGACGGCACGCGCTGCGTCGCGGTCGCTCAAGCTTGCGAGGGCCGCGCTCGTGCTCTGAAATCCCTGGACGAAGGCGAGCGCGGCATCGAGATCGTGTCCATAGAGGACCGGCTCGTGGACTCCCTCGAAGCGGATGTGGCCGAAGCCGGCGCGCTCGAGGATGCCCGCAGTGGCTTCGGGATCGCCGAGCGAGAACGGATCCGCGCCCGGCTCAGGGGACCGCGCCGCATCGCCCAGCGCGGCGTCGATCGCCAACGCCCATTCTTGGTGCTCGTATCGCTGCCAGATGAGCAGCACCAGGCGCGCCTCGGGTCGCAGGGCGGCGGCGATGTTGGCGAATGCGGCGACCGGATCGGAGAAGAACATCGTCCCGAAGCGGCTGATCGCCACGTCGAAGGCAGCGGGGTCGAAGCGATGTGCCTGGGCGTCCCCCAGCTCGTACCTGACGTTGTCGAGTTGCTCGGCAGCCGTCAGCTGACGGGCGCGGTCGAGCATGCGCTCAGAGACGTCGACGCCGACGACTCGAGCGGGAGCCGCGGCGTGAGCCGCCTCGCGAGTCGTCAGCCCGGTTCCACAGCCGATGTCCAGGACCTCATCGCCGGGGCTGATGTCGTAGGCGGCGCGAAGGTGCTCGTGGTGGGCGCGCAACTCGGAGTCATAGAAGTCCAGGCTGGTCGCCGACGCCATTGACGCGATGCTAAGGCCCAGGTGCTCACCCAGAGTGACAGGGCGAGGCCCGGTCAGCCATCGAGCTCGTGGCGGCGCCGCTCCAGGAAGCGGCGCTCGGCGTCCGAGTGGACGAGCTCGAGCGCGCGGTCGTACGCTGCGCGGGATTCCCCGATCCGGTTGAGCCGCCGAAGCAGCTCGGCGCGGGTGGCGTGCAGGTAGTGGTACGCGTCGAGCTCCAGTGTGTCGGTGAGCTCGAGGGCAGCCTCGACGTCGCCGGTTTCGGCCACCGCCGACCGCCCGGTTCAGCTCGACGACCGCTGAGCCGGTGCGGCGGGCGAGCTCGCCGTAGAGCGCGGCGAGCTGCTCCCAATCCTGCGGCTCCTCGCTGTGCAATGACGCAAGCGCCGCCTGCATCACGTAGGGGCCGCGGCCGCCGAGCGCCATCGCCCGGTCGAGCTCGGCGCGGCCGGCCTCGATCTGGTCGACGTCCCAGAGCGAGCGGTCCTGGTCGCGGAGCGGCACGATGGCATCCTCCGCGAACCGTGCCTCGCGGCGGGAGTCGTTGATCAGCATCAGCGCGAGCAGCCCGCGCGCCTCGGGCTCGTCGGGCATCAGCTCGGCCAGCGCGCGCCCGAGGCGGAGCGCCTCATCGGAGAGGTTCACGCGGCCCCCGTAACCCTCGTTGAAGACGAGGTAGACGACGGCGAGGACCGCCGCGAGGCGGTCGGGGAGGAGGTGGGCCGGCGGGACGCGGAAGGGGATTCCTGCCGCCCGGATCTTCTTCTTGGCGCGTACCAGGCGCTTCGCCATCGTCTCGGTGGGAACCAGGAACGCCCGGGCGATCTCGTCGGTACTCAGGCCGCCGAGGGTCCGGAGGGTCAGCGCGACCTGGGCCTCCATCGCGAGCGCCGGATGGCAGCACGTAAACAGGAGCTCGAGCCGCTCATCCGGGATCGTCGTCTCGTCCATGGTCATCTCCGCGGGCTCCGGGAGGTCAAGGAGGCGGGTCTTCTCGGCGAGCGTGCGATCGCGGCGGATCCGGTCGATCGCCCGGTTGCGGGCCGTGGTCAAGAGCCACGCCCGGGGGTTGTCGGGCATGCCGTCGCGCGGCCAGCGCTCCGCCGCGATCGCGAACGCCTCCTGCGCGGCTTCCTCGGCGAGGTCGAAGTCGCCGAGGAAGCCGATCAGGGAGGCGAGAACGCGTCCCCACTCGTCGCGGAAGACCCGCTCGAGGATCTCTAACCCTCCTTGAGCGGACGGATCTCAACCGCTCCGCCGAGCCGGGCGGCCGGGATCCGCGCCGCGAGCTCGATCGCCGCATCGAGGTCGTCCGCCTCGAAGAACAGGTAGCCGCCGAGCGCCTCCTTCACCGCCACGAACGGGCCGTCGGTGGTCAGCGTCTCGCCGTCGGAGACGCGGACCGTCGTGGCCGTCGCCGGCGCCTCCATCCACACGCCGGGGGTCACGCCCTCGCGTCTGGTTGATGGCCTGGTAGTCGGCGCCGACCGACCGCTGCTCGTCCTCGGACATGGCCTCCCACTCCGGCGATCCCGGTGTCGGGGTGTCGCCGTGCTGGATCAGCAGCATGTACTTCATCGCTTCCTCCTTTGGTGAAGAGTTGTAACGCCCAAGAGACGAACGCCGGGCGGGGAAATGGACACCGTTCGGGCCGGTTGCTCGATCGCGGGCCTGGCAGGATGGACAAATGCGCCGGCTGCTCTTCATCGGCTCCGCCGTCGTCTTCCTCGACGTCGTGTTCTACACGGCGATCACACCGCTGCTGCCCGCGTACGTGGACGACCTCGGGCTCTCGAAGACGTCGGCCGGCGTGCTGTCGGCCGCCTACGCCGCGGGCACGCTGGTCGCCTCGCTGCCGGCGGGCTTCATGGCGGCCCGTGTCGGTCCGCGACGCACCCTTATCGCGGGCCTCCTGCTGCTCGGGGCGGCGAGCCTGGCGTTCGGCTTCGGGCGGCACATCGTCCTGCTCGACACAGCGCGCTTCGTGCAGGGCGTGGCGGGGGCGCTCGCCTGGTCCGGCGCCATCACGTGGCTGATCGATCACCGCGCCCGAGTCGCGGCGCGGCACCGTGATCGGCGACGTCTTGGCGATCGCGATCGCCGGGACGCTCCTCGGCCCGGCGGTCGGCGTGCTTGCGCACACGATCGGAACGGGGCCGGTGTTCTCGTCGGTCGTGGTGGTGGCAGCCATCCTGAGCGTCCTGGCGCCTGAGGCTGCCGCTTCCGGGGCACGGCGATCGGCTGGGCGTCCGCGAGGCCGCCGACGCGGTCACGCGACGCCCAGTGCTGCAGGCGACCGGTCTCGTGATGGCGCCCTCGGTGTTCTTCGGCGTGGTCGCCGTCCTGGTCCCGTTGCGGATCCACGGCCTCGGGGGTGGGGCCGGGGTCGTCGCGGCCGGATTCATGGCCGGGGCGGCGTTCGAGGCCGTGATCTCGGCCTGGGTCGGCCGCGTCTCGGACCGAGTCGGGAGGCTGCGTCCCTACGTCATCGGCATGGCCGTCAGCGCCGCCGGCGTGGCCGTCCTGCCGGTGAGCCACGCGCTCTGGGCGTGGTCGTGGCCCTGCTCGTCGTGATGTCGGTGGGGGCCGGCCTGTGCTTCACGCCTGCGCTCGCGCTGCTGAGCGACGCGGCCGAGGCGGGTGGCCTGCACCAGGGGCTGGCGGCCGGCCTGATCAACGCGGCATGGGCGGCGGGCCAGGTCCTGGGGAGCGTCGGCGCGGGCGCGACGGCCAACGCCGCGGGCGACGCGCTGCCCTGCCTGGTCGTCGCCGGGATGCTGATGGGCGTGGCGTTCGCGGCGCGCCAGAACGGCATCGGCCGGGCACGAGGTATGTTGCGCAGGCATGACCGGGGAAGAGCCTGCCGGCGCCGCCGCCATCCGGAGCCACCCGCGCCGCCGCCCATCCGCTGAGCCAGGCCCGCCGGCGGAGCAGGGCCAACGATCGACCGTCACCGACGATCTCGAGCGGTCCCGGCTCACGGTCTTCTTCCGCCTGATCCTGGTCGATCCCGCACCTGATCGTCGCTCGCGCTGTTCAGCATGCTGGCGCTGGTGATCGCGATCATCAACTGGTTCTGGGCCCTGTTCACCCGGAATACGGTCGCCCACGACATGCAGTCGCGCTACCTGCGCTACTGCGACCCACGTCGTTCGGCTACCTCAACCTCGCCGCCAATCCCTATCCGGGCTTCGAGGGGGCAGCCGGGCAGCTACCCGCTGGACGCGCAGATTCCCGCCGCCGGAGCCGCAGAACCGGTGGAAGACCGGCTTCCGGCTCGTCCTGATCGTTCCGGCGGCGATCGCTGGCGGGCGACCTCGGCGTGATCGGAGCCTCGAGCAGGTACTCGGGAACTACTACTCCTTCGGGTTGATCGGCCCGGGCGCGTTCCTGGTGCTGGTTCGCGATCCTGCGCGATCGGGGCGGATGCCGCGCGGCCTCCGCGACCTGGTCGTCTACTGCCTCAACTACGGGATCCAGTACTGGGCGCGTACCTGCTGATCGTCACCGATCGCTATCCCGACAGCGACCCGCTGACGAGGAACTACGGCGCCGATCGGCGCCCGGACCACCCGATCCGCATCTCCGAGGACGACGAGCTGCGGCGCTCGCGCCTCACCGTCTTCTTCCGGTTGCTGCTGGCGCTGCCCCACCTCGTCTGGCTGGTGCTCTGGGGCATCGCCGTGTCTCTTCACCGTGATGGCGAACTGGTTCGTGACCCTGTTCGCCGGCCGGCCCGCGGACGCCCTGCACCGCTTCAACGGCGCCTACGTGCGCTACATCACCCACGTCTTCGCCTACCTGTCCCTCGTCACCAACGAGTTCCCGGGGTTCGTCGGCGCGCCCGGCACGCTATCCGGTTGACCTGCAGATCGCCCCGCCCGAGCGCCAGAACCGCTGGAAGACCGGCTTCCGCCTCATCCTGGCATTCCCGCGCTGGCTGGTCGCGCAGCGGCGTCGGGGGCGCCCTGTTCCTCGTCGCGATCTTCGGCTGGTTCGTCGGCTTGTTTCTCGGCCGGATGCCGCACGGGCTGCGCAACCTCGGCGTCTTCGCGCTCCGCTATCACGCCCAGGCGCAACGGCTACCTCTGGCTGCTCACGGACCGCTATCCGTTCAGCGGTCCGTCGCTCGAGCAGCTGCCGACCGCATCCGCCTCCGCTTCCCGAGCCGGCTTGAGCGCATCCCCTGCGGCCGTGCGCCGTGCCCTGCTCGCCGTCGGCATCGCCGCGGCGGTCGCTCTCTGGATCTTCGCCTTCCTGCAGCTCTGGCAGACGAGCGTGCCCAGCGACCTCTCGCTGCCCGCGCTCGACCCGACGCACTACTTCAGCCAGTCCCAGATCGAGCGGGCCTCGAGCTACCAGACGTTCCTGAGCATCGATGCCCTGCTCGCGCTGATCGCCCAGCTGGTGGCCCTCGGGATCTACGCGATCAAGGGCCCGGGGTTCACGCGGGAGTCGGCCGCCGGGCGGATCGGGACCGGGATGCTGCTCGGGATGCTGGGGCTGGCGTTCGTGTGGTTCTCGCAGCTCCCGTTCGGCCTCGCGGAGCTCTGGTGGGAGCGCAAGCACGACGTCTCGAGCCAGGGCTACGTGACCTGGATCGTCGACTACTTCCTGGCCGCGGGCGGCGAGTTCCTGTTCATCTCGCTGGCGATGCTGATCGTGATGGCTCTCACCGGACTGTGGAAGCGGTGGTGGTGGGTCGCGGCGGCGCCGGCGCTCGTCGCGGTGACGCTCGCCTTCGCGTTCGTCCAGCCGTACCTCATCCCCGGCCAGCACGACGTCCATGACCCCGCGATCGCCGCGGACGCCCGAGAGCTCGCCAAGCAGGAGGGGATCCCGGGCACGAAGGTCACCGTCCAGGACACCCACAACCTCGGTGGCTCGCCGAACGCCGAGGCGACGGGGCTCGGCCCGACGAAGCGCGTGGTCCTGTGGGACACGCTCGTCCAGCGGTTCCCCAACTCCCAGGTGCGGGTGGTCCTGGCACACGAGTTCGCTCACCTGTCGCGGGATCACCTGTGGAAGTCGTTCGGGTTCATGGCCCTGCTGGCGTTGCCGATCGCCCTCGCGGTCGCGCTCATCACCCGACGCCGGGGCGGCCTGTACGAGCCCGCCTCGGTGCCGCTGGCGATCTTCGTCGTCGCCGCGCTCCTGTTCGTGACGCTCCCGCTGCAGACGGCCTTCACGCGCCGGCTGGAGTCGGAGGCCGACTGGGTGGCGTTGAACACGACCCGCGACCCCGCGGCGATGACCGGCCTGTTCGAGCGCCTCGGCCGGCTCTCGCACGGCGCAGCCGAACCCGCCCGGCTGGGACCGGTTCATCTTCGGCGACCACCCGAGCGTCATGCAGCGGATCGAGATGGCCAAGGCCTGGAAGGAGAGAAACCCCGGCCGCTAGCTTTGGGACATGGCGTTGCGCGCCGGTCCCTACACCTTCTCCCACGTCACCTACGACCCGCCCAGCGACGTGCTGTACGCGGCCATCGGGGCCCCGCGACCCGGGCGCCGGGTCGAGACGCCGGAGTCTCACTTCCTGCGCTTCGACAACAGGGATCGCTTCTCGGGGATCATCTTCATGAATCCACGAGCGCAGCTCGAGCGAGAGGGAGCCGTCTACGTGAGCCTGCCCGAGGGGGACCGGGCGCGGGTGCAGGGGATCGAGGCTTTCGTCCGCGAGCGCGCGTGAGGCTTCAGGAGCGGCCCAGTGCCGATCAGTCGTAGCCGACGACGTTGAGCCGCGCGCGGACGCGCTCGCGTCCCGCGATCGCAACGGCGACCGGGCATGGACAGGCATGGCCACGGCACGGCGGCAACCCACGTGATTACGTGTTCAAGGGGACCTACGGCGGCGACGGACGTTCGGTCAACCACGGCAACGGCCACCAGAGGCGACGTGGCAGACGTGATCGACCTCACGACGCGAGGTCGTCGTCGCGGATGAACGAGGCTCTCCGGCTCGACGAGCCCTCAGGCGCGCCGGAAGCTGCGCCGGGGCTCAACGATGGATCGCATTTCGGCGATGACTGCGTGCCGCGGATTCGCATGCCATCGCGGGCCCGATCGCCGGGCGCTCGTGTCACGTCTGGGAGCCCCCCGTGCGTTGTGTAGTTGGATGAGCGGCGATGGACCAGGGCCTCCCGCCGTTTCAGGTGTTCCTCGAGGATCACCTCGATCCCGTGCGGGCGTTCCTGCGCGGGATGGTCGGCCCGAACGACGCCGACGACTGCCTGCAGGAGACCTTCATCGCGGCGCTGCGCGCCTACCCGCGGGCGCATGCGGGCAACCTGCGCGCCTGGGTGTTCACGATCGCGCGCCGCAAGGCGATCGACCACCAGCGCTCGCGTGCCCGGCGCGCCCAACCGGTCGCGGACGTCGAGCCGCTGGTCGATCTCAGCGAGCAGCGCTCCGCCCGCCGATGCGGCCGGCGTCGGGATGAGCCCCAGACACAGCGAGATCTGGGCAGCCGTCGCCGAGCTGCCGCCGGGCCAGCGGGCGGCGGTCGTCCTGCGCTTCGCCGTCGACCTCCGCTACCGCGAGGTGGGCGAGGCGCTCGGCACGTCGGAGGAGGGGGCTCGGCGGAACGTCCACGAGGGCTTGAAGAAGCTGCGCAGGAGCGCGGCTGAGTTGAAGGAGATGACGAGATGAGCGACTTCGTCGAGCAACTGGCCACGAGGGCGGCCGAGGAGGGCCTGCTGGACGTGGCCTACGCCACGCTGGACTCGCCGATGGGCGAGCTCGTCGTCGCGGCCACCGATCGCGGCCTGGTGCGGATCGGCCTGCCCGGGCAAAGCCCCTGGAGAGCGTCCTGGCGAGCTGGCCGGACGGCGTCTCGCCGCGGGTCCTGTCCTATCCCAGCCGGCTCGACGAGGCCCGGCGCGAGCTGGATCAGTACTTCGCCGGCAAGCGCGAGCGCTTCGAGCTCCCGGTCGACTGGCGGCTCAGCCATCCGGGCTTCTACCGGCGCGTGCTTCGCGCGACGGCGAAGGTGCCGTTCGGCGAGGTGATCACCTACAGCCAGGCGGCCCAGCGTGCCGGAAGCCCGCGCGCCTTCCGCGCGGCCGGGACCGCGCTGGGCTCGAACCCGATCCCGATCGTCGTCCCATGCCACCGGGTCGTTCGCGCCGGCGGCGACATCGGCAACTACGGCGGCGGCCCGGAGATGAAGCGGTTCCTGCTCGAGCTCGAGCACGCGCTCTAGCGCTCGCAAGCCTCGCCGCTCAGGAACTTCTTGCGCTGCGCGCCTCGGGCTGTAAGCTGCGCCGGCAATGGTGATCGCAATCATCGTCATCGCGGTCGTGATCATCGTGTTGGTCCTGATCGTCATCTCGGCCAACAACTCGATGATCGGGGCGCGCAACCGGGTCGACGAGTCATGGTCGGGGATCGACGTGCAGCTGAAACGGCGGCACGACCTCGTCCCGAACCTGGTGGAGACGGTCAAGGGCTACGCGACGCACGAGCGCGAGGTCTTCGAGAAGGTCACAGCTGCCCGCGCCGAGGCGACCAAGGCGCACACGCCGGCCGAGTCCGCGCAGAAGGAGGGCCAGCTCACCGCCGCGCTCACCGACCTGCGCGCGGTCGCCGAGAACTATCCCGAGCTCCGCGCGACCGAGAACTTCCAGAAGCTCCAGAACGAGCTGACGGAGATCGAGGACGAGATCCAGGCCTCGCGCCGGATCTACAACTCGAACGTCCAGGCCTTCAACACCAAGATCCAGGTGTTCCCGAACTCGATCATCGCCAACAACCGTGGCTTCACCGCGCGGGAGTTCTTCGAGATCGAGGACGCGGGCGACCGCGAGCCGGTCCAGGTCAGCTTCAGCAGCTAGCCGACCGTCCCGCTCTCAGCAGTCTGATGCGACCTTGGGCTTCGCCGCGCTCTTCACCACCTGGAACGCACTGCCGGGAACGCTCTTGAGGCGGTTCAGATCGCCGTTGCGCCAGCGCTTGGAGCTCGCGCCGGTGATGAACCAGTTCGAGCCGCTGCCGCCATTGTCGGCGTTGATGATGCCGTAGTGGTAGAGCGCCGTGAATATCACCCGCGACTGGCTCCCCTTCGGGAACCGGTGGAGGTGGTTCTCGTAGTAGCTTTGGCTGAGGCGGAAGCGCAGCCCCATGGGCGGCAGATCGCGCGCGCACTGGTCGGAGGCGTAGTGGGTCGCAGGGTGGATGTAGGCCATGCGCGTCTCGGAGAACGTTGCCCGGATCGCGTGCCGCACGTGGTCGCGCTTGACCTCGCCGTAGCGGACGAGGCCCGGAAGGATCGGCAGCCCCGCCGCATCCGCCGAGGTCCAGCCCTCGTGCCGGAGCTTGGTCGAATGCAGGTCGAACTTCGCCGTCGAGGCAGCGTTCCAGCGCTGGCCGCGGCCGCCGACGTAGCGTGCGCCAAACATCTCGAACAGGTCGCACCTGCCGCGCTGCAGGACCAGCACGTGATGGTCGGAGCCGTTCTCCCTGCGGGCGTGCGGAGGGATCGGGGCGAGGCCGAAGTCGCTCTCGCCCGGATAGGCCGTGACGTGCACCTGCACCCGCCGCTGATCCCGTCCGACCGTGTTGTAGGGGATGCCGTAGCGGCGGTTGCCCCCGAAGTCCGGATGCACCGCCTGATTTCCGCCGAGCCGTGTGATGCCCCGGATGTAGGACGCCGAGCGCGGGTCGACGGGCGCCTTCGAGACGTCCTGGTTCCACGCCGTCTGGTTGGCGGCGGACGGTGCCGTCGCGGGACCTGTGAACGCGGGGAAGATCGGGCACCCGGCGACGCGCGGCGGCTTCGTCGCGGCGGCCGGCGATGCCGCGAGGCCTACAGTGCCGAGCACGGTCAGCGCGGCGAGGTAGCCGATCGGTGCGCGGATCCCGCCGACGGTCACGCCCTGATTATCGACGCCCGCGCGGATTCCCTTGACGCTTAGAGTGCCGCGGATGAGCGTGAGCGATCGGTTGGCAGCGTGGCTCGTCACCGGGCCGGTCGGGCGATTCGTGGCGTTCGTCTGCGACCTCGCCGTCGCCGTGGCTCGCGGGGCGATCAATAAGCTGGGTCGCCGATGAGGACCTCGGTGACAGAGCTCGGCGACTCCCGCGCGCGCGTGGATGTCGCGATCGAGCCCGACGACGTGCAGAGGCGCGTGGAGCAGGCGGCGCAGCGGCTGGCCGGCGACATGCGAGTGCCCGGGTTTCGCAAAGGCAAGGTCCCGGCCGAGCTCGTGATCCAGCGGGTTGGCCGCGAGGCCGTGCTGGAGCAGGCGCTTCGAGACTCGCTGGCCGAGTGGTACGAGCGGGCTCTGCTCGACACCGGCATCACTCCGATCGGCGACCCGAAGCTGAACGTCGAGTCGCTCCCGGACGAGGGCCAGGACCTGGAGTTCTCGATCGAGGTGGGGGTGCGCCCGCCCGCCAAGCTCGGTGACTACAAGGGCCTCCAGGTCGGCAAGGTCGAGCCCGAGGTTCCGGACGACGCCGTGCAGGGCGAGCTCGACCGGCTGCGCGAGGGATTCGCCGCGCTCAACCCCGTCGAGCGGCCGGCGGCGGCCGGAGACATCCTCGTCATCGACTACTCGGGGACCGCCGACGGCGAGCCGTTCGAGGCCTCCGAGGCCACCGATCTGACGGTCGAGTTGGGAGCCGAGACCCTACTCCCCGAGTTCGACGAGGCGCTGGCCGGCGCCTCCGCGGACGACGAGGTGGCGGTGGCGGTGGACTTCCCGGACGACCACCGCCCGGAGCAGCTTGCGGGCAAGCAGGCGACATTCACGGTGAAGGTCAAGGAGGTCAGGGAGAAGCAGCTTCCGGACCTGGACGACGACTTCGCCTCCGATGCATCCGAGTTTGAGAGCCTCGACGAGTTGCGCGACGAGATCCGCAGCCGCATCGCGGCGGCGCTCGAGCAGCGCGCTGAGGACGACTTTCGCGCGGCGGCGGTGGACGCCGCAGCCGGTGGGGCGACCATCGTGCTGCCGAAGGAGCTCATCCATGCCCGGGCCCACGACATGTGGGAGCGGCTCGAGCGCTCGCTAAGCGCTCGCGGGATCGACCCCGCGATGTACGTGCAGATGCAGGGAAAGCCGCGGGAGGAGCTCGTCACCGACATGGAGGGCGAGGCCGAGCAGGCGCTGAAGCGAGAGGCTGTCCTCGCAGCCGTTGCGGACGCCGAGGGCATCCAGGTCTCCGACGAGGAGCTGCTTTCCGCGCTCGGGTCCGGGCGAGGGCGACGAGGCTCCGGAGAAGATGCTCGAGACGCTGCGCGAGTCCGGGCGAGACGGGTTGCTTCGCTCGGAGATCCGCCTGCGCAAGGCGGCGGACGTGATCGCGGACTCGGCGAAGCCGATCCCCGCAGACGAGGCCGCCGCCCGCGAAGCGCTATGGACTCCCGAGAAGGGGCAGAGCGAGGGCGAGGCCGAAAAGGCCGAAACGGGCCTCTGGACGCCCGGCTCCGACTGAGCCCGAATCGCAGCTGGGTCGGCCTCCAACCAAGGAAAGGGTTTCGATGGTCCTTTACGGAGGCGGCGGCTGGAAGTACTGGCTTGCCGGGCTCGCGGTGTCGGTTGGCCAGGTACACGCCGTTCGCCCGGGGCGGCCGGCGTCTCAGTGGCGGCTCGGGTTGAACGGGTAGTAGTCGTTCTCGTCCGGGAACCCGTCGTTGTCCGAGTCGGGGAGGGGCATGCCGAGCAGGCCATGAGGGTTTTCATGGGCGGCTCGAGCGGCAGCCGGCCCTCCATCAGCTTGAGCCCGAAGGAGTAGCGATTCGCTGAGGCGTAGGGGGCGCCGGTGCTCGGGTTGGCGATCCCGTACCAGTCCTCCGGATTCGTCTTGCTCTGCTGGGCGCTGATCCAGGTGTGCGGGAGGATGCCGCCGACGTTGCAGTTGGTGCGCGCGTAGTTGATCGTCATCTTCCCGTAGGCCGCCGCGCGCTCGTCCTCGGTGATGGGGACCTTGCCGACGTGGGTTGCCCACCCGATCTCGTTGACGACCATCGGGATCCGGTTGGCGATGCGCCCGTCGTGGAGCTGCGAGCGGAACCACGCGAGCTTTTCGAGCTGCTTCGCGCCGTCCGTGGACGGATAGACGTGCACGGCGGCGCCGTCGAGGAAGCTGTTCAGCTTCGGCTGCCGGGCGGTCGCCCTGCCGAAGAATTCGGCGACCCCGAGATATTGCTTGTGGTTCTTGGTGTTCTTCGCCGAGGGTGGCGCCACGCCGGCCGTGTAGACCGTGGCGGCGGGGTCGACGGTCTTGATGGCCGTCGCGGCGGAGACGAACATGTCGGCGTAGAGCCAGGGCTGCGGTCGCGGGCACCAGCCGCCCTTGAGGTTGGGCTCGTTCCAGATCTCGTAGCGCTGCACAGGTGTGTACGGCAGGCCGGGATTGGCGGCCCAGAACCTCCCGCCGCGACCGTAGCGGCTCGCGAATGCTCTTACGAACCGGGCGTACGGATCGACGCTCACCGGCGACCGACTCGACGACTTCGCGCACTGAAGGTCCACCCACCCTCCCTGGACCGCGTCCCAGTTGGGCGTTTGAGTGAGCGTCGGCTGCGCGCGGATGCCGTGGTTGGCCATCGCCGCGATCTGCTGGTCGATGGGCCCCCAGCGGTAGCTGTGTACGCCGTTCTTGGGCGCCACCGGCTCAATCGCGGCCCACGAGGCGTTGAACCGCACCTGGTCGATCCCCAGCGACGCGATGCTCGCGAGCTGCACGTTCTGGGCGGCGGGGCCCAGCTTGGCGATCCGCTGGAAGTTGACTCCGTAGAAGCCGGCGGGAACGCGGTTGCTCGCCGCTAGGGCGGGTGCTGCCGAGAGGAGGGCGGCCAGGCTGACTGCGAGCAGCAGCGTCATGCCGCTGCATGGCATCCGGTTCCTTGGGCTCCGCACCGTCAGCGGAACGTAGTGAGGACCCGAATGTCTGTCAACTGACAGCCGTTCCGCACATGCGGCCGAGCGGAAGCCGGGACCGGCTTGGGTCCGTTCGAGTCCCTTATAGACTCATCGCCCCGTGAGCCCCCTCGTCCCAATGGTCGTCGAGCAGACGTCGCGCGGTGAGCGCGCGTTCGACATCTATTCCCGCCTGCTCAACGAGCGGATCATCTTCCTCGGCACGCCCGTCACTGAGGACATCGCGAACCTCGTCGTGGCTCAGCTGATCCATCTCGAGTCCGAGGACCCGGACAAGGACGTCTCCATCTACGTCAACTCGCCGGGCGGCTCCGTCTACGCCGGGCTCGCGATCTACGACACGATGCAGTACATCAAGCCCGACGTGCAGACCATCTGCGTTGGGGTCGCCATGTCGATGGGCGCCCTGCTGCTCGCGGGCGGCGCCGAGGGCAAGCGGATGGCCACGCCGAACTCGAAGATCCTGATCCACCAGGTCACCGGCGGGTTCCAGGGTCAGGCCACCGACATCGAGATTCACGCTCGGGAGATCATCGACATCCGCAAGCGGCTCGACGAGATCATCGCCAGGCACACCGGGCAGCCTCTGGAGAAGGTCGCGAAAGACACCGAGCGCGACTACTTCATGAGCGCCGAAGAGGCGGTCGAGTACAAGATCGTCGACCGCGTCATCGAGCACCACTAGGCGCTCGATGTACGGAGGGCCCGACGGCCTAGGTCCCTGACCGCTTGGCCTTCCAGCCCAGCGGTCCGGTGTTGGCGTTCGAGCAGCCGCCTGCGAACGAGCCCTTCAGCTTCAGGGTCCCCGTCGCCTTCTCGTCGTGGTGCTTGAGCTTGCCGTGGACCGTTGCCACGTGGTTCGTTTTCGGCACCGAGTACTTCCCGTCGAACTGTCCCTTGCCATTGACCTTCATTTCGAACTTAAGCCCCTCGAACGAATCGGCGCAATTCGGCGGCACCGGAACGTTGAACCAGCGGAACTCGAGCACCTTCTTCGGCTTGCCGTGGTGGAACTTGACTCTGAACTCCACCCCGGCGTTGTTGGCGCCGCCGTTGACGGGCCCCCTGAAGAACGCCGAGGCGAACGCCGTGCCGGGAATCGCCAACATCGTCACCGCCACGATCAGGACCGCCGCTCGGTTGAGGCTTGTGATGCGCTCGAATGCTCGCACCGTTCGAGCATAGGTCGCAAAGGGCCCTGGGTCAAGGGCCGCGCCCCCTTTTGATCGGGGGCCTGGTGTAGCCCCGCGACGTGGCGATCGGGGAAGGTGGACAACGCGGGGAGTGCTGGCGGGGCTCATCGGGGGCCTTACGGATCTGATGCTCGTCGCGGCTGTTGGGCGGTTTCAGCGGGCTCCACAACCGCGACAAGGTGCGGATGCGCAAAGACACGATCCGCAACAACGCCGGCGGCAATCCGCTTGGCAGGTGTTAGCTGCAAGTCCCCGGGCGCTTGAAGGGACGGCCGCCTCCGCCGAGTAACAAGGGGGGTCGAGCCAAGGCCCCGCGTGTCGTAATCTGAGTCGAAGCGCCGGGCCGCGCCATTCGAAAGGGGAGAGCGCTTGGCACGCCCAACCGATTCGAACGAGCAGCTTCTCTGCAGCTTCTGCGGGAAGTCCCAGCGTCAGGTCAAGAAGCTCATCGCCGGGCCCGGCGTCTACATCTGCGACGAGTGCATCGACCTCTGCAACGAGATCATCGATGAAGAGCTCGCCGCGCCCCCAACCTTCGAGCTCGAGAGCCTCCCCAAGCCCAAGGAGATCCACGCCGTTCTGAACGAGTACGTGGTCGGTCAGGAGACGGCGAAGCGCGCGCTCTCGGTGGCGGTCTACAACCACTACAAGCGCGTCCAGATGTCCCAGTCGGACGACGAGGAGGTCGAGCTCCAGAAATCCAACATCCTCCTGCTCGGGCCGACCGGGTGCGGGAAGACGCTGCTCGCGCAGACCCTCGCTCGCATCCTGAACGTGCCGTTCGCGATCGCCGACGCCACGGCGCTGACCGAGGCCGGCTACGTCGGCGAGGACGTCGAGAACATCCTGCTCAAGCTGATCCAGGCCGCGGACTTCGATGTCAAGAAGGCCGAGACCGGGATCATCTACATCGACGAAGTCGACAAGATCGCCCGCAAGGCCGATAACCCGTCGATCACTCGCGACGTCTCCGGCGAGGGCGTTCAGCAGGCGCTGTTGAAGATCCTCGAGGGCACCACCGCCTCGGTGCCCCCGCAGGGCGGGCGCAAGCATCCACACCAGGAGTTCCTGACCATCGACACGACGAACGTGCTGTTCATCTGCGGCGGCTCCTTCGCGCAGCTCGACAAGGTGATCGAGCGGCGCATCGGCCACCAGGGCGTCGGCTTCGGCGCCCAGGTTCTCACCCGCGACCAGCGCGACACCGGCGAGCTGTTCGAGCAGGTCCTACCCGAGGACCTCATGGAATATGGGCTGATTCCCGAGTTCATCGGTCGTCTGCCGGTCGTGGCCGCAATCCACCAGCTCACCCGGGACGACCTCATCACGATCCTCACGGAGCCGCGCAACGCGCTTACACGCCAGTTCGAGCGCTTCTTCGAGTTCGACGACATCGAGCTGGTCTTCGCCGAGGACTCGCTCGGCGCGATCGCCGACAAGGCCCTCGACCGAGAGGTCGGGGCCCGCGGCCTGCGCTCGATCCTCGAGGAGACGCTACTCGACGTGCAGTTCGAGCTGCCCTCCCGGCGCGATGTGCGCAAGTGCGTGGTGACCAGGGATACGATCCAGCGCGCGATCAAGCCGACGCTGGTCACAGAGGCAGCCCCGGACGAGCCGGGCGAGGAGCTCGAGCAGTTGGAGGAGGAGTCGGCCTAGGAGCTAGGGCGCGGGTTGCGGAGATCGTTCCGCGACCCACTTGCGGGCGCCCGTGTCGCACGACGCGGACGAGTCGTTGGGGTCGAGCTTTCCGGACAGGCGGAGCGTCCCGTGCGCCTTCCCGTTGGCGATGGTCCCGTGCACCCGAGCGACGGGGTCTCCCTGCGGGGTGAAGACGTGTGACTTGCCATCGAACTCGCCGCGGACGATCCGGAAGGCGTCGTCGAGTGTCAGGAACTCGCTCTTCCCGGTGGAGCCCGTGTCGCACTTGAACGGAAGCCCCCGGCTAGTGAAGAAGGCTGCCTTCCGCTTCCCGGTCGAGGTCTTCTTCACGTTGAAGCCGACATAGGAGTTCGGCTTGCCGCGGAGGTGGCCGTTGTAGTCCAGCTGGAAGAGGGCGCTCGCTCCGGCCGCCGCGATTGCGAAGCCCAGGGCCACCGTGCACAGGACGAGCCTCTTCATCGATCCTCCTTGATCACCGGGGCTCCATCGTAGTCTGGCCGGCCAGGGGCCGCAATTAAACTCGCGCACCATGGACGACGAGCGCCGCAAGCGGCTCGAGAACAGGACTCGATACGACCCGTCGGAGGTCGAGGGGCGGATCCTCGAGCGCTGGCTCGAGGGCGGTTACTTCCACCCTGAGGCCGAGGGCTCCCCGGAGGAGAACTTCTCGATAGCGATCCCGCCGCCGAACGTGACCGGGGTCCTCCACATGGGCCACGCGCTGCAGGACACCATCATGGATGCGCTCATCCGCATGAATCGGATGAGGGGCCGGAAGGCTCTCTGGATCTTCGGGACCGACCACGCCGGAATCGCCACGCAGGCGGTCGTCGAGAAGGAGTTGCTCGCCCAGGGAACCTCGCGCCAAGCCCTCGGGCGTGAGGCATTCGTGGCGCGGGTCTGGGAGTGGCGCCGGGAGTACGGCTCGCAGATCGTCGAGCAGCTCAAGCGCCTCGGCGCCTCGTGCGACTACGATCGGGAGCGGTTCACCCTGGACGACGCGTACGTCAAGGCGGTGTACCGCGTCTTCGTGGCTCTCTACGACAAGGGCCTGATCTACCGGGACAACTACATCGTCAACTGGGATCCGGGTACGCGTTCGGCGATCTCCGACCTCGAGGTCGTCAACCGCGAGGTCGAGGACACCCTCTACTACATCGACTACCCCCTGGAGGACTCCGATCAGGTGGTCACGGTCGCCACCGTCCGCCCGGAGACGATGCTCGCGGACACCGCCGTTGCCGTGAACCCCGAGGACGGGCGTTACCGCGATCTCGTGGGCCGGCACTGCATCCTGCCGCTCGTCGGCAGGCGTCTGCCCGTGATCGCCGACGATCACGTGGACCCCGAGTTCGGGACCGGCGCGCTGAAGATCACCCCGGGCCACGACCCCAACGACTTCGAGATCGGGCGAAAGCACGGGCTCGATGAGATCGTGGTCATCGGAGAGGACGGCCGGATGACGGGGGAGGCGGGGGAGAGGTTCCAGGGCATGACCGTCGAGGAGGCCAACCAGGCGGTGGTCGAGGCGCTCCGGGCCGAGGGCGGGATTCAGCTCCGACGAGCCCTACACCCACTCCGTGCCGCTCTCGGAGCGCTCTGGCGAGCGGATCGAGCCGCTGATCAGCCTCCAGTGGTTCATGCGGATGGATGATCTGGCGCGCCCGGCGATCGAGGTCGTCGAGCGCGACGAGGTACGGATCGTCCCCGAGAACTACAAGCGCGTGTACCTGGACTGGATGCGGAACATCCGGCCCTGGTGCATCTCCCGGCAACTCTGGTGGGGCCACCGCATCCCGGTCTGGTACTGCGACGCCTGCGGGGAGACGTACGCCGCCGAGTCGCCGCCTGCGCGGTGCGGAGCATGCGACGGCGAGCTCCGCCAGGAGCAGGACGTGCTCGACACGTGGTTCAGCTCCGCGCTGTGGCCCTTCGCCGCCCTCGGCTGGCCTGAGGAGACACCGGAGCTCGCGGCCTTCTATCCGACGATGTTCCTGACGACGGCGCGCGAGATCATCTTCCTCTGGGTCGCTCGCATGGTGATGATGGGAATCGAGTTCGCGGGCGACATCCCCTTCCACGACGTCTACGTCCACCCGGTGATCCAGGCCTCCGACGGCCGGCGGATGTCGAAAAGCCTCGGCACCGGCATCGACCCCATCGACGAGATCTCGACCCATGGGGCTGACGGCGTGCGGTTCGGCCTCTTGGCGATGTCCTCCACCCAGGACGTCCGCTACAGCGCCGAGCGCATCCAGCAGGGCCAGGACCTGGCGAACAAGATGTGGAACGCCTCGCGGTTGGTGTTGCTGAATGCAGCGCCAGCAAATGCCCGACAGGAGCGAGCTCCTGCCGGGGTTGCGGGCGGGACGGGGTTCCGGCAGGAACGGCCTTCGCTTCAGCGGGTCGAGGATCTGTGGATCGTTTCGCGGCTCCAGCGCGCGATCGAGGGCGCCACGGCGAGCATCGACTCATACGACTTCGCGCACGCCGCGCTCGGCCTCTACGACTACTTCTGGTCGGAGCTGTGCGACTGGTACCTCGAGATCGTCAAGCCGCGACTGTACGACGGCGATCCGCGACGCGTCGGCCACCTTGCTCTGGGTGCTCGAGCAGACGCTCGCGCTGATCCACCCGGTGATGCCGTTCGTGACCGAGGAGATCTACTCCTATCTGCGCGGCGAGCTGGGCGACGACACGGCGGAGATGCTGGTCATCCATCCGTTCCCCGAGGTGGACCCGAAGCTGGTCGACGAGGAGCGCCGAGCGCGAGGTCCAGGCATGGATCGACCTCACGCGCCAGGTCCGCCGCTGGCGCGACCTCGTCGGGGTCGCAGCGGCGAGCGTCCTGCCGGCGCGCGTGTCCGGCGACGAACGCGCCGCACGAGCTCGTGGGGCGCCTCGCGAGGCTTTCGTTCGACGGTGCGGAGGGCGAGATCCTGGCGACCTTCGGCCCGGTGGAGATCCTCCCCTCGGAGGACGTCGACGCCGACCAGGTTCGCCGCCGCATCGCCGAGCGCCGCGACACGCTCCAGTTCGAGGTGGAACGCGCCGAGGGCAAGCTTGCGAACACCCGGTTCGTCGACAAGGCGCCCGCCGACGTGGTCGAGGCGGAGCGGGCGAAGCTCGCTCGCTATCAGGCTGAGCTGGAAGAGCTTCCCTGACCTGGACCTACGAAGAGGCGGAGCACTACCTGCTCTCGCTCGAGCCCCTGGGCTGGCGGTTCGGGCTCGACCGGATCCGCCGGCTGGTCATGGTGCTCGGCATGCCCCAGCACCGCTTCGCGTCGATCCACGTGGTGGGCACGAACGGAAAGTCGTCGGTGACCGAGATGACCGCGGCTTTGCTCGAGGCGCACGGGCGCGCGGCGGGCGTCTACGTCTCGCCCCACACCGACCGCTGGTCCGAGCGCGTCAGGGTAGGGGGCGCGGAGATCGGCGGCGACGAGTTCGGCGCTGCCGTGGAGAGGACTGCGCAGTCGGTGGAGGTGGTGAACCGCTCGCTGGAGGAAGGGGAGTCGGTCACGCAGTTCGAGGCGGCGACGGCGGCCGCCTTCGTCGCGCTGGCGCAATCGGGGGTTGAGTTCGGGGTCATCGAAGCGGGGCTCGGCGGGCGCCTGGATGCGACCAACGTCCTGCCGTCGCTGGCCACGGTCCTGACGTCAGTGGGCCTCGAGCACACCCAGTGGCTAGGCGACACCGAGGAGGAGATCGCCGGCGAGAAGCTGGCGGTCCTCCGCGACCACTCGACCCTCATCATCGGCGAGCTCTCAGCGGCGGTTCGCGGCCTCGCCGAGGCGACCGCCCGCGAGCGAAGCGCCACGCTCGTGACCGCCGCAGACCATGACCCGGATGTCGCCGACCTCGCAGTGCCCGGCGCCTACGCGCGGCGCAACTTCACCGTGGCGAGCGCGGCGGCCGCCGCGGCGATCGGCCCGCTCGACCCCGAGCGGGTCCACGCCGTCGCAGCCGGCCTGGAGCTGCCCGGCAGGATGCAGGTTCTTGCCGGCGACCCGCTGATGGTCCTCGACGCGGCACACAATCCCCCGGGCGCCGCCGCGCTGGCCGAGGCCCTGCCCGAGGCGGTGGACGGGGCGCCGGTCGTCGCGTGCCTGGCCCTGCTCGCGGACAAGGACGCCGCCGGTGTACTCGCCGCGCTGGCGGCGCGGATCGACCTCGCGGTGTGCACGGCGCTTCCCGCCGACCTCCTGGCCCACGCAGGCCGACCGGCCACACGATCGCTCGACGCTGAACGGCTCGCGGAGGCGGCGGCGGATGCCGGCATCGACACGGAGGTTGTGCGCGATCCGGGCGGGGCGGTCGAACGGGCGGTCGCCGAGGCCTGCGCCCGGTCGGCGGCCGCCCTCGTCACCGGTTCGCACTATCTGCTCCGGTACGCTCTCCGGGGGCGGTCCTAGAGGGTGCGATCGGGCCGGAGGGCCGCGCCGACGATTGGCGTCATGGATCGAGAGGCACGTTCAGAGCTCCTGCAGATGATGGGTTTGGTCGCCGCCGTGGTGGCGATCGTGATCCTCGTCTTCTTCGGGCTTGGGTACCTTTTCGGACGGCTGTTCCTCTAGGAGAAGCCCACCGGGTCGCGGACCGCCACCAGGGATTGACCCGTAATTAACGAAGTAGACTCAGCTCCCCTTCCCATGCGCCTCCAGCCATGCCCGTAGTCGCGCTCTTCGGCATCACGAACAGCGGTCTGAACCTGTTCGTGAATCTCGTCGTGCTCTTCCTCGTGGTCGTGTGGATCGCGCTCATCGCCTGGACCTTCCTCGACGCCCGCCGCCGCACCAAGGACCCAGTCCTGGTCGCGTGCGCCACCGCCGCCTCCCTCTTCCCATACGTGGGGACGATCGTCTACTCGATCCTCCGCCCGCCGGAGTTCCTCGAGGACGCCCGGGAGCGGGACCTCGAGATCCGCGCCTCGGAGCTGCGCGTGAAGCAGCTCGAGGAGCAGTCCTGCCCCAACTGCGCCTATCCGATCGAGCGCAGCTACCTGCGTTGCCCGAGCTGCCGCGCACGGGTCAAGGACCCATGCGAGAACTGTGAGAAGCCCATCGACCCGCGCTGGGTCGTCTGCCCGTACTGCGAGATGCCGCAGCGCCGCGCCCCCGAGCCGCCCCGCCGCGTCGCACGCGAGGAGCGTCCCCGTGAAGAGCGTCCTCGCGAGGGGCGAGCACCGAGGCCGACCTCGCGAGCGAAGCGACCGGCGAGTCGACCCGCCGCCGCCCGCACCCAGGCCGGCTCTGAAAGCCGCCCACGGCCGACCCGGTCAGCGCGGTCGAGTCAGTCGAAGGCGCCGGCAACCAAGCAGCGCAAGCCGTCGCCCTCGCGCGGCAAGTCGTCCTCGGGCGGGGGCCGCGACGGCTCGTCCGACGGCCGCGAGCGCCCGGCGACTGCATCCTAGGCCGATTCCCAACAATGGATCGATTCCGGCGCTCATATCGCCGAGATGCATCCATCGCGGTTCGCGTGCGATTTGGGCGCAGCCCTCAGTGCCCACTTTCCGGCATGCCTCGCCCCAGCGCCTGTAGATTCCCGCGCCGTGGCTGAGCGGTCCAGAACACTGATCCTCGTCAAGCCCGATGCCTTCGAGCGCGGGCTCACCGGCGAGGTGCTCGCGCGCTTCGAGCGCAAGGGGCTGCGGCTGGTCGCGCTGCGGCAGCTCACGATCGACGACGAGTTCGCCGGGCGCCACTACGAGGAGCACACCGACAAGCCCTTCTTCGGCGAGCTGGTCGAGTTCATCACCGGGGGCCCCCTCGTCGCCGCCGTGCTCGAGGGCGTGGACGCGACCACGGCGGCCCGGCAGATCATCGGCGCGACGAATCCGCTCGAGGCCGCTCCCGGATCGATTCGCGGCGACCTCGCCCTCGAGGTCACGTTCAATCTCGTCCACGGCTCCGACTCGGATGAGTCGGCCAAGCGCGAGATCGAGCTCTGGTTTCCCGACCTCGACTGATCCTCGCCTCGGCGTCGCCTCGGCGCCGCGAGATCCTCGCCGCGCTGGGGATCCCGTTCGAAGCGGTGGTCCCGGAAGTCGACGAGCTGACCTCCGGCGAGCCCGAGGAGGCGGTGGTCGACAACGCGCGCCGCAAGGCGCGCGCCGGGCTGGAGATGGCGGGTGGGGAGGGGGATCTCATCGTCCTCGGGGTCGACACCGAGGTCGTGCTGGACGGACGGCTGCTCGGGAAGGCCGGCAATGAGGAGGAGGCCCGCGAGCGGCTTGAGGCGCTCTCCGGCCGCACGCACGAGGTGCTGAGCGGGGTGGTCGTGATCGCTCGGGCCGGCACCGCGAGCCTGGACTTTGTTTCGCATACGGAAACAAAGTCCAGCATCGGCGCCGATGCCTCTCCCTCGGTGCCCGGCGGCGGAGTCGCCGAACGCTCGGGGCGTCGCGAACTCCCGAGTGACGTTCCGCGACCTGCCCCCGGACCTCCTTCGGCGCCTACCTCGCCTCGGGCGAATGGCGCGACCGGGCCGGCGCGTATGCCGTGCAGGGGCTCGGCTCGACGCTGGTCGAGCGTGTTGAAGGAGACCTTTCAAATGTCATCGGGCTCCCGGTCGGGCTGCTCGGAGACCTCGTTCCCGACTTGCTCGACGCAGCAGGAGATTCCCGCTAGCAAGCCTCTTTTGGCCTAACTCTCAGGTCTAGGTTGAGCTCTGGAATCGGGCCTCATTCTTGCGTTGAGACTGCTCCAGGGTTCGCTACACTCGGCGCGCGGTGCGGCCGCTGTTGCTGCTCGACTCGAACCCCTGGGACGGAGGAGCATGGCGCTGCATGGATGCGAAGACCGCTCCGCGCGCGCAAGGCAAGACCCGTCCGCTCCCATAAGGCTTCACTGATCACCCGACAATGGGCTTCTTTCGCAACCTGACCGGCTTCGGCGGCCGCGATATGGCGGTGGACCTCGGGACCGCGAACACGCTCGTCTACGTACGAGGGCGTGGGATCGTGCTCTCCGAGCCCTCGGTGGTCGCGGTCGACGCCCGCAGCGGCGAGGTCCACGCCGTGGGCGTCGACGCGAAACGAATGCTGGGGCGCACCCCCGGGACCATTCGTGCCATCCGGCCCCTGAAGGATGGTGTGATCGCCGATTTCGACGTCACGGAGGAGATGCTGCGGCACTTCATACAGCGGGTCCACCAGAACCGCTTCGCCCATCCTCGCGTCGTCGTCTGCGTCCCGTCCGGCGTTACCGGGGTCGAGAAGCGCGCGGTCGAGGAGGCCTGCCTCTCCGCCGGCGCTCGCCAGGCCTACCTGATCGAGGAGCCCATGGCCGCGGCGATCGGAGCCGGGCTGCCCGTCGCCGAGCCCACCGGGAGCATGGTCCTCGACGTCGGCGGCGGGACGAGCGAGGTCGCGGTCATCTCCCTGGGCGGGATCGTCGTCTCGGAGTCGATCCGGGTCGGGCGGCGACGAGCAGGACGAGGCGATCGTCAACTACTGCAAGCACGAGCACAAGCTTTTGATTGGCCAGCAGACCGCGGAGGAGGTCAAGCTCGAGATCGGCTCGGCCACGCACCTCCCCGAGGAGGTCACTACAGAGATCCGCGGCCGCGACATGGTCACCGGCTTGCCGAAGACCATCATGCTCAGCTCGGGCGAGGTCCGCGGCGCTCTCGAGGAGCCGATCAACCAGATCGTCGCCGCCGTGAAGGACACGCTGGACCGCACGCCCCCCGAGCTCGCGGGAGACATCATGGACCGCGGGATCATCCTCGCGGGTGGTGGCTCGCTGCTCCAGGGCATGGACCAGCGCCTTCGCGATGAATGCCAGATGCCGGCCCAGGTCACCGAGTCACCGCTGACCTGCGTGGCCGTGGGGTCGGGCCGCTCGCTCGAGGAGTTCGAGGTGATCCACCGGATGAGCCGGAACTCCCACCGTCGTCTGGTCGCGACCGGGTAGGCGCTGGAGGTACTGCGGTGTACCGCAAGCAAGTCCGGAGGCGCCGTGCGGTCCTGGTGCTCCTGATCGTCGTCGCGCTCGTGATGATCTCGGCGACCTTCTCCCAGTCCAACAGCGGCCCGCTGCACACGATGCAGCAGGGCGTCGCCTCGGTGTTCGCGCCCCTCGAGGACGGCGCGAGCCGTGCCCTCAAGCCCGCCCGCGACCTCGTCAACTGGGTCTCGGAGACCTTCAACGCCCGCGGCGAGAACACAAACCTGAAGACCGACGTCCAGAAGCTCCGCGACAAGCTTGCGAGGTTGCAATCGGCCCAGGGTGAGAACGACCAGCTGAAGAAGCTCGTCGGCCTGGATCGCAAGGGCGTGCTCGCCGGCTACAAGCCGGTGACCGCGCGCGTCGTGGGTGCCTCGCCGACCGTCTGGTACTCGACCGTCACCATCAACGCCGGCTCGGGCGACGGCGTGGCGGTCAACGACCCGGTGATCAACGGCGACGGGCTCATTGGCCAGGTCACCGACGTCACCCACTTCACCTCCAAGGTCACGCTGATCACGGACTCGCAGAGCGCGGTGTCGGCGAAGGTGCTGCCGAACGGCCCTCAGGGCGTCGCCGAGCCGGAGACCGGCGACCCGAGCACGATGCTGCTCGACTTCATCGACAAGAGCGAGCCCATCCATCAGGGGCAGATGGTTGTGACCGCGGGGTGGACCAATGGGTCGCTCTCCTCATGGGCACCCGCGGACATCCCGATCGGCGAGGTGCGGGACACGACGGTGGGCCAGCAGGAGACCACCCAGAATGTGCACATCACCCCCTACGCCGACATGCGCAACCTGGACATCGTGCAGGTGGCGACGCAGGGCCCGTCTCGACCTGGAGTCGGTGGATGATCGTCACGTGGCGCATCGGGCTGCGAATCGCGCTGATCATGGTCGTGGCGATCGTGCTGCAGGTGTCGTTCTTCTCGTACCTGACTCTCTTCGGAACGACGCCGAACATCATTCCCCTGGTCGCGGTGAGCCTCGGCCTGCTGGGCGGCGCGATGGTGGGGGCGGTCGGCGGCTTCGCCCTCGGGTTCGTCCTGGACTCGGTCCTGCTCGCGACATTGGGGATCTCCTCGCTGACCCTGCTCGCCGTCGGGTACCTGGCCGGGCGCTACCGCGAGGGGACGGAGATCTCGAACACGCTCATGCCGCCGATCATGATCGGCGTCCTCACGGTCGCGGCCGCGGCTGCGTTCTCCGCCCTGCAGCTCATGCTCGGCATCGAGACGCAGGTGAGCCTGCTGGTGCTGCGGGAGATCTTCGTGCAGGGCCTCCTGGCCTTCCTGTTCGCAATCCCGCTCTATCCGCTCATCCGCCGCGTCCTGCGCCCCGCGATCGTCGACGACGTGGTCGCCGGCCGTCGCATGGGCTCCCCGATCCGTGCCGGCTCGAACCGCCCGCGCCGCCGCCTGGGGCGCCGCCGGAGCCCGCGCGTGCGTAGGGCCACGGGGGTCTCCTGATGTTCAACGAGCGCGAGCGCCCCATGCTTCCGGCGCAGTTCGCGCTGCGCGTCGCCGTGCTGTCGGGGATCGCCCTGGTCATGTTCTCGGTCATCTTCTTCCGCCTCTGGTATCTGCAGGTCTTGTCGAGCGACAAGTACTTGAAGCAGGCGCAGAACAACCAGGTCCGCGACGTCACCGTGCAGGCGCCGCGCGGCGAGATCCTCGACCGCAACGGCCACGTGCTGGTGGACAACCGCACGGCCCTTGCGCTCCAGATCCTGCCGACGGAGCTCCCGCGGAAGCGCCACAAGCAGCACGAGGAGTTCGCGCGTCTGAGCCACGTGATCAACATGCCCGCCGGCGAGATCGAGAAGCAGATCAAAAAGCAGACCAAGGACCTGCCCTCGAACCCGGTGACGCTGAGGCGCGACGTCAGCTACGACCTCGTCTACTACCTCCGCGAGAACCAGGACAAGTACCCGGGCGTCACGGTCCAGCGCGTCTACGTGCGGAACTACCCCGACGGGTCTCTCGCCGCGCAGATCTACGGCTACGTCCGCGAGGTCACGAAGCAGCAGCTGAACGAGGCCCGCTACCAGGGCCTCGCGCCCGGCGACCAGGTCGGGCAGTCGGGGATCGAGAACACCTACGACAACGTCCTGCGCGGCACCAACGGCATGACCCGCGTTCAGGTGGACGCTGCGGGCAACCCCACGGGCCACATCCTGAATCAGGTGAAGCCCAAGGCCGGCGACAACCTGGTGCTCTCGCTCGACCGGCCTGTGCAGCAGGCGGGCGAGCAGGCGATCAATTCCTTCAGCACGCCCGGCGCCTTCGTCGCCATGAACGCCAGGAACGGCCAGATCCTCGGCCTGGGCTCGTCGCCGACCTTCAACCCGTCCGTCTTCTCCAAGCCGGTGATCCCCACCTCGGTCTACAAGCAGCTCACCAGCCAGACCACCTACGCGCCGCTGACGAACCGGGCGATCCAGGGCCTCTATCCGACGGGCTCGACGTTCAAGCCGATCACCTCCATCGCCGCGCTGGAGAGCGGGACGATCACGCCCAGCACCACGATCGTCGACGGGGGTTCCTTCAGCATGGGCCCGGGCACCAAGCCGCTCCAAAACGCGGGGGGAGCCTCCTACGGCGCCCTGCAGCTGTCGCACGCCCTCACGGTCTCTTCTGACGTCTTTTTCTACAACGTGGGCGCCGACCTCTTCAAGACAGACAACACGAGCGCGCAGGACAAGTGGGCCTATGACCTGGGGATCGGCCACCCCACCGGCATCGACCTCCCCGGCGAGGTCGCTGGCCTCCTGCCGACGCCTCAATGGCGCGACCAGCTCTTCAAGGAGGCTCAAAGCCCCAATTCCCCCGGTGGGACCAACGTCGTGCCCGGTGATCCCACCGATCGCCCGTGGACCGAGGGGGACAACGTGAACCTCGCGGTGGGCCAGGGCGACCTACAGGCCAACCCGCTCCAGATGGCCGTGGCCTACGCGGCGATCGGCAACGGCGGCGACGTCGTCCGCCCGCACGTCGGCAAGGCGGTCGAGGATCCGAACGGCAGCGTCGTGCAGGAGATCGACCCGGCGCCGATCCGCCACCTGGACATCAACCCGAGCTACCAACACACGATCATGGAGGGGATTCACAACGCCGCGCAGGAATCGGACGGGACCTCCTATCCGGTGTTTGGCAACTTCCCCATCCCGATGGCGGGCAAGACCGGTACGGCTCAGCGCAACGGGCAGGCCGACCAATCCTGGTACGTGTGCCTTGCGCCTTACCCGCACCCGAAGATCGTCGTCGCGGCGACGATCGAGCAGGGAGGGTTCGGCGTCCAAGCCGCAGCGCCCGTCGCGCGGCAGATCCTCACCGCCTACTACGACGAGCACCCGGCCGAGGCGAAGAAGGCCGGCGGCAGGGCGCCGAAGACGACGCCCATCTCGACGGGCGCCCCGATCGTCGGGAATCCCTACTGATGGTCTCCGACGCCTATCCGAGGCCGTTCGAAGGCGGGCAGCGCCAGACGACGCGCCCCCGCGAGCGCGGCGGGGTGCTCGCGATGGACCCGCTGCTGCTCCTGGCGGCGGTGGGGCTGATCGGGTTCAGCCTCTTCACCCTGGGCGCGGCGACCGGCCATGACGTCCCGCACGACCCGTACTTCTACGTCATCCGGCAGGCGATCTACGCCGTGATCGGCATTGCATTGATGCTCGGATTGGCGCGGGTCGACTACTCTCGTTTCAGAGAGCTGCGTGTCGGGCTCTACACGGCGATGATGACCACCATCATCGCGGTGCTGCTCTTGGGGCAGGCTACGCGCGGCTCGAGACGATGGATAGAGCTCCCCTTCTTCACATTCCAGCCGTCCGAGCTGGGCAAGGTGCTGTTGATCCTGGCGCTGGCCGGGTTCGCGATCGACCGCGGCCGCCGCATCGGCGATCGCCAGCGGACGGCGCGGCTGCTCCTGCTTGGCTTTGTGCCGGCGCTGATCGTGATCATGCAGCCCGACCTCGGTACCGGAATCGTCTATATCGTCATCACGCTGGCTACGCTGTTCTTCGTCGGGGTGCGCTGGACGCACTTCGCGCTGCTTGGCGGGTTGCTCGCGGCCGCGGTATCGGCGGTGCTGGTGATCGCCCCGGCGATCGGCCACCCCGTTCTGCACGGCTACCAGCAGGAGAGGCTTACATCCTTTTTGAATCCAAGCTCGGACCCACGCGATGCGACTTATCAGATCGATCAGTCGCTGATCGCGATCGGGTCCGGCGGCAAGACAGGGCGCGGAGCGCACTCCACGCAGACGGAGCATGGCTTCGTGCCCGATCGCACCACCGACTTCGTCTTCTCCGTCGTCGGAGAACGCTTCGGCTTCGTCGGTGCTGCGTTCGTTTTATCCCTTTTCGCCCTGCTCATATGGAGGGCGCTGCGCATCATGATGCTTTCGAAGAACTTGTACGGGAGCGTGATCGCCGGCTCGATCGCCGCGGTGTTCATGACCCAGGTGTTCGTGAACGTCGGCGTGACGATCGGAATCATGCCGGTGACCGGGATCCCGTTACCACTCATGAGCTTCGGGGGATCCTCGGTCGTCGTGACCTTCATGGCGGTCGGGCTCCTACAGAGCATCTATGTGCAAGCGCGACTCACCTCCAAGAGCAGGGCGGACCTCCGACGCTGAACGCGCGGAGACCTACCTACTCTGAGGTGAGTTAACTGAAGAAGCGAATACTGGTTTCAGTGGACGCGGGCGAGACCCGCGTCGCGGTGCTCGAAGGAAAGGGCACCGCCAGACAGGGCTCCGGCCGTGGCAAGAGCGGTCGTCCCAGCAGTGACCGCGCCGCCCCCGGACGCGGAGCGGAGGAGGCGGCGCGCGGTGATTTCCGGGTCGCGGAGCTCTATGTGGAGCGCCGCGGCCAGCGGTCGATCGTCGGCAACGTCTATGCGGGCGTGGTCGACAACGTGCTGCCCGGAATGGAGGCCGCGTTCGTCGATATCGGCCTCGAGCGCAACGGGTTCCTGCATGTCGACGAGATCGTGCTCCCCGGCGGCGAGGCCGCGCCTCGCCGCGGGCGCGGGCGCGGCCGGCGGATCGACGAGCTGCTCAAGCCCAAGCAGGAGGTCCTCGTGCAGGTCGTGAAGGATCCGCTCAAGACCAAGGGCGCCCGCCTGTCGATGCAGCTGTCGATCGCCGGTCGCTACCTGGTCTACATGCCCAGCGGCGGCGGGGTTGGCGCCAGCCGGCGCCTCTCCGACGCCGAGCGCGACCGGCAGCGCAAGCTGCTGCAAAAGATCCACACGGGCCCGGGCGGAGTGATCGTCCGGACCGCCGCGCAGGGGGCCCGCAAGGCGGACTTCGAGCGCGACATCGAGTACCTCAAGAAGCTGTACGAGGTGGTCCAGAACAGGGCCGAGCAGGTGAAGGCACCGGACATGGTCTTCCAGGAGGCGGACCTGTCGATTCGCGTCCTGCGCGACGTGCTCGAGAAGGAGTTCGACGGCGCGATCATCGACGACCCCAAGCAGCACCACCGGGTGACCAGCTTCTTCCAGCGCACCGCGCCCGAGCTCGTCAAGCACGTCGAGCTCTACGAGGGCAAGGAGCCGCTGTTCGAGAAGATGGGCATCGAGGAGGCGTACCGCTCGGTGCTCTCCCGGCGGGTCGATCTGCCCTCGGGCGGCTATCTGATGATCGATTACGCGGAGGCGCTCACCGTCATCGACATCAACACCGGAAGCTTCACCGGCCGCGGCAAGGGCAGGCTGGAGGACACGATCACCCGGGTCAACGTGGAGGCGGCCGAGGAGGTCGTGCGGCAGCTGCGCCTGCGGGACATCGGCGGGATCATCGTCATCGACTTCATCGACATGGCGCGGGCCCGCAACCGTGACCAGGTGCTGAAGACGCTGCGCAAGGCGCTCGACGCCGACAAGACAAAGAGCTATGTGATGGACGTATCGCCCTTGGGGCTGGTCGAGATGACCCGGCAGAATGTCACCGACGGCGTGCGCGAGATCCTCACCAAGCGCTGCCCGACCTGCGATGGCGAGGGCGTCGTGGAGTCCGAGGAGACCGTCGCGATCACCGTGGTGCGGCGCCTGCGCGAGCTGATCGAGGAGCACTCGGAACCGGAGGCCTTCCTCGTTCGGGTGAATCCGAAGGTCGCCGCGGAGCTGCTCCGGGAGGACAGCCCGCTTCACGAGCTCGAGGAGAAGTCCGGGAAGCACTTCCATTTCGAGGGCGGGGACGCGCTCAAGCTCGACACGTTCGAGGTGGTCGACAGCGGCACTCGGGCGCAGATCGAGGAGCGAGCGCTGCCCTTCCAGGTGGGCGACGAGGTCCTCGTGCGCATCGAGGAGCCGCATATGTACAACGTCGACGACGCGGTGGCGCGCGTCGACTCCTACATCGTGAGCGTCACCGGCGGGGGGCGCTTCGTCGGGGACCGCCGCCTCGTCCGCATCGACAGCGTCGGCAGGGCGGCAGCCACCGCGTCCCTGGTCGGAGGGGCGGAGGAGGACAGCGGCAACGGCGCGGATGACTCGGAGGGTGGCTCGTCGAACAGCGACCCCGTAGAATCCTCGTCCTCGAGACGGCGCCGTGGCCGAAGGGGCGGCAGGCGCCGTTCTCGCGCCCGGGCCCAGAACGAGTCGAACGGCGACTAGGCCCATCCACGAGAGCAACATGGCTGACAGCTACGCGATAGTCGAGACCGGCGGCAAGCAGTACCGCGCTGAGAAGGGCACCAACCTGCTCGTCGAGCGGCTGCCCGCGGATGAGGGCAGCAAGGTGAACCTCCGCGCCGTGATGTTCAAGGGCGACAAGGACGCGGTCCTCGACGGCGGCCAGCTCGAGAAGGTGAAGGTCGAGGCCGTCGTGACCGAGCATCTGCGCGGCCCGAAGATTCGGATCTTCAAGTACAAGGCCAAGAAGGGCTACCGCCGTCGCGGCGGTCACCGCCAGGGGCTGACCCGGCTCGAGGTGACCGACGTCCGCATGCTCACCCGCAAGCCCGCGGGGGCGACCAAGCAGGCGGAGAAGAGGGACGAGCCAAAGGCCGCGGCGGAGGCGAAGCCGAAGGCCAGGCCCAAGGCGCCTGCCAAGCCGAAGGCGGCTGCCAAGCCCAAGGCGCCGGCCAAGAAGCCGGCGGCGAAGAAGCCCGCCGCGAAGAAGCCGGCGGCCAAGAAGCCGGCTGCGCGCGGCAAGACCTCTTCCGGCCGTCGCTCCTCGTCTGCTAAGAAAGAGGACTAGCTATGGCGCACAAGAAGGGACTCGGATCAAGCCGTAACGGGCGCGACTCGAACCCCAAGTACCTCGGGGTGAAGGTCTTCGCCGGCCAGCGCGTCGGCGGTGGCGAGATCATCGTGCGCCAGCGCGGGACCCGCTTCCGGCCGGGCGACGGCACCGGACTCGGCCGCGACCACACGATCTTCGCGACGCGGCCCGGAGTGGTCGAGTTCAAGACGGGCCGCCGCGGCCGCACGGTCTCGGTCCTCGAGACGCGGCACTAGCGCTGGACCTCTCGCGTCACGCCGCCAAGAATCGCGCCTTTTGGGAGCGCGAGAGCGACGCATACCAGAAGCGCCACGCGGCCCACCTCGCCCAGAAGGCAGGGCTCGCGTGGGGCGTGTGGCAGATCCCGGAGGCGGAGTTGCGCGTGCTCGGGGACGTGGCCGGCAAGGACGTGCTGGAGTTCGGCTGCGGCGCGGCCCAGTGGTCCATCTCGCTCGCCGGGCTTGGGGCACGGACGGTCGGCCTGGACCTCTCGCCGCGGCAGCTCGAGCATGCGCGGACGGCGATGGCCGAAGCAGGGGTGGAGTTCCCGCTGGTCGAGGCGAGCGCCGAGGACGTGCCGCTCGAGGACGAGAGCTTCGACATCGTCTTCTGCGACCACGGCGCCTTCAACTTCGCCGACCCGGCGCGCCTCGTGCCGGAGTGCGCGCGGCTGCTGCGCCCGGGCGGCCTGCTCGGCTTCTCGATGGTGACACCGGTATTCGACATCTTCTGGAACAACGACCGCGAAACCGTGGGGGACGAGGCGCTCAACAACTACTTCGAGCATCGCGGCTTCGAGGACGACGAGGGCGTCGACTTCCAGCTTCCCTACGGCGAATGGATCCGCCTGTTTCGCGCCAACGGGTTCGTGGTCGAGGACCTGATCGAGCTGCGCCCGCCGCCGGACGCCGAGTCGAGCTACGACCTCGTGACGGTCGAGTGGGCGCGCCGCCTGCCCGCCGAGCACATCTGGAGGGCGATCAAGGCATAGAACCGCGGCCTCGGCCCCCGCCGCCCTGGTCGCGGCCGAGGGGGCGGCTGGGAAAATGCCCCGTTTGCGGCTCTAATCTCGACTCATGCTGTACGACCGGGCGAAGGTCTACGTCGAGGGCGGGCGCGGGGGCGACGGCTGCGTGAGCTTTCGCCGTGAGGCCCACGTGCCGCGCGGGGGCCCGGATGGCGGTGACGGTGGCCGCGGCGGCGACGTGGTGCTCGAGTGTGACCCCTCACGGCGGGACCTTGCCTCCCTTCACCGGTCGCGCCACTTTCGGGCGGGGCGCGGCGGCCACGGCCAGGGAAAGCAGCGCCACGGCGCCCGCGGCGCCGACAAGGTCGTCGCCGTCCCCCCGGGTACCCAGGTGGAGGGCCTGGAGGGGGCGCGATACGACCTTGTCGAGCACGGCCAGCGCGCGGTGGTGGGCGCTGGCGGTGTCGGTGGGCACGGGAACAAGCGGTTCGCGACCTCGACCCGGCAGGCGCCCCGGTTCGCCGAGCGGGGCCTGAAGGGGGAATCGGGCTGGATCGAGCTGCGGCTGAAGCTGCTCGCGGACGCGGGGCTGATCGGGCAGCCGAACGCGGGCAAGTCGTCGCTGCTCGGGCGGCTGACGCGGGCGGCGCCCAAGGTCGCCTCATATCCGTTCACGACGGTGGAGCCCGTGCTCGGCACCCTCGACTCCGGCGACCGGCAGCTCGTGCTCGCGGACATCCCGGGCCTCATCGAGGGAGCGGCCGGCGGCGCCGGGCTGGGGCACGAGTTCCTTGCCCACGTGGAGCGCTGCCGCATGCTGGTCCACCTGGTCGACATCGCGGGCGAGGATCCGCCGGGCGCCTATGACTCTGTGCGGGCGGAGCTGGACGCGTACGGGGCCGGGCTCGAGCTCCTGCCGGAGCTGGTCGTGCTCTCCAAGCGCGACCTCGTGCCCGATGCCGATGCCGATGCGGCGATCGCGGAGTGGAGTGACCGACTTGGCGGCGACGCACTCGGGGTGTTCGCCGCCTCCTCGGCGACCGGCGCCGGGCTGGACGAGTTGCGGCAGGTGATCTTCGAGGCGGTCCCAGCTGAGCAGGCACCTGTGGCGGTCGCGCCGGCCGTCGAGCCGGAGTTCGAGGCGGAGCACATCACCTACCGGCCCGCGGGCGATCAGGGGTTCGAAGTTGAGCGGCTTGGGGACAGCGTGTTCGAGATCTCGGGACGGGGAATCGAGATGCTGATCGCGCGCCACGACACGCAGAACCCCGAGGCGCTCGGCTACGTGGAGCAACGGCTGCGGGAGATCGGCGTCATCGCTGCGCTGCGGCGGGCCGGCTTTACGCCCGGCGACGAGGTCCGGATCGGCGAGGACGCGTTCGAGTTGGATCCCGGCGAGTAGCCCGGTACGTAGTGAGTGGGAACCAAAGGCGTACCTACACTTCGCACGCCGTGACCGTGGTCGCAAAGCTCGGATCGTCGATCGTCGCCGACGACGGTGGCGCCCTGCGCTCGCAGGTGCTGGACAGCGTGTGCTCGCAGGTCGCCGAGCTCCATCACGAGGGCGAGAACGTCGTGCTCGTGACCTCTGGTGCCATCGCGCGCGGCATGCGCATGATGGAGCTAGAGCGGCGCCCGAGCTCGATCGACGAGATGCAGGCGGCGTCGGCGGTCGGCCAGGGGTCGCTGTTCCGCGCCTACGAGGAGCGGCTGGCCGCCGGGGACGTGCACGCGGCGCAGGTACTCCTGACCTCGTTCGACATGTCCGCCCGTATGCACTACCTCAACGCCCGCCAGACGCTCCGGCGGCTCGTGGACTGGCGCGCGGTCCCCGTGATCAACGAGAACGACACGACGGCGACGGACGAGATCACCTTCGGCGACAACGACTTCCTCTCGGCGCAGGTGGCGATCTTGCTCGGCGCCCGCCTCCTGGTTCTGCTCACCGACACCGCGGGGCTGCACACGGCGGACCCCCGGCTGAGCCCGGAGGCTGAGCTGGTGGAGGAGGTCGCCTCCTTCCGGGACCTTGAGCGGTACGACATCGGCGACCGCACGTCCGCGTTCGGGTCCGGCGGCATGCGCAGCAAGGTCGCCGCGGCCGAGATGGCGAGCGCCGCCGGCATCGCTGTGGTCGTCTGCGACGGCACCGAGCCCGGCAGCTTCCTCGCGGCCGCGCGCGGCGAGCGCGTCGGCACCCGCTTCGCGTCGCACCCCGAGCGCACGCCGAGCTTCAAGCTGTGGCTCCGCTACGCGAAGCCCAGCCAGGGGAGGGTGATCGTGGATGCCGGCGCCGCCCGCGTGTTGCGCGAGCAGGGGTCGAGCCTGCTGCCCGTCGGCGTGACCGGCGTGGAGGGCGAGTTCGCGGCCGGCGACGCGGTCGAGGTGGTCTGTGACGGCGACGTCGTCGGCAAGGGGATCGTCAACTACTCCGCCGGCGAGCTCGCGCGGGTCAAGGGGCTGAAGTCGCCCGAGGTGGCCGAGCGCATCCCGGATGCCGCCGAGGAGGCGGTGCACCGGAACTACTTCGTGCTCACCTAGCCCGGCGCGTCAGGGAGCGGTTCGAGGCCCTCGTCCAGCTCCACGCCGAGCGAGTTCAGCGCGAAGGCGACCATGTGGTACTGGCCGATCAGCATCGTGAGCTCGATCAGCTGCGTCTCGTCGTACTCGATGGCGAGGGCCTCCCAGGTCGAATCCGAGATCCCCGAGTCGTCGTGGAGCTCGTCGACGGCGCGCATCAGCGTGGCCTCGTGCTCGGGCCAGCCCGCCGCCTCGGCACCCTCGAGCACGCGGTCAATCGCCTCGCGCTCGATGCCCATCCGGAGCGATATGCGCACGTGCTGGCCCCACTCGTACGAGGAGCGGCAGCGCACCGCGGTGCGCAGGATCATGAGCTCGCGGTCGCGCGGGGCGAGCGTCCCGCCGACGAGCAGGTAGCCGCCGAACCCGAGCCAGCTGCGGAAGAGGTCCGGGTGGCGGGCGAGGGTCCTGAAGATGTTGTATTCGCCCACCGGGCCGTCGGCGCCCGCCGGCAGCGCGTTCAGCATCTCCACGACCTCCGGATCGCCCTCGTTCTCCGCGAGCGGTGGGATGCGGGGCCGCTGTTCGGGTGTCCCGCTCATGCGCGTGGCGCGGTCGTCAGGCCGCCGTCCACTACCAGGCTCTGGCCGGTCACGTAGGAGGACTCGTTGGAGAGCAGGTACAGCGCTCCGTACGCGATCTCCCAGGCCGTGCCCTGGCGGCGCGCCGGGATCTTCACCTGCTCGCGCAGCGGGCTGAGCGACGAGGCCAGGCGGCCGAGGGGCGTATCGATCAGGCCGGGCAGCAGGAGGTTGACCCGCACGTTCGGGGCGCCCTCGACGGCCGCCTGGCGGCACAGGGACTCAAGGGCGGCCTTCGATGCGCCGTAGGCCGGAAACGGAAGGACCTCGCGCGAGGCCACGGAGCCGATCAGCACGACCGACCCGCCCTCGGTCATCGTGGCCAGCGCGTGCTTGCACCCCAGGAACTGGGATCGCACGTTCACGGCCATCACCCGGTCCCAGTCCTCGGCGGTCGTTCCGCGCAGGAGGTACCCGGCCGCGATGCCCACGTTGAGCACGGCTCCGTCGAGGCCGCCGAGCGCGTCGCGGGCCTGGTTGAAGGTGGCGCCCGCGGCGTCCTCGTCGGCGGCGTCGGCCACGATGACCTCCGCGGTCGCACCCTCGGCGCGCACGAGCTCGGCGGTTGCGCCGGCCGATTCGGAGTCCAGATCCGAGATCGCGACCGAGGCGCCCTCCCGCGCGAACAGGACGGACATCGCGCGGCCGTTCCCGAGCGGCGGGTCGTCGAGGCCGTGGTCCTGCTGACCGCCACCGACGACCAGCACGCGGCGCCCGCTGAGCCGTCCGCGGCCGGCGGCCCCGCCTCGCGCCTCCTCCGGTGCGAGCGCGGGCTCCCCGTCAACGCGGTTGCTCAGGTCGTCAGCCGTCATGTCACTCCTCTCGCTGGTCGCGGCGTCGCGACTCTAGACGGACCGCGGATGCGGCGCATCCTTGGCGACTTGCTCGCGGATATGACGGGTAAAGCGCCAATCCGGACGGAGCGGTTGACGTCACACCTCCAAGCGAGGCAGGTGGCTTCGCCTAGAGCTGGTAGGTCACCAGGGCAAGCGCTACGTCGGTGCCGTCCTCCGCCTGGGCGCCCACCTCGCAGAAGCAGAGCCCGGTGCTGCCGCGACGGACCACTCGCGCCTCCGCGATGACGCCCTGCCCTCGGGCCGGTGCCAGGAAGTCGACGGTGATGCCGACGGTCGAGGCGCGCGGGCGATCGGGGACGATGGCACCGGACCATGCCGCCGCGGCCGCCGCGGTGTCGATCAGCGAGCTGATCGCTCCGCCGTGGACGACATCACCCAGCGTCGGGAGCGATTCCTGAAGGGCATCGACAGCACGGCGCGGTCGGGCTCCAGCGCGTCGACGGCGATGCCCAGGTGGGAGACGAACGGGGAGTTCTGGAGCCAGCCGCGTGCGAGCTCCGCGCCGTCGGTGGGCGCAGCCGCAGTTGTTGAGTGTTCGGCGTCCTCCATTTTTTGGGCGAGGCGTGCAAGCTACTCTCTCGTGCATGGCCACGGCCACGCGAACGGTGAGCGAGGTTTGCGAGTCCGCGAAGCGGGCTTCGCGCGAGCTTGCCGTCGCGAGCACCGAGACGAAGAACGCCGCGCTGGCTGCGGCTGGCCGACCTGCTCGAGGCGCGAACCGCCGAGATCATCGAGGCGAACGCCGAGGATCTCGCCGACGAGCGCGCCGCGGGCCTCACGCCGGCGCTCCGGGATCGCCTGACGCTGGATGAGGCGCGGGTCGCCGCAATGGCGGAGGGCGTGCGCGAGATCGCCCGGCTGCCCGATCCGGTGGGCGAGACGCTCGAGGAGCGGACGCTCGCGAGCGGGCTGCGGCTGACGAAGGTGCGCGTTCCGCTGGGCGTGATCGCCGTCGTCTACGAGGCTCGCCCGAACGTCACCGTCGATTGCGCGGCGCTCACGCTGAAGAGTGGCAACTCGATCGTCCTGCGGGGCTCGAGCTATGCGGCGCGCTCCAACGCCGCGCTCGCCGCGGTGGTCCGCGAGGCCGTCGCGGCAGCCGGGCTGCCGGAGGCCGCAGTCGAGCTGCTGACGAGCGGGGATCGAGGCGAGCTCGCCGAGCTGGCGACTGCCGATGGCCTGGTCGACCTGATCATCCCGCGCGGTGGCGAGGGCCTGAAGGAGTCGCTCAAGTCGGTCGCCACGGTGCCGGTGATGTACGCGGCGGCGGGGAACTGCCACGTCTACGTCCATGAGGACGCCGATCTCGAGATGGCGCGGCGGGTTGCCTTCAACGCGAAGGTGGACCGTCCCGGGGTCTGCAACGCGGCCGAGACGCTGCTGGTGAACGCTTCGGTGGCCGAGCGGTTCCTCCCGGGCATCCTCGGCGATCTGCGCGAGGCCGGGGTGGAGCTCATGGGCGACGAGCGCTCGCGCGCGGCGGCCGGCGACGCGGCGGTGGCCGAGGCGAGCGAGGAGGACTGGGACACCGAATATCTCGATATGCGGATGACGGTCGGCGTGGTCGACTCGCTCGCCGACGCGATCGCGCACGTGAACCGGCACGGGACCGGGCACTCGGAGGCGATCTTGACGACGGCCGGCGAGGCGGCGCGGGAGTTCACCGACGGGGTCGATGCCGCGGTCGTCTACGTGAATGCGTCGACCCGGTTCACCGACGGGTTCGAGTTCGGGATGGGCGCCGAGATCGGGAACTCGACGCAGAAGCTTCATGCGCGCGGGCCGATCGGGCTTCGCGAGCTGACCACGTTCAAGTACGTCGTCCAGGGCGACGGGCAGATCAGGGGTTGACGGGCCTGGTCTCGAGAGGCCGTCGCGAGGAGCGCTAGATCGCCGCGGTCGGCGTTCTCGGCGGCGCGTTCAATCCGCCGCACATCGGGCACCTGGTGCTCGCCCAGGAGGCTGCGTTCCAGCTCGGGCTGGACGAGGTCGTGCTCGTGCCGGTCGGCGAATCGCCGTACAAGCGCATCGATCCCGAGCCTGGGCGCGAGGTGAGGCAGGAGATGGCGAAGCAGGCGGCGGCGACGAATCCGGCGTTCGAGGCCTCGAACGTGGAGACGGCGCGAGAAGGGCCGTCGTTCAGCTTTCGTACCCTGGAGCTGATGAGCGACGCGCGACCCGGGGACGAGTTCGTATTCCTGATGGGCGCCGATGTCGCCGCGGGGCTCGAGAGCTGGCGGGAGCCGGAGCGGGTGCTGGAGCTCGCGCGGGTGGGGATCGCGGCACGGCCCGGGACGGCCCTCGAGGAGGCCGAGGCTGCGATCGAGCGGCTCGGAGGCGCCGATCGGGCGGAGGTCGTGCGGATGCCGGAGATCGGGGTGTCCTCGACCGGGCATCCGCCGGCGGGTTGCCGAGGGGCGACCGATCCGTCACTTGGTTCCGGACGGCGTGGTCGAGTTCATCGCCGAGTGGGGGCTGTACAAGCAGTGAGACCGGCTGCGCAGTCAGAGCCCGAGCGGGTGGACTCCGAGGTGATCGCGAGGCTGCTCGCCGAGATCGCGGATGCGAAGAAGGCGGACGACCTGGTCGCGCTCGACATGCGGTCCGTCGTCGGGTACACGGACTTCCTCGTCATCTGTACGGCGCGGAACCAGCGCCAGGCGAAGGCGATCCACGACGACGTGCACCTGCGGCTCAAGCGCGAGCATGGGCTGCTGCCCGCGAATGTGGAGGGGCAGTCGGACGGGCAGTGGGTCCTGATGGACTACCTGGACTGCGTTCTTCACGTCTTCGTGCCGGAGCTGCGGGAGCGCTACCGGCTGGAGGTGCTCTGGGCCGAGGCGCCGCAGCTGGAGCTCGACCTCCATGCGTTGAGCGACAGCGCGTAGACGCGAAGATCCTCGCGCAGGTTCGGGTGCAGCACGTCGCGCGCGTGGCGCATGCCGAGGCGTTCGGCGACCGAGACGGACCGGTGGTTGCGGTCGTGGATGAGGCTGATCACCTCGTCGGCGTCGAGGTGGTCGAAGACCGCGTCGATCGCCGCGGCGCCGCCCTCGGTTGCGAGTCCGCAGCCCCAGTGGGAGGGGCGCAGGGTCCAGCCGATCTCGATGCGGTCGGCGAGCTCTCCGATGAAGGTGGGGTGGGAGGCGCCGACCCATCCGACGATGTCATCTGCGGGGCGCACCGTGACGGCCCACAGGCCGAAGCCGTGGCGGTCCCAGTGCCCCGTGTGGCGGTCGAGCATGTCGTGTCCGGCGCCGGGGTCGAATGGGGTGTCGGGCTGGAGCGCGCTCCAGACGTCGCGCTCGCGCCAGATCGCGTCCATGGCGTCGCGGTCGTCGAGGGTCCAGCGGCGCAGGGACAGGCGTTCGGTCTCCAGGGATTCCGGATAGGGCATCGCATGATCCTTGCAACCCGGTGGGCCGTCCGTCCGGCGGTCGGCCTAGCGTTCGGCATCGTGAGTGCGGAACCAAGCGCGCACCGTGGCGGCGCCCGGCGGCGTTTCCGTTTGTTCAGGAAACGCCTGTTCGGCTACAACCCGATCGAGGTTAACGAGGCCATCGAGGCACGCGACTCGGCGATCGTGGCAGCGGGAGGGGCGCGCGAGGCGCGTGGTCCGGCGAGGCGGCGGGCGGGGCAGCGGATCGAGGAGCTCGAGCACGTGGCGGCGCGGCTGGCGGCGATGGTGGTCGATCGGGATCGGGAGCTGCGGCGGATGCGGGCGGAGCTGCGGGAGGCGCTCGAGCGCGATGACGATGGCGTCCGGGCGTTCGCGGCGCTCGCAGATGATCTGGAGATGGTCCGGCGGCAGGCGCGGCGCGCAGGCGACGCGGATTCGGCTGCGGGCGCTCCGGGAGGCGGCAGAGCTCGCGGAGCGCGTCGCGGAGTTCGAGCAGGCCGATGGCGAGACGCACAGGCGGCTGATCGAGCGGCTTGAGGAGGCGATCGAGCGGGTCGGCGTCGAGGTGGACGAGGACGAGGAGGAGCTCGCGGCGCGCGCGGCGGCCAACGGGCACGCGGAGCGGGAGCCCGGGGAGCTGTTCGACGGGCTGGTGGAGGTCGAGGTCGGCCCACTCAACGACTTCTCGCAGCTGGTGGGCTTCGAGGATGCGGCGGGGTCGATCGGTGCGACGTCGGAGATCTCTGTCAAGCGGTTCACGCACGGGCGGGCCACGCTCTCGATGCGGTTCAAGCATCCGGTGGAGCTGCTCCGGGAGCTCGAGGAGCGCGCGCCGTTCGAATTCGTGGTGCGCGACATGCGCTCGGACCGGGTCGTGCTGGATTTGGGACCCACCTCGGACGAGTAGCGGCGGCCTCAGCGCCGCGGGCGCGGCGTGGATATGGTGGCCGCGTGGAATCGATCGCCTCGGTGAACGGGGTGGAGATCGCCTACGAGACGTTCGGCGATCCGGCCGACGAGACGATGCTCCTGATCATGGGGCTCGGCGTGCAGATGCTGGGGTGGGACGAGCAGTTGTGCAGGACGCTTGCCGGGCGCGGGTACCACGTGGTCCGCTTCGACAACAGGGACGTTGGGCACTCCACGAAGGTGGAGGGAGGGCCGCGCCCGGACGTGATGGCGGCGTTGGCCGGTGAGGTGAGCAGCGCGACCTACACGCTGGAGGACATGGCGGACGACTGCGTGGGGCTGCTGGATGAGCTCGGGGTAAAGGAGGCGCACCTGGTCGGTGCCTCGCAGGGCGGAATGATCGCCCAGACGGTGGCGATCCGGCATCCGGGGCGAGTGCTTTCGCTGGCGTCGATCATGTCGACGACCGGGAACCAAGCGGTGGGGCAGCCGCACCCGGAGGCGATCCCGGCGCTCCTGACTCGCCCGCCGGAGGGCAAGGAGGGGTTCGTCGAGTTCGTGGTTGGGGCTTGGAAGGTGATCGGCTCGCCAGGGCTCGAGGCGGATGAGGATGCCCTGCGGGCACGGGCGGCGGCGAGCTACGACCGGGGGATCTACCCGGACGGGACGGCGCGCCAGCTGCTGGCGATCGTGGCGTCGGGGGACCGGACGGGGGCGCTGCGCGAGCTGGACGTGCCGACGACGGTCATCCACGGGACCGACGACGTCTTGGTTGACGTTTCGGGTGGCAAGGCAACGGCGGCGGCCATCCCGGGGGCCCGGCTGGAGCTGATCGAGGGGATGGGGCACGACCTGCCGGCGCAGCTGTGGCCGCGGTTCGTGGAGCTCATCGTGGCGAACGCGGAGCGGGCGAAGGCGCCGGCGGCCTGAGGTCGCGCGCGGTCGGTTCTCGCCCCTAGTTCCCGATCAGGACCTGTGGCTCGATCGCGTTCGGGAGGTCACCCTGCGCGGTGACGGTGTAGACGCCGGGCTGCGCGATCTGGATGGTGCCGATGAGGGCGCGGCTCCAGCCGGACCCCGTGTTGTAGGACTCCTGGTAGCTCAGCTTGAGCTTGCCGGCGGGCACCGCGACGGTGGTCTGGCCGGGGACAGGGATCTTCCCGTAGTCACCGGCGGTCCTGCGGGAGCGGCAGACCCCGAACAGGATCGCCCCGTCGACGAGCAGAAAGACGACGACGGCGAGGACGATCAAACCGGCGGACACGCGATGAGTCTAAGCGGGATAGGGTGGAGCGGCGAATCTGTCACGACTGTGTAACGCCTTCGAAACAAAAGTGTCAGATCCCCGGTTTTCGCCTTGATAGAGCCATTTCCCGCCGGTCGATATGAGAACATGCGTTCGATGCATAAGGAGGCGAACAATCACGAGGGAGCGGTCGCAGAGGCGAAGATCGCGGCCGCCGCGATCTAACTTGGCGCCCCCGTTCTGAGGCCTATGTCGGAGCACGGCCGGTATGACTTGGTGTTCGATCTCGGTGAGCGATTGTTGCGGGTCCAATGCAAGTGGGCCAATCGCAAAGGGGATGTTGTCTCCGTTTACGTCGGTGGCAGCTATCTCAGCGCGAACGGGTATGTGCGGTCCACATATGGGGCCGACGAGATCGATGCAATCGCCGCCTACTGCGGTGACCTCGATGAGTGCTACTTACTTCCAGTTGAGTTGGTGGCAGGCCAATATTGCGTACACCTGCGCCTCGCGCCGGCCAGAAATGGCCAGCGGGCCGGACTACACTTTGCGAAGCAATATCTGTTCTCTGGGGCTGTAGCTCAGCTGGGAGAGCGCCGCCATGGCATGGCGGAGGCCACGGGTTCGAGCCCCGTCAGCTCCACTCCCCAGGAGAACGCCAGCCCCAAGGTCGTCGGCGCTCACGACTTCCGCTGTCTGTTTGGCTGGTACGCACAGCAGGCGGCGGCGGGCCACGAGATCCTCGTCACCAGCCGCGGCAAACCCTATGTCCGCCTCCTCGCTGCGCGCGATCAGCTCGATCTTGATTCGGACCAGGGAAGGGCCCTTCCAAGCCCACCGGACGCCAGATAGCCTCAGGCCTCCGGCATCGCCAGTGAGAGGAGGATCGAATGGCCGTGCTTCCCACGGAGGCTCGCGAGCTACTCGAGTCGGACGCGCTCGTCCACCTCGTGACGCTCAACGGCGACGGCAGCCCGCAGGTGAGCTGCATCTGGGTCGGCCTGGATGGCGACGAAATCGTCAGCGGCCACATGGGGCGGCGCCGGAAACTCACGAACGTCGAGCGCGACCCGCGGGTGGTGCTATCGGCGGAGGCGCAGACCCACGACGATTTGGATCTGCGCGAGTACCTGGTGGTTCACGGCAAGGGGAGGGTTGAAGAAGGCGGCGCCGCAGATCTGCTCCAGCGCCTAGCCCACGTTTACCTCGGCCCCCACGTGACCTTCCCGCCGCCGGAGTACTCCGGGCCGGGCGGGTACATACTGCGCATCACCCCGGAGCGAGTTGGCGGCGCAGGGCCCTGGGTGCGCCAGTCGGGCTAGCCGGTGCCCCGCCACGTCGCCTTCCTCCGCGCCATCAACGTCGGCGGTCGCCGCGCCAGCCGCGACCAGCTCACCACCTGCCTCGAGTCCCTCGGCTTCGAGAACGTCACCACCTTCCGTGCCAGCGGCAACCTGATCTTCGACGCCCCCCGCCGATCGGAGGCCACCCTCACGAAGCAGGTCGACGCCGCGCTCACCGAATCCCTCGGCTACGACGTCCGCACCTTCCTCCGCACCGCCGCCGCCGTCCGCGCCATCGCCGCCCACGAGCCGTTCCCAAAGAAGGTCGTCCAGGCGTCCGCCGGCAAGCTCCAGGTCGCGCTCCTCGGCAAGGCGCCCTCAAGAGCCGCCCGCGACGAGGTCCTCTCCATGGCTACCGACGACGACCGCCTGGCGTTCCACGGCACCGAGCTCTACTGGCTCCCGAGCGGCGGCCAGATGCAGACCGCCCTCAACCTCCGCGGCATCGACAACCTGATCGGCGAGAACACCCGCCGCACCAAGAGCATGATCTCCGAGATCGCCGCGAAGTTCCTCGACACCTGATCCGCGCATTACCATCCGTGCACACCGACAGGGAGGTAGCACGATGCTCTCGAAGTCCCGGATCGCGATGCTCCTTGGTGCGGCAGCCGCGATCACCGCCCTCGCCGCCAGCATCGCCCTCGCCACCACGACGAAGCGGTTCGACTCCAAGGTGACGCTGAGCGCGAGCAACCCGTTCAGCGGGCGCGTCATCTCGAAGAAGCACGCATGCGAGGTGCGTCGCACCGTCAAGATCCTGATCAAGAAGCCCGGGGCCGACGACCTCTTCGGCAGGACCAAGACCGACAAACACGGCGACTGGTCGAAGCCGGCGATGCCGAACGGCGACTTCTACGCTGTCGTCAAGCGCCGCCAGGAGGGCACGGCGGGCACGATCTTCGTCTGCAAGAGCGACACGTCGCCGACCCGCCACTTCGGCACGTAGCGCGGCGCGGCTCAGGGCCGATCCCGGTAGGGGATGGGTCCTTAATCCGCGTCGAACTGAATCAGGCTGAAGACTTCACGGCTTCGCAGCCGTTTGCGCCCGTCGAGGAACGACAGCTCCATCAGGAACGAGACTCCCACGATGACGGCGCCCGCCTGCTCGACCAGCTCCTCGATCGCGGCCATCGTGCCGCCCGTCGCGATCAGATCATCGTGGAGCAGCACGCGCGCCCCATCACCGAGCGCATCCACATGCATGTGCAGCTCGTCGATCCCGTACTCGAGCTCATAGGACACCGACGTCGTCTCATACGGCAGCTTCCCCGGCTTGCGCACCGGGATGAAACCGGCGCCGCACCGCGCCGCGACCGCAGCGCCGAGGATGAACCCTCGCGCCTCCGGCGCAACGACGAAATCAACCTCGAGCGGCCGCGCATGCTCCGCCAGCGCCCCGACGGCCCGCTCCAGCCCGGCCGGATCCGAGAACAGCGGCGTCGCGTCCTTGAACACGATCCCCGGCTGCGGGAAATCGGGGATGTCGCGGATCAGCTCCCTGAGCTCGGTCATCGGCGCGGCAGGATAGGCTCCGCGCGTGAAGCAGGTCGCCGACGGGGTCTGGCACCTCGACACGTTCTTCCTCCCGAACTCGATCAACGCCTACCTGATCGAGGACGTCCTCATCGACGCCGGCACCCGGCATTCGGGCGGCAAGATCCTCAAGCAGATCGGATCCCACAAGGTCTCCGCCCATGCCCTGACGCACTCCCATCCGGACCACCAGGGCGCCACCCACGAGATCTGCAGCACGCTCGACATCCCCCTGTGGGTCGGCGAGCGCGACGCCGACGCCGCCGAGAACCCCGACCTCATCCGCGAGCGCCAGCCCGACAACCGGATCGCCAACTTCTACATCAAGATCTTCATCGGCCCTGGCCATCCGGTCGACCGCCAGCTCCACGAGGGCGACGAGGTCGCCGGATTTGCGGTCCTCGACGTCCCCGGCCACTCCGCCGGGCACGTCGCCTTCTGGCGCGAGTCCGACGGCGTCCTGATCCTGGGCGACGTCCTCACCAACATCGACCAGCTCACCGGCCTTCCCGGCCTCCACGAGCCGAAGTCCTACCTCACTCCGGATCCGGCGGAGAACCGCCGCTCCGCCAAGCGCCTGGCGGAGCCTCGAGCCGAAGGTCGTCCTTTTCGGGCACGGCGCCCCGCTGCGCGACACCGGCAAGTTCATCGACTTCGTCGAGGGCCTGCCGGCCGACTGACTGACTAACCGCGCGCGCGAGCCATCGCCCGCGCCCCGGCGAGCGCCGGTCGCGCGGCCTCCGGGAGCCCCCGCCGGACCCGCCACGCCGCTCCGGAGAACCCCAGGTTCGCCACCATCGCGAACCCGACCTCGTCCTCCCGCAGCGCCAGCAGCAGATGCGCCACCCGATCCCCGGCCGGGAGCCCATCGGTCTCCGCCACGCGAACGCACCAGCAATCCACCCGCCGCCCGCCCTGGCGCACCATCATCGCTCCCCGCTCGCCCACCAGCCACACACCGAGCCGCCCCCGCTCAACGACAAGCCCGGTCCGCCGCAGCAGATCGCGCTCCCGGTGCCCGACCAAATCCCCGAGCAGGCCCAGCGCAACCCCCTCTGCACCCGGATCGCCCGCCCGGCCGCGGTCACTACCAAGCGGCACCACCGACCGCGCCCCGCGGCGGGCCTGCAGCCAGGGCACGATCCAGGCGTGAGCGAAGCAACCCAGCGCGACGGGCAGCGTCCACGGCGAGAGCAGGAGCAACCCCACACCGGGAGCCGTGAACACGACCACGATCCAAGCCGTCCAAGCGGTCCAGCGCCGTCCGTCGCGCCGCAGCGTCGCCTCGGTGACCTCTGGGCGCCACCAGAGCGCCGCCGCCTCATCCAAGCCCGGCCGCGGCGCGGTTCCCGGCGGCGCCGGAGGCTTCTTCAGGCGCGCCTCCGCCACGCCGTCTAGCCGCCGGCGATCGGCCGCCGCAGCACCACCAGCTCGGCGTTGGCCGGCAGCTCCCGAACAACCTCTGCGCTCCCGTCAGCCTTCGGAACGCTCGCCAACATTCCGGAGTCCAATTCCCGCCGGAACGCAACCACCGCGGCCTCGTGCGACTCCACGTCGGCGGCGCTCCATTCGGCGAGCGTCGTGTGGCCGGTTCGATCGAGCCTGATCAGGCGCCCCATATCTCCTCCTCGCGTCGCGGGTGACCGAATATACGCCCCGTAATATCGCGGGCAGCCGATATGGACCGGTACGAACCAAGCGAGATCGAGGCCCACTGGCGCGGCGTGTGGCAGAAGGAGCGCACCTGGGAGGTCCCGAACCCGGGGCAGCCCGGGTTCGACGACTCGGCGCCGAAGAGCTACGTGCTCGAGATGCTCCCGTACCCCTCGGGCGACCCGCACGTCGGCCACCTGAAGAACTACGCGATCGGCGACGCGATGGCTCACTACAGGCGCCGCAACGGCTTCCAGGTTGTCCACCCGATGGGCTTCGACGCATTCGGCCTACCCGCCGAGAACAACGCGATCAAGACCGGCGAGCCGCCGCGCGTCGCCACCGAGCGCTCGATCGAGGCGTACAAGAAGGCGTTCCATCGCCTCGGGTTCTCGTTCGACTGGGCCCGCGAGCTCGCAACGCACGAGCCCTCGTACTACCGCTGGACGCAGTGGATCTTCCTGGAGCTCTCGAAGCGCGGCCTTGCGTACCGCGACGAGGCGCTCGTGCAGTGGTGCCCCTTCGACCAGACGGTCCTGGCCAACGAGCAGGTCATCGACGGACGCTGCGAGCGCTGCGGCAACCTGGTCGAGGCGCGCGAGCTCGAGCAGTGGTTCTTCCGCATCACGGACTACGCCGACCGCCTTCTCGACGACCTCGACACGATCGAGTGGCCGGAGCACGTGAAGACCATGCAGCGCAACTGGATCGGCCGCTCCCACGGCGCCGAGGTCATCTTCCGCTGCGATGAGCTGGGCATCGACTTCCCCGTCTTCACGACGCGCCCAGACACGCTCTTCGGCGCCACCTTCTTCGTGCTCGCCCCCGAGCATCCAGACGTCGAGCGCCTCGCGGCGGGCACCGAGCAAGCGGCCGCCGTCCGCGACTACGTGAACGAGGCCATCCGGGCCACCGCGGAGGAGCGAGGGGCGGAGGAGCGCCAGAAGACCGGGGTCCCGCTGGGCCGCACGATCACCAACCCCGTCAACGGCGAGCAGATCCCGATGTACGTCGCCGACTACGTCCTGATGGAGTACGGCACCGGGGCGATCATGGCGGTGCCCGGACACGACGCACGGGATTACGACTTCGCCACGACGTATGACCTGCCTATTCGGCAGGTCATCCGTCAACCAATGCCCGGCAGCGGCGAGACCGCTGCCGGGGTCTCCGAGGGCGCGACGTCCGAGCAGGATGAGCTTCCCTACCTTGGCGACGGAGAACTGGTCAACTCGGGCCGCTTCGACGGCAAGCACAACCGCGAGGCCTACGAGGAGATCGTCGCCTGGCTCGAGTCCGAGGGCCGCGGTAGGCCGACGGTGCACTACCGCCTCCGCGACTGGCTGGTGTCCCGCCAGCGCTACTGGGGGTGCCCGATCCCGGTCGTCTACTGCGAGACCGACGGCATCGTGCCCATTCCGGAGGACCAGCTGCCCGTGCTGCTTCCAGAGGTCGACGACTACGCGCCGAAGGGCAAGAGCCCCCTGGCGGCGGCGGAGGAATGGGTGGCGACGGAGTGTCCGCGCTGTGGTGGGCCCGCGCGCCGTGAGACCGACACGATGGACACGTTCGTCGACTCCTCCTGGTATTTCCTCCGCTACCTCGACGCCCACAACGACGAGGCGGCTTGGGACCGCGCGGCGGTGGACTACTGGATGCCGGTGGACCAGTACATCGGCGGCGTCGAGCACGCGATCCTCCACCTGATGTACGCGCGCTTCTTCATCAAGGCACTCGCGGACATGGGCCATTTGGGCGTACAGGAGCCGTTCGCCCGCCTCTTCACCCAGGGGATGATCACCCGCGACGGCGCCAAGATGTCCTCCTCCAAGGGCAACGTCGTAAGCGCCGCGGAGACGGTCGAGCGCTACGGCGCCGACACCGCCCGCACGTACGTGTGCTTCATGGGCCCGCCGGCGGGTGGCGGCGACTGGACCGACGAGAGCGTTGCGGGAGTGCACCGGTTCCTGACGCGGCTCTGGCGCCTGAAGGAGGAGGTCGTCGAACGCACCGCGCGCGGCGAGCCGGAGGCGCCGAGCGCTGCGGAGGCAGGCACTCCCGCGGGCAACCTTCTGCGCAAGTCCCACTGGGCGATCGACAAGGTCACCCGCGACATCGAGCGCGACTTCGGCTTCAACACCGCCATCGCCGCCGTGATGGAGCTGGTGAACGAGGCCTATGTGACGAAGGCCGACCTCTACGGTGATCCGGGCGGCTGAGTCGGTCCTGCGGTTCGCCACGGGGACCGCCGCCTCGATCCTCTTCCCGTTCGCCCCCCACCTGAGCGCCGAGGTATACGAGGCGATGACCGGGCGCAGGGTCTGGGAGGACCCCTGGCCGAAGGCTGACGCCGCCCTGCTGGCGAGCGACATCTTCACCCTGGTCGTCCAGGTGAACGGCAAGCGCCGCGCGGGCGTCGAGGCCCCCGCGGACGCCTCGCGCGAGGAGCTCGTGGAGCTCGCCCGCGCCGACGCCGCCGTCCGGCGCCACATCGACGGCAAGGAGGTCGTCAAGGAGGTCGTGGTGCCCGGCAAGCTGGTCAACCTGGTTGTCAGGTAGACGACGGTCGGCCATGTGTCCGATTGACAACACGCCGTTCCCGGCGGGTCTGCTAGAAAGGCGGCGCATGCTTGTCAGGCGCTTCTCGGACGCGACCATCACCGAGTTGCACCGGCTCCGTCCTCACATCCTCATGGACGCGGGGGAGCTCGGATCTCGCAACGTCTCCGTGTGCTGGCTCGAGGTGCCGGCGGGCGCGTCGGAGGAGCTCCGCTCCCACGAGGAGGCCGAGCAGGTGTACGTCGTCGTCAGCGGTAAGGGCACCATGTCGGCGACCGGCGACACCCAGCAGCTCGCGGTCGGCGACCTGGTCCTGATCCCGCCGGCAACGGACCACTCGGTCGCCAACGACGGGACCGACCAGCTGGCGCTGGTCTCGGTCCAGTCACCGCCGGTATCGGCGGACGAGCTGTTCAGCCGCCGCCTGGCGGCGCAGGCGAGCGGCTACGACGACTACGAGGACGAGTAGCTCGGAGGCCGCCGCCCTGCGGCGCGCTCAGGTGGTCCGTAAGCGCGTCATCGTCCACGGCCGGGTCCAGGGCGTCTTCTTCCGGGACACGACCCGGCGGATGGCGGACTCGCGCGGCGTGGCGGGATGGGTCCGCAACAACCCGGACGGGAGCGTGGAGGCCGTATTCGAAGGCCCCGAGGAGGCGGTCGACGCGATGGCACGCTTCGCCCGGGAGGGCCCGCGCGGCGCGATGGTGGAGAGCGTGGAGGTCCGCGACGAGCAGCCCGAGGGCCTGACGGGCTTCCGCATCTCGTAGGCACCCGCCGAGAGGTTTTGGCAATCCAGGGACGCCATGGCGACCTCCAATTGCCAACACCTTCCCATGGGATCAGGCTCGGCCCCCTCGTTGCCGGTTAGGCGCATTCGCGTTACGTAGACCTGACACAGGCCCGCCATATGTCACCTGGTGTTCCGCAGCATCGCGGCCGTGGGATCGCTCAGCCGATCGCAGCTGCTCGTCTACGGCGCCGTGGCAGTCGTGCTCCTCCTGGTGGGCGCGCGGTGGATCCGCTCCGGCGACGCGCAGGGAAAGGCCGCCGGCGGGGTCACGTACGCGGACTCCTCGAAGGGGACGGGCTCCGGCGCGGGACGTGGCGGTCGACGCCCAGGGCGGAACCGACGTGGTCGTGGACGTGGCCGGTGCTGTCTCCGATCCGGGCGTCTACCGGTTGCCGGCCGGCGCTCGCGTCAACGACGCGATCCAGCGGGCCGGTGGCGCGACCGCGCGCGGCGAGATCGACGCGATCAACCTCGCGGCGCGCCTGACCGACGGCCAACAGGTCGTCGTGCCGGAGCAGGCCGAAGGGCTCGACGAGCGCGACGGCGAGCGCCGGGGGCGGCCGGCTCGACCGATCCCGCGGCCCCGATCAGCATGGGCACGGCGAGCGTCGAGGATCTGGACACGATCGAGGGGATCGGGCCGGTGACCGCGCAGAAGATCGTCGAGTTCCGCGACCAGCACGGGGGCGTCTCGTCGGTCGATCAGCTCGACCAGATCGACGGGATCGGGCCGGCGACGATGGATGCGCTGCGCTCGCGCCTCCAGCCCTGAGCGTGCCCCAGCCGTGACGCGTCGCGTGGCGCTTCGCGGTCCTGCGCGGGCGCCGCGTGCGGGCTCGCTCTCTCCGCCGCGGCACCGGCGGGCGTGACCGGCGACGCGCCCTGCTGGCTGCGGCGCTGATCGCGGGTGGGGCGCTGGCGCTCGCGAGCCGCGGAACTCACCGGCCCGGAATCGTGTGGCTCGCCCTCGTTGCGCTGGCTGCCGCCTGACGGGGGAATGGCGGTCGGCGCGATGCGGATCGCGGCGATCGACGCCGGCGCCTTCGACGGTCCGACCGGCCGTGAGGCGACGGTAACCGGCTACGTGACCGCCGTTCCCCACCGGGCGGACGGCAACGTCACCGTCCGGGTCAGCACGGCCGGCGGGCCGGGTGGCGCTGGAGGGCCACGAGCCCGTGCCCGACCTGCCGATCGGGAGCGAGGTCCGCGCGACCGGAACGCTCGCGCATCCCCGTCCGTGGGAGGCGGATTACCTGGCCAGATTCGGCATTCGCGAGGTGCTCCGCGCCCGGGCGATCGAGCCGACGGGGAAGCGCCGGGGCGGCCTCCCGGGTGCCGTCGACGGCGTCAGGGGCCGCGCCGCCGCAGCGCTGGAGAGCGGCACGCCCGACGCCGAGGCCGCGCTCCTGCGCGGATTCCTCCTGGGCGAGGACGATCGGATCGACCCGGCGACCGTCGACGACTTCAAGCGCGCCGGCCTCGCGCACCTGCTCGCGGTCTCCGGCGACTGCGTGATGCTGCTCGCTTTGCTCGGCGCCTGGCTGCTCGGGATGGCCGGCGTCCCGCTCCGGGCGCGCCTGGTCGCGCTCCTGGCGCTGATCGCGGTCTACGTGCCGGTGGCCGGCGGCGGCCCCTCGATCCAGCGGGCGGGCATCATGGGCGCCGCCGGAGTGGTCGCGGCCCTCGCCGGACGGCCGCGGTGGCGCTGGTACGCGCTGCTTCTCGCGGCCACGCTCACCCTCCTTCTCAACCCGCGCTCGGTGGCCGACCCGAGCTGGCAGCTCAGCTTCGCCGCGGTCACCGGCATCCTGGTCTTCGCGGCTCCGATCAGGGACCTGATCCTCGGGACATCGGACCGGAACGACAGCCGGGAGCCACCGTCGGCCGCCCGCCGCGCGCTGGCCGAGGGGGCGGGCGTGACCATCGCCGCGACGCTCGCCACCGCGCCCCTGTTCGCGCACCACTTCGGCGCGGTGTCGCTGGCCTCGCTGCCCGCGAACCTGCTGGCGCTCCCCGCCATCGCGCCGATGATGTGGCTCGGCATGCTCGCCGCGATCCTCGGGCAGGTTCCCGGCGCCCCGGTCGAGCCGTTCACCGCGCTCGCCGGGCTACTGGCGGCGTACGTCGCCCAGGTTGCCGGCTGGCTGGCGGCGCCGGGCTGGGCGCAGCTGGGCATGGAGCTGCCCGCGTGGCCGCAGGTCGGCGCCGCATACGTGGCCCTCGTCGTTGCGATGTCCGTGGCGGGAGCATGGGCCCGTCGCAGGCGCGGAACCGCCGCCCACGCCACCGCCATGTCGCCTGGCCGCCGTCGCGATCGCCGCGGCGGCGGCCTGTGCGGCGCTCGGCGCTCGGGTCGGCGCCCGGTGCGGCGGAGCCGCAGCCGGGCCTGCGGGTCGTGGTGCTCGACGTCGGCCAGGGGGACTCGATCCTGCTCGACCCGAAGGACGGCGGGCCGGTGCTGGTGGACGGTGGACCGGCGGGCGACGACCTCCGTGGCCAGTTGGGCGACGAGGGCGTCACGGACCTCGCAGCGGCCGTCGTCACCCACGATCAGGCCGACCACGTCGGCGGGCTGGACGAGCTCCTGTACTCGCGGCTCCCGGTTCACCGCCTCGTCTACGCTGAGCCAGGGCCCGACTTCCTTCGCGCCGCACGGGCGGGCGACGTGCCCGCGCTGCGGGTCTCCGAGGGCTCGGAGGTGAGGTCGGGAAGCCTCCACCTCGAGGCCTTGTGGCCGCCCGGCTCCGCTCTGGATCAGCCCGGGTCGGACCCGAACCAGTCCGCCCTCGTGCTGCTTGCCCGATGGCACTCGTTCTCGATGCTGCTCACCGCCGACGCGGAGGCCGAGGCGGTGCCGCTGGACCCGGGCCCGATCGACGTGCTCAAGGTGGCCCATCACGGCTCGGACGACGCCGGGCTCGACGCCCTGCTCGACCGAACCGTGCCGCGGCTGGCGGTGATCTCGGTCGGAGCCGGCAATCCGTACGGACATCCGACGGCCGGGACCCTGGCAACGCTCGCCGACCACGGGATCCCCACCCTGCGAACGGATCAGGTGGGCGACGTGTCGATCGACGTCACGGCGCGCGGATGGCGCGTGGAGAGCGGATAGGCTCGGCGAATGGAGTACGCCTCCGCGCCCGCCGAAAACGGGGCAACAACACCTGGCGGGCCCTCGCGGTGATCCTGTTCATCCTGCTGCTGGTCGGCTGCTTCATCATGATCGCGGCGGCCACGGACATCGCGGGCACCACGCTCTGCCGCGACGTGACCGCCCAGTTCGTCGCCCAGCACCCGAACGGGTCCTGCTTCGACGGCTCGCAGCTGCAGAAGGTGCTGTCGGTCGGCTTCGGCTACGCGTCGGGCGCCGTGGGTGCGATCGCGGCCTTGCTGGCGATCGCGTTCGCGATCACCGGCCGCCGTGGTCGCCTGGTGGCCGTCCTGACGGTCGCCGCGCTCGTGCTGGCGGGGATCAGCATCCTCGTCGGCAGCGTCTGAGCGCGCCGGGCCCGCCCGGGCCGGTCAGCTAGTCTGCCGCGCTCCTGAACCACCAACGAACGGCACCAGCCAGTTTCGGAGCTAAAGCTCCTCACCATCAGAATCGACGAAAGGAGTGCGATGAATCGGGTAGCGACCATCGCGACCGTGATCGCCCTCGGCGTCGGGGGAGGGACGGGACTCGCCGCGTGCGGCGCAGCGGCACGACACGACCGTCACTCAGACCCAGGCGCCGGCGCCCGCGCCGAAGCCACGACTGACCACGGCAAGCCGACCACGACGACGAGCACCACCTCGACCACCACCTCGACGACTATCCTTCGACGACGTCGACGAAGGACACCGGCGGGAGTGGCAATGGGGGCACGGGCAGCGGTTGAGCGCCTTGCGGGCGAACCGGAAACCGGCGGTCCAGCCCGCGATGGCCGGCCGGAACGCGGAATACACTCGCCGCGTGAATTGGTGAGCCGTCGCAAGAGGTGCTCAGAGGGCGGCGGCGGGATCAAGCCCGCCTACCTGATCGCGGGCACCGACGAGGGCAAGATCGACGCCGCCCTGTCCCGCCTCCGCGCGAGGGCGGAGCGCGAGGGCGGGCCGGGTGCCCTGGAGACCTTCGGGTCGGCCGACGGGCCGCCCGACCCCGAGGCGCTCATCGCTCGCCATCCCCTCGATGTCGCTGATGGCCGCGCGGCGCTACCTCCTGGCCGACGGCGTCGAGCGCTGGACCGCGAAGCAGACGGCAGCCGGTCGTCGCCGCGCTGGACGGGCCTGCCCCCGGACCTGACCCTGGCCCTCGTGGCCCGCGAGGCTCCCCCGAAGCTGAAGGCGCCCAAGGGTCTCGCCGAGGCGGTCGAGGGCGCCGGCGGCGACGTGCTTCGCTACGCGGCTCCGAAGGCGCGCGACCTGCCGGGTCGGCTGGTCGCCGAGGCCAAGAGTCGCGGCTTTCGATTGGACGCCGCGGCGGCCCGCATGCTGGTCGAGCGCATGGGGGAGGGGACCATGCGGCTCATGACCGAGATCGAGCGCCTGTCGATCTGGGCGGGCCCGGACGGTGAGGTGACGGCAGAGGACCTCGAGTCGATGATCGCGGACACGTCGGAGGAGGCCACATGGGCGCTCTCGGACGCGGTCGTGGCTCGCGACCGGGCGGCGGCGGTGCGCGCTGCCGAGCGCCTCAGCTCGCAGGGAGAGGCGATCACGCCGATCGTCTACCAGGCGGCTCGCCGGCTGCGCGACGCGCAGCTCGCGGCCTCCGAGCTCGAGGGCGGTGCGCCGCCGAAGGAGGTGGAGGGCAGGCTCCGCATGCACCCCTACGCGGCGCGCATGCTGGTGCGCAGCGTTCGCGGCACCTCGTCCTTCGAGCTGCGCGCGGCGACCTGCGCGGTCGCCGACCTGGAGTGGTGGACTCGCGGGGGGTCCGAATATCCGGACGACGTGGCGCTCACGCTCGCCGTGCTGCGGGCTGCGGGCGCCGGCGCCGGTGCCTCGCGCTAGGGCTCCCCGCCGGGAGTACGGCTGTAGGGGCGAGTCGCGGCGGCCTTACGCCGCGACGCCGGAGACGAGCCGCGCTGCGCGAGCCTTCTTGCGCGCGCCGTTGTTCGAGTGGAGCGCGCCCTTGGAGACCGCCTTGTCGATCTGGGAGACGAGCTCCTTGTGCTCCCTGGCGGTCTCCTCGGCGTCGCCGGACTGCGCGGCGCGCTCGAGCCGGCGGAAGTGGGTGCGCACGGCGCTCTGGAGGCGGCGGTTCTCGTCGCGCTCGCGCTCGGTGCGGTGGATGCGCTTGACCTGTGACGCGATGTTGGCCATTGGGCGAGCGGTGACTATAGCTGGGAGCCGGCCGAAGCCGGCGAACGGCGGTCTGCCCGACTGAGTGCACGAACGGCGACTCCAAGCGACGCGACGACGAGCAGCGGGTCCGCGAGCACATCTACGGCGCCGCGAACGGAGCTCGCGAGCGCACGCTCGACCCCGGCCCAGTGGACGTCGTCGCGCAGGAGGAGCCCGGTGTGGAGGCGTCACGGTGGCCCGGGAATCCGCCGAGGCGAGGAAGGGCCGGCTGGCCCGCTCGACCGCGCTGTTCTCGGTGGCCACCAGCCTGTCGCGGATCGCCGGCCTGGTGCGGGAGATCTTCGCCGCCGCCTACTTCGGGGTCAGCGGCGCCATGTCGGCGTTCACGATTGCCTTCCAGGTCCCGAACCTCGTGCGCAGCCTGTTCGCCGACGCGGCGATCCAGGCCGCGTTCGTGCCGGTGTTCACCGAGAAGCTGCAGCGAGGCGAGAAGCGCGAGGCGTTCCGACTCGCCTCCACCCTGATCTTCCTGGTCACGCTCGTCCTGACCGGGATCACGGCGCTGTTCATCCTCATCGCCCCGTACCTGATGCCGCTGTTCGTGGGCTCCGACGTGCCGCAGGGGCTCACGGTGACGCTCTCGCAGATCCTGTTCCCGATCCTGATCATGCTCGGGACGACCGGGATGGTCGTCGGGATCCTGAACAGCTACGACCGCTTCGGCGCGTTCGCGATCTCGCCGTTCTTCTGGAACGTCGCGATCATCGTCGTGCTGGTCGCTGTGGCACCGCTGTTCCACGGCGAGCGACCGCATCTACGCCTACGCGATCGGCGTCCTCGTCGGCACCGCGATTCAGCTCGCGATCCCCACCTGGGACCTGCGCCACACGCCGTTCAAGCTCATGTGGAGGTTCGCCTGGAGCCCCGACGTGCGCCGGGTGCTCCTGCTCATGCTGCCGGTGACGCTGAGCCTGGGGCTGATCAACTTCAACCTGCTGATCAACAGCATCTTCGGCTCGCTCATCAGCGAGCACGCCCCGGCGGCCATCGACAAGGCGTTTCGCATCTACATGCTCCCCCAGGGCATCTTCTCGGTGGCGGTGACGACCGTGATCTTCCCGACGCTGGCGCGCCTCGCGGCGCGGCGCGAGTACGACGACCTGCGGGCGACGATGGCCAATGGGATGCGGCAGATCGTGCTGCTCCTGGTCCCGGCCGCGGCCGCCATCCTGGTGCTCTCGACGCCGATGATCCGGCTCGTCTACCAGCACGGCGACTTCGGGCGGGGTGCCACCGACCTGGTCTCGACGGCGCTCTTCTGGTTCGCGTTCTCGCTCCCCTTCAACGGCTTGTTCCTGCTGCTCACCCGCACGTTCTTCAGCCTCCAGCGCCCGTGGGTGCCGACCGCGATCTCGGGCATCAACCTCGCGATCACGGCGATCGCCGCCGCGCTGCTCTACTCGCCCTTCGGGATCGGCGGAATCGTTGCGGCGACGGTGATCGCGACTGCCGTGAGCGTCTTCGCTCAGACGGTCGTCCTGCGGCGGCAGCTGGGCCGGCTGGAGCTGGGGAGGTTCGTCTGGACGACGATCCGCGTGGGCCTGGCCGCCGCGGCGCTGGCGGGCGTCAGCTATGGCGTCTGGTACGTGCTCGACCAAGAGCTCGGGCGGTGCCTGATCGCGCAGGTCATCTCGCTCGGGGCCGCGCTCGGGGCGGGAGCGCTCGTCTACGCAGCGCGTCATCACGCTGTTCCGCATCCCGGAGGCCCACCAGATCTGGCGCCTGCTGCGCCGCCGGGAGGTGTGATGGAGGAGTCCGCGAACGTCGCGCTGATCAAGCGGGTGGTCGAGAGCTTCAACGCCGGCGATCTCGAATACCCGTTCTCCGTGTATGAGCCGGACATTCGCTGGGAGAACTTCAGCCCGCCCCCCGCGGGCATGGACGAGGTCTACGAGGGCCACGACGGCGTGCGCCGGTTCTGGCGGCAGTGGCTCGCCTCGTGGGAGTGGGTCGAGTTCGAGCAGGAGCGCTTCATCGACGCCGGCGACCGGGTCGTGGTGTTCCAACGCACGCACGCGCGGGGCCGCACGAGCGGCGTCGAGACGGACTTCGGCGACTACGCCCAGATGTGGACGCTTCGCGAGGGCCGGGTCGTCGGGGTGAAGTTCTACCTCGATCGCGACGAGGCGCTCACGGCCGCAGGGGTAACACGCCTCTGAGCGCGCAACCTGGCTCTCGCCATACTCATCGCTGACTTATGAACCTGATCCGGAACTTCTCGATCATCGCCCACATCGACCACGGCAAGTCGACCCTTGCCGATCGCTTCCTCGAGCTGACGGGCGCCGTCGACCGCGGGCATCGCCCGCAGGTGCTCGATTCGATGGAGCTCGAGCGCGAGCGCGGGATCACGATCAAGGCACAGGCGGTGCGCGTCTCGTACACGGCGCGTGACGGCGAGACCTACCACCTCCACCTCATCGACACGCCGGGCCACGTGGACTTCTCATACGAGGTCTCGCGCAGCCTCGCCGCGTGCGAGGGCGCGCTGCTCGTCGTCGACGCCTCGCAGGGGGTCGAGGCCCAAACGGTCGCCAACACCTACGCCGCCGTCGAGGCGGGGCTCGAGCTGATCCCGGTCCTGAACAAGGTGGACCTGCCCGGCGCGGAGCCGGAGCGCGTCGCCGCCGAGGTCACCGACCTGATCGGCGGGAACCCCGACCAGGTCCTGCGGATCTCCGCCAAGACCGGGGAGGGCGTTGCGGAGGTGCTCGAGGCGATCGTGGAGCGCATCCCGCCGCCCGAGGGCAATCGCGATGCACCGCCGCGGGCGCTGATCTTCGACTCCGAGTACGACCCGTATCGGGGCGTGGTCGCGTACGTCCGGCTGGTCGACGGCGAGTTTCGCAAGGGCGAGCGGATCATCGCCATGCAGGCGGGGACCGAGGCGGACATCGACGAGATCGGGTTCTTCACGCCGGGGCCACGGCCGGCGGACGGCATGAGCGCGGGCGAGGTCGGCTACGTGATCACGGGCATCAAGGACGTGGCGCTGCTGCGGGTGGGCGACACGCTCACCTCCAAGGAGAGCCCCGCCGAGGATCCGCTGCCCGGCTACCGCGAGGTGAAGCCGGTCGTCTTCTGCGGCCTCTTCCCGATCGACACCGACCGCTACGAGGACCTTCGCGACGCCCTCGACCGCCTGGCGCTGAACGACGCCGCGCTCAGCTTCGAGCCGGAGACCTCACAGGCGCTCGGCTTCGGCTTCCGGTGCGGCTTCCTCGGCCTGCTCCACATGGACATCGTCCGCGAGCGGCTGGAGCGCGAGTACGACCTGGAGCTCCTGGCGACGACGCCCAACGTGCAGCTACGAGATCGAGCTGCACGGCGGCGAGAGCGGTGGAGGTCCACAGCCCGGCCGAGATGCCCGACCCCGCGTCCATCGAGCGCATCCTCGAGCCCTACATCCGGGCGACGATCATCGCCCCGGCCAACTACGTGGGTGCCGTGATGGAGCTCTGCCAGGGCCGGCGCGGCACGCACGTCGACATGCACTACCTCTCGCCGGAGCGCGTCCAGCTCCGGTACGACCTGCCGCTCGCGGAGATCGTCCTCGACTTCTACGACCAGCTCAAGTCGCGCACCGCCGGCTACGCCTCGCTCGACTACGAGCAGATCGGCAACCGCGAGTCCGACCTCGTGAAGCTGGACGTGCTGCTCGCAGGCGACCGCGTCGACGCCCTGAGCGTGATCGTCCACTCCGACGAGGCTTACCGCGCCGGCCGGGCGCTGGTGGAGCGGCTTCAGAAGACGATCCCGCGCCAGCTCTTCGACGTCCCCGTGCAGGCCGCCACCGGTTCGCGGGTGCTGGCCCGCGAGACGGTCAAGGCGCTGCGGAAGGACGTCACGGCGAAGCTCTACGGCGGGGACGTCACCCGCAAGCGAAAGCTCCTCGAGAAGCAGAAGGCCGGAAAGAAGCGGATGAAGCAGGTCGGGCGGGTCGAGGTGCCGCAGGAGGCGTTCCTGTCGGTCCTGGAGCTCGATGGAAGCCAGTAGCGAGGAGCGCAACATCGAGGTGACCAGGCGGGGCTTCGAGGCGTACAACGCGGGCGACCTCGAGGCGCTCGTCGAACTGCTCCACCCGGACGTCGAGCTGCATGCCGACGGCGAGCTGATCAACGGCGGCGAGTCCGCGGCCACGAGGGTTTCATGCGCTGGAACGCCGAGTGGCCGAGGCCTGGGAGGAGTTCACGATCGAGCCGCGCGCACTGGAGACGTTCGGCGGCACATCGTCCTCGCCGACACCCACCAGGTGGCTCGCGGCGCGGGCAGCGGCATCGATGTCGAGATGGACGTGTACTGGCTCTTCGAGGTGGCGGACGACAAGGTGGTTCGCATGCACCTCTACGCGAGCTGCGAGCGCGCTGTGCGATCGAGGCCTGGGCGAGGAGCGCGAGGCCGAGAACGCCACATAGACTGCGCGCCCGCAATGCCCGTCAACAAGGACGCAGTCGGAAAGCAGTGGCCGCCCGTGACCTACGAGGTCGGCCTGGAGAAGATCCGCGAGTACGCACGGGCGGTGGGGGAGACCAACCCGGTCCACCTCGACCGCGGAGCGGCCCTGGCCGCCGGATTTCGCGACGTGGTCGCGCCGCCGATGTTCTGCGTCGTCTACAGCGCGCCGGCGATGGGCCCGGCGGTGCTCGACCCGGAGGTCGGCATCAACCTCGCAGCGATGGTCCACGGCAGCCAGGAGTTCGTCTGGGGCGAGCCGGTCTGTGCCGGCGACGTGATCACCACCCAGCCGCGGCTGGCCGACGCCTACGAGAAGGAGGGGCGCGGGTTCTACGTGTTCATGTCGGAGTCCACCAACGCCGACGGCAAGCTGACGGTTCGCGGCACCTGGACGAACATCGTGAGGGGGGTTTGAGATGGCCGAGCTCGGCGACCTGAACCAGGGCGACTCGCTTCCGGATCTCCGGGTCACGCCGGACAAGTACCTACCGCACCGATACGCCGGCGCCTCGGGCGACTTCAACCCGATCCACATCGACCCGGAGTTCGCCAAGGCCGTCGGCCTGCCGGGCAACATCCTCCACGGCCTCTACTCGATGGCCCAGGTCGCGCGTGCCCACACGGACGCCGCCGGCGACCCGCGGGCGCTGCGCCGGCTTCGGTCCAGTTCCGCGGCATGGGCATGCCCGAGCAGGAGATCGTCGTCACCACGACGGTCAAGGAGGCGGACGGTGGCCGCCTGACCACGGAAACCGAGGCCGCCCAGGGCAACAACCGCATCATCCGCAACGCCGAGGCGGAGCTCGAGCTGCAGTAGCAGGCCCCCGGGGTGCCGGATCCGGGCGCTCCTAGAATCAACCGCATGCTCTCTGAGCGCCAGCAGCGGATTCTCAACCTGGTCGTCGACTCCTACCTGGAGTCTGGACGGCCCGTGGGCTCGAAGTCGATCGCCGAGCGTGGCGACATGGAGTGGGGTCCTTCGACCGTCCGGGCCGAGCTCGCGGAGCTCGAGCGGGAGGGCTACCTGAGCCATCCGCACACCTCGGCGGGCCGGGTCCCCACCGATGCGGGCTACCGCTTCTACGCGGACTCGCTGCTCGCGTCCGGTCCGCGCGTCCTCACCGCTGTCGGGCCTCGCCTCGATCTCGGCCAGATGCGTCGCGAGGTGGACGAGGCAATGCGGGAGACGACGTCCGAGCTGTCGCGGATGACCGATCTGCTGGCGCTCGCGACGGCGCCCCCGCCCGCGACGGCGCGGATCCATCGCGTCGAGGTGCTGCTCCTGCAGCCGCGCGTGGTGATGGTGGTCGTGATCGCCTCCAACGGTGCGGTCACGAAGCGGGTGTTCACCTTCGAGGAGGCGCTGGATCCGGGGCTTGTCGAGTGGGCGTCGAGCTATCTGAACGAGCGGCTCGCCGGACTGGGGCTCGGGCGCCCGGATGATCGGCGACCGCCTCGCCGATCCCGAGCTGAGCGAGGCCGAGGCCGGCTTCGTCGCCCAGCTCGACGACGCGTTCACCGGCCTGGAGGAGCGCGCGGAGGCGGACGTCTACGTCGAGGGAGCCGCCCGGCTCCTCTCCGAGGACCACGCCGCCGACATCCCGCACGCCGACTCGCTGATGCGCGCCCTGGAGCGCCGCGCGAACCTCCTGCAGGTCCTGCGATCGGCGCTCGAGGAGCGGTCGGTGTTCGTGTGGATCGGTGACGAGAATCCGTCGCCGGAGCTGCGCTCGGTGAGCGTGGTGGGCGCCAACTACGGGCTCGGGTACCGCAACCTCGGCACCGTGGGCGTCGTCGGCCCGCTTCGCATGGACTACGCGACCGCGATCGACTCGGTGCGCGATGCCGCAGGGCGCCTCTCGCGCTTCTTCGAGACGGTCTACGAGGGTTAGCACTGATGCCTGCGGTGAAGAGGGACTACTACGAGGTCCTCGGCGTCGAGCGCGGCGCCGCCGACGCCGAGATCAAGAAGGCGTTTCGCCGGCTCGCGCGCGAGCTTCACCCCGACGTCAACCGGCACGACCCGGAGGCGGAGGAGAAGTTCAAGGAGGCGGCGGAGGCGTATGAGGTGCTGTCCGACCCGGACCGCCGACGCACCTACGACACGTTCGGCCATGAGGGCCTGCGATCCGGCGGCTGGGCGCCGCGCGCGGAGGGGTTCGGGAGCTTCGAGGACGTGCTGTCGGCGTTCTTCGGCCGCGGCGACCCGATGTTCGGCGACCTGTTCGGATTCGGCCGCGGTGGCCCGGCCGGCGGTGCCGACGTCGCCGCTCAGGTCGAGGTGACGCTGGACGAGGTGCTCACGGGCGCCAGCCGCGACGTCTCGTTCGAGGCGGTTTCGACTTGCGAGCACTGCCATGGCAACGGCGCCGAGCCAGGCACGCCGATCCACACCTGCGAGACCTGCGGCGGCGCCGGCGAGGTCCGCGAGGTGAGCAGGACCGTGTTCGGACAGCTCGTACGGAGCGGCGTCTGCCCCACATGCGGCGGGCAGGGCAAGGTGCCGGAGACTCCGTGTGTGGAGTGCAGGGGCGAGGGCCGGGTCATGCGCGAGCGAACGTGGCAGCTCGACGTCCCGGCTGGGATCGAGTCGGGACAGCGGATTCGGGTCGAGAGCGCGGGCCACGCCGGCGAGCCCGGCGGCCCGGCGGGCGACCTCTACGTGCAGGTCGTGGTGGCGGAGGACGAGCGGTTCGACCGCCAGGGCAAGGACCTGGTCTCCGTCGCGGAGGTCCCGGCGACTCGCGCCATGCTCGGCGGCACGGTCAAGGTGGCGACGCTCGACGGCGAGCAGGACGTGGAAGTACCCGCTGGATCTCAGCCTGGCGAGCACGTGATTCTCCGCGGCCTGGGGCTCCCCGGGCTGCGCGGCAGCCGCCGCGGCGACCAGCGGGTGGTGCTCGACGTCTTCGTGCCGAGCAAGCTCGACAAGGACCAGCGCGAGCTCGCGAGAGCAGCTCGACGAGGCGCTGGGTCCGGAGGGCGGCCGGCGTGACGGCCGATCGCGGTTCTTTCGCCGCGTTCGGCGCGGTCATTGATCCGCCTGGCGGTCCGCTGCCGCCCCGATCTCGCTGAGCGCGTGCTCGCGGACCTGGTCGAGCTCGCACCCGGTGGGGTCGAGGAGGAGGCGGGAGATGGATGGGTCGAGTACGCGATCTACGGCGCGCCCGGCGAGCTTCCCGCGCTGCCCGACCTCGAGGCGGCGGTCGCCGACGGCCTCGTCGAGGTCACGTCGAAGGAGATCCCCGACGACTGGGCCGACCGCTGGCAGGACTTCCACGAGCCGGTGCTCGATCGGCGGAGGGCAAATAGCGGTCCATCCATCGTGCGGAACCTCATCCCTCCGAGGACCCCGCCGCCCCCGGACGCGGAGCAGAGGAGGCGGCGGGCATCGATGTGGTCGTGGATCCCGGGCAGGCGTTCGGGACCGGGGCGCACCCGACGACCCGAATGTGCCTGGAGCTCCTGCTGGAGCTCAGCAATGAGGGTGAGGCGACCGGTCCGCTTGCCGATTGGGGGACCGGATCCGGGCGTCCTCGCCATTGCCGCCGCCAAGCTCGGGTTCGCGCCGGTCATCGCCTGCGACCTCGAGCGGCCCGGCTCTGGAGGCCGCGGCCGCAGCGGCACGGGCGAACGGGGTGGAGCTGGAGCTCGCACGAGTCGATCTGCGGCGAGAGCCGCCACCGACGGCGCACACGGTGACCGCGAACCTCACCGCCCCGGTCCTGCGCGATGTAGCAGCCCGCATCGAGGAGCCACCCGAGCGGCTGATCTGCTCTGGGCTGCTCGCCCACAGAGATCGATCGAGGTGCATCGAGGCGTTCGGCGACATCGGCCTCGCGGAGCGCGAACGTCGGGCATCTGGCGACTGGGCCGCGCTTCTCCTGGAGTGACCGGCGATGGATGGATAACCGCACCTATGGTGCGGGAGTTCATCCATCGCCGGCAGGATCGTTATCTTCCGCGCCGTGCTCGCAACCGTCACGGCCTACGCCGTTGGCCTTTTCATCCACGTGCTCGCGGTCGTCCTCGCCTTCGGCCCGACCTTCGGCTACGGGTTCTTCATCGGCTACGCCGATACGAAGGCCCCGACTGCGGTGCCCGCGATTCACCGGGCGATTCGGATGACGAACCTCTACCTGGTGACTCCGGGGATGATCGTGGTGCTCGCCGCGGGGATCTACCTGATGGTCGAAGGGCGACTGGGGCAACCAGTCGTGGATCACCGTCGGTTTCATCGCCATCATCGTGCTCTTCGGGCTGGTCCACGCGTACTTCCAGCCGCGCACACGCAAGGCGATCGAGCTCTCGGAGCGCGACCTGGCCGCCGGTGGGGAGCTGAGCGCCGAATACAGCGCGCTGTCGGCGCAGATGGCCCGCGTCGGTCAGCTCGCCGGGTTGGTCGTCGCCGTGACGATCTTCTTCATGGTCGTCAAACCCTGACGCGGATGGAGATGACGACGCACCGATGAGCGATCAGCGCTCCGGCCTGCCGATCGCGGTGTTCGACTCTGGGATCGGCGGCCTGACGGTCCTCCACGAGCTGCTCGTCTCGCTGCCGGAGGAGGACTACGTCTATCTCGGCGACACGGCCGGGTTTCCGTACGGGAGCAAGGCCGCTGATTGGCTTCGGCCGCGGATCGAGCGGCTGGTCCGGTTCCTGCTCGAACGCGGGGCGAAGCTGCTGGTCGTCGCCTGCAACTCGGCTACGGCCGCCGGCGGCGATGTCGTCCGTGAGGTGGCGGGCGAGCATGGAGTCGAGGTGCTGACGGTCGTCGGTCCCGAGGCGGAGATCGCCGCCGCGATCAGCGATTCGCACCGGATCGGGGTCCTAGCCACGCCGACGACGGTGGCGAGCGGCGCCTACCGGCTTGCGCTCGAGCGGACGGCCGGCCACCCGGAGCTGGACGTGATCGAGATCGCCGGCGCCGCGCCTCGCGCCGATCATCCAGGACGGGTTCCCGTTCAACGAAGAGGTGATCGAGACGGTCCGCTCCTACTGCGAGCCGTTCCGCGAGGCCGAGGTCGACACCCTCATCCTCGGATGCACGCACTATCCGCTGGTGGCGCCGATGCTGCAGCGGATGCTCGGCCGCGACGTCCGCCTGGTCACCGCCGGGCATGCCCTGGCGGCCGCCGCGCAGCGCACCCTGGAGGCGGCGGGGCTTGACACCGACCACGAGGGTGAGGGCACCTACCGCTTCCTCTGCACCGGCGACGTGCCCTCGTTCCGCGAGCTCGGCACGAGGTTCCTCCAGATGCCCCTTGGTGAGGTCGAACACGTGGATTTCGAGGCGCCGCCCGCGGCTACTCTTTAGGTCCATGGCCATCCTGGATCGGGTTCAGGCAGATACACGCGAGGCGATGAAGGCCGGCGAGCGCGACCGCGTCGGTGCGCTGCGCATGATCTCCAACGCGCTCCAGCAGGACGCCAAGGAGGGCAAGGGCGACGAGGTGGCCGTGCTCCGGCGGGAGCGCAAGCGCCGGCTCGAGGCCGCGGCCGCCTTCCGCGAGGGCGGGGGCGACGAGCGCGCTGCGGCCGAGGAGGCGGAGGCCGAGCTGATCGACGCCTACCTGCCCGCGGAGATGAGCGACGACGAGCTGGCCCAGATCGTGGACGCCGCCGTGTCGGAGGCGGGCGTCTCCGACCCCAGGGAGATGGGGAAGGTCATGGGAATCGTCATGCCGAAGGTCGACGGGCGCGCCGACGGAAAGCGCGTGAGCGCCGCCGTCCGCGAGCGGCTGAGCTAGGAGTCACCGGGCCTTTGGCACGCAGGCAGCTCACCCTCGACAACACGGTCGCCGCGGAGTTGGCGGGCTCCGAGGACTCCGTGCTGCGGGAGCTGGAGGACCGGGTTCACTGCGACGTCCACCTGCGCGGCAACGTCCTCACGCTCGACGGCTCGGAGGGCGACGTGCGCGAGGCCGCGGAGGTGGTCGATGAGCTCGTGGGCCTGATCGAGCGCGGACACGACGTCGCCCCGACGACGCTGGGCACCGTCTCCGGCGCGATCGACGCCACCAGCCGACCGCCGAGATCCTCGAGGACGTCATCTGGCGTCACCGCTCGATCAAGGTGGCGCCCAAGACCGTCAACCAGAAGCGCTACGTCGACTCGATCCGCGACCACACGGTGACCTTCGGCATCGGCCCGGCGGGCACCGGCAAGACGTTCCTGGCGGTCGCGATGGCGGTGAAGGCGCTCGATGCCCGCGAGGTCAACCGCATCGTCCTCACGCGCCCCGCCGTCGAGGCGGGAGAGCGGCTGGGCTTCTTGCCCGGCGACATCCAGGCGAAGGTGGACCCCTACCTGCGCCCCCTGTTCGACGCGCTCTACGACATGCTCGATCCCGAGCGAGTCAGCACATATCTGGACAACGGGATCATCGAGGTCGCGCCGCTGGCCTTCCTGCGCGGCAGGAGCATCAATGACTCCTTCGTGATCCTCGACGAGGCGCAGAACACGAGCCCCGAGCAGATGAAGATGTTCCTGACCCGGCTCGGGTTCGGGTCGAAGATGGTCGTGACCGGCGACGTCACCCAGATCGACCTGCCGCGCGACCAGCGCTCGGGACTGGTCGTGATCGGCGAGATCCTGGCCCAGGTTCAGCCGACATCTCGTTCGTCCGGTTCGGCGGCGAGGACGTCGTCCGCCACCAGCTCGTGCAGCGCATCGTCGCCGCATACGGCGAGTACGAGCGAGAGAACCGCGCGCGCGATTGAGCGCGGAGCGACTCGACCTCGCCGACGTACCCGATGAGCTGCGGCCCGCCGCGGAGGCGGCGCTCCGGGCCGCGGGTGTCGAGGCGGGTCACCTGTCCGTCGAGCTCGTCGGCGAGGAGCGGATCCGCGAGCTGAACCGCGAGCACCGCGGCCTCGACGAGCCGACTGACGTGCTCTCGTTCCCGATCGACGAGGACGGGTCCGTGCCTGGCCCCCGCGAGCTCGGGGACGTGGTGATCTGCCCCGAGCATGACTGCCGACCTGGCCGAGGCGACCGTCCACGGCGTCCTGCACCTCTGCGGCTACGACCACGAGACCGACGACGGTGAGATGCTCGATCTGCAGGACGCCGTCATGAGCGAGCTCGGCCACAGATGACACGCTCGGGATTCGTTGGCCTCGCCGGCCGGCCCAACGTGGGCAAGTCGACGCTCGCGAACGCGATCGTGGGCTCGAAGGTCGCGATCGTCTCGGACCGCCCGCAGACCACCAGGCGCGCCGTCCGGGGGATTGCGACCGATCCGGGCGGCGAGTGGCAGATCGTCCTCGTGGACCTGCCCGGGGTGCAGCGACCGCGCGACTCGCTCACCGCGCGAATGCAGCGCCGGGTCGAGCAGGAGCTGGCCGACGCGGATACGGCGCTGCTGGTGGTGGATGGGCAGCAGGGCGTTGGCCCCGGCGATCGCTTCATCGCCAAGGCGCTGCTGGCGGCCGCCGAAGACACCCACGTCGTCTGCGCGGTGAACAAGTGCGACCGCCTCGGCCCCGGCGAGACCGCGGAGGCGCTCGCGGCGGCGGCCGAGCTCGACTGCGTCGACGACGTCTTTCCGGTGAGCGCCCGGACCGGGGAGGGGCTGGAGGCGCTGGTCGACCACCTGACGACGCTGCTGCCCGAGGGCCCGCTCATGTATCCGCCCGAGGAGCGCTCGGACCTCCCGAGCGAGGTCCACCTCGCAGAGCTGATCCGCGAGCAGGTCCTGCGGCGCGCCCGCGACGAGGTCCCGCACGCCGTGGAGGTCGTCGTCGAGCGCGTCGAGCCGCGGGAGGACGGCCTGGTGGAGGTCCACGCGCAGGTCTGGGTGGAGACGGGGTCCCAGAAGGGCATCCTCGTCGGCAAGGGCGGCCGCATGATCCGCGAGGTGGGCACGGCGGCCCGCAAGGAGCTCGAGCGCGACCTCGGCGCCCGTGTGTTCCTCGACCTGCAGGTCAAGGTGCGGCGCCGCTGGCGCCGCGACGAGGGGCTGCTGGACCGCATCGGGATCGAGTAGAGCGGCCGGGAACCAAAAAAGCGGCGGCAATGAGGGCAGGCCCCGCGCGGGTGGGGGCGACCGTAAACTCCTGCAAATGAGCGCGGAGCCTCTCGACGCGGTGCGGTTCGACGAGCGTGGGCTGGTGCCCTGCGTGATGCAGGACTGGGCTACGGGCGAGGTGTTGACGCTCGCCTACATGAACGACGAGGCGCTCCGGCGCACGCTCGAGAGCGGCGAGATGCACTTCTACAGCCGCTCGCGGGATGAGCCGTGGCACAAGGGGGAGACCTCCGGCAACGTCCAGCGGGTGCGGCAGATCCGCTACGACTGCGACGGCGACGCGGTGGTCGCGCTGGTCGAGCCCGGCGGGCCGGCGTGCCACACGGGTCAGCGCTCGTGCTTTTACCGCGACCTCAACGGCACCGCCGGCACGGCCAAGGATGCGCCGCCCGCGGTCGGCGAGCCGGTGCCCGCCGCCCACGAGGCGACGGGGGCGCTCGAGCGCACCCTCGCCGACCGCCGCGACACGCGGCCCGAGGGCTCGTACACGGTCGAGCTGCTCGAGGACCCGCCGCGGATCGGCGACAAGGTCCGCGAGGAGGCCGACGAGGTGGCCAGGGCCGCCGCCTCGGAGTCCGACGGGCGCGTTGCGGAGGAGGCCGCGGACGTCCTCTACCACCTGCAGGTACTGCTGCTGTCGCGGGACATCCCGATCGGCGACGTGCTGGAGACGCTGAATGGCCGTCGCCGCTGAGCGCGCCCCCGAGGTGCGCCCCAGCCTGGCCGAGGCCAGAGAGCTCGCCCGGAGTGGGAATGCGATCCCGATCCGGCTGACGTTCGTCGACGACTGCGAGACGCCGGTCTCGGCGTTCCTCAAGCTGCGCGACGGTGGGCCGTGCTTCCTGCTCGAGTCGGCCGAGCAGGGACGGCTGGGCCGCTACTCGTTCCTCGGTTTCAGGCCCCGCGGCGATGCTGCGCTACTCGGACGGGGAGCTGCGCGAGTGGCGGGGCGACGTCGCTCCGGATGCCGAGCCGGTCTCCGTGCGGGAGGTCGACGACCCGTACGGCGCCGTCAGCGAATACCTGGAGGCCTTCCGGCTGCCGCCGGTGGACGACCTGCCCCCGTTCGCGGGCGGCGCCGTCGGCTTCTTCGGCTACGACCTGGTTCGCACCGTGGAGCCGCTCGCCGAGCCCAACCCGGACCCCATCGGCCTGCCCGACATGGCCCTGATGGTGAGCGATGTCCTGGTGGCGTTCGACCACATGCGACACGAGCTGACGCTGATGGCCTACGCCATCGTCGAAGACGAATCGGACCTGGAGGCCGCCTACGCGTCCGCCGTCGAGACCCTCACCGACCTGCGCGAGAAGCTGCGCGGCCCCGTCCCGAGGGCGGTCGTGAGCGGCGACGGCCAGGCGCCGCAGTTCGAGTCGAACATGACGCGGGAGGAGTTCGAGGCGAACGTCCGCCGAATCATCGAGTACATCTACGCCGGCGACGCCTTCCAGGTGGTTCCCTCACAGCGGTTCTCGGCGCCGACTCCGGTGGAGGCGTTCTCGATCTATCGCGGCCTCCGGACCGTCAATCCCTCGCCTTACATGTACTTCCTCGACTTCGGCGACTTCCAGCTCGCCGGCGCCTCGCCCGAACCGCTCGTGAAGGTCACCGGCAGGCGGGTCGAGACGAGGCCCATCGCGGGGACCTACCCGCGCGGGGAGAGTGAGGAGGAGGACCGCCGCCGGGCCGAGGACTTGCTCCGCGACCCGAAGGAGCGCGCGGAGCACGTGATGCTGGTCGACCTGGGGCGCAACGACCTCGGGCGGGTCTCGGAGTTCGGCACGGTCGTCGTGGACGAATTCATGATCGTCGAGGCTTACTCGCACGTGCACCACATCGTCAGCCAGGTCTCCGGCACGCTCCGCCCCGACGTGACCGCGATGGAGGCGCTGCGCGCTGTGTTGCCGGCCGGCACGCTGTCCGGCGCGCCGAAGGTCCGCGCCATGCAGATCATCGACGAGGTCGAGCCCCACAAGCGGGGCTCCTACGGCGGAGCGATCGGCTACCTCGGCTTCACCGGCGACCTCGACACGGCGATCCACATCCGGACGGTCGTCGTGAAGGACGGGATGGTCCACGTCCAGGCCGGGGGCGGGACGGTTGCAGACGCCAAGCCGGAGTACGAGTACGAGGAGTCGGTCAACAAGGCGCAGGCCGTGTTCGCCGCGGTCGAGCTCGCGGCGAAGCAACCCGATTGGCCTTGAGAGTCTCTGAGCATGCGTGTCCTCGTGATCGACAACTACGACTCGTTCACCTACAACCTCGTCCAGTACCTGGGCGAGCTCGGTGCCGAGCCCGACGTGGTTCGAAACGACCGCGCCGGGGTGGGTGACCTGCTCGAGCGCAGGCCGGGCCGGCTGGTCATCTCCCCGGGGCCGTGCACTCCGAGCGAGGCCGGAATCTCGATCGAGGCCGCGCGGGCCTTCCCCGAGGCGGGCGTGCCGACGCTCGGGGTCTGCCTCGGCCACCAGTCGATGGTCGAGGCCTTCGGCGGTCGCACGATCCGCGGCGAGCCGATCCACGGCAAGGACGCCGAGGTCGAGCACGACGGGCGGGGCGTGCTGAGCGGGCTCGACAGCCCGCTTCGTGCGGGGCGCTACCACTCGCTCGTCGCCGATCCCGACCTTCCCGACGAGCTCGAGCTGAGCGCCTCGTACAAGGGCGTCGTGATGGGCGTGAGGCACCGCGAGCTGCCGGCCGAGGGCGTCCAGTTCCACCCGGAGTCGGTGCTGACGCCGCACGGCAAGGACATACTCCGGAACTTCATCGGCTGATGCCCAACGACATCCTCACACGAGCGATCGACGAGGTGTGCTCCGGCACGCACCTGACCGCCGACCATGCCTCGGCGGTCCTCGACGAGATCATGGAGGGCCGCACCTCGGACGTGGAGACCGGCGCCTTCCTCGTGGCCCTGCGGGCGAAGGGGGAGACCGTGGCGGAGCTGGTCGGGCTCGCGAGGACCATGCGCCGGCCTCGCCGCCCACGTGGAGGTGGAGCGCGGAGATCTGGTCGACACCGCCGGCACGGGTGGTGGGCCCTCGACCTTCAACATCTCGACGACCGCGGCCCTGGTCGCCGCCGGCGCCGGATGCGCCGTCGCCAAGCACGGCAATCGCTCCAGCACCAGCCGCTCGGGCTCGGCCGACCTGTTGGAGGCGCTCGGCGTGCGGATCGACCTGGACCCGCCGGCGATTGCTCGGTGCATCGAGGAGGTCGGTTTCGGCTTCATGTTCGCGCCCCGCCATCACGCCGCGATGAGGCACGTGGCGCCGGTCCGCAAGGAGCTGGCGGTGCGGACGATCTTCAACTTCCTCGGGCCGCTGACGAATCCGGCCGGAGCGAGCCGCCAGCTCCTCGGCGTCTCGGACCGCCGCTACCAGGAGACGATCGCCGAGGCGCTCGTGGGCCTCGGTTGTGAGCGCGCGATGGTCGTGCGCGCGGAGGACGGGGTGGACGAGATCGGGCTGGAGGGCCCGACGCGCGTGATCGAGGTCAAGGACGGCGGGACCGAGGAATGGTTCGTCGAGCCCGAGCGCCTCGGCTCGCCGATCGTGGAGGTCGAGGAGATCGGGGGCGGGACGCCCGAGGAGAACGCCACCACGGTCAGGCGGGTGCTCGGCGGAGAGGACGGGCCCGCCCGGGACGTCGTCGTGCTGAACGCCGGGGCGGCCATCGTCGTCGGCGGCGGGGCGAAGGACCTGAAGGCCGGGGCCGAGCGCGCGCGAGAGGCGATCGACTCGGGGGCTGCCCGGGACGTGCTCTCGAGCCTCGTCGAGCTCAGCGACGAGCTGGCCGCGTCCTGAGCAGACTGGCTAGCCTGTCTGCGGGATGAGTTCGCTCGACGAGCTGGTCGCCGGCGCGCGAGAGGACGCCCGGCGCCGACAGGAGGAGGTGCCGCTCGACGCGCTTCGGGCGCGTCTGGTCGATCGCGATGGAGCGCGCCCTTTCAACGAGGCGCTCGTGCGCCCGGGCCTGTCGCTGATCGCCGAGTTCAAACGCCGCTCCCCCAGCGCCGGTCTGCTGAGGCCGGATGCCGGCGTCGCCGAGACCGTGCGGGCATACGAGCGGGGCGGCGCGGCCGCGCTCTCGATCCTCACCGAGGAACGCCAGTTCGGCGGCTCGCTCCACGATCTTCGCGCAGCCCGGGAGGCATCGGATCTTCCAATCCTCCGCAAGGACTTCGTCGTCGACCCGTACCAGCTGTTCGAGGCTGCGGCGAACGGCGCCGACGCGGTGCTGCTGATCGTCGCCGCGCTGGAGGACGAGGACCTCGCGGAGCTCTACGCCCAGGCGCGCGAGCTCGACCTCGACTGCCTGGTCGAGGTGCACGACGAGCCGGAGCTCGAGCGGGCCCTGAGCGTGGACGCGGACGTGATCGGGATCAACAACCGAAACCTCGCGGACCTGAGCGTGGACGTGGAGACGACCGTCGACCTCCTTACGGACGTCCCCGCGGGCAAGACCGTCGTCTCCGAATCCGGTTATGAGAGCCGTGAGCAACTCGACGAGCTGGAGCGAATCGGGGTCGACGCCGTGCTCATCGGCGAGGCGCTGATGCGCGCGGAGGAGCCCGAGGTGGCGGTGCGGGACCTCACTCGCGACGAGGAGGCGACGCGCGAGCACTACCTCGAGCGCGCCTCGGAGGAATAGCGCCGCGGTTCGAGATTCTTAGAACCTCTGAAGGAGCCCGTTAGGCACCGTTAACGGACTCTGCACATGCTCATCGCCCATGAGCAAAGTCAAGAGAAGCTCCAGCACTCCCCTCGGCTCGGCGGTCATCGGCGGTCTGATCGTTGCCGTCATCGGCCTGATCGCGATCGCGGCAGGCCTCGTCCACTCTTCGGGCGGCAACAGCGGTGACGCGGCTGCCAGCCTCGCACCGACGCCTCTGCCGCAGCCCGCTTCCCAGACCAGCGGCAAGGGCCAGACGGTGAACCAGATCTACAAGGAGGACTCGCCGGGCGTCGTCTTCATCCAGTCGACCCTGAAGTCCCAGGGCTCCTCGCCCCTCGATCCGTTCGGCGGCGGTGGGAGCAGCGGCGGAACCGCGACCGGCTCCGGGTTCGTGATCGACCACTCCGGACACATCCTCACCAACGCCCACGTCGTGGACGGGGCAACCAAGATCGAGGTCACCCTCGGCAATCAGGACACCGCGTCGCCCGTCAGCGCCACCGTCGTCGGCAAGGACCCCTCGAGTGACGTCGCGCTGCTCAAGGTGAACGCCCCGGCGGATCAGCTTCATCCGCTGGCACTCGGCAGCTCATCCGACACCCAGGTCGGCAACCCGGTCGTGGCGATCGGCAACCCATTCGGGCTCGACCGGACGGTGACCTCGGGGATCGTGTCGGCGCTCCAGCGCCAGATCAAGGCGCCGAACGGCTTCACCATCGACAACGTGATCCAGACCGACGCGGCGATCAACCCCGGCAACTCCGGCGGGCCGCTCATCGATGCCAACGGCCAGGTGATCGGAATCAACTCCCAGATCGAGTCCCCGGGCGGCGGCGGCAACGTCGGCATCGGCTTCGCGGTCCCCATCAACACCGCGCGGCAGGCCGTCCAGGAGCTGCTCCAGACCGGCACGGTGCAGCACGCCTACCTCGGCATCAGCGGCACCGATCTGACCCCCGAGATCGCGAAGGTGCTCAACCTGCCGATCCAGCACGGCGCGCTCGTGCAGGCCGTGACCCCCGGTGGCCCCGCGGCCAAGGCGGGCATCAAGGGCAGTAACGGCAACGCGACCGTCAACGTCGGCGGCCAGCGGGTCCAAGCCGGCGGTGACGTGATCGTCGCGATCGACGGCAAGCCGGTCGCGTCGATGACCGACGTCATCAACGACATCAGCGCTAAGCAGCCGGGCGACACCGTCCAGCTCTCGGTGGTGAGCGGTAGCCAGAAGCACACGGTCAGCGTGACCCTCGGCAACCGCCCGGCGAACGTCAAGCAGTAGCACGGAAAAGGGGCTTGCGGGGGCGGCGCCGTACCCTTGACCCGATGCGGGTCAAGTTCTGCGGCATCACGAATCTCCAGGATGCGCTGGAGGCAGCGCGGCTCGGCGCCTGGGCGATCGGCCTGAACCACTGGACGGCTAGCGAGCGCTACTGCGAGCCGGACGCGGCGGTCGAGATCTCGGCGACGCTCAAGCGCCGGCTCGAGGTCGTCGGCGTGTTCGTCAACCCCACGCTCGACGAGCTGGTCGCGGCTGCCGAGAACGAGGCGCTGACGATGGTTCAGCTCCACGGGGGCGAGGGTGCCGCGTTCTGCCGCGAGGCGGCCCGACGGACCGGGTGCAAGGTGATCAAGGCGATTCGGGTGCGGAGCGCCGCCGACGTGCAGGCCGCCGAGGCGTTTCGCACCGACTTCCACCTCCTCGACGCCCACATGCCCGGCACCCACGGCGGCACCGGGGAGAGCTTCGACTGGGAGCTCCTGGCCGACCGCCGCTCGGAGGTGCCGCTGATCCTGGCGGGCGGGCTGACCCCGGACAACGTGGACCAGGCGATCGCCATCACCCATCCATTCGCGGTGGACGTCGCGAGCGGGGTGGAGGCGAAGCCGGGTATCAAGGACCACGCGCAGATGGTTGCGTTCGCCGAGCGCGCCCAGGCGGTCCCGGCGTGAGCACCGCAGCCGTCCAGGAGCGCTTCGGCCCCTACGGCGGCCGCTACGTGCCGGAGGTCCTGATCCCGGCGCTCGACGAGCTCTCGGCGGCTTGGGCGGAGGCTCGCGAGGACGCCGGGTTCCGCGACGAGCTCGACCGGATGCTGCGCGACTACGTTGGCCGGCCGACTCCCCTCTACCTGGCGTCGAGGCTGTCGGAGCGCGTCGGCAGGCGCGTCTACTTGAAGCGCGAGGACCTCGCGCACACCGGCGCGCACAAGATCAACAACGCCGTGGGGCAGGCGCTCCTCGCGAGGCGGATGGGCAAGGAGCGGATCATCGCCGAGACCGGCGCCGGCCAGCACGGCGTCGCGGCGGCGACCGCGTGCGCGCTCCTGGGGCTCGAATGCGTCGTCTACATGGGCACCGAGGACATGCGTCGCCAGGCCCCCAACGTAGAGCGGATGCGCTTGCTCGGCGCCGAGGTCAGCCCGGTCGAGGCGGGCGCCCGGACGCTCAAGGAGGCCGTGAGCGCCGCCATCCGCGACTGGGTGGGCAACGTGCGCTCGACGCACTACATCATCGGCTCGGCCGTGGGGCCCGCGCCGTACCCGGCGCTGGTGCGCGACCTCCAGCGCGTGATCGGCGACGAGGCGCGTGAGCAGGCGCTCGCCGCCGAGGGGGCGCTCCCGGCTCGGGTCATCGCCTGCGTGGGCGGCGGCTCCAACGCGATCGGGACCTTCTATCCGTTCATCGACGACGCGGACGTGGAGCTGATCGGGATCGAGGCCGGGGGAGAGGGGCTCGACCGGCTCCACGGCGCATCGCTGGTCGCCGGGCGCACGGGTGTGCTCCATGGCGCCATGTCCTCCGTGCTCGCGGATGCCGAGGGCCAGATCCTCGAGGCGCACTCGATCTCCGCGGGGCTCGACTATCCGGGAGTCGGCCCCGAGCACGCGCAGCTGCGCGACTCCGGCCGTGCCCGCTACGAGGCGGTCACGGACGTGGAAGCGCTTGGCGCCTTCCGGGAGCTCGCGCGGCTGGAGGGGATCCTCCCCGCGCTGGAGCCGGCTCATGCGATCGCCTGGCTCCTAAAGGCCGCGAAAGCCGAGCCCGGCAGAAACCCTGCCGGTGCGGACGCGGAAGCACAAGAAGAAAGCCCGAGCCGCAGGCGAGGCCAAGAGATGGTTGCGAGAGCGGAGCAGGCGGCAGGATTTGATGTCCTTTGCCTCAGCGGGCGCGGCGACAAGGATCTCGCCGAGGTGCTGGCGAAGCTCGAAGAGCTGGATGGCTGAGGCCGTCGCCACCGGCGTCGCGCGGATCGCCCAGGCGTTCGAGGCCGCCCGCGACGAGGGACGGGCCGCGCTGATGCCGTACATGATGGGCGGCTTCCCCGACCCGGAGACGTCCCGGGCGGTGGCCGACGCATATGCGGAGGCGGGGGCGGACCTCGTGGAGCTCGGCGTCCCGTTCTCCGATCCGCTGGCGGACGGACCGGCCATCCACGCTGCTGGGACCCGGGCACTGGCCGGGGGTGTCACGCTCGAGCGCGTGCTCGAGATCGGCGAGCGCCTGGCCGGCGAGGTGCCCGTCGTGCCGATGGTCTACGCGAACATGGCGCTCGCGCGGGGCGCCGGCGAGTTCGCCGCGATGCTCGCGGCCGCCGGGGCCTCCGGCGCGATCATCCCCGACCTCCCCCTCGGCGAGGCCGATGAGCTCGGCGACGCGCTCCGCGACGCCGGGATGGCGCCGGTGCCGCTCGTCGCGCCCACCACGCCGCCCGAGCGCCGCCGCCGCATCTGCGAGCGCGCCACCGGCTTCGTTTACGTCGTCTCCGACACGCGCGTGACCGGCGAGCGGGACGACGTCCCGGCGGGACTCGCCGACCTCGTCGGAGCCGTGCGCGCTGAATCGCCCGTGCCTGTTGCCGTGGGGTTCGGGATCGGCACACCCCAGCAGGTGGCCGCTGTCGGCCGGACCGCCGACGGGGTGATCGTTGGCACCCGCCTGGTGAGGGCCGTGGCGGAGGCGGATGGGCCGGCTGGTTCGGCCACCGCCGTGAGCGAGTTCATCCGTGCTGCCCGTGAGGCGATGATGAGCGGCGAGGTCTCGGTCGGGTAAATTCCAGCCCGTGCAGCTGCTCGTCTTCACCACAGTCGGCCTCGGGACGCTGACCGCCGCCTACGGCTTCGGGCTCGGCGGCACTACCGCCTTCCTGATCTTCCTGGCGATCCTGGTGATCGGGGTGCTCGTGCGCGCGTCCCAGCCGCTGCTGGAGCACCTGAAGCCGTAGGGACACACCGGCGTGCGGGTCGCATTCGGCCCTCGGTCGCATATGGTGCGGCCGTGCGGATCGGGGTGCTCACCGGAGGTGGCGACTGCCCGGGACTGAACGCGGCGATCAGGGCGATCGTGCGGAAGGGGATCGACGTCTACGGGCACGTGATCGTCGGCTTCCGCGACGGCTGGAAGGGCCCGCTCGACAACGAGTACGACGAGCTGACAATCGAGTCGACGCGCGGGATCCTGCCGCGCGGCGGGACGATTCTCGGGACGTCGCGGACGAATCCCTTCAAGAGCGCCGACGGCCCGGGACTCGTAGAGAAGACCCTGAACGCGCTCCACCTCGACGGCCTCATCGCGATCGGAGGTGAGGACACGCTCGGGGCGGCGTCCCGTCTGCACGAGGAACAAGGGCTCCCGGTTCTCGGAGTCCCGAAGACGATCGACAACGACCTGGCTGCCACCGACGTCACCTTCGGCTACGACACAGCCCTCCAGGTCGCCACCGAGGCGATCGATCGCCTCCACACCACCGCCGAGTCCCATCACCGGGTGATGGTCGTCGAGGTCATGGGGCGCCATGCCGGTTGGATCGCGCTGCAATCCGGGCTCGCCGGCGGTGCCGACGTGATCCTGATCCCGGAGCGCCCGTTCGACATCGACGAGGTCTGCGGACTGCTCCGACGCCGTCACGCGCGAGGCAGGGCGTTCTCGATCGTGGTTGCCGCAGAGGGCGCCATGCCGATCGAGGAGACGATGGAGCTCGCCGCGGGAGAGAAGGACGAGTTCGGACACGTGAGGCTCGGGGGGATCGGCCATCGGCTCGAGCACGAGATCGAGGAGCGCACCGGGTTCGAGACGCGGGCCACCGTGCTCGGGCACGTTCAGCGGGGCGGTACTCCGACCGCGTTCGACCGTGTTCTCGCAACCCGCGTGGGCGTGGCTGCGATCGACGCTGCCCACAACGGCGACTGGGGAACGATGCCGGCCCTTCGCGGTACGCGCATCGAGCTCGTCCCGCTGACTGAGGCCGTCGCACAACTGCGGACGGTGCCGCCGGAGGATTACGAGGCCGCATCGCCCTTCATGGGCTAGCGGGTTGAACCCGGATCGGCGCATCGAGATCCGCACCGGGCGAGTCGGCGCGGCCATCGCGGCAGGCCTGGCGGTGGCGGCGACGCTCGCCGGATGCTTCTCGTCCGGCTCCGGGATCCAGTCCGGCGAGAGAGTCGACATCTACGTGAGCATGCCCCTTCACGGGCCGGAGGCCGGGAACGGCCGGGACGTCGTCGACGCCGCAAGGCTCGCCCTGGCCGACGCCCACGGAATGGCCGGCCGGCTCCGGATCCGAGCCACCTACTTGGACGACACGTCGGGACAAGGGACGAAAGTCCGCTGGAGCCCGGCCGCGGCCGCGGCGAACGCGCGGCGCGCGAGCCAGGATTCGGCGGCGATCGCCTACATCGGGGACTTCGACTCGGGCGCGACCCGCTACTCGCTCCCGATCACCAACGAGGCGCACATCCTGCAGGTCTCGCCCGCCAGCTCGGCGGTCGACCTGGTGCAGCCGTTCCTGGGCGCAGGTGATCAGATCCCCGAGGAGGTGCAGCCGACCGGGCAGCGCACCTTCGGCCGCGTGATCCCAAGCGACGAGGCGCAGGCGGAGGCCGGGGCGCTCTGGGCAAAGCGCCTGGGCTCGCGTGTGGCCACTGTGATCAGCGGCCGCACGCCATACGACCGAGTCATGGCGACCGCGTTCCGGGACGAGGCCAGGGCGATCGGCCTTCACATCGCTCAGCCAGGGCCAGGCTCGGGACAGAGGGTGGTGTCCGACCTCGGCTATGCGGCTGTGGAGTCGTCGGATCGAGGGCAGCTCGGGGTGGTCAGAGCCATGCCGCGAGTGATCGCGACCGACGCGCTCCTCGGGGAATCGCTCAAGCAACTCACCGGGCCGCAGCCAGGGCGCGTGCTCATCACGTCCGCCGCCCAGGACCCGTCTCAGCTGCCGGCATCGGGCCAGCGGTTCCTGCGAGCGTTTCGCCAGCGCTACCACCGGACGCCCGGGCGCTACGCGGCCTATGGCTACGAGGCGATGGCGGTCGTGCTCGACTCGGTCAGGCGGGCCGGCGACTCCGGCGGCGATCGCGACTCGGTCGCGAACGCGTTCTTTGATACGGCGAACCGCCACTCGATCCTCGGCAGGTACTCGATCGACGAGGTGGGGAACACCACGCTGAACCGGCTCGCGGGCTACCGCCTCGAGCACGGGCGACCGGTGTTCACGACCGCGCTGAGCGCGGCGCGCTGATCAGCGCTGCAGCAGGCTCCGGAGTGCGGGCTCGACCTCGGGGTGTGCGAACTCGAACCCGCCGTCGAGCGCGCGCCGCGGGACGGCTCGCTGGCCGCCGGTGATCACCTCGCCGAGCTCGCTGCCGAACCTCGCCTTCATCGCGAGCTTCGGGACCGGTATGACGGCCGGGCGGCCGAGCGCCCGGCCGAGCGCCTTGGACAGCTCGGCGTTCGTCACCGGATTCGGCGCCGCGGCGTTGTAGACGCCGCCGCGGTCCTCGCCGTCCAGCAGCCAGAGCACCAGCCGGACCCAGTCGTTGACGTGGATCCACGGCATGTACTGGCGCCCGCCGGCGATCGGCCCGCCGAGGCCGAGGCGGAACGGGGGCAGCAGCTGCTTCAGGAGGCCGTGGTCCGGGTCGAGCACGAGCCCGGTGCGGATGATCGCGACCCGCATGCCGATCTCCTCGGCGCTGCGCGCGGCGGTCTCCCAGGCAACGCAGACGCCGGCGTCGAACGTGGTTCCCGGCTCCGTGGACTCGTCCACGATCGCGTCGCCCCGGTCGCCGTAGTAGCCGACGGCCGACTGGCTCACGAGGGTGTGCGGTCGCGGATCCGCGGCGCTCAGGGCGTCGACGAGGTTCTTCGTCGCCCGCTCGCGGCTGTCGCGGATCCGCTGCTTGGCCTCGTCGGTCCAGCGCTGGTCGATGGGCTCGCCGATCAGGTTGACCACAGCGTCCGCGCCCTCGATCGCCGCGGCGGGCGGCCGCTCGGCGGTGGCGTTCCACCCGTGCCAGCCCACGGTGGGATTCGAGCCGCGGGCGCGCTCGGGATCGCGCGTCAGGCCCAGGACCTCGTCGCCGCGAGCGAGCAGCGCGTCGCTCACGGCCGATCCGAGGAACCCGCTCGCACCGGTTACGAGGACGCGCACATCAGCCCTCGACCGCGGTGAAGGTTCCGGTCTCCTCGGAGAAGCGGGCGATGCCGTCGCGCCGGGCCTCCTCGATCACCGCCTGGGCCACGGCCGGCGCGACGTCGCGGTCGAAGACGCTGGGGATGATGTAGTCCTCGCTGAGGTCGTCGGGCGCCACGACTCCGGCGATTCCCTGGGCGGCGGCGAGCTTCATCTCCTCGGTGATTCGCGGCGCGCCCGCGTCAAGGGCGCCGCGGAAGATCCCTGGGAAGGCGAGCACGTTGTTGATCTGGTTCGGGTAGTCGGAGCGCCCCGTGGCCATGATCCGGACGTACGGGCCCGCCTCCTCCGGCATCACCTCGGGATTCGGGTTCGCCATCGCGAAGACGATCGCGTCATCGGCCATCTTGGCGAGGTCCTCCGCCTCGATGATCCCCGGCCCGGAGACGCCGATGAAGAGGTCGCAGCCCTCGATCACGTCGGCCGGGCCTCCCTGGAGCTTCTCGGGGTTGGAGTTCTCGGCGTACCAGTGCTTGATCTCGCTCATCTCGCCGCTCTCGTAGTCCTCGCGCGCGGTCGAGAGCGCGCCCCGCCGGTCGCAGCCGATCACGTGGGTGACGCCGGACTCGAGCATCATCTTGGTGACCGCCACCCCGGCGGCGCCCAGTCCCACCACCAGCACGCGAAGGTCCTCGAGGCGCTTGCCGACGATCTTCAGCGCGTTGAACAGCGCGGCCATCGTCACCACCGCGGTCCCGTGCTGATCGTCGTGGAACACGGGGATGTCGAGCTCCTCCTTGAGGCGCTGCTCGATCTCGAAGCAGCGAGGCGCGGAGATGTCCTCGAGGTTGATGCCGCCGAACGTGGGAGCCATCAGCCGCACCGCGTTGATGATCTGGTCCGGGTCGCGGGTGTCCAGGCAGATGGGGAAGGCGTCGACGTCGGCGAACTCCTTGAAGAGCATCGCACTTCCCCTCCATCACCGGCATCGCCGCCTCGGGGCCGATGTCCCCGAGGCCGAGCACCGCGCTCCCGTCGGAGACGACCGCGACGGTGTTCCGCTTGATCGTGAACTCGAAAGCCTTGCTGCGGTCGGCGGCGATCTCCTGGCAGACGCGCGCCACGCCCGGCGTGTAGGCCATCGACAGGTCGTCGCGGGTCTTCAGCGGGTACTTGTTCTGCTGGGCGATCTTGCCGCCGCGATGCATCTGGAGCGTGCGGTCCACGTAGCCGAGGACCCGTGCGCCGCGGGTCGAGCCGATCGCCCGCAGGATCTCCTCCCAGTGCTGCTGGTTGCGAGCGTCGATCGTGAACTCGCGAACCCGCTTGCCCTCGCCGCCGGCGCCCGGGACGAGGTCGACGCCCTGGAGCGCCCCGCCGGCCTCAGCGATCTGGGCGGTGAGCTTGCCCAGCGGCTCCTGCCGCGCGTCGAGCTCGACGCGGACGGTGACGGAGAACTGCGCGGAAACGGAGGGAATCGTGGGCATGGGCCGGTGATCTTATTCAGGCGCCCGCGGAGACACGAGCCGCGGGTCGCCTCCGGACACCTGGATCGCGCGGCTTGCGGGCCGCCAGCATGGGGTGATCGCCACTCCCCAGCTTCTGGCGGTCGGCTCTGCCGGATAGTGCCTCCACTTGGTGACGACAAGCCGGAAATGTCGGCACGACGTGGAGGCTGTGGCCGCCTGTTCGGCCGCTTCGCTGTTCGGAGAACGCATCTCGCTCCGACTATGGATCCGGCCCGCGCCCGGGGTTCGCGGGCACGAAAGCCGGTGCGAGCCGCGCGCGGGCCTAGGATGGATGGGTGCCCGCGACGAAGACCAAACCCGCCTCCGAGCCGGCGGCCGGCGACCGTGGCGGCGAGCTGTTCCTGATCGACGGCAACAGCCTCGCCTACCGGGCGTTCTTCGCGCTTCCGGAGTCCATCGCCACCGCCGATGGGCGGCCGACCAACGCCATCTACGGCTTCGCCTCGATGATGGCCAAGATCCTGATCGAGCATCGTCCGACCGCCGTGATCGTCGCCTGGGACGCCGGCATGTCGGGCAGGGACAAGGAGTACACCGAATACAAGGCGGGGAGGCCCTCGCGTCCCGACCTGCTCAAGGAGCAGTGGCCGCATCTCGCGCCGCTCGCCGAGGCATTCGGCTTCCACAACGTGAAGGTGGACGGCTGGGAGGCGGATGACGTGATCGCGAGCCTCGTTCAGCGGGCGCGCGACGCTGACGTCCCGGTGATGGTCGTCTCCGGCGATCGCGACGTGTACCAGGTGGTCGGCGACGGGGTCCGCGTGATGACCACGTCCCGCGGGGTCACCGACACCAAGATCTACGACCGCGAGGGCGTCGTCGAGCGCTACGGCGTGGCGCCGGAGCTTGTCCCCGACCTCATCGGGCTGAAGGGCGACACCTCCGACAACATCCCGGGCGTGCCGGGGATCGGCGACAAGACCGCCGCCCAGCTTCTCCAGCAATTCGGATCGCTCGAGGCGGTGCTCGACAGCATCGACGAGATCTCCGGCGCCAAGCGCAAACAGAACCTGACCGAGCACGCGGACGACGCCCGCCTCTCGAAGCAGCTGGCGACTCTGAGGTACGACATCGACGTCCCGATCGACGTCAACAAGGAGGCGCGAACACCCCCGGACCGCAGCCGCCTGCGAGACGTGGCGGCCGAGTTCGAGCTCCGCGCGGTGATGCAGCGCCTCGACGAGGAGTTCTCCGAGGACGTTCCGGATCGCGCCGTGGAGGAGACGCTCTTGGTCGAGGCGGTCGAGGGGACTCCGGCCGACCTGCCCAAGGGGCCGGTCACCATGTCCGTTGCGGAGGGGCGCTGGGCCGGCACCGACGGTGATCGCCTGGTGGCGGGCGACTACGAGGATCTCGCGGATCTCGCGGGGCAGATCCGCGACCATCCGCTGACCTTTCACGACGCCAAGTCCCAGGGCGGCGGCGGCCGCACCGGGCTGCTTGCCGTACGGCCGGCCGGCAGCCTCGACCTCGCTCACGACTCGATGGTCGCCGCCTACCTGATAGACCCCGCGCGGCGCGTGTACGACCTCTCGGAGCTTGCCGCGGACGCCGGCATCGCGGCCGCCAGCCCAGAGGCAGTGACCAGGGACGGCGAGACCGGGGAGGGGGGCACCCCCGAGAGCGAGCAGCTCTCCCTCGCCGCGGAGGCCGAGCCCGCCGCCGATCCGCCGACCGAGGCCCGCCTCGCGTTCGAGCTGGCAGCTCGCCAGCGGGAGCAGATCGAGCGCTTCGGACTCGAGCGCGTGTTCAACGAGGTCGAGATGCCGTTGATCGAGGTCCTCGCCGCGATGGAGCGGGAGGGTGTCAAGCTCGACACGGGCCGGCTCGCGGACATCGGGAAGGGCATGGCCGAGCGCATCGACGAGCTCGAGCACGAGATCTACGACCTCGCGGGTCACGAGTTCACGATCGGCTCACCCCCGCAGCTTGGCGAGGTCCTATTCAACGAGCTCGGGCTGACCAAGAAGCGCCGTGGCAAGACGGGCTTCTCGACCGACGCGCGGGTGCTTGCCCAGATCCGAGACGAGCACGAGATCGTCGCCAAGGTCGAGAGTTGGCGCGAGCTCACCAAGCTCAAGAACACTTACCTGGACGCTCTTCCGGACCTGGTCGATCCCGAGACGGGCCGCATCCACACCACCTTCAATCAGGTGGCGGCGGCTACCGGGCGCCTATCGAGCGTCAACCCGAATCTGCAAAACATCCCCATCCGCTCCGAAATCGGCCGCCCGGTCCGGAGCTGCTTCGTGGCCGACGCGGGCATGCGCCTGCTGTCGGCGGACTACAACCAGGTGGAGCTGCGAGTTCTCGCTCACGTGGCCGGCGAGGACGTGCTCCGCGAGATCTTCGCCTCCGATCAAGACGTCCACCGCGAGACCGCCGCCGAGGTGCTGGCGATTCCGCCGGAGGAGGTTGGCCCGGCGGAGCGCTCGAAGGCGAAGATGGTCAATTACGGGATCGCGTACGGCCTCTCGGCGTTCGGCCTCGCGGACCGGCTTCAGATCTCACGCGAGGAGGCGGCCATCTACATCGAGCGCTACTTCGAGCGCTTCCCCGCGATCCAGCGGTTCATAACCGAGACGATCGCGAAGGCCGAGAAGGAGGGATTCGTCTACACCCTGCTCGGCCGCCGGCGGGCGATTCCGGAGCTTCGCTCGAGTCAGCGCCAGCGGCGCTCTCTAGGCGAGCGCCTCGCCGTCAACACCGTGATCCAGGGGACCGCCGCGGACATCATCAAGCTCGCGATGCTCCGCTGCCACGCCGCACTGGCTGACGCCGGGATGCAGAGCCGTCTCGTCCTCCAGATCCACGATGAGCTCCTCTTCGAAGGCCCGGAGAAGGAGATGGACGACGCGGCGAAGCTCGTCGAACGCGAGATGTGCAGTGCGTTCGACCTCGATCCGCCGCTCGCGGTCGACCTCGGCATCGGCGCCGACTGGCTCGCCGCCAAGTAGGGGCCCAGACGCGCCGAGGGCGGGCCTGCGGCCGCCCTCGGACGCCAGCCAGTTTGCGCCGACCTACTTGACGAGCTCGACCTCCTCGAACGCCGCCGGCCCGTTCGAGAGCTCCAGCTCCGCCTCCTGGACGACCGCGCCCGGCGTGAGGTCGGCCGCGGTGCAGTGCTCACCGCTGCCGTCGCCGGAGTTCTCGTGGCCTCCGCCTCCGTCATCGGACCTCGACATCGCGCGCGCGGTGCGGGCGTCGTCCCCGCCTCCGCCACTGCCGCCGTTGTCGTCGCCGGAGTTGTCGTCGTCACCCTGGTCGTCGCCGCCGGCGGCCTCGCACTTGATCGCAGTGCGGTCATCGACCATGCCGCTGATTGAGCTGCCGTTGAACAGGTCGATCGTCAGGGTGGTCCCGTCGAACGAGGCGATCGTGCCGGCGTTCTCTTCGCCGTCCGGCACCCCGTCGCCGTCCGTGTCCGCCTTGTGTGGATTCGTCCGCGCCTTGAACTCCTGACGGTTCTTCAGGTGGTCGCGATCCTGGTCCCGCCGCGTCTGCCTTTTGTGGAGCGACAGGTGATGGTTGCGCTCCCACTTGTCCGGAATCTTGTCGTGGTTCCGGTCCCGGGCGCCGGCGGTTCCGGGCAACGCGATCGTCAGGACGCCGACCAGCGCCGCGACCGAGATTCCCAGGATCCGGAGCCTGTTCCGCGAGGTCATCTGACCCTCCTTGTCTTCGGCCGGCGCCGTCTTGGCGGCGCCGCGTTGAACGGTTCCCCACTGGAACCCGCGGCGCGCACGAAGATCACGCGCGAGCCGCTGAGACTGGACTATGTGGGCGAATGGCGTCTAACCACTTGCGTCGATCTGGCCGTCCCGAAGGTCCTGATATGCGTGAGGGCGTCCGCTCTAATCGCTGGAGCCGCTCGCCCCGCCGCCGTCGCCGTCGTTCGTGGTGGTGGTCGTGGTCCCGCCGCCGCCCGAGCCGCTCCCACTCGAGGCGTCATCGCCTCCACTCCCGCTGTTCGCTGCGACATCGCCTCCGCCGTCCGAGCCGGAGCCACTCGAGCCGCCGCCGTCGGTGCCGCTGCCTCCACCGCCATCACCGCTGCCAGAGGTTCCGCCGCCGTCCCCTGAGCCGCTCGAGCCGCCGCTGCCATCGTGGTCGTCGCCCGTGGCGCTGCCCCCGACGCCGCCTCCCGCATCGGGGCCCGAGGAGGTGCCGTTCATGGAGCGTCCGCCCGAGTCGGGGCCGCTGGAAGAGCCGTCGCGGCTGTCGCCCGGACCCGAGCTCCCGGATCCCTCACCCTCGTTGCCATCGCCCGCGCCACGGGGCAGTGCGGCGTCCGCCAGCCGCACGTGGCCGGAGCCATCGGCGCCATGCGAGCGTCCGGCCGCAGCGGGAGCGGCGCCCGGCGCTGGGTCGTTGCCGGAGCCACCGTCGCGCTGCTTCACCGCGATGCCGGAGCCGACGGCGATCACCGCCACGCCCAGCGTCGCGCCGGCCTTCAGGGCGATTCCGCCGCCACCGCCGGCGAGGCCCGCGGCCGCTGCTTGTGCGGCGCCGGTGGGCTCGGGGCCCGCGCTGCCGGAGCTCAGGAGGGCGCGCAGGACGGGGAGCGGAATCAGCATGCCGGCGGCGTCGCGGAGCGTTGCCCGGGCCCGATAGATCAGCCCGCGAACGGCACCGGCGGAGAGGCCGAGCGCCGAAGCGATCTGCTCGTGGCTCCTGCCCTCCAGCTCTCGCTTGACGAGCGCCTCGCGCTGAGATTCGGGGAGCGCATTGACCGCGGCCGTCAGCGCGGCGAGCTCCTCACGGCGCGCGGCGATCTCGGGCGGCTGCGGAACGCCGTCGTAGTTCTCATCGAGGTGCACGTGGACGGGGTGGTTGCGGAGCGCGTTCAGCGCCCCGTTGCGCACGATCGTGTAGAGCCACGGCTTGAGATTCACCTCCGCGGCGCTTCGCCCGAGCGCGGAATGGGCCCGCGTCAGCGCTTCCTGCACGACGTCCTCCGCGTGGTGGTCGGGCACGATGCCGCCGGCGTAGGCGACGAGCGGGGCGCGGTAGCGACGAACGATCTCGGCGAAGGCGCCATCCTGGCCCTCTCGCATCAGCTTCACCAGACGGGAGTCAGGCTGGCACCGAAGCGCCGCCGCCGCGAGGCGGCCGCGTCCGTTGTTGCCCGCTCCCCTCACGATCCGACATACGGACCGCGAGCCGGTTCCGTTCAAACGTCGCGCGAACCGGCGCAGCTAGGCGACGCCGAGCATGGAGCGCACCCACGACGACGGGCCAGCCTGTGGCGACTTCCTCCACAAAGACAACCCACGCGGGCCGGCGGTCACCCCGCCGGTGGTTTCGGCGCCGATCAGTAGGATCGCGGGCGATGGACCGCGGGCTCGCCGTCCTGCTGACCGCCGTCGTCGGCGGCATCCTCGCCCTCCAGGCCCCGATCAACGCGGGACTGGGGCGAGCGACCGGGAGCATCGCCGCCGCCCTGGTGTCGTTCACCGTGGGCACGCTCGCGCTGGTCGTCGTGGTCGCCATCAGTGGAGAGGCCGGCGGATTGACGTCCACGTTCGACGTCCGCTGGTATTACCTCGTGGGAGGCCTGCTGGGGGCGATCTACGTCACGACGGCACTGGTCACGGTCAAGTCGATCGGGGCCGGCGGTGTGGCCGCGGCCACGGTCACCGGCCAGCTGACTGCCGCGGTCGTCATCGACCGCCTCGGTTGGTTCGGGCTTGAGCAGACGTCCCTCAGCGCGACCAGGATCCTGGGTGTAGCGCTGCTACTCGCGGGCACATATCTCGTCGTTCGCTGATCGCTCGCGGGGACCGAACGGGGACGCTCGAGTACACCTAGGCGGCGGCCCTTACGCGAACGCTGCGCCCCCCGGCCCCGGGAGCCGCCGTTGCGAGCTTCCGCGCGTACGCCGGATGGGCGATCCGCAGGTAGTGCCTGAACGACCAGCGGACGAACGCGTCGGTGCTCATCCCGCGCAGCGCTGCGGCAAGCATCCGAGGCGGGACCCTGGGGATGAGGCGCTGAACGCGCAGGAGCCAGGTGTAGTGCCACAGGTGACGCTCGGAGAAGGCGGCGTAGCGCTCGAGCGCGTCGCGGCGGGCGACGCGCCCCTCTAGCACCCGGCGGAGCTCGCGTCCGCACGCGATGCCGAAGTAGAAGGCGGTCCGGATTCCCTCGGCGGTCAGCGGCAGGCAATGGCCCGCCGAGTCCCCGACGAAGAAGATGTCGTCCTCGGTCGCGGGGCGGAGCCGGTGCGGGATCCAGTTGCCCTGGTAGCGGACGGCCTCGCGCTCGAGGTCCTCCGCCAGCCGCACGGTCGGCTCCTTCACGTGGAACCGGGGCTCGAACGACCCAACGCCTACCCTGATCTCGTCGGTGGCGGGGAAGCTCCAGGCGTAGCCGGCGGGGACGTAGCCGCGATCGATCCAGATCTCGAGGTCGTCCGAGCCTCCGCCGGGATGCACCTCCAGGCCTCGCGAGAGAGGGGCGTCCGGCGGCTGGTAGCCCTGCGATGAGAGCACACGACGCCATCCCAGGCAGTCGACGACGAGCGGCGCGGTCAGGTCGCCGCGATCGGTGTGCACGGTGGTCGCGGTGCGTCCGTTGACCGTGGCGGTCTCGAATCCGGCGTCCCCCTGCTCGAAGAGGAGCGCGCAGAGCGTCCTGTAATCGAAGGTGGAGAAGGTCCACGGCAGCTCCATGCGCGTGGTGATGTGCGGCGTATGCATGACCAGATCCTCGAACGTCTGCCGAATGGAAGCGCCCACTCCCATGGCTTCGAGCCACTCGGTCGGCGCTGCGCACGCCGAGGTTTGGCGCTCACCGACCTCGTAGCGGTCGACGATCAGCACCCTGGCGCCTGAATCGGCGAGCTCGCGGGCGACGGCCAGGCCTGCGAAGCTCGCCCCGCAGATCAGCACGTCTGCGTCGCCGCCCAGGGGCGTCCGCTCGTCGCCGCGCTTGGTGCGTCGCTTGGGCACGCGAGATTCGAGGGTACTTCAAGCCACTCTCTCTATAGTTAGCCGCCGTGTCCGCGACCGATACGACGACCGAGCCAGCCACGAGCCCTGCGACAAATGGGGCCAACGATGTCCTGATCGAGGTCGACGGCAAGCTCGTCCCCAACTACGACGCCACCATCAAGCCCTTCGAGGAGGGCGACGTGGTGAGCGGCGAGGTGGTGCGCATCGACAAAGACGAGGTCCTCGTGGACATCGGCTACAAGTCCGAGGGCGTCATCCCCTCGAACGAGCTCTCGATCCGGCGCTCCGTCGATCCCGCCGACGAGGTCTCGCTCGGCGAGCAGGTCGACGCGCTCGTCCTCACCAAGGAGGACCAGGAGGGTCGCCTGCTCCTCTCCAAGAAGCGGGCGCGCTTCGAGAAGGCCTGGCGCAAGATCGAGGCCGCCGCCGAGTCCGGCGAGCCGGTCGAGGGGATCGTGATCGAGGTGGTCAAGGGCGGCCTGATCCTCGACCTCGGCGTGCGCGGCTTCCTGCCTGCCTCGCTGGTCGACATCCGCCGCGTCCACAACCTGGACGAGTTCAAGGGCCAGACGCTCGAGTGCAAGGTCATCGAGCTCAACCGCAGCCGAAACAACGTCGTGCTCTCGCGCCGCGCTGTCCTCGAGGAGGAGCGCAAGGAGGTCCGCGAGCAGATCCTCGGTCGCCTCCAGCCCGGGATGGTCGTCGAGGGCAAGATCTCGAACATCGTCGACTTCGGCGCCTTCGTCGACCTCGACGGAATCGACGGCCTCATCCACATCTCAGAGCTCTCCTGGAGCCACGTCAACCACCCGTCCGAGGTGCTCTCGGTCGGCGAGACGGTGCGCGTGAAGGTCCTCGACATCGACCGTGAGCGCCAGCGGATCTCGCTGGGCCTGAAGCAGACGCAGGAGGATCCGTGGCGCCGGGTGCTCGACGAGTACAAGCCCGGCGACGCGCTCCAGGGCAAGGTGACCAAGGTCGTCGCCTTCGGCGCCTTCGTCGAGATCGTCCCCGGCGTCGAGGGGCTGGTCCACATCTCCGAACTCGCCGAGCACCACGTCGAGAACCCGAGCGAGGTCGTCTCGCCCGGCGACGAGGTGTGGGTCCGGATCCTGGAGATCGACGAGAGCCGCCGCCGCATCTCGCTGTCCATCAAGCGCGCCGAGTCTCAGAATCTTCCGCTCCGTGACCTCATGCCGCCGGAGCTCACGGGCGAGGTCACGCAGGAGGCCGCGCCCGAAGAGGTGCCGGAACTGGGTGACTCCGAGGAGGTCTTCCCCGAGACGCCGCCCGACGCCGAGGCTCCGGCCGAGCCGGAGGCCGAGTCCGAGGAGCAGGCCGGCGAGCCGGAATCGCCCGGCGAGGACGAGGCCCCGAAGGAGTAGTCGCCATCCCGTCCCCGCCGTTCGTCGGACTAACGGGGGGGATCGCCGCTGGGAAGTCGGAGGCGCTGGCAGCGTTCGGCCGGTTGGGAGCCGCGACGCTCTCGACGGACGCCGTCGTCCACGAGCTTCTCGACGATCCGACGGTCAGCGACCGGCTGCTGGACCGCTGGGGTGGGGAGGTGGTGGCCGACGGCGCGCTCGACCGGGGTCGGGTGGGCGCGATCGTCTTCGACTCGACCGAGGAGCTCGCCTGGCTCGAGTCACTGCTTCACCCGCTCGTCGGCGAGCGCGTCGCCGCCTGGCGGAGGCGGCCTCGCGCCCGAGGACGAGCTCGCGGTCGTCGAGGTGCCGCTCCTCTTCGAGACCGAGCATGGAGGGCGCGTTCGACGCAACCGTTGCCGTCATCTCCGCCGATGAGACTCGCGGCCCGGCGTGCCGGGCTGCGAGGTACGGAGCTGCTCGAGCCGCGAAGCGACCGCCAGCTTCCGCAGGAGGAAAAGGCGGCTCGCGCGACGTATGTCCTGGTGAACGACGGCTCGCTCGACACGCTCGAGCGAGATGTGGCCGCGCTCATGGAGCGACTGACTCAATCGACACCATCCAGCGCATGAGCCCGGCGCGGGCAGGAGTCAGGACGGCACGCCGGCCGACGCGCGCGCAGGTGCGCCGCCGCCGCTGGACATGGTTGGCCCTCGCCGCGATGCTCGGCGTCGGCATCGCGGTCGGGATCAGTAGGATCGACGTGCAGCAGGCGATTCGCGACATCACGCTCCCGCTCCAGCACGACGACATCATTCGCCAGCAGGCAGCCGACAAGCATCTCGATCCGGCGATGGTCGCCGCGGTGATCTACGCCGAGTCGCGCTTCCACGACCAGGAGTCACACGCCGGCGCGCTCGGGCTGATGCAGATAACGCCGCAGACCGCGCACGTGATCGAGCGCCTCAGCGGTGGCACCAGCTTCGTCACCTCGGATCTCTCGGACCCGCAGATCAACATCAGTTACGGCTCCTATTACCTGCGCTACCTCCTCGACCACTACGACGGCAACGAGGTCGCTGCGCTTGCCGCATACAACGCCGGCACCGGAAACGTCGACAAATGGGGCGGCTCTCAGCTGCAGCAAGCGGACATCCGCTTCCCCGAGACCCGCGCGTATGTCGACGAGGTCCTCGAAAAGCAACAGGACTACCGGGATCAGTACGCGAACGATCTCGGTTTGGGCGGCTGAGGCGCTCAGTTGCCCAAATGCCTGGCGGGAAACCCCGCTTGCTACGCAGGCACGGGCTGTGCCCAAGGTCCGTTCCCCAACGAGAGGGGCTTCGAGATCGAAGTCTATGACCCCGACCCTGCCACGGCGCTCGACCTCGTCAAATCCGGGGCCATCCAGCCGGTTCCCTGAGCGCTTGCGCAAACCGCGTGAGCTGACGCGGCGCGGCATGGTGCGTTGACGCTCTTCATCACCTGGCTCCTGTTTCCGCTCGTCCTCGCGGTGTTGGCGATCGGCTCCGGCCTGCTGGTCGAGCGGATCGCCGGGACCCGACTGCCCGGCGTCCTGCTGCCCGCCACTGGGCTGGCGCTGATCATCGTTGTGGCGCAGTTCTTCACGCTCGACGGTGGGCTCGCGGAGGTCATCACCCCGCTCGTCGTGGCGCTCGCCATGGTCGGGTACGGGCTCTCCCTCCCGGTGATCGACCGCGGCGTCGCTCGGTGGGCGGTAATCGCCGCCGTGGCGGTCTTCGCGATCTATGCGGCGCCCATCGTCCTGTCGGGCGAGGCGACCTTCGCCGGCTACATCAAGCTCGACGACACCGCCACCTGGATGGCCCTGACCGATCGCGTCATGCAGCACGGGCGCAGCCTGGCCGACCTTCCGGCGTCCACCTACGAGGCGACGCTCGCCTTCAATCTCGGCGCCGGCTATCCCGTTGGCGTCTTCCTGCCACTCGGCGTGGCGCGTGCCCTGGTCGGGCAGGACGTCGCCTGGGTGATCCAGCCGTACACGGCCTTCATGGGGGCGCTGCTTGCGCTGGGGGCATGGTCGATCACCGAGCCCCTCGTCAAGTCCCCGCGCCTGCGGGCGCTGGCGGCATTTCTGGGCGCGCAGTCGGCGCTGCTCTTCGGCTACTACCTGTGGGGCGGGATCAAGGAGATCGCGGCCGCCGCGCTCGTGGTCTCCATTGCGGGGATTGCGGCGTTCGCGATCAGGAGGTGGGAGTCTCCGCGGCCACTCGTGCCACTGGCGATCATGAGCGCCGCTCTGATCGCGGTCTTGAGTGGCGGTGGAGCGGTGTGGCTCGCGCCGATCCTCGTCGTCGTGCTGATCCTGTTCGTCCGGTACCTCGGCTCGGCCGCATCCCTCGTGAGGGCCGGCGTGTTCGCGGCGGCGACGGTCGTGATGAGCCTGCCGGCGATCATCCCCGGCGGGCTCCTGCCACCGACCTCGTCGCCGTTGACCAGCGAGACCGCGCTGGGCAACCTGTACCACCCGCTCAATGGCCTTCAGCTGTTCGGGGTGTGGCCGAACGGGGACTTCCGCGTCGATCCCCATCAGCTGACGACGACCTACATCCTGATCGCCGTGGTGGGGATCGCCGCCCTGATCGGCGTGGTGCTCGCGGTCCGCGCCAAATCGTGGGGTCTCGTCATCTACCTGGGTGCTGCGATCGTGGCGTCATTGGCGATCTTCGCCATCGGCTCGCCGTGGGTGGGCGGCAAGGCCCTTGCGACGGCCTCGCCAGCGATCCCGTTGGTCGCCGCCGCCGGGGGCGTCGCGCTGTTCGCGGGCGGGCGCCGCGTGGAGGGCTCGATCCTGGTCGCGGTGATCGCGGTCGGCATCCTGTGGTCCAACGCGCTCGCGTACCGGGGCGTGAGCCTGGCCCCTCGAGCCCAGCTCGCCGAGCTCGAGACGATCGCCGGCATCCTTGGTAACGCGGGGCCGACGCTCATGACCGAGTACCAACCGTACGGCGTCCGGCACTTCCTGCGCAACGCAGCACCGGAGGGCGCCTCGGAGCTGCGAAGGCGCAACGATCCCCTCCTGAGCGGGCACAGCCTGCGCAAGGGCACGACCGCGGACATCGACCAGTTCCAGCTGGGACCGGTCCTCGTCTACCGCAACCTGGTGCTGCGCCGAGGTCCGGGTGGCAGCCGGCCGCCGTCTCCCTACCGGCCCATCTACGAGGGCAAGTACTACGACGTCTGGCAGCGCCCGGCCGACTCGACCCGATTCGTGATCGACCACCTGGGCCTGGGCACCGACACCGACCCGGCCGGGGTCCCGAAGTGCTCCCAGGTGCACCACCTCGCCCGCGAGGCGGGTCCCGGAGGCACCCTGGCTGCCGTCAGCCGCGATCCGGTCGTGGTCGTCCCGATGAGCGAGACCAAGCACCCGCCGGAGTGGAACCCGCCCGACTTCCCCTCCTCCCTGGTGCCGAACACGCCCGGGACCCTGACCGCGCAGGTGCAGATCCCGCAGACGGACAACTACGACTTCTACCTCGGAGGATCGGTGCGTCCGAAGGTGGACCTGGCGGTGGACGGCAAGCCCGTGAGCACCGTCCGCGGCTTCCTCAACAACTTCGGCGAGTACGTGCCGTTCGGGTCCACGCGCCTCACCGCCGGTGCGCACACGATCACGCTGACCTTCCACGGTTACGACCTGTATCCGGGCAGCGGCGGGCCGCCGGAGCCCATCGGGCCGCTCGGGCTCACCGCCCAGGACGCGGCGAACACGAAGGTCTCCTATCTCCCCGCGAACCAGGTGAGCGAGCTCTGCGGGAAGCGCTGGGACTGGATCGAGGCGGTGCAGGGCGCGAGCGGGCAGTAGCGATCACCACTTCCAATGCC
>CAWHJT010000010.1:0-50201 GCA_963829735.1 uncultured Actinomycetes bacterium
TGGCCTCAAGGCTGCGCTCGCCGGCCACGTGAAGGAGCTCGGGCGCCGGGGCAAGATCAACGCGAGCTTCGAGGCCTCCGGCGACTTCTCGGGACTGCCGGCGGATGTGCAGCTCGTCGTCTACCGGGTGGCCCAGGAGGCTCTCTCCAACGCGGCGCAGCACTCGGGCGCCGAGCGGGTTCGAGGTCGAGCTCACCCGCGAGGGCGACCGGGTGGAGCTCACGGTCGGCGACGACGGCTCGGGCTTCACCTTCGACCAGGCGGCCAAGGGCCTCGGCATCGCCGGGATGCGGGAGCGGGCGCTCCTCGTGGGCGGCGACATGGAGGTCGCCTCGAGCCTCGACACGGGCACCCGGGTGCGGCTAACGGTGCCCCTGGAGCCGGCCGATAGGAGTCGGGAATGGAAGCGCAACGGGCATATGCCGAGCCGGTCGGAGAAGCGGACCCCCCCGCAGCGATGAAGGTGATGATCGCCGACGACCACGGGATCGTCCGCTCCGGCCTGCGGATGCTGCTCGAGCGCCAGGCGGACATCGAGGTCGTGGGCGAGGCATCCGACGGGGCGGAGGCTCGCGACATGGCGATTCGCGACAAGCCGGACCTGGCGATCCTCGACGTGAAGATGCCCAAGCTCACCGGCCTGCAGGCGACCCGCGAGATTCGCGCGCAGGCGCCCGACGTCTCGATCCTGATCCTGTCGATGTACGACGACGAGCGCTACCTGTTCGAGGCGCTCAAGGCCGGCGCCTCCGGGTACGTGCTGAAGGCGCAGGCCGACTCCGACCTGATCGACGCCGTCCGGGCCGTCCAGCGCGGCGAGCCGTTCCTCACCCCCGAGGCGCAGCGGGCCTTGATCCAGGACGTCCTCGGCGAGGGCTCGGCCCGCGAGGACGAGCTGACCCCGCGCGAGCAGGAGGTCGTGAAGCTGGTCGCCGAGGCGCACACGAACCGCGAGATCGCAGCGATCCTGCATCTCTCTGAGAAGACGGTCGAGAACCACCGTTCGAACGCGATGCGAAAGCTCGGCATGCGCGACCGCGTGGAGCTCGTCCGCTACGCGATCCGCAAGGGCCTGATCGAGCCGTAGCGCCGCAACTTCGCGCCGGGCCGCGGGTTCGAAGGTGTTGAATCCATCTGGGAGCGAGGGTGCGAATGCTGGAAAGGACCTGGCGGGCGGCCGCGGTGGCGGTGGCGGTGCTAGGCGCCCTCGCGAGCCAGGCATCGTCGGTACAGGCCGCCTCGAGGTACCACGTCGAGCTCGTCAAGGACATCGACCCCGGCAGCAGGAGCGGCAACCCGCGCTGGCTCACCAAGGCCGGTGGCGTCCTCTACTTCATCAACAACCGCAACGAGCTCTGGCGGAGCGACGGCACCGCCGCGGGCACGAGGATGATCAGGGCCTTCCCACACGACCACAACCCGGGCTGCTACTCAAGTCCTGCCTCGGGCGCCACCGCCTGTAACCCAGAGCAGCTCACCGCCTTCCACGGCAAGCTCTACTTCAGGTCCGGAGACAGGCTTCACGGGCCCGAGCTGTGGAAGTCCAATGGCACCCGGGCGGGCACCAAGATCGTCACGGACATCGGCTCCGGCAAGTACGGCAGCTTTCTGGGCGACTTGACCGTGGCCGGCGACAAGCTCTTCTTCACCACCGACACCGGCTATCAGCTGTGGCGGACCGACGGCACGGCGGCGGGAACCAAGATGATCAAGGGCATCCTCTTCCCCGGCGAACTTGCCGCCTTCAAGGGCGTCCTTTACCTCAGCGCCGAGGACGAGAACGACACCCATGGCGAGGAGCTGTGGCGGAGCGACGGCACCGCGAAGGGGACGAAGATGGTCAAGGACATCAACCCCGGCGGGAGTTGGAGCTACCCGCAATCACTAACCGTCAGCGGCGGCACCCTCTTCTTCAGCGCCAACGACGGCGTCCACGGCAACGAGTTGTGGCGGAGCGACGGCACCCTGGCGGGGACGAAGAGGGTCAAGGACGGCCACGGCGGTGCATATGCGAGCCCACTCTGGCTCACAGATGTCGGCCACAGGCTGTTCTTCGACGCCCCCAATGGCGCCAACGCCCTATGGCGCACCGATGGCACCGCGGCGGGGACCGCGAAGCTCAAGGAGTTCCGTGGGCATTTGCCGTACAACCTGACGGATGTCGCGGGAGCGCTGTACTTCGTCGTCCGCGATGGCCCTGGTGCCAGTGGCTTTGAGCTGTGGCGGAGCGGCGGCACGGCAGCGAAGACGAGGATGGTGAAGGAGATCAACCCCAACAACGAACTGCCATACGGCCCTACTGGCCTTGCCCATTACGGTGGCACGCTGATCTTCGCTGCGAGCGACGGCGTCCACGGCGCCGAGCTCTGGCGGAGCAACGGAACCGAGGCCGGCACCACGATGGTCAAGGACATCGACCCCGGCAGCGGTTCGAGCTTTCCCGGTGGATTCACCCAAGTCCACCGCTCCCTGTACTTCACCGCCGACGACGGCACCCACGGAGCCGAGCTGTGGAAGGCACACCGACGGAAGGCACGGGTTCGCTAGGCCCATTCGACCGTGGTGAGCGACGTCATCTCGTTACTGTCGGCGACGTGCCAGCGGGCGACGTGATCTCAAACCCGGCGAGCGGCTTAACGCTGCGCCTCGTGCGCACGGCGGCCGAGACCGACGGCGAGGTGCTCGAGATGGAGGCCACCTACCCCGTGGCATCCCCCGAGCCGCCGGCGCACCTCCATCCGCAACAGGACGAGCGGTTCGAGGTCGTCGCCGGGGAGATGACCGTGCGGCTCGAGGACGGCGAGCGAACGCTCGTGGCCGGCGACGTGCTCGAGGTTCCCGCCGGAACGGTTCACGCGATGTGGAACGGCGGCGACGAGGTCGTACGTCTCCGGTGGGAGACGCGCCCGGCCATGCGCACCGAGGAGTTCTTCCGCGCGCTGGCCGGGGTTGCCGAGGCGGCGATTGCGGGGGCGCCTCAATCGGATGAACCGCCGTCTGGCGAGGCCCTGCTGCGGGAGTTCCGCGACGAGTTCCGGCTGGCGTAGGCTGCGGAACCGCTTATCCGACCTGTCGGGTAGGATTTGGTCCCGATGCTGTTTTCGACCAAGGCTGAGTACGGCGTGCGCCTCATGGTGGAGCTCGGCCGTCGCGCACCGGGCGATGCGTCCAGCGGCGAGCCGGTCGCCCTGAGCACGGTCGCCGAGGCGGAGACCCTCCCCCTCTCCTACCTGGAGCACCTCGTCGCCAAGCTGCGCGAGGCGGGGCTGGTGAGGTCGGTTCGAGGCGCACACGGGGGCTATAGGCTGGCGCGGCCCGCCTCGGAGATCGAGATGCTGGACGTCGTCCAGGCGCTCGAGGGGCCGATCGCCCCGATGGAATGCTTCAACGATATGCCCGAGGGCCGGGTGCTCTGCTCTCACGAGTCCGACGGCGACCGGGCCTGCGCAACGAAGCTTCTGTGGACCCGGGTGCACGGCGGGATCACCAAGGCCCTCGCCGGGACCACGCTGGCGGACCTGGTCGAGTTCGCCGATCAACACGCGGACACACGTCCGCTTGCCGGCCAGGCCGCGTAGCCGCCTTTTCCTGACAACCCACGACAACGGAGAGAGATGGCCGATCTGGAGATCAGCAACCTGCACGTAAGCGCCGAGGACAAGGAGATCCTCAAGGGGCTCGACCTCGAGGTGTCCAAGGGCGAGATCCACGCGCTCATGGGCCCCAACGGATCCGGAAAGTCCACGCTCGCCAACGCGATCATGGGCCAGCCCTCCCTCGAGGTGACCGACGGCGAGATCCGGTTCGACGGCGAGGAGATCACCGACGAAGCCCCGGAGAACCGGGCCCGCTCGGGGCTCTTCATGGCGTTCCAGTATCCGGTGGCGGTGCCGGGCGTCACCGTCGCGAAGTACCTGCGCATGGTGGTCAACGCGCACCGCGAGGCCCAAGGCGAGCCCGAGATCAAGCTGAAGGACTTCCGCAAGGAGGCCGAGGCCGCGATGGAGCTCGTGAACATTCCGCGCGAGTTTTCGAGCCGCTACCTCAACGAGGGGTTCTCCGGTGGTGAGAAGAAGCGCATGGAGATCCTGCAGCTCGCGATGCTTCAGCCCAAGCTCGCGGTCCTCGACGAGACCGACTCGGGCCTCGACATCGACGCGCTCCGGACGGTCGCCGACGGCGTCAACAAGTTCGCCGGACCCGACATGGGTGTCCTGATCATCACCCACTACCAGCGCATCCTGCACCTGGTGAAGCCCGACTTCGTTCATGTCATGTTCGAGGGGCGGATCGTCAAGGAGGGCGGCCCGGAGCTCGTCACCACACTCGAGGAGCGCGGCTACGGCTGGATCCGCGAGGAGGTCGAGGCGGCCGCGTAGGCCGCGCGAACGCCCGATGGCAACCGCTTCGGTGACCTCACCCCCCGGCTCCCGCTCGATCGAGGAGATCCGCTCGGAGTTTCCGATCCTGCGGCGCGAGGTGCACGGGAAGCCGCTTGCCTACCTCGACAACGGCGCCACGGCACAGAAGCCGCTGGCCGTCATCGAGGCGCTCGATACGTACTGGCGCCAGCACAACGCGAACGTGCATCGCGGCGTTCACACCCTCTCCGAGGAGGCGACCGCGCTGTATGAGGGAGCGCGCGCGACCATCGCCCGCCACGTGGGCGCCAATCCCCGCGACGTGATCTTCACCCGCAACGTCACCGGCTCGCTCAACCTGGTCGCCCAGGCGTGGGGACGGGCCAACGTCGGCGAGGGCGACCGGATCCTGCTCACGGAGATGGAGCACCACTCCAACATTGTTCCCTGGTATCTGCTCGCCCAGGAGGTCGGGGCGCAGCTCGACTGGGTCCCGGTGGACGACGACGGGCGCCTCGACATGACCGCCCTGGCAGCCGCGCTCGAGCGCGGCCCGAAGGTCCTCGGGGTGGCCCACATCTCCAACGTTCTCGGCACCGTCAACCCCCTCCCCGAGATCGTCCGTCTGGCGCACGACGCGGGAGCGATCGTGGTCGTCGATGGCGCCCAGGCGGCGCCGAAGCTGCCGCTCGACCTGCCCGAGCTCGGCGCCGACTTCTACGGGTTCACGGGCCACAAGCTCTACGGGCCCACAGGTGTCGGCGTCCTTTACGGGCGCGGGGAGCTGCTGGAGTCCATGGGCCCGTACGAGGGTGGTGGCTCGATGATCCGCAAGGTCACCAAGGAGCGCATCACGTGGGCGGACGTGCCGGCCCGGTTCGAGGCCGGGACGCCGCCCATCGGCGAGGCGATCGGCCTCGCCGCCGCAGTCGAGTGGCTCGACGGAATCGGCGTCGAGGCCGCCCACGCCCACGAGGCAGAGCTGGGCGCGTACGCCCTCGACCGCCTCGCGGAGATCCCCGGCCTCAAAGTCTTCGGCCCGCCGGCGGGTGACGATCGCGTCGGGATCATCTCCTTCGAGATGGACGGTGTGCACGCGCATGACGTCTCGGAGATCCTCGACCGCCACGCGATCGCGGTGCGTGCCGGCCACCACTGCGCCCAGGTACTCATGGACCGGCTCGGCGTGGCGGCAACCACTCGAGCCAGCCTCGCCGTCTACAACACGCGCGAGGAGGCCGACCGCCTGGTCGACGGACTGGCCGACGTCCGACGAGTCTTCGAGCTCGACTGAGGGCTCGGCGCCCGATATAACCTGCCGCGTGATCTCAGGTGGAGGCGGGCCGCCGGGACCGGCCGCGCTTTGGCGCCGGCCGCTCGCATGGCTTGTGCTCGCTGGACTCATGGCGCTCTCGGCGGCGCTCGTATGGGCCTGGTCGGGCCAGGAGACCCTCCTGAACGACGAATGGGGCTACGCGTTTCGAGCCGCAACCGAACCCGTGGGCCAGCTCCTGCTCCAGCCACCGCCCGGTAAGCACCTCATCGCGATTCCTCTCCTCCTGTACAAGCTCGCATTCGACGGCTTCGGCATCGGCTCCTACGTGCCGTACCGAATCGCGCACATCATGCTCCTCCTCCTCTGTGCCGGGCTGTTCTACCTGTTGGCGCGCCGCCGGATCGGCGACACGCTCGCGGTGCTGCCGACCGCGATCCTCCTCTTTCTGGGCAGCTCGTGGGAGGTTCTTGCGGCGTCCTTTCGATCGCCGAGCCTGGTCGCGATCGCGGCCGGGCTGATGATGCTCCTGGCGCTCGAGCGGCGCGATCTCAAGGGAGACATCGCCGCGTTCCTCGCTCTCGCGGTGAGCCTGGCTTCCCACAGCACGGGCTTCGCGTTCGCCGCGGCTGCCGCCGTCCTGGTGCTGAGTCGCCCGGCGCGGGAACGGTGGCGGCGGTGCTGGGTCTTCGCCCTGCCGATCGTCGCCTACGTGCTCTGGTGGGTGCTCGAGTTCGAGTCCCCGGCATCACCGTCGCTGCTCTCCCGGATCGTGGACCTCCCGGTCTTCCTTGGGAAGTCGCTGGGCGCGACGCTGCTCTCAACCGCGGGGCTGGTCACGCACAACGCTTACGGCGGCATCGATATCCCTCGCCCCGTCGAGGTAGTGCTGGGGGTGATCCTCATGGCCCTGCTTGTAGCGCTCGTGGGGGCACGGCTTCGCATCCGCAAGCCGATCTCCCCGTTCGCTCTCGCGATGGTCGCGGCCCTCCTCGTCTTCTGGATCTCGACCGGGCTCGCACCGGGCCCCGAGCGGCTGGCCAACTCCTCGCGCTACTACTACCCGGACGCGTTACTCCTCCTGCTCCTGCTGTGCGAGCTGGGCCACGACTTCGAGTTGCCCGAGAGACTCACAGCACCGGTCGCACTCGCGATCGTGGCAGCGTTCGCGGTCTCGATCACCGGGAACCTGTACGAACTGCGGATCCAGGAGAAGGCGCTGAACGACGCCTCGGATCGGTTCCGCGGAGGGCTGACCGCCCTTGCCGTTGGCGGCCAGCACGTCGCGGATGACTTCAGTCTGTCGGGGGCGCTGGCAAGGCGCTTTCCCGCCAGCGACCAGGTCGCCCAGTTGAACGCCGCCGCGCTCGCGGCCGTGTTCGCGCACTACGGCTCCCCCGCGTACAACCTGACAGAGTTGGCGTCTCGGCCGGAGGCGGTCAGGGCCACCGCCGATTACGTCGCGCTCCAAGCGAGCGGCGCGCGGGTGCGGCTGGTGGCGAGGCTGCCCGAAGCGCGGGAACCCGCGCCGAGCGGCACCACCGCCCTCGGCGGGAGCTGGAAGCCGGCCTCCCACGGCTGCATCGCGCTGCAACCGGCAGCCAAGTCCACTACTGGCATCTTCACCGCGCCAACGGGGCGTCTCGCGTTCGAGGCGGCGGGGGGGCCTGCGGTCCAGCTCCGCGCTGGGAGATTCGCCCAGGGTGCCGCTGTCCCGATCGGCACCGTGCCAGGCGGCGGCAAGGCAGAGCTGGACCTGCCGACGGCGACCGGATCGCCTCTCCCCTGGCACGTGGCCCTTCAGGCGCACCAGCGCGTGATCGCCTGCAGCCTCTAGACGCTCCGCTACGCTCGGGGCGATGGACGACCTCTATCGCGAGCAGATCCTCGAGCACTACAAACGGCCCCACAATTTCGGCCGCCTCGAGGACGCCGACCTCGATTACGAGGACAACAACCCGTTCTGCGGTGACGAGCAGCACGTGTTCATCATGCTGGACGACGACGGGCGGGTCAGCGAGGTCTCGTTCGAGGGCAAGGGATGCGCGATCTCGACCGCCGCCACCTCGATGCTCACCGACGAGCTCGAGGGCATGAGCCGCGAGGAGCTGCTCCGGCTGCCGAAGGAGTTCGTGCTCGACCTCCTCGGCATCGACATCTCGGCCACACGGATGAAGTGCGCGCTCCTCGGCCTGAAGATCGTGAAGAGCGCCGGCCTCGGCTCCTCCGCCGACTGGGAGGACGAAGGCCGGCAGGGCGACCCGTCCGAGGCCACCCGCGCCGGCATCTAGCCAGAAAAGAGCCCCGGAGCTCGCGCCCCGGGGCTCCTCCCGGCTGTACCTCGGCTACCGAGTCAGGTCAGCAGCTGGGCCACGCGTCATATGGCACGCTGGCCGCAGCCTGATCCTGCACGGCCGGCGGGGCAGCCGCCGGGTTCGTGCCCTGGTAGCCGCTGGGCGCATACGCGTCCCAGGTCGACTGGTCGAACTGGTACGCGCCGTAGTACCCGTTGCCGGTATTGGCCGAGTAGTCGCCGCCCGACTCGCACTGCACCGTCGACGAGGAGGCCGAGCTACCGCTGTAGCTCGTTGTCGTCGCGGTGCTGGTACCCGTCGTCGCCGTATCCGTGGTGGACGTCGGCGCCTGCGCGGGCCGGGTCAGCGAAGCCTCCATGCGATCGGTTGAGGCGACGACCTCGGCCTTGGTGGCCTTGTGCACGTCGCCGTCCTTATCGCGATATCCGTCGCTGACGATGTTTCGTCCCGCGGCGTTCAGCCCGACGTGCTTCACGACCTGCTTGCGAAGCTCGAGATAGTGCTTCTCGTAGGCGGGATGACGCGTCGGCACGACTGTCGTCGGCGACCCCTGCGCTGCCACGGGCGCGGCCAAAGCGGCGACGCTCGTAGCGATTGCTGAGATGCGCATGCGCATCGTTAGAACCACCTCCTGGCGGTGTTCCCACACTCGTGGGGTTGTTTGCCTCCTTAGCGGCCGGTTCGTGCTGGGCGGGCGCGACGACCGCTAGTGCGGTCAGCACCCGGGGCAGTCCGAACGTCGGTTCGGCCTTCGCGGCTTGCTACCCGCGAAAGCCGGCGATCAACCGTGACACCGGTCACAGTCGGGCACGGCGGCGGACCGTGGAGCGGTGGTGCCGGGGCGACCGCTAAAATCCGAGTCCGGAGGTAGGAATAAAGTGACGACTGGCACGAAGGAACGCACGATCGACTCCATGGCCACAGCGGTGACTGTCTGCAGACTCGACGAGCTTCCCCCGGCGAGATGCGCCTGGTGGAGGTCGGCGGCCGCAAGATCGGCGTGTTCCACGCCACCGACGGCGAGCTGTACGCAATCGAGGATCGCTGCTCCCACGACGACGGCCCGCTGGCCGAGGGTGAGTTCGACGCCGCCGCCTGTACAGTGGAGTGCCCCCGGCACGGCTCGCTATTCGACCTCCGCAGCGGCAGGCCGAAGACGCTCCCGGCGTTTCAGCCGGTCGAGACATTCGACGCTCGCGTCGAGGATGGCGAAGTGAAGCTGGAGGCATAGAGAGACTTCATGGCAACTCCCGAGATCACAGTCCCGCCCCTTTCCCCCAAGGAGCTCACCGAGCAGGAACAGGGCCTCAAGGACATCGGCTCCGACTACGCCGAGCGCTTCGGCTTCCACGATCCGGAGACGGGCTACGCCTACAAAGCCCCGAAGGGCCTCTCCGAGCAGGTCGTCCGCGACATCTCCGAGTACAAGTCGGAGCCCGAGTGGATGCGGGAGTTCCGCCTCAAGGCGCTCGAGCACTTCCAGCAGCGCCCCACGCCGATGTGGGGCGGCAACCTCGGCCAGATCGACTTCGACGACATCCACTACTTCGTGCGCGCCTCGGAGAAGAACAGCCGCAGCTGGGACGAGGTCCCGGAGGACATCAAGAACACGTTCGACCGCCTCGGCATTCCCGAGGCCGAGCGCAAGTTCCTGTCCGGCGTCGGCGCCCAGTACGAGTCCGAGGTCGTCTACCACCAGGTCAACGAGGCCCTCGAGAAGCAGGGCGTGATCTTCATGGACATGGACACGGCCCTGCGCGAGCACGAGGACATCGTGCGCGAGTACTGGGCCACGGTGATCCCGCCGAACGACAACAAGCTCGCGGCGCTGAACTCGGCGGTGTGGTCGGGTGGCTCGTTCGTCTACGTCCCCGCCGGCGTCAAGGTCGAGATGCCGCTCCAGGCCTACTTCCGGATCAACACCGAGAACATGGGCCAGTTCGAGCGCACGCTGATCATCGCCGAGGAGGGCTCCGACGTCCACTACGTCGAGGGCTGCACCGCCCCCGTCTACTCCACGGACTCGCTGCACTCCGCGGTCGTCGAGATCATCGCCAAGCCGGGCGCCCACGTCCGCTACACGACGGTCCAGAACTGGTCGCAAAACGTCTACAACCTGGTCACCAAGCGCGCCGTCGCCCAGGAGGGCGCGACGATGGAGTGGGTCGACTGCAACCTCGGCTCGAAGCTGACGATGAAGTACCCGTCGATCTACCTGCTCGGCGAGGGCGCCCACGGCGAGATCCTCTCGATCGCGTTCGCCGGCAACGGCCAGCACCAGGACGCGGGCGGCAAGATCATCCACGGAGCGCCGAAGACGACCTCGCTCGATCTTCGCCAAGTCGATCTCCAAGGACGGCGGGCGCGGCACCTACCGCGGCCTGCTCGAGGTCGCCAAGGGCGCGACCGAGGCGAAGTCCAAGGTCGTCTGCGACGCGCTGCTCCTCGACGAGGAGTCCCGCTCCGACACCTACCCGACCATCCGCATCGACGAGAACGACGCCAACGTCGGCCACGAGGCCTCGGTCTCGAAGATCGGCGAGGAGCAGCTCTTCTACCTCCAGTCCCACGGGCTGGACGAGGAGGAGGCCTCCAAGATGATCGTCAACGGCTTCATCGAGCCGATCACCAAGGAGCTGCCGATGGAGTACGCGGTCGAGATGAACCGCCTGATCGAGCTCCAGATGGAAGGCTCGATTGGCTAGCCCCGTAACCGCGACAGAGCCCGACTGGCTGGTTGAGAGGCGCCGAGAAGGCGCCTCTTTGGCGCGCGAGCTGGAACTCCCCACCGCGAAGGACAAGGGCTGGGAGTTCACCGACCTGTCCGAGCTCGACCTCGACTCCTACGCCCCGGCGGGCGGGACGGTCGAGGGCGTCTCGCAGGGAACGGATTCGGCCGACGGCCCCCCCGTGGTCATGCCGCTCGCGGAGGCCGCGGGCCAGCTCAGCGACATCGTGCGCGAGCGCTTCGGGTCCGTCGTTCCCGTCGGCGACCCGTTCGTGGCCCGCAACGAGGCGAACTGGCAGAACGGGGCGCTCGTCTACGTCCCTCGAGGCACCCGGCTCGCCCGTCCGCTCGAGCTGTCGGTGATCCACGAGGGCGACGGCTCAGGGCTCGACTGGCGGACGCTGATCGTCCTCGAGGAGGGCGCCGATGCCGAGGTCTGGGAGCGCTACCGCTCCGCGGGCGCTGAGGGCGAGGGCCTCTTCAACGGCGTCGTCGAGCTGTGGGTGGGCCCCGGCGCCAACCTGCGCTACGTCTGCGAGCAGGAGCTCTCGGACCGGACCTGGGTGTTCGCGACCCAGCGCGCCGAGCTCGAGCGCGACGCCTCGCTGGAGTGGGTCGCGCTGGGATTCGGGTCGGCACGCGGCAAGGTGCGCATGGAGACCAAGCTGGGCGGCCCCGGCTCCTCCGCGAAGGTCACCGGTGCCTACGCCGGCGCCGGCCGCCAGCACCTCGACTTCGACACCACGCAGGAGCACGCCGCCGCCCACACGACCTCCGACCTCGCCTTCCGCGGCGTCCTCGCCGATCGCGCAACCGCGGTCTGGCGCGGCATGATCCGCGTCGATCCGGGCGCCCAGCAGACCGACGCCTTCCAGGAGAGCCGGAACCTGCTGCTCTCGACGAAGGCCCACGCGGACGCGATCCCCGGCCTGGAGATCGAGGCCAACGACGTGCGCTGCACGCACGCCGCCGCCGTCGCCCAGGTCGATCCCGAGCAGCTCTTCTACCTGCGCTCGCGCGGGATGCCGGAGCCGCAGGCAAAGCGGCTGATCATCGACGGGTTCCTGCAGGAGCTCGCCGAGCGCACGGGCGAGGGGCCGCTCCGCGAAGCGCTCTCGGAGGCGCTGGACCGCCGCCTCGCCGAGATCCTGGCCCCCAGCTAGTCCCGAGTTAGTCGGGCAGGAGCGGCACGGCGACACCCTGGTCGCGGCCCAGGAGCACTGCTCGAGTGACGGCGTCCGACCCGTAGCGGTCGCGGATGTCGTCGAGGGCAGCGTCGAGGGCGCTCCGCCGGACGCGCTCGAACGGGAAGCACCAGCTGGACCGCGCTGCCCCTCGCCGAGGTTGCCGAGCGCGACGCCGACCAGAGTGATCCCGCGGCGCTCGATCATGGGCATCGCTGTCGCGAGCAGGCCACGGGCGGTGGCCAGGATCGCAGGCGTCTCCGCGGTCGCGTAGGGCATCGTGTGGGACCGCGTGGCTCGCGAGAAGTCGCCGAAGCGCAGGCGCAGAGTCACGGTGCGGCAGACACGGCGGGCGGTCCGCATCCGGCGCGTTAGGCGGTCCACCAGGCCGACCAGGTCCGTGTCGAGGGCCTGCGCGGACCGCGAGCCGCGGCCCAGCGCGCGCTGTGCGCCCATCGAGCGTCGTCGCCGGCGGCCGCGCACCCGGCGCGGATCCCGGTTGTTGGCGAGGGCGTGAAGGTGGCGCCCGGCCGCGCGGCCCAGGATCGAGACCAGGCCCGCCTCGCCCAGCCGCGCCACCTGGCCCACGGTCACGAGGCCTCGCTCGCGCAACTTCCGAGCCGTCACCGGCCCCACGCCCCAGAGCCGCTCGACCGCGAGCGGATGCAGGAAGTCGAGCTCCCCGCCCGCCGGGACCACGAGGAGCCCGTCGGGCTTGCCGGCGGCGCTCGCGACCTTGGCGAGGAACTTGGTGCTGGCCACTCCCACCGTGATCGGCAGGCCGATCCGGTCGCGGACCCGCCGGCGAAGCTCGGCCGCGATCTCGACTGGGGTGCCGGTGACGTGATCGAGCCCGCGGACGTCCAGAAAGGCCTCGTCGATCGAGAGTCCCTCCACCACCGGGGCGGTCTCCTGGAAGACCTCGAACACCGCCTTGCTCGCCTCCGTGTAGGCGGACATCCGGGGGGAGACGACGGTGACATCCGGGCACAGGCGGCGCGCCTGCCGCCCGCCCATCGCCGTGCGCACGCCGTACGCCTGCGCCTCGTAGCTGGCGGCGAGCACCACGCCCCCGCCGACGATCACCGGGCGGCCGCGAAGGCTCGGGTCGTCGCGCTGCTCGACCGACGCGTAGAAGGCGTCGAGGTCGGCGTGAAGGATCCCGGCCTCACCGGACACGAACGAATGTTCGCATCCGGTCCTGACGGAAGTGGGCTCCGCCTCAGGGCGCCGAGATCGACGGTGCGTCGATGGTGTTACCGCTCAGGAGAAAGACGAACGCGAGGATGATCCCGACGCCCAGCAGGACGCCGAGGACGATCCCGATCGCGATCTCCCACCAGAACACGCCGGTGGCGAGCTCCTCAGACGCCGTCGAGCAGCCGCCAGTTGGCGCGGTAGGCGCCCTCGGCGACGGCCACGAGGCGATCCTCGTCGGCCTCGTCGGCGAGCACGGCCAGCAGCTCTCGCGCCTGCGCCGCGTGCTCGGCATCGCGGCTCTCGTGGACCCGGAAGTAGGCGGTGCCGTCGCCGTCGATGAAGCCGTAGCTCGACAGGAGCCCCTCGCGCTTGAGGCGGGAGATCTCCGGCTGCGCGGTCTCGATCGCGTAGAGGGTCACGAGCTGCGCCAGCGTGTCGGCGCCGCCGGTCCACTCCTTGACGCACTCGGCGGTCTCCGGGGTGGGCTCGGCGGCATCCTCGCCGCCCGCCGCGTCGACGAAGCGATCCCACAGCTCGACGTGCTCGCGCTCCTCGACCGCGTGCTCGGCGAGATCCGGCCGGCCGGCCGCGGCGCCCTCGCTGACGTCCGCGATCGCCTCCACGGCGTGCCGGTACTGACCCGAGTACCGAGCCAGCTCCTCGGGGGTCAGCTCGCCCGCGGTCCAGCGCTGATAGAACGGATGGCGGAGCACGTCCCAGCGCTGCCGCGCGTTCTCGATTCGGTCCCAGATCCTCAACGTCATGTGCTCCTCCTGATTAGGTTCTCGACCACCCGCCGGCGTGAAGCCAGCACAATACCGGCGCCGTGCGCCCCGAAGCCATGGACATCGCCGTGCCGCCGTTCGCGCCGAGCCTCGAATGGGTGGGCGCCGAGCCCCCGCCCGTCGAGCGGATCTGCGCCCGCGGCCCGCTCCTGGTGCACTTCATCGACGCCGCTCACCTGTCGAGCGTTCGCACGCTGCCGTACCTGAGCGCGTGGCACGAGCGCTACTCGCCGCACGGACTGACGATCGTGGGAGTCAACTCGCCGCGCTTCCCGTTTACGGGGGAGCAGGCGAAGCTGGCGGCGGCACTGCGGCGGCTCGAGGTTGCCTACCCCGTCGCCGTGGACGCCGAGTACCGAGCGTGGCACGACTACGGTTGTCAGGGCTGGCCTTCGCTCTTCCTCTGGAGCCGTGGCGGGGCGCTGCGCTGGTTTCACTTCGGAGAAGGCGAGTACTCGGCGACCGAGGCCGCGATCGCCGACGAGCTCCTCGCGGTCTCCCCCACCCTCGAGCTCCCGCCGCCGCTCGAGCCGGTGCGCCCCTCGGACGCGCCCGGCGCACTGGTCGCGCGGCCCACGGACGAGGTGCTCCCGGGGGGCTCGACCTCCGAGCCGTGGCGCGCGAGCGGCCCAGAGGACTCGCTAGACATCCCCTACTCCGCCGCCGGCGCCTGGGCGACGGTCGACGGCGAGGGCACACTCACGGCCTCGCTCGACCGCGCTGCCGCGACGGAGATCAGGGTGGATACGCCGGGCGCCTACGAGCTCGCCGCGCATGATCGGCACGAGACCCACCGACTCTCGCTTTCAGCCTCACCGACGGTGGCCGTGTACGCCGTCTCATTCCCGGCCGCCCTGCCACCCGGCGCCGGATGAGCGGAGGTGGTCCCGGCGGTCGTCAGCTCGCGCGGTCGGCCAGCGCCGACCTGATCTCCCGCGGGAGCATGAAACGGACGTCCTCGTCGACCGTGCGGACCTCGGAGACGTCCTCGGTCCCGCGCTCGCGGAAGAAGTCGACGAGCTGCTCCACGAGCTCCTCCGGCGCGCTCGCCCCCGAGGTGATGCCGAGCGTCTCGACGCCCTCGAGCCACTCCTCGCGCACCTGGAGCGAGTTGTCGATCAGGTGCGAGGCGGCCCCGCACTCGCGGGCAACCTCCACCAGCCGGTTCGAGTTCGACGAGTTCGCCGACCCGATCACCAGCACCAGATCGCACTCGCCGGCGAGCTCCTTGACCGAGATCTGGCGGTTGGTGGTCGCGTAACAGATGTCGTCGGACTTGGGGCCGACGATGTTGGGGAACTTCTGCTTGAGGCGGTCGATGATCCCTGACGTCTCGTCCAGCGAGAGCGTCGTCTGGGTGATGAAGGCGACGTGGTCGGGGTCGTCGAGCTCGAGCTCATCGACCTCCTCCGCGGACTCGACCAGCACGATGTTGTCAGGAGCCTCGCCGGTGGTGCCCTCGACCTCCTCGTGGCCCTCGTGGCCGACGAGGATGATCGTGTAGCCCTGCTCGGCGAACTTGCGCGCCTCGACGTGGACCTTGGTCACGAGCGGGCAGGTGGCGTCGATCGTGCGGAGCTCGCGCGCCCTGGCGTTCTCCTGCACGCTCGGAGCGACGCCGTGGGCTGAGAACACGACGACCTCGCCCTCGGGCACCTCGGTCTCCTCCTCGACGAAGATCGCGCCCCGCCTGGCGAGCTGCTTGACGACGTGCTTGTTGTGGACGATCTCCTTGCGGACGTAGACGGGCGCGCCGTGGATCTCGAGCGCCTGCTCGACCGCCTGCACGGCGCGGTCGACGCCCGCGCAATAGCCGCGCGGGGCCGCGAGCAGGATGCGCTTCGGCGCGGAAACGGCAGGGGCTTCGGCAGCGGCCGCCATGGACGACAAAGGGTACCGACGGCCCCGCTCCCGCTAGTGCGGCGGGGCACTAGCGCTAGCGAATCGCTGGCAGGGCGGCGAGGGCCGGAGTACCCACCTCGCCCAGGCTCCGGGCGCAGACGTGCGCGAGGTCGTCGCGTCGCGTGTGCCACCAGGCGCCGGGCGACGGACCCGGGCCGTAGTCGAAGTCGATCAGGTCTACCGCCGGGACGCCCGCCTCGAGGAACGGCGTGTGGTCGTCGAGGATGCCCTCCGCCTCGCCGGTGAACGGATCGCTCGAGCCCGACCGGCTCCGGGCCGTCGCCGCGTCCGCGAACAGCCGGTAGAGGCCCGGATCCGAGTTCGCCTCACGCGGGAGGTGGAGGTCGCAGTCGCCGACCATGTCGAAGAGCACCATCGCCCTGATCTGGCCAAGCGGCGGCGCTCCCTGAGCCCCGCCGCGGCGCGCGTAGCGAACGAACTGGCCGCTGCCCCGGTCGCCGCCGCTTGAAAACGACGTGCCGCGCGGTGACTCCTCGGCGTCGAAGAGCGCGAGGTCGATCGAGGGACCGTCGAGGCGCGGCGGCAGGTCGCGCGCGAGCTCCAGCACCACGGCCACGCCCGACGCTCCGTCGTTCGCGCCGACGAACCCCGGGACGTCCTTGGTGTCGTAGTGAGCCCCGACGACGACGGTGCCCGGCAGCTTCCCCGGAATGCGGGCGACCACGTTGCGGTAGGGCCGCTGGATCGTGACGTCCCGCCGCGCCGGCCGCACGCAGCCGCCGGACGATGAGCCGGACCTCGCGCCGGGCGCCCGCGGACCCCGCGGGACGCGGCCCGATCGCGACCTGGGCGCGCAGGTCGCGGAAGGCCCGCTGGGCGTCGAACCGGGAGGCGCCGTCCGGAGGCCGCAGGGCCGGCGCGGCCGTGCCGGCGCCGCCCGAGCCGCAGGCGCCCAGGCAGCAGGCCGATGCCGCGGCGGCCGCCAGCAGAAAGGCGTTGCAAGTGGAACGTTCCCGTACGGCCGACTAGGGTAATCGCCATGGCCCCGCAGCATCTCGACCGCCTGAGCTCGACCGACGTCTCGTTCCTCACCAACGAGAGCTCGTCGAGCCACATGCACGTGGGCGCGATCATGATCTTCGAGGGGCCCGCGCCGAGCTACGAGGACCTCCTGGGTCACATCGAAAGCCGCGTCCAGCTGGTGCCGCGGTTCCGCCAGAAGCTGGCCTATCCGCCGGCGCAGACGGGTCGTCCCTTCTGGGTCGACGATCCCAATCTCAACCTCTCCTACCACGTCCGGCACTCGGCGCTTCCCGCTCCCGGCTCCGAGGAGCAGCTCCGGCGGATGGCCGCACGCGTCTTCTCCCAGCAGCTCGACCGCTCGAAGCCGCTGTGGGAGCTGTGGCTGGTCCAGGGCCTGACGCGAAACCGCTTCGCGCTCCTGACCAAGACGCACCACGCGGTCGTCGACGGGATCTCGGGCGTCGACATCGCCACCGTGCTGTTCGACCTCAATCCGGTTCCCGAGCCGGCCCCCGCCGACGACTGGACCCCGCAGCCCGAGCCATCGGCCGCCACCCTGCTGGCAAAGGGCGTCGAGGACGTCGCCCAGGCCCCGGTGCGAGCCGTGCGCCGCCTCGAGCGGGCGGTCCAGCATCCCGAGAGCGCGGTCGAGCAGGTCCGCGACGCGGTGGAGGCCGTGAGCGAGGTGGGATGGAACTTCGCCAACCCGGCCCCGAAGGTGCCGCTGAACGTCGAGATCGGCTCGCATCGCCGCTTCGCTTGGGTCCGGAGCGACCTGGACCGTTTCAAGCGGGTCAAGGACGCACTCGGGGGCACGGTCAACGACGTCGTGCTCGCGGTGGTGGCAGGTGCCCTGCGTGAGTGGCTCCGGGGGCGGGGCATCCGGACCGAGGGGCTCGAGCTGCGCGCCCAGGTCCCGGTGAGCATTCGAGCCTCCGACGAGCACGGGCAGCTGGGCAACCGCCTCGCGGTCATGCGGGCCCCCCTGCCGGTCTACATCGCCGACCCCATCCGTCGCCTCGAGTCGGTGAGCCAGGCGATGAAGGGGCTGAAGCAGTCCAAGCAGGCCCTCGGGGCCGAGGTGATCTCGCGGTTCAACGACTTCGCACCCCCGACGCTCCTGGCGCAGGCGGCCAGGATCAACTTCTCCACGCGGCTCTTCAACCTGACGGTGACGAACGTCCCGGGACCCCAGGTCCCGCTCTACGTGCTCGGGCGCGAGCTCGAGGACATCTTCCCGATCGGCTTCCTGCCGCCCAACCAGGCGCTCTTCGTGGCGATCATGAGCTACAACGGCGGCGTCAACTTCGGCCTGCTCGCCGACTACGACGTGATGGACGACGTGGACGTGATCGCCTCCGGCATCGAGACCGCGATCGGCGAGCTCGTGGACGCCGCGGCCGCCGCCTCGGAGCACCACGTGGGGGCCGAGAGAGCGGCCAGTCAGTAGGAATTCCCCGCTCAGGGCGTATATTTGACCGTGTGAGCGACGAGCGCTCCGACACCACGCAGACGACGCAGTTCCACTACCACCTCGAGCTGACCCCGGCGCAGCTCAAGATCACCCACACCGCGCTGCGGTCGCTGCTCGACGACTTCGGCCACGACGAGCCCGACGTCGTCAGGGTCATCCACGAGATCCTCGAGAAGCTCCCGGACCAGCACGCGATCCGCGCGATCCAGCTCGACGATCACGTCGAGAAGCAGCTCCGGTCGAGCGAGGCGGACGGCGACGACCCGCCGCCCAGCGCCGCCTAGCGACGAGCCCGCCCCCCTATCCTCGCCCGATGAGCCTGTCGGTCGAAGTCGGCCTGCTCCTGGCGCTGGCGACCGCGTTTGCCTCGGTCGTCGGCTTCCTCTACAAGCAGCGCGGCGCCATCGAGTCTCCGCCCGTGGAGCTGCGTCGTCCGGTCCGCACCTCGCTGGCCCTGTTTCGCTCCCGCTGGTATCTGCTCGGCCTCGCGATCGCGATGGGCTCCTGGGGACTGCATGTTGGGGCGCTCTCGCTGGCGCCGATCTCCCTGGTGCAGTCGGTGATCGCGGGTGGCCTCGTGCTCCTGACCGTGACCGCGCACGGCCTCTTCGAGCACGAGGTCACGCGGCGGGAATGGGTCGGCGTCGCCCTCGCCGCGCTCGGCCTCGCCTTCCTGTCCGCGACGCTCGGCGGGACGGGCGAGGGCGCCTACTCGGCCTATGACGCCGGCCGGCTGTGGCCGTGGGTCGGCGGGCTTGCCGTCGCGGCCATTGCGGTCGCGGCCGCCAGCCGCGACCGCGCCCACGAGGGGGTGATCCTCGGGGCGTCGGCCGGGCTGTTCTGGGCGGCCTCGGACACCTCGATCAAGGCGCTGACGGACCACCTCTCCGACGGGGCCGGCGCCGTGCTGCTCAACCCGCTGACGGCGGTCATCGCCATCGCCTCGTTCGCCGGGCTCGCGGTGTCGGCGCGCAGCCTGCAGATCGGCAAGGCGGTTCCGGTGATCGCGGTCACGAGCGTGGCCGCGAACCTGTTCACGATCGCGGCCGGCCCGATCGTGTTCGGCGAGCCGATGCCGGATACCTCACTCGGCGTGATCACGCGCGTGCTGGCGTTCGCCCTCGTGATCTCGGCCGCGGCGCTCACCCCGGCCCCGGTCCGCACCGCCGAGCCCGACGCGGCCGCCTAGTACCCCAGCGCGAACTTCGCGTCCTCGGACATCATGTCCGGCCAGGCCAGGTGAGCCCGTTTTGCCCAGCGGCTCCCAGGCACGGCAAGGTCACCGCAGTTCCACTGAAAGTCGTGAGTTGGGTGCACGACCGGGTGCACGGCCCAGGCGCAAGCGGAAGCGACGAAGGCCGAGGATCACGTAGCAATCTGGATGGATTGCACTGCGCTCCTGCTTGCACGCGAAAGCGAAACTGAGCGCAGCCGCTCGCCAACTGCTGCTTCTCGTCCGAGGCGAGCGTCGGGAGCCGGCCGTCAGGACACTCGCATCCACGCGAACCCGAAAGGCCGTCGGAGGTCGGTGGGTGGGGCGCCCGCGCGGCCGCTGGCACGGGTCGCCTGAGCGGGACTCACCGTGAGAAGTCACCCACCGTGCCGCTCAGCGGATAGGCCCGGCGCTCGTGATGGGGCGTGCCGGTGAGGGTGACCTGCGGCGGCGTCGGACCCGGGCTGGCGTGCCCCTGGAACCGGAAGCGATCGATGACGAAGGGAAGGCTGCTCGAGGCCAGCGGCTGGGGACCGTTCTGGATCGAGAAGTGAAGGTGGGGAAAGCTGCTGTTGCCGCTGTTTCCGAGCAGGCCGAGCACCTCCCCGGTTCGCACGTGCTGCCCCGGCTTGACCCGAACCGAGCCCGGCTGCATGTGCGCGTAGAAGGCGTATTTGCCCTGGCCGATCTTCACGGTCACGTGGTTTCCCGGGAACTCATCGGGGCTGTCGACGAACGGAGCGACCGGGAGGTGGTTGATCGGCGCTTCGGGCCGACCGTCGACGGCGGAGACCACCGTCCCGGCCGCGACGCTGTGGATCTTCGCCCCGTAGCCCGGGTAGTCGCCGAGCGCTTGGCCGTCGCCGTGGAACCAGATGCCGTCGCGGATGCGCAGCCAGTCGATCGCGAAGGTCTCGATCGAGTTCAGCCGCCCGTTTGCCGGCAGAAGCGTGTAGCGGTGCGGGTCGTTGGGGTCGCAGCACGAGTTGCCGTTGCCCCATCCGGGCCCCCGCAGGGGCGGCGGGATCACGAGCGGCTTGCGGCGCTCGACCCGAAGCCGCCGGTGGACCGCGTAGCTGCCGATCGCCGGCGTGAGGGGAGTGGGCCCGAGCGCGTAGTGAACGTGGTTGCCGAGGTGCTCGGGCAGCGGGTGTCGCGCCGGTGTGGCGAGGTCGACGAGGATCGCGACGGACGATGCGCCGGGGATCGTCCTCGTCGGCTCCGCGGCGCCCAGCGCATGGGTATGGGCGGCGAGACTTTCGCGCTTGAGCGTAAGCAGCTTCCGGCCCCCGGTGCGGACCACCAGCGAGCGGAGCGTCACATCGGCCGGGAAGTCGTTGGTGACCACCAGGTCGTATTCGATGTGCTTTCGCCGATCGTCGGCGCGCACGTAGCGCGGCGGGTCGACCGCGCGGACCATGATCGCGGTCGGCTGGCTGTGCCCGGCTCGGTCGGCGCCGCTGCCGGCAGCGGCGGCAGAGGCGCCGACGACAGAGGCGGCGAGAACGGAGAGCACCACGGACAAGGACCGGACCCGCATCTGAGGCTCCTCTCTGGTTGGCGCGCCAATGCTAGTCCGCGCCGATTCGCCGGTCAAGCGGCGCCACCGACCAGCCATGCGGACTTGAGGAAGCTCGCCCGACGGCAGCGTCTACGTCGCCGACACCAACCGGAGCCACGAGTTCAGCCCGCGGTAAGGCGCTGGGTCAGGGGGACTGAGCAAGAGCCGGCGCCGGCGAGTTGCCCAGGAACAAGGACTGCGCTTTGCGCGGAGGCTGTCGCACAAACCCGCTTTCGCGGGTGCCGCAGCTGGCGATCACAATGCAGTGAGCATTGATTTTCCGGCGAACGGAAGGTGGTCGAGGCGATGACGAGGCCGACCGCGCACATCGCAGGCGAAGATGAGGTTCCCGAGCGACCCGTCCTCGGCTGGGTCCAGGTTCTGGTCCATGCCATGGAGCGCGGTCAGTGCGAGATCCGGGTTTGCTGGCCCGACGACTCGCTGGGCGAGGACGCCGAGGGAGCCGCGAGGCGTCGGCGGTTCGCCGAGTTCGTGATCGCGGAGCTCGAGGCCGACCTCGCGGACACCTAGCAATCACACAAACCACCTGCAAAGGGGGATCTTTGTCGTCCGCTCTGAGGGGGAGGATGGCCTTGTTTCCGAGCAGCGAGGTGAGGCCGTGGCCCAGAACTTTCTCCCCTGCGATCGCGATCAGCCGCTTCTCCTGCCACCCGACCTTCGCGACTGGCTGCCCGAGGACCACCTCGCCTGGTTCGTGATCGAGGCGATCGAGGAACTCGACACGGAGCCCTTCTACGCCGCCTATCGCGCCGACGGGCACGGCGCCGCCGCCCACGAGCCAAAGATGATGCTGACGCTGCTCGCCTACGCCTACTGCGTCGGTGAGCGCTCATCGAGAGGGATCGAGCGCCGCTGCCGCGAGGACGTCGCCTTCCGGGTGATCTGCGCGAACCAGGCCCCCGACCACGCGACGATCGCCCGCTTTCGGGTCCGCCACCAGCAGGCGCTGGCCGACCTCTTCGGCCAGGTGCTCGGTCTCTGCGCCGAAGCCGGCCTCGTCGAGGTCGGACTCCTGGCGGTCGACGGGACCAAGCTCGAGGCCTCGGCCTCAAACCACGCCACCCGAGGCTGTGAGCAGATCGCCCGCGAGATCCTCGCCGAGGCGGGCCGCATCGACGAAGCCGAGGACGAGATCCACGGGGAGGCGAGGGGCGATGAGCTCCCCGAGCAGCTGACCACCCGCGACGGCCGCCGCGCCTGGCTTCGCGAGGCAAAGGAGCGCCTTGAGCGCGAGCGGGCGGCCAGGCCCGAGCCGGTGCCGAGGGACCGCTCGAAGCGGCTCGATATCTGCCGCCGGCGCCTGGTCGCCGAGTGGCGAGCAGAACACCAGGCAAACCGCGCCTACGAGGCCTGGCGGGCGCGCGGGATCGCCGCCGATGGATCGCGCCGGATGGCTCCGGGTGCGACCAAGCCCTACGAGCCGCCGCCGAGGCCCGAGGGCAAGATCAACACCACCGACCCCGACTCAAAGAACATGAAGGCCTACCGTGGCTACGTCCAGGGCTACAACGCCCAGACCGTGACCACCCGCGACCAGATCATCGTCGCCGCCGAGATCGCCCCCGACGGTCTCGACTTCGCCCAGCTCGACCCGATGGTCTCCGCGGCCGAGCGCGAGCTCGTCGAAGCCGGCGTCAAGGACCGTCCTGAGGTCGTGCTCGCCGACGCCGGCTACTGGTCAAACGAGCACATCGACTCGCTCAGGCAGCGCGGGATCGTCCCGCTCGTCGCCGCCGACGCCGACAAGCGCCGGGGCCCGCGAAGGACGCGCCTCGGCGGGCCCTACGACTTCATGCGAAGAGCGCTCAAGACGACAAAGGGTGCCGACCTCTACTCGCGTCGCCAGGGAATGATCGAGCCGGTGTTCGCCGACATCAAGCAGAACCGGCGCGCTGGGCGCTTCAAACGCCGGGGCCGGGCGGCGGTTCGCTCGGAATGGCGCCTGATCGCCGCCACCCACAACCTCCTGAAGCTCCACCGCCACACCCTGGCGGCGGCGGTGGCCTGAATCCGGGGTCGGAGAACCCTCCGTTTCAGATCGACCGGCTTGAAAGGCCTTCGAACCCGATCGGCTCACATTTGCGCGACAGCCTCCGCGCACAAGCGGAACTTCGCTCTACGCGAGATCAAAGACGAGGGCGAGGGCGTCGTCGACTGTGCCGATCTCCCGTGCTGACAGGCGCCCGGCCAGCTTGCCAAGCCGCTCGACGTCGAGGGCCCGCAGCTGTTCGACCATGACCCGCGTCGGTCGCCCTTCGATCTCGATCTCCGGCCGAAACGTCGCCGGCGCGGCAGATGTCGACGTCGGCGCGACAATCGCAGTTGAGAGCCCCAGCAGCTCCTCGGCTTGAACGATCACCCCATAGCGGACGCCCGTCTGCTCGCGCCCCTTGCCGTGCGGAAACCTGATCCGGTAGATCTCCCCTCGGGTCACGCCGGCCACTCAGCCGACACGGAGTCCATGTCAGCCAGCAGCGCGCGACGCTCCTCGCTGTCGTCGGGGTTGTCGGCGAGTCGCGACACCTCTTCGGCCAAAGCTGAGCGCCGGGTCCGTCGCTTGCCAGCCTCGACCAGTGCCTCACGCACCGCCTCAGACTCGTTGCGGCCCTCGCGCATGAGCACGTCGAGCGCCTGTTCAGACGGGGGGTCCAAACGCGCGCGCACGGTCCGGGATGCCATAGAGGCACTGTAACACATATTGTGCTACAGGCTGCAACAACCCATCATGTGTACTCGCTCAACTATCCGTGAGTGGGAGCGAGAAACAAGGGCCCCGTACTCGGTGCACCACCCGGTGCATCAGCCCCTAGCCCGAGCGAGCGGCGATCGGCAAAACCGCTCAAGAGCAGGGGATTCGCCGCTCAATAACCGAGCGCGAATTTGGCGTCCTCGCTCATCATGTCCGGGGTCCACGGCGGGTCGAAGACCATCTTCGGGTAGACGCTCTCGACCCCGTCGATCTCGCTCACGAACTCCTTCATCTGCTCGGAGACCTGTGGGCCGATCGGGCAGCCGGGATAGGTGAGCGTGAAGGTGACGTAGACGTCGGCGTCCTTGACCTCGACGTCGTAGACGAGCCCGAGCGAGACGAAGTCGAGCCCGAGCTCGGGGTCGATGACCTCCTCCAGCGCCTCGTAGACGTGGTCCTGAGTAACCGTCGCGGTGTCCTCGCCGGCCATATGGTCATCGTAGCGAGAGGCGCTCACTACGCTTCAAGTTCCATGGCGCTGCTTCTCGTCGTCCTTTTCATCGTCCTGCCGATCGCCGAGATCTACATGATCATCAAGGTCGGTGAGGCGATCGGCGTGCTGCCGACGATCGCCCTGCTGATCCTCGACGGGTTCCTCGGCGCGGCGATCCTGCGCCACCAGGGGCGCGCCGCCTGGCGGCGCTTCAACGAGGCCCTCGCCGCCGGCAAGATCCCGGCGCGCGAGGTGTTCGACGGCGCGATGGTGATCGTTGGCGGCGCGTTCCTGCTGGCACCGGGATTCATCACCGACGTCATCGGGCTGCTGCTGCTGCTCCCGCCGACGCGCGCGATGTTCCGGGGCATCGCGACCAAGCTTGCCCTCGGGCGTGCCGCGTTCGCGGTGCGTTCGGTCAAGTGGGGGTCCAGGGCGCACCAGAGCTATCGCGGCACCCGCACCACCGGTCCGCAACGCGGCTACGACTACGAGGGCAGCGCCCGCGAGGTGCCGGACCACGAGCACGAGCTGCCACGCCCGAGGACAGATGGCGGATCTTGAACCGGTCATGATCGCCGTCGAGCTCGGCGGCGGCGAGGGTGCGCGCCTGCGGTGGGCACCGCGGCCGGCGGATGAGGGAAACGGATCCTCGCCCCCCTCCCCCTGGAAGCTCGAGGCGGAGCCGGATTGGCGGCGGCTTAACAGCATCCGGCTCGTATCCGCGCTCTTCGACGACGGCGGCGCGCTGGGCCTGGCCGCGCTGCGGCCGCAGGGCGCTCGAGGGCACGACGAGGATGTCGTGGCGGCCCGGCTGGTGGATGCCGACGGCGAGCAGGTCACGGCATCGGAGGCGCTCCTCTCGGTGGAGTACGACGCCGATGGCGCGCCGCGACGCGTCGGGCTCGAGCTCTGGACGGACCCGGACTCCTCGCCCCTTCGCGCCGCGGCCGATCGAGCGGACGACGCGGGCCCGCAGGGCGACCGCGAGGCGGTTTCGATGCGGTTTCGACTCGACGGAATCAGCGGCCTCGGCCTCTACGAGGTCCTCCGGCCCTCGTGAGCGCTCCCGCACCCGTCAAGGCCGTGATCTCCGACTTCGGGGGCGTCCTGACGACGCCGCTCCTCAATTCGTTCGGGGCGATCCAGGACGAGATCGGGATCGAGGCGGGCATGCTCGGCCGCGCAATGCAGCGCATCGCCGAGCGCGACGGAGAGCATCCGCTGTACGAGCTCGAGCGCGGCCGCATCACCGAGACCGAATTCCTGGGCGCGCTGCGACACGAGCTCGCGGCCGACCTGGGCCACGAGCCGCAGCTCCACCGCTTCGCCGACATCTACTTCGAGGCGCTTGACATCAACGAGCCGATGATCGGGGTGATGCGCCGGGCGCACTCACGCGGCTACCGGATGGCCCTGCTCACCAATAACGTGCGTGAGTGGGAGCCTCACTGGCGCGCGATGGTCCCCGTCGACGAGATCTTCGAGGTCATCGTGGACTCCGCGTACGTTGGCCTTCGAAAGCCCGAACCGGAGATCTACGAGCTGACGGTCGAGCGGCTGGGCGACGGGGTCGAGCCGTCCGACTGCCTCTTCATCGACGACGTCGAGGTGAACATCGACGCCGCCAGGGAGCTCGGCATGCAAGCGGTCCACTTCCGCGACAACGACCAGGCGATCCCCGAGATCGAGGCGGCGCTCGACGGCGGGCCCCAGCCGGCCTGACCGGCCTCCGGGACCCGCAGCTCCGAATGACTAGCCCGTCGTGGCCGGTGGCGTGCCCGTCTCACCCGGCGTGATCGCCGGGGGCGGTGGTGGTGGCGACCCCGCCGTCGTGGCGGTGTGGGCTGAGATCTGCTGGGCTGACTCGTTGATCTTGAACGCGACGATCACGAGCTCGAGCCAGATGCGAGCCACGATCAGATAGATCAAGAACCCGAGCGGTGCGAAGATCAGAAGCGTCGCGATCCCGAGTCCGATGCTGTTCTGGAACCCGCCGATGATGAAGGCGATCGCCAGGAGCGCCAGCACAATGATGGTCAGGATGTAAAGGACCCGAATGATCTTCGGGGTGATCAGCGTCCCGAATCGCGTGTCGAACAGCGCCCTAAGGAAGCCCTCTTTCGTGTTCACGACTCTCTCCTCCTCGTTGCCTGTGGAACGGCGTGACCCTAGCTGAGCGGGGTGTGGCTATGCGCCGCCGTCCAGGCTGCCCTACGTAGCGCTCACGCCGCCACCGGCCGGCGGCGACGCTGGACGACGACGTTTGCGATCGCGATTGCCACGCCGGCGAGGAAGATCAGCGTCCCCATCACGAACACCTGCGGCGGGATGCCGACCTTGACCGCGCCGTACACCCAGAGCGGGAACGTGAGCGTCTGGCCGGCGACGAAGCTCGTGATGATGAAGTCGTCGATCGACAGCGCGAACGCCAGGAGCGCGCCCGCCAGGATCCCCGGGAAGATCAACGGCAAGGTCACCTTCCAGAAGGCCACGAACGGGTTGGCCCCGAGGTCCTGTGCCGCCTCGACCAGCGATTGGTCGAGGTCGCGCGCGCGGGCCTGAACGACGACCACCACGAAGGCAACGTTGAACGCGACGTGTGAGATCAGGATCGTCCCGAAGCCGCGCGGCACGCCCAGGTAGATGAAGAAGCCGAGGAGGGAGGCGCCGACCACGACCGAGGGGGCGGCGATGTCGGCGAGGATCACCATGTCGCTGGCTCCCCGCCCGCGAAAGCGGTAGCGAGCGAGCGCCAGGGCGGCTGGGACTCCAAGGGCGGTGGCTATCAGCGTGCTGAGCGACGCGATCTCCAGCGAGTGGACGAGCGCCGACGTCAGGTCCGGGATGTCGAACGGGTGCTTGTACCAATCGAGCGTGAACCCCTTCCACGCGAAGGTCAGCCGTCCCGAGGGCGCCTTGTTGAGGCTGTAGAGGATCATCACGGCGATCGGGACGAGCGTGTAGGCGATCACCGCGACCACGTAGCCCGGCAGGACGAGGCGGCGCAGACGGCGCGGTCCCGCCGCGGGGCGCGCGCCCAGGACCCCGGTACCGGCGACCGAGCTCACACGTACTCCTGGAGCTTGCGGGTGCCGAAGGCGCGGGTGTACACGAACATCCCGAGCAGGAGCGCCACCATCAGGATCAGCGCGAGCGCCGACGCCGTCGGGTAGTTCGCGTTCTGTATGTACTGCGTCTGGATGACGTTGCCGATCATCGTCGTGCTCGGGCCACCCAGGATCGCCGCGCTGACGTAGTCGCCGATGTTGGTGATTGCGACCAGCAGGATTCCGGCGTAGATGCCGGGTGCCGACAGCGGGAGGACCACTCTCAGGAACTGGTCGCGGCGGCTCGCGCCGAGGTCAGCGGCGGCCTCGATGTGGGAGCGGTCGATGTTCTCGAGCGCCACGTAGATCGGCAGCGCCATGAACGGCAGCGCGTCGTAGGTCAACCCGGCGATCACCGCAGCGGGTGTCGAGAGCACGTGGAAGTCGCTGGGCAAGAGGCCGATGTCCTTGAGCGAGCCGAGGACGATCCCCTGGTCGGCGAGGATGAACTGCCAGGTGAGGATCCGGATCACGAACGAGACGAAGAACGGCAGCAGGATCACCAGGAGCAATGTGGATTTGTGGCGACCGCCGTGGAATGCGATCCAGTACGCGACCGGGTACATGACGACGAGCGCAATCGCAGTCGACGCCAGGCCGTAGTAGAAGGACCGTGCGAACTGGGTCGAGTACTGGTCGATGACATCGGGGTAGATGTGGAAGTTCCAGGTGAGCGTGTAGCCGTCGATGGAGTTCCCCGTCATCAGGGAGACGGAGAGGATCGCCACGAGTGGGACCACGAAGAAGAAGACGACCCAGGCGCCACCCGGAAGCTCGAGCACGTATGGGATCGCGGTGCGCCGCAGCCGTGCGACGCGCGCGCTCACGACTGGATAACCGGGTCGAAGATCGAGGTCCACTCGTCGTGGTCGTCGACGCTCTTGAAGTCGTAGTAGCCGCGCAGGCGGTCGATGTCGGCGGCGGACGGGAAGACGAGCGGGCTGTTGGCAACCGACGGGTCGTCGAGCGCGTTGGCGATCTTGCTCTTGGCCTCGGGAACCGGGCACAGGTAGTTGACCCAGTCCTCGATCATCGCCTCGACCCTGGGCTGGTAGTAGAAGTCGATCCACTCCAGCGCATCCACCGGGTTCTGCGCATGGAGCGGGATCATGCAATTGTCGTGCCAGAGCATCCCGCCCTCCTTCGGGATCACGAACTTGAGATGCCCGAAGCCCGAGTAGTTGGCCTGGAAGATGTCGCCTGACCACGCCTGCGTGATCCAGGTGTCCCCGTCCTCCAGCGCCTTGATGTAGCTCTGGTCGTAGTACTGGCGGACGATGCCCTGGTCGCGCTGCTTCGTGAGCAGCGCGGCGGCGCGCTTCCAGTCGGCCGGCGCGGACTTTGCCGGATCGATCCCCAATGCGAGCATCCCGGCGCTGCCCAGCTCGGTGTCGTCGGACATCATCCCCACCTTGCCCGCAAAGGCCGGGTCCCAGAGGTCCTTGACGCTCGTGATCTCGCGCCCGGTCATGCGCGGGTCGTAGCCGATTCCGGTGATGCCGGCCTGCCAGGTCACCGTGTAGCGGTTCTTCGGGTCGAACGGCGGGTGCTTGGCGATCGGGCCCGCGTAGCGGGCGAAGTTCGGGGTCCGCGAGTGGTCGAGCGGGATCAGCCAGCGGTTGGCGATCATCTGAGTCAGCTCCCAGCCGTCGCTGATGACGATGAGGTCGTAGCCGATCCCCTGCTTCGCCTGGAGCACGGGGCTGATCTGGGCGAAGAACGAGGCGTTCTCCTGGATCACCGGCTTGTAGCTGACCTGGATCCCGGTCTGCTTGGTGAACAGCTCGAGCGACGGGTGACTGCCGTGTGAGGTGTCGATGTACAGGGGCCAGTTCGCCCAGTCGAGCACGCCGTGCTTTTCCTGCTCCGCCCACCACGAGGCCCAGTCGAAGCCGGCGGGCGCGCCGGTGTCCCGGGTTCCCGAGATCCCGCAGGCGTCAAGCGCCGATCCGAGGCCCGCCACGGCGGCGGCCGTCGCCCCCGCCCGCACGAATTGACGGCGGGAGAATCTGGACTGGGTCAGCCCACGCAGTAACGCAGGATCCGCCTCCATCCCACTTTGAACGTTACCGCTCTAGTTGTCCGAGCCGGCCCGGTCCCAGACGTAGAGCTCGAGCGCCTCCGCCGCGAGCTCCATGAGGCGCGGCGGCGAGAGCCACTCGAGCACCGTCTCCAGGGCTCGCTCCTCGGTGACGCCGCGATCCACCGCCTCCTCGCCCCGGAATCCGGCCGCGAGCTTCAGCGCCTCGCGGCGGTGCTGGCCCAGCGAGGTGAACGCGCCCATGAGGAAATCGCGGTTGGGGACCGGGTGGCCCACGTCCATCGACGCGTGCCAGGCGGCGAGCATCGAGATGTCATGCTCGTCGAGCTCGGCGATCGCCCGCGCGTAGTGTGCCTCGAGCTCATCGTCGGGGATCTCGTCGACCCAGGCTCGAACCGCCTCTCCGAGGAGCTGGCGTCGCGCCTCGCGGCCGACCGAATCGGCGATCGCGCGGACGGCGTCGGCGGGGTCGATGAAGCACAGTGGCATGACGCCGCGAAGATAGACCTGGCATCGGCGGAACTGCTGAAACGGGGGCGAAGGGCGCCGTGCCCGGACCTATGCTGGGCGAGATGCCGATTTCAGTGATCCACGGGCCGCCGAACTCGGGTCGCGCGAGGGCGATCCGCGTCCGCCTGGAGGATTCTCTGGACCGCGAGCCCGTTCTGGTCGTCCCGACCGCCGACGACACCGCCAGGTTCGAGCGCGAGCTCGTCTCCGAGGGCGGCGCCGTCCTCGGCGCTGCGATCCAGACTTTCGGTGGGCTGACGGACGAGATCGCCGCCGCGACCGGCGCGCCGATCCGGCCTCTCCTCACCGAGGCGCAGCGCCTCGCCCTGGTTCGATCCGTCACTCGTGGCACCGAGCTGCGGATTCTGGCCGCATCACGCGGGCAGCCGGGGTTCGCTCCCGTCCTCGACCGGCTGCTCTCCGAGCTGCAGGCCGCGCTCGTCGCGCCCGACGACCTCGCGGCGGCGGCCGGCGAGCTCGACGGCGGCGAGTACGAGGCGGAGCTCGCCACCCTCTACGCCGCCTACTCCGACCGGCGGGAGCGCGCCGGGCGCGACGACGCTCATTCAGCCGCGGCGGCGGTCGCGAGCAGCCTGCGCCAGCGGCCCGACGCCTGGGGAGGCCGGCCCGTACTCGTCTACGGGTTCGATGACCTGACGGAGGAGCAGCTCTACCTGCTTGACGCGCTCGGTGCCGCGGCCGAGGTAACCGTGGCGGTCAACTACGAGGACAACGACGCCCTGACCGCTCGAGCCAAGCTCCTTGCCCGCCTCACGGACGAGCTCTCCGCCGACATCGTGGAGCAGCTCCCATTCGACCCGACCTACACCGCGAGCGCGACGCTCCGCGAGCTCGATCGGCGGCTGTTCGAGGTAACGGACTCGCGGGTCGAGCCCGACGGTGGGCTCGCGCTCCTGGAGTGCGGAGGCGAGCGCGGCGAGGCCGAGGCGGTCGCCGGTGAGATCGCGCGACTGCTCGCCGCCGGGATCGCCGCCGACGAGGTGGTGGTGGTGCTGCGCCGGCCGGAGGCGCAAGGCGGACTCTACAACCAGGTGCTCGGCGGACTGGGGATCCCGGTTGCCGTCGAGGGATCCGTCCCGCTCACCCACACGGCGGTGGGAACCGGCGTCGTCGCACTCGGCCGCTGCTCGTCTCCGGATGCGGGGGCGGACGACCTGCTGGAGTTCCTGCGGGCGACGCCCGGGACGGAGCCACAGTCGATTGCGGACGGCGTCGAGCGCCGCGCCCGCCGCGAGGCCATCCGGACCGCGAGCGAGGCCATGGAGGGCTGGAAGGGCCCGCAGCGGGACGTCGCCCGGATCCGCGACGCACGCGAGCCCGCGGCGTGGCTGCGCGAGCTCGCGGCGGCTGCCCGCCGTCTCGCCGAGGATCCGCACGCCGGCACCGAGCCCGTCGAGGAGACCGGCGGTCCTCGCGAGACCGAGGTTCCGTTCGAGCCGTTGGAGGTTCGCGCTGCGGAGGCCGCCGCCTCGACCCTGGAGGAGCTGGCGGAGCTCGAGCGGCTCCCGGGATGCACTCCTCCCACGCCGGCCGAGGCGCTGGAGGCGCTCGACGACGTGCGCGTGCCGTTGTGGCGAGGTCCAACGGAACGGCGGGTGCGGGTTCTGAGCCCGTACCGCGTGCGGGCCGCGCGCGCCCGCCACCTGTTCTGTGCGTCGCTTCAGGACGGCGAGTTTCCCGGACCCGAGGTGGTGGACCCGCTCCTCGGCGAGGAGCGGAGGCGGCGGCTGGGCATCGGCGCGCTTACCCGCACAGATCCGGCCCTCGAGGAGCGATACCTGTTCCACGCATGCGTCGCCCGTCCGACTGAGCGGCTCTGGCTCTCGTGGAGGAGCTCGGATGAGGAGGGCCGACCGGCGGCGCGCTCGCCGTTCGTCGACGACGTGCTCGACCTGCTCGCCCCGAACGCGGAGGGGGCCGAGGAGCGCCTCAAGCAGGTTCACGGGCTCGATCGCGTCGTCTTTATGCCCGAGGACGCTCCGAGCCATCGGGCCCTCGACCGGGCGCTGGCGGCCGTCGGCCCGCGTTCAGACCCGGTGCTGCCGGGGCCGCTCGTGAGCGCCGCGGTGCTGCGGGAGCTGGCCGAGCGCAATCCGGTGGGCGCCGGCACGATCGAGAAGTGGATCGAGTGCCCCTATCGCTGGTTCGTCGATCACGAGCTCAAGCCCCAGCGGCTCGATCCCCAGCCGGAGGCGCTGACGACAGGGTCGATCGTCCACGAGGTTCTGGAGCGCCTCTACCGCGATCCGCCCGGAGACGACCGCATCCCGCGCCTCGGCGATCTGGAGCGGTGGCGGAGCCGGGCCCGGGAGCTGCTCACCGAGGCGGCCGAGCAGCGCGGCCTCACCGCCGATCGGCCGCTCGCCGGCGTCGCCCTCGCCCGGATGCGAGCGCAGATCGACCGGCTGCTGGAGCGTGAGAGCCGCAGCGAGACGGAGCTGCGCCCCTTCCTGCTCGAGGCCTCATTCGGCGACGGCGAGGACGCCGTAAGGCCGCCACTCCGCCTCGGTGACCTCGAGCTTCACGGGACGATCGACCGCGTCGACGTCACCCCCGACGAGCGCTTCGGGGTCGTCTACGACTACAAGACGTCCTCGAAGGTGACCTCCGGCGCGAAGCTGGCCGAGGAGGGCAAGCTCCAGCTTCAGCTCTACGCGCGCGCAATCCGCGACCAGTGGGGAATCGAGCCCCTCGGCGGGCTGTACTACCAGCTCGGGGGATCGAAGGACCCGAAGCCGCGCGGGTTCGTGGCCGCCGGCGACGCCACCGAGGGGCTCGACCTCAAAGGGCCTGACTTCGTCAACCCCGAGAATGTCGCCGAAACGGTGGAGACGGGCGTCGAGACCGCGCGTGAGCGCGCCGCCGCCATGCGCCGCGGTGCGATCGGCCGCGACCCCAACGGCGGGGAGTGCCCGAGCTGGTGTTCCTACCAGCCGATCTGCCGGCTGGAGCGCGCGGTCTCCTCCGACGACGGCGGCAACGGGAACGGGGGCAACGGCTCATGACCGGCGACGCGGGCGAGCAGCTCGCCCTGCTCGCGGCCGAGCCGGATCCGGACGAGCCGGCCGAGGGCTTTCACCCCACCCCCGCACAGCGTGAGGCGATCGCGTGCCGTGATCGCGACGTCTTTACCGAGGCGGGAGCGGGGTCCGGAAAGACCGGTGTCCTCGTCGAGCGCTACTGCGACTGCGTGACGGAGGACGGCCTGGGCCCTGAGGAGATCCTCGCGTTCACGTTCACCGAGCGGGCCGCTGCCGAGCTGCGACAGCGGGTCCGGCGCCAGTTGATCGAGCGGGCGCACGCGGCCGCCGAGCGTGGCGACCTCGAGCGGGCACGCGACATCGCCCGCGCCGCGCGCGAGGGCGAGCGGGCGTGGATCACGACCATCCACGGGTTCTGCCGGCGGGTGCTCGCCGCCCACCCGGTGGCGGCTCACATGGACCCGCGGTTCCGGGTCCTCGACGACTCCGAGGCCTCACGCCTGCGCGAGCGCGCGTTCGCGGCTGCCGTCGAAGAGGTCGTGGAGCGTGAGGGCGAGCCCGCGGCCAGCTTCGTCGCCGCCTTCTGGCTGCCGCGCCTGCGCGACCTCGTCGTCGACGTCCACGAGAGGCTGCGCAGCCAGGGCGTGGATCCGCCGCGCCTGCCCGACCCCGGCCCGCCGGCGCGCTCGGTCAAGGACAAGGACGAAACCCGGGAGCTCACGCCCGTCGAGAAGCGGCGGGCGTCCGAGGGCCTCGCCGCCTTCTCCGCCCTGCTCGCCTCGTACGACGACGCCTACCGGCGGCTCAAGACAGAGCGCTCCGGCGCCGACTTCGGAGACCTCGAGCTCCGGGCCGTGGAGCTCTTGAGCGGCTCCGGCGCGGTGGCCGAAGCGTGGCGGGACCGCTTCAGCCATCTGATGGTGGACGAGTTCCAGGACACGAATCGCGTGCAGCTCGGGCTCATCAACGCCCTCCGCGACCCCGAGACGCGGCTCTTCGTCGTCGGGGACGAGTACCAGTCGATCTACCGGTTTCGCCACGCTGACCTCGAGGTCTTTCGCGAGCAGCGGGCGGCGGCGCGGCGCCGACGAGACGATGGACGAGCTGCCGCTCCGCGGGAACTTCCGCTCGCAGCCGGATGTGCTCGCCGCGATCGACTTCCTCGGCCAGGTGATGTTCGGCGAGCCCTTCGTGCCGCTCGAAGCGGGGCTCGAGGTGGACGGCGAGCCGCCGGGGGGAGGCCCGGCGACCGAGCTCCTGATCACCGACACGTGCGATGACCGGTCCGGGAAGGGCTGGACGGCGGACGGCATCGAGCTCGCAGCGCCCGCCCGGGGAGAAGAGCCCCTCGTACGTCGCCGAGGCGCGCTTTCTGGCGGAGCGCCTGCGGGAGCTCCACGACGCCGGGGTGGACCGGGGCGACATGGTCGTCCTGCTGCGCGCGTTCACGCACGTAGATGCATTCGAGGACGCGCTCGTCCGGGCCGGGCTGGCCCCGTACGTCGTCGGCGGGCGCGGCTACTGGTCCCAGCAGCAGGTGGAGGACACGCTGCGGCTCCTCGGCGTCGTCGCCAACCCGCTCGACGACGAGCTGCTGTTCGGGGCGCTGGCCTCCCCGGCCTGCGGCGTCTCGGCGGATGCCCTGTGGCTGTTCCGGGACGCGGCCCGCCATCCGGATGGGGGCCGCGCCACGTCTGGCCGACGCATCGAGGAGGGCGAGTGGCCGCGACGACATTCCGGAGGCCGACGCCGAGCGCCTGGAGCGCTTCCGGAGTGTGCTCGCCGGGTTGCGCGCGGAGGCGCCGCTGCGACCCCTGGACTCGCTCATCGACCGTGTGATCACGGCCTTCGACTATGACCTCGCGATCCTCGCGATGCGCGGCGGCGAGCAGCGCATGGCGAACCTGCGGAAGCTGATGCGCCTCGCCGCCGAGTACGAGGAGCACGACGGTCGCGACCTCCGAGGGTTCCTCGACTTCGCGGAGGAGCGGACCCGCCGCGACGAGCGCGAGGGGATGGCCGCGCTGCGAGTCGAGGGCCACGACGGAGTCCGGGTGATGACCGTTCACGCCGCCAAGGGCCTCGAGTTCCCGGTGGTCGCGGTCGCCGACATGGGGCGCGGGTACGCTGGGCGCCGCCTTCGCGGACCTCCCGACCTCGTCGAGGAGGGCGGGGCCCGATTCGGGATGCGCGTCCCGGTGGCCGCGGCCGACCCGCTGCGGCTCTGGGAGCTGGTGGAGCTGTGCGACTCCGAGGCGGACGCCGAGGTCGAGGAGGCGCTGCGGCTGGTCTACGTCGCGGCGAGCCGCGCACAGGAGCGCCTGATACTCAGCGGCAGGTGCCGACTGCCGGCCGACGAGGCGCCCGAGTCGCTGCGCGCGCTCGCACAGCGCCCTGCAGCTCGTCCTGCCGGCATTGCACACGCGCGGCTGGTCCGGAGAGGACGGCGAGGTGGCCCTGCCGCGAGCCCCGGCGGTGGGAGGAGGCGAGGCGGCTGGTCCGGAGCCTCGCATCCAAGTCGCGATCCAGCGCGCCAGCTCCGGAACGCGCGGCGGAGCTCCGCGCCCGGCGCGGCGGCGACGCGCCCGCGCCGCAGGATCCGATCGAGGCGAGAGAGCCGCTTCTCCCGGAGGCACCTCGGCGAGCGGCCGCCGGCCATCTCTCCTACTCGGCGCTGGCGCGCTACGCCGACTGCGGCTATCGGTTCTACGCCGAGCGCGTGCTCGGCCTCGCGTCGCCACTCGACCGCCCCGCACAGAACGGCGAGGCGGGCGCTCCGGACGAGCACGAGGGCGACGAGCTCCTGGACCCGGAGCTCGGCCGCGAGAGCGATCGCTCGCCGTTGGAAACGCCGTGCACGCGCTGCTCGAGGCCGCCACCCGGCAGGCCTGGGACACCGTCCCGAGCGCGGAGCTCGAGCGCGTCGTCGCCCGCGAGGGTCTCGCCGGCGAGCCGGATGCACACGAACGGGTGGCGAGCCTGGTCGAGGGCTGGCTTCGGTCAGGCCTGCGCTCTGAGCTCGCCTCCGGCGACGCGCACCTTCGGCCCGAGGTCCCGTTCACCCTCGAGCTCGGAGGCGCGATCGTCCGCGGGAAGATCGACCTGCTCGCCGACACGACCGAAGGGCCGCTCGTCGTGGACTACAAGACGGACGCGGTCGAAGGCGCCGACCCTGCTGAGCTCGCGAGCCGTTATGCGACGCAGCGCGACCTCTACGCACTGGCTGTGCACCGCGCCAGCGGCGGATCGGCTCCGGTGCGCGCCGCCTACTGCTTTTTGGAGGCGCCGGATCGAACCGCTCTCGAGCGCTACGACGAGGACGGGATCCGCGCCGCAGGCGAGCGGCTGGAGGGACTGATCCAGCGAATCCAAGAAGGCGACTTCGCGCGCACCAACTCCCCGCACCGATCACTGTGCAATGGCTGCCCGGCGGCGGCGCGCCTGTGCGGCGCCCCCGCGTGGAAGCCCCAGTGGGCGGCATGACCGGTCGCATCGGCCTGTTCGCCTACGGCTCGCTCGCCAGCGCCGGCAGCGCCGCGCGGACGCTCGGGCGCCCGGTCGAGGGCGTCGTCGTGGCGAGGTTGCCCGGCTGGCGGCGGCGCTGGTCTCAGGTCCGGGACAACCTCGCGACCGAGAAGACCTTCGCGCATGCCGAGACCGGCGCCGTCCCGCCCCATTGCGTGGGGTTGAACCTCGAGCCCGATCCCGGGGGCGCGGGGCCGAACGGGGTCCTGTTCTGGGTCACGGAGTCGGAGCTCCAGCGGCTTGCGATCCGCGAGATCCGCTATGACCGGATCGACGTCTCGGATCGACGCGACGGGGTTCGACCGCATAGTCACCTTCACCGCCAAGCCCGAGAACTTCGCCCCCACCCCGCCGCCGGGCGCCGTCATCCTCGCCCCGTACCTGCGCGCCGTTGAGGCGGCCTTCGGCACGATCGGCGCCGACCAGCTCGACGTCTTCCACCGGACGACCGACCCCACTCCCGTGGAGGTCATCGAGGCCGTCCTCGTCCGCGACGAGATCCCGCCGGGCAACCCTCGCGACTGGTAGCTCAGGAGTGGGTGCCGTTCCAGCGCTGCGCCCAGGCGCGCAGCTCCCGAATCGCGGGACGCAACGCCTTGCCCTTCTCCGTGAGCGCGTACGACACGCGCGCCGGCGTCCCGGCATGCACGCTTCGCTCCACCAGCCCCTCCGTCTCGAGCTCGCGCAGCCGGCGCGACAGCAGCCGATCCGACAGGCCCGGGACGACCTGCGTCAGCTCGGCGTAGTAGTGAGCCCGCTCGGAGAGGGCCCAGAGGATCGCGCCGGTCCATCGCTTGCCGATGAACTCCACGGCCTGATGGAAGTCCGGGGACACGCGCACCGGCTTTCCCCGCGGCCGTGGCCTTTGGCGCTCGGCTTGCGAAGGCCCTGATTCCACCCTCGATCCAGAGTACAGAAGGGCCCGGGTGGGCTAAGCCGCGCACGGCCCGGTCCCGGTCGGGCGCAAGCGGGCCCTGGAGGGCCTGGCTGACGACGTCGTTGGGGACGCCGAGCCCGGCGGGTGGCCCCTTGCCCTTGGCCGAGGCGAAGACCGTGGTGAGAACGTGGCCCGACCCGTCGACGACCGGGCCGCCGGAGTTGCCGCTTCTGACCTCGCCCCGGAACGGCGTCATCCGGCGTTGGATCGGGCCGTGACCGTAGGAGTCCTGACTGATGACCGTCTCGGTGCTGCCGGTCCTCGCGGGCGCCACGTGGAACGGGCCGTTCTCCGGGTAGCCGAGCACGGCGCCGGCCGTGCCGGAGGAAGGCTCCGGCACGATGCTCAGAGGGCGCAGGCCGAGGGAGTCAACGCGCAGGATCGCCAGGTCGTCGTGGGTGTCGTAGTGCACCGCCGTGGCGTTCAGCTCGGTGCCCGTCCGGGTGGTCACGGTCGTGCTGTCCTCGCCCGCGACGACGTGGGCGTTGGTCACGACCAGGCCGGGCCCTGCGACCCAGCCCGATCCCTCGACCCCAAGGCCGCATGCGGAGCCGAGCACCTTCACCACGCTCCTGCCCGCGCGCCTCACCGCAGGCTGGTGGGCGATCGCGGGCTCGGGTGCGCCCACCTTCGCCTCGGGGCCCGTCACCGCCGGGACGGGGTCGATGTGCCGGAGGAGGTTGAGGATCGGGCCGCTCGGCGGCAGGACGTCGTTGAGGGTGCTGAGGATCGTCGATCGCTGAAGCTGGTCGCGGATCCCGCGCTCGCCTGGCCCCGGCACGTTCAGAGCCGCCGCCCCGAACGCCCACGCGAGCAGCAACCCGAGCGCTCCGAGAAGTAGCGCTCCCGCGATCCCGTCGATGCGGCGCACCACAACGCCCCGCTGCAGCACCCGGGTCCGCACCGCCTCGGCGACGCCCTCCACGAGCACGGCGAACGTGGTTCCGACCAGCAACCCGCACACGACCGTGATCAGGGGGGCATATGGAGACTCACCGCCCTGCGCGAGCAGCGCGGGGCCGAGCCGGCCACCGAGGACGGCTCCGAGCACGAACCCGGCCAGGGGGAGGGCACTCGCGACCAGGCCACGCTCATAGCCGATCACCGCGAAGGCGACCGCGAAGACCGCAATGATTAGGTCGACGTAGTTCATCTGGCGGCTACCGTTCTACTCGCTTGAGCAATATGAGTTCCGAGGCGACCAGGAGGCGTCGTCTTCTTACGCGAGCGCTACCGATCGCCGTGCTGGCTTTGGCGGCGTTCGTGGCGGGCCTGATCAGAGGCGGCGCAGGAGGCACCGACCTGGCCGGCGCCGAGAAGTTCGCCGACGCCTGGCAGAGCGGGAGCTTCTCCCGCATGTACGCGGAGATCTCCGCTTCGGCGGCGCGCCAGTATTCGCTCAAGAGCTTCACGGCCGACTACGAGGATGCCGAGAAAACGGCGACGATCCGGAGCGTCGACACCGGTGAAGCGTCGAAGACGGACTCGGGCGCGCTCCTCCCCGTGACGCTGCACACCAACGCCTTCGGGAACATCTCGCGCAAGATCGCGCTCCCGCTCGACGGCGGCAAGGTCGATTGGGCCCCCGACCTGGTGTTCCCCGGCCTGCGGCCCGGTGAACGGCTCGTGCGCCACACGATCGTCCCCAAGCGGGCTCCGATCCTCGCCAAGGGCGGGACGCCGCTTGCCGAGGGCCCGGCCGACGCCCGGACGTCGCCCCTGGGAAGCGCCGCCACGGCGGTGGCGGGGAGCGTCTCCGTGCCGAAGGCCAAGCAGGAGCCAGAGCTCGCCAAGCTCGGGTTCCCGCCAGGGAGCCCGACCGGCTCAAGCGGGCTCGAGCTGGCGTTCAACCAACGGCTTGCCGGGCATCCAGGGGGCGAGCTCGTAGCCGTGGCGTCGGGCGGCAAGAAGCCGGCTGCCGGCGGCCGGGTGCTGGCGTCGAGCAAGCCGATCCCGGGCAAGGCGGTCCACACGACCATCGACCCAGACCTCCAGCGCGCCGCGGTCGCCGCCCTGGGCAGCACCTACGGCGGGGTCGTGGCGCTGGATGCTCGCACCGGGGAGGTGCGGGCCGTCGCCGGGATCGCGTTCTCGGCGCCGCAGCCGCCCGGGTCCACCTTCAAGCTCGTGACGACGACGGCTGCGCTCGAGAGCGGGGACGTGAAGGTCAGCGACACCTTCCCGATCCAGACCTCGACCACGGTCGATGGCAGGCAGATCGACAACGCCAACCAGGAGGCGTGCGGCGGGAGCTTCGCGGAGGCGTTCGCCGAATCGTGCAACAGCGTCTTCGTGCCGCTGGGGCCCAAGGTCGGCTCGAAGGGCATGGTCGACACCGCCGAGCGCTACGGCTTCAACTCGCCGCCGAGCCTCTACGAGGAACCGGCGCTCAAGGCGGCCGGAATCCCCTCCAGCACGCTGCCGAAGGACATCCCGAACGACGTCGACCTGGCGGTTACGGCGATCGGTCAGGGCGAGGTGCTTGCAACGCCGCTCGAGATGGCATCCATCGCCCAGGCGATCGGCAACGGCGGCGTGATCTCCCCCACCTCGCTGGTGACGGACCGCGCGCTTCAATCGGATGTGAAGCCGTCACGGGTCACCTCGACTCCCATCGCGACGACGCTCCGCGGTCTCATGATCGGCGTGGTTGAGAACGGCACCGGCACGGCCGCCGCGCTGCCCGGGATCCAGGTGGCGGGCAAGACCGGAACCGCCGAGCTCGGACCGGTGACGGGTAACGGCGCCACGGGGTCGGGTCAGCAGCGGATCGACGCCTGGTTCACCGCGTTCGCTCCGGCCGGCGACCCCAAGCTCGCGGTCGCCGCCATGGTCGTGAACGCGTCCGGCGACGGCGGCACCGTGGCGGCGCCAATCGTCCGCCAGGTGATGGCGTCGGCGTTCGGATCGGGCTGAGCCCGGCTCAGATATCGAGTTCGACTTCGCCGGTCGAGCCGGTGGACGTCTTGATGTGCAGCGTGAGCGGCCGGTCCTGAATCGCGGAGCTGTCAATGCGGAACAGGACCATCGAGCCCTGGATCGGCCCGTTCGCGGCGACGGACTCGCCCTCGGGCAGCTGGTCGCCCCCGTGGAGGGTGTCGCCCAGCCTCAGGGCGAACAGGCTGTCGCTCGGAAGCGGCTTGAAGGTGTCGCCGACGGTGTCGACGACGCTCATGTCGGTCGGCACCTGCGTCGAGGCGTCCCCCTCGTTCTGGACGCGCATGAAGACGCCGAGGTAGTACTCGTCCGGCCCGAGCGGCTTCTGGCCCACGAGGTAGGCCTTGTCCTCGGTGTCGAACGGGTTGAGCTCGCGCGTGATCTGGACGTTGAAGAGCAGGTCATCGATCTTGATTCCCTGGCCCTCGGTGACCTGGTCCGCGTTCTCGGGAGCTGTGTCGCACCCGGAGAGCGCCACCCCGGCGGCAATCGCCGCGACCGCCGCGAGGACTGCGGCGAATCGCGTTGTGGGGCCCGGGGCGCGCTGCATGGCGGCGGAAGTCTAGATGACTGAATCGGAGGTCCCGCTACGTCACCGGAACCCGGGCGCCGCCGGCGATCGACGCGCGCTCGCCGGGTCGGCCGGACTCGGTCAGGTCCTTGAGGCGCGCCAGGGCGGTCGACCACTGGCGGCGAAAGTACCGCTCTCCCCTCCAGAGCTCGTGCACGCGATCGACCGGGTGCGAGGGCTGGGTGCCGAACCGAAGGGTCACCTCGGAGCCGGCCGTGCTCGGGCCCTCGACGATCTCCCAGGCCGTGAGGATCGGGATCCGATCGAGGCGCCCGCCCTTGCCCTGCTCACCGATCCGGTAGGGGCGCTCCGCCTCGACGATCACGGTCTCCATCCAGAGGCCGCCCCTCGCGATGCGCATGCGGGCGGCGGCACCCACCCCCGCCGACTCGAACCGCTCCAAACGGATGTCCCCGATGAAGTGGTCGGTGAACGCGGGCCGGTTGGCGAGGTCGGAGAGCAGGTCGAAGATGCGTCCACGCGGTGCGTCGATCGCCCTCGTAACCGAGATTGGGCCCATGAGGCGCGCGATTCTATTGCCGGATCGGGTCGGCAATCTTCCAATTTGCGGACGTTTCGGCCCTTGTGACAACGGGCACCAATCGCCCGTAGTTAAAATCGCCGCGAGCGGAGAGGGTGGAGCTTTGCTGGTAGACGAAGGATTCAAAGTTCGCGAGTCACGAGAGCTGGCAGCAGGATCGCTGGTCTGCGTGGGCTGCGGCTACTCCGTCGTGCTCGAGCTCGACGACGATGTTCCCAGCTGCCCCGCCTGCGGCGAGACCCGCTTCCGGCGGGCGTCGCTCTTCGAGTCGCGGACGCTCGACACCGAGGCCATCTCCCCTGCGCCGACGCTCCCGACCTGGCTCGACGAGGTGCGCGAGGGCCTCGAGGAGACCGGGCGCTACGTCGCCTACGAGGATGACGGTGAGCCGGTCGTCATCGAGCTCGAGACCGGCTGGACCAGGATCGGCCGCAGCACCGCCGCCGACGTGCGACTGGACGACGCGACGGTGTCACGCCGCCACGCGCTGATCGTGCGCACGCCGGAGAACGAGCTCCGGGCGCTCGACGACCGAAGCCTCAACGGGCTCTTCGTCAACGGCGAGCGCGTCGAGTGGACCCCCCTTCGCGACGGCGACGAGCTCGAGATCGGGCGCTACCGGCTGTACGTGCTCGTCGCCTGATTTCGGCACTGCGAGCGGGCTTTTCCACCACGCCGACGAGTAGGCTTCGCACGCCCGAGGGGTGAACTGGTGCAACCTGCGTCCACAGCTCAAGCCGAAGCCCAGGTCGTGGAGGGGACCCAGGACGCACTCGCGCGCGGACGCCGCCACCTGCTTTCACTCCAGGATCCGGCTGGCTGGTGGAAGGCTGAGCTCGCGACCAACGTGACCATGGACGCAGAGGACCTCCTGCTGCGCGAGTTTCTCGGCATCGGCGACGAGCGGACGATCGAGCGCGCCGCGAACTGGATCCGCTCGCAGCAGCGCGAGGACGGGAGCTGGGCGAACTTCCACGGGGCACCCGCGAACCTCTCCACGACGGTCGAGGCTTACGCGGCGCTCAGGCTCGCCGGCGATCCGCCGGACGCGCCCCACATGGCCGCCGCCCGCGAATCCGTGCTCGCCGCCGGGGGCATCGAGAACGCGCGCGTGTTCACGCACATCTGGCTCGCCCTCTTCGGGCTCTGGGACTGGGACGATGTCCCGGCCCTCCCCCCGGAGCTGATCTTCCTCCCCCCGTGGGTCCCCCTGAACATCTACGACTTCGCCTGCTGGGCGCGCCAGACGATCGCCGCGCTCACGATCGTGCGGGCCGAGCGCCCCGTGCGCCCGCTGCCGTTCGACCTCTCCGAGCTTCGAACCGGGCGCCCGGTGAAGCCGCGGCCACGCACGTTCCGGGGGCGCGTCCTGCTGTGGCTGGACCGGGCCGGCCGCCTCTATGAGCGCCATCCCCTGAAGCCGCTCCGCCGCCTGGCGATGCAGCGGGTGGAGCGCTGGGTCCTCGACCGGCAGGAGGCAGACGGGTCCTGGGGTGGGATCCAGCCGCCCTGGGTCTACTCGCTCATGGCGCTGTCCCTCCGCGGCCACGACGTCAACGACGGCGCGATGAAGAGAGGCCTCGACGGCATCGAGCGGTTTCTGATCAACGAGGGCGACGTGCGGCGCCTGGAGGCATGCCAGTCACCCGTCTGGGACACGGCGCTGGCGATGATCGCGCTCACCGACGCAGGCGCAGACGCCGACGACCCCGCCCTCGTCGCGGCCGCCGACTGGCTGCTCGATGAGGAGGTCCGGATCAAGGGTGACTGGGCGGTCCGCCGCCCAAAGCTCGACCCGGGTGGCTGGGCGTTCGAGTTCGACAACGACCACTACCCGGACATCGACGACACCGCCGAGGTCGTGATCGCGCTCCGCCGGGTCCGCCATCCGCAGCCCGAGCGCGTCGATGACGCGATCCGCCGCGGCACCGCGTGGACCGTCGGGATGCAGAGCCGCAACGGCGGCTGGGGCGCCTTCGACGCCGACAACGTGCGGGAGATGTGCCGCGACATCCCGTTTTGCGACTTCGGCGAGGTGATCGACGAGCCCAGCGCCGACGTCACCGCGCACGTACTCGAGATGCTCGCCGGCGAGGGCCTCGCGGACGCGCCGGCCGTCCGCGAGGGCATCTCCTATCTGCTTGACGAGCAGGAGGACGGCGGCTCCTGGTTCGGCCGGTGGGGGATCAACCACGTCTACGGCACCGGCGCCGCGGTCCCCGGCCTCGTCGACTGCGGCGTGCCGCGAAGCGACCCGCGCCTGCGCCGCGCGGCGGAATGGCTCGAGCGGATCCAGAACCCCGACGGGGGCTGGGGCGAGGACGGCCGCTCGTACGACGACGACGCGTGGATCGGCCGGGGCCCCAGCACGGCCTCGCAGACGGCCTGGGCGCTGATCGCGCTGCATGCCCTCGGCGAGCGCACCGACGCGGTCGAGCGAGGGCTGGCGTGGTTGGTCGAAAGCCAGCGCTCCGATGGGACCTGGGACGAGCCGGAATACACGGGCACCGGCTTCCCCGGCCACTTCTACATCAACTACCACCTGTACAGGCTGAGCTTCCCGGTGATGGCCCTCGGGCGCTGGGCGGCGGCCGGCGAGAAGGGCTAGGCCGTGGGTGGGGGGGCATCCGCCGGGGCGGTGACGAACCCAGCGGAGCAGCGCCCGGGCGCTCCGGCCGGAGTGCCCGGGTCGGACGAGATCATGGCCCATGCGGGAGGTGAGAACTTCCCGGTCGCCAGCCGCCTGCTCGGCCCCCGGCTCCGCGAATCGCTCCTGGCCATCTATGGCTTCGCACGCCTCGTCGACCAGGTGGGGGACGAGGTGCCCGGCGACCGGCTCGCGCTGCTCGACTGGCTCGACTCCCAGATCGACCGCATCTACGCCGGCGAGAGCCCGGACCATCCGGCCCTGCGCAGGATGGCGGCCACGGCGCGCGAGTCGGACATTCCCCCGGAGCCGCTCCACCGCATCGTCGAGGCCAACCGCAGGGACCAGGCGGTGAGCTCCTACGCGACCTTCGACGACCTCCTCACCTACTGCGCCCTGTCCGCCGACCCGGTCGGCCGCATGGTCCTACACGTCTTCGGCGCGGCCACGCCCGAGCGGATCGAGCTCTCCGACGCGATCTGCAGCGGGCTCCAGGTAACCGAGCACCTTCAGGACGTCCGCGAGGACATGGCTCGCGGCCGCGTCTATATCCCGCAGGAGGACCTCGAGCGGTTCGTCGTAGGCCCCGACGACCTCACCACCTCGCCGTCGCCCGAGCGCGTCCGCACCCTAATGGCGTTCGAGGTCGAGCGCGCCCGCAGGCTCTTCGATCGCGGGGAGCCCTTGATCACGAGCCTCCCAGGGCGCCAGCGCCTTGCCATCACGGCCTTCGTCGCCGGCGGCCGGGCGGCGCTCGCCGCGATCGAGCGCGCCGATTTCGCAGCCTCCGATAGTCCTCCCCGTCCATCGTGGCCGGACCGCATCGCGGCCCTGGTTCGAACCGCGAGCCCTATCTAGGCATATGGAGACGAGGGAGGCCTACCGGATCTGCGAGCGGGTGACGAGGGAGGCGGCAGCCAACTTCTATTACGGCATCCGCCTGCTGCCCGCCGACAAGCGCCGCGCGATGTCGGCCGTGTACGCGTACGCCCGCCGCGTCGACGACATCGGCGACGGCAGCCTCCCGGCGGAGCGCAAGCTCGCCGACCTCGCCGCGACCCGAAGGGCGCTCACCGAGGGCGATCCGGATGACGCGGTGATCGTCGCGCTCGCCGACTCGCAGGCCCGCTTCCCGCTGCCGCGGGAGTCGTTCACCGATCTCCTCGACGGCGTCCAGATGGACGTCGAGGGCACCCGGTTCGCCTCCTTCGATGAGTTGGTCGTCTACTGCAGGGCCGTCGCCGGGTCGATCGGGCGCGTCTGCGTCGGGATCTTCGGCGCCTCCGACATGGAGCGGGCGGTACCGCTGGCCGACGATCTCGGGGTCGCGATGCAGATCACGAACGTGCTTCGCGACGTGCGCGAGGACTACCAGCGCGGGCGCGTCTACCTGCCCGCAGAGGACCTCCGGCGCTTCGGCTGCGCGGACGACCTGGAGAGCTCGCCTCCCGAGGCCACCACGGAGCTCATCCGCTTCGAGGCCACGCGCGGGCGCGAGTGGTTCGCGCGAGGGCTCCAGCTCCTGCCCCTCCTCGACGCACGGTCGAAGGCATGCGTGCGCGCGATGACCGGCATCTACCGCCGCATCCTGAGCCAGATCGATCGCGACCCGCAGCAGGTCCTCAGCCGGCGCGTCTCGCTGCCGGCCTGGGAGAAGGCGTGGGTCGCGGCTCGCAGCCTCGCGGGGGCCGGCGCATGAGCGACCGGCGCGTCACAGTCGTCGGCGGTGGCCTCGCGGGAATCGCGGCGGCGCTGTCCTGCGCCGATGCCGGTGCCGAGGTGACGCTGGTGGAGGTCCGCCCGCGGCTCGGCGGCGCCGCCTATTCCTTCGAGCGGGACGGCATGGTCCTGGACAACGGCCAGCACGTCTTCCTCCGGTGCTGCACCGCGTATCGAGCCCTGCTCGCGAGGCTCGGCACGGCATCCGCCACCACACTCCAGCCGCGCCTGGAGATTCCGGTCATCGCTCCGGGTGGCCAGGTGGAGTGGTTGCGGCGCTCCCCGCTGCCGGCCCCGCTGCACCTGACCCGGGCCCTGGCGAGCTACGGTCACCTCTCCCTGGGCGAGCGGGCGCGCGCCGCCCGCGCCGCCCTCGAGCTCTCGCGCCTCGACGTCCCGGAGGGCGGCCTGGACTCCCGGACCTTCGGCGACTGGCTCGCCGAGCACGGTCAGTCGCCGAACGCCGTCGACGCGCTCTGGAACCTGATCGCGCTGCCGACCCTCAACCTCCCCGCGGACGAGGCGTCGCTGGCGATGGCCGCCTTCGTCTTCCAGACGGGGCTCCTGCACGACGCCGCGGCGGGCGACGTGGGCTACGCCCGGCTGCCCCTTTCGGCGATCCACGGCGAGCCGAGCGCCCGGGCGCTCCGGTCGGCGGGGGTTGACGTCCGCACCGGCTGGCGCGCCGAGCGGGTCGAGGCCACGGGTTCCGGCGAGCTCGCGGTCATCGGCGCCGAGGAGACCCTGGAATCCGACGGCGTGGTCGTGGCGCTGCCGCACACGCGAGCGGAAGGCGTCCTCCCGGAGGGCGCGCTCGACGAGCCCCCTCGCCTCGAGCGACTCGGCTCTTCCCCGATCGTGAACCTCCATGTCGTCTACGACCGACAGGTAACCGACTTCGAGCTCGCTGCCGGCGTGCGCTCGCCCGTGCAGTGGCTGTTCGACCGAACGGGCGAGAGCGGGCTCGCAGAAGGGCAGCATCTGGCGATCTCGCTCTCCGGCGCGGATCGGGCGGCCCAGATGAGGCGGGACGAGCTTCGCGACCGCTTTCTGCCCGCGCTCGCCGAGCTCCTGCCGCGGGCTCGGGGCGCCAGGGTCGAGCGCTTCGAGGTGGTGCGCGAGCACAACGCGACCTTCCGCGCGGTCCCAGGCGTCGGCCGACTTCGGCCAGGGCAGCGCACGAGGATCGACGGCCTGGCGATCGCAGGGGCATGGACGGCGACGGGATGGCCGGCGACGATGGAGGGCGCCGTGCGGAGCGGGCTCGCCGCCGCCCGCGAGGCCCTCCGAGGCCATCCGGCCTCGCAGCGCGTGAAGGTGACCGCGTGAGCCGGAGGCGCGGTGAGGGGCTCGTGGTAGCCGCGCCGATGCGCTTCGAGGCGCACGCGGTTCGCCGCGGCGCCCCGGGCGCGAGCGTGGTGCGCACCGGGGTCGGGCGGCGGGCCGCGCGGCGGGCCGCCGGACAGCTTGGCCACGTGGACGGGAACGTGGTGGCGCTCACCGGGTTCGCGGGCGGGCTCTCGCCCGAGCTGGAGCCCGGGGACGTCGTCGTGGCAACCGAGGTTCGCGGCGCGGACGAGCCGGTCGAGTGCGCGGCGACCGAGCTCGTGGCGTCGATGCTGCGCCGTGCTGGCCTTCGGGTCCACACGGGGCCGCTCGTGTCGGTCCCACGCCTCGTCTTCGGAGCGGAGCGCGAGCGCCTTGCTGCGGCCGGCGCCATGGCCGTGGACATGGAATCGGCTTGGCTCGCGCGCGGCTGTGCGGGCCGCCCATGGGCGGCTGTGCGCACCGTGCTCGATACCCACGAGCGGGGGCTACATCGCCCCCTCGCCACGGTCACGGGGGCCCTACGGGCCCACCGGACCCTCGCCCGCGTGGCCGCCGCGCTCAGCCAGTGGAGCGACGCCACCGGTGAGCGCCGCGTGGTCCTCGCGAGCCCGCGCGCGTCCTGCGCGGGCGTGGAGCGCGCCATCGAGGTCGTCGAGCGAGCGCTGGAGCGCTACGGGCCGCCGCTGTACGTCCGCAGGCAGATCGTCCACAACACCCACGTCGTCCGCGAGCTGGAGGACCGTGGAGCGATCTTCGTCGACGAGGTCGAGCAGGTGCCCGAGGGCGCGCGGGTGGTGTTCTCCGCCCACGGCGTCTCCCCCGCGGTCCGGCGAGCGGCCCGGGGCCGCGACCTCAACGTGATCGACGCCACCTGCCCCCTGGTCAGCAAGGTCCACGCGGAGGCCAGGCGGTTCAGCGCGGCCGGCTACACGATCATGCTCGTCGGGCACGCCGGCCACGACGAGATCGAGGGGACCATGGGTGAGGCGCCCGAGTCCATCCGCCTGGTCGAGGATCTGCACGAGGCGCGCGCGGTCGAGGCCGAGGACCCCGATCGCGTCGCCTACCTCACCCAGACGACCCTCGCGGTAGACGAGACGAGCGAGATCGTTGACGAGCTGCGCGACCGCTTCCCCGGCCTCACCGGGCCCAGGACGGACGACATCTGTTACGCGACCCAGAACCGCCAGGACGCGGTGCGCGAGCTCGCTTCGACGTGCGACGCGATCCTCGTGGTCGGCTCGTCGAACTCGTCGAACTCGTTGCGGCTCGTCGAGGTGGCCGAGCGGGCGGGCTGTCCGGCGCGCCTCGTCGACGGCATCGGAGACGTCGATCCGTGCTGGCTGGCGGGCGCGCGGACGGTCGGAGTGACGGCCGGCGCATCGGCGCCGGAGCGTGTCGTGCAGGACCTCGTAGCCTCGTTGTCAGCGCTCGGACCGCTCGACGTGATGGAGAACGGCGGGATCAGCGAGAATGTGCGCTTCGGCCTGCCGGCCGAGCTGAAAGGATCTACCACCAATGGCCGTTCCACTCAGACAGAGCCTTAGGACCGCCAGCTACCTGGCCCGCCAGCGCCTCGCCAGGAGGGAGAAGTTCCCGCTCCTCGTGGAGCTCGAGCCGCTGTACCAGTGCAACCTCGCATGCTCGGGCTGCGGCAAGATCCAGCACCCCGACCACGTGCTGCGGCGCCGGATGCCGGTGGAGCAGGCGATCGCCGCGATCGAGGAGAGCGGTGCGCCGATGGTCTCGATCGCCGGCGGTGAGCCGCTCATCCACCCGGAGATCGACGAGATCACGCGGCAGCTCATGGACCGCAAGAAGTTCGTCTACCTGTGCACGAACGCGCTGCTGATGGAGAGGAAGCTCGACCTCTTCAAGCCGTCCCCCTACTTCGCCTGGGCGATCCACCTGGACGGGATGCGCGAGCGCCACGACGCGTCAGTGGAGCGCGAGGGCGTCTTCGACAAGGCCGTCTCGGCGATCAAGGCAGCGAAGGCGCAGGGATTCCGGGTGACCACCAACACCACCTTCTTCACCCACGACTCCCCCGACACGGTGCGCCAGGTCCTCGACTTCATCAACGACGAGCTCGAGGTCGACCAGATGATGATCTCGCCCGCCTATGCCTACGAGAAGGCCCCGGACCAGGACCACTTCCTCGGCGTCAAGGAGACGCACGAGCTGTTCAGCGCCGCCTTCGCCGACGGCCGGCGCAAGAAGTGGCGCCTCAACCACACGCCGCTCTTCCTCGACTTCCTCGAGGGCAAGGTGGACTACCAGTGCACGGCCTGGGGCATCCCGAGCTACGGAGTCTTCGGCTGGCAGCGCCCCTGCTACCTGATGGCCGACGGCTATGCCAAGACCTACAAGGAACTCGTCGAAACCACGGACTGGGACAAGTACGGCCGCGGCCGCGACCCGCGCTGCGACAACTGCATGGCCCACTGCGGCTACGAGCCGACCGCCGTCCTCGAAACCACCAAATCCTTCAAGCAGTCGCTGCGCGCCGCGCTGAGCCAGTAGGCGCGACGCTCAGGAGAGCGGATCGCTGCTCCGCAGCCAGTGGAGCACGGTGGCCATCCAGATGCCACCGATGACGATGGCGGCGACCAGAATCGCCACCACCGAGACGATTTCGAGAACTTCCATTGCTCAAGTGTGGAAGGAGGTCCTAAGCCGGAGCTCAAGCGGTGCTCGGTTTCCGTCCGCCGCGTATGGGAACATATGTTCGTATGTATCGACCAACGGACGCCGATGCCGGCCAAGTCGCGCTCTCCGAGCTGCCCCTCGAGCAGCTCGAGCATGAGATCGCGGCGCACATCGGGGCGGGTGCTCGGTGGAGCGGCAGCCCGACGGAGAGCTTGCTTTCCGCGACTCAAGGGGTCGCCGGCTGCGAAATGCGCCAAAGCTGCCGCGCGGCTCGCCTCAGAAGCTCCGCACCTGTAACACGATGACGGGGCGCGAGATCGACCACGACACCATCCTCACGGGCACGGGGAAGAGATGGACCTGCCCGCGTGTGTGGATGCCGTCTACGCCGCGTGCGATCCCTAAGCGGTCTCCGCCGGTGGCGCTACCCCCGCGCGGGCGGGCCGACCCCGCAGGCCGCGCCAGGCCATGCCCAGCGTCAGGCGGGCCATCGAGCGACC